>JALHOD010000012.1 GCA_022843165.1 Pseudorhodoplanes sp.
GATGGTCGGGGCAGCAGGATTTGAACCTGCGACCCTCTGCTCCCAAAGCAGATGCGCTACCAGGCTGCGCTATGCCCCGCCGTGACCGTCGTCTGGCCGGAACCGTCCGGCCGCGCTGACATACCGGCTCTACCACCAATTCTCTACCAATAATTACCCGGTTCAGGACGGGTCATTTGCCTGAAAACATTGGATGCGCCACCCGGTCGCCAGGGGCGAGGCCAAGCTTGCGCGCCGTGCCGCCGATCACCTCCAGCACCCCGCGGACGGGGCCGCCGGAGGGGATGATGCGTTCGGAAAGCGGTTCCGTGTTCTCGGCAATGCGCCGGATGCGGCCATCGCCGGTGATGAAGATCATGTCGAGCGGTATGTAGGTGTTCCGCATCCACATCGAGACGTCCTGCTCGCGCTGGAAGTCGAACAGCATCCCGCGGCCTTCCGGCAATTCCTTGCGGAACATCAGCCCCTTGGCGCGGTCGGCGTCATTGGCCACGAGCTCGACCGAAAACACGTGAACGCCGGTCTTGCTGACGATTTCGACTGTGGTCAGATCGGCTGCGGCGGCGCGCCAACTGACCAGCGCAAAAACGGCAAAGGCGGCCGCCAGAAACAGGCGCCGCCTTGCAAACCACTCGAAACCGGATACCCGCACTGAACCGCCCTGTCGCAACAACCTGCCTAATGCGAGGCGGGTCCGTGCGGTCCGCCATCGGGCTGCACTTCCGCAGCCATCATCCCCTTCGGCCCGGGACCGAACCGCACCAGCACCGTCTGGCCGGGGCGTAGTTCGGTGATCCCGTAGCGGCGCAGGGTCTCCATATGGACGAAAATGTCCGGAGATCCGTCGCCCCGCGTCAAAAAGCCGAAGCCGCGCAAGCGATTGAACCACTTGACCACCGCGCGCTCAAGCCCGCTGGTCGGCGTGACCGTGACATGGGTGCGCGCCGGCGGCATCTGCGCCGGGTGGATCGCCGTGGATTCGTCCATCGACAGGACGCGGAACGCCTGCAAGCCGCGCGGCCGCTGCAAAACCTCGCAGACAACCCGCGCGCCCTCATAGGCGGTCTGAAATCCGTCGCGCCGCAGGCAGGTGACGTGCAGCAGAACGTCCGGCATCCCGTTGTCCGGCACGATGAACCCGAATCCCTTCGAGACATCGAACCATTTGATGACGCCGGAGATTTCGACGATATTCGCCGCGGTTTCATCCGCGCCGTGGATATCCTGATCGCTGACGCTGTGGTCTGGCCCCAGACCGTAATTCGCGCCGGGCATTTTTGGCCCCAATCCGTCCGACGCCATGTCTATTCCGCGCCGCCGCTTTTCTGGCGCCTCTTCAAGGGCGCTTCACCGAATCTCTGTGCAACAAAGATAACACTGCGACGCCGAGGAAAAAGTGGAAAATGTGATCGCGCGCGAGATTGTAAGACCTGTGCACAAGTTCGCTTGACAGCATGCGCGCAGCAACCAAATCCGCGCCGGCCGAATCAATGCGCGATAAAAGGACCAAGCACCTCGCCAATATCGTGGCGGATCACGAGGTCGGCCATCTCGTCGAATTCGGTCGGCTCGCGATTGACGATCGCAAGCCGCGCGCCCTTTTGTTTCGCGCGCAGCGGAAAGCCTGCCGCCGGCCACACCACCAGCGATGAGCCGATCGAGATGAAAAGATCGCATGATCCCGTGAGATCATGCGCGCGCAACATGGCGTCTTCCGGCATGGCCTGGCCGAACGAGACCGTCGCGGTCTTGATGTAACCATTGCACGCGCAATGGGGCGCGCGTCCGCCCGCGGCCTGATATTTGTCCTTCACCCAGTCGAGTTCGTAGCGGCGGTCGCAGGCGACGCAGGTCGCGAATGTGGTATTCCCATGCAATTCCACGATGTCGTGCTGCGCGATTCCCGACACCTGATGCAGATTGTCGATGTTCTGCGTGATCACCGCCCGCACCTTGCCCACACGATAGAGGCTGGCGAGCGCGCGGTGTCCGCGTCCGGGTTTCGCGTTTGCGAAATACTCGTCCATGACAAAGCGGCGGCGCCAGGCCTCGTCGCGCATGTCCTGACTCGCCATGAACTGGTCGAAGGGGATCGGCTGCGTCTTGGTCCACAACCCGCCCGGCGAGCGAAAATCCGGGATGCCGCATTCGGTGGAAATACCGGCGCCGGTGAAGGGCAGCACCACGCTTGCCTCATCGAGCAGAGCGCCGAGCCGGTCGATGGCGGTGGTGAGATCGGGTGCGATCATTTGCGTCGCCTGATCCATGCGCCCGGATTGTGTCGCGTCCGGAATTCTTTTTCCAGCAATGCCGTCGGCGAGATGTCCTGCCCGCCGAAAAAGTGCGGGGGCCCGCAGGCCCCCGTGTCGTCATGCGGCTTTGGCAACCGGGTCTTTGGCATCTTTCACCGCCTTGGGCGCAGGCGCCTTGCGGGGCTTGCCGTAAGCGGAGAGCTTCTCCAGCTCGGCCTCCAGTTCCTTCTGGCGGCTGGCCACCTTCTCGGCCAGCTTGGCGGTGGCATTCTCGCGCAACGCCGCCAGTTCCTCGATCGACATCGCGTCCAGATCTACTTTCATGACTGTACTCCGTTGAACCCGATCTCCGGGGTATCGGCGCGACCGCGGTGGTGCAAGCGCGCGCACCGCCCTATCCACACCCGCGCTCAGGATATGTATTGATCCGGCCCGGCCGGCACCTACCTGCCCGGTGGGATCTGCCGCCCGGCTTGCCCGGATTTTCGGAGGAGTAGAGAGATGAAATTCCTGCACACCATGCTGCGCGTGCGCGACCTCGACGCCGCGCTGGACTTCTACTGCAACAAGCTGGGGTTGAAGGAGACCAGCCGGCGGGTGGACGAGACGCACCGCTACACCCTGGTCTTCCTCGCCGCCCCGGGCGACGAGCGCCTGGTCGAGCAGGCCAGGGCCAGCGGGCATCGCGGGGCGCCGCTGGTGGAACTGACCTATAACTGGGACGCCGAGGATTACGGCGAGGCCCGCTTTTTCGGCCACCTCGCCTACGAGGTTGACGACATCTACGAGCATTGCGGACGCCTGATGGCGGCCGGAATCGCCATCAACCGGCCGCCCCGGGACGGCCAGATGGCCTTCGTGCGCTCCCCCGACCACCATTCCATCGAGCTTCTGCAGAAGGGGGCCCCGTTGCCGCCGCAGGAACCCTGGAAATCGATGCCCAATACGGGAAAATGGTAGCGACAGCCGCCTTGCCTGGGACGTTCCGGCTGACTATACCCACTCCCTCACCGCGCCGGACCGGCGCGGAACCAGTGAGCATCTTGCTCCCTTCGTCTATCGGTTAGGACGCCACCCTTTCACGGTGGAGAGAGCGGTTCGATTCCGCTAGGGAGCGCCATTGTTTCCCCCGCAGCGGACTCTTGCTGACGTGTTCCGACGCGACGATGCGACGCGTACCGAACCAGCGACGCTTTGCGCGATGCGACAATTCGCGACTGGCCGCGCTCCGAATCCGACGCGATGAAGGATGGGGATCGCCCCGCCCACACCGCAGCGACGCAACGCAGAGATGCGCCGCATATTCCTCGCTTCCGGCCCCTTGAGGACATCCTCGCGTTGAATATCCAGACCTCCATTCCCGCGCCGGCCAGGCTCGCGCCGGCCGGAACGCTGCCCCTGCCCTCTTCTGTCGCGCCGCCCCGCATTGTCTGGCCTTATGCGCTCGGCGTTGCCGGTTATCATCTGGTGGCGATGCTCGCCTTTGTGCCGTGGTTTTTCAGTTGGACCGGTGTCGTGCTCGCGATCGCGGGCCTCTACGTCTTCGGCATGCTCGGGATCAACCTTTGCTATCACCGGCTGCTCACACATCGCGGCCTGGTCTGTCCGAAATGGCTGGAGCACAGTTTCGCCGTGCTCGGAATTTGCTGCGTACAGGACACACCGGCGCGCTGGGTCGCGGTGCACCGGCGGCATCATCAGCACGCCGACGAGCAGCCCGACCCGCACAGTCCGCTGGTCAGCTTGTTCTGGGGGCATATGGGCTGGATCCTGGTCGAGAACGACGACCTGCGGCGTCTCGGCATCTACGAGCGCTACGCCAAGGACATTCTGCGCGACAAATTCTACGCAAAGATGGAGCGACACGGCTGGTGGATGTGGGTGATCGTGATTCAATGGGGCGTGTTTTTTGCCGGCGGATGTCTCGCCGCGGGGCTGAGCGGAGACGGCGCAATGGCGGCGGTGCAGTTCGGCGCCAGCGTTCTGGTCTGGGGAGTCTTCCTTCGCACCGTCGTGGTGTGGCACATCACATGGTCGGTGAATTCGATCGCGCACCGCTGGGGCTATCGCAATTACGAGACCGACGAAGGCAGCCGCAACAATATTGTCGTCGGGCTGATCTCAAGCGGCGAAGGCTGGCACAACAATCACCACGCGGATCCGCGCTCGGCGCGCCATGGTCATCGCTGGTGGGAGCTGGATGTCACCTGGCTGACGATCCGTCTGCTGATGATGCTCGGCCTTGCAAAGAATGTGGCGACACCCTCGCCGCATCTGACCTCCGCCGCGGCCTGCCGCCAGTTGTCGACGCACGACTACGAGGTGTCACCCGATCGCTGAAACGAAAACCCCGCAGGCATGCCTGCGGGGTTTCGGATTCGACTGCTGTATCAGACAGCGATCAAACCGCTTCCTTCAATTCCTTGGCGGCGCGGAAGGCGACTTTCTTGCTCGCCTTGATCTTGATGGCTTCGCCGGTCGCCGGATTGCGGCCCATACGCGCGGCGCGCTTGCGAACCTGCAGAATACCAAGGCCGCTGAGCCGGAGCTTCTCACCCTTCTTCAGGTGCTTGGTGATCATTGCGACCAGATCGCCGAGCAATGCCTCGCCCTGCTTCTTGCTCATCTCATGGCTTTCCGCGAGCGCATGAGCGAGATGCTTGAGAGTGACGGGACGATTGGGTTTCGCGCTCGCACCGTTCTTGGCGGGCGCCTTGGTCTTGTTGACAGCCATTTGATTGCCTCTCCGAGAGCGCGTCATGCGCCTACGGCAAAAGCCCTAGGAGATTCGCGCTCAGAAGCGAAGCAATACCAAGCGTTTTTGACGCATTGGCGTTGGATATCTCGGTATTTAGGGGCTTTGTGGCCCCGGCATACCTGCCGGGGCCCGGTTTTATTGACTTGCTTACTGGTTGGACGGGGCCGGCGGCGGAGCCGACGGTGCCGGGCTACTTGTCGCCGGCGCCTGCCCAGTGGTCGACGGCGGCGTGGTGCGCGGCGCCATCTGCGGCGAGGTCTGGCCGGTGGTCACCGCAGGCGTACCATCTTCGGCGATCTGCCGTTCGGAACCGGCCCAGTAACTGAGCGCAAGCAGCAGCACGACCAGCGCGCCGATGCCGCCCAGAATCCAGCTCCAGTTCATGCCGGCTTCCGGCTCCAGCCGCGCATTCGGATTGCGGTAATCGGGGTGGCTGGGGTCCAGCCGCGGATCCCTTAAATCAGACATGAGTCATCTCCTGTGCTTCGGTCCGTTCCAAAGACAACAGACGCCCGCACACAAAGTTCCTGACCCAATTTTCAGCGAATTGTCGGTATCGGCTTGCTGCGGGCGGCCCCGCTCACGCCATGAGCAAGACCGCCCGGCTCGATCGGCGCCGGCGCATAAGTGCTTTGCGGGATCAGCAATGTCCGCCCCGCCTGCAATGCGGAGTCGCCACCCAGATTGTTGATCTGCGCGATCGCCCAGGCCGGAGCGCCGGTGCGCGCAGCAATCGTCTCCAGCGTATCGTCTGCGCCGACCGCGATCGATATCGCACTGTCCCACAATTCGATCTGCGCGTTCGCCGGCACGACATATTTCATCACCAGCGGCGTGACGTAACCCGGAGAAACGCTGCGGCGCTGCGGCGCCCGCGGCGCGGAAGCCGCCGGTTCGCGGGCGCGGGCGGCGAATTCCGCGACGCCGATGATCTTGTCCGCCACCAGATCATGAATGGCCTTCGACTTGTCGAGCGTGATGTGCACGATCTCCCGGCGCTCGCGCAGATCGACATTGACCAGCCGCCCGCGAAACCCCGCGCCCGGCGTCGCCCTGCCGCCGCCGATCAGATTGGTGGCCTGATAGAGATTGATGAACAGTTCGACATTGGAAGGAACATCGCCCGCGATCGGCGTCGGGTCGAATCCAAATGCGAGCGCAACCGGAATATTTGCCGTCTTCAGACGCTCCGCCATGGCGATGATTTCGTCGCCGCCGGTGGAATGTCCGATCAGCATGATTGGCGCCACCGAGGGGTCGCGCCGGTACTTGCTGATAATGTCGTCGGCCAGAAAGCGCGCCGACGACACGCCATGCACCGACGCATTGACGCCGCGCCGCTCGATCTTGCGCGCCAGATCGTCCATGCCGAGCGAAAAAATATCGCCGATCAGTCCGCGCAGCAGATAGACATGGCCCGGAAGGTCACGCCGTTCCGCGGTCGCCGCGCCGATCGCCTCCAGCGAGCCGCCGTTACCGCACCCTGTCAGGCCGGTCACAATCAAGGCTAGTCCGACCAACCGGCTGAAGATCATACGCACCCGCTCAAGACCGTGATTCAGTGACGCACCGCTCTGCGGGCGCAATTCCGCTGATCTTCCAGGACGCTTCATCAGGCCGAAAGTCGGCTGCAACAAGGCAGCGCGAGGCAAGGGAACCATTTCCCTCCTCAGTGGTTATTGGCGCGTACCTGCCCCTGACGACCTTGGGACCATGTCATGACTCATCGAAAATGGGACTGGCAGCAGGCCGAATCCAGGCTCGATCCGGTGATCGCGTTGACCCTGGCGGTCGGCATGGTGGTGGCGGCCTTCATGGCCACGGCGCTCTGAGCGACCTTGCGCGACTTAAAACTGTTGGAGAATGCAATGAACAGGACGGCTGTACTGGCTACCGTAATGGCGCTCGGAATGATCGCCCCTGTCCTGGCGCAAGCGCCTGCCGCGTCCGGCAATGCTGCCCAAGACCTGACAAACTGCCCGGGTTCCGATGCAAAGGGCTCCACATCGGGTGCCGCGTCCGCCGACGCTCAAGCGGTTGAGAAGAGTGCCATTCTGCCGTCGGCCGAGGGGCACCAGCAATCGGCAGCACCGACCGTGCAACGGGACGGCGAGTCTGTCGAAGCGCGGGCTGACTGCCCGCAGGACCCCGCCCAGCCCAAGGCTGGCGCGCCCAAGGGCTGATCGGGCCCCGGACCTAACGCCTCGATTCTGCGATAGTGTTGCGATTGGATGCGCCGCGGGCCGATTTGCCCGCGGCGTCCGCTTTCAGGCATAGTCGCTGCGATGACTTTTCGCGTCTGTAACGTCCGCGCCCTGGCGGGCATCCTCTATCTGATTGGCGCCGGCGCCGCCGCGGCAGATACTTTTCCTGCGCCGCGCGTAGCGACCCATCAGGTCGACTGGACGGGTATCGACACCGACCTGGCCCGCGTGCGAGCCGCAATTTCCGCCGTCCTGACAGAAACCGGCGCGGCGCATTTTTCCCAGGTCGCAAACAGTCCGCTTCCTGTCCTTCTGCCATTCGACACGGAGGCGCTGCTCCGCGACAAGCTCGCGGAAGGCACCAAATCGGCCGAACACTATCTGTCCGGATTCAGATCCACCGGCTTTCTGCTCAGCGGACCGTCCGGCTACGATGTCGCCTTCACCTTTCAGCCGGGCGCGACCGCCGGCTTCGCCGACATCAGGTTCGTCCATCCGATCGTGATCAACCTGTCGGGCTTCAGCTTCGTCTATGACCTGCCCGCGCCCGCCGGCCGCGTCGAGAGCGTTGCGCGCGACCTTGCCAGTGAATTTCCCGGCATCCGGCGCCAGATTTTGGAAAGCACCTTGCGCTACAGCTTTGAGCGCCATGGCGTGCCCTATGTCGTCTCCGTCCAGTGCTACGACGCGGCGCACACATTCCGGCGGTTGTCCTGCAAGAATGCCGATCGCATCGCGCAACGTTTCCTGCGCGCATTGCGCCTGGCCGGCGGAACGCCGGCTGACGCGCCGGCTCCCTTGCCGCAACCGGTCGCGCGGCCGCAGCCGGTGTCGTCGGTTTTCACCTATCATCCGGCCGGCAGCCTGATCCCCGGCACCGGGATGAAAGGTCACAACGGCAAGCCCGACACCACCGTCTACGCCCGCATGCGTTTCCCGCTCGCCGCCGCACCCGCTTATGCCAACTCGCAATCCTTCATGCACTGGGGCGATTGCGACCAGACCGGACGACGGCCCTGGCCTCGCACCAAGGACGCCGCCTACCGGTGCCGGGTGAATTCGAAACCGCTGGTGTTCAACGAGGCGGCGCCGGAAAACTATTCCTATCCATGGCGCGATAACTTCTGCGAACACCGCCATTTCTTTGTCGGCCAATGTCCGGGCGGCCTCGGACATCAGGGCCAGGACATTCGCCCCGCGACCTGCAAATTGCGCAATGACGGTGCGGACCGTTGCGACGCCTATCTCGACGATGTCGTCGCGGTGCGCGACGGCATGATCCTGCGGGAGCACTGGCATGAAGCATTCCTGCTCTACGTCAACACCGCTTCCGAGCGAATCCGCTTCCGCTATATGCACATGCATCCCGGCCAGATGAACCAGAGCAAATTGCTGAGCGGCCGTCTGGTGAACGAGGGCGAGGTCATCGGCAAGCTCGGCAACTTCAACCGGCGCGAAAACGGAACCAGCTATCACTTGCATTTCGAGGCGCATGTGCCGACGCGCGACGGCTGGGTGCGCGTCAATCCCTACATGACGCTGGTGGCGGCCTACGAGCATCTGATCAAGGCCCGCGGCGTCGAGATCATGGAACCGGACAACGAGCCCGAAGCCTCGAGTGGGCATCAGGAGGCCACTTCCTCCAAGGCCGACAAGCCACGCAAGAAATCGCGCAAGCCGGCGCAAAAAAAGAAGCGGCGATAAGCCCGATTGCGGTCAAGGTTGCGGTGAATAGGATGGCCGCATGGCCATCCTATTCGATTCGAGACCCTCGCGCCGGAACCTGCTGGGTTCGGCGCTTGCCATCTGCGCCGTGTCCGCGATGCCGATGCCGGCACTCGCCCAGACATCCCAGCAGCCTTTTGAGCAATGGATCGTCGCATTCCGTCCGCGTGCATTGAAGCGCGGCGTGTCGGACGCGACCTATGCCCGTGTCATGAACGGCCTCAAGCCGGATATGGGCGTGTTCGCGCTGCAGCGCTCACAGCCGGAGTTCCGTGAGCAACTCTGGCAATACCTCAATCGCCGCGTGTCCGACTGGCGCATCATGACCGGCCGGGAACGCCTGCGCGATGTGCGTCCGCTGCTGACGAAGCTGGAAAAGGAATTCGGCGTGGCGCCTGCGATCCTGCTCGGATTGTGGGGCATGGAGACCGCGTTCGGCGATCCGGTCGTGCATCAGAACCACATGCGGCCAGTGATCCCCGCGCTCGCCGCACTGGCCTGGGGCGAACCGCGCCGCCGCGCCTATTGGGAAACCGAATTGCTCAACGCCCTGGTCATCATCGAACGCGGCTGGAGCAATCCGCAGGAAATGCGCGGCTCCTGGGCCGGCGCCATGGGCCATACGCAATGGATGCCGGAGGTCTGGCTCAATATCGGATTCGACTATGACGGCGACGGCCGCGCCTCGCCGTTCGGCAAGCCGGACGACGCGCTGGCGGGCACCTGCAAGTATCTCCTGCAGCGCGGCCGTTACCGGCGGGGCGAGCCGTGGGGCTATGAGGTGCGCGCGGCCGGCACCGCCGGCGGCGAACGCACTTATGCGGAGTGGCACAAGGCCGGCGTTCTGCGCGCCGACGGCAAAGCCTATGACGCGCCGAACGCGCGCGCAAAGCTCTGGATCCCGCTCGCGGGCGGACCCGCTTTCCTGATCGGCGCGAATTTCGATGCGGTGAAGAGCTATAATCCTTCCATGAATTATGCGCTGGCGATCTGTCATCTCGGCGACCGCATTCTGGGCGCGGGTCCGTTCGTGCAAGCATTTCCCGGCAGCGAACGCGCGCCGACCCTGACGGAGGTGCAGGAAATCCAGAAACGCCTCACCTCACTCGGATTCGATACCAACGGCACCGATGGCCGCGTCGGTCTGGAAACCATGAAAGCGGTGCGCAACTATCAGCAGAAGGTCGGGATGCAGCCGGCGGACGGCTATGCCGGCGTGAAATTGCTGGCGCGGCTGCGGCAAGGCACATGATTCCCGCGCCGGACGCTCACGGCACGCGCGCGGAACGCCGGTTGACGTCGCGCGCCGCAAACCAGGTTTTGAGAAAATCGGCGAAGATCCTTACCTTCTGCGGCACCGCCGGCGTGCGCGGATAGACCGCGAGCAAGGGACGCGGCACGGTCTTGTAACGCGGCAACACGGCCACCAGCGCCCCCGAGGCGAGATCCTCCGCCACCGAATAACGCGGCACCAGAGCAATGCCGAGTCCCGCCAGCGCCGCCTTGCGCAGGGCCAGCGCACTGTTGGACATGAAAGCGCCCGTCACCTTGATCGACTGGTTTCCCTTCGGTCCTTCGAAACGCCAGATGTGATCGCTCGGCAGAACGTTGACATGCACAAGGCAGGCAAGGCTGGCGAGTTCGGCCGGCGCGGATGGGCGGCCTTCGCGCGCGAGATAGTCCGGCGCTGCGCAGACCACCCATTCCAGCGGTGCGATCGATTCCTCGACAAACGAGGCGTTGCGGACAGACGTGATCCGCAGCGCAAGATCGAGTCCCTTCTCGCTGAATTCGCCGAAGCGGAAGGACACGTCTTCAAGGATCAGCGAGACGCGCAATTTCGGCTGCACGCTCGCAAAGGCGACGATTGCATCCGCCAGATGCATGGCGCCGAAGGATTTCGGGGCGGTGAGCTTGAGCGTGCCGACCGCTTCGGTGCGGGTCTGCACAATGGCGCGCTCCTTGTGCTCGACGTCCTGAAAAAGCTGCTCGCAGAAATCGAGATAGGAGCGCCCCTCGTCGGTAAGATTGAGCGAGCGGGTCGAGCGGTTCAGCAGCCGCACACCCAGACGCTGCTCCAGATCGCTGACATGGCGCGACACCAGCGCCCGCGACAGGCCAAGCTGATTGGCGGCGATGGTGAAACTGCCCGAACGCACCACCCGCACAAAGCTTTCCATGGTCCGGAAGCGATCCATCGACGCCTCATTGTTGCAGATATTGCAATAATGTGGTTCGAATTTAGCGGCTTCCCGGCGCTAATGTCAAAGCGTATGGTTCGCCCCAATCACGACGGCGTTCGAGCGCCGCGCAGCCTGTCCAGGGAGAACGACCCGATAACCGGCCCGCTTTTGGGCCCATCGCCTCATATCGCCATCACAGGGTGCCGGCCGGTCGCGGCCGGGGGGACCCACAAGGACCTTTCGTGACCGCATCGACATCCAAGACGGAAACCCCGGACAATCGCGATCTGGCGACCCTTGAGCGCCCCATTCCCTCTGGCGCGAATGCTGCCGGCTTCGGCAGCGACGTCGTGGCCGAAACCTTGCGCGCGCTCGATATCCCGTATGTCGCACTCAATCCCGGTGCGAGCTATCGCGGGCTGCATGACAGCATCGTCAATTATCTCGGCAACCAGAAACCACAGATGCTGCTGTGCCTGCACGAAGAAGCCGCGGTCGCGATCGCGCAAGGCTGGGCCAAGGTCACCGGCCGCGCCATGGCGGCGGTTGTGCATTCCAATGTCGGGCTGATGCACGCCACCATGGCGATCTTCAATGCCTGGTGCGATCGCATGCCAGTCGTGATCCTGGGCGCAACCGGTCCGGTCGACGCCGACAAGCGGCGCCCCTGGATCGACTGGATCCACACCGCGCGCGATCAGGGCGCGCTGGTCCGCGACTACACCAAGTGGGACGATCAGCCGGCCTCGCCGGCCGCCGCGCGCGAGTCCCTGCTGCGCGCCGCCTGGATCGCCAACACCGCGCCGCAAGGACCTGTCTATGTGAATCTCGACGCCGAAATGCAGGAAGCCAAACTTGCGGATGCGCTGCCGCCGATCGACGCGGCGCGTTTCATGCCGCAGGTGCTGACGGCGCCGGCGCGCGGACTGGTGCAACTCGCCGCCGCCAAATTGCGCGCCGCGAAAAATGTGGTGATCCTTGCCGGACGCGCCTCGCGCGATGTCGCCTGCTGGAACGATCGCGTGGCCCTGGCGGAAGCGCTCAATGCGCGCGTCATCACCGATCTGAAGATCGGCGCATCGTTCCCGACCGATCATGCGCTGCATCTCGGCGCGCCCAGCAACCTCGTTCCCGACGCGGAAGGCCTGAAGGCGCTCGCCGAGGCCGATGCGATCCTCAGTCTCGACTGGGTCGATCTTGCCGGCGCGCTGAAAACCGCAAAGGCGCTCGCCACCAAAGCGCAAGTCATCCAGGTCTCGCTCGATCATCACAGCCACAACGGCTGGAGCATGGACCATCAGGCCCTGCCGCCCGTGGACCTTTTCATCTCGGCCGATGCCGATGCCACCGCCAGCGCCCTGCTGGACGCCATTGCACCGGAGGCCAAACCCGCCGCCAGGACACCGGCCGGCTTTCCGCCGGCGCCGAAGCTTTCGCAAGAATCGCTGACGGTCGAGCATCTGGCCTATGCGCTGCGCGACGCGGCCGGCGACAAGCCGGTGTCGCTCAGCCATCTTCCGTTGTCCTGGAACGGCGCCTGGTGGCCCTTCCGCCATCCGCTCGACTATCTCGGCAGCGACGGCGGCGGCGGCATTGGCGGCGGTCCCGGCATCGCGGTCGGCGCCGCGCTGGCGCTGAAGGAGAGCAACCGGCTCCCCATCGCCATCTGTGGCGACGGCGATTTCCTGATGGGCGTCACCGCGCTCTGGACAGCGGCGCATTACCGCATTCCGCTTCTGCTCGTGGTCGCCAACAATCGCTCCTTCTTCAACGATGAGCTGCATCAGGAGCGCGTTGCCCGCATGCGCAATCGTCCGGTCGAGAACCGATGGATCGGCCAGCGCATGTCCGATCCCGAAATTGATCTCGCGGCGATGGCGCGCGCGCAGGGCGCACAGGGATTTGGCCCCGTGACACGTTCGCAGGACCTGCCCGAGATATTTCGCAAAGCCATCGCTGCCGTTGAAAGCGGCGCGGTGGCCGTCGTCGATGTTCGCGTGGAGCCGGGCTATGCTCCGGTCACGACGGCGGCGATGTCACGGCAAGCCGACTAGTCCGATCCCTTCCAACCAGGTCAAACTCCATGTCTGTTGCGTCCATGGCCACGACACATACCGCCAAGACTTCCGCCCAGGATAGCGCGGGTCTTCTCGTACTCGACGATCTGTCCAAGCGCTTCCCGACTCCGGAAGGGACCGTGGTCGCCGTCGATCACGTCTCGCTGTCGGTGAAGCAAGGTGAATTCTTCTCGGTGATCGGTCCGTCGGGCTGCGGAAAATCGACCTTGTTCAATGTGATCGGCGGCCTGATCAGCGAATATGAGGGCAATGTCACCGTCGCCGGTGAACGCATCACCGGTCCGCATCCCTCCGTCGGCATGGTGTTCCAGGAGGAATCCACCTTTCCGTGGCGCACCGTGATAGAGAACGTATCCTTCCCGCTCGAAATCGAAGGCATGCCGAAAGCCAAGCGCTACGAGAAGGCGCGGCACTTCATTCACATGGTCGGGCTCGACGGATTCGAGAACCGCTATCCGTCCGAACTGTCCGGCGGCATGCGCCAACGCGTGTCGCTGGCCCGCACGCTTGCCTCCGAACCGAAAATCCTGCTGATGGACGAGCCGTTCGCGGCGCTCGACGAGCAGACCCGTCTGCTGCTCGGCGACAAGGTCCTGCAAATCCAGGAAGAACTGAAGCAGACCACGATGCTGATCACCCACAACATCACCGAGGCGGTGCAATTGTCCGACCGCATCATGGTCATGACCTACCGCCCCGGCAAGGTGAAACGGGTCGTGGACATCAACCTGCCGCGCCCGCGCACGTCGGAGATCGTCGGCTCCGACGCCTTCGGACATTATGTGGCGCAGATCTGGACCGACCTGCGCGAGGAGGCCAGCCGCGGCCTCACCGAAGACGAGGGACGCCGCGTCACCAGGGCCACGCGATGAACAGATCGGCTCTAGCGCGGATTCCCGGCCTGCCCGCCCTTTTCGGTTTTGGCTGCCTTGTGGTGTCGATTCTGGCATTCGAAATTCTGATCCGCGCAGGCGTGATCAACCGTTTCATTGTGCCGATGCCCTCGCAGATCGCCGCCAGTTTCGAGCGCGTCATCATCGAAGAGCATTTGCTGGAACGCTTCGTGCTGACTTTCAAGGAATGTTTCTATGCCGCGATCCTGATCACGCTCGTCGGCGTATCACTTGGGGCACTGCTGCACCGCGTCGATCTGCTTCGCCGCGCCACCGAGACCTGGGTGGCGGCCGCGGCTTCCGCGCCCACCGTACTGATGTATCCCCTTTTTCTGGTCATCTTCGGACGCTCGTCGACCACCATCATCATGATGGCCTTCGTCGCAGGTCTGCCGCCGGTGATCCTGAAGACGATCGAGGGACTGTCCGGCACGCGGCGCGTGCTCATCAATGTGGGTCGCAGCTTCAACCTCACGCAATCGCAGATGTTCTGGAAAATCCTGTTTCCGGCGGCCATGCCGACGATCTTCGTCGGGCTCAAGCTCGGCCTGATCTTCACGCTGATCAATGTCGTGGGCGTCGAATTCCTGATCAATTTCGGCGGCCTCGGCCAGCTCATCAACGACCTGGCCGAACGCTACGACCTTCCCGGCACCTATGCGGCGATCTGCTTCGTCATTCTGGTGAGCGTTGTCTTCTTTGTTGTTATTGAACGGATCGAACGATGGCTGAGACCGGCAGACTGAGACAAGCGGCGATCACCTCCCCGCTCCTGAGCCCGGTGACCCTGGTTCGCCTCGCGATCATCGCGGGCGTGCTGGTGCTGTGGGAGACCATCGCCGCATCGGGATGGCTCTATCGCGACGTGGTGCCGTCCCTGCTTGCCATCGGCCGCGCCATCATCGCGCTGCTGTCGAGCCCGGAATATTACTGGCATCTTGGCGTCACCGCGGGGGAGATTGGCGCGGCCCTCACCATCGGCGGCCTGAGCGGCCTGCTGGTCGGGCTGGTTCTGGGCGGCAGCCGCTTCATGGGCAAGGCGTTCGAGCCCTATCTCTATTATCTTGGCCCCACGCCCAAGATCATCTTCTTCCCGATCATGATCATGTGGTTCGGAGTCGGACCGGCCTCGAAAGTCGCGCTCGGCACCATGTCCTGCTTCTTCCCGATCGCCCTGTCGGTCGCCGCCGGCATGCGCCAGATCGATCCCGTGCTGATCCGCGTCGGCCGGAGCTTCCGCCTCAAGCAATGGCAGATGGCGTGGAAAATCTACCTGCCCGCCATGCGGCATCCGATCATCAACGGCGTCCGACTCGGACTGGGCGTCGCGCTGATTGGAACCCTGCTCGCGGAAACCAAGTTGTCCAACCGCGGCATCGGATTCCTCATCATCCAGGCCTACAGCCTGTTCGACATGCCGCGCATGTACGCCATGCTGATCGTGCTGTTCATTCTGTCGATCGGCGCGAATGCATTGATCGGCCGGCTCGGGGGCCTCGATTCCATCAAACGCCTTTAAGAAAGGTACCTAGCGGAGGAAATCATGAAAAATTGCAAATTACTGGCTGGAGCGGCCGCCGTGATGTTCGCCGTTCTTTCGTCACCCACAACAGCGGACGCCCAAGAACTCGTCAAGCTGGCGATCGGCCAGCGCGGCAACTGGGACACGGCGATCCCGCATCTCGGCGACAAAGCCGGCATCTTCAAGAAGCACGGTCTCACTCTCGAAATGACGTACACGTCCGGCAGCGGCGAAACGCTCCAGCCCGTCATTTCCAACAGCGTGGACATTGGACTGGCGATCGGCACGATGGGCGCCGTCAGCGCCTATGCAAAGGGCGCACCGGTGCGCGTCATCGGCGCGGAAGCGACCGGCGCCGCGGACTATTGGTATGCCAAGGCCGATTCCGGAATCAAAACCCTGAAGGACACCGACGGCAAGACAATCGCGTTCTCAACCCGCGGGTCCTCGACCAATTCCATTGTTCTGGCGTTCATCAATGAATTCAAACTCACTGCCAAGCCGCAATCGACCGGCAATCCACCATCCACTTTGACGGCCGTCATGACAGGCCAGGTCGATGTCGGCTGGGCCGCGCCGCCCTTCGGGCTGAAGGAAGTCGACGAAGGCAAGATCCACATTGTTGCGAAGGCGACCGACGCGGCCATCGTGCGCGGACAGACCATTCGGGTTATCGCGGTGAATGCCGAAACACTGGCGAAACGCCGCGATGTGCTGCTGCGCTTCATGCGCGGCTATCGTGAGACCATTGATTACATGTATTCCAACGATCAGGCGATCAAGGATTACGCGGAGTTTGCAAAGATTTCCGAGACAATGGCCAAGCGCGTGCGGGACGAGTTTTTCCCGAAGTCGATCCTTCTGCCCGACGAGATCAAGGGACTCGACACGCAGCTTCCGGAAGCGGTGACGCTGAAATTCATCGACAAGCCGCTGACAAAAGAGCAGCAGGCCGAACTGTTCCAGGTTCCGCTGAAGTAACCGGCCTAAGCGGCTCGCCGCGCACGGGCGGCGAGCCGCCTTATATTTGAGGTTCCGCCATGACCACCGCCGTCCCGCCGCAGACCGCCATTCCGACCGAGATCAAGCTGCCGGAGCATCGTGACGCCTATTACGGCGGAAAATGGCAGAAGCCGAAGAGCGGGCGTTATGTCGACACGATCAATCCCGGCACCGGCCAATCGCTGGGCAAGGTCGCCGATTGCGCGGCCGACGACATGGATGCCGCGATTGCCTCGGCCAAAGCCGCCTTCAAGGACTGGCGGCGGGTCGCACCGCTGGAGCGCGCGCGCATCCTGAAGCGCGTCGCGCAGATCCTGCGCGACAATGCCGGCGAGCTCGCCATGATCGACGCCGCCGATTGCGGCAATCCGGTCAGGGAAATGCTGGCCGACGCCAACATCGCCGCGGCGCAGATGGAATTCTTCGCCGGCCTTGTGACCGAAGTGAAAGGCGCGTCGATCCCGATGGGCCCCGACGTCGTCAATTTCTCGGTCCGGGAGCCGCGCGGCGTGGTCGGACGCATCATTCCTTTCAATCATCCCTTCATGTTCTGCGCCGGAAAATCGGCCGCGCCGCTCGCCGCTGGCAACACCATTGTGGTCAAGCCGCCGGAACAGGCGCCGCTGTCGTCGCTGCGGCTTGCGGAATTGTGCGACGGTCTTTTCCCGCCCGGCGTGTTCAACGTCGTCCCGGGCGGGCGGGACGCCGGCGCGCGGCTCTCCGCCCATCCCGATATTTCAATCGTCGCCCTGGTCGGCAGCGTGCCGACGGGCCGCGCCGTGATGAAGGCCGCCGCCGACACCGTGAAGCCGGTGCTGCTGGAGCTCGGGGGCAAGAACGCACTGATCGCCTATCCCGACGCCGATCCGGACGAGGTCGCCGGCGGCGTGGTCGGCGGCATGAATTTCACCTGGTGCGGACAATCCTGCGGCTCGACCAGCCGCGCCTTCGTCCACGAGAAAATCTATGACGCCGTGCTGGAGCGCGTGAAGCAGAAGGTCGCCTATTTCAAGCCCGGCATCCCGACCGATGCGGCGACCACCATGGGCGCGATCATTTCCAGGGTGCAATATGATCGCGTGCTGCATTACATCGACTCTGCGAAGAAGGAAGGCGCCCGCCTGCTCCATGGCGGCGGACGGCCGGCCGATCCCAAGCTCGACAAGGGACTCTATGTCGAGCCCACCATCTTCGCCGACGTCACCCCCGACATGACGATCGCGCGCGAAGAAATCTTCGGCCCCGTGCTCGGCATCTTCAAATGGTCGGACGAGACGACGATGCTCGATCAGGTCAATGCGGTGGAATACGGCCTCACCTGCTCGATCTGGACCAACGACCTGTCCACCGCGCATCGCACCGCCAATGCGGTGGAAGCCGGCTTTATCTGGATCAACGATACCAGCAAACATTTCATCGGCACGCCGTTCGGCGGCTTCAAGCAGTCCGGCATCGGTCGCGAGGAATGCATCGAGGAAATGTTCACCTTCACGCAGGAAAAGAACATCCACGTGAAGCTGAAACCGGCCAAGGGCTAGGCCGGTGCGTTCGGCATGCCCGGCCTGATTCCGGGCATGCCGTGACGCCGCCTTTACAGCTTGAAGCTTTCCAGCGTGCCCGGATGGAACAGGTCCTCGGGCTTGACCAGTCTGGGCGACAATCCCTGCGCATGATGGTGCTTGAAGAAATATTCCAGCACATGCCGGTTGGGCTCGACACCATAGGACCAGTAGTCGTGGCCCATCAGGTCGCGGGCTTCCCGCAATCTCTCCTCGACAAAAGGCAGCGTCACCTTGGTGGCCGACGTCTCGTCCAGATGGCTCAGCGCCCTGGCCTTTGACTGCTCGAACGCCTTCAGCACCGCCCCCGGCAGCCAAGGATGCTGTTCCGCCAGCGTGCGCCGCACGCCGACGATGTGCATGATAGGAAAAATCTTCGTGCGCTTGTAATAGTCCTTGGCCGCGGCCACCGGATCGGGAAACAGCCAGCCGACATTCGGCGTGTTGACCGGCAGCGATGGCGCGCGCGGCGCCATGAACGCGTCGATCTCGCCGGAGGCCAGCATTCCCGAAATGGTCTTGCCTTCAGGCGCGCTGTCCAGCCGCACATCCTTCGGTAACGTGAGCTTGATCTTTTCCGGCCGGCCGGGCTCCTCGATGCCGCCCCGCACCCAGATGATGTCGGACGGCTTCACGCCGTAATCGTCTTCGAGAAGCGCCCGCGCCCAGACCATGGCGCTCAGTTGATATTCCGGCAGCCCGATCCGTTTGCCCTTCAGGTCTTCGGGCTTCCTGATGCGATCGGTGCGCACCCAGATGCAGGTGTGGCGGAATGCGCGCGACAGGAATGCCGGTACACCGACATAGGGGAAATTTCCCTGCGCCGTCTTCACGGTCGAACTGGAGAGCGACAATTCGCAGATGTCGAATTCCTGCGCACGGAATGCGCGAAAGAAGATTTCCTCCGGCGACAGCGTCATGAAGACCGGATCGACGCCGTCCATCTGGACGGTTCCATCGATCAGCGGACGGTTGCGATCATAGTCGCCGATGGCAATTGACAGATTGAGCTTCGACATGTCCCTGGGCTTTTCTTGAAGTAACGATGCCTTGCTTTACGGGAAAGCGGGTCTCAACGCAAAAAAGAACCGAGACAGGGTCAGCGTCCAGACATGGGTCCGGCCGCAGCCATGTCGAGCACACGCAACTGCACCCGTTCGGCGCCCTGCCAGCGGTCCACACTGAGCTGACCCGCCACATGGACGGACTGGCCGCGGCTTTCGATCAGAGATCGGCCGAGATCCTTGTCCGCCGAGCGGAACGAGATGGCATTGAGCATCGCGCCGTCGGCGGCGCGCAATCTCAGTCGCACATGCTTCTCACCCACCACATCGGCGAAGGCGACGGTGTGACCGGGAATGGCAAATACCGGTTCGGCATTTCCGGCGCCGAACGGACCAGCCCGCGCGATCATGGTGTAGAGTTCGACATTGGCGGCGACCGCGCTGATCGCGCCATCGATCAGCAGCGCGTCGTCGCGGCGTGCAATCTGCACGGCATCCGAGAGCATGTCTTCCAGGAAGGCGCGGAATGCGGATAACGCGTCCTTGCGCAGGGTGATGCCGGCGGCCATCGCATGTCCGCCGCCCTTGATCACAAGCCCCTCGCTCACCGCGCGGCGTACGGCCTGCCCCAGATCGACGCCGGCGATCGAACGTCCCGAGCCGGTGCCGATGCCCGCGGTGTCGAGCGCAATCGCAAAGGCCGGGCGTCCGAACCGTTCCTTCAGCCGCGCCGCGATCAGGCCCACGATGCCGGGGTGCCAGCCTTTCGCTGCGGTGACCACCACCGCGCCTTTTTCCTCCAGCCCAAGCGCGGCAAAAGCCTCGGCCTCGGCCTCGGCCAGCATGGCCTGTTCCATCGTCTGGCGATCGCGGTTGAGCCGGTCGAGCTCGGCGGCCACCCGGCCGGCTTCAACCGGATCTTCCTCCAGCAGAAGATTGGCACCGAGATCGGCGCGGCCGATGCGGCCGCCGGCATTGATGCGTGGACCGAGCAGAAAGCCGAGATGGAACGGCTCCGGCGGACCGTCGAGACGCGCAACATCCATTAGCGCCGTCAGCCCCACATTCCCGCGCTGGCGCATGGCAAGGAGCCCCTTCGCGACAAATGCGCGGTTCAGCCCCTGGAGCGGCACCACATCAGCGACGGTGCCGAGCGCGACGAGATCGAGTGCGGACAGCAGATCGGGTTCCTTGCGGTCCCCCGCAAAAAAGCTGCGCGCACGCAATTCGCGATTCACGGCAACGATGGTGAGAAAGACAAGGCCGACCGCAGCGAGATGACCGAGTTCGGACAGATCGTCCGGCCGGTTCGGGTTGACCAGCGCCAGCACGTCGGGAAGCGTGTCGCCACACTGATGATGATCGACAACCACGATGTCGAATCCCAACCTCTTGGCTTCGGCCAGCGCCTCGAGGCTGGTCGTCCCGCAATCGACGGTGATCAGCAGCGTGGCACCACGCTCGCGCAATGCCCGTACCGCGTCCACATTCGGTCCGTAACCTTCGAAAATCCGGTCCGGGATATGAATGATCGGCGACAATCCGCAATGCCGCAGATAACGCGCCAGCAAGGCCGATGAGGTGGCGCCGTCGACATCGTAATCCCCGAAGATTGCAACGCTCTCGCCGCGCATGACGGCGTCGGCGATCCGCGTCGCGGCGGCGGCCATGGCCGTCAGAACATGCGGGTCTGGCATCAGGCTCTTGATTGTCGGATCCAGAAAACCCTGCGCCTGATCGGCGGCCACACCGCGCCCGGCCAGAATACGCGCCAGCAATTCCGGCACCTGATGCCGCTGTGCGATGGCAAGCGCCTGCGCGGCGCCGCGCTCGTCCAGCCGGTCGCGCCAGGCGCGGCCCGACGCGGAGCGTTCGACGCCGAGAAAGAGCCGGGACGACGCTTTCGGCGTGAGGACCGGAGCCAATGACATGAAACCCTTCCCAATCAGTCGAATCAGAAGAGCTTGCGATACTGGATAAAACCGGGGCTGTCCGCCAGCGTATCGTACAATGCCCGCGCGGCGCGATTGTCCTCCTTGGTGAGCCAATGCACTCGGCTCGCGCCCGCGGCGCGCGCCGCCTGCTCGACCGCAAGGATCAGTTGGCGACCCGCGCCCTTCCCGCGGGCGGATTCGGCGACAAACAAATCCTGCAGGTAGCAATAATTTCCGATCGCCCAGAACGAGCGATGGAAAAGATAATGCACGATGCCGACCAACGCGCCGTTCGCATAAGCCCCCAAGCCGAACATCGGTTCGGCCGGATCGTGCATGCGCCGCCAGGCGGTGTCCGTCACATCTCTGGACACGGCCGTTTCATAGAACGTCAGATAGCCGTTCCAGAGCGGCTCCCAGGCGGCGCGCTCATCCGGCCGCAATGGACGAATGAGGATGGCGCCGCCCGACATGCCGGATGCTCAGTCGAGATGGAACTTGTCGAGCTGACGATGCTCGGCGCGGATATAGCGCACGGTGCCGGTAATGGAGCGCATCACCACCGTCTCCGTCTCGATCACGTCCTTGCGGAAACGGACGCCACGCAGGAATGAGCCGGTCGTGACGCCGGTGGCGGCGAACAGACAGTCGCCTTTCACCATGTCCTCGATTTCGTAGATCTTGCGCGGATCCGTGATACCCATGGTGACGCCGCGCGCGCGCCGCTCTTCGGTATCGAGCTGCAGCCGGCACTGCATTTGCCCGCCGATGCAGCGCAACGCAGCAGCCGCCAGGACACCTTCCGGAGCGCCGCCGATGCCGAGATAGATGTCGACGCCGGTCGTCTCCGAATCCGCGCAATCGATCACGCCGGCAACGTCGCCGTCACTGATCAGCTTCACCGCGCCGCCCACCTTGCGCACCCCGGCGATCAGTTCGGCATGGCGCGGCCGGTCGAGAATGCAGGCGGTGATTTCCTCCGGCTTCACGCCCTTGGCCTTGGCCAGATTGAGGATGTTCTCTTCCGAGGACGCGTCGAGCTGCACGACGCCCTTGGGATAGCCCGGCCCAATCGCGATCTTTTCCATATAGACGTCGGGCGCGTTGAGCAGCGTGCCGCCCTCCGCCATCGCCATCGTGGCAATGGCGCCCGGCATGTTCTTGGCGCACAGGATGGTGCCTTCCAGCGGATCGACCGCGATGTCGACCTTGGGGCCATTCCTGGTGCCGACCTTCTCGCCAATGAACAACATCGGCGCCTCGTCGAGTTCGCCCTCGCCGATCACCACCGTGCCCTCGATCGGCAGCTTGTTGAGTTCGCGCCGCATGGCGTCGACCGCCGCCTGGTCAGAGGCCTTGTCCTTGCCGCGGCCGCGCAGCCGCGCCGCCGAGACAGCAGCCCGCTCGGTCACCCGCACGATCTCCAGCGACAGGATGCGCTCCAGAGCATGTTGGGCCGGCACGGTAATGGTCGAGGACATCAGCGAAACCCCTTTTTTCCTTGGCTCCCAAGCCCGATCTTCTATCGGTTTTTTTCGATGCGGATCAATTGCGGCTCGCCGGTTATCACCTTGTCCCGCTTCACCGCCGCGAGCGCGCGGCGAACCGCGTCCTCCGTCGTGGCATAGGTGACCAGGATGACGGGAACCGGCCCGCTGACCGCCCGGGCATCCTTCCCGCCCTCAGGCCCGCGGTGGCGCTGCACAATCGATTCCAGCGAAATCTGCTGTTCCGCCAGACGGGTGGCGATGGTCGCCGCCGTGCCCGGCTTGTCCACGGCCATTAGCCGAATGTAGTAGCCGCCCTCGTGCATCTGCATGGGAGCGCGGCCGGCAGTGGCGAGTTGTGCGCTGGGGCGCCCAAAGGGCGCAACCCGCGTGCCGCGAGCGATATCCCCGATATCGGCCACGACTGCCGACGCGGTGGCGGCGCCGCCCGCGCCCGGTCCGACCAGGGTGACCGGCGGGAACCCTTCGGCGTCCACCGTCACCGCGTTGGTCACTCCCATCACCTGCGCGATGGCGGAATCCTTCGGCACCATGGTCGGGTGAACGCGCTGTTCGATGCCGGTCTCGGTCTTCACAGCAACACCCAGCAGTTTGATGCGATAGCCAAGCTCCTCGGCGGCATCGAGATCGGCAGACGCGATCGAGGAAATGCCCTCCACATAAACGGCGTCGGAATCCACCTTGGTTCCGAAGGCAATGCTGGCGAGAATGGCAAGCTTCTGCGCGGTATCGAAACCTTCGATATCGAATGTCGGATCAGCCTCGGCATAGCCGAGCCGCTGTGCATCCTTCAGGCATTCCTCGAACGACATTCCTTCCTGCTCCATCCTGGTCAGGATGTAATTGCAGGTGCCGTTGAGAATGCCGTAGACGCGCGTGACCGAGTTGCCGGCCAGCCCCTCGCGCAAGGTCTTCACGATCGGGATGGCGCCGCCCACGGCAGCCTCGAAATTAAGCGCCACCTGGTTCTGTTCGGCCAACGCAGACAGCACCGCGCCGTGTCTCGCAAGTAGGGCCTTGTTGGCCGTCACCACGGACTTCCTGGCGCCGAGCGCGGCTTCGATCGCCGCCTTTGCCGGATCGCCCTCGCCGCCCATCAGTTCGACGAACACGTCGATGCCGGGATCGCGCGCCAGCGCGACCGGATCATCGATCCAGCGCAGCGATTTCAAATCGACTCCGCGATCCTTGGCTTTTGACCGGGCCGACACGGCCACGACCTCGACCGGACGGCCGCAGCGCGCCGCAAGTGCGGCTTGATTGTCCCGGATCAGACGGATCACAGCCGCGCCAACAGTTCCGAGTCCGGCAAGACCCACTTTCAGGGGCGCAACCATTTGGAAATTCCGAAATGTAAGAGCCGCGCGTCAGCGCCGCGTGGCTAAAGGAACGACGTTGTGCAGGGTTTGGGCGCCGGTTTCAAGAAAGCGGCGGATATTACGGGCAGCCTGGCGAATGCGGTGCTCGTTCTCGACCACCGCGAGACGGACGTAATCGTCGCCATGCTCGCCAAAGCCGATCCCGGGTGCGACGGCGACTTCGGCCTTCTCCACCAGAAGCTTTGCGAATTCCACGCTGCCGAGCGAACGGAACTGATCCGGCAGCGGCGCCCAGGCGAACATCGACGCCGACGGCGTCGGAATGTGCCAGCCGGCGCGGCCGAAACTGTCGACCAGAACGTCGCGGCGCTTGCGATAAATTTCGCGCATCTCGCGAATGCAGTCGTCCGGACCGTTCAGCGCGGCCGTTGCAGCGACCTGAACCGGCGTGAACGCACCGTAATCGAGATAGGACTTCACGCGCGTCAGTGCCGCGATGATGCGTTCATTGCCGACCGCGAAACCGATGCGCCAGCCCGGCATCGAGAAGGTCTTCGACATCGAGGTGAACTCGACCGCGACATCGAATGCGCCCGGCACCTGCAGGATCGAGGGCGGCGGATCTTCGAAATAAACCTCCGCGTAAGCGAGATCGGACAGCACCATGATCTCGTGCTTCTTCGCAAACGCGACGAGGTCCTTGTAGAAGTCGAGGCTCGCGACATAAGCGGTCGGATTGGCCGGATAGCAGACCACCACCGCGATCGGCTTCGGAATCGAATGGATGACGGCGCGTTCCAGCGCCTCGAAGAATTGCGGCGTCGGCTCCGAGGGAACCGAGCGAATTACGCCCCCCGCCATCAGGAAGCCGAAGGCGTGGATCGGGTAGCTCGGATTGGGCACCAGCACGACATCGCCCGGCGCGGTGATCGCCTGGGCCACATTGGCAAAGCCTTCCTTGGAGCCGAGCGTGGTGACGATCTGGGTGTCGGGATTGAGCTTCACCCCGAAGCGGCGACCGTAATAGGCCGCTTGAGCTCGCCGCAGACCGGGAATGCCCTTGGACGAGGAATAGCGGTCGGTCCGCGGCTTGCCGAGCGTCTCCTTGAGCTTGTCGACCACATGCGCCGGCGCCGGCAAATCGGGATTGCCCATGCCCAGATCGACGATATCGGCACCCGCATTCCGCGCCACGGCCTTGGCGCGGTTGACCTGCTCGAAGACATAGGGTGGCAGGCGGCGGATGCGGTGAAATTCTTCCATGGCAGCGAGGCTTTCCTGCGCCCGCGCCCCTCGAAAGGGGCCTCATGGGCGATCCCGGTGGGTGTTTTTATCACGGGTTCCGGCTTTGACCAGTATTCTGAGCGGCCGGAGCCTTCTGTTTGGACTGCCGATTACGGACCGCAATCAGGTCCTTTTCCAGCCGTTTCTGCTGCTCTTCATCGAGCAGGGACTGGGACCGCGGGGGCGGCATGTCATGCACCGCCGGAAAGGCGGCTTGCGTGGCCGGCCGGGCCGGCGCGCCCTCCGGGAGGCCCCCGATATTGGTCGGAATCTGGTCGATCTGGGCGGTCGTACAACCGCCAAGGACGGCTGACAGGATCAGGCACGCCGCCACGGCAGCCAAGGGTCGGACGGCCGGACCTGCCGCCAGAGGCATCAGCTTGAAAGCCACACTCGGCCGAGGTCGCGACATCAGGACAAATTCCGGAGGGAGTATTTGGCGGATTATCCGGGTAATATGACCAAAGCAAGGATACGAAAAACAGGCGGTTAACGCCGAATTGAGCCCTTCTGCGGTCCTATTCTTGCTTGAAGATCGAATGGACGGGTCAAACTGGGGGAAAGGTGGCCATCATGGCCGCGCGCGCTCGAGTCGAAGAATGAACAGGATACCGGACAAGCCGGTCACGGCCGAAGGGGTAGCAGCCGTCGATATCGAGCGCTTCTCCCATAATCTTGCATGCCTGGTTGAACAGGGCGGCAAGGCGCTGGCCGCCTATCTGAAGCCGCGCGAGGAAGGCAAGGTTCAGGACGGCTATGCCGACCAAATCACCGACGCGGTGAAGACGCTGGGCCAGGTGGCGGAATACTGGCTGTCGGATCCAAGCCGCGCCGCAGAACTGCAAACCTCGCTGGGGCGCGCCTATCTCGACCTGTGGGGAACAGCCGCCAAACGGATGGCGGGCGAGGCCGCCGAGCCGGTCGCCAAGGCCGATCCCAGGGACCGCCGCTTCGCCGATCCGGAATGGTCGTCCAACCAGTTCTTCGACTTCCTCAAACAGGCCTATCTGCTGTCGGCGCATTGGGCCGACCACATGGTCAAGCATGCGGAGTCGCTTGACCCGCATACGCGGCAGAAGGCCGAGTTCTATATCCGGCAGATCACCAATGCCCTGTCGCCGTCGAACTTCGTGCTGACCAATCCGGAATTGCTGCGCGAGACGCTGTCCTCCAACGCCGAGAATCTCGTGCGCGGGATGCACATGCTGACCGAGGACATCGATCCGGAAGGTCACATCAATATCCGCCAGTCCGACGCCACGATGTTCGAAGTCGGCCGCAACCTGGCCACAACGCCCGGCAAGGTGGTGTTCCAGAACGAGCTGATGCAGCTCATTCAATACTCGCCCTCGACCGAGACCGTGCTGAAGATTCCGGTCCTGATCGTACCGCCATGGATCAACAAGTTCTATGTGCTCGACCTGACGCCCGACAAATCCTTCATCAAATGGTGCGTCGATCAAGGCCTGACGGTCTTCGTCATTTCATGGATCAATCCCGATGCCCGCCTCGCGGCCAAAGGGTTCGAAGAATACATGCGCGAAGGTCCGCTGGCGGCGCTCGACGCCATTCGCGACGCCACCGGCGAAAACAGGGTTCACGCCATCGGCTATTGCGTCGGCGGAACCTTGCTGGCGATCACCCTCGCCTATATGGCGGCGATGCGCGACGACCGCATCGCGTCGGCGACTTTCTTCGCGGCGCAGGTGGATTTCACCCAGGCCGGCGACCTCAAGGTCTTTGTCGATGAAGACCAGCTCAAGGGGCTCGAACAGCGCATGGCAGAGCGCGGCTATCTCGAAGGCCGCTACATGGCGACCGCGTTCAATCTGCTGCGCTCCAACGATCTGATCTGGCCCTATGTCATCAACAATTACCTGAAAGGCAAGGCACCCTTCCCGTTCGATCTTTTGTACTGGAATTCCGACGCCACCCGGATGCCGGCCGCCAATCATTCCTTCTATCTGCGCAATTGCTATCTCAACAATCTCCTCACCAGAGGAAAGATGGAGATTGGCGGAGTCACGCTCGACCTGAAGAAGATCACAGCACCGGTCTATTCGCTTGCCGCACGCGAGGATCATATCGCGCCGGCAAGTTCCGTGTACCTCGGGGCGCAATATTTCGGCGGCCCGGTGCGCTTCGTCTTGTCCGGTTCAGGGCACATCGCGGGCGTGGTCAATCCGGTGTCGAAAGCGAAATACCAATACTGGCTGGGCGACCCGCCGGCCGGCGATCTTGAGAGCTGGATGAAAAAGGCCAGCGAGCATCCGGGATCGTGGTGGCCGGACTGGCTGGCCTGGATCGTGGCGCAAGGCACCGAACGCGTCCCGGCGCGCAATCCCGGCGACGGCAAACTGAAGCCGCTCGAAGACGCTCCCGGGAGCTATGTCCGGGTCAGGGCCTGATCACGGCCACACCACGCCAGGAGCTCGACCACCCCGTCCTGCAGATTGTAAATGCCGCCGACCACCTTGGCCGTCCGCTCGCTGACAGCCTTGGCAACGATCGGTTTTGCGGATTTGAGCTGCGCCACGGTGGCAGCGCAGGATCCCTTCACAAAAGCGTCATTGCCTTCCTTCGACAATGCCAGCGCCTGATCCGGCGATAAGCTGTTTTCGGCATGGCCGAAGCGGCGTAGACCTCTCGGGCAACCGGCGGCAACGATATGGCCGCACAAGCACGGGCTGCGCCATGCAGCCAGTGGCGACGCGAAAGCATGGTGGTTCCTCCGCGCAAGAGTTATGTCGTTTTACAAGTCTGACAGATTCGCCGGTCTTTGGCGGCGCTTCCAAAGCCGGTGGGTTTTTAGGTCAATCAGGCGCTACACTGCGCAACCGCGTTTCTATGCAAATGGGAGGCAAAATTGTCCCGTGAACTGTTCTGGCTGACGATGACGGTGATCCTGACCGGCCTGTTGTGGGTTCCCTATATTCTGGACCGCATCAAGGTGCGCGGTCTGCTGAAGGCGATGGACAATCCCTCGCCCAAGGACAAGCCGCAATCGCCTTGGGCGCAGCGGCTGTACTTCGCGCATACCAACGCGGTCGACAATCTGGTGATCTTTGCGCCTCTGGTTCTGATCCTGGATTCTCTCGGTCGCTCGACCCAGACCACCGCGATTGCCTGTGCCGTCTATTTCTGGGCCCGGCTCGCGCACGCGATCATTTACGCGCTGGGCATTCCGGTGCTGCGCACCCTCGCGTTCGCCGTCGGATTTCTGGCGCAGGCCGCTCTGGTGCTGGCGCTCTTCCGTCTGCTCTGATTGTCGGACCCTGCCTGCGGATGCGCCGGACAGCGCATCCGCATGACACAGGAGCCGTCTAGGCTCCGCGCATAACGTGATAGCTGAGATCGCCGGGATCGCTCAGATCCGGCACCGTCCAGCCATCGAGATCATATTCCGCCATGCATTGCTCCGCGAAGCCCTTGAAGCGGTCGGCGTTGCCCGACGCCTGTGCCCCGAACAGACAATAGCGGCGGATTTCCTCAGTCGAGCCGCCGTAATTGATTTCATACAGTTCGTGTCGGCCGCCGAATTCGGTGCCCAGGCAATCCCACAACAGCTTGAGCAACTTTACCCGTTCCTCCGCCTTATAGCCGTTCGACCCGCGCAGATACCGGTCGAGATAGGGACGAATGTCCGGATTCTTGAAATCGCGCGAATGCGAATTCAGGTAGATCAAGCCCGACGCCACCGTCTGCTCGATGATGTATTTGATCTTGGTATAGGCGATCGTCGCGATGATCGCATAGGCATTGCCGGGGTCCATGTTCGGCAGCTTGTAATCGCCGATCCATGGCTTTGGATCGCGCACCATCGCATCCGACAGCGCCCAGAACAGATTGCGCCACGCGATCACCTCGCCGACATTGGCCTGCACGCCACGGAAATCCTTGGTGCCGGCCGCCTCCACTGCCTTCAGCAAAAGCCCCGCGATGAAATCGAGCTTCACCGCAAGCCGCGTGCAGCCATGCACCACGAAGCGCGGCAGGAATCCGGTGCGGGGGAAGAAGTTGTTGGCCTTGTCCATGTCGCCGTAGACGAACACATTCTCCCAAGGCACCAGCACTTTGTCGAGAATGAACACCGCATCGTTCTCGTCGATGCGGCTCGACAACGGGTAGTCAAAGGGCGAACCCATCGCGGTCGCCGACATCTCGTAGGATGTGCGGCAGATGAATTTCACGCCCGGCGCATTGGTCGGGATCATGAACACCACGGCGAATTTCTTGTCCTGCACCGGCATCAACCCGTGATGGGCGACGAAGGTATAATTCGTCAGCACCGAGCCGGTGGCCACGACCTTTGCACCCGACACGATGATGCCGGCATCGGTTTCCTTCTCGACGTGACAACACACATCGCTCACCTCGTTCGGCGGGCGGTCGCGATCCACCGGCGGATGAATGATGGCGTGATTGATGAACGGAACGCGCTCCTGGCTGTATTTATACCAGCGCCTGGCGTTGTCTTGATAGGGATCGTAGAAATCGGCGTTGGCGCCGAGCGTCGCCAGGAATGCCGCCTTGTAGTCCGGCGCGCGGCCGAGCCAGCCATAGCTGAGCTTGGCCCATTCCGCGATGGCGCTGCGCCCGGCCAGCATGTCGTCGAGCGTTTTCGGCGCCTTGAAGAACGCGTGCGTCATACCGCCATTGCCGGTATCGGTCGGCAGCAGGATTTTGTCTTTCAGTTTGGGATCGTGCATCGCGTCATAGAGGCGCGCGACCATGCGGGCGGTGTTGCGGAAGGCCGGATGCTGGGTGACGTTCTTCACGCGCTCGCCATAGATAAAGACCTCGCGGCCATCATCCAGCGACGCCAGATAATCCTTGCCGTTTTGCGGCGCCGACACAGTCACCTTCCCGACCGTGTCCGGCTTCCTGGCAAAAACCTCCGGCTGGTCGCGCTCGATGCCCGGCATGACGTTCGTCCCCCGTATTGCTGATGCTTTTGTTGGCAGTTCAGCCAAACAATACGAGGCCACCCAACCCAAGACAAGCCGAGGACGAATGCACCGTGGCGCATGATCGCGTGATCAGTTCACGAACATCGCGATCTTCGATGCGGCGGTGCGCAAGGCTGGCAGGAATGAGGCCTGCATTTCCTCGCGGCTGGTGCGCATGGAATGCGCCGAGAGATTGAGAGCGGCAACCGCGTGCCCGCGACGATCGACGATCGGCACCGCGATCGACCGCAGTCCTCTCTCCAGTTCTTCATCGACGATCGAGAAGCCCTGTTCGCGATCGCCCCGGATGCGCTGGAACAGCGCTTGCGGATCGGTGATCGTGTTCCCGGTATAAGGCGCCATATCCGCCGCCCTGAGCCGCCGCCAGAGTTCGGCGTCGTCGAGATATCCGAGCTGCATGCGGCCCATCGAGGTGTGAAAGGCCGGCAGCCGCGTCCCGACCGAAATCGCGACCGACATGATGCGCCGCGTCGGCACCCGCGCGACATAGACCACTTCCGAATCCTGCAGGATCGAAGCCGAGCTCGATTCATGAATCTGCTCGCTCAGGTCCTTCATCAGCGGGACGGCGTGATCGATCCAGTTCTGGGTGGAGAGATAGGCGAATCCGAGATTGAGGATGTTCGGCGTCAGGGAAAAGTGCCGCCCATTCTGTGTGACATAGCCAAGTTCGGCGAGCGTGCGCAGGATGCGGCGCGCGGTGGCGCGCGAGACCTGCGTCGCCGCCGCGGCCTGCGACAGCGTCATCGCGGGTTGCCGCGGGCCAAACGCGTCAAGGACCGCGAGGCCTTTGGCCAGCGTGGTCATGAACTCCTTGTCGGCTGCGGGCTCGGTCGCGGCCGGGTATCCGGCGCTGCGGCCAGAAACCGCCGATCCGGGCCGGGATTTCGGGTGTGAAGCCATGGTCAGAACTATTCGGATAACGAACGCACGTTCGATTATCGAACGTTCGGCCCGCAAGTTCAACCCCGCCGTGGAGGGCCGTTAGCGAGCCCTCCCGGCAAGCAGCCCCTAGGACGCCAGTTTCACCGGAATTTTCAGATAGTGGACGCCGTTGGATTCTCCGGGCGGAAACTTTCCGGCGCGGATATTCACCTGAATCGATGGCAGCAGCAGCAGCGGCGCGGCCAGCTTGGCGTCGCGAGCTTCGCGCATGGATACGAACTCGTCCTCGCTGATACCCTCGCGCACATGAACGTTGCGCGCCCGCTCCTCACCCACTGTTGTTTCCCACGCATATTCGTCGCGACCCGGCGCCTTGTAGTCGTGGCACATGAACAGTCGCGTTTCCGGCGGTAACGCGAGAATGCGCTGGATCGAGCGATAGAGCGAACGCGCGTCGCCGCCTGGGAAATCGGCTCGCGCGGTGCCGTAATCCGGCATGAACATGGTGTCGCCGACGAACACGGCGTCTTCGATCTTGTAGGATACGCAGGCCGGCGTATGGCCGGGCGTATAGATCACCTCGCCCGACAACGTGCCGATGGTGAAGCGCTCACCGTCCTTGAACAAGTGATCGAATTCGCTGCCCTCACCCGACACGTCGGTCGCGTTGAACACCGGCCGGAAAATCCGCTGCACGTCTCGGATATGTTCGCCGATGCCGACCTTGGCGCCGGTCTTCATCTTGATATACGGCGCGCCCGACAAATGATCGGCATGCGCATGGGTTTCCAGCACCCACACAATCTTCACGCCCGTGTCATCTGCAAATTTCAGAATCGCGTCGGCGGAGGTCACCGAGACTTTGCCGGAGCGGTGGTCAAAATCCAGCACCGGGTCGATCACCGCGCCCTCGCGGTTCGCGGCATCCCAGACCAGATAGCTCACAGTGTTGGTCGGCTCGTCGAAAAATGCCCGGATTTCAGGTTTACGCGGCGTCGTCATGGCAAAACTCCCTGTTCTGACCTTGACATATATATTAGCATTACCTAATTTAGCAATCTCTAAAGAGGAGAAAAGTCGTGTCCACGACATTGGACCGCGAACTCGCCATCTTTGAAAAAAAGGTGGGTGAGGCTGCCCGTCTGCTCAAGCTGGTCGCCAACGAAAAGCGCCTGCTGATCCTCTGCCGTCTGATCAGCCAGAAGGAAATGTCGGTCGGTGCGCTCGCGGATGCGGTTGGTTTGAGCCAGTCCGCGCTATCGCAGCATCTCGCCATGATGCGCGACGACGGCCTGGTCGCCACGCGACGCGACGCGCAGACCGTATTCTATAGCCTGTCCGATCCGAATGTGGCGCGGCTACTGCAGCTTCTAAAGGACATCTACTGCCCGTGATCCCCGAGCGAGAACTCGCAAAATCAAGAACAGGAAAACCAAATGAGTCAGTTGAAACCCATCCAGCCGCACGACGCCGCCCGCCTGATCCGGCAGGGCGCGGTCCTGGTCGATATCCGCGAGGCCGACGAGCATGCGCGCGAGCGCATCGCTGGCGCCCGTCACCACGCTTTGTCCAAAATCGATGCTGAAAGCCCGGCGCGGCCCGGCGACGATGTACTGATCTTCCATTGCCGTTCCGGCATGCGCACCAAGGCCAATGCGCAGAAACTGGTGGCGGCGGCGGCAGACAATTGCAGCGTCTATGTGCTGGAAGGTGGCATCGACGCCTGGAAAAAGGCCGGCCTGCCGGTCGCGCTCGACCGCAAGCAGCCGATCGAGATTATCCGTCAGGTGCAGATCGGCGCCGGCAGTCTTGTGCTGATCGGTGTCCTGCTCGGTGCTTTCGTCAATCCCCTCTTCTATGCGCTCTCGGGCTTTGTCGGCGCCGGATTGCTGTTCGCCGGTGTCACCGGCTTCTGCGGCATGGCCAATCTGCTAGCCCTGATGCCGTGGAACCGCAGATCCGCGGCCTAAAAGCGTCATCTCAACATGATCGAAATTCAGGACATCCTGTCGGTTCTCTCCGGCAGCGCGGTCGGCTTCATTCTCGGCCTGATCGGCGGCGGCGGCTCGATCCTCGCCGTGCCGCTCCTGATCCATGTCGTCGGCGTGCCCTCGGCGCATGTGGCCATCGGCACCAGCGCGGTGGCGGTGGCCCTGAGCGCCGCCTTCAATCTCGTCGGACACGCTCGCGCGCAGACCGTGAAATGGCCCTGCGCCATCATGTTCGCGCTCGCGGGCATCGTCGGCGCCGCGGCCGGCGCACAGGTCGGCAAGATGGTCCCCGGCGACAAGCTGCTCGGTCTGTTCGGTGCGCTGATGGTTGTGGTCGGGCTTTTGATGTTGCGTCCGCGCCCGTCGAGCGGAGACCCGGACATCAAGCTCACGCGCGCCAGCGCCCGCAAGCTGCTGCCGCGTCTGGCCGCCTGGGGCTTCGCGGTCGGCGCGCTGTCCGGCTTCTTCGGAATCGGCGGCGGTTTTCTGATCGTCCCGGGCCTGATCGGCGCCACCGCCATGCCACTGCTCAATGCCATCGGATCGTCGCTGGTCTCGGTCAGCGCCTTCGGCCTGACCACGGCCACCAGCTATGCCCTCTCCGGCCTGGTCGACTGGTGGCTGGCGGCGACCTTCGTCGCCGGCGGCATCCTGGGCGGCGGGTTCGGCATCGCGCTGGCGCAACGGCTGGCGCATTACAAACAGACGCTGTCGCTGACCTTCGCGGCGATCGTGATCGCGGTCGGGCTTTATATGTCCGTCACGGCGATCATGCGGCTGGCCATCTGATCACGGAAACAGCGCGACCTGCTCAAGACCCATCGTCTCGGGATAGCCCAGCACCAGATTCATGTTCTGGATCGCCTGGCCCGAAGCGCCCTTCACCAGATTGTCGAGCGCGGAAATCACGATGGCGCGGCCGGGAACGCGGTCCTTCGCCACGCCGATGAAGGTCATGTTGGAGCCGCGCACATGCCGCGTCTGCGGCGTCTCGCCGAACGGCAGGACGTGCACGAAGGCCGCCTTCTCGTAGAATTTTGCCAGGATCGCGTGCAGGTCTTCCGGCGTCTTGCCGCGCCGGCCGCGCACATAGATGGTCGAGAGGATGCCGCGATTCATCGGCACCAGATGCGGCGTGAAGGTGACGATCACCTCCTTGCCCGCCGCCAGCGAGAATTCCTGATCCAGTTCCGCCATATGCCGGTGATGGCCGACGCCGTAGGCATGAAAGCCTTCGGACACTTCCGAGAACAGCATGTTCTCCTTCGCCGAGCGCCCCGCCCCGGTCATGCCGGACTTGGCGTCGATCACGATCTCGCCGGTCTCGATCGCCTTCGCCTTCAGCAACGGCGTCAGCGGCAATTGCGCGCCCGAGGTATAGCAGCCGGGATTGGCGATCAGCCGCGCGGTCCTGATGTCGCGCCGGTGAATTTCCACCAGGCCGTACACCGCTTCCTTCTGCAGCTCCGGCGCATGATGCTCATGTCCGTACCATTTTGCATAGGCCGCGACATCGTGCAGGCGGAAATCGGCGGACAGATCCACCACCTTGGCGTCCGGCTTCGCCGCAAAAACCTGCTTGATCACCTTCTGCGTGGTGGCATGCGGCAACGCACAGAAGATCAGGTCGAGCCCGGCGCCCTGCCAATCCACATTGTCGATGGAGACCAGCGTGGGCAGATCGAACGGCGAGAATTGCGGAAAGACGGAGCGCATCTCCTGTCCGGCCCTGCGGTCGGCGGTGAGCAGCGCGATCTCGGCGCGCGGATGCCGCAGCAGCAGCCGCACCAGTTCCGAGCCGGTATAGCCTGAGGCGCCGAGCACCCCGATCTTCGCCTTGGTCGCCATGTCATGCCTCCGCAATGGCCAGCGGCTTACGCGAGCCACGGGCTTCGATCAACCGGGCGCCGCCGGAGGCACAGGAACCGCGAATTTCGGAGAGTGGAAATGCCGCGGAGCCAGTGTCCGGCGGCACGAGACGATTACGCGCGAACGCGTCCCCGTGCCGCGAGGGCACGGCGGCGGCGGAATGAAGAGATGCGCGTCGTCGTCATGGGCGGCGATATAGGGCCGCGCCGCGCCCCCGTCAATGCGCAGGAAATTCAAGGGTTTCGAAAATGTTTCACGTGAAAAAATTCCTATCATTGCCGTTGACCCGTCGGCCAGGGCGCCGCGCACCAGGCCGTTCTTCGCCGCTGTCATGCTCGTAGAAACCCGATTCCTCCGACGGCGAGCAGGCCCGAGCATCGCTGTACCGCGGTTGATCTGCGCGCGAGCATTCAGTCCTCGGATGCTCGCGGCCGGCATGCTCACCATGCCGGTGCTCGCGCCCGGCGGCGAAGCATCCTTCGGGCTGACGATGGCCAGCATCATGGAATTCGCGGCGAGCCACGCGAAGCGCGGTCATTCCGGAATTCTGTCGCTGGATCATGGAACATGGCAAAAGAACTCGACAGCGACCGCCGCACTGGTCGGAAGTTGTTGTGGCTGATCGCAAGTAAGCGTCAGAGAACGGGGCATTAACCGGTCAGAATTGACTTCAAGGATTCGCGTTCCTCGATGATGAAATCAAAGAACGCCGCAATGCGCGGGGTGTGCCGGATGTCGGGATGCGTCAACAGGCGCCAGCTTCTCGCCAATTCCGGAATCGGCCCGAGGATGCGCACGAGATCCGGTTCGGCATCGCCTAGCGCGGTCGGCAACGGCCCCACGCCCACGCCGGACTTCACCGCATAGACCAGACCGAGCACGCTGTTGTTGCGCGCCGACATCCTGGCGCCGGGCGCCACGTCCCGGAGCCATTTCGCCGCGCGATGGTTGTCGAGCGACTCGTCGAAACCGACCAGCAGATGAGAGGATAAATCGTCCACACGTTCAGGCTTGCCGTGTCGCTCGATATAGCCGCGGCTGGCGTAAACTGCCCAGAGTGAATCTGCGATCTTGCGACCCACCAGTTCATCGTCGGTGTCGCCCGAGCGGAAAGCGACATCCGCCTCCCCCTTCGATAAATCGAGATAACGGTCGCTGGTTACGAACTCGATTCTCAGCTTCGGATGGCGGGCGTGGAAGCGGTCAATCAAACTGGATTGCGTCATCCGGAAGACGATCGGCTCGGGACACGTCACGCGAATGACCCCTGTCAGGTCGCGAGCGGTGTCGGTCACCCGCCGCGCGACATCCTCGATCGCGGCTTCGACCCGTTCGGCGTAGGGCCGCAATTCCTTGCCGAATTCGGTAAGCTGATAGCCGGTGGTATGGCGTGTCACCAGTTGTCGCCCCATCCGCCGTTCCAATTCGCTGAGACGCCGATGCACCGTCGACTGGCTGAGCCCCAGCGCCTTGCCGGCGGCGATCGTGCTGTGGTGGCGCGCGACCGCCAGGAAGTATTTCAAGTCGTTCCAGTCGAACATCGACCGATTATGCACTTCTGCACGCCGCCTTCGCAATGTTGCGGCTCCCGCCGCCTGCGGGCTGCGCCTAGGCTTGTCCTACTTTGCAGCGACTTGGACCTTCCCGTTACCAAGCGCTTTAGCCTCAGGAGACCACCGGATGCGCCTTACAATCGTCGGCTGCGCCTTCATGGCGACAATCGGCCCCGCCCTCGCCGAGCAACCCGGATTCGCCAAACCTGATCTGGTGCTGCAGCAAATCATCCAGGGATTGCCAAAGGACGACAAGCAGGCAGTCCGGGTGCTGAGCGCCTCGTTCAAACCGGGTGACAAAACTGTCACGCACACCCATCGCTTCCCGGTAACCGTCTATGTGCTCGAGGGCGCCTTCACGCTCGAACTCAAGGGTCAGCCTCCCATCACGGTGAAAGCCGGCGAAGCGCTGGTCGAGCCGCCCCATGTGGAGATGACCGGCTACAACCGAAGCGCCACAGAACCGACGCGGGTGGTGATCTTCTATGTCAGCACACCCGACACCCCGTTCCTCGATCTACTGCACCATTGAAAATCGTGACAAGGACGCCTGCCATGGAACCCGCAATCGACAACGCCGCCACGATGCGTGCGCAATGGAATGCCATGGCGAAAGGCTGGAGCGACAGCGACGCAGTCATCCGTCCGTGGCTGCATGAAGCCACGCGGGCTATGCTCGGCATGGCCGGCATCAAGACTGGCTGGCATGTCCTCGACGTCGCCGCCGGCGCCGGCAACCAGACTCTCGTCATCGCTGAATGCGTCGGGCCGACCGGCAGCGTGCTGGCGACCGATCTGTCGCCTGATATTCTGGGCTTTGCCAGCCGGAAGGCGGTGGCGGCCGGATATAGAAATATCGCAACTAGGGTATCGGATGGCGAGCAACTGCAAGTCGATGATGCCGCATTCGATGCGGCGACATGCCGGCTCGGCCTGATGCTCTTTCACAATCCGCTCCAAGGCCTGCGCGAGATGCGGCGGGCACTCAAACCGGGCGGCGGCATCTGCACCATGGTGTTCGGCGCACCCGAGGCCAATCCCTGCATCACCACCCTGATGTCGACGGCGCTCCGGCACGCCGCTCTGCCGCCGCGCGATCCATATCAGCCTGGCGGCTTGCTCAGTCTTGGCAAGCCGGGGCTGATCGACGATCTGTTCAGGCAGGCCGGTTTTCGCGAGATCGCTACCACCAAGATCGCAGCGCCGTTCAAATTGCCAACGGTGCAGGACTACATGACATTCATCAGAACATCGGCAGGACCGATCGTGCAGATCGTGCAAGGCCTCGAACCGGCAAAGCGCGATGCGGCATGGGCCGACATCGAAAACGAGCTGAACCGATTCACGACTCCGACAGCATGGGAAGGGCCGAACGAATTATTGCTGACCGCAGCGCGACGATGACAGGGCGCTGGTACAATCGCCGTTCCGGTCTTGCGCTCACGCCTTTGGCACGCCCGCGATCTGCAGCCCCGCGCCCAGCCGGTCCATGAAACCGGGCGGAAACGGCCAGGCCGCGCGGGCGGTTGCGACGGTGAGATTGCCGTCCTTGCGCAGGAGTTTTTTCGCGGCGCGGCGGGCTTCGCTGTTGGCGCCCGCCAGCGCGGCACCCGCGACCACAATGCGCTCGGCCCAGAACGAATCCGGCACCGCTCCCACTCCCTCCTGCACCCAGCGCGCCGCGCGGTCGTAACGGCCGGCGTTGAAATGCACGCAGCCCATGCCGATGAAGGCGAGATGCCGCATGGGTTCGAACGGCATCACGCGCAGCGTGATCTGCATTTCACGCAGCGCACTCTCGTCATCGCCCTGATAGGCGGAGAGCCAGGCGCGCCGGATCCAGGCCCAGGGCGACCACGGCTCCATCGCGAGCGACCGCTCGATCAGCCGGTCGGCCTCCGAAAGACGGCGCGACAAGGTCAGCGCCCCGCTGCACAGGCTGAGCGCGAGCGCGTCATGCGGCGCAAGCCGTGCCGCCTCGTCGGCGAGATTCAACGAATACAGGCGATCCTGCTGCGGCGTGTCGCTGAAGCCGTGCGCGGCGCGCTGGCCCCAGCACCAGGCTGCGATCGCCTTCGGCAGCGCGTAATGAGGCGCCAGTTCCTGCGCGCGCTCAAGGTCGTCGAGCGCGGCGCGGTTCGGTCCCGGCCCCACCATGAAAGCGGAGGCGATGGCCCGCCAGCTCAGGCGCAGGGCTTCGTCGTCGACGTCGTCGTTTCCTTTCCCGCGCGCCGCCTTCAGGGTTTGCGACGGCAATTCGCCGAACTGCTTGCGGTATTGCGCGGCGAAGCGGCCAAGCTCGGTGAACCCGTTGGCGTTGGCGATGCCGGTGACATTCGCGCTCTCGTCCGACACCTGCAATTGCAGCCGCGCGCGGGCAAGCCGTGTCCGCCGCACCCAGCCGAGCGGCGTGGTGCCGAGATACAATTTGAAATGCGCTTCCAGTGTGCGCGGACGCACGCCGGCCACGGCGGCAAGATCGTCGAGCGCCACCGGTTCGTCCAGACGCAGATTGAGCCAGTTCAGCGCGCGCGTGAGACTTTCCGGCAGCGACGCGCGCTCGCGCGGCGTCAGGCCGTCCTGCTCAAGACCGTTCCATTGCTGACCCATGGTGTTGCCCTTTGGCCCAGGTCTCTCAAACTTGCACAAAAGTCTTTGTGTCTTGGGGCGGCTTAAAGTTCGTGCCGCGCGTGCTTGCGAAAAAAATCCGGCGCAAATGCGGTTTCTGCATGCCGCTGCGGGCGCTGCATAGCAGCCTCGGAATGAAAACGCCAGTGTGCGGCAAGCCTGCCGGAAAGGTGTTGTCTTTCCGGCGTTCCTGCAAAGGACGGCGGCGTCCCGGTCATGGAGAAAACACGCGCCCGGCTCTATCGAGCAGCCCCGGCCGTGCCGCCATACCGGACCACCGCCGATCCAACGAAAAATTTGCGCCTCGCGCCAGAAGGGAAACACCGCCATGAAACGCATGTTGCTGTCCGCAAGCTTTCTCACCATCGTCACGCTGCCGCTTCCGGCCGCCAGCGCCGAAATACCGGATGCCATCGCCGCGCCGGGCGAAACGCTGGCCGCGACCATCCACGCGCAAGGCGCTCAGGTTTATGAGTGCAAGGCCGACCCCTCCGGCAAGCTTGTCTGGCAATTCCGCGAACCGGTCGCGACGCTGATCGACGGCGGCAAGACGGTCGGTCGGCACTATGCCGGACCGAACTGGGAACTGGCGGACGGCAGCGCCATCGTCGCCAAGGTCGCCGCCCGCGCGCCGGGCATCACCGCACAGGACATTCCGCTGCTGAAGCTCGATGTCACGGCGCGGCGCGGCAGCGGCCGGCTCGCCGATATCTCGACCATCCAGCGCATCAACACCAAAGGTGGCGTCGCCGAAGGCGGGTGCGCGACGATGGGCGCGTTCCTGAGCGTGCCCTATTCGGCGGACTACGCCTTCTATCGCAAGGCCGCCGCGGCGCAGCCGACGCAATAAGCCAGCATTTTGTCTACCGACCACTGATCAACCAGGAAACATGACCATGAACATCCAGACTCCGATTCCAGATCTCGCCGCCGTCAAGACGCGCCAGCAGGCCGCGTGGTCGTCCGGCGACTATGCCGTCGTCGGCACCACGCTGCAGATCGTGGGCGAAACGCTGTGCGAGGCCGTCGACCTGCGGAGCACCCAGCGCGTGCTGGACGTCGCCGCCGGCAACGGCAATGCCTCGCTTGCCGCGGCGCGACGCTTTGCCGATGTCGTTTCAACCGATTATGTCGGCGCCCTGCTCGAGCGGGGCAAGGCGCGCGCGGCCGCCGAGCGGCTCGATATCGAGTTCCAGGAGGCCGATGCGGAAAAATTGCCGTTCGGCGACGCAAGCTTCGATGTCGTGCTGTCGACCTTCGGCGTGATGTTCACACCCGACCAGGACAAGGCCGCCACCGAAATGCTGCGCGTGTGCAAGCGCGGCGGCAAGATCGGCATGGCCAACTGGACCCCGCAGGGCTTCATCGGCCAGATGTTCAAGACGCTGGGCGCCCACCTGCCGCCGCCCGCCGGCGTCAAGTCGCCGGCGCTCTGGGGCGCGCGCGAGCGGCTTGCCGAACTGTTCGGCAAGAACGTCTCGATCGCCGCCGAGCCGCGTCACTTCGTCTTCCGCTACCGCTCGCCGGCGCATTTCATCGATGTGTTCGCCACCTATTACGGCCCGGTGCTGAAGGCGCTGGCGGCGCTCGACGAGCCGAAGCGCAACGCCCTGCTCGCCGATCTGGAGACGCTGATCGAACGCCTCAACCGCGCCGACGACGGCAGCATGGTGGTGCCGAGCGAGTATCTCGAAGTCGTCATCACCAAGCGCTGATGCGGCGGCCTGAGACCCGTGTCGTGATCATCGCGTCAGACGAACGCATGCCGCGCACGGGTCTCGTTCTATTGCTCGTGCGCAGGCGATTGCACCGGCTGCGGCGCTGGTGTCTTCGCCATATCGAGCGCGGCACAATCCTTCGGCCCTATGGGCGTGAGATGACCATGCTGCTGCAGGCCGACGATCGCGTGCTGAAGGATATCGGCCTCACCCGCGGCGACCTGCACGCGGTGGCGCATTGCGACGTCATGGCGAAAGCCGCCGCCGCACGCCGCAATCAAGCAATCGCCACGGCGGAGCAGCGGAAATCCGTCCGAAAGTAACAGACGGCTCCGCGTCGACCACAATGCAAAAGGCCGCATCGTTTTCGATGCGGCCTTTTGTTCTTCAGCCGTCGCGTCCGCGACAGATCAGATCGTCGGGCTCCACGGCACCGGCACCTCGCGATAGCCGCTCGATGTCTTCTCGATATAGGCGACCGCCGGGAACGGATAATGGAAGCCCTGCAGCATCACCTTGTCCGTCGCGAGCATGTCATAGGTCTTGCGGCGGGTGGCTTCGGCCATATCGGGGATCTGGTCGAACATCAGGTGCCAGCCGGGATTGCGCGTGAACAGGAACGGCACGTTGGTGATGTCGGCCTGAACGAACACCGACTTGCCGCCCGACGACACGACATGCGAGGTGTGACCGGGCGTGTGACCATAGGTCGCCACCGCGTTGACGCCGGGCACCACTTCCTTGCCGGCGTCATAGGTCTTCACGCGCTTGACGACTTCGGCATTGCCGAACACGCGGCGCAGATTCTTGAACACGCCGACCATGCGGTCGCCGCTTTGCTTGTTCATCTCGGCGTCATCCATGAAATATTTGTGCTCGGCGGCCGGCACCAGGATTTCGGCGTTCGGATAGGTCAGCGAGTTGTCGGCCTTGAGCAGGCCGTTGATGTGGTCGCCGTGATAATGCGAGATGATGACGGTCGACACATCCTTGGCGTCGATGCCTGAAGCCGCGAGGTTGCGGGTGAACTGGCCTGCGGCGCCCTTGCTGTTGGCGAAATTGGCTTCGCTGGTGCCGGTATCGATCACCGTGATCTTGCCGCCGTTCTTGACGACGATCGGCGTGTACGGGATCTCCATCATGTCCTTTTGCATGAACGCGGCTTCCAGCGCCTTGTTCACGGCGTCCCGGTTCTGGTTGAGCACGAACGTATCCGGGAACTTGAAGCGGTTGATGCCGTCGGTCACAGCCGTGACCTCGATATCGCCCACCTTGTAGCGGTACCAGCCGGCAGCCTGCTGGCCGGCCGCCGAGGCCGCCTGCGCCCGCGCCGGTTGCGCGGAGAAAAGCGGCCCCATCGCGCTGGTGGCCGCAACCGTGGCAGCAGCCGTCATCAGGCCGCGGCGTGTCAATTCACTCATCGAATCCTCCCTGGAAGGGCGACCGTGCCGGAACCCCTGTCCGGTGCGGCCGCCAAGACGAACAATAGCCCACACGCGTCCCGGTTGGAACTCCATGCCGGGTCTCATGCGCGAAACACCCGCTGGCGTGGTTTATTCCCGGCGCGGGCGCGGCGGGCCATATATTTTTCGCCGGCGGCGCCCCTTGCGCGGACAGCTGGACATTTCGGCCCCGTCCCGCTTGCGACCCGCCCGGGCTGGCACACTCGGTGCCGACCGGCTCAGGTCACGCCCGGCATATTCGTGAAATAGTGATCGATATAGTTGGTCTTGAGATAGCGATAACCCAGCCGCGCGAACAGCGCCTTCAGCTCTTCGAACCGGTCCGAATAGAGTTCGACCTGCAGATAGCACTGGTTGTCGCGCAAGGTGCGCTCCATGCCGGCCAGCGCGTGGAATTCCGAACCCTCGACATCCATCTTCACCAGCACGGTCTTGCCGCAAATCCTGAACTCGTCGTCGAAGCGGATCTGCTTCACGAGATGCGTCGCGACGCCGGGCGCTTCTTCCGGCGGCTGGTCGGGATGCACGATCCAGGACTCGCCGCGGTTATGGGCCCCCGCCTCCATCAGCGTCATTTCGCCGGCCGCACTGCCGACCGCCACCTGCATGACCCGCACCGCGCCGACAAGGTTGTTCGCCTCCAGATTGGCCATCAGCCGCGCGTGATTGCCGGGATCCGGCTCGAAGGCGATGATGTCGCCGCCGAGATGATTGACCGCGAAGATCGCGCTGTAGACGCCGGCATTGGCGCCGATGTCGAGAAAATAGTCGACATGATGCGAACGGCAGACGGCGGCGAAATCCTCGAGCTGCTCGCCTTCCCACACGCCCTTGAGCGCGAGTTCGCGATCGATGAAGTCGGTCGTGTTCACGACGAAACGCGCGCCCTTCGCACGCGTCGTGTACGCGGTGACGCCGAGGGCGCGCATCGTGCTGTAATGGACCTTGCGCAAGAACTGCGGAAATGCGCCGACCGGTTCACGAAAGTTTGGCGCAGGCGTCGCGGGCACGTCAGGTGAACCATTTCCAGAGGCCGAAACCGAAATCGCCGAACTTCAGCAGCACAAAAGCCCAGACGAAAGCGGACACGAAATTGGCGATCTGGAAGTGCCAGTATTCCATTTCCACGATGCCGGCGATCAGCGGCACGGCGGCACGCAGCGGTCCGAAAAAACGGCCGATGAAAATGCCGGGCACGCCCCACTTTTCCATGAAAACATGACCGCGCGGCAGCAGATCGGGATGGCGCGACAGCGGCCAGACATGTGCGATCGGCGCCTTGAACTTGAAGCCGATCCAGTAGGACAGCCAGTCCCCGGCCGCAGCGCCGAGCGCCGCGGCAATCCAGATCGGCCAGAACGAGATACCGGAAGCGTTGATCAGCGCGCCGATCGCCACCAGCATGGCCCAGGCCGGCAGAAACAGCGAAATGAAGGCCAGCGATTCCCCGAAGGCGAGGAGAAACACGACCGGCAGCGCCCACAGGTGATTGTGGCGCACGAAGTCGATAACAAGCTGGGTGTAGTCCTGAAACATGGAAATCGACGACCTGGCGGGATCTCTGATCTAGCCCGCCGCCGCGCGCCGCGCCAGCACCCGGCGCATGAATTATGCGCTTCTCTTGAACACCCATTCATGCTTTTGCCATCTTGATTTGTCTTGCCCATGGCATAGTTGCCCGCATCCGATTCGACCCCACCATTCCTCCATCCCCGTCCTCACATCCCTGACCCTCATGGCGAAGAAGACCAAAAAGCCGTCGCGGCCCGTCAAGAATCCGGCGGCGAAAGCCGCCCCGAAAGCGGCCAAGTCCGAGAAGAAAACCGCCGATCTGTTCGACGAGACCGGATCAGGCCGCGGCAAGACCGCGCGCAGCGCGGCCAAGGCCCCCGCCCGCTCCGGCGGCGACGGCGGCTATACCGCGCATGACATCGAAGTGCTGGAGGGACTGGAGCCGGTGCGGCGCCGGCCCGGCATGTATATCGGCGGCACCGACGAGAAGGCGCTGCATCACCTGTTCGCCGAAGTGATCGACAATTCGATGGACGAGGCGCTGGCGGGACACGCGACTTTCATCGAGGTGGAGCTGGCGGCGGACGGCTATCTCAGCGTGTCGGATAACGGCCGCGGGATTCCGGTCGATCCGCATCCGAAATTCCCGAAAAAATCCGCGCTCGAAATCATCATGTGCACGCTGCATGCGGGCGGCAAGTTCGATTCCAAGGTCTACGACACCTCGGGCGGCCTGCACGGCGTCGGCGTCTCGGTGGTGAACGCGCTGTCGGAGAAACTGGAAGTCGAAGTCGCGCGCGGCCAGCAGCTCTACAAGATGACGTTCCAGCGCGGCAAACCGAAAGGCGGGCTGGAAAAGCTCGGCCGCGCGCCCAACAAGCGCGGCACCAAGGTGCGCTTCAAGCCAGATTCGCAGATTTTCGGCGCCAACGCCACCTTCGATCCGGCGCGGCTGTTTCGCATGGCGCGCGCCAAGGCCTATCTGTTCGGCGGCGTGGAAATCCGCTGGTCCTGCGACCCATCCCTGATCAAGCCGGGCAGCGACGTGCCGGCGGACGCCACGCTGCATTTCCCTGGCGGGCTCAAGGATTATCTGGCGGCGACCATCGAGGGCACGACGCTCGTTCATCCCGACATCTTCTCCGGACGGTCGGAGAAAAAAGGCGGACATGGCACGGCGGAATGGGCGGTGGCTTTTGTCGCCGACGCCGATCCCTTCACCTCCTCCTATTGCAACACCATCCCCACCCATGACGGCGGCACGCATGAAAGCGGCCTGCGCTCGGCCCTGTTCAAGGGTCTGCGCGATCACGCCGCCCGCGTCGGCCAGGAAAAGCGCGCCGCGATCGTGACCAGCGACGACGTGATGTCGGGCTGCGCGTCGATGATCTCGGTCTTCATCCGCGAGCCGGAATTCCAGGGCCAGACCAAGGATCGCCTCGCCTCGCCGGAAGCCGTGCGCGTGGTCGAACAGGCGGTGCGCGATCCGTTCGACCACTGGCTCGCCGGCAATCCGCTGCAGGCCAACAAGCTGCTCGATTTCGTGGTGGAGCGCGCCGAGGAACGGCTTCGCCGCAAGCAGGAAAAGGAGGTCTCGCGCAAGAGCGCGGTGCGCAAGCTGCGCCTGCCCGGCAAGCTCGCCGACTGCACCAACACCGCCGCGCAAGGCTCGGAAATCTTCATCGTCGAGGGCGACAGCGCCGGCGGCTCCGCCAAGCAGGCGCGCGACCGCAAGTCGCAAGCGGTCCTCCCGCTGCGCGGAAAAATCCTCAATGTCGCCTCCGCCGGCAAGGACAAGCTGGCGCAGAACCAGCAACTCGCCGATCTGATCCAGGCGCTCGGTTGCGGCTCAGGCACGCATTACAGCGACGGCGGGCTGCGCTACGACAAGGTCATCATCATGACCGACGCCGATGTCGACGGCGCGCATATCGCCTCGCTCCTGATCACGTTCTTCTACCGGCAGATGCCGCGACTGATCGAGAACGGCCATCTCTATCTCGCCGTGCCGCCGCTCTATCGCCTGAGCCACAGCGGCAAGACCTTCTATGCGCGCGACGACAAGCACAAAGAGATCCTGCTGAAGAAGGAATTCCACGCCAACGCCAAGGTCGAGGTCGGCCGCTTCAAGGGCCTCGGCGAGATGATGGCCGCCCAGCTCAAGGAAACCACCATGGACCCGGGCAAGCGAACGCTACTCAAGGTGATGCTGGCCGACAAGGACAAGACCAGGACCGCCAAGTCGGTCGATCAGCTGATGGGCACCAAGCCGGAAGCGCGCTTCGCCTTCATCCAGGAGCGCGCGGCATTCGCGTCCGAGGATCTTCTGGACGTGTAAAAAAATATGGCCGGCGTAAAAGCCGGCCATATCCGCGCATGTGCGATGCGCTGCCGTTCAGTTTCCGAACTTGAGATTGCCTTCCTTCACGACCTCCTGCCACATCTTGATTTCCGCGCTGATGTGACGCGCGAAGTCGGCCGGTTCCATGCCGGACGCGGTGGTGGCGAGCGCCGCCAGCTTGTCCTTCACGTCGGTGTTGAGCAGCACGTCGCGCACTTCCTTCGCCAGCTTGTCCACGATCGGATTCGGCGTGCCGGCGGGCAGAAACAACCCGCTCCACAAAGCGACGTCCATGCCCCTCACGCCCGCTTCCGCCATGGTCGGCACTGCCGGCAGGGCCGGCGAGCGCATGGAGCCTGTCACCGCGAGTGCGCGCAGCTTGCCGCCCTGCACCTGAGGCACCGCCGGCGGGGGATCGACAATGGTCATCGCGGCACTGCCGGAGATGATGTTCAGGATCGACTCGCCGCTGCTCTTGAAGGGAATCGCGGTGCCTTGCGCGCCGGTGCGCAACTTGAACAACTCGATCGGCAGCGTGAAGGCTGGCGAGGAAGTCGCATAATTCGCCTTCTCGGGATTGGCCTTGGTCCATGCCACGAGATCGGCCACGTTCTTGGCCGGGTGGTCGGCATTGACCACGAGGAACAGTGCGTAGTCGCCGATCATGGTGACCGGGACAAAACTCGTCAGGGTGTCGTAGCCGGTCTTGAAGATCACCGGGCCGATCGCCATCGCGCCGCTGGCGCCGACCAGCACGGTGTAGCCGTCGGCAGGCTCGCGCGCGACGAATTCCGCCGCCGTGCGCCCGCCCGCTCCCGGCTTGTTCTCGATCACCACGGTCCAGCCCAGCTTTTCCTGCAGCTTGGTCGCGATCAGACGCGCGAAAATGTCGTTGCCGCCGCCGGCCGCAAACCCGACCACCATGCGGATGGGCTTGTCCGGATAGGCGCCCTGCGCCTGCGCAGATGACAGTGCAGAAAAGGACAACGCCAGCGTCAATAATGTAAGTGCAATCCCCCGCCCCGTGCGAGCGGCCCAGCTAACAACCATGGCATTCCTCCAGCGGGCGCATTGCATGCGGACTGGAACAGCCGCCGTCGCCCTTGCGCCGCAGCATAACGGGTTGGCCGGGATAGCGGAAAGCGAAATTGTTGCGTCCTTAGGCGCAGCGTCTGACCCGTCAATCGATCGGCAAGCCGGTGTAATTCTCGGCGAGCGCGGTCGCCGCCGCCGTCGACGTTGCGACGTAATCCAGTTCGGCCAGTTGCCGGCGGTGGTCGAACGGCAATTCGTCCGGGAAGCGGTGGAAAATCTGCGTCATCCACCAGGAGAAGCGCTGGGCTTTCCACACGCGCTTCAGACAGGTGTCCGAATAGCCGTCGAGCCTTGCGGTCTGACCGGTCTTGTAGAATTCGGTGAGCGCGCGCGACAGCACGCGCACATCGGCGAGCGCCAGATTCATGCCCTTGGCGCCGGTGGGCGGAACGATGTGGGCAGAATCCCCGGCCAGGAACAGCCGGCCATGCTGCATCGGTTCGCAGACGAACGACCGCATGGGGGTGACGCCCTTCTGCAGCATCTTGCCCTCCTGCAATTTGCAGGTGCCGCCGAGCCGGATGTGCAGTTCTTCCCAGATGCGGTCATCGGGCCAGTTCTTGATGTCCTCGTCGTAGTCGACCTGGATATAGAGCCGCGCCAGTGTCGGCGAGCGCATGGTGTAAAGCGCGAAGCCGCGGTCGTGATACGAATAGATGAGTTCGTCCTTGGGCGGCGGCGATTCCGACAGGATGCCGAGCCAGCCGAACGGATATTCGCGATCATAGAAGGTCAGCAGGCCGTCCGGGAAACCCGGCCGGCAGATGCCGTGAAAGCCGTCGCAGCCGCCGATGAAGTCGCAGACGATCTCCTGTTCCTTGCCGTCTTGGCGAAACATGATCTTCGGCGTCTTGCCGTCGACATCGTGCACCGAGACATTGTCGACCTCGAACAGGATCTGCCCACCATCGGCGAGGCGGCGATCCACCAGATCCTTCACCACTTCCTGCTGGCCATAGATGGTGATGCCCTTGCCGACCAGCTTGCGGAAATTCAGGTGATGCAGCTCGCCGTTGAAGCAGAGATAGTTGCCGTCATGGAACATGGCTTCGCTGTTCATGCGCTCGCCGACGCCGGTTTCCACCAGCATGTCGGTCGCCCATTGCTCGATCAGGCCGGCACGGATGCGCTGCTCGATATAGTCGCGGCTGCGGTTTTCGATGATGATGGAGTCGATGCCGGCCAGATGCAGAAGATGCGACAGCATCAGCCCGGCCGGGCCCGCCCCGATGATTCCCACCTGCGTGCGCATGATTCTCCCTTGGTCCCACCATCATTTTTCTTACCCCCTACAGGGACCCGCCGGGTCAGAAAAGGGATGATTGCCGGAACGGATGGGATTTTTTCGGCCCCCAGAGCCTAGACTGCTTCATCGCGCCTTCAAGAATCTGGTGATGCCCTATGTCGATCAGCGGCGCTGGCGCAGGGGGCGCGCAAATGCCCGGCTTGGATTCAGCAAGACGGAGCCGGCGGCGGTCGCTCCGGCCGCAGCGCCGGGCAAACCCTAGCCGCGCGGGAACGGCGGCGCCTAATTGCGCCGCGCGCCGTCGGCGCGAAAGGTTTTGGTTTCCGACACCGTGCCGTCACGATAGGTCAGTTCCACCGACATGAATTTGGTGGCCTGCGGCAGCTTCATGTAGGTCGTGGCATTGTGCGGGATCGCGGATGGATCGCGCAGGTCGCAAGGCGGCAGCGTGAGCTTGCGGTCCGGCACGGTGGAGTCGAAACCGACCTTCACCTCGCGGATGGCGCAGCGATACGACGCCAGATGCGACCAATAGACCATCAGGCCGTTATATTCGCGGAACGACAGCCAGCTGCCGCTGGTCATTTCCAGAATCTGGCGCTGGCTCTTCTCCAGCGCTTCCGTCGGGCTGAACTTCACCGGAAACGCCTCGCCCCAGTTGCCGCGCAGATCGGCGGAGCGGACATAGATGGTGCCTTCCGGCGTATCGGCATCGAGCTGCAGCGACGGATTGGGCATGCGCTTGCGAGTGCGCGGATCGAGGGTGTCGAGGAAGCCGGTCTCCTTGAAATTGCCCTGCTCGCCCAGGCGCCAGGAAATCGCGGTGACCGGATCGGCGAAGGAGAGCGTCACCGACCAGCCGCCATTGTGGCGCATGAAATTGGCGATCGGCGCATTGAGCTGATCGTCCGGCGCGGTGATGCGCGCGCGCGGGCCGAGCGGCTGCGCGGGCAAGGCCGCGATTTGCGGCAACACCTCGATCTGGCGCTTGGTGTCGAGAGTGCCATTCAGAACCACGTCGCCGACGATCTGATCGTAATAGGCCGGGGTCTGGTCGTGACGCCATTTGGCGGCGAGCACCTTCACGTCCGATTGCGTGCGCTTGGCGATCTGCACCAGCGTCAGGCCGGGCGTCTGCAATTCCTTCACGAAGTGACGGGTGAAAACCGAGTTGGGATCCTTGTCGTCTTCCGAATAGCGATCGAGCGCAGCCTGCTTGGCGCCGGCGGAGAAGATCACGAACACGCCCTCGTTCGGCGTCATCGGCGCGAGACCGGCGGAGCCGCGCACCGAGCGCTTGCCCGGGCGTTCGAACGGATTGTTGCGGCAGGCATCGAGCACCAGAATCGAGGTGCGCACGCCGCGCGACTGCAGACGCTCGATCACGCGCTGGGCGGCGAATGAGGCGTCGCGCACCAGTTCTTCCTGACCTTCGGTCGCTTCCGGCACATCGACCGGCAGCAGATAATTGTCGCCCTGGATCTCGAATCCGTGGCCGGCGAAGAAGAAGAACGCGGTGTCGCCCGGCGCCAGCGCGCGGTCGAACGCGAGCAAGGTCTCGCTCATGCCGCGGCGGGTCTGGTTCTGCGCCTCGATCACCTGGAAGCCGAGCCCCTTCAGGGTCTCGCCCATCTTGCGGGCGTCGTTGCCGGCTTTCTTCAGTGCGGGAATGTTCTTGTAGTCGTCGTTGCCGATGACCAGCGCGACTTTCTTCTGGGCAAAAGCCGGCGTCGGGCCGAAGGCCATCGCCATCCCCGCCACCAGAGCGGCCACCAGAAGCGCCAGCTGTCGCATCGCCATCCCCTTCAAAATCCCCGGAATCCAGTACCCTGCCGGGTCCGTGCCAGATCCGCCGCACCGAGATAGTCGCATGAGCCGGGGGACGGGTTCAAAGGGGGTGTCGCAGTTGTGAAGATCGGCGGCGGCCCGACGCCGTGCGCGGGTCACGCCTGCGTCTTGCGCGACCGCAGCTTCCAGAACGCGATCAGCAGGATGGCCGCGACGGCGGTGCCGATGGTGGTCGCGGACGACAGCACGCCGCTGCGCGCGGCAAAGCCCATGACGCAGATCGCCAGCACCAAGGCAGTGACGGTCAGGGCTGCGTGCCAGCGCAAGCCCGCCAGCAAAGCCAGGCACAGCACCAGCAGAAACAGGCCCGGAACCGTGAACAGTTCCAGGGTCGCCGGATCAGGAACGCGGACATACTCAACAAACGACATGCCCCGCATTTCTAGGGCGCGAGCGTTAGTGTGAAATTAACGGCCAGGGATCTCTTGCCCCTGCCCGCAACCGCATGAAAAAGCGGGGGCTTTCGCCCCCGCCGGTTTCCGGTCCGCGGTCCGGATTGCGCCTATTTGGCGCGCGTGGCCTGGAACCTGTTCTCGCCGCTGCCCGTCCTGGCGACGCCTTCCATCGCCTCGCCCGTCACCTTCCCGGAATATTGCGTGTCGCCGACCTTGAAGGTGATCTGGTCGCCGTCGAGCTTGCCCTCGCTGATCGCGGCGGCGTTGCTGCCGCTCTTCAGCGAACCCGAGACCACCTGGTATTTCTGTTCCAGCACCAGATCGCCATGCGGCAATTTCCAGGTGCCACCGACATCCGCCGGAACGATCCAGAGATACGCCGTGCAATAGGAGCGGCAATCCTCGTTCACACTCTCGGTCTGGTCGGCGCTCCAGTCGCCCATGCTGAAGGAGTTGGTCACGACGCGCGTGCCCGGCTTCATCTTCAGGATGGTCGGGCGCAGCCGCACATTCAGTTCCGGCAACAGGAACATGGTGATCACGGTCGCCTTGGAGAAATCGCTCTCGAAGATGTCGGCCTTGGCAAACGTCGCCTTCGCGCTGACGCCCTCCTTCTCGGCGTTACGCTTCGACAATTCCACCATGTCGGGATTGAATTCGATTCCATACGCAGTCGTGCCACGCTTGGCAGCCGTAATGACGGTGCGGCCGTCGCCGGAGCCGAGATCGTACAGAATATCGGACGGCGTCAGCTTGGCCATGTCGAGCATCTTGTTGACCAGCGATTGCGCGGTCGGAACCCAGACCACGTCCTTGCCTTCCTGGCCGACCGACGGCTCATAAGTGCCGGACTTCTTCTCGGCCTGCGCGGTTGCGCCGTTGGCCATCGCCTGCGGCACCGGCGCGAGATTCAACGCCAGCACCGCGGCCAGACAGGACAACGCCACCGAACCGGTCAACACTTTCAACGCCTTCATACAATCCTCCACTGAAAATTCTGCTCGCTTGCATATTCAGCGCGCACTAGCCGCGCGTCGCCTGGAACCTGGTTTCCTTGTCGCCGGTCTTCGCCACGCCCTCGATGACGTTGCCATTCACCTTGCCGGTATATTGCGTGTCGCCGGCGGCGAAGCTGATCTGGTCGCCGGTCATCTTGCCGTTGATCACGATCGCCGACACGTTGCCGTTCTTGAGCGTGCCGGACAGCATCTGAAAACTCTGCTTGAGCGCGAGTTCGCCCTCGCCGACCTTCCAGCTGCCATCCACTTTCGCCGGCACCACCCAGAAATGCGCGCGGCAATGCGTCGTGCAGTTTTCGGTCACCTGGAAGGTCTCCTCCGGAGTCCACTCGCCCATGTCGAAGGAGTTCGACACCACGCGGGTGCCGGGCTTCATGTCGAGAATTTTCGGCCGCAGCTTGAGATTGATGGTCGAGAGCAGAAACATGGTGATCACGGTGGCCTTGGAGAAATCACTCTCGAAGATGTCGGCCTTGGCAAAGGTCGCCTTCGCGCTGACGCCTTCCTTTTCGGCATTGCGCTTCGACAGTTCCACCATGTCCGGGTTGTATTCGATGCCGTGCGCGGTGGCGCCGCGCTTGGCCGCCGTGATCACGGTGCGGCCGTCGCCGGAGCCGAGATCGATGACGTAATCGGCCGCGGTGACCTTGGCCATGTCCAGCATCTTGTCGACCAGCGCCTGCGCGGTGGGAACCCAGATCACGTCCTTGCCAGCCTGCCCCACTTCCGGGGTGAAGTCCCTGGACGCAGACTGCGCCAGCGCGCCCACCACGCTGGTCTGGACGGCAAAGGCGGCGGCAAGGCAGGAGACCGCAAACGCGCGGGGCAGAGACGGCTTCATCGGGGGATCCTCCAACAGACTGCCGGCAGACTGAACGACCGCCGAACGGGAGTAAACACCGCCGAATGCGGCCTATTTCAAGGCCGTAAAGGCGTTCTCTAGGTCGCCGATCAGGTCCTCGACGTCCTCGATCCCGACCGACAGCCGCACCAGCCCGTCCGTGATGCCCAGCTCCGCCCGCACCTCAGGGGGGACCGAACCATGGGTCATGATGCCGGGATGCTCGATCAGGCTTTCCACCGCGCCCAGGCTTTCCGCCAGCGCGAACACCTCGCAGCGCTCCAGGAAGGCGCGCGCGCCGTCGAGGCCGGTCTTGAGGTCCACCGAGATCATGCCGCCGAACGCGCGCATCTGGGTCTTGGCCAGCGCATGCTGGGGATGGCTCCTGAGGCCGGGATAGATGACCTTGCTCACCCTGGGATGCTGTTCCAGCCATTCGGCAATCTTCAGGGCCGAGGCGCATTGCCGCTCCATGCGCAGGGCCAGCGTCTTGATCCCGCGCAGTGCGAGGAAGGAATCGAACGGCCCCTGGATGGCGCCGACGGCGTTCTGCAGAAAGCCGAGTTTCTCGCGCAGGTCCTTGTTGTCGCCCACCACCGCGATCCCGCCGACCATGTCGGAATGGCCGTTGAGATATTTGGTGGTGGAATGCACCACGATGTCGAAACCGAATTCCAGCGGGCGCTGCAGATACGGACTGCCGAAGGTGTTGTCCGCGACGGTGATGATGTTGCGCTTTTTCGCCAGCGCAGCGATTGCGCGCAGGTCCGCGAGCTTGAGCAGCGGATTGGTCGGCGTCTCCACCCAGATCATCCTGGTGTCGGGGCGGATCGCCTTCTCGATCGCCGAAAGATCGCTCAGATCGACGAAGCTTGTCTCCAGGCCGGCCGAACGGTGGCGCACGTGGGTGAAGAGCCGGCGCGTGCCGCCATAGATATCGTCGGTCGCAACCACGTGCGCGCCCTGATCGAGGCATTCGAGAATGGTCGAGATCGCCGCCAGTCCCGATGCGAAGGCAAGACCGGCGCTGCCGCTTTCCAGATCTGCGACGCAGCGTTCGAACGCCATCCGGGTCGGATTCTGCGAGCGCGCATATTCGTAGCCTTTGTGCACGCCGGGGCTTTGCTGCACGTAGGTCGATGTCGCATAGATCGGCGTGATGACCGCACCGGTCGTGGGATCAGGCTCCTGCCCGGCGTGAATGCAGCGGGTGAAAAAACCGGGCCGGTTGGGTTTGGTCATGGCATCACCTTTTTATCCCTCAGCGACATCGGAAGAGAAAAAACGCATCATTGCATCGCGGTCCGGAAATGATTGATCAGGTCGATGCGGGTGACCAGACCGAGAAAACGATCGTCCTCCATCACGATGGCAACGAAATCCTTCCTGAACAGCGGCACCAGATCGCGGATCGGCGCATCGGCGGAGATCGTCTCCAGCCGCGTCACCATCACGTCGCTGACCGGACGGCTGAAGGCCCTGCTTTCGCCGAGCGTCAGCAGCGCAGCCAGCAGATCGCTTTCATCGACCAGGCCGACAATCCGGTCGCCGTCCATCACCGGCATCTGCGAGACATCGGCCGCGCGCATGCGCGCGAACACCGTGCGCAGGTTGTCCTGCGGGCGCACTTCGACCGCACCGCCTTTGTCGCGCGGCGCCACCACCAGATCGCGTACCTTGCCGGATTTCTCGACACCGAGAAAACCTTCCTGCGCCAGATAGGCGTCGTTGAACACCTTGGAGAGATATTTGGCGCCGGAATCGCAGATGAAACTGACCACACGCTTCGGCGTGCTTTGCGCGCGGCAATAGCGCAAAGCCGCCGCCAGCAGCGTGCCGGACGACGAGCCGCCGAACACGCCCTCCACGCGCAGCAGGTCGCGCGCGGCCACGAAGCTTTCCGGGTCGGGAATCGAATAGGCCTCTTTCACCAGCGACAGATCGCAGTTCGGCGGGACAAAATCCTCGCCGATCCCCTCCACCGCCCAGCTGCCCGCCTCCGTCATCTGCCCGGTCTTGACCAGCGGCGCCAGCACCGAGCCGACGGGATCGGCCAGGATCATTTTCGTTTTCGGCGACGCAGCCTTCATGAAACGCCCGACGCCGGTCAGCGTCCCGCCGGAGCCGACGCCGACCACAACGGCGTCGATGTCGTTGTTCATCTGCCTGAGCAATTCCGGCGCGGTTGCGGTTTCATGCGCGTGCGGATTGGCAGGGTTCTCGAACTGGTTGATGTAGATCGCGCCCTTCGCCCGCTGCGTGATGTCGGCGGCGAGATCCTGGTAATAATCGGGATGGCCCTTGCCGACATCCGAGCGCGTGAGAATGACCTCGGCGCCCATGGCGCGCGCATGCAGAATCTTCTCGCGCGACATCTTGTCGGGCACCACCAGCACGGTGCGATAACCCTTTTGCGCCCCGACGAAGGCAAGCCCGAGCCCGGTATTGCCGGCGGTCGCTTCCACGATCATGCCGCCCGGCTTCAGGCGGCCGTCGGCCTCCGCCGCCTCGATCATGGCGCGCGCCGGCCGGTCCTTGATCGAGCCTGACGGATTTTGACTCTCGAGCTTGAGAAACAGCTGGCACGGCCCGGTATCGAGGCGCGTCACCGCGACCAGCGGGGTTTCGCCGATCAGATCGAGAATGGATGTCATTGAACGGATTCTAACCTTGCAACCAGTTCACAAGCGCCTTGGTCACGGCCTCCGGCCGCTCGAGCGTGGACAGATGCCCGCTGTCGGGGACGACCACAAGGCGGCTACCCGGAATAAGAACATTCATTTCGCCGGACAGCTCCGGCGGAGTAAGTTGATCTCCATCTCCCACCAAAATGAGTGTGGGACAGCCGATCTGCGGAAGAGCGGGCCGCGAATCCGGGCGACCGGCAATCGCACGCTGCTGACGCACGAATGCATCCGCGCCAGTGTCTTCCGCCATCCGCATTACGACCTGCTTCAGTCCCTCGTCGTGCTGGCGGTTCTTGTGAACCAGCATCGGCCATTGCAGCGCGGGGATTTCCGCGAACCGCCCGGCGAGCGCGATGTCGATCTGGCGCTGGCGGTTCTCCGATTGCTGGGGGGTATCGGCGCGCGGGCCGGTATCCAGCAGCGCCAGCTTCGCCACCCGCTGCGCCGCCGCCCGCATGATCGCCATGGCGACATAGCCGCCCATCGACAACCCGATCAGGGCAAACCGGGGCGGGGCGTCGGCGAGGATCCGGGCGGCAATCGCCGCCATGCCGTCGTCGTGGCGGTGATCGGCGACCGTGACCGGGCCGAACGACCACAGGGCGGGCAACTGGGCGGCATAGAGCCTGGGCGAGCAATTCAGGCCGGGGATCAGGATGATCGGAAGTGTCTCGGTCATGTCTCCTCCAACGCTCGAAAGCCCCGTCCGGAGCCGAAAAGTTAAGCTATTTATTTAACTTAGTGCACCGCCGAAGGATTGACTTTCGCCCCTCCGGCCCTATCTTCCGGGCACAGGAGCGACCGACAGGATTCGGTCGCCGCCCCCTTTCCGCGCATCGCAGTCGTCGTTCCTTCATCCGGCGCGGCTATATCACCGGGCGGCACCGCTTAGAGGTTCTATGTCCTTCTCTCAACTCGGCTTGTCCGACAAGGTTTTGTCCGCCGTCCAGGCGGCTGGTTATACGACACCCACCCCCATTCAAAGCGAAGCCATTCCGCACGTTCTCGCCCGGCGCGACGTGCTGGGCATTGCGCAGACCGGCACCGGCAAAACGGCGGCTTTCACGCTGCCGATGATCACCATGCTGGAAAACGGCCGCGCCCGCGCGCGCATGCCGCGCACACTGATCCTTGAGCCGACGCGCGAACTCGCCGCGCAGGTGCAGGAAAATTTCGACAAATACGGCATCGGCCAGAAGCTCAACGTGGCGCTGATCATCGGCGGCGTCTCCTTCGACGAGCAGGATGCCAAGCTGACGCGCGGCGTCGACGTTCTGATCGCAACACCCGGCCGTCTGCTCGATCATTTCGAACGCGGACGCCTTCTGCTCACCGGCGTGGAATTGCTGGTGATCGACGAAGCCGACCGCATGCTCGACATGGGTTTCATTCCCGACATCGAGCGCATCTGCAAACTGGTGCCGTTCACCCGGCAGACGCTGTTCTTCACGGCTACCATGCCGCCGGAAATCCAGCGCATCACCGAGCAATTCCTGCATAATCCGGTGAAAGTGGAAGTGTCGAAGCCGGCCACCGCCGCCATCACCATCACCCAGAAGCTGGTCAGGACCGGGCGCGAAGCTTTCGAAAAACGCGAGACCCTCCGCCGCCTGATCAAGTCGCAAGACCCGTTCAAGAACGCCATCATCTTCTGCAACCGCAAGCGCGAGGTCGGCGAGCTGCACCGCTCGCTGGTCAAGCACGGCTTCAATGCCGTGTGCCTGCACGGCGACATGGAACAGTCCGCGCGCACCGCGGCCCTCGACAAGTTCCGTCAGGGCGAAGCCAAGCTCCTGGTCGCGTCCGACGTCGCCGCACGCGGTCTCGACATTCCCGATGTCAGTCACGTCTTCAATTTCGACGTCCCCCATCACGCCGACGATTACGTTCACCGCATCGGCCGCACCGGCCGCGCGGGGAAATCCGGCGTCGCGATCTCGATCGTTGCGCCGTCCGACACAAAATCGCTCGCCGCGATCGAAAAGCTGATCGGCCAGAGCATCGTCTGGGACGGCGACCTGCCGGCTCCTGCAAGCGATGGCGAGGAACGGCGCGAGCCGCGCCGGCGCAAGCCGCAGGCATCCCGCAACCGCAATGAACCGCGGGAGCGGAGCCAGGCCAAGCCGGCACCGGAAACCAAGCCCGCCCCGGTCGCCCGCCTCAGCGACGTCCGGCGCAAATCGGAGCCCAAACCGGCACCGGAGCAGGACGCCGATACCTCACACCTGCCCGCCTTCCTGTTCAGGCCGACTCGCATCAAGGCCTGATTTTCCAAAGCCCCGCTTTCATATTTTGCAATGAACCAAACGGTTAATTGTACTGCTTTTTCTTGACGTTAGCATTGAGTCTGCAATCCCATTTACTCCCCCTTCATTCCTGTGAAATACCGTCGACCAGCAATTGAGATGAGGCTGCCACGCGGAGCCACCCGGGGCGGCCGTTTTGGTTTGCTGTATGCACGGGGGGCTGGATGACCGCTCAAAGCGACGATCACGAACGCACGATGGCGTTCGCCGAAATCGCTTTGGGGCAGATCAAGGCCCTGCGCCAGCCCGCCTCGCCCCGCAACTACGAAGTCTGGTATAATTACGCGACCGGCTACAATCCGTCGCTCAATGAAATGGTCAACGAGACGCTGGCGCGCAGCGGCACGCTCTCGGAAGCCGACATCGAACAGGTCTACGAGACCTATCTCTCTCCCACCCGCCTGAGCGAGCGCATCGACAAGGTCGGCGCGCGCGTGATGGACGAGATCGATCAGGTCATGTCGATGGTGGATACCGCCGTCGGCAATGCCTCATCCTATTCGCAGAGCCTCGCCGGCGTCGGCAAGCAGCTCGGCACCGCCGACCGGGACGGCCTGCGCGCCATCGTCGAAAGCCTGGTCCAGACCGCGAAGGAGATGGAGGCCGCCAACAGCACCCTCGAAGCCCGGCTGACGGCGTCGAAGGAAGAAATCAACCAGCTGCAGGAAAATCTCGAAGTCGTCCGCACCGAGAGCCTGACCGATCCGCTGACCTCGCTGTCCAACCGGAAATTCTTCGATCAGGCACTGGCCAAATGCATCGCCGAAGCGGCGGCGCAGAACCAGACCTTGTCGTTGTTGATGACCGACATCGATCATTTCAAGACTTTCAACGACACCTTCGGCCATCTGACCGGCGATCAGGTGTTGCGTCTGGTCGCGCTGTCGGTGAAGCAGAACGTCAAGGGTCAGGATATCGCCGCGCGCTACGGCGGCGAGGAATTCGCCGTCATCCTGCCAAACACCATGCTGCGCGCGAGCATCACCGTCGCCGACCACATCCGTCGCGCGGTCATGAGCAAAGAACTGATGAAACGCTCGACCGGCGAACATCTCGGCCGCGTCACGATCTCGATCGGAGTCGCGGCCTTGCGGCCAGGCGATACAATACAATCGCTGATCGGTCGCGCCGATGCCTGCCTCTATGCCGCCAAGCGCAATGGCCGCAACCGGGTGATCTGCGAGAGCGATCCCGAAGTCGCAGCCACGGCGACGCAGGTGGCGTAAAACCGGCTGCTGCACTCAGAAGGTCCAGGTCAGGAACAGATAGCCGACCAGCGCCTGCCCGCTCGCGCCGGACAAAAGTCCAAAGGTCCCATTGGGCTGCAACTTGGCGTCCAGCAAGCCCAGTTCGCCGCCAATTTCCAGATTGTCCTTCGGCTTCCAGATCAGGTTTGCGGCATAGCGCGTGGTTTCGATCTTCGGCGCCAGGAAGGGAAGCGTGATATCGAGCGACAGCCGGCTCGCCATCACATTCGCCTCCCAGTGCTCCGAGAAGACGTGATGATAGGAGCCCACCACGCTCCAGCCCCGCGAATCGGCGGATGGCGGGGCCAGATTGATCAGCGACGAGAGATCCGCCGACGTGCCGAGATAAGGCGAGGCGTTCACCGCATAGGTTGCCTGCATGGTGAATTCGCTGCCGTCGGAGATTTTCGGCAATGACTGCGTCAAACCCAAACTCGCCGCCCAGCCCAGCGCCGTGGAGCCGGTCGCTCTCCCCAGCCGCGCCAGCACGGGGTGGGCGCCCGACTGCTTCAGTTCATGCATCATGCCGGACCCATGCAGAGTCAGATCGTCGCTCTCATACCGCAGGCGCGCGGCTAGGACGGGATCATCCGGATACATCGGCGCGAACGTGCCGGCATCGGCCTGCGTCGTCGCCACGCCGGTTTCCAGCGACACCGCCAGTTTCCACTTGTCGGACAGCTTATGTTCATAGGAGAACAGGCCCACGGTGCGGTCCGGCGCCGTCGCCGAAAACTGGAAGTCGCCGCTCCAGAAATCCATCAGGCTGTCGGTATAGCCGACGCTCAGCCCGACCCAGGAGAGAATGCCTTCCGTCAGGGTGAAGGCGCCATTGCCGGAATCGCCGGAGGTTTTTTCGTATTCGACCTCGATCCCGGTGGTGAGATCGCCAAACGCAGTCTTGCGCGTGGTGTCGACGCGAAAACTGAAATCGCCCGTGTTCAGGTAACTCGACGGTCCCGAGACGACGCCCTGCCGGGTATTCAACGCCGGGATGCGGCTGCCCCGGCTGTCCATCAGCTTCTGGTAGATCAGCGATACCGTGCCGGACAGTTCGACACAGGTGCCCCCGACTGCGAACTGCTTCCAGGGTAGCCTGGGTTTCGAGTCGTCATCATCGTCGGACTCGCAGACGGCGGCGGTGGACGCAGGCTTCGGAGCCTGCGCCTGCGCCACCGTGGACCGGCACAAGCCGGCAATCACGGCGACCATAGCGCACAGAAAGACAGCCCGGCACAATCCGGTATGTATGAGCCACATACGCCCTTACCCCCGCGCCTATAGGGCCGAGGCATCGGTTTGTCGTCAAGCGTTTCAGGGGAGCGAAGATCCTACGGCGGACAGTTTTTGGATGGCGCCGTGCGTCAGCGGGGGGCGTGCTGGCCTGTCCTGCCGCGCGACCCGCCCTTTACGGGTCGTGCCGCCCCACGCTGCGCGGCGGCCAGCGCCGCGCGCGCCCACGCCGCCAATTCCTCCGGATCGTCATAAAGCCGCTCTGGCATCCGGCGATACGACATCACCACGCGCTTGCCATTCTTCGCGATATAGGTGAACGGCGGCAAATGCTCGCGCTCGAAATCGGAGGAATTTCTTTCGCCGGCCTTGAGATAGATCGTATCGTCGGCCACCAGCGCGAACATGACGCCGTCGGCATAGATGCCCGCACCGCCGAACATGCGGCGCACGGAGACCGTTCCGAACGCTGAAAAGATGTCGCGGATGCGATCCGGATCCACGGATCGCGGCGCCCTAGTGCGCGCCGGCCTGATCGCCGCCGGCCGGTGTCAGTTGCACCGACTCGCCGCAGCCGCAGGCCGAGGTCTGGTTGGGATTGTTGAACACAAACTGCGCCGACATCTTGTCGGTCTTGTAGTCCATCTCGGTGCCGAGCAGGAACAGTACGGCCTTGGGATCGATCAGCAGGCGGATGCCCTTGTCCTCGATCACCTCGTCGGCCGGGCTGGCACTTTCGGCATATTCCATGGTGTAGGCCATGCCGGCACAGCCGCCATTCTTCACACCGACGCGCACGCCGGCGAAAGGCTTGTCGGCCTTGGCCATGATTTCCTTGATCCGCTCAGCCGCGGCGTCGGTCAGCCGCATCACCTGGGGTCGGGGCCGGGCAGTTGCCATGTCAGCTCTCCAGTTTCGAAACGTAACAGACTGAAGTTACGAAACGATTTCCCATCAAATGTGGGGTCTGCCGCGCCAAAACGCAACTCACCACATATTGAGCACAACGCGCGCTTCGTCCGACATCCGGCTCTGATCCCAGGGCGGGTCCCAGACCACCTGCACCTTGACGGGACCGACACCGGCGACGCTGGCCACCGCGTTTTCCACCATCAGCGGCAATTCGGCCGCCGCCGGACAATTCGGCGTGGTCAATGTCATGTCGACATCGACGGCGCGGTCGTCCTTGATGTCGACCTTGTAGATCAGGCCGAGCTCGTAGATGTCGGCCGGGATTTCCGGGTCATAGACGGTCTTCAGCGCGGCGACGATGTCGTCGGTCATGCGCGCGATCTCTTCCTTCGGTAGGGTGGAGCCGCCCGTCGATTCGGTTTTGGCATCGGCCGCGGTGGGATTGTCGGTCATGCGAAGAAATCCTGTGCCTTGATGAGGGCGCGCGCCAGAACGTCGACCTCTTCCTTGGTGTTGTAGAGCGCGAACGACGCGCGGCAGGTGGCGGTGACGCCGAAGCGGTTCAGCAGCGGCATCACGCAATGCGTGCCGGCCCGCACCGCGACCCCGGAGCGGTCGATGATGGTCGCGACGTCATGCGGATGCGCGCCCTTCAGTTCGAACGAGACGATGGCGCCCTTCTCTTTCGCCGTGCCGATGATCTTGAGAGAATTGATCTCGCGCAGGCGGTCATGCGCATAACGCACCAGCGCATCCTCATGCGTGCGGATCCGGCTCTTGCCGATGGAATTGACATAGTCGATGGCGGCACCGAGACCGATGGCCTGCACGATCGGCGGCGTGCCGGCTTCGAATCTGTGCGGCGGCTCGCCATAGGTGACGCGATCCTCGAATACCTCGCGGATCATCTCGCCGCCGCCATTGAACGGCGGCATCGCCTTCAGCAGCTCTTCCCTGCCCCAGAGCACACCGATGCCGGTCGGGCCGTAGAGCTTGTGTCCGGTGAAGACGTAAAAATCGCAGCCGATGTCCTGCACGTCCACGTCCAGGTGCACGGCCGCCTGGCTGCCGTCGACCAGCACCGGAATCCCGCGGGCCTGCGCGATCTTCACCACCTGTTTCACCGGAACGATGGTGCCGAGCGCGTTCGACATCTGGGTGATCGCGACCATCCTGGTGCGCGGTCCAAGCAGCTTCTCGAATTCCTCGATCAGGAAATTGCCGTCCTCGTCGACCGGCGCCCATTTGATGACCGCGCCCTGCCGCTCACGCAGGAAATGCCACGGCACGATGTTGGAATGGTGCTCCATGATCGAGAGCACGATTTCGTCGCCATCCCTGATGCGCTCGCGCCCGAAAGTCTGCGCCACCAGGTTGATCGCCTCGGTGGCGTTGCGCGTGAAGATCACGTCCTCCTTGCGCGGCGCGTTCAGAAAGGTCGCCACCGTTTCGCGCGCGCCCTCATAGGCCTCGGTCGCGGCGTTGGCGAGATAATGCAGGCCGCGATGCACGTTGGCATATTCGTGAGTATAGGCGCGCTGAATACGCTCGAGCACCGCTTTCGGCTTCTGCGCCGAGGCCGCGTTGTCGAGATAGACCAGCGGCTTGCCATAGACCTGCAGCGCCAGCGCCGGGAAATCCTCCCGGATGCGGGCGACGTCGTAGGCGTCTATGGTCACGGGCTTGTTCATTCGATTTCCGCTAGCCGCGCGCGGCCAGCCAGGCCGCCACGTTTTCCATCAGCACTTCGCGCAACCCGGCATGTTCGATGCCCTCCACCGCGTCGCCGACAAAGGCCTGGATCAACAGAGATTCGGCCTCCTTTGGCGGAATGCCGCGCGCCCGCAGGTAGAACAGCAGATCCTCATTGAGCGCGCCGGCCGTGGCGCCATGGCCGCAGACCACGTCATCGGCGAAAATCTCCAGCTCCGGCTTGGCGTCGGCTTCGGCGGTTTCCGACAGCAGCAGGGCGTTGGTCATCATCTTTGCGTCGGTCTTCTGTGCGTCGGGGCGTACGATGATCTTGCCCTGGAAGACGCCGCGGCTCTCGCCGTCGAGCACGCTCTTGAACAATTCGCGGCTCTGGCAGCGACCGACGGCGTGATCGGCGACCAGCGTGGTATCGGCGTGTTGACGACCCTTCAGAAGGCTCGCACCGCTGATGCGCGCCAGCGTTTCCTCGCCGTCGAGGCGCAGGAAGATCTGGTTGCGCACCGCGGCGCCACCGGCTGTAAAGGTAAAATCATTGAACCGGGCGCGAGCGCCGACCGCCGCCATCAGACTGGATATGTGCAGCGCATCCCCGCCCTCGCCGATCAGTTTGACGTGATCGACATGGGCTTCGTCGCCCACCACCAGTTCCAGCGCCGAATTGACCTGGTAGTCCACGCCTGTGGGGCCCTCGTAGCTTTCGACCAGCATGGCGCGTGAACCGCGTTCGGCAACCACGAGCGAGCGCGCGAACATAGATACCGGCCTGTCGCCCGTCGTGACGAACACCAGATGAAGCGGATGCTCGACCACGATGCCGGCCGCGATCCGGATCACGGCGCCATCGCCCATGAAGGCGGTGTTGAGCGCTACCGCAACGTCGTCGGTCTCGATCACCTTGCCGAGATGCGCGGATACAAGAGGGTCGCCCTGCGCCAGAGCTTCAGCCATCGGGCGGATGCTGAGCCCCTGCTCCAGCTCTGCGAGATCGGACAATTGCGGCACGAAAACACCGTCGACGAAAACCAAGCGGCGGCGGTCCATGTCGCCGGCGAGGTTGCCGGCCTGCCTAGCCTGCGCCCTGGCCTTCGCGTCAGGCGGCTGCGCCAGCGGTTTGGCGTCGCGCATCAGCGCGCGCAGATCGGTGTATTTCCATTCCTCCACCCGCCGGTGCGGAAGGCCGCGCGCTTCGAAAGTCGCGAATGCCTTCTCCCGCATAGCCGCAACCGCGGCCGCGCCGGGCAGCTTCGCCTTCACGCTGGAAAACGCGTCGGCGAGCCCCTGTTCGGCCGCGGTCTTGATCTGACGGATCTCGGCGTTCATCACGCCGCCTCGCCTGCATATTGCGCGTAGCCGCTGGCTTCCAGTTCGAGCGCCAGTTCCTTGCCGCCGGTTTTCACGATGCGGCCCCGGGACAGCACATGCACCACATCCGGCACGATGTAATCGAGCAGCCGCTGGTAATGCGTGATCACCACAAAGCCGCGCTCGGGCGAGCGCAGCCGGTTGACGCCGTCGGCCACGACCTTGAGCGCATCGATGTCGAGGCCGGAATCGGTCTCGTCGAGCACGGCAAGTCTCGGCTCAAGCATCGCCATCTGCAGGATTTCGGCGCGCTTCTTCTCGCCGCCGGAAAACCCGACATTGACCGCGCGCTTGAGCATGTCCGGGTTGATCTCGAGCTTGGCGGCGGACTCGCGCACCCGCTTGATGAAATCGGGCGTCGACAATTCCGCCTCGCCGCGCGCCTTGCGCTGCGCATTGAGCGCGGTGCGCAGGAACGTCATGGTGGCAACGCCGGGAATCTCGATCGGATACTGGAAGGCAAGGAAGATGCCCTTGGCGGCGCGCTCGTCCGGCTCCATCTCGAGCACGTTCTCGCCGTTGAACAGGATCTCGCCTTCGGTCACGTCATAGTCGTCCTTGCCGGCCAGCACATAGGCGAGCGTGGACTTGCCGGACCCGTTCGGGCCCATGATGGCGTGCACCTTGCCCTTCTCGACCGTGAGGTCGAGCCCGTTGAGGATCTTCTTGCCGTCGATTTCGACGTGCAGATTTTTGACTTCAAGCAAAGACATCGCCACTCCCGCTCACTGCGACTCAAGAATTTCAATAATGGCCTGATCGACCTGCTCCAGCGTGGCGACCCGCTTCTTCTGGACCGCCGTCATCAGATTGAACGCCCCCTGCTGCCGGAGCACGAGTTTCGCCACGTCGTAATGCTCGAGGTCGGCATCGATATTGATCTGATAGCGGTCATGCTTCAGCACGATCCGGGCGCCCTCGCGCGCCATGTCGAGCCCGACGGCGCGAACACGCTTGCCGTTGAGGTGTTTTTCCAGTTCCGCCGCCCGACCCACCGCCTTGGCGAGACGCTGCTGCTGGGCCTCAAGATCGTCCGGCTGGACGCTGTCGGTCCCTTTCTGGCGCTTTTCCAGTTCTTTCTTGAACGACATTGCAATGTTCCTAGCCGACCGAACCTTCCAGCGAGATTGAAATCAGCTTCTGTGCCTCGACCGCGAATTCCATGGGCAATTGCTGCAGCACGTCCTTCACGAAGCCGTTGACGACCAGAGCCGTCGCCTCTTCCGCCGACAGCCCGCGCTGGCGGCAATAGAAAAGCATGTCCTCGGAAATCTTCGAGGTCGTGGCCTCGTGCTCGAAGACCGCCGACGAATTCTTGGCTTCCAGATAGGGCACTGTATGCGCGCCGCATTTGTCGCCCACCAGCAGCGAGTCGCAATTGGTAAAATTGCGCGCGTTGCTCGCCTTGCGATGCGCAGAGACAAGACCGCGATAGGTATTCTGCGACTTTCCCGCCGCGATGCCCTTGGAGATGATGCGGCTGGTCGTGTTCTTGCCGAGATGGATCATCTTGGTGCCGCTGTCGACCTGCTGACGGCCGTTGGAGATCGCAATCGAATAGAACTCGCCGCGGGAGCCGTCGCCGCGCAGGATGCAGCTCGGATATTTCCAGGTGATGGCCGAGCCGGTCTCGACCTGCGTCCAGGAAATCTTGGCGTTCTTCTCCCGGCAATCGCCGCGCTTGGTGACGAAGTTGAAGATGCCGCCCTTGCCTTCGCTGTCACCCGGATACCAGTTCTGCACCGTCGAATACTTGATCTCGGCGTCTTCCAGTGCGACCAGCTCCACCACCGCGGCGTGCAGCTGGTTCTCGTCGCGCATCGGCGCCGTGCAGCCTTCGAGATAGCTCACATAGGAACCCTTGTCGGCGATGATCAGCGTGCGCTCGAACTGGCCGGTGTTCTTCTCGTTGATGCGGAAATATGTCGACAGTTCCATCGGGCAGCGCACACCGGGCGGCACATAGACGAACGAACCGTCGGAAAACACCGCCGAATTGAGGGTGGCGAAGAAATTGTCGGTCACCGGCACCACCGTGCCGAGATATTTGCGCACCAGATCGGGATGCTCGCGCAACGCCTCCGAGATCGGCATGAAGATCACGCCGGCCTTTTTCAGTTCGGCCTGGAACGTGGTCGCAACGGAGACGGAGTCGAACACGGCATCGACCGCGACGCGGCGCTCGCCTTCCGGCCGCACCACGCCCGCCAGCATCTCCTGCTCGCGCAGCGGAATGCCGAGCTTCTCGTAGGTCCGCAGGATTTCCGGATCGACCTCGTCGAGCGAATTCAGCGCCGGCTTCTTCTTCGGCGCGGAATAATAATAATAATCCTGATAATCGATCTTCGGATAATCCACGCGCGCCCAGGTCGGCTCGCGCATGGTCAGCCAGCGCCGATAGGCGTCGAGCCGCCATTCGAGCATCCAGGCGGGCTCGTTCTTCTTCGCCGAAATGAAACGGACGATATCTTCGGACAGGCCCTTGGGGGCCTTGTCGGATTCGATAATGGTCTCGAATCCATACTTGTATTGATCGACGTCGATACGGCGAACCTGATCGACGGTTTCCTGTACGGCCGGCATTCTCTCCTCCGACGCGGTTTCAAGGACCGCGGGTTGGATCTTGTGTCGGTATGTGAATCGTCGTGTCCCTCTCGAACCTCCTTCGGGCTGTTCAAGCGGCTATGCCACGTCGCTCCTTACCTAATGAGTCCGATAGCTTATTCCAAGCATTCAGGAAGCTTTCGACCTCGGATTCCGTGGTCGAATGCCCCAAACTCACCCTTACGGCGCCGCGCGCCAGGGCCTTGCCGATGCCCATGGCGGCCAGCACATGCGAGGGCTGCACCTTGCCCGACGAGCAGGCGGCGCCCGAAGATACGGCCACGCCCTCCAGATCGAAGGCGATGACCGCCGTTTCAGCCTTCATGCCGGGCACGGCAAACAAGGTGGTGTTCGGCAGCCGGGCCGCGTCCGCGCCAAAAATGACGGCGTCGGGCGTTCGCGCCTTCAGGCCGGCTTCCAGCCGGTCGCGCAGCCGGGCCATGCGGCCGGCCTCCTGAACCAGCGAAGCGGCGGCGGCCTCGGCGGCCGCGCCGAAACCGGCAATCGCGGCCACATTCTCGGTGCCGGCGCGCGCGCCGCGCTCCTGTCCGCCGCCCCTGATCAGGGAATCGGCAATGTGAAGTCCCTCGCGCAGCACCAGGGCACCGGCGCCCTTGGGGCCGCCCAGCTTGTGCGCCGACAGCGAGACAAGATCGGAGCCCAGCGCCGTCATATCTGCGGCGATCCGGCCGGGCCCCTGCACCGCGTCCACATGCAGCAGACCGCCGGCCGCATGCACAATGGCAGCCGCTTCAGAAATGGGCTGAATCACGCCGGTTTCGTTGTTTGCCAGCATGACGGACACCAGCGCATGTGCGCCGGGCGCCAGCATGCGCTGGAGCATGTCGAGATCGATCACGCCGGCCGCCGTGACCGGCACTTCGCCGATTTGGTGGCGCGGAAAGCGCCCGCCATAACTGACTGAGGGGTGTTCGATGGCCGACACCAGCAACAGATCGCGGTGCTGCTTGCTCCCGCCATCTTCGATGGCGGGTGTCAGCGCCAGCATGTTGGCCTCGGTCCCGCCGGAGGTGAAAATCACATTGGCCGGCTCGGCACCCGCAAGCGCCGCGACCCTGGCGCGGGCGATTTCGATCACGCGCCGGGCCGCCCGCCCCTCGCCATGTACGGAGGACGGGTTCCCGGTCAGGTCGAATGCCTCCACGCACGCCGACCGGACTTCCGGGCGCATCGGCGCAGTCGCATTCCAGTCCAGATAGACCCGGTCGGGCATCCATACCTCGTTACCGCCGATATCGGCAAGTGTTCAGTCTAGCATCATCGGGACAACGCCGGGCTTGCAATTCGCCCCTGCAATCGTGATAGAAAGCCCTTCGTCAGCGCCTTTTCGGCCCCGCTCGTGGCGGTCGATGCCGAGGGTCGCCCCCATAATTTAGAATGGTTCCAAATAGTTACGCGCGCCCAACGGTCTCGTCAAGCGCACTCTTGAAGCCTGCGCCGCGCCCACACGCCCGCACCGCCAGTCGAGGTCAATAAGTCAAAATGCCCGAGGTTATCTTCGCAGGCCCCGCCGGACGGATCGAAGGCCGCTATCACCCTGCCGCCCAGAAGAATGCGCCGCTGGCGCTGGTCCTTCATCCACATCCGCAATTCGGCGGGACGATGAATCACCAGATCGTCTATCAGCTCTATTACGCGTTCGTGCATCGCAACTTCTCCGTGGTGCGGTTCAATTTCCGCGGCGTAGGACGCAGCCAGGGCGCGTTCGATCACGGCGTCGGCGAATTGTCGGATGCCGCCTCCGCGCTCGACTGGGCGCAGACCATCAATCCGGAAGCGCGCTCGTGCTGGATCGCGGGCTTCTCTTTCGGCGCGTGGATCGGCATGCAATTGCTGATGCGGCGGCCGGAGATCGAAGGCTTCATCTCGGTCGCGCCGCCCGCCAATCTCTACGACTTCTCGTTCCTCGCGCCCTGTCCCTCGTCGGGCCTGATCATTCACGGCGACAAGGACGCGGTGGTTCCCTACAAGGACGTCACCGGCCTGGTCGACAAGCTGAAGACGCAGAAGGGCATCATCATCGAACAGAAGGTCGTGCCGGGCGCCAACCACTTCTTCGACGGCAAGATCGAACCGCTGATGACATCGGTCAACGGCTATCTCGACAAGCGCCTGAAGATCGATCGCAAGACCAGCGCGGCGTAGGGTCGCCTGCCTGCATGGCGAGCCGGTCCCTGCTGCTGATCGCCCTCGTCTTGATCGTCCTCTGCGCCGCCGGCTATGCCGCCTATCACTACATGCTCAGCGTTCCGGGCAAGCCGCATCGCGGCGCGCTTCCGGCACTGACCAGCGATGAACGCGATCTCGCCGCGCGGCTGAAACGCCATGTCGAGACCATCGCCGCCGCCGAGCACAACCTCGATCACTATGACGAACTCGAAAAGGTCGCGCGCTATCTGGAGAGCGTTCTTGCATCTTATGGCTATCCCGTCAGCGTCCAGACATTCACGGCACGCGGCAAGGACGTGCGCAATATCGACGTCGTCCTTGAGGCCCCGACATTAAATCCCGAAGTCATTGTCGTCGGCGCGCATTATGACAGCGCGCAGGGCACGCCGGGCGCTAACGACAACGCTACCGGCACAGCCGCCGTGCTGGAACTGGCGCGCCTGCTCTCGGACCTGAAGGACAGCGCGCCCAAGCGCGTCCGGCTCGTGCTGTTCGGCAACGAGGAACGCCCCTATTACGGCACACCGGAGATGGGCAGCCTGAATTTCGCGCGCCTGCTGCGCGAACGCGGCGAGCGCGTGACAGCCATGTATTCGCTGGAAACCATGGGTTATTATTCCGATGCGCCCGGCAGCCAGAAATATCCCAGGCCGTTCGGCGCCGTCTTTGCCGACAAGGGCGATTTCATTTCCTTCGTCGGCATGCTGAATTCGCGCCCGTTGCTGCAGCAGACCATGCGCTCGTTCCGCGCGCATACGGCATTTCCGACCATCGGCGGCGTGTCGCCCGGATTCATCCCCGGCATCGCCTGGTCGGATCACTGGTCGTTCGCGCAATATGGCTTCCAGGCGGTGATGGTGACCGACACCGCGCCGTTCCGCTATCCGCACTATCACCAGCCGACCGACACGCCCGACAAGATCGACTACGAGAAACTGGCGCGGGTGGTGAAAGGCATGGAGCGGGTGATCCGCGATATAATACAGTAATTACGGCTTCACCAGCACGCCGCCGCACATCGGCTTCGCCACACCCGTGGTGGTCGGAAACGTGATCGGCAAATCGCGCAACCGCCGCACCGCCATATACGCGAAGGCCTGCGCCTCGATGGCGTCGGCATTCCAACCGACCGTGTCGGCGGTCTCCACCTTTGCAGGCGTCAGGCGTTCCGCCAGCATGCGAATGAGCGTCACATTATGCACGCCGCCGCCGGCCACGATCCAGGTTTTCGGCGGCTCCGGCAGCAACCTGACGATGGATGCAACCGACGACGCCGTGATCGCGGTCAAGGTGGCGGCGCCATCTTCGACGCTCTTGCCGGCGAGCCCGGCCTGCTCGGCAACCCAGGCGCGGAATTCATTGCGGTCGAGCGATTTCGGCGGCTTCATCGCGAAGAACGGATGCGCCAGCACCCGCGTCACCGCCGCCGCATCGACCTGTCCCTGCGCGGCATTGACGCCGGCGGGATCCATCGCATGCCCGGTGCGTTCGCGCATGAAGTCGTCGATCAGCGCATTGCCAGGTCCGGTGTCGCAGGCAAAGGGATGCGGCAGGCCATCAATATACGTGACGTTGGCAACGCCGCCGACATTGAGCACGGCGACCGGATGCGGCCGGTCAAGCGCCTGCGCCAGCGCGCGGTGATAGACCGGCACCAGCGGCGCGCCTTGCCCGCCGGCCGCGACATCGTCGGCACGCAGATCGTAGACCACCTGAAGGCCGAGCTGGGCCGCCAAAGCCTTGCCGTCGCCGATCTGGACGGTCAGCCGCCTGTCGGGCCTGTGCAGCACGGTCTGGCCGTGGAATCCGACCACGTGGATGGTCGCGGGATCGATGGCGTTGGACTCGAGAAATGTCCGGACCGCCGCGCCGTGCAGCGCGGTCAGCATCGCTTCCGCCTCGGCGATGACGCCCGGACGCGCGGACCGGTCGGTCAGATCGCGCGCGGCCTCCACCGCCTTGCGCAGCAAAGCGGCCTCGTCGTCGCGGTAAAAATGCAGCGCCGAGGGGCCGAAATGCAGATGGTCTTCGCCGTCGGTTTCGAGGAGCGCCACATCGATGCCGTCCATCGAGGTGCCGCTCATCAGCCCGACCGCCCGCAAAATCGCCACTCCGCCCCCGCAGTTTGAATCCCTCGCCGGACCTGTTACACCACCGGGCCCGGCCGGGCGAGCCCCGGCAATTCATATTCATAAGCCAATGACCGCCTTCCAATCCGACTTCCTGCACGCCCTGTCGAACCGCGGATTCATTCACCAGGTGTCGGATGCCGCCGGGCTCGATGCGCTCGCAGACCGTTCCGAAATCGTCGCCTATGTCGGCTACGATTGCACCGCGCCTTCGCTGCATGTCGGCCATCTGCTGTCGATCATGATGCTGCATTGGCTGCAGCAGACCGGCAACAAGCCGATCGCGCTGATGGGCGGCGGCACCACGCGGGTCGGCGACCCGTCCGGCCGCGACGAGACCCGCAAGCTCCTGACCTACGAACAGATCGACGCCAACAAGGAATCGATCAAGGGCACGTTCGCGAAATTCATGCGGTTCGGCGCCGGCAAGAGCGACGCCGTCATGGCCGACAATGCCGAGTGGCTGACCACGCTGAACTATATCGAGATGCTGCGCGAGGTCGGCCGGCATTTCTCGATCAACCGCATGCTGACGATGGATTCGGTCAAGCTGCGGCTGGAACGCGAGCAGGAATTGTCGTTTATCGAATTCAACTACATGATCCTGCAATCCTACGACTTTGTCGAACTGGCGCGCCGTTATGGCTGCAACCTGCAGATGGGTGGCTCCGACCAGTGGGGCAACATCGTCAACGGCATCGACCTCGGCCGCCGCATGGGCACGCACCAGCTCTACGCGCTGACCTGTCCGCTGCTGACCACCTCGTCCGGCGCCAAGATGGGCAAGACCGCCGCCGGCGCGGTCTGGCTCAACGCCGACATGCTGCCGGTCTACGATTATTGGCAATTCTGGCGCAACACCGAGGATGGCGATGTCGAGCGCTTCCTCAAGCTGTTCACGCTGCTGCCGCTCGAGGAAATTGCACGGCTCGCGGCCCTGCAAGGCCAGGAACTGAACGAGGCGAAAAAGACACTGGCGACCGAAGCCACCGCGCTGATGCATGGCCGCGAACTGGCCGAACAGGCAGCGGAGACCGCGCGCCGCACCTTCGAGGAAGGCACGCTGGCGGAAAACCTGCCGACCATCGATGTCGGCAAGGCCGACCTTGACAACGGGATCGGCATCCTCACGGCGTTTGTGCAGGCCGGCTTTGTCGCCTCAACCAGCGAAGCGCGCCGCCAGATCAAGGGCGGCGGTCTGAAGGTGAACGACGTCACCGTCACCGACGAGAAGATGACGCTCGCTGCAAAGGATCTGACACCGGAAGGCGTGATCAAGCTGTCGCTGGGCCGGAAGAAACATGTTCTGCTGAAGCCGGTCTGACGTCAGCGCGTCGAACTGGTCGCCGGCGGCGCGTCCTCGCGAAAACCGGTCGTGCTGGTCGTGCCCTGCGTGTTGGCGCCCGGGAATTCAAAGAACTTCCGCAACAGTCCTGGCGCCACCGCCGAGATCGGATTGACGCGCAACACCGGCGAACCGGGCGGCCCGACCACCTCATAGGTGATGCCGACCAGCCCCTCGTTGCTGCCGCCGAGAAACAGTCCGACGATCGGAAGCTGCCCGAAGGCATTGTTGAGACCGTAGAGCGGAACGAAGGTGCCACGCATGCGTACATCGTTGCTGGCATAGTCGATATGGCCTTCGACCGTGGCCCCGACGGTCGGCCCCCGCACCACGCCTTCCTTCACCATCAGCTTTCCGGCGGAGCGCGTGAAGTCCACGCGCATGCGGGTGAAGTCCACGCCCAGCGATCCATTCTGCGCCTGACCGACGACGCGGTTGAGCGCGGGCTCGCCACGAATCTTGAAGTCGCGGATATTCAGAATGCCGTCCTGCGGCGCCTGGTTGCCGTTGGGCGGGTCCATCGCAACCCACATCTGCCCGCCATACATGCGCGGATAGGTGTCGGTGAACCGGAACAAGGCGCCGGCATCCACGGTCTCGAAATAAAGAACATTGCGTCCGCCGGCGGCCCCGCGCAGATCCCCGCTCAGCGCGGTATCGCGTCCGATCCTGGAGTTCAGCGAGAAACTGCGAATCTGTCCCGCCCGGCGCGAGAGCTTGACCTCGACCGCGCGCAAGGCTTCGCCATTGAACCCGGCCACCGCGCCCAGTCGGATATCGAGATCAATATCCCCGTGCTTCTTCCTGGCCTTCGCATCCGACTCGCTGCCCAGGGACGATTTGACAAAACCCCGGCCGTCATAGACTTCGCCGCGCATGACGATACGCAACGCGCTGTCCGGCGTGCGCTCGGCGCGCAGCGTGGTCTTGTCGCCATCCGACAGCGCGAAGACCGGAAAATTCGCCGACAGCAGATCGCCCGACGAATCCAGTTCGACCGTCCCCTTCACGGTCGCACCCGAGCCGTCGATGACGATGTCCTCGAAGCGCGTGGACTTGTCCTTGTTTACCAGCGTGAAGGTCGCGCGGTTGGGCTTGCCGGCGGGCTTGACCCAGCCCGGCATTAGATTGTCGATCTTGGCTTGCGTCAGGTCGGCTTCGACCGTGAGCCGGGATTCCTTGCCGGCCGCATATTTGCCGGCAAGCTTGACCGGCACCGGACCGCTGAGCGCCGGCCCGATATCGAAACCAAAACGCGCGCGTGCGGCTTCGTCCAGCGTCGCCTGCAGACGGATTTCGGCGTCGGGCGACTCGGCATTCTTGCGGAAATCCATAGTCGCGGGCGTGCCGTTGATCCGCACGTCGCCGCGGATCTGATAGCCCTGGTTGGTGGCCGCAACCTTGAGCGCCTGCGCCTCGATCTTCTGGCCCATCATCAGCTTGTCGGCGGAAAAACCCGCGACATCCATTGCCAATGCGTAGCTTGTGGCGCCCTTGGGCGGATCTTTCGCGATCGGCAAGCCAAGCGTGACCTGACCGGAAAAATTACCCCTGCTGGTCGCCGGATCGAGCGGCAATCCGGCATGATCGCGCAGGCGTTCGAGCGACAGCAATTCGGCGGCGGCCTGCACTGGCCCGTCGATACGGAAGCGCACGCGTGCCGGCGGCGCCTTCGGGTGGGTGTCGGGGATTTCGAACACGCCGTTGGTCAGGGTCAGTTTGCGGCCGCCCGACATTTCCACCACGCCGCGGCCGACGGTGACGACGACGTTGCGGCCCTTGATCTGCGTTTTCAGATCGGCCTCGCTGATCGGCGGCAAGCCGTCCACCGGCGCGATCGTGGCGTTGCGGACCGAAACTTCCACCGACAGACCGTCCGCCGGAAGCGGCGGGCCGCCCTCCTTCAATGTGTCGATAGGGGCATTGGTGGCGATGTCGACTCGCTCGATATCGCCACTCTGGAGATTTTCCAGAACCCAGGTCCGGACTTTCGAGGCGATGAAGACCGGCCAGACCTTTTTCGCCGCTGCGCTCGACATCGGCGTGATCGCGAGCCCCACCGCCAGCCGCGGTTCGCCGCTTGAAAAATCCACATTGCCATTCAGCGCTCCGTGCACGCCGGAACCGCTGATATCGCCCTGCTCGACATCGAGGCGCTTCTTCGCAGGATCGAAATTGGCCCGCACCAGAATGCGGTTCAATACCAGCGGCTGCGGATCGTTACGGCTTGCTGCGAGCACCACCGACCCGCCGGTCAATGTCATCCGCCACGGCGCCTGGGGCGTGGATGGCGCATCGAAGCGACTGAGCAAGGTGATGCGATTGGCGCCGGAATGAATCTGAAACGGAACAAGCAGCGTCTTGCGGTTGGCATCCCAGTCGAGCGTGATCTCCGCACGATCGAGCTGGAACGAACCATCCACGTCGGCCGGATCGCCGACCAACCCGGCTTCGGCCACAAGCCGACCCTCGACAATGGTCGGCAGCGAGTCAGGCCCGATCTCGGCCCGGACGATTCCGGACAACGGAATATCGGATTGAAACTGGCCTTCATCCAGACGAGTGGCCAGGAACAGGTCCTTGGTCGAGACCTTGCGGGCTTCGATCTGAATCTCGCGGCGCTGGAAGCCGCTCGGCCGCACCGTCGCCGTCATCGACCATGGCCGCGTTTCATGATCGGCGCCGAGATTGACGGCGATCGCTCCGCCGCCGAAGCGGTTCACGCTGAAATTGATCTTGTCAAAGGTCCAGTGCTTGTCGGTGCGCAGATCGTCGACATTGAGCGTGCCGTCCTTCAGACCGATCTCACCGAGCCCTTCGCCGTCGAGTCCGAGCGCGGACAGCCGATCGATCCATCCCACGAAGGCGACGAACCGCTCCGCTCCGGTCGGGATTGCCAGCGGCGGTGCAGACGGCTGATCGGACGCCGTCGCGATGCCGGGTTTCACGATGGCCGGTGTGACCGCCAGCGGACGGCGCTCGGCGCCGGTTGAAATCGTCACCTGCCCGTCCTGTTCGATCCGCACCGCGAGTTCGGCGCCGACGAGACTGACGCGCTTTGCGCGCACGCGCCCGGCCAGCAACCCCGAACCGGAAATCGACACTTCCGCCTTGGGCGCGCTCGCCACAATCATGTTGTCGGCGTCGCGGATCAGAATGTCGCGGATGCGCAGCGATGTGCGCCCGTGCTCGTCGCGCTCGATCTGGGTGCCGCCGATCTCGACGTGATGGCGACGACCGATATTCTCCTCAATCGCGGAGGCTACAAACGGCGACGCCAGACTGAGTTCGATCGGACCCGCGAGCAGTTTCAGCCAGAGAGCACCGGTGGCGAGTCCGCCGAGCGCGCACGCCGCCCCTCCAATCAGCAACAAACGGCGGACCAGCGGCCGGTGCATGCCGCCGCGAATGCGCCACCACGCGGCCCGGCGAGTCTGAGAGGAAACGGATTGCGGCTCCGACCGCGCATTGCAATGCTGCTGGAAAGCGGATTCCAGCGCGTGCAGAGCTTCAAATCGCGGACCGTGTTTCGGTGCGGTCATGCCTAGGCGGACATCCCCTGGTCCGTGACGATCGGCGGTCTTGCGCTGCCGGCGCGATCGGCGTGGCTGATATGGTTCTCAGGCGCCCGGAAGCGCCGCCCCGCCGGTGCCCCCACGCGGAATGGAAGTGTCAGGTTGACCCCGTGAAAGCGACGAAAGGAAGGCATATGCCAGCATCTCTCCAGGAGGGCGCCAAGGCCCCGGCATTCACCCTGCCGCGGGACGGCGGGGGCAAGGTCGCGCTGGCGGACTTCAGAGGCCGCAAGCTCGTCCTCTATTTCTATCCCAAGGCCGACACCCCCGGCTGCACCAGGGAGGCGATGGACTTTTCCGGCCTGACCATGGCCTTCAAAAAGGCCGGGACCGACATTCTGGGGGTCTCGGCCGACCCGGTCAAAAAGCTGGACGCCTTCCGGGACAAACACGACCTGGCGGTCCCGCTGGCCTCCGACGAGACCAAGGCGATGCTGCAGGCCTACGGAGTCTGGGTGGAGAAGTCGATGTATGGCCGGAAATATATGGGCGTCGCGCGCACGACCGTCCTGATCGGCCCGGACGGGACGGTTGCCAGAATTTGGCCGAAGGTGTCGGTGCCGGGCCATGCCGAAGAGGTTCTCGAAGCCGCGAAGGCGCTCAAATAAGCCCTAACACTCAATCATTTGCGGAAAATTAACCATGGGCGGCTCAAATCGTCGCGTTCAGTCCGGCCCGTCGGGTCCGGCAGGGAGCGTCGATGTCCTACCGGTCCACCCCGCACGATCCGCGCCGCGACGCGCACCGTTCCGCAGAGGGCTGGGCCTACGAATATCCCGGCGCCCAGGCTCACCCCGCGGCCCATCCGAAACAGGCGCAGCAGCATCCCCACCCGGCCAGCCAGGCGTCGGGCCCCCGCCGGGGCCGCAAGATGGCCGACTACACCTTGGTCCATGCCGGCAAGCAGGTCCGCCTCGGCCCGGTGGCCTTCTGGGTCGTGGTCGGCACGCTGGTCATCATGGCCGGCTGGTCGGTGCTGACCGGCACCTATTTCGCCTTCCATGACGATGTGCTGAAACGGCTGATCGCTCGACAGGCCGAGATGCAATACGGCTACGAGGACCGCATCGCCGAATTGCGCTCGCAGATCGACCGCATCACCAGCCGGCAATTGCTCGACCAGGAACAGTTCGAGCAGAAGCTCGAGCAGATCGCGCGCAAACAGGCCACCCTCGAATCGCGCGCCTCGGCGCTCTCGGCGATGCCCGACACCACGCCGACCGGCTCGATCCGCCAGCCCGCGCGCGGCACCGCAGACCCTACCCGCGCGCCGCCGCTCAAGCCCTCGCCGATCAGCGACACCATCATCTTCCGCGCCCCACCGGACCGCGAAGCGCGGCTGGAATCCCGTCAGCTTCCCGTCATGAATGCCCGCGCCGCCGCCCGCACCCGCGGCGGAGTCGAAGGCATGCTGGCACGGATGCAGGAGGCGCTCGACCGCGTCGAGCACAAGCAGGCAGCCGCGCTCAATGTGCTGGAAGACACCTACGACTCGCGCACCCGGCGCATTCGCGGCGTGCTCGCCGATCTCGGCATTGATCTCGGCAAGGCGCCCCCGGCTCCCGCGACCGGCGGTCCCTTCGTGCCGGCGAATGCCCCGTCGGCCGGCTTCGAACGCCAGCTCTACCGCATCAATCTGGCGCGCGCGCATGTCGAGCGGCTCAACCGCACGCTGACTTCCGTGCCGCTGCGCAAACCGGTGGACGGCGATGTCGATTTTTCGTCCGGCTTCGGCATGCGCGTCGATCCGTTTCTGAAAGCCCCGGCCATGCATACCGGCCTCGACATGCGCGGCGAGACCGGCGATCCGGTGCGCGCGACCGCGACCGGGACCGTGACGATGGCGGGGACCAATGGCGGCTACGGCAAAATGGTCGAGATCGATCACGGCAACGGCCTGAGCACCCGCTACGCGCATCTGTCGGCGATCGACGTCAAGGTCGGGCAATCCGTCCGCATCGGGCAGATTATCGGCCGCATCGGTTCGACCGGCCGCTCCACCGGCCCGCACCTGCACTATGAGACGCGGGTGGATGGCGACCCTGTCGATCCGCAGAAATACCTGCGCGCCGGCGTCCGGCTCGGCGGACTTTGATCGCCGGCCCGATACTCACCTGGTCATTTTGACTTCTCGATCCTGATCACCGTGAATTGGCCGTTGATCTTGTCGGCCTCGAACTTGATTTTGTCGCCGGGCTTGACGGCTTTCAGCATCGCCGGATCCTGCGCGCGGAAGACCATGGTGTGACCTTCGTCCATGTCGAATTTCTTGATCGGTCCATGCTTGATAGTGATCTTCTGGGCCGACGCATCGATCTTGGTCACCTGACCGTCGATCGTCTGAGCGACGGCAGGCGCCATCGCAAGAGCCAGTCCACCCACCAGCGTTGCAGTCATCAAAATCCGTTTCATGCCTTGTCTCCTGTCCTGATTGTATTTCACTTGACGATAACGGTGCCGATCATGCCCGCCTCGCGATGGCCGGGAATGAGACAGCCATATTCGAACGTCCCGGCCTTGGTGAACCGCCAGACGATCTCGCTCGTCTTTTTCGGGGCCAGTCGCTTTGAATTTGGATCGTCGTGTTCCATCTCCGGATTTTTCTTCATCTCCTCGGCATGCTTGATGTTCTCTTTCGTGGTCGCCAGCACGAATTCATGATCGAGGTCGCCATTGTTGCGCAGAACAAACCTGATCTGCTCACCGCGTTTCACCTCGATGCGCTCGGGGACGAACAGCATCTTGCCGTCGCCTTCCCGCATCACGACCTGCACAACCCGCGCGGGCCGTTTCGGATTGCCCGGCTCGCCGGCCGAGAACGCGGCATGACCATGACCCACATCGGCGAAGACCGGCGCCGCAATCAACGCACTTGCCGAAACGAGGCCGGCTGCAAGAATCAGACGCATATGTGTCTCCTGTGTCAGTGATGGCCTTTGTGGCCGCCCTTGCCGTTGGCACCGGGCTTGACCACATTGAGTTCGATTTGCGGTTTGCGCGTCTCGGAACTTCCGGTCTGGCGCGGCGGTGGACCGGCCGCACTCGCAACTTCATAGGCGACGGTCCCGGGCGGATGCCTGAACCAGCCGGGATCCTTGTAATCGTCCCGCGCAAGTCCCTCGCGCACCTTCACCACGGTGAACATTCCGCCCATTTCCATCGGGCCGTACTGGCCGAAGCCGGTCATCATCGGCAAGGTGTTGTCGGGCATGGCCATTTCCATCTCGCCCATCTCGGCCATGCCGGCCGAACCCATCGCCATATAGTCGGGTTCGAGCTTCCGGATGACGCGGGTGAGGTCGCGCTGCGGCGCCCCGATGAAGTTGCGCACGTTGTGACCCATCGCATTCATGGTGTGATGCGACTTGTGACAATGCAGCGCCCAATCGCCCTCCTCGGTCGCATCGAACTCATAGGCACGCATGGCGCCGACCGGAATGTCGATGGTAACCTCCGGCCAGCGCGCTTCCGGCCGCACCCAGCCGCCATCCGTGCAGGTCACTTCGAAATGATAGCCGTGCATGTGGATCGGGTGATTGGTCATGGTGAGATTTCCGACCCGCACCCGCACCCGGTCGTTCTTGCGGGCGACCAGATGATCGATACCGGGAAAGACCCGCGTATTGAAGGCCCAGAGATTGAAATCGGTCATCTCGGTGACCTTCGGCATATAGGCGCCGGGTTCGATCAGATACGATGAGAGCAGAAAAACAAAGTCGCGATCCACGCGCATGAATTTCGGATCGCGCGGATGGATGACGAAGAATCCCATCATCCCCATCGCCATCTGCACCATCTCATCGGCATGCGGGTGGTACATGAATGTGCCGCTCTTCTTCAGCACGAATTCGTAGGCGAAAGTCTGACCCGGCTTGATGTGCGGCTGCGTGAGGCCGCCGACGCCGTCCATCCCGTTCGGCAGCAGCATGCCGTGCCAGTGAATGGTGGTGTGTTCCGGAAGCTTGTTGGTGACGAAGATGCGGACCTTGTCGCCCTCCACTGCCTCGATGGTCGGCCCCGGCGACTGGCCGTTGTAACCCCACAGATGCGCCTTCATGCCAGGCGCCATTTCACGCACCACCGGTTCCGCGACCAGATGGTATTCCTTCCAATCGCCGTTCATGCGCCAGGGCAAGGTCCATCCGTTCAGCGTCGCGACCGGCTGATAGTCCGGACCACTCGAGGGAACGAGCGGCGGTTGCATGGCGCTGCTCTCGTTTGTCGGCGCCTCCGGAATGCCGGCCGCCTGCAGGCGCCCGCTGATCGCGCTGGCGCCCGCGAGCAGGGCGGCCGATCCAAGTAATCCTCTGCGAGAAATCATGATGATGTCCTTGTCTAGTGGCCACCGGCTTCGCCGCCTTGGGCGGCGGCAACGACGCTTGATGTTTCGCCTGCCCCCGCGCCTCCGCCGCCAACGACCGCAACACCGAGATCGACCGAGGCGAGCCAGAAGTCGCGCTGCGCCTCGATCGCCTGATTGGTCGCGGCAATGCGCTGCCGCGCTTCCGTCAGCAGCGCGAATACGTCGATCTGCATGGCGTTGTAGCGGAGCAGCGTTTCGTCGGAGATGATCTTGCGCAGCGGCAGCACCTCGCTGCGGTAATGGCGCGCGATGTCGTAGGTCGAGCGATAGCTCCGGTAAGCCTCGCGCGCCTCCGAGCGTACATTGATCGCCTTCTCCGTCAGCCGATTGAAGGCCTGCATGTAGGTCTCCGCCGCCATGCGCACGCGCGCCTCACCGAGATCGAAGATCGGAATCTGGAATTCGACTTCATATCCGCGGGTATCCAGATTCTCGCCGGTGCCGCGCTCCTTCTGCGTTTTCCGGATGCCCGACAGGTCCAGCAAATTCACGAAACGCGAGGCCTGGCTGAGGTCATAAGTCTTCGCCAGAGCCTGGAGTTCGATGCGTGCGATCTGGAGATCGACGCGGCGGGTCACTGCGGCCGCCTCGATATCCGGCAACGTCTGCGCCTTGCGTGGCAGGACCGGAAGCGACCCGGGCAATCTGAAATCGAGGTCCCCGCCCCACAAGCCAAGCGCGCGCACCAGTCTTTCGCGCTCGCGCGCCGCCCGCTGCCGGGTCATCGCCAGTTGCGCCGTGATATCGGCATAGAAGACCTGCTCGCGCGCCTGATCGAGCTTGTTCATGGCTCCGGTCTCGCCCAGACGTCTGGCAAGTTGCGCCGCCGTCTCGGCCGCCGATTTCGCCTGATCGAGAAAGCCGGCCAGTTCGCGGGCGGCGACGGCGCGGTAATAGCTGCGCCGCGCGTCGGCCGCGATCCGCAGGGTTTCCTCGGCGGCGCGGAGCTGCGCCTGATGAAAACGGTCGGCGGCGACCGAGGCGCGCGCCGGCAGGGTGAGAAGCGACAAAATGTTGGCGACGATGCGCCGTTCGATCTCGATTTCGAACGGATTGGTCAGGCGCTCCACCTTGATCGTCGGCGCCGGCGGCAGGCTCGCCTGGATCATTTCGGCTTCGGCGAAGCCGAGAGCGTTGTAGGCGGCCTGCAGACCGCGATTGTTGAGCAGGGCGACTTGCACGGCAGCTTCCGCGGTCAGCGGCTTGCGCAGCAAGGCGTCGACATGCGCCCGCGCCGCATCCGCCTCGTCAGCGGTGCGGATGGCAACAACGTCCTTGCGGAGTTCTTCCCCCGCAATGCCGGCCACGAGATCCATCCCGCCATTGGGCGAGAAGGTCTTGCAGCCGGACAAGAGCAGGCCGATCAGGACAACACCCATGGTCGCTGTACGCCGGCAGGTGCTGAAGGACTCCGTTTGGTTCCTTTGCATCATGGCCATCACCGCTTCGGCTGCGGGGCGACCCGCTCGTTCTGCTCGCGCCATGACGATGGCTCGACCGGACGCTGGCTGACATAGCCGCCGAGCGTGGATTGGTAGCGGATCGCGGGAACCCGGACCGACGGATCGGCCGGATCGGCTGTCGCAACGGGATAGGGGACGGGCTTGCACGCGGCGGCGAGCAGCGCGAGCGCGAGCGCGATGGCTTTCATGGCAAATGTCTCGATACGGACTGGCGGACCGCGAACGGACGAGAGTCCGGGCGGCGGCGGCGTGATCAGTCGAACGGAGCTGCGGAGGATGACCGGTGCCTGCCATCCTGCATCACAGCGCAATTCCGACCACGGGCAGAGAATGTCAGCCGCCGTTTGCCTCGTTCAGGCCAATGGCGGACAGACTCCTCCCGTGAGGCGTCTCAGCGGGGTGGCGGATCAGCGGAGGTGAGCGCGGCCGGCGTCAGCAAGACCGGCGGCGATGCGGCGTAATCCGCGCGTGGTATCGGATGAACAAAATCGGCGTTTGCAAAAATCAACGCCACCGCCGAACAGGACGCCACGCAGCAACTGTGCTGCGGTGACTGCGGGTCCGGGCTTGCGCGGGATTCGCTATGGCAGATGACTTCGGCCGTAAGATGCTTCGCTCCGGCTCCATCATGATGCGAGCCGGCGTGGTGTTCGGTATTGTCGTGCTGCGGACCCGACATTACGGATGCCACCGCAGACGATACCGCGTGGGCATGACGCGGGGCGTAGCCGTTCGCCACCGCCAGAGCGGCGGCCACGGCATAGACCACAACTTTTCGCGCCCGAATCCGCATATTGCTCCTTACCTAAGGTGACTATAGCGGCAAAATCAAGATAAGCGAATCACGGTCGCGTGGATTTACCCCAGCGCCCTGTCCTCCCCGCGCAGCACAAGGCCAAGCGCAGCGCCGCCATGGTCTTCGGCCACGAGTTCGGTCACGGCACCATGCTGTTCGCGCCGCCAGCGTGCGATGGCGCCGCTGCGCAGATGCAAGTGGAAATCGGGCCGCATCACGTTGACGAAGCCCATAGCAGGCTTCACCGCCTCGATCGCACCGGTCCAGGATTGCTCAACCCCGCGCGCCGAAACACGATGGTGACGGTTCCGCCGGCCCTGTAAGCCGCAGCCAGCGGGCCTTCCGCCGGATCGTTTTCGCCGAGTTCCGCTTTCATGCTCTCGGGCTTGGCCGGCGGCGTCTGCGCCTTCCCGGCCCCCAGCGCCGCAAGGCCGGCATCGAAGGGCGCAAGGCCCTCAAGCCCCCCGCGCTGACGATGGTCTCGCCGTTCTTGCCGATGAACTCGACGCGCGGATAGACCTGATCCTTCATCTTGCCGGTGCGGTCGACAACAACGCGCCCGATGCAGGATGGCTCGATGGCGGCCTCGTGCGTCGCGCCGCGGATGCGAACGCGACCGTCCTCAACGGTCACGCTTTCGACCATCCCCATGCGCTCGTGCGTGACCCCGCCCCGGCTGGTGGTGAGCATTAACCGCCCCATATGCGGAAGACGCTGGAGGACAGAGGCGGGATCGCTATTCAGCACTTCGTAGTCGTGATTGGCTGCCGTCATTGATGAGTCATTCCGGATTTAGAAGGTTGCACTCAGACCGACCCGGAACGTACGCCCGGGCTGAGTCTGCAATTCCAGCGGATTGCTGATCTTGACCGCGTTCGAGACGGTGGTGAGATAGGTATTCGCCATCGGCCAGGCGAAATAGCGCTCGTCGAAAATGTTGTAGATGGCGCCGCGCAAGGTCCAGTTGCTGCCGATCTTCCAGCTCCAGATCGTGTCGAACACGGCGTAGCCCTCCGGCTTGAAGTGATTGGCCTCCTGCGTGCGCGTCACCTCGTCCACAAATTTTCCGACGAATTCTCCGGTGAGACCGCTTGAAAGATCCACATATTTCAGGCCGGTCACCAGCGTCAGCGGACTGGCGCCGTTGAACGGCACCATCGGCTGGCCCAGCGACACGATCTGGTCGCCACGCTGCGCGGTGAGCGAAGCATTGGCAAACCATTTGTCGGTGAGCTTCAACTCCCCAAAGACCTCCCAGCCGCGGATTTCGACCACGGCGCGGTTGTCATAGGTCAGGTCGCCGCCCGGCGCCGGCGAGAAGCTGGCAATAAAATCCTTGTAATCGGCCTTGAACACGCTGACCGAGAAGAAGCCGCGATCAAACTTGCCGCGAAGGCCGGCCTCATAGGACTTGACGCTTTCCGGCTTCAGATTGGGATTGGGAATGAGATCGACGCCCGCCCCGCCGGCGTTCGGCACCGACTTGTAAAGCTGTTCGGCCGTGGGCATCTTGAAGCCCTCGGCATACTGACCGAACAGCGACAGGTGATCGGTGAACTTGTAGATGAGACCGATCTTCTTGGAGAGATTGTCTTCTTCGATGAGGCGCGGCTCAGCCCCGGCCACCGCCTTGTAGTTGGAGTCCGGCCGCGGATCGAGATTGTAATAGGAATAGCGCACGCCCGGAGTGATCAGCAGCTTGTCGTTGAACAGGCTGATCTCGTCCTGGATGAATCCGTCAGAGCGGATGGTGTCGGCGTTGGCAAAGTTGAACCCGCCCGCCATCACGTTGGTAACGACGCCGGTGGTCAGATTGTTGTAGATGTCCTGCCGCTCGTAATCGGTCTTGGTCAGGTTTCCGTAATATCCGTAGGTGAAACGATGCGTGGCCCCCGGCAGTTGCAGCGTGCTCTTGAGCTGCACGTCGCCTTCCCAGAAATGTTCCTGATAGTGATGCAGGTAGTAGCGGTCGTACACGCCGGTCGCACCCGTGGTGCGGGTATAGCTCTGGTTGCCAGTGAAATCCCGCTGCTGCGGCGAATAATTGAGCTGCCAGCGCACGCTGTCGAGAAACGGCAATGCGGCGTTCCAGTCATGCCTGATCGTCGCACGCCAGCGTTCCTGCTCCGCCGTGCGCACGAACCCATGGATCGTGCCTGACCCGGTCGGTGACGGCCCCAATCCGGTTGCCGCACCGAGATCGAATTTCTGGTCCACGGTCGCTTCGCGGTTGAAATATTCTCCAGTGAACTTGAATTCGTTTGAATCGTTCGGACGATAAATGAGCTTGCCGAGCAGGTTCTGCGACCGCAGATCGACCGGATCAAGCTCGTTGCAGCGGATCGCCTGCGGATTGCGCGGACAACCCCAGATGCCGCCATTGGCATCGGCCTTGCTCAAGGTCGGTTCATGCGCGTCGCGCTGGCTCGCGCTGAGCAGCACCTGCCACGTGCCCCGCGCATCGCTCTGCGCCGCCGCAGTGATGGTCTTGATCCATGAATGGTCGAAGGTGTCGTAGCTGGTGTCGGCCTACCCGGCGAAATTCTTGCCCGTTCCGTTCAGGTAATCGTCGGGATCCTTGGTTTCGAACGCAACGATGCCGCCGAGCGCATCGGAGCCCCATAGCACCGAACCCGGGCCGCGGATAATTTCCACCGCCTTCAGGTTCGACATGTCGGCAAAATCGCGATTGCCGTCAGTGATGCGCTCGATCATGCGCGTACCGTCCACCATCATCAGTACTCGGTTGCCACCGACCCCGCGGATGGTGAATCCGCTCAGGCTGGAGGTGGGATCGACACGCGAGGTGATGCGCTCCACGCTGACGCCCGGCTCGTAGCGGACGAGATCGTTGATATCGCGCACCATGCGCCGCTCGATTTCCTGCCGGTCGATGATGGTCACGGTGGCCGGGATATCGAGCAATTGCCGGTCGCTGCGGGTGGCGTAGACGCTGATCTGATCGAGGGTGAAATGGATGCCGCTCGGCACCGGCAATTGCGGTTGCTGATCTTGCGCCTGCGCGACCGGGACCATTGCCAGGGACGCAAAACCGCCGACCCACACGGCCCCGCGGGACCGCGCCAATTCCACCCACCCCATCGCCCAACTCCGCTTGAATTTAAGTACAGTTTGGCATTAAGATAATATTCACGACCTAGTCAACGATGAAAGTGTACATAATGTCATGATCTTATTGTATTTATTCGAATTACAAACTAATATTTCAACTCCAATACTTATTTTATAAGAACATTTCAACTCTGCAGATTCAAATATACGAACTATTCTAGAGTAAAGCTAATGTACAACCTATTGCACGCCCCCGTTATTTGACCTGGCTGTTCCTTCTCTTCATCTCGGCGCTGCTGCCCACCGGCAACGCCGCCGATGCGCGCGCGATCGGCAGTGCAACGGGCCTTCCGGCCGAGATCGCAGCGGCAATGCGTCGCGCCGGCCATGCGGGTTCGACGTCCGCGCATGGCGGCGCCTTCTCTGTGTTCGGCAATCCGCGCTACGGCGCCGGCTTCACACATTTCGCGCACGCCAATCCCGACGCGCCGAAAGGCTGCACGCTGCGCATCTCGGAGCGCGCGGGCAGCTTCGACTCCATCAATCCCTTCATCCTGAAAGGCCGCCAGGATCTCGGCGTCTTCCACTACGTGAACGAAACGCTGATGGCGTCCTCGGGCGACGAGATCGGCGCGGTGTATCCGCGACTCGCCCGCGCCATGGAGATGGCCGAGGACGAATCGTCAGTCACCTTCCATCTCGATCCGCGTGCGCACTGGCACGACGGCAAGCCGGTGACATCGGCCGACATGGCCTATACCGCGGAACTGTTCCGCCGACACGGCCGCCCGCACTGGCGCACCCTGTTCCGCAATTATCCGCTTGAAATCATCGACGAGCGCAGTTTCAGATTCAAACTCAGCGGCGACCAGCGCCGCCGCGTCGCGCTCGACCTCGCCGGCCTGCATGTGCTGCCGAAACATTTTTGGGAGACACGCGACTTCGACCGCACCACGATCGAGCCGCTGCTCGGCAGCGGGCCCTATCGCGTCGGCGACGTCCAGCTCGGCCGCTCGGTGACTCTGGAGCGCGTGCCGGATTACTGGGGGCGCGATCTGCCGTCAGTGCAGGGCAGATACAACTACGACCGCATGATCTCCGAATATTTCTACAACGACACCACGCGTTTCGAGGCCTTCAAGCGCGGACAGGTCGACATTCACATCGAAGCTGACGTCCGGCGCTGGCAGACCGGCTACGACAGCGCGCCGATCGAGAGCGGCAGGATGATACGGCTGAGTCAGCCGAACTGGTTCACCATCGGCATGAACGGATTCTTCTTCAATCTGCGCCAGGAGCGATTCCAGGACATCCGCGTGCGCAAGGCGTTCGAGGCGCTGTTCGATTTCCAATGGGTGAACCGCAATATCTTTCACGGCATCTATGAACGCACCAGCAGCTATTTCGAGAATTCCGAATTTTCGGCCAGTCTCGCGCCGTCCGAGGAAGAACGGACGATCATGCGACAATATCCGGCTTTGTTCCCGCCGGAATCCTTCGAGGCACCGTGGCAGCCATCGGCAAATGACGGTAGCGGCGCCGATCGTACAAGCGTGCGCAAGGCCGTGGCGCTGTTTACCGAGGCCGGCTGGAACTTGCGCGACGGGCGTCTGATCAACGCCATGACCGGCGAACGCATGCGGATCGTGGTGCTGGCGCAAACAGCCACGCAGGAAAAGATCCTCGGGCAATATTTCGAGCAATTGCGCCGCGTCGGCATCGAGGCCCAGCACAAGATCGTGGACGGCGCCACCTACGAGCATCTGGTACGCAACGGCGAATTCGATCTGTATTACCGTTTCATCATCCAGCCGCAATGGCCGGGCCGTGAACAGCGCCGCGCCTGGAGCTCGGCGGACCCCGAACGCGTCGGCTCCAATCCCACCGGCCTGGCTGATGCCGGCATCGACGCACTGGTGGAAAAGGTGGTCGCGGCCGAAACGCTCGACCAACTCACGCTCGCCGCCCGCTTGCTGGATCGCGCGCTGCAATGGGGCTATTACGCCATTCCCGGCTATCACGACAATCACCGGCGCGTGGCCTACTGGAACCGTTTCGACCGACCGAACTTGCTGCCGAAATATTCCTACGGACTGGATTACTGGTGGTGCAAGGATGCCGCGAAATGAGCGGAGCACTGTCAAATTTACGGTCTGCAATTCACAGGATGCGGTCGCGTGACGGCTTGACTTGCCTGTGCAGCGCGCAGACGCTGACCCGCGATCCGTAAGGATCCGCGTAACAACCGCCACAACCTTGGAGGTTGGAATGGAACCACCGATGCACGTCGCCGCGATGATCGGTGTGGCACTCGTTCGGGCCACAGCGTAGCGGCTTCATCCGCGGACGGCATTCCGGGAGCGGTCGCCTGGGGCCGCAGCAGTGAGGCATGGCCCCGCTTCGACCCTCCCGGTGTACATGCAGGGCTGGCGTCCTCACGACGCGTCCCCTTCAGCACGCATCCCTAGCCTACCGCAACTGAAGCATCGTCGATGGCTGAGGCGCGCCGCGGGTTTGGCGTGGATTTTGTCAGCCACGCTTCGGCCTCGCCGATCGGCAATGGACGCGAAAAAACATAGCCCTGTCCGATGTCGCATCCCGCCACTGCGAGCCGCATACGCATCTCGTCGTTCTCAATTCCTTCCGCGACGACCTTGATGCCGAATTCGCGCGCTAGGGCTATGGCTGCGCGCACAATTTTCCACATGTCCGGGTCGGACTGGCCCTGACGCACGAAGCTCTGGTCGATCTTCAGTTCGCTAAACGGAATGCGTGCGAGCGCCGACAGCGAGGAATAGCCGCAGCCAAAATCGTCGATCGAGACGCCAAACCCCTTGATACGCAGCCGGGTCAGAATGTCGGCCGCCACTTGCGCGTTCGCAAGCGCGACGGTTTCCGTGACTTCCAGTGTGATGGCACCTGCGGGCACACCGGCCTGTCCCAGTATCTCCTCAAGGCGTTCGGGCAGGCCCAGATCCTCCAGCATCGACGCACACAGATTGACGGCTACGTTCATCCTGGGATGGCGCGCAAACATCGGCCGATAGGTCCGCGCAACCATACGCAGCATGTGGAACGTGAGCTCCGACATAAGACCGAATCGCTCCATGGCTGGCACGAACAGGTCGGGCGGCACCCGTACCCCCCGCCGATCGGTCCAGCGGGCCAGAGCCTCGAACCCGACAACCTCCCCGGTTCTGAGATCGACCTTGGGCTGGAATGCCGGACTGATCTCTCCATTCTCGAGCGCGAGGACCAGAGTCCGCACATCAAGCTGGGGGGCCGGCCTCACATGCGGCTCGACCGGCACCGCCTGCTTTCTGTCGTTGCTAAACGTTGCGCGCAAGCAAGCCAGATCGAGAGGCTTTCGCAAGGCGGCGCTCACGTCGATTCCAAACGAGCGCGCGATCCGCGCTGCAGAATTCAGAATGCGCTCGTCACAGCCGCTGGCCAGAATGACCGGCGCGCGAACGTCAAGGTCCGATATCAGGCGCAAAATCTCAACACCGTCGTGTTCGGCCAGCGAAAGATCAAGCACGATGCGCTGGAAGCGGGACGTGGCCAAAAAAGCCGCCGCCTGATCGAAGCACGACGCCTCCGTGACTTCAAAACCTGCTTGTGCAGCGATCTTGCCGATGATCAGCCGTTGCACGGAATCGTCATCCACGACCAGCACCCGCAAAGGCGCCTCCGCGTCTCGTTCGATGGTCACGACTTGGGGTTTCATCGCGCCGGTCTGCTTCAGGCGGCCAGAATATCGGCCATTGCGATATCGTCCGCCTCCATCAAGGCGATGACGATGCGTTCGACCGCAGCAGCGGTCTGTCGGGCATCGAGAATCGGCGCTATTCCTTCGAGCCGCTGCGCTTCCATCGACAGCCGCTCGAAGCCGAATGTGGCCGACGAGCTCTTGATGGCGTGCGCTTCGCGCATGATCAGCGCCGGGTTGTTCTCGCTGAGGCTGCCATGAATCGTCCGCACGCGCTCCTTCGCGTCGTGGAGAAACACCCGCAACACCTCGATGGCCCCGGCCTCGCCTATTTCACTCTGCAATTGCCTGAACCTCGGGGCGTTAAAGGCATTGCAGTTCGAACCCGCCGTCATGAAACCAGCTCCTTTTGCTTTTCGGAATACCGGTTGATCGCGGCAGAGAGCCGCCCGAGCGTCACCGGCTTGTGGACAAAATCGTTCATACCCGCGTCGCGGCAGGCCTGCACATCCTCATGGAACGCGTTCGCCGTCAGGGCGACGATGTAGCAATTGCGATGGGGCGTCGGCAGATTGCGGATCGCATGCGTTGCCGAAATGCCGTCCATTTCAGGCATCATCACATCCATCAATACAAGATCGAATCGGCCGCGCTGCACCGCGGCCACCGTTTCCACGCCGTTCGAGGCGGTGGTCACGGAATGTCCCGCTCTCTCAAGGATTTTCGTCGCCACCAGCTGGTTCGTGAAGTTATCTTCCGCCAGCAGGATCCGCAGGCCAGTTTGCGTCAGTGGGTTTGCATCCGGCACGATCGACGCGCGCTCCCATACGATATCTGTAATGCCTGCTTCATCCACACGGAGTTGGATGGAAAATCTGAACGTACTGCCGAGGCCAACGCTGCTGTCGACCGAAATGGTGCCACCCATGCGGTTGACCAGACGCTTGCAGATAGCGAGACCTAATCCGGTGCCGCCAAAGCGGCGCGACACCGAGCGATCCAGCTGCGAAAATTCCCGAAACAGCAGCGAGATGCCATCGGCTGGAATTCCAATACCGGTATCGGCGACCATGATATTCAGTTGCATCTCGCCGTTTTCGTTTACATGGTCACTGCCCACCCATACGGTCACGCCGCCGCAATGAGTAAATTTGATCGCATTGCCGACGAGATTCAGGAGAACCTGCCGAATTCGCGCTACGTCGCCGATCGCCGTGGCCGGCACGTCGGCGGCAATTTCTGCGGAGAGTTGCAGGTTCTTGGCGGCCGCTTGGGAGCGCAGAATGTCGAGCGCCCCGTTGATCGCCTCCCGGATGTCGAAAGAAATTTCTTCAAGCTCAAGCTTGTCGGCCTCCATCTTGCTGAAGTCGAGAATATCGTCCAGCACCTGGTTCAGATGGTGAGCAGAGTTGCGTAGCGTGATAGCGATCTCTTTCTGCTCGGCATCCATTTCGCTGCCAACGAGATTTTCCGCCAAGCCGATAACGCCGTTCATCGGCGTCCGAAGTTCGTGACTCATCACGGCAAGAAATTCGGAGCGAGCGCGCGTTCCAGCCTCGGCCGCATCTCGCGACTCCGCCAGGCGCCGCTGATACCGGAGCACCCCCGCCGTCATGACACTGAGCAGAAGAGTCAGCATCGCGGATGCCGCGATATAGCTCGCCCGGTTGTAGCGAAAGATTTCGTAGATCTGCGCCGTCGATTGTCCGAGCATGACGATCAGCGGATATCCGCTGATCCGCGAGAAACTGTACAGGCGCTCGACGCCGTCCGCCGCGCTCGCGGCCACAAACGCCCCTGAATCGAACTGGGCGAAGCGTGCTGTGTAGTCCGACCCCAGCAGTTTTCCGACCTGCGAGGTCGATTCGGGTGCATGCGCACGGATAATGCCGTCGGTACCGACGAGGGTCAGGGTACCTTCCTTGTCAACGTGCAGAGACTTGTAGAATCTTGACAGATAGGCCGGATCCATCGAGGCGACAATCACCCCGCCAAAGTTTCCGTCGGGCATCGTGACCCTTCGCGTCAACTGGATCGACCAGCGTTCGGACACCCGTCCGAACACCGGCGCGCTGATATAGAGCGTGTCTTCGTTCGAATCGGCATGAAACCGGAAATGCGCCCGGTCGCTGAGATCGAGCCGCCCCAGATGCGGATCGAGATTGGAGGAGACGAGAAATCCGTCCGGGCCGATAATCGCGATCTGGAATACCAGATCGGTGAGCCCCTGACTGTTCTCGGCCCACGTCACGATGTTGAAGCTGCCGGGATCTTTCGCGTAGAATTGACGGACATAGAGCAACGTCTGATCGGCGACGCGAATGGAGCGGACGATTTGCTGCTCGAAGGCGTCGGTGAGATTGGCGCCGTTCTGGAGGGCGGCCTGCTCTGCGCGATGACGATCGGTGCCGATCATGAAGGCTGCGCCACACCAGATCAGCAGGATCGCAGTCACGCCAAGTGCCGCGCTTCCGAAACGACCGAAATGGCGCAGCCCCCCAACTACGAGGGACATTCGCCCATGCCTGTCACCCTTCTCTTGCGCGGACATGCCACTCTCCACAACCGCACGCCTGAATTCTGACTCTGCGGGTGTCGAGCGATAGGTAGAATTTTCGGCTTTTCAGTCGGGTAAATTTGATTGCGGAAACTCGCCCCTATCGGCGCGGTTTTATGCACAGGAGCAATGCGTAAATTGCAATGTAGCGCGTTTCTTGGGCCAACTTATGGTTTACAAATTCAACCGATATCCAGACGTGAGAATAATCTAGTCCACGTCTTCGATCTGCTCGGGTCCGCCGCCGAAGGCGCGCTGCGCCAATGTCGCTTCCATGAACTGGTCGAGATCGCCATCCAGTACGCCGCCGGTGTTGGAGGTGGAAACCCCCGTGCGCAGGTCCTTCACCATCTGATAGGGCTGCAGGACGTAGGAGCGGATTTGGTGCCCCCAGGCGATATCGGTCTTGGCGGCATTCTCGGCGGCAGCCTGCTCTTCTCGCTTTTTCAGTTCGCGCTCATAGAGCCGCGCCCGCAGCATGTCCCACGCTTGTGCGCGGTTGCGGTGCTGCGAGCGGTCATTCTGGCAATACACGACGATATTGGTCGGAATATGCGTCATGCGGATTGCGGATTCGGTCTTGTTGACGTGCTGGCCACCGGCGCCGCTGGCGCGCAACGTGTCGATGCGCACGTCGGATTCGTTGATGTCGATCTGGATGCGGTCGTCGATCACCGGATAGACGTCCACGCTGGCAAACGAGGTGTGGCGTCGCGCATTGGAATCATAGGGTGAAATCCGCACCAGCCGGTGCACGCCGTGCTCGGTCTTCAGCCAGCCGAAGGCGTTGCGGCCCTTGATCATTACCGTCGCCGACTTGATGCCGGCTTCTTCGCCCGGGGTTTCTTCCAGATATTCCACCTTGTAGCCGCGCCGCTCCGCCCAGCGCGTATACATGCGCAGCAGCATATTGGCCCAGTCCTGGCTCTCGGTGCCGCCGGCCCCGGCATGAACTTCGAGATAAGTGTCGAGCGGATCGGCCTCGCCCGACAGCAGCGCCTCGAGTTCGCGCCGCGCGGCTTCGGCCTTGAGTTTGCGCAGGCCTTCCTCGGCGTCAGCGATCACCGCCTGATCCTTCTCGGCCTCGCCGAGCTCGATCATGGTGATCTGGTCATCGAGCTCCTGCTCGATGCGGCCGATGGATTTGAGCTGGTCTTCGAGCGAGGTCCGCTCCTGCATCACCTTGGAGGCGCGCTGCGGATCGTTCCAGAGTTCGGGGTCTTCCGCCTGCTTGTTCAGCTCGGCAAGACGCGCATTCGAGGCATCGAAGTCAAAGATGCCTCCTCAGCAGCCCGACCGACCGCTTGATTTCTTCAACGAGGTTTTCGACTTCCGCGCGCATGGGACCCGCTCTGTAACGAGGTTGCACGACGGAATCCGCCGCGATGCCGCCCGGATTTAGCGAGCCACCTCCGTGATGGCAACGATTATGTCAGTACAGCCCGCCGGTTCCCGAGCGCACGGCGCGTCCGGACTCCTCCGGCACCGCGCCGAAGGAGCGGCCATCGGCATCGCTGTAGCCGATGATGGAGGCGGAATCGGGCGGCGCGGTGCCCGGCTTGAAGGCTTCGAGTATGACCTTCTCGGCGCCGGGTCCGACGCGCAGGCCGCTCTTGGCGTCGATGCGGATCAGCTTGATGCCGGCCGGCACGCGGAACGGCACCGCCGGCTTGTCGGCGAGCGCCACCTTCAGGAATTCCTTAACGATCGGCGCCGCCATATGGCCGCCGGTCGCGCCGCGCCCCAAGGGCTTGGGCTTGTCGAAGCCGAGATAAACGCCGACCGCGAGATCGGGCGAGAAGCCGACAAACCACACGTCCTTCTCGTCGTTGGTGGTGCCGGTCTTGCCGGCCACCGGCTTGCCCACTTCGCGCACCACGGTCGCGGTGCCGCGCTGGACCACGCCCTCCATCATGGAGGTGATCTGATACGCGGTCATCGGATCGATCACCTGCTCCCGGCGGTCAACCAGTGTCGGCTCCGGCTGGTTCGCCCATTTGTCGGCGTTGCAACCGCGGCATTCGCGCTGGTCGTGCTTGTAGATGGTGTGACCGTAGCGATCCTGGATGCGATCAATCAGCGTCGGCTTGATGCGGCGTCCGCCATTGGCGAACATCGAATAGGCTGCCGTCATGCGCAGCACCGTGGTCTCACCGGCGCCGAGCGCAAAAGACAAATAAGGCGGCAGATCGTCATAAACGCCGAAGCGCTTGGCGTATTCGGCAATCAGCGGCATGCCGACATCCTGCGCCAGCCGCACCGTCATCACGTTGCGCGACTGCTCGATGCCGAAGCGCAGGGTCTGCGGGCCGTAATATTTTCCGGTCGAATAGTTTTCCGGTCGCCACACGCCGAGACCAGGCCCCTGATCGATCTCGATCGGGGAATCCATCACGACGGTCGACGGCGTATAGCCGTTGTCGAGAGCGGCGGCATAGACGAAGGGCTTGAACGAGGAGCCCGGCTGCCGCAACGCCTGGGTCGCGCGGTTGAACTGGCTCTGATCGAACGAGAAGCCGCCGACGAGCGCCAGCACACGGCCGGTGAACGGATCCATGACCGAGATCGCGCCCGACACTTCCGGAACCTGCCGCAGGCGATACTGGTTGTCGCCGATTTCCTTGCCATCCTTGCCGGTGAGCGGCTCAACATAAATCACGTCGCCCGGCTCCAGCACCTGATTGACCTTGGTCGGCGGCTTGCCACGCGTCGGGCCGCTCGCCGCCTTCGCCCATTTCACGCCGTCGATGCCAATCAGGCCGACCTGACGTTCCTTCACCACCGCCCCGCCCGGCTCGCGGGCTGGCTGGAATCCGATGCGCGCGGACTGGTCCGAGGTTTCGAGCACCACCGCGAGCTTCCATCCAATATCGCTCAGCGCCTTCACTTCGGCGAGCTTGACGCCCCAGTCGCCGGAAATGTCGACCTTCTGCACCGCGCCGCGATAGCCCTGGTTCTCGTCATATTTGGTCATACCGTCGGTGAGAACCTTGCGCGCAAGGATCTGCATTTTTGGATCGAGCGTGGCGCGGACCGAAAGACCGCCCTCATAGAGCTTCTTCTCGCCATAGCGTTCGAAGATCTCGCGGCGCACTTCTTCGGCGAAATATTCGGCGGCGAAAATATGCGCGCCGGTCGGCCGCGCGGTGACGTTGAGCGGCTCCTTCTTGAATTTCTCGCCTTCGGCCGATTTCACGAAACCGTTCTCGACCATGCGATCAATGACGTAATTGCGCCGCTCGATCGCGCGCTCGCGCTGACGGAACGGATGCAGGTAGGTCGGCGCCTTCGGAAGCGCGGCAAGATAGGCCGCTTCCGGCACCGTGAGCTCATGCACCGACTTGTCGAAATACAGCAGCGACGCCGCGGCGACGCCATAGGCGGAGAAGCCGAGATAGATTTCGTTGAGATATAATTCGAGAATCTTGTCCTTCGTGTAAGTGCGCTCGATCTTCATCGCGAGCAGCGCTTCCTTGATCTTGCGCGTGAAGGACAATTCGTTGGTCAACAGAAAGTTTTTCGCGACCTGTTGCGTGATCGTGGAGGCGCCCTGGGGGCGGCGGGAGGAGCCGAGATTCTGCAGATAGAGCATTCCGGCCCGCGCAATGCCGTTGAAATCGAGGCCGCCATGCTCGTAGAAGTTCTTGTCCTCGGCCGAGAGGAAGGCGTTGATCACGAGTTTCGGCACCGCCTGGATCGGAAGATAGAGACGGCGCTCGCGCGCATATTCGGACACCAGCGACCCGTCGGTCGCGTGCACGCGGGTCATCACCGGCGGCTCGTAATCCTGCAGCTGGGAATAATCCGGCAGGTCCTTCGAATAATGCCACATCATCCCGGCCACGCCGGCTATGCCGACCAGAAACAGGATGGAGCCGACCGCGAACAGGAAGCCGAAGAAGCGGAGCATCAATTTCATGCGTCAAGACCGGTCGGGCGCGGCTGCGGCCGCATCCCCGCTGAATGTGAATCTGTCCATGTTTGCAACGCGTTGTTCGCAGCCACACTCACGCGCAAGATGCCTCCTCGTCGCGTGTTTTTATGGTCAAACTGAGGCTTTTCGGCCTCCCCTGACCGTCACCCGTTATCTCGAGGCCGCTTCCGCACCCGCCATCCGGGTGCGGAAGAAGGCCTCCACCCCCTCGGCGATGCTGCCGGCCGCTTTCGCCCGCCAGCCGTCCGAGGTGAGCAATTTCAGGTCGTTCTTGTTGGTCATGTAGCCCAGTTCCACCAGGACGGACGGCACGTCGGGCGCCTTCAGAACCACAAAGCTGGCCGATTTCAAAGGCTTCTTGTGCAGCCGCATGGCCGATTTCATCTCCCCCACCAGGGTGCGGGCGAATTGATGGGAATAGCCCTTGGTCTCGCGCTGGGCGAGATCGATCAGGATGTCGGCGACGTCGCCCGGCTCCCGCGCCATGTCGATGCCGGCCACCACGTCCGAGCGGTTTTCGGCTTCCGCCAGCTTGGCGGCTTCCGAATCCGAGGCCTTGTCCGACAGCGTGTAGACGGTCGCGCCCTGCACGTCGCCCTCGGCCTTGGGCAGCGAGTCGGCGTGGATGGAGATAAAGAGCGCGGCCTGGCGCTGGCGCGCCATCTTCACCCGCTCCGCCAGAGGGATGAAGGTGTCGTCGGTACGGGTCAGCACCACCCGGTATTTGCCCGACTTCTCGAGCTGGTCGCGCAGCGTCATGCTGAAATCCAGCACCACGTTCTTTTCCATGATCTCGCCGTCGGCGGCCTTGGCGCCGGTGTCCGGTCCGCCATGGCCGGGATCAATCACGATGATCGGGCGCGGGTCGGCGGAGGTCTGCGGCACCGCCTCCACTTTCTTGCGCGGATCGGTGACCGGCAGCGCCTTGGCCTGCTGCGCCATGTTGCGCATGAAGCTCTCGCGGTCGGTGGCCGCCAGATCCAGCACCAGCCGCGCCGGCTGGCCGTCCTTCGGATCGAGCACAAAGGCCTGGTTCACCCGCACCGGCCTGGTGACATCCACCACGATGCGGGAGCCGCCGGCCATGACCAGGCCGTAGCGATAGGCCTTGACCAGCCCGCGCCCGCTGTCCCCTGCCTTGGACGGCAGCTGGAAGACGGTCTGCGGCAGGTCGATGACCACCCGGTAGGGATTGGACAGGGTGAAGGCCCGCACCTCGAGCTTGCGGGTCAGGTCGACGATGAGCCGTGTTTCCTTGTCGTCGCCGGCGACGCGGGCATCGGTCGCGATCGGCAGCGAGTCCAGCGCCTGGGCGCGGACATGCACCGGCATTCCGGCCAAACCGGCGGCCAGAACGGCAGTGTATAATGCGGAGAAAGCCCAGCGGCCGGCCACGAGTCGCCCTCCCGCCCTATCCATAGCCCATTAGGCCGGCCGGTGGTTAACACGAACTTACTGCGCCGCAGGCGTTTCCGGACGGGTGTGGCCTCGGTGCGACGGCGACCTGCAGATGCTGCAATAACGAAACCGCCCCGCAGCTTTGCGGGGCGGTGACTGTCAAACCGCAGCGGCGCCGCAGCGCGGCGTCCGGTCAGTCCTTCAGATCGGCCGGCACCTTGCCGCCATTGGCCGCGAGCTTGTTCATGACCTGCTTGTGCAGCCAGATATTCATGGTCGCGGAATCGTTGGTGTCGCCCTTATAGCCGAGTTCCTTCGCCAGTTCCTTGCGGGCCGCGAAACTGGAATCCAGGTCCAGAACCTTCATCAGGTCGACGATGGATTTGCGCCAGTCGAGCTTCTCTTTCTTCTTGGCCGCCATATCCGAGACGACCTTCTCCACATCGACCGCCGCCATGGCAGTCCCGCCGCCGGCTGGCGCCGCCGCCGAGCCCGCCGCGCTTGCAGAACCGGTCCCGAAAATCGCGCCCATGATCTTGCCGAAGATGCTCATTGTTCTCTCCCGTGAAATGACAGTGTGAGTGCGCCTCTGAACACCAGTTCTCATCGACCAAGCGGTCCAAGGACGCCGGGAGTTTAACGCCGATCGCACGTGATATTCGAGGCGCGTACTGCTTTAAAAAGCTGCAGTCCGATTCACATTCGCGTCACATGGGCGACCGGCGAGCAGTTCCGCAGCGGAAGGCCGCGCCGGAGGCCCTGCCAATCGCCGCCCCGGCCCTTGAATTCTATCGCGGTAACAATAGTTTAGGTATTCATATAGCGGTCCGCGCGGCGGCCAATTTGGACATTGCCATTCCCGCCCCCGGCCCCTAAGAAAGACGTGCTGACGGTTTACAGTTCCGGTTGTGCCGCGTTCGGGCATCCGGCACGCCCGCCTCGACGAAGGCTCCGGAGAGGTCCGGATGCGGAGGCGGCGGGCGCCACGGTCGAACCGACCCCCTGCAAGGGCAGGCGGCGGACGACCTGATCGGCCGATGCCCGGGGATTGAGTATTGATCGAGAGGACGACCGGTCCTGGCGCCCTGCCTGCAGTGCGCCGTTTTCGACAACCGTGAGCACCGAGTAACCGCGGCTGCGCATTCATGCCAGCAGCCGCCCGCCACGGGTTTTGAATTTATGGCACACGCGCCATCGAGGTCTGCACAATCGCAGTCTGAACACCGCCACCGCGCAAGCGGCGGCGCGTGCGATGCCGCCTCCGGCCTGAAGCCAATCCCCTTTCCTTTTTCAATCATGCAAAGCGGCCGCGCGCCGCTGCGTCCTCATTCGCCTCATGTGCGGTCATGGACGCTAGCTGCGCGGCCCGAGAGATCAGTCTATGGCCAACAAGATGCTTATCGACGCGACCCATCCGGAGGAAACCCGGGTGGTCGTTCTGCGCGGCAACCGGGTCGAGGAATTCGACTTTGAATCCGCGTCGCGCAAACAGCTGCGCGGCAATATCTATCTAGCGAAAGTCACCCGCGTCGAGCCGTCGCTGCAGGCGGCCTTCGTCGATTACGGCGGCAACCGCCACGGCTTCCTCGCCTTCTCGGAAATCCATCCGGACTATTACCAGATCCCGGTCGCCGACCGGCAGGCTTTGCTTGACGAGGAGAGCCGTCAGCATCGCGACGAGGACGAGAATGGCGGCGAACAGCGCCGCCGCGGCGGCCGCAACCGGCATCGCCGTCGTGGCTCGGAACGCAATCGCAACCGCGATGTGGTGCGCAGCGACACCGTCGCCGATTCCGCCGCGCAGGGCGACACCGCACGCGAGCCGGACGCCGGCGAAGAAATCGCACGCGAGGACATTCCGGCCGGCGAGACCTCGCCGGTGCAGGAGACCGCCGCAGGGATCGAGGTCCATCGCGAGGACGACGACGCAGGACGCGAGCCTGCGGACGATTCCAGCAAGCAGCCTGCGCCCGAGACCGCGGCAAGCGACGAGCGCGCGCCCGAGCACGAGTCCGGCGACGCCCCGACCCAGCCCGGCGAGGCCGCGGACTCCTCCGACCAGCCCTCCGCCTCCGAGAACAACGGCGACGACGACGACGAACAGGATGATGACGACGACGAGGACGAGAACGGCGAGGAAGAAGAAGTCGTCGAATCCGTGGGCGGAGACGCCATGGAGGAAGTGCAGGAGCGCACCCCACGCTACCGCCGGCATTACAAGATCCAGGAAGTCATCAAGCGCCGCCAAGTGATGCTGGTGCAGGTGGTGAAGGAAGAGCGCGGCACCAAGGGCGCGGCGCTGACCACCTATCTCTCGCTCGCCGGCCGCTATTCCGTCCTGATGCCCAACACCGCGCGCGGCGGCGGCATCAGCCGCAAGGTCACCAGCGCCGAAGACCGCAAGAAGATGAAGGAAGTGGCGGAGGCGCTGGAGGTTCCGGAGGGCATGGGCGTGATCCTGCGCACCGCCGGCGCCAACCGCACCAAGACCGAGATCAAGCGCGACTTCGAATATCTGCTGCGGCTGTGGGAGAATGTGCGCGACCTGACGCTGAAATCCACCGCCCCCACCCTCGTCTATGAGGAAGGTTCGCTGATCAAGCGCTCGATCCGCGATCTTTATCACAAGGACATCGACGATATCGTCGTGGAAGGCGAAGGCGCCTATCGCGAAGCCAAGGACTTCATGCGGATGCTCATGCCGAGCCATTCCAAGAACGTCCATCTCTATCGCGACGCGCAGCCGATCTTCGTGCGCTACGGCATCGAGCCGCAGCTCGACGCCATGTTCTCCTCCACCGTGCAGCTCAAGTCGGGCGGCTATATCGTTCTCAACCAGACCGAAGCGCTGGTGGCGATCGACGTGAATTCCGGCCGCGCCACGCGCGAGCATTCGATCGAGGAAACCGCGCTCAAGACCAACACCGAAGCCGCCGCCGAAGTCGCGCGCCAGCTCCGGCTGCGCGACCTTGCGGGACTGATCGTCATCGATTTCATCGACATGGACGAGAACCGCAACAATCGCGCGGTCGAGCGCAAGATGAAGGAAGCGCTCAAGAGCGACCGCGCCCGCATCCAGGTCGGCCGCATCTCGCATTTCGGCCTGCTCGAAATGTCGCGTCAGCGCATCCGCTCCTCGGTGCTGGAAAGCTCGACCGAGATCTGCCCGCATTGCAACGGCACCGGCCATGTCCGCTCGGTGTCGTCGGTGGCGCTGCAGCTCGTGCGCTCGCTGGAGGAAACCCTGCTCAAGGGCGCGACCCATAATCTCATCGTTCGCACCCGCTCGGATGTCGCGATCTATGTGCTCAACCACAAACGCGCGCATCTGCGCATGCTGGAGGAGCGCTTCAAGGTCGCCATCACCATCACCACCGATCCGACCCTGACCGGCCATCCGGCTTATTCGGTGGATCGCGGCGAGCAGGTGATGACGCTGGAACAGGCCAGGGCGCTGGTCACCATCAAGCCCGACAGCGTGCTGCCTTACGCCGAGGAAGAAGAGGAAGACGATTACGTCGCGGAGGACGCCGAGGCGGAAGCCGAAGCCGAGGCCGAGGCCGAAACCGCCGCCGGCACCGAAACGCCTGCGGGCGGCGAGCGCAAGGGCCGCCGCCGCCGGCGCGGCCGGGGCGGTCGCGGACGCGACGGCGAGCCGCGCGAAGCCTCCGGCTTCACCCATGAGACCGTGGCCGAACACGCGGTCGCGCATGCCGGCGACGATGACGCCTCGCCCGAAGGCGAGACCGAGGACAGTTCGGCCGGCGCCGCCGAAGGCGAAGGCCGCGAGTTGCGTCCCGACGGCGAAGCCCGCCGCCGCCGCCGCGGACGGCGTGGCGGACGGCGCAATCGCCGCGACCGCGACGGCAATGGCGAGACGGCCGCCGCCCCCTATGAGCGCGACGGCGCCGATGATGTCCGCGCGCAAGACCAGGCCCCGGCCCGCGACAGCACGCCCCACGAGGCGCCGCGCCGCGAAGAGCCGCGCGCGGAATTCCGGCCCGCCGAACCCGCTGTCAGCACCGCACCGGCGCCCGCCGAGCGGGAGCAGCCGCGCCGGCGCTCCACCGTG
>JALHOD010000013.1 GCA_022843165.1 Pseudorhodoplanes sp.
GCGAACGGGCGCAGGTAAGCGGAATGGCAGGGATATAGCAGGGGATTCGCGGTTCGCAACTCTGCCGCGACGACACACTAAGAGGCAGGCGCGCGTCATCGCCCCTGTTGTTTGAGGCGCGGGGTCCGCCTTCAGTCTCTGTCCCTCTTCAACAAAAAGAGGGGGGACGGCGCGCCGAAAGACGCAGGGCCGTTCCTGATAATGCCGCGTTGCGCGAACAACGCAGCCGCCTCTCGGCGCACCGTCGGCGGCGTTTTCACTGCGACGGCGGGCCGCGCTTTTGACGGCGGCCGACCGGGGCCGCCTGTCATCAGCCAGCTCCTGGCAGAAGGCCGTTGTGCCTCCGGGCGGAGCCCCGCCGTCGCCCGGGAGCGTGGCTGCGAACCACGCGCGCGGGCGCCGCACCGGCCGAGGGCGGGAATTGCCCGCCGCCGTCCAGGACGGCGACGCCGCGTATCTCCACGGCATCCCGTCCTTCGTCCCGCTCTCACGACGCCTCATGACAGCGCCCCTCGGCGGACGAGGTGATAGGAATATAATCAGCAAACGCAGCAAGTGTCAAGAGAGCCGCCGTGCGATATCGTCAGCCCGGCTGGGCAGGGCGAAAACCATGAAGGTCCGTGAGGCGATAGGCCTCATCGAGGAGGACGGCTGGTTTCTGGTGGCTACACGCGGCAGCCACCGGCAGTTCAAGCATCCCGTGAAGCCCGGGCGCGTGACCGTTGCCGGTAAATTCTCGGACGATCTTGCGCCCGGCACATTCAACAGTATCTTGAAACAGGCTGGACTGAAGGAACGCCGATAATGCGCTACGCGGTTGTGATCGAACGGGCGGACGGAAATTATTCGGCCTATGTGCCGGATTTGCCGGGCTGCGTGGCGACCGGCGGCAGCGTCGCTGAGGTCGAGCGGGAAATCCGCGATGCGATCCGTTTTCATATTGACGGGCTGAAAGAAGACGGGCTGCCAGTACCGGCACCGACCAGTATTGCGGATTATGTAGAGACCTAGGTGAATTTTAATGGATGCCTGAACGAGGCAGCCATAACGCATTCACGCATCTTGCGCTGATCTTGAAGACGAAATCAGGTGGTTGTTTGTGGCATCTATAATCGAACAAATACAACAAGATGCTCTAGACAGATCGGTGCCTGTAAGCGATCTCCTTCGGCGCGTAAAGCTTGCCGCTACCAAGCTTGGCCTCGGCGCAGTCGAGGATTGGGTCGAGAAAGAGTTGAATGGCTATCCCGAACTTCCAGTGCCGGATTATCGAGTCATCAGCGGTACTCCCGTTGCAAATAACCAATTTCGGGGATGGGAGCCTATTGGAGGCCAGATTGAAAAAATTCGTAGACGTGACGTACTTCAATCAGTGGCTTCATTGGAGGGACTCATAAACGCACCAGATCACGGCGTGATTCATTTTCCATATAATGATGCGCTCGTGAAAAAGTTAAATGATATGAATCACAGCGTTGGCAAGCTTGCTGCGCTTCAAGTTGATCGAAGTACTATCGTCGGAATTTTAGACCGCGTCAGAAATCTGGTTCTCGATTGGTCGTTGAAGATGGAGCAAGCCGGAGTGTTGGGAACTGAGTTCAATTTTAGCACTGCCGACAAAGCAAAGGCGCAGGGCGCGACCACGACGATCAATATTGGAACAATTGGTTCTTTTGCCGGAAATCTCGGGTCTGGAAACACGTCCGGTGACGCGATGGTGGGCGGACTAAATATAGAACTCGTGGCTGATTTGGCTTTGCAGCTGAGAGCGCATCTCGATCAGCTGGAGCATTCAGGTGCAAATATCCAAACGCTGGAAGCTAAGCTTGATCTTATTGCCGCGGAAATTGCAAAGGACGCGCCTTCGAACTCGATGTTGAGAGGGCTGCTTGTGGATGTGCGCAATGCTATTGCAGGCGCGGCGGGGAATTTAATGGCGACCGGGGCAACAGCTCCAATCAATCAGATTTTAAGTACTGGAGTTCCCAACCCCTAACCACCTGTTGATCGCTCTCGTCGCAAGCTAATCACGGCACCTCCTCATTCGTCCCTCTCCACCGCGCATAGCGCCACGGCATCCACCAGCGTGCGCCGGCCGATTTCTCCTTCGCGACAAAATCCAGCCCCGAGGTTCCATACGGATGACAGCGCAACAATCGTGCGAGCGTCATCCAGCCGCCGGCCCACAGCCCATGACGGGACAAAGCCTCGTCGGCATATTCGGAACAGGTCGGCAGATGCCGGCAATGGAACCCGATCAGCGGCGACAGCGTGTAGCGATAGACCTTCACCAGCGCGCGGCCGGCCTGGCGTGGTGCCTGCCGGACACAATGGGCGCAATTCGCGTGGCCGCTGTCGGGACGATGCGAGGAGCCGGTCAGGTTCCACCTGTCATGAAGGCCTGCAAATGGCGTGGAACTGCGGTTCCCGGTCAGGCTGTCCGCAAAATAGGGTGGAACCGCAGGAAACTCTAGGCTGGACCCGAATCCGGATGTTCTATTAAAAAAGACATGGAGGCGAGGCGTCCCGGGTCGGCGGCATGGAAAATGCTTCGAAAGCATGGCCGCATCAGCGGCATGGCCCGAAGCGGGACGAGACGAGGGGATTGACCGAATGGTGCGACGACTGACGGGTGCCGTCGCGTTGGCTTGCCTGTTCGCAGTTTTTTCCGCGCCGGTGGCCGAGGGCGATCCCGCCCGCACCGCGCCGATGCAATTCGTCCTGCGCCAGGATGCGACGCCGTGCGCCGACACATGCCGCCGCTGGGTGTCCGCCACCGGCATGATCCGGCCGGATACCGTGCGCGATTTCGAAGCCTTCGCCGGCAAGCACGATCTGCGCGGCCTGACACTGGCGCTGAATTCGGAAGGCGGCTCGGTGCACGGCGCAATCGCACTCGGCCGCGCCATCCGCCGGCTCGACATGACCACCACGGTCGGACGCACCATCGAGAATTCCGGCAAGACCGGCGCCACGGCGACGCTGCTGCCGCGCGCCGATTGCGAATCCATGTGCGCCTTCGTGCTGCTGTCGGGCAGCAAGCGCATCGTGCCGGACGAGGCGCGCGTGCGCGTGCACCAGATCTGGCTCGGCGACCGCCGCGATGACGCCGCCGCCGCCACCTATTCGGCGGAAGATCTCGTGCTGGTGCAGCGCGACATCGGACGGATCGCGCAATACACCATCGAGATGGGCGGCACCGTCGAGTTGCTGGAAGTGTCGCTGCGGATTCCGCCCTGGGAGCCGATGCGCTCGCTCACCCGCGAGGAGATGCGGCGCATGCGGCTGGACACCGGCGACGTCGCCGATCCGCGCCCGGAGCCGCCGCTCGTGACCAATGCCGCGCCCGCCACCACCGGCAGCCTGCGCCGCATGTCCACCGGCGGCGCGCGCGCCGGCTGGGCGATGAGCGAGCGCGCCGGCCGCGTCGCGCTCATGCGGCGTCATCCGCTCACCGTCGAAGGCGAGGATTTTGGCAGTTTCGACCTGACCTTCTCGTGCGGCGACAAGCCGAACGAATATCGCGTGTCGTACAGCGAGAGCCGGCGCAGCGGCGACGACAAGGCCGCACCGCAGCCGCTCAAGGACGTGCATCTGCGGCTCGGCTACAAGACCGTGGTGCTGGCACTGACGCCGGTGCCGCCGAACGGCGAGCCGGGCGAGCGCGCCTCCTCCGCCAGCGGCGTGGTGCCGGCGGCGATGATCAGCGGCTTTGCCTCCAGCGCCAGCCGTTCGCTCATGATCGAGACCACGACCCCGGACGGCGCGTCGACCTCGATCCGCATCGGCAATACCGGCGCGGCGCAGCATTTTCCGCAACTGGCCACGTCCTGCGCGCAGGCGCGGATCGAACATGCCGGGTTGCAGCCCAAGAAATAATAATGTGCGGCCGGCGGATCGTTACTCGGCGGCGGCGCGGGCGCGCTGGCGGCTTTCGATCTGGTCGATGGCCGAGACCACCGCGTCGAAGGTGAGCAGGGTCGAAGCGTGGCGCGCCTTGTAGTCGCGCACCGGCTCGAGCACGGCGATGTCGGCCCATTTGCCGGCGGGGGGGCTGCCGTTTTCCTTGAGCATCTTGCGGACGGTCTCGCGCAGGTTGCGCAACTCCTCCGCCTTCGACCCGATCACGTTGCGGGCCATGATCGAGGACGAGGCCTGGCCGAGCGCGCAGGCCTTCACGTCATGGGCAAAATCGGTGACCACGTCGCCGTCCATTTTCAGGTCCACGGTGACGGTCGAGCCGCAGAGCTTGGAATGGGCGGTGGCGGAGGCGTCCGGGGAGGCCATGCGGCCGATCCGGGGGATCGAGCCGGCCAGTTCCAGGATGCGGGTATTGTAAACGTCATTAAGCATGGCGATCCGGGAATGGCTGACCGGTGAACCCAGATTGTCTTGGCACCGTATTTTCCTATATAGGGTGTCGGGAATGAAGCGTCCAAGCCCATCCGGAAAAGGGGGCGCGGCCGCCCGGTGACACCCCCGGCGCCATGACTGAGAGCGCCGGTCGAACGGAGAGACCGAAATATGGACGCGATTATCAAGCCCTGGCCCAAAAATGCCTCCGCCGAGCTGTCGGACCATGTCCGCGCGGCCCCCCAGCCGCTGGAGAACCGGCCGACCCGCGAACAGGCCATGGAGGCCGTCCGCACCCTGATCGCCTATGCCGGCGACGACCCGGCGCGCGAGGGCGTGCTGGAGACCCCCGACCGCGTGGTCGACGCCTATGAGGAGCTCTATGGCGGCTACCGCCACTGCCCGGCCGAGGTGCTGGACAAGACCTTTTCCGAGACCGGCGCCTATGACGATTTCGTGCTGGTGAAGGACATCGCCTTCAATTCGCATTGCGAACACCACATGATGCCGTTCTTCGGCAAGGCACATATCGCCTATATGCCGACCGACCGCGTGGTCGGGCTGTCGAAGCTGGCGCGGCTGGTCGACGTCTATGCCCAGCGCCTGCAGACGCAGGAGCACATGAACGCCCAGATCGTGACCGCGATCGACGAGATCCTCAAACCGCGCGGTGTGGCGGTGATGATCGAGGCCGAGCATATGTGCATGTCGATGCGCGGCGTGAGCAAGCCCGGCGCGCTGACCGTGACCACGCAGTTCCGCGGCCTGTTCAAGGACGATCCGAACGAGCAGGTTCGCTTCATCACCTCGGTGCGCGCGGGCCAGCGGTAACCAGATCGACGCTGCGCGGGATTGACCCGCGCAGTCTTTCAGCGTTTCAGTTCGATTTTGACATGTGAGAGATGGTCGGGTCCTGCCGACAATCCACGATCATTGGTGAGCCGTGTCCGGGACATCCGACATCGAGGAAGGGAAGACCTTCTCCCCCAAATTCGACGCCGACGGTCTGGTGACCGCGGTCGCGACCGATTCGAAGACCGGCGACCTGCTGATGGTCGCGCACATGAACGCCGAGGCGCTGCAGAAGACCATCGCGACCGGCGAGGCGCATTACTACAGCCGCTCGCGCAAGAAGCTCTGGCGCAAGGGCGAGGAGTCGGGACACGTCCAGCGCGTCGTCGAGATGCGGGTTGATTGCGACCAGGACGCGGTGTGGATCAAGGTCGAGCAGGCCGGGCCGGGCGCCTGTCACACCGGACGGCGCTCGTGCTTCTATCGCGCGGTGCCGCTCGGACAGAGAGGCGCGGCGACGCTGGAATTCCGCGACGCGGAGAAGGCATTCGATCCGGCCTCGACTTATCGGCGCAAATAGCAATTCGCCGCGACACGTCGGTGTGCAATTCTCCTGTCCGGCATGGCGCAGGATCACGGCTTTGCGCGAAGGAGACCTGGGCACATGGCAAGGCGTTCCGCTTTACAGGCGCTGACCTTCGGCGCCGGACTGCTTCTGTGGCTGCCGGCGATTATGGCCGCCGCCGAAACCAGCAAGCTGGCGGCACAGGGCAAGGTCATCCTTCAGGACAAATGCGGTCGTTGCCACGCCGTCGAAGCCGCCGGCGACAGCCCGCTCGGGACCGCTCCGCCGCTGCGCGATATCTACGCCCGGATTGCGCCGCGCGAACTGCAGGCAGAGCTTTCGGAGGGCATGGTGTCCCGGCACAAGGAGATGCCGCAGATCCAGTTTTCAGACGAGGACGTGGACGCGATCCTGGCGTATCTCCATGCGCTCTGGATCAGGAAATGAGAGCGGATGAGCGCGATAAGGCGATTGCCGCGGCTGACCGATCCACGCCCTAGGCCAGTCCCGCCGCCTTCGCCCGCGCCACCACCTGCTGTGCCCGCACGAGGTGAGGGCGGTCATACATCAGCCCGTCGATGCCGACCGTGCCGGCGCCATCCGCCGCCGCAAAGGCTGCGATCACGCGGCGGGCATGCTCGATCGCGGCGGTCGTGGGCGTGAACACCTCGTTGATGATCGGCACCTGCGCCGGGTGGATCGCCATGCGGCCGGTGAAGCCGTCGCGGCGGCCCTCTTCGGTTTCGCGGCGGAAGCCGGCTTCGTTCCTGTAATCGACATAGACCGTGTCGACTGCCTGCACGCTCGCGGCGGCCGCGGCAGTGAGGCAGATGCTGCGGGCGAGGCGATAGGGATCGAGGAAATGGCCGTCCTTGTCGCGATTGGCTTCGGCGCCGAGTTCGGCGGACAGATCTTCCGCGCCCCAGGTCAGCCCGATCAGGCGCGCGCTCGATCCTTTATATGTGCCGCCGACAAACATCGCCGCCGCGGTCTCGGTCGCCAGCGCCATGATCTTGGTCGCGCCGTCGGCAATATCGTTGACGGCTTCGCGCACGGCGAGCTTGGCGTCGAGATGCATCACCGACACGCCGCCTTCCGCCTTCGGCAGCAGGATGCCGTCCGGCTTGCCGGCCATCACCGCGTCGAGATCGGCGTCGATCAGACCGGTCTCGTGGCCGTTGACACGCACGAAGAGACGAGGGCGGTTCGGCGTTGCATGAACCTCTCTGAGGAAGCCTGCTGCAATCTTGCGGGCTTCGGCCTTGCGCGCCGTCGAGATCGAATCCTCAAGATCGATCAAGACGGCGTCGGCGCCGCTGCTCATGGCTTTTTCGAGTTTTTTCGGCTGGTCGCCGGGAGAGAAGAGATAGGAGCGCATGGGTTTCCTTCTGACCCTCTCCCCTTGCGGGAGAGGGTGGTCGATCCGAGCTGTGTGAGGATCGACCGGGTGAGGGGGTGAACACAAAATACCGAATGGGGAATTACCCCTCACCCGGCTCGTTGCTCGCTGATGCTCGCAACTCGCCACCCTCTCCCACAAGGGGAGAGGGTAACTCAGCCGGGCCGCTTGATGATGAAGGCCTGCCGGCGGCATTCGGCCACCAGCTTGTCGTTCTGGTTATAGGCGCGGTGGTGGAATTCGAGAATGCCGGCATTTGGCCGCGAATTGGAGTCGCGCTTGCCGAGGACTTCGGTGGTGCAATGCACGGTGTCGTTCTCAAACAGCGGGTGCGGGAATTTGGTGTCGGTCATGCCGAGATTGGCGATGGTGGTGCCCACCGTCAGGTCGTTGACCGAAATCCCGATCATCAACCCGAGCGTGAACAGGGAATTCATCAGCGGCTGTCCCCATTCGGTCTCGCTGGCGCAGAAATGCCGGTCGATATGCAGCGGCTGCGGATTGAGCGTCATGTTGGAGAACAGCATGTTGTCCATCTGGGTGACGGTGCGGGTCAGCCGGTGCTCGTAGAGCCGGCCCACCACGAAGTCGTCGAAATACATGCCGCCGCGCTTGTGCCGCGCTGCTTCGGTCTGGGGCATCTTGTCCTCCCGCGCCGGTCAAAGGGGCCGACGCTCCGTTCGTTAATACTCTATTTACCACAATTAAGGCACGGTGACTGCCGACCGGGGCAGAGTCGGCACATCGGACCGACGCCATAACCCGGCCTGCGAGAAGGATACAATGGCGGTCGATGCCAGTTCGCAGATAGCTTCGGCTTCGAACGTCACCGGCGCGATTCGCAAGGCGTCGCTGATCACCGGGACGAATTTCCAGTACCTGCTGGCCGCCGCCAAGGTCGAATCCAATCTCAATCCCAGCGCCAAGGCGCCGACCTCTTCGGCCGGGGGGCTGTTTCAGTTCATCGACCAGACCTGGCTCGGCACCCTGAAGGAATCGGGCGCGGAGTTGGGCTATGGCCGCTACGCCAACGCCATCGGCCGCAACGAGGCCGGCAAGTTCGTGGTCGCCGATTCCGCAATGCATCGCGAGATCATGAATCTGAAGCACGACCCGACCGCCAACGCGGTCATGGCCGGCGCCTTCACCCAGAGCAATGCCGCCTATCTGAAGGAGCGGCTGGGACGCGACGCCACCGAGGGCGAGCTTTACATCGCGCATTTCATGGGCGCCGGCGGCGCCGCCAAGCTGATCGGGCAGGCGGAATCGACGCCCGGCGCCCGAGCGGCCGACGCCTTCCCGAATGCCGCGCGCGCGAACCGCTCGATCTTCTTCGACAGCAATGGCCGCGCCCGCAATTTTGCCGAGGTCGCACAGCGGCTGTCGGGCCGCTATCAGGTCGCGCGCACCAAACAGGCGGCGCCCGACAACGCCGTGGCGGCCGTTCCGAACGGTGCCTTTGCCGCGCAAACCGAACGCGTGGCGCGCGCCTATGAAGCCTCGACCCCGCTCAAGGTGCGGGTGGCGGCCGGGCCGGTGCAGGACCCGGTCTTCCATAATCCCTACCGCGCTGGCGAGCGCCGCGAGCCCGTGTCGTCCATTGTCAGCGATCGCTGGATCACGCCGCCGGCTTCGCGCGCGACTGCGGCCCCTGTCGCGACGCCGCCGGCATCCGTGCAGCCGGTCGCTTCACCCAACGACGTGGTGCAGACCGGTCACCAGGCAGTGCGTCGCGCCTATTTCCCGACATCGAAACCGGCCGCGGACGCCGCCGTCTCGAACGAGCCGCTCGGCCTGTTCCAGGATTCGCGCCCCAATGTGCGCGCGCTGTTCACCGGCGGCTGACCGCGCCGTTAAGAATTCCTCAAGAAACACAAAGATTTATGGTGAACCCTTTGTTAAGGGGGTTGCCTTATTGTGATGCTCAAGCCGGCGGGGCCGAGTGATCCCATGTGGCGTTGGTTTTGAGCATGATAGTTCGTCAGTTTCTTCAATGGTTGCGTACTGCCCCCGCCGGCGACCGGGCCGAAGCCTCATCCGCCCTGGCACGCGCCTATCTCTATTCCGATCTTTCCCCTGATGATCGTGCCGCCGCCGAAGGCGCGATGACCATGCTGCTCGACGATCCGTCGCCCTTGGTGCGCGCCGCGCTGGCCGATGCGCTGGCCTTCAGCCCCGACGCGCCGGCCTCGGTGGTCTATGCGCTGGCCGCCGAACAGCCGCAGATTTCATCGCTCGTGCTGCAACATTCGCCGCTGCTGATCGACGCCGATCTGGTCGACGCGGTGGCCACGCAAGGCGCGCGGGCGCAGGAAGCGATCGCGCGCCGCGTCGGCCTGCCGCGGTCGGTGGCCGCCGCGATCGCCGAAATCGGTTCGGCGGAAGCCTGCCTCATCCTGATCGAAAGCATCGACGCGGATATCGCGCCTTTCTCCATCGGGCGCATGGTCGAACGCTTCGGGCATCTGGCGGCGATCCGCGAGGCCCTGCTGGCGCGGGACGACGTGTCCGTCGCCACGCGCCAGGCGCTGGTCGTGAAGTTGTCGGCGACCTTGTGCGACTTCGTTACCGCGCGCGACTGGCTTGCGCCCGACCGCGCGCAGCGGATCGTCAAGGAAGCCTGCGAAAAGGCGACGGTGATGCTGGCGGCCGACACGCCGGAAACCGAAATGCGCGCGCTGATCCGGCACTTGCGCGAGACCGGGCAACTGACCGCCGGCCTCATCCTGCGGGCTTTGCTTTCGGGAAATATTGCGCTGTTCGAGGAGGCGATGTCGGATCTTTCGGATCTGCCGCTGCCGCGCGTGATCGGGCTCATTCACGACCGCGGCAGCGCGGGTTTCCGCGCCGTCTACGAGCAGGCGGCGTTGCCGGCCTCGACCTATCCCGCCTTCCGCGAGGCGATCGCGACTTTGCAGGAAGACGGATTCCTCGGCGACCCCGTCGGCGCCACGCGCCTGAAGCGCCGCATGGTCGAGCGTGTGCTCACGCGCTGTGAAAGCGCGGTGCCGGGCGAGATCGAGCCGCTGCTCACCCTGCTGCGGCGGTTCGCGACCGAAGCCGCGCGCGAAGAAGCGCGGCTGTTCTGCGAGGATCTCGTTGCCGGTTATGTGCCGCATTACGCCGCTTTCGACGACGATGCGCAGGTCGCGGCGTAAACACGCCGCGCCGGTTCAGAATTTGTCGCCGGGCGCGATCGGGGGCGAGAACACGCCGTCGAGATAGCCGGGCCGATGCCGGTTCTGGTGCACCAGAAATTCTTCCGTCACCTTCTGCAGCCGCTCGTTGAGTGCGGACGCAATCTTTTCGATGTCGGGCCTGGCATGTTCGCGCACAATCGCGCGCACGGCGTCGACATGCTGGTCGAGCAGGGGAAGCGGAATCTGTTTGGGATCGGGCGTATGCTCGATCAGGCGGCACAGGCTTTCGGCGATCGGCGCGGCCAGCGGATAGCCGAAGGTCGCCGCGTCGCCCTTGAGATCGTGGGCGGCGTGAAACAGCTCGTCGAGGCTTTGCTTGGTGAAGCCGGTGGTCTTGATCACGATGCGGATCGCGTGCAGGCGGTCGCATTCGGCCCGCATCCATTCTCCGAAATCGCTCGACAATTCCTGCAGCGCGGCTTCCGCGCGCGCGATCGGGTCCTCGTGGAACCCGCCGCGCTTGGCGATGACCTTGATCAGCTTGTTGGGCGGCGTGATCACCTCGTGATCCGCGTAGGTCCGCACGCTGGGCCGGTCGTCCTTGGGAGGGGGCATTGCGTTCCTCTCTCAATCCACCATTCGGGCTTTTTCCGCCAGCGGCACCTGGCGGATGACGTCGGCACGGCCGCCCTTGCGGCGTTCGGGTCCGGCATAGGTGGAGCTGAAATTGCGCCGCCGGTCGGGGCCGAAATAGGTGGACGTGCGGATGAAGGGCCGCGGATTGCACACCACATTCACGATGCGGTCGTGCAGCGCATTGGCCGAGATCGGCTTGACGAGGAATTCGGTGACGCCGGCGTCGCGCGCGGCCAGGACGCGGCCGCGTTCGGAATGTCCGGTCAGCATGATAATCGGCACGAAGGGATTGGCGTTGCCGCCGGGTTGCCGGATCATCTGCGTCAGTTCGAGTCCGTCGAAAATCGGCATCGCCCAGTCGGTGATGATGATGTCCGGCATCTGGGTGGTGAAGGCTTCCAGCCCGCTGGCGCCGTCTTCCGCCTCGAACACTTCGCGTGCGCCGAAACCATGCAGCAGCGTCCGCAGGATGCGGCGCATATGCGCGTTGTCGTCGATGATGACGAACCGCAGGCGGTTGAAATCGATCCGAATCATGCCGAGGCGAGCCCTCTCGACCTAAGCATGGCTTTGGCGAGCGGGGTAAAGATTTGTGGCCTGCCAAGCCGCTGATTTGCCCGGCTAATACCCGAATTGTTCGCGTAGAATGCGCTCGTCCAGGCTATGTCCGGAATCGAACAGCATGTGCATGGAGATGCTGTGATCCATCCGGATGTCGACGCGTGCCACGTTGCGCACTTCGTCGTGGTCGGCGACCGCCGCCACCGGGCGTTTTTCCGGCTCCAGCGCCTCGATCGTGACCGAGGCGGTGTCCGGCAGCAGCGCGCCGCGCCAGCGCCGCGGCCGGAACGGGCTGATCGGGGTGAGGGCGAGCAGGGGGGCGTTGATCGGAATGATCGGGCCTTGCGCCGACAGGTTATAGGCGGTGGAGCCGGCCGGCGTTGCGACCAGCACGCCGTCGGCCACCAGTTCCTTCAGGCGCTCCTTGCCGTCGATCAGGATTTTCAGGCGGGCGGCCTGGTAGCTCTGCCGGAAGACCGAGACCTCGTTGATGGCGTGATGCTCATAGGGGCGGCCGGCGGTGTCGGTGGCGCGCATGATGAGCGGGTGGATCACGGTGACTTCCGCCGCCGACAGGCGGGCGAGCAGATCGCCTTCCTCGAAATCGTTCATCAGGAAGCCGACGGTGCCGCGATGCATTCCGTAGATCGGCGTGCCGGCGCGCATGAAGCGGTGCAGGGTCTGCAGCATCAGGCCGTCGCCGCCGAGCGCCACCACCACATCGGCCTTGGCCGGATCGACATCGCCATAGCGGGCGACGAGCCGCGTCCGGGCCTCGGCTGCTTCCGGGCTCTGGCTGGCGACAAAGGCGATCCGCTCGTAGCGGGTGGCGGGGCTCATGCAATCCCTATTGTGCGCATGGTCTGGTGTCCTGAATCCGAAGTTCGCTTGATTGTGCAGCACACTCATTAAGCGAACTTCGGATTCGCAGGACACTAGCAAAACTATGATTCCAGTGTGGTTTTGGTTCAGAAGTTCGCTTGATGGACTCGCCGCGAGAATGAAGCGAACTTCTGAACCACCACACTGGTCGGAAAACCGGGTCCCACTTTTCCGGAACATGCGTTAGAAAAGGGCTTAAATCGCATCTGAAGGCAGCAGGAACCGGTCATGGAGCGCGCAGTCCTCGTCTATACGACCTATCCATCCCTTGTCGAGGCGGAGACGGCCGGCCGCGCCGCGGTCGAGCAAAGGCTCGCCGCCTGCGTCAACATACTGCCCGGTATGGTGTCGCATTACTGGTGGGAAGGGAAGATCGAGCGCGGCGAGGAGGCGGTCATGATCCTGAAGACCCGCGCCTCGCTCGCCGACCGGCTGCGCAAGGCGCTGAAGGCGGGGCATCCCAATGCCGTGCCGGCCATCCTGGTGCTGCCGGTGGAGAGCGTGGAGGACACCTATCTGCGCTGGATCATGGCGGAGACCGACCGAGCGGCGGTCAAGGTCTGACTGCCATTGCGGCGTGTGGCCACGCCGCCACAGACTGTGGAAGCCCAATCATTGCGGGCAAATCTCCCCCGCGCGGCGGACGCCGCCGACAACCTGTGCCGCTACCAAGGCAATAGGGAATCTCAAGGGCGGGGTCGAGCATGTTTCGGAAAATGCGGGGCTATGGCCTTGCCGCTGTCGCCATTGCGCTGGGGGCCGTAGCGGGCAGTCCGGTCCAGGCGCAGAGCCAGAGTCCCATGTGGACGTGGAGCGGCTTTTATGCCGGCGTGAATGTCGGCTGGGGCTTCGGCGAGAAGAGCGGAGATCTTGCCGATATGGCTGGCTATGGCGCGGCTGTGGCCGACGGGAGAGTGCTGCGTACACTGGGTCTCCGGCCAGACGGCGTGATCGGAGGCGGCCAGATCGGATACAATTGGCAGAGCAATGCCGCCGTTTACGGAATCGAGGCGGATCTTCAGGCCAGCGGTATGAAAGATCGCACCGCCGTCGTCGCGCCCGCGACATTCCCCATTCTGCCCTCTGAAACGTCAGCGGAAGATCGCCTCAAATGGTTCGGGACGTTCCGTGGCCGTTTCGGCTTTACGCCGGCGGAGCGCAGCCTGCTTTATCTGACTGGCGGCCTTGCCTTTGGCCGCGTCGCGGATAACGCGAGTGTCGGCTTCCTGTTCCCGGGCGGCGGATACGACGGCTATGCGGCCAGTGCGCGAAGCCAGACAAAGGCGGGCTGGACGCTCGGCGGCGGTGGCGAATTTGCGTGGACCGACAATTGGTCGTTCAAGGTCGAATATCTCTATGTCGATCTCGGCAGCACCGTCTTGCGGCTGGAGGATACGGCGGTTCCGGGCAACTTCATCGATTACCGTTTTGAACATCGCGACCACATCGTTCGCGTCGGCGTGAACTACAGGCCGAAATAGCGTCTACGCTGCGGCTATTGACTGATCGGCGGCGTCAGATTGGCGATGAGCCGCGCCAGTTCGGATTGCTCCGATGTGTGCGTTTTCTCAAACACCCGGGCGAGATGCGTTTTCACCGTCGAGTCTGCAATGCCCAGTGCCTCAGCGGTTGCGGCGCGGTTGTTTCCGGACGCGATTTCAATCATCACACGGGCTTCTGTCGGCGTGAGGTCGTAAAGCGCGGCCAGTGCTTCGAACGGCGGCGGCGAATGGTCGCCCGGCGGCGTGACAAAGACAGCGGCCGCGGCGCCGAGCGCAAGGCCGGGCCGCAGGGTCCCGGATTTCAGCGGCAGCACATGCGCGATGGAATGCGCCTGCGGACGGTCATCGTGTCCGCGGATCGGGACCCCGATGCCGCCATGGCCCAGCTCGCTTTCATTCAAAGAGGCGCGGGCGACGGCGGCCTTCAGCGCGGCGGTCGCGCCCGGCTGATGCGTGTTCAGATCTCCGCGGGTCGACAGCACGGGACCGCCGGCGCTGAACATCGTCTGAGCCGCGGCGTTGGCATGCAGGATGCGACCATGGGCGTCCACGAGAACGATCGCGACGACGAGCGTATCCAGCGTGGCCTCGAATGCGGCCGATGCGATCGATTTCATGTCCAGCAAGTCGCCGATGGCGACGGCGCGGCGAACATGGGGAAAGAGCAGGTTGACGATGGCGATGTCGCGCGATCCCACCACGTCGCGCGATGGCGGGGTGTGAAGCTGGAAGATCGCCCTCTGGATTTCGGTGCGCGCGACGATGCAGGCCGCGACATCATGGTACCCGGCCGGCATCGCCCATTCGGTGAAGAACGGGCGCTTGCGGATTTCTTCCTCATCGCCGCCGAGCGTCTCGACCATCTGGCGCGTATTCTTGATTGAGCCTACCTCCTCGTGAAGAAGGTTCGGCCAGAATGGCATCATGGGCGCATATTTCTCTTCCAGCAGCCGCATCCAATGAGGATCGCCGCCCCACTGAGACCCCCAGCGGGTTGTCTTCTGCCGCAGGTCATAGAGCGCGACCGAGCCGAGCGTGGCGCCGATCAGGCCGCAGCAGCTCTCGAGCGCAGCCGGCCACAAGGCGGGGTCGACGGCGCTGTCGTAGACCTTGCCGATCGTCTCGGACAATTTCTCGGTATCGATGTCAGCCATAAATTACAGCGGACCGTTGGCCTTGTTCGCTTCGGCAATTTCAGGAGGTTATGCGAAATAACGCAAGCCGCATCCCCCGCGCGGGGGAGACGATTGTGCATCATCGGTTCCGGCGAGAAAAAAGCCGCGGCAGACGATCTGCCACGGCGAAGACACGTGCGTTCAGGCGGAGCGCGGACTAATAGCTGCCCTTGCCGTCGAGCGCGTCATGCAGCGCCTTGTAGTCGTCGCAGCCATTGCCGCCGCAGATGTAGCGGATTTTTTCCAGATGCTCTTCCGCCTTCAGGCGGTTGCCCTGTTCCAGATACCACATCCCGTAATATTGCCAGGTGCGGGTGTGCTTCGGATCGGCCGCCAGCGCTTTCTCGTACCAGACCTTGGCGTCGATATAATTGCCGAGCTTGCGGCTGGAAAAACCGATCAGGTTGGCGACGTCGGCGTGTTCGTCGTGTCCGAGCGCCTTCAGCGCAGCAATGCCGCCGGCATAGTCCTGTTTCTTGTAGATCAGGTTGTAGGCGTGCTTGTAGCCGTCGAGAAATTCGTTCTGCGACTTCTTGTCGGGCGCCGGCTTGGCGTCGCTCTTGGTGTCGCCGGCCTTCTTGTCGGGCGCGGGCTTGGCGTCAGACTTTGTGGTGTCGGGCGCGGGCGGCGCCGGATTGTCCGTACCCGCGGCGAAGGCGGGGGTTGTGGCCAGCGCAACGGCGAGGGCGGCGGCGGCAAGAAGTCCGGAAGGATGTCGCATGATCATGTCTGTGCTCGCTGTCATTGAAATGAAGTGACGAAAAAGTCCCCGCCGGTCGCGCCGCCCGCAATGTCCATCCGCGCGCCGTTCAATGGCATCAACATATCAGATCACGGCCGCATTCCGGTGACGGTTTTTCAAAACGATGTGATGGGCACGCTTTTGCCCTGCCGCGCAAAAGCCGTATTGACTCAAATCCAAGGTCCGGCAATGATTTGGGCGCGTGCTGGTTCCCCGGGTCGCGCCGGGGAGGAAAGAGGGAACACGGAAGACGCCGATCTCTTCGGCAATACCGTGGCTGCCCCCGCAACTGTGAGCGGCGAGCCTTCGTCCGCAATGGCCACTGGAGACCCGGGCAACCGGGACACTGGGAAGGCCGGAGGAAGGCAAGGACCCGCGAGCCAGGAGACCTGCCAGCGCGGTCACCCAACCGATGGGCGGGGAGTCCATACGGAGCGGTCTTTCGCAGCGGTGACGTCGATACCGACGCGGGGGCCGTGCGAGTTTTTTCTCACATGACCTTCAGGGTACGGGCGGGGTAGCCGATTACGGATCGCCGGTTTGTGGCGGTGCGTAACGGTGCGCGCGTTTGTGTGTCCTTCGCGTCGGGTGTGTTCACCCGGACCTCGCAGCAGCGGGGCCAGACGAAGGACGTGTGATGAGGGCGATCTCTTACAGGCAAACCGCCGGCGCGCTGGCGCTGGCGGGATTCACCGCGGCGGTGCCGTTCGCACAGGCGGATGCGCAGCAGGTTCTTCCGCAAATCCACGTGACGGCGAGCCGTCTGGACGACGGCATCACCGGCGCATCCACCAGCATCATCACCGCCGAAGACATCGCGCGATCGCCCAGCCTGACCATTCAGGACATTCTGGCGCGCGAGGCGGGGGTGCAAACGCGCAGTCTGTACGGCAGCGTGAACGGGGCCGGCACCACGGTCGATCTGCGCGGCTTCGGCGCCACCGGACAATCCAACACGCTGATCCTGATCAACGGCCGCAGACTCAACGACATCGACATGGCGGCGGTCGATCTCTCCGCGATTCCGCAGAATGCGATCGAGCGCGTCGAGATCACCCGCGGCAATTCGGGCGCGGTGCTCTATGGCGACAACGCCGTCGGCGGCGTCATCAACATCGTGACCAAGGTTGGCGCCAATCTGCCACCGTCGACAAAGGTCGAAGGATTGGCGGGCTCCTATGGCTATCGCGAGGGGCGCGTCTCGGCGAACACATCGTCGGGGCCATATTCCGCATCCATCTATGGCAATGCGGTCACCTCCGACGGCTATCGCGTAAACAACAAGCTCGATCAGCAGAACGGCGTCGCCGATTTTCGCTACACGACCGAGCAGGCGACGGCCTTCCTCAACCTGTCGGCCGACACGCAGCGGCTCGGACTGCCGGGCGAGCGCATCGTCTCGGCCACGATGAACCAGCTGGTCACCGACCGGCGCGGCACCAACAAACTCCGGGATTACGGCGACAAGCAGGGCTACAGCGCGACCGCGGGGTTCACGCGGATGCTGACGCCGGACATCGAACTGATCGTGGATGGCGGCTGGCGCCGCAAGGACCAGCAGGCCGGGTTCTTCTCGGCATTCGAGGAACAATATGTCAACACGACCCTGAATACCTATTCGGTCACGCCGCGCGTGAAGATCAACACGCCGCTCTTCGGTCTGCCGTCGCGGGTAATTGCGGGTGTCGACTATTATAATTCCGACTACGATTCAGATCGCAGCCAGTTTTCGGGTTTTCCGCTCATTCATCGCTACAAGCTGGGTCAGGATTCGATCGCGGGTTACTGGCAGCAGGCGGTGTCGGTATTGCCGAGCACCGATCTGTCCGGCGGCGTCCGCATCCAGCGCACGCACGTGACCGCGACCGACGTCTACGATCCGACCGCGCCGGGCGCCTTCGGCATTCAAGGGCTGCCGCTCGATCAGAGCGGCAACAATGAAGCCTTTCACGTCGGCTTCGAGCATCGCTTCAGCCCGGTCTTTGCCGTGTTCGGCCGCGCCGCGCAGAGCTTTCGCACCCCGAACGTGGACGAGCGGGTCGGCATGTCGCCGTTCGGCACGCCCACGACGTTCGACCTGAAGACGCAGACGTCACACGACATCGAAGCGGGCGTGCGCTTCAACTTCGGCAGCGTCACGGTGCAATCCAGCGTCTACGAGATGAAGCTGGAGAACGAACTGATGTTCGATCCGGTGAATTTCGTGAACTACAATCTCGATCCCACCCGGCGGCGCGGCGTGGAAACGATCGCCAGCTGGCAGATGACCGAGGATGTGCGCTGGAAAGGCAGCCTGACCTATACCGACGCCACCTTCCGCGGAGGCGTCAATGCCGGCAAGGAAGTGCCGCTGGTGTCGCCCTGGACCGCAAGCGCGGGGGTGTCCTGGAACATTTTCAAGAAACATCTGATCTTTGACGGCGTCGTGCGCTATGTCGGCGAGCGGCGCATGGACAACGACCAACGGAATTTCCAGCCGTTAATCCCGGCGCACACGCTGGTGGACGTGCGACTGGGCGGCGAACTCGACCAGTTCTTCTGGGCGGTCTCGGTCGAGAATCTCTTCGACGAGATGTATTTCGACTATTCGGTCGCGAGCGCGTCAACGTTCGGAAGATACAATGCCTATCCGCAGCCCGGCCGCACCTTTCTGGTCCGGGCCGGGATGAAATGGTGACGCCAACCGTCCTGCAATAAAAAAGGGCCGCAGCGATGCGGCCCTTTCCTTATCGCCGGATGCCGTTCACATCGGCGCCCACATCACTGGCACAAGGTCGTAGCCCTTCGCAGTCCTGGTGACGTAGCCCGAGGACGGGAACGGGAAATGATAGCCATGCAGCAGCGTCTTGTCGGCCGCCGCGCGGTCGAGCACGCGCTTGCGGTTCTCCGCCGCCATGCCGCCATCCATGTCGAAGATCGCCTGCCAGTCCGGATTGCGCACGAACAGGTAAGGATTGTTCGTGGTGTCGGCGATGTAGAACATCGACCGGTTGCCGGAATTGACGGTGAAGGCGGTATGGCCGGGCGTGTGGCCGGCGGCGGCGACCGACATGATGCCGGGCGCGACCTCCTTGCCGGGCTCGAAGCGTTTCACGTCCTTGGCGATGTCGGCGAAGATGCGGCGCGCATTCATGAAGGTAGGCTTGGCCGCTTCCGGCGCCTTGCCCATGTTGGCGTCGTCCATCCAGAACGTCCATTCCGGCGCCGGCACGTTGATCTCGGCATTGGGGAAGAACAGTGCGTTGTCCTTGGTCTTGATGCCGTTGATGTGGTCGGGGTGGAAATGCGAGATCACGATGGTGTCGACCGTTTTCGGATCGATCCCGGCCGCCGCGAGATTGGCGGCGAAGGTGCCCGATTGCGGCGCCATCGATGCGAGCTGGCCGCCGGTGCCGGTGTCGAGCGCGATCAGTTTCGAGCCGGTGTTCACGATCAGGGCGGTGAACGGGATCGGCAGCTTGTCGGTGGGCAGGAAGACGTCGGTCAGCGCCTTCTGCACCTCGGGCAAGGGCGCATTGCGCACGAACTTGTCGTCCAGCGCGCGATACCAGGTGCCGTCATTGACGGCGGTCACTTCGTAATCGCCGATCTTGAAGCGGTAATAGCCAGGCCCCTGCTTGCCGGAGACGGGCGCGGCGGCGCCGGCCGGCGCGGAGCCGAGGACGGGCAGGACGCCGGCTGCGGCGGTCGCCGCCGAGGCGGCCAGCAGAGTGCGGCGTGACAATGCGGTCATGAGGATTCCTCCCTTGGATGTGTGGTCCGATCGATCATGACCAACACCGGCGGCCCAATCCTATTCCAGAATTCGGCGGTGGGCCGGCCTGCACAAAGACTTGATCGGAACCCGGACTCGGCCTGTACCCGCGCCGGTCTTCCCTCTAGTCTTGCCGCCTTCAATGACAGCCGTAAGGCAAGAAAATACATCGGGAGGATGCACATGCGGATCGCCAAAGTGGCGTCATATATTGCGGCTGCCGTGGCCGCCTGTTGTCTTGCGCAGGCGGCGGCCGCGCAGAATTTTCCCTCGCGTCCGGTCACGCTGGTCGTGCCGTTCCCGGCCGGCAGCACGACCGATCTGGTCGGCCGCATTCTTTCCGACGAACTGACCAAGTCGCTCGGGCAGAATGTGGTGATCGACAATCGCGGCGGCGCCGGCGGCACCATCGGGGCCGAAGCCGTCGCGCGCGCGGCGCCCGATGGCCACACGCTGCTGATGGGCACCATCGGCACGCATTCGATCAACCCGGCGGTGTATGCGAAGATCAATTACGACCCGATCGCGGATTTTTCGCCGATCATCCAGTTCGGCACCGCGCCGAATGTGCTGGTGGTGAATCCGTCCCTGCCGGTCAAGAACGTCAAGGACCTGATCGAGTATATTCGTGCCAATCCCGGCAAGGTGAATTACGGCTCGTCCGGCAATGGCACGTCCAATCATCTCTCCGGCGCGATGTTCGCCGCCCGCAACGGGCTGAAGGCCACGCATATTCCCTATCGCGGTGGCGCGCAGGCCATCACCGATCTGCTGCGCGGCGAAGTGCAGTTCATGTTCTATCACTATCTGCCGCTGCTGCCGCATATCGCCGAAGGCAAACTGCGTGCGATCGCCATCACCAGCGCCAACCGGATCGACGCGCTGCCGGACGTGCCGGTGATGAAGGAAGCCGGCATGGACGATTTCGAAGTCTCGGCCTGGTTCGGCGTCTGGGCGCCGGCCAAGACTCCGGCCGACGTGGTCGGCAAGCTCAACAGCATCATTTCCGGAATTATCAATTCTCCCGGCGTACAGAAAAATCTGAAGGGGCAGGGCATCGATCCGGTCAACGGCTCGCCCGCCGATCTCCTGAACCTGAACAAGAAGGAGCTGGCGCGCTGGTCGAAAGCGGTGGCGGACGCCGGCGCAAAATTGTCGAACTGACGCGCGCAGCGCCGGGGCTGCGGTTTGCGCAGTCCCGTGACGCGGGCAGCTCAGGTCATTCCGGCAAGCTGGTCTTGCTGCGCGGATAGAGATGGTCGATGGCGACAATCGCCATGATCAGGATCGGCGTGGCCAGGAACGCGCCGATCGGTCCCCACAGCCAGGCCCAGAACGCCAGCGACAGAAACACCGCCAGCGGATGCAGCAGCAATTGCCGCCCGATGATGGCCGGCACCAGAAAATGCCCTTCGAAGAACGTGAAGGTCATGAACAGGGCGGGCGCGACCAGCGCCGGCAGCAGGGTCGGAAAGGTGAGCAGCCCGATCACGAACAGCATCACGTGCATGATGCCGGGGCCGACATAGGGAATGTAATTGAGAATGAAGGCCATCACGCCCCAGAGCAGCGGCGCCGGAAACCCCATCATATAGGTGATGCCGGTGATGACCAGGCCGACGCCGAGATTGATCAGGGTGACGGTGATCAGATAGGCGCTGAGATTGTGCTCGGTGTCGTTGACGATGCGCAGCGCGCGCAGCCGGCCGTCGCGGGTGGCGAACAGGTTGACGATGTAGCGGCGAAAGGCCTGGCGGCCGAAGATGAAGAAGAACAGCGTGGCGAAGAACAGCACCAGTTGCAGCGCGAAGTCCGGCAACGCCGTCACGACGCCTTCGACCAGGGCATTTTTCTCGACGTCGACTTTCAGTCCCGAGCCGCCGAGGACCGCCGCCTGCAACTCGCGCAGCGCGAATAGCGGCCGGTCCATGAAGCTGAATTTTTCCTTGATTGTGCCGCCGATCTCGGATGAGCGAGCGATCAGATCCGAGGCCGGGTCGACCAGGACGCTCACCATCAGATAGAGCAGGCCGGCCAGCCCGAGCACAATCACGAATGCCGGGACCCAGGCCGGCAATCCGGCCTTCTGCGCGCGCGCCGACATCGGCCCGAGCGTCAGACTGACCACCAGGGCGGCGAGGATCGGCACCAGCAGGGAGCGCGCGACGAACAGGAAGGCGCCGAACAGGATGACGGCCATCGCGATGGTGGCGGCTTGCGACATCACGCGCCAGAACGAGCTGGCGTCTTTCAGGGGATTCGGATCGCGCGCGCCGAACTGAAACGGGCGCTGGCCCCAGTTCCACGACGAAGATTTCGGCTCGACATTCACGGCTGTCTCCGGCGCGGCGAGGCGGCCCTTCACGGGCCGCCCGGGCGTCAGGAGTAATGCCGGGGCGGGATTATTGTTCCCGCCATGCCGAAAGGCTAGAACAAAGCGTTGAACGTCGCCCAAGCGCCGGATTCGCACACACTCGCGGGTACGAAACTGCAACCGATCTGGTGGGTGCCCTTCCAGATCATGTCCAGCGCCACGTAGAGAATGACCGCAAGGCCGATCCAGGTGATCCAGAAATAGCGCGCCAGCAGCTTGGCGATATAGGCGGAGGCCACCGCCATGAACACGATGGCGATCGTGAGACCGATGGCGAGCACGGCGACATTGCCCTTGGCGGCGCCGGCCACCGCAAGCACGTTGTCGAGCGACATGGACACGTCGGCGATGACCACCTGCAGGATGGCGGCGCCGAGCGTCACGCCCTTGTAGTCGGGCGAGCCGGCGCCTGACGGCGTGCCGCCGGCCATCGCCGGCTGCGGCTGATGGACCGTGATCTCGCGATACATCTTCCAGCACACCCAGAGCAGCAGGATGCCACCGGCGAAGGTCAGGCCGACGATGGTGAGCAATTGCGTCGCCACCGCCGCGAACATCACGCGCAGGATAACCGCGCCCGCGATGCCCCAGAAAATGACCTTGCGCCGGAGTTCGGGCGCCACGCGCGAGGCGGCGAGGCCGACCACGATGGCGTTGTCGCCGGCCAGCACGAAGTCGATGATGATGATCTGAGCGAGTGCGACGAGGTTGTGATATTCGAACAGCGTCGCAAGATCGTTGAAGAGAGTCATGGATACCTCATGGCGATAGCCTGCGCGCCATCGTAGGCGCGACGATAAGGACTAGGATCGGGAATACGGTCTGCCGGAATCAGGCCGGCGTCACCGTTTCAGCGGTGGCGGCTCGGCGCTCGCGGTCGCCTGACCGAACCAGTCGGCGGTCAGGACATTTTCGACGCCGTAATATTGCAGCGCCGTATAGGCGACGAAGCCCGCCAGAAACAGCGCGCCGACCGGCCGGCTGAGTCCGCCCCGCAGCAGCAGGAATGACAGCAGCATGGCCGTCACCGCCAGCATGAACCACAGATCGAAGGTCAGGATCTGCGCCGGCACCGCAACCGGCGCCACCGCGGACACCAGGCCCATGATCGCCAGCAAGTTGTAGATGCCCGCGCCCATGATATTGCCGACCGCCACAGCGGAGTGGCGGCGGAGCGCGGCCACCACGGCGGTGGCGAGTTCCGGCAGCGATGTCCCGACCGCGACGATGGTCAGACCGATCACGGCCTCGCTGACGCCGAGCATCGTCGCCGTGACGATGGCGGCTGCGACCAGCAGTTTCGCGCCGGTGACCACCGCGACGATTCCACCGACGACCGACAATACGGCAAGCCATGTCGGCTGCGGGCTGTCCTTGAACTCCTCGGCCAGTTCCTCAGGCATGTCGCCCGGATCGTTGGCCTTGCCGCGCTTGCGCTCGGCCCTGAAGGCGTAGATCGAGAATGCGGCGAGCGCCAAAACCATGAACACGCCCTGCCAGCGTTCGATCGTGCCCGACAGCGCCAAAGCGGTGAACAGAAGGGCTGAGCCCATCATCATGGCGGCGTCGCGATAAAGCGCCTTCGGCTGCACGACGATCGGGAAGATCACCGCCGAGAGGCCCAGGATCAGCAGGATGTTGGCGATATTGGAGCCCACGACGTTGCCGACCGCGATGCCGGGAAGGCCGTCGATGGCGGCTTGCATGCTCACCACCATTTCGGGCGCGGTGGTGCCGTAGGCGACGATGGTCATGCCGATGATCATCGGCGCGACCTTGAGCTGGCGCGCCAGCGAAACCGCGCCGCGCACCAGATATTCGGCTCCGAACAGCAGGAGGATGAAGCCGCCGATAAACTGAAGGATGAGGATCATGGAAGTATTTGTCCGCTCAAGCACCCGAATTGTTGGGCACTCGGGTGGATGTGCCGGGCGTTGCCGCCCCTAGTTCGCGATGTGTGTGCCGGTCACGAGCCGGACCAACTGGTCCGGGTCGATGAGCGTGGCGGTGCAGATGCCGATCAGAGCGATGGCACCGGACACGTCCCAATAGGTCACGCGGTATTCGTCGGTGGTGCACCGGACCCAGGCGACCAGGGCAAAAATGCCGGCGAGCACAAACAGCAAGGTGGAGATCACGGGCAACACGAGATCGGCCGGAAAGACGCGGGCGGCAACGGCCCAAGCGGCGGCGGCGGCAAACACGGAACCGAGAAAAGCGCCGCGCGGGCCGTGCAGTCCATCATGCGGGGCGGACCGGTTGCTCTTGCTGGACGTCGAGAGCCTCATGGCTGCGCCTGACGGGTCCTTCCTGCTGCGCGGCCAATGACATGGCCGCGCAAAATAGCTTCCGCTGACGCGAATTGTGGTATCATTCGTCTATCGGCGTTCTGTTTATGTTTTCATAGTGCAGTAAACATGAAACATCGCCAGAAATCAAGGTGGTTAGGTCGCTGTGGGGACATCCATGCATTTTGCCAAGGCGGCGCCGGAAGCGCGCCAGCTGCGCAAGGACGCCGGGCGTTGGCTGCAGGACCTGCGGAAAAAGGCCGGCCTGTCGCAGGTCGATCTCGCCCAAAAATTGAGCTTGAAATACTATACCTTCATTTCCCAGATTGAGAACGGCTTCGGCCGCGTGCCGAGCGAAAGCATGGAGGACTGGGCGCGCGCGCTTGATGTTGAACCGGCCATCTTTGCGCGCGAATTGCTGTCCTATTACGACCCCGAACTCTACCGCCTCCTGTTCAAGGTGAAGACATGAGCATCGTCCCCTTCATCCCGCGCTCCCATCTTCCGTCCGCGCCATGGCGCGCCGACGAGATGTCGCAACTGGTGTCGATCTTCGCCGCGCATGAGGCGCAGGGCGAGGCCAGCGGCTGGGATGTCGGCCTGACGGAGCGCAAGGACCCGCAATTCTACGTGCTGGGCACCGACCCGGAGCGGGACTGCCTGGCGAGCATCACCCGCATCGGCCGTGACTATGTGCTGGAGGACGGCTGCGGCCATGTCGTGGCCGAGGACGATTCGCTCTCGGCGATCGCCGACAAGGCGGTGCGGATGACGTTCCGTGCGCGCAAGGCGTCGTTGGTGGCGCGCATCAGCCTGGTCTGGATCGCCGCCCGCGAGTTCTTCGAGGAGAAGGTCGAGCCGCTGATGGCCGAACCGGTCGAGGTCGCGACCCACGTCTTTCCGCAACTGGCGGCTCTGGCCTGAGTCGCTCTGCGGCCGGACCTGTCCCGGATTCCGGGTTACCCACAGCCCACGGTTAAATTCGTCCCGAAACGGCACATTTTTGCTGGCATCCGGCTTGCAATCTTTACCCTGCATTAACGCTGTGCGCGGCGGCCGCGAGGCCGTTTCAGGGAGAGAGCAATGCCGACGGGACGATGGGTACAGGCTGCGGCGGGCGCAATCGCCCTCCAGGCCCTGATCATGACGCCGGGTTTTGCCGATGTGACGGTCAGCAGCAGCTGCCTCGGCAGCGGCTCGTTTTTCACCGGCGCCGGGAGTTGCGTCGTGCTGGAACGCCGCGGGCCGATCAGTCCCGCCGGCATCTACCAGGTCCCGGAACCGGCCGGAGAGGCGCTGGCCGAAGCGCTCGAGCGCGACCGCAAATGGCTGGCCTATTGCAAGCCGGTGGTGCGCCAGGATGCCTATGGCGTCGGCCGTTACCACTATGCGGCGGCCGGTTGCGAATTCGGCAAGACCGGCCATTGATCGCCACCTTGGCCGACGCCTAGAGGTGATCGCGCCGTTCGTGCGACAGCATCGGCGCGAACAGCAGCGCGACAAAAAACGCACCCACCACGATATAGATCGACATCACCGCCCCTCGCTTTCTGCGATTTGCGGAGAGCCTAACCCAACACCTCTAATTCACGCTGAACGGACACGGTTAGCGGCCGTTAATGCGGTGCCTGAGCCGGCTCGCGCGCCGCGTGAAGGATGGCCGCCGGCCGCTTGTCCAGACTCATGAAAAGAAGAAAGTGGTGCCGGGTGAGAGGATTGAACTCCCGACCAACGGTTTACAAAACCGCTGCTCTACCGCTGAGCTAACCCGGCTTGCGCGGACAGCTATCAGCATCGCCCGCTCCCGACAAGACGCCGATCTGTGCAGCCGCAGCGCCTACAGGAACGGCGTGCTGATCTCGATCAGGTCGATCAGCCAGGCGGCGGTCTGCAGGATGGCGGCGCGCTGCACCAGCCGCGACCGGCGGAAGGTCTGGTTGAGCAGGGTCAGCGATTTCCGGAACGAGGGATGCGCGCGTCCGCTCGCATCGAGCGCGTGCAGGCGATCGAGCAGGGCCTGCCGCTGCCGTTCGGCGGCCGCGTAGCGTTTCCGAAAGCTGTCTTTCCCGCCCGGCGCGCCGGACCGGTCCGGACTGATCTTGCGTGTCATTACAATGTGCTGAAACCGCCTGGTGAGGATGCGCCGGCCGTGCCGTCCCGGCGCAGTAGCGCCCGGTTAATGCTAACATTGAATTCACCCGCCGCGTTAGCACCTTCAAATCCGTAAACGTCTAAAATACGTCGCATATTCGGATCCATCCGGTGGTGGCGTAAATGCGTAGGCGCGTGCTCGCGTCAGTGGTGTCATCGGCTCTTGCCGCGCTTTCCGCAAGCGCGGTCCAGGCCGATCATGCGCCGGCCTTTGTCGTGCCGGGCCGCTCCGACGTGCCGGTGATCATCAACGGCTATGACGCGTCCTGGGGCGTGGTGGAAGGCGATTGGGGACTGACCCGTCCGGGCGCCGTGCCCGTCACCGTATATCCCTCGCTCCATTACGTGCCGCCGCCGCGGCGTCCGGTTCCGCGCTATTTCCCGACGCTGGGCGGCCCGCCGCATCTCGGCCGCTATGAAGTCAATCCGCCGGCGCATCGCCCGCTGCCGCCGCCCGCGCAACCATTCCATCAGTCGTGGTCGGCCGCATCCGATTCCGGACCGGTCACCGATTATGCGCCCACCGGACCGATGTTCATCTCGCCCGAGGTCGATTTCGCCCCCGGACGCAGACCGCCACATCGCCGCCGATGAATCTGAAAGTTGAAGTCACAGGGAGAGTGAAAATGTCTCGTATCTATCTCAGCGCAATTGCAGCTGGCGCCGTCAGTCTGCTGACCATGCAACCGGCCGCCGCCGGCTGCTGCAATTCGTGGGGCGGCTCCTGGGGCTGGAATGCCTCGTGGGGCAATGGTTGCTGCGCCTCGAGCGTGGTCGCCGTTCAGCCGGTCGTGACCTATGTGCAGCCGGCGCCTATCTATGTGCAGCCCGCGCCGATCATCGTGCAGCAGCCGCAAGTGATCGTGCAGCAGCCGCAGGTCATCGTGCAGGAACAGTTCCCGGTGCAGGCTTACGCCGTGAACCAGGGCCCGGTCTATTCGGGTCCGGGCACCGATTACGCGCCGGCTTATTATCAGCCCGCGCAGCCGGTCTCGGCCTATCCCTATGTCGGCGGCTATTACGGCGCGCCGGGCTATCGCCATCGGCCGTATCGCGCCTATCGCCCGTACCGGCCCTATCGTGCGCATTACGGCGTGTCCCGGTCGCATCGCTGGTCGGGCTATCACCGCGCGGCGCCGCGCGCTCATCGCGCGCCGGCGGCGAAATACTATCACTACAAGTAAGACGGTCTCAGCGAGTGTCCCGCAGCCGCGTTGTCGCGATGTAAAGCGACAGCGCGGCGGCGTTCGACACGTTCAGACTCTTGATCTCTCCCGGCAGATCCAGGCGCGCGACATGATCGCAGGTGTCGCGCGTCAATTGCCGTAATCCTTTTCCTTCCGCACCGAGCACGAGCGCGAGCGGCGCCGACAAGGGCAGGGCGGCAAGATCGCTGTCGCCTTCGCTGTCGAGTCCGACCGTCAGGAATCCGCGGTCCTTCAGCGCGGCGAGACCGCGTGCCAGATTTTGCACCGTCACCATCGGCACATATTCGAGCGCGCCCGACGCCGATTTGGCGAGCACGCCGGTCGCTTCCGGCGAATGCCGCGCGGTGGTGATTAGCGCCTTCACGCCAAAAGCCGCCGCGCTGCGCAGGATGGCGCCGACATTGTGCGGGTCGGTGATCTGGTCGAGCACCAGCACGACGCCGTCAGAGGGAAGGTCCTCGATATCGGGCGCGTCGAGCGGTTCGGCCTCGATCCACAACCCGTTATGAACCGCGTCGGCGCTGAGCAGCCGCGCGATCGCCTCCGGCCGCACGACCTCCGGCGCGACCTTTGTCGGCACGTTTTCCTCGGTCAGGCGGCGGGCGGCATTCTCGGTCGCCAGGATGCGACGGATGCGGCGGGCCGGGTTGTCGAGCGCCGCCTTGCCGGCATGCCAGCCATAGATGACCACCGGGCCGTCGCCGGACCCGCGGCGGGCACGCCCGAAATCCCGGCCACCCTTGCGCGGGCTGCCGCCGCCATCCTTGACCCTCTCCTTGGCCCCGCCAGAGCGCGGCTTGCTGCTATCCCGGCGGGGGGAAAAGGGCCGGCTTTTGCGTTCGCGCATCTTCAATTTCCGTGATTTCCGATTGACTTAACCGGCACCCGCCACCATAACGCGGCGCGCGGGCCGGAGCAGCCAAGGGCGGGTTCCGGACCGCGTTTTATATGATGCCGATCCCGGGTAAACCCGTTATCGGTGTGGCGCGTCTGATGTATAGACCGCCTGGACTGGATCTCCCGGAGGGGTGCCCGAGTGGCTAAAGGGGACGGACTGTAAATCCGTTGGCTTAGCCTACGTTGGTTCGAATCCAACCCCCTCCACCAGCCTTCGCTCGCGTCGCGAGCTGCGGCGCGGCAGACCAGTCGGAGCGAGTTGCCCGCCGCAGATGCGGGCGGTTGACGGACGCGGGTGTAGCTCAATGGTAGAGCAACAGCCTTCCAAGCTGATGACGAGGGTTCGATTCCCTTCACCCGCTCCAGTCCCTCCGGACCACGATTGGGGGTTGCAGTGCGAGGAAATTCAACGTGACGACATGGAAGGCGGCTCGGCTTGAATGGGGGCATGGCCCCCGGCTTCTCGAGATGTTTCTCGAGCCGACCTGTCCATTTTCGAACAAGGCGCTGGGAAAGATCGACGAACTGCTGGCGGAAGCGGGCGAAGACAAGATTGCGGTCAGGGTCTGGCTGCATTCCCAGCCATGGCACCTTTATTCCGGCGTGATCGTGCGGGCGATTCTTGCGGCTTCAACGCTCGAGAACGGCAGGGACGCGGCGCGGCGCGTCATGGATGCGGTGGCCGCGCATCGCGACGAATTCGAATTCGACAATCATTGCACCGGGACAAACCGGACAGCAACGCCGAACGACATCATTGCGCGGCTGGAACGCTACAGCGACGTGGCACTCGTCGCAGCCTTTGACATCCCCGACCTTGACCGGGCGGTCAAACTGCATTGTCGGTACGCCCGGCAGAACGGCATCCACGTCAGTCCGACCTTCATGATCGACGGACTGGTTCAGGCTGAGATGAGCAGCGGAGACACCGTCTCCGCCTGGACGGATCGCCTCATCGGCGGGTGAGGGCGCAAGCTTCGTTTTTTCACGATCTCGCAAAAGCAAAAATTTCGCCAAGTCGCTGATGCGCCGGGTTATCGTCGGTGTAAGCTGCGCTCCCGTTCAATCTGTATGGCAACGCAGACCATGTCCGCCACCAACTACCAAATCCCGACCGAAGTCGATCTGGAGTTTCTCGGAGGAACGATACCCATTCACTGGAACTACCACGCCATCCTGATGGTCGCGGTGTGGTTCGTGCTGGTGCCGATCTGTATCCTCATCATCCGCTTCGGCAAGCCGAAACCCACCGAGACGGGCCTGCATCGCAAGGTCAGCATCTGGAACGCGGAATGGTGGTGGTTCAGCGTCCACAAATACGGGCTGATGTTTGCAATCGGCATGGCGCTCGCCGGCGCGATCATGGCGATTGTGGTCAGCGGCGGCTATAGCGGCACCCTGCATTCGATCTTCGGCATCGGGACCATCGTGCTCGGATGTCTGCAGATCATGGGCGGCTGGCTCCGCGGCAAGCATGGCGGCAAGAACTACCACACGGCCAGGCCGGACGATCCCGCGACCTGGTTCGGCGATCACTACAATATGACGACGCGCCGGCGAATATTCGAGGCCTATCACAAGACCGCCGGCTATTTCGTCTTCTTCTTCGCCTCGGGCGCGGTGACCACGGGCCTGATGCAATATCCGATGCCGTGGCTTGCTTGGTGCATCATTGCCATGGTGCTGATCACCTTCGTCGCCGCGATTTTGCTCGAATATGGCGGCTACCGCTACGACGGCTACCGCGCGGCGCATGGTTACACGATGGACGCGCCGTTCAATAAGGAGCGCGAGTTTCTGTAACGCGCGCAGCCGCGCAATTTTCGGGAATGACACGATGAGCAGCCAGAATTTGCCCAGACCTGACTTTGTCAGGAATATGAAGCTGATCGGCTATTCAGATCAGGGCGGACGCGAAGACGGCGTGCAGGTCATGATCAACAAGGGCCACGCCTTTGTCGGCCACATGTTCTCCAAGGGATTCAGCGTCATCGACGTGCGCGATCCGCGCAATCCGAAGCCGGTGAAATATATCCCGGCGCCGCACAACACCTGGACCATCCACCTCCAGACCCATGAAAACCTGCTGGTGGTCATCAATGCGCGCGACATGTTCGCCGCACCCGAGTTCCAGGACGAGCGCAAATATTACATCGGCTCGCACGCCGAGCGGGCGGGCGAAGCGAAAGTCGCGCCGGCGGAGAAGCGCGACTGGAGCGCAGGCCTCGCCGTCTATGACATCAAGAATCCGGCGGAGCCGCGCCAGATCGGCTTTATGCCCGTCGATGGCGGCGGCATTCACCGCGTCTGGTACACCGGAGGTCGCTGGGCCTATGTCTCGGCGATGCTCGAGGGCTTCACCGATTACATCTTCATGACCGTTGACATGGCCGACCCGACCAGGCCGAAGGAAGCCGGCCGCTACTGGCTGCCCGGCATGAACACGGCGGCCGGCGAGAAACCGAGCTGGGGCGCGAACCGCCGTTTCGGCCTGCATCATGCGGTCGTCAGCGGCGACACAGCCTATGGCGCCTGGCGCGACGGCGGGCTGGTCATGATCGATGTGTCCGATCGCGCGAATCCGAAGCTGGTCAAGCATCTCAACTGGTCGCCGCCCTTCGGCGGCGGCACCCACAACTGCCTGCCGCTGCCCGACCGCGATCTGCTCGTGGTCGCCGACGAGGCCGTGCTCGACAATTGCGAGGACGGCATCAAATACATCTGGATGTTCGACATCCGCGTGCCGGCCAACCCGGTCAGCATCTCGACCTTCCCGACGCCGGACGAGGCAGATTACTGCAAGAAGGGGGCGCATTTCGGCCCGCACAACGTCCACGAGAACCGGCCCGACTCCTTTGTCAGTTCGAGTCTTATCTTCTCAACCTACCAGAATGCCGGCATTCGTGTGACCGACATCAGCAATGCGTTTCAGCCGAAAGAGGTGGGGGCGTTCGTGCCGCCGGAGCCGAGACGGCTGGTGGACAGGCGGCCCAACCGCGCCAAGGTCATCCAGTCCTGCGACGTCTATGTGACGGCCGACGGTTTGATCTACAGCACCGATTTCAACGGCGGCATGTATGTCCTGGAATACACGGGCTGAGCATCGCTCGCGCGGACGGCGGCGAATGCGGGCGCGGCGCCATGGCAGGGCAACGGCCTTCCAAGCTGATGACGATGCCGGCGTCCTTCTTCGCCTTGCCGGCTTCCTGGCGATCGCGGTGCCCGGGCGGCCCAGCCTCTGCAGTTCCATTCCGAACCGGACATTCGATCCAATGTGCCCCCGCGCTGTGCGGTGATCGCGCGGATCAGTCGTCGCCGGCGGTCTTCTTCAGCATCACCTGACGCCCTGCATGGATATGCGCGCGCATCACGGCGATCGCCCAATCGGCGTTGCGGTCGGCGATCGCGTCGGCCAGATCGAAATGATGCTGCACGCTGCGCGCCATCGCCTTCGTGTCGAAACGCGCGAAGGTGCGGATGACCAGCGGCAGCTCGATCAGCGTGCCGATCAGGCTCATGAGCCGGCGATTGCCTGACGCGGTGACGATCAGCCGGTGGAAGCGGTCATTGGCCTCGGTGATGCGGACATAATCCGGCTGCGGTCCGCCGAACGCCGCCTGCTCCATGTCGCGCGCGAGCTGGCGCAATGCCTCCACATGATCCGGCGTCGCATGCCGCGCGGCTTCGCCGGCGGCGAAACTTTCAAGCTCCACGCGCAAGGCAAAGATTTCCGCCAGATCCTGTTCCGACCAGCCGGGTACGCGCACGCCGAGATGCGGTTCGAACTCCACCATCTGCTCGCTGGCGAGCCGGCGCAACGCTTCGCGCACCGGGGTGCGGCTGATGCCGAATTCGTCGGCAAGTTCGGTTTCGCGCAGATGCGAGCCGGCCGGCCAGCGCCCGGCGATCAGGCCCTGTCGGATCGAGCTGTAGGCGATGTCGGTGGCGCGCAGGCGTTCAGGCTTGTTCATGGCTCTGCCGGGCAGGAGTCCCAGTGAAGATTTCGGTGGACATGGGTCGCCATTGTATACACGATAGTAGCTGGGACAAGGCTTGCGACCGGTCAACCTGGCGCAACTTGAGATAACAACTAAGAATCAGATGCCGCACGGGAGGAATGAAATGTCCATTGTGTACAGAATTGCTGCCATTTTTGCGTTCGGGCTTTCACTGCTGGCGTCGCCGCGCCCGGCCCTGGCCGAACAGATCTCGGTCACCCACTGGGGCGTGCTGATGTACGGCGCGCCTTATGCGGTGGCGATCGAGAAGGGCTATTACAAGGATGCCGGGCTGAATATCGATGGGGTGCTGACCTCCAAGGGTGGCGGCACCACCATGCGCAACGTCATGGCCTCCGACCTGCCTTATGGCGAGGTCGCGCTGTCGGCCGCGATCGCGGCGATGAAGCAGGGCATCGATCTCAAGATCATCCATACCGGTGTGCGCACCGCCGGTGAAATCCTCTGGGTCACCACGCCGGATTCCGGAATCAATTCGGTGAAGGATCTCGCCGGCAAGAAAGTGGCGTTCACGTCGCCGAAGTCGGTGACCGACATGCTGCTGACCATGGTCATGGACAAGCACAAGATCAAAGCCGAGACGGTCGCGGCTGGCGGCATCGGCTCTGGCCTCACGATGGTCGAGCAGAAGGGCGTGGTCGCCGCGCCGGTCATGGATCCGATCTGGTCCAAGATGTCGGCCAAGTTCAAGCCCGTCTTTCATGTCGCCGACGAATTGCCGCCGATGGTGCAGACTGTCGGCGTGACCACGACCGAATATGCCAAGGCCAACGCCGACAAGCTGCGCAAGCTGGTGCAGGCGCGCAAGAAGGCAGTCGCGTTCGTCTACGCCAATCCGGAAGAGACCGCCAAGATCGTCGCCAAGCACTACAACACCGACGAGAAGGTGATCCTCGCCGCCGTGAAGAATCTCAGCGCGCTGAAATACTGGGGCTCCGGCGAATTCGAATATCCGGCCATGGACAACATGGTGAAGGGTTTGCAGATCATCGGCGAGGTCGACGGCAAGATCGACTGGAGCAAGATCGTCGACGAGAGCTATGTGAAGTGAGCGCGGCGTTGCTGGCGATCGACATGCCCGCGCACGCCGACACTGTTCCCGGCGTCCATGCCGAGATGCGGGGGGTGACCCGCGTCTATGCCGGCCTGGGCGGACAATCCGGCGTTCATGCGCTCGCCAGCACCGACCTGACCTTGCGGCGCGGCGAGTTCTATTCGGTGATCGGGCCGTCGGGCTGCGGAAAGTCGACCTTGCTCGACGTGCTGGCCGGACTGTCGCGTCCGACCGGCGGGACGATCTCCTTCGAAGGCCGCCCGGTTGACGGGCAGGTTCCCGATGGCGTCGGTGTGGTGTTCCAGGAGGATGCAAGCTTTTCCTGGCTCACGGTCGCCGACAACATCACCTTCGGGCTGCGCCGCGCCGGCGCGGAGCCGGCGGAGGTGGCGCGCCGGCTGGACTATGCCTTGCGGCTGATGGGACTCGCGGATTTCGCAAAATCCTATCCGGCGCAATTGTCCGGCGGTATGCGCCAGCGCGTCTGCATCGCCCGCACGCTGGTCCTGCAGCCGCGGCTGATCCTGCTCGACGAGCCGTTCGGGGCGCTCGATGCGCAGACGCGCCTGATCATGGGCGACGAACTGCTGAAGGTCTGGCGCGAGACCGGCGCCACCGTGATGCTGATCACGCATGCGCTGGACGAAGCCGCGATGCTGTCCGACCGCATCGGCATCATGTCGGCGCGGCCGGGCCGCATCATCAAGGAGGTGACGACGGGATGGCCGAGCGCGCGCGATTCCCGTGTCGCCACCGATCCCGGTTTCGGGCGCATCACCGCGGATCTGTGGTCGGTGCTGCGGGAGGAATCGCTGAAGGCCATCGGGCAGGGGAATCTCCGATGACCCGGGTCGGATTTCTGCGCCTGCTGGTGGTCGGCGGCTTTGTGCTCGTGCTTGAGGCCATGTGCCGGACCGGGCTGATCAGCCCGCGCATCCTGATCGCGCCCTCGGAGATGGCGCTGCGGCTCGCGCAATTGCTGGCGGCCGGAAAATTCAACGCCGACATCGCCGAAACGCTCGGCAATGTCGCCATCGCATTCGTTCTGTCGGTCGGCGGCGGATTCGCCATCGGTGCCGCCATTCACGCGCTTCCGCGATTGCGGCGCGCGATCGATCCGTTCCTCGCGAGCTATTACGCGCTGCCGTTTTTCGCCTTCTATCCGCTGTTCATCGTTCTGTTCGGCCTCGGCCGCGGCGCCATCATCGCCATCGGATTCCTGTTCGGCGTGGTGGCGATGATCATTGCTACGCTCAACGGCTTCGATCGCATTCCGCGTGTGCTGGTGAAGACGGCGCATGTCTACCGGATGGGTCCCGTGTCGGCGGCATTGCGGATCAAGCTGCCGAGCGCAACTCCCTATCTCTTCACCGGCGTCAAGCTCGCCATCGCCTATTCCTTCATCGGCGTGATCGCCGCCGAATTCATCATGGCGTCCTCCGGCCTCGGCTATTCCATCGCCTATGCCTTCAACAATTTCGACAACCGCACGATGTACGCGCTGATGCTGTTCGTCATCGTGCTGGTGACCATCGTCAACGCGCTGTTCCACGGCTACGAGCAGCGGCTGTTGCGACGGCTGGGGTGCTGACATGCGGCGACTTCTTGACATCGTGCTGCTGATGCTCGCGGGGCTTGCGATCTGGCATGCCTTGCATCTGGCCGCGCCTTTCGCCCTGACGTCGCCGGTCGAGACCGTCACCAAGGCGTGGAGCATGCTTAACAGCGCCGCGTTCTGGCCGCACGCGCTGGAGACTGGCAAGGCCTTCCTTATTGCGCTGCTGCTGGCGATCCTCGGCGGACTCGCGATCGGCCTCGGCCTCGGTCTCAACCGCACGGGCGCGCAGGTGGCCGAACCCATTCTGGTGTCGATCTACAGCCTGCCGAAGGTGACGCTCTATCCGGTCATCCTGCTGGTCTTCGGTCTGGGACTTCCCGCCAAGATCGCCTTCGGCACCATTCACGGCATCATCCCGATCGCGCTCTTTGCGATGAATGCCGTTCGCAATCTGGCCAATGTGCATTTCAAGACTGCGCGCGTCTTGCGGCTGTCGCGCAGCCAGACCCTGCTGACGGTGGTGATGCCGGGCGCATTGCCGGAAATCGTGTCCGGCCTGCGCATCGGCTTTTCGCTGACGCTGCTCGGGGTGCTGATCGGCGAGATGTTCGCCTCGCAGCGCGGCCTCGGCTTCCTGATCATGAACGCCATCGGCCTGCACGACGTGCCCGCCATCATGGCGACCATCCTGCTGCTCGCCATTGTCGCGGTCTCGGCCAGCGCGCTGCTGCTGTGGCTCGATCATCGTTTGCATCACCGCGCCGCCTGAGGCGCCAAGTCTGGATCGTATATGAGCAACACGAAGAAGAAACTGTCTGCGCGCTTCAGGGAGCCCGGTCTGATCTCGGCGCCCGGCGTTTTTGATATGATCTCGGCGCGCATCGCCGACGCGATGGGTTTCGACGCTCTGTATATGACCGGCTATGGCGTCGTCGCCTCGCATCTCGGGCTGCCGGATGCCGGACTTGCGAGCTACACCGAGATGGTCGGCCGCGTGCGGCAGATCGCGCAAGGCACGGCGACGCCGCTGATCGCCGACGGCGATACCGGCTATGGCGGGCTGCTCAATGTCGACTTCACCGTGCGCGGCTATGAAGAGGCGGGCGCGCAGGCGATCCAGATCGAGGATCAGGAATATCCGAAGAAATGCGGCCACACGCCGGGCCGCCGCGTGGTGCCGATCGCGGAGGCCGCGCGCCGGATCAAGGTCGCCGCGGATGCGCGCGCGTCAAAGGATTTTCTCATCATCGCGCGCACCGACGCGCGCACCGCGCTCGGTCTTGACGAGGCGCTACGCCGCGGCGAGGCGTTCCTGAAGGCGGGGGCCGACATTCTCTTTATTGAATCGCCCGAGAGCGAGGCGGAGATGGAAAGGATCGGCCGCACCTTCGATGTGCCGCTGGTCGCCAACATGGTGGAGGGCGGGCGCACGCCGCTTCTGGGCCGCACCGAACTGGAAAAACTCGGCTTCAAGCTCGCCATCTTCCCGGCCTCGGGGTTCCTGGCGATGGGCGCGGCATTGCGTTCGGTCTACGGAGAGATCCTGTCCACCGGATCGAGCAAGTCCTGGAGCGGGGAGATGTACCCCTTTAACGATTTCTCGCGCCTGATGGGGTTCGAGCGGGTCTGGGCCTTCGAACGCGAGCACGCCGAAACCTGAGGCGCTCGCGCAGGAGCCGGCATCCGGCTTCGTCCTTGCCAATTCTCGCCGCATCGTGGCATATCCGCCGGACTGTAGGAGTGTAGCTCAATTGGCTAGAGCACCGGTCTCCAAAACCGGGGGTTGGGGGTTCGAGTCCCTCCACTCCTGCCAGCTCGGCCGCTCCCGACCGTCCGCCCCTTAATCAGCTTGATTTTTCCCCCCGTCCGCAGTACCTAGCGGTTCTCGCTATGCGGCCCGGTGACGGATTTCCGCGGCGATCTTATTCCCCTCAAGGCCCGCTTGGCGGCCTCATCCTGACAAAGGATTGGGCCACGACAGGGCATGTGTGAACAGCTCATGGCGAAGATCAGGCCGTTCAAGTTCCTGCAGGAAGTCCGCTCGGAGACCGAAAAGGTCACCTGGCCGACCCGCCGCGAAACCATGATCACCACCGGCATGGTGTTCGTCATGGTGTTCATCGCGTCGATCTTCTTCCTGCTGGCCGATCAGGTCATCCGCATGGGCGTGACGTTCATTCTGGGTATTGGACGTTAAAGGAATTTTCCGGGTCATGGCCAAGCGCTGGTACATCGTTCACGCCTATTCGAATTTCGAGAAGAAGGTCCAGGAGTCGATCCGCGACCAGGCGAAGCAGCGCGGGCTCGAGGACAAGTTCGAAGCCGTGATGGTCCCGACCGAAAAGGTCGTGGAAGTGCGCCGCGGCCGCAAGGTTGATGCCGAGCGCAAGTTCTTTCCCGGCTATGTGCTGGTGAAGGTGGAGCTGACCGACGAGGTCTTCCATCTCATCAAGAACACGCCGAAGGTCACCGGGTTTCTCGGCGCCGACAACAAGCCGATGCCGATCTCCGACGCGGAAGCCGAGCGTATCCTGCATCAGGTGCAGGAGGGCATCGAGCGTCCGAAGCCGTCTGTCACGTTCGAAGTGGGCGAGCAGGTGCGGGTGTCGGACGGTCCGTTCGCCTCGTTCAACGGCACCGTCGAGGAAGTCGACGATGCGCGCTCGCGCGTGAAGGTCGCGGTGTCGATCTTCGGCCGCGCCACCCCGGTCGAACTGGAATTCGGCCAGGTCGAGAAATTGTAATACGTCGGCCCGCTCAGGCGGGCCTGACGCACGTGTTCGTGGGAGGTGAGGGCGGTCGCCAGCCGCTCAAGATCTGCACCACGAAACCAGAGAGCTGGAATGGTCCGGCTCGTATGGAGGATGAGTTATGGCGAAGAAAATCACCGGCTATGTAAAGCTGCAGGTGCCGGCCGGCGCGGCCAATCCGTCGCCGCCGATCGGCCCCGCGCTTGGCCAGCGCGGACTGAACATCATGGAATTCTGCAAGGCGTTCAACGCCCAGACGCAGAAGATCGAGAAGAACACGCCGATTCCGGTCGTGATCACGGTCTATCAGGACCGCTCCTTCACCTTCGAGATGAAGACACCGCCGATGTCATTCTACATCAAGCGCGCGGCCAAGCTGGAAAGCGGGTCGAAATTGCCCGGCCGCGACAAGGTCGGCAAGATCACCAGGGCGCAGGTCAAGGAGATCGCCGAGCAGAAGATGAAGGATCTCAACTGCGACACGATCGAAGCGGCCATGAAGATGGTTGAAGGTTCCGCCCGCTCGATGGGCATCGAAGTGGCGGGAGGCTGATCATGGCGCATGGAAAACGTTACCGCAAAGCGCGCGAGGGCATTGATCGCGAGAAGCTCTATCCGCTCGACGAGGCGGTGAAGTTGATGAAGGAGCGCGCCAAGTCGAAATTCGACGAGACCGTCGAGGTCGCGATGAATCTCGGCGTCGATCCGCGGCACGCCGACCAGATGGTGCGCGGCGTGGTCACGCTGCCGAACGGCTCCGGCCGGACGGTGCGCGTGGGCGTGTTTGCGCGCGGTGCCAAGGCGGAAGAGGCCAAGGCGGCGGGCGCCGACGTGGTCGGCGCGGAAGACCTGGTCGAGAAGGTGAATGGCGGCGCGATCGACTTCGACCGCTGCATCGCCACCCCCGACATGATGCCGCTGGTCGGCCGTCTCGGTAAGGTGCTCGGCCCGCGCGGCATGATGCCGAACCCGAAGGTCGGCACCGTGACCATGGACATCGCCAACGCCGTGAAGGGCGCCAAGGGCGGTTCGGTCGAGTTCCGGGTCGAGAAGGCCGGCATCGTGCAGGCCGGAGTTGGCAAGGCCTCGTTCACCGAGCAGCAGCTGGTCCAGAACATCAAGGCTTTTGCGGACGCGGTGGCCAAGGCCAAGCCGGCCGGCGCCAAGGGCCAGTTCGTGGAGAAGATTTCGGTCTCCTCCACGATGGGCCCGGGCCTGAAGATCGAGCCGTCGTCGATCTTCGGCGGGGCCTGATCCGGCCCACCCTGAAATAGTGGGCTCGCGGTCCCCGGATCGCGGGCCCCCAACTGCTTGGGGTTGCCTTAATTTCTCCTCTTGAGGCTAGCAAGAAACGGGCCTATATAGCCGCCATGAATCCGGTTCGAGCGCCGGAAACAGAGGTTTCAACAACGAGATTTTGAGTTTCTGCCGGGGAGACCCGGTGGAAAAGGGGAGGGCTTTCGGCCCTCCTTCGTCCTGTCCGAGACTGCCGGCGCCGGAGCAATCCGGCTTAATCGCCAGCCACTTGAAGGCGGCCAGCATAGACGGGTGACAACCGAATTCGGGCGTATTGCCCAATTGGTTCGAACCTTTCGAACCCTTCACGGCGTGAAAATGCCGGTGCGGGGGGCAGGCATCTGAGAGCGCCATCTGCCCCTCAAACGATTTTGTCCGGGCGGATGGCAGTCGCAACCTGGCGGACTGCCGCAGTGGCACCCGCCAACCGGAGAGAGCTTGTGGACCGAACGGAAAAAGCCGAGGCCGTCGCGTCGTTGAAAGAGGTCTTCTCGACCTCCAACGTCGTCGTCGTCGCTCACTATTCCGGCCTCACCGTCGCCCAGCTGCAGACTCTGCGCAAGCAGATGAGGCAGGCGGGTGCGTCGGTGAAAGTCGCGAAAAACCGTCTCGCCAAAATCGCTCTTGAAGGCTCGGACGTTGCCACCATCGCGTCGCTCCTGAAGGGACCGACGCTGATCGCCTATTCGGGCGATCCGGTGTCAGCGCCGAAGGTCGCCGTCGATTTTGCCAAGGCGAACGAGCAGTTCGTCATCCTTGGCGGAGCGATGGGAAAGACCGCCCTGGACATCAACGGCGTGAGGCAGCTCGCTTCGCTTCCGTCCCTCGACGAATTGCGTGCGAAGATCGTCGGCCTTATTCAGGCCCCGGCGACCAAGATCGCGCAGGTCGTCGGCGCGCCTGCGGCTAAGGTCGCACGCGTGGTTCAGGCCTATGCCAGCAAGAACGCGGCGTGACGCACGCCATCTCAAAGGTTCGAACGAACAGGAAGTTGAACAATGGCTGACTTGCAGAAAATCGTCGACGATCTGTCGAGCCTGACCGTCCTTGAGGCGGCCGATCTCGCCAAGATGCTTGAAGAGAAGTGGGGCGTCTCCGCCGCCGCTGCTGTGGCTGTCGCCGCGGCGCCGGGTGCCGGTGGTGGCGCAGCTGCCGCCGAAGAGAAGACCGAATTCACGGTCGTGCTCGCTTCGGCCGGCGACAAGAAGATCGAAGTGATCAAGGAAGTGCGTGCGCTCACCGGTCTTGGCCTGAAAGAAGCCAAGGACCTGGTCGAGGGCGCGCCCAAGACCGTCAAGGAAGGCGCCAACAAGGAAGAGGCCGACAAGATCAAGGCCACTCTCGAGAAGGTCGGCGCCAAGGTTGAGCTCAAGTAAGAGCTTTGTTTTCGGAGATTCCGGGGCGTCCGCGTCCCGGAATTTTCATCCCGCCGGCTTAGGGCGGACCAGACTGCGGTTCGGGCTGACCCGAATCATCTAGAAGCAGGCACCCCGACGCCTGTCCTGATGGTCGCGATGATGGCGGCCTTTCGGAGAGTCGTCCCGGCTGTCGCAACGGACAGACGAGAGAAGGACACGATGGCGCAGACATTTACCGGTCGCAAGCGCGTAAGAAAGTTTTTCGGAAAAATTCGGGAAGTGGCGGAGATGCCGAACCTCATCGAGGTTCAGAAGGCGTCCTATGACCAGTTCCTGTTGGTGAAAGAGCCGGAAGGCGGCCGCCCCGACGAGGGGCTGCAGGCCGTTTTCAAGTCGGTCTTCCCGATTTCCGACTTCTCCAATTCGTCGATGCTCGAATTCGTGAAATACGAGTTCGAAGCGCCGAAATACGACGTCGATGAATGCCGCCAGCGCGGCATGACCTACGCCGCGCCGCTCAAGGTGACGCTGCGGCTGATCGTGTTCGATATTGACGAAGAGACCGGCGCCCGCTCCGTGAAGGACATCAAGGAGCAGGATGTCTATATGGGCGACATTCCGCTCATGACCAACAACGGCACCTTCGTGGTCAACGGCACCGAGCGCGTGATCGTCTCGCAGATGCATCGGTCGCCCGGCGTATTCTTCGATCACGACAAGGGCAAGACCCACTCGTCCGGCAAGCTCCTGTTCGCCGCGCGCATCATTCCTTATCGCGGATCGTGGCTCGATATCGAGTTCGACGCCAAGGACATCGTGCACGCGCGCATCGACCGCCGCCGCAAGATCCCGGCGACGTCGCTGCTCTATGCGCTGGGCATGGACGGCGAGGAAATCCTTAAAACCTTCTACAACATGATCATCTACAAGCGCGCCAAGGACGGCTGGCGCGTGCCCTTCGATGCCAACCGCATCAAGGGCTACAAGGCGGTCAACGATCTGGTCGACGCCGACACCGGCAAGGTGGTGGTCGAGGCCGGCAAGAAGGTCACCGTGCGCCAGGCGCGCCTGCTCGCCGAGAAGGGCCTGAAGGCCCTGCGCATGGCCGACGAGGAGCTGATCGGCCATTATATCGGCGAGGACCTCGTCAACGCCAAGACCGGCGAGATCTATGTCGAGGCCGGCGAGGAGATCACCGAGAAGAATCTCGAGATGATCAACGAGATCGGCCTCAAGGAATTGCCGATTCTCGACATCGATCACATCAATGTCGGCGCCTATATCCGCAACACGCTGACGGTGGACAAGAACATGACGCGTGAAGACGCGCTGTTCGACATCTACCGCGTCATGCGCCCGGGCGAGCCGCCCACGCTCGACACCGCTCAGGCCATGTTCCAGTCGCTGTTCTTCGACAGCGACCGCTACGACCTCTCCGCCGTCGGCCGCGTGAAGATGAACATGCGCCTCGACCTCGACGCCGCCGACACCGTGCGCGTGCTGCGCAAGGACGACATCCTGGCGGTGGTCAAGACGCTGGTGGACCTGCGCGACGGCAAGGGCGAGATCGACGACATCGACAATCTCGGCAACCGCCGGGTGCGTTCGGTCGGCGAACTGATGGAAAACCAGTACCGCATCGGTCTGCTGCGCATGGAACGCGCGATCAAGGAGCGCATGTCGTCGGTCGATATCGACACCGTCATGCCGCAGGACCTGATCAACGCAAAGCCTGCCGCTGCCGCCGTTCGCGAGTTCTTCGGCTCCTCGCAGCTCTCGCAGTTCATGGACCAGACCAATCCGCTATCCGAGATCACGCACAAGCGGCGTCTCTCGGCGCTCGGACCGGGCGGCCTGACCCGCGAGCGCGCCGGCTTCGAGGTGCGCGACGTGCATCCGACGCATTACGGCCGCATCTGCCCGATCGAGACGCCGGAAGGCCCGAATATCGGACTGATCAACTCGCTCGCCACCTATGCGCGCGTGAACAAGTACGGCTTCGTGGAGACGCCTTACCGCAAGGTGAAGGACGGCCGCGTCACCGACGAGGTGATCTATCTCTCGGCGATGGAAGAGGCGCGCTACACTGTCGCGCAGGCCAATGTGCCGATCGACGCCAAGGGTCGCTTCACGGAAGACTTCATCGTCTGCCGTCACGCCGGCGACGTGCTGCCGGTGGCGCGCGACAAGGTCGATTATATGGACGTCTCGCCGAAACAGCTCGTTTCGGTGGCGGCGGCGCTGATCCCGTTCCTCGAGAACGACGACGCCAACCGCGCGCTCATGGGCTCAAACATGCAGCGCCAGGCGGTGCCGCTGGTTCGCGCCGAGGCGCCGTTTGTCGGTACCGGCATGGAAGGCGTGGTGGCGCGTGACTCCGGCGCCGCGATCGGTGCGCGCCGCACCGGCGTGGTCGACCAGATCGACGCCACCCGTATCGTCATCCGCGCGACGGAAGAGCTCGACCCCTCCAAGTCGGGCGTCGACATCTACCGTCTGATGAAGTTCCAGCGTTCCAACCAGAACACCTGCATCAACCAGCGGCCGCTGGTGAAGGTGGGCGATCAGGTGAGGAAGGGCGACATCATCGCCGACGGTCCCTCGACCGAACTCGGCGAACTGGCGCTCGGCCGCAACGTGCTCGTCGCGTTCATGCCGTGGAACGGCTACAACTTCGAAGATTCCATCCTGCTCTCCGAGCGGATCGTGAGCGACGACGTCTTCACCTCGATCCATATCGAGGAGTTCGAGGTTTCCGCCCGCGATACCAAGCTCGGACCGGAGGAAATCACCCGCGACATTCCCAACGTCTCGGAAGAGGCGTTGAAGAATCTCGACGAAGCGGGCATCGTCTATATTGGCGCGGAAGTCCGCGCCGGCGACATCCTCTGCGGCAAGATCACGCCGAAGGGCGAAAGCCCGATGACGCCGGAAGAAAAGCTTCTGCGCGCCATTTTCGGCGAGAAGGCCTCCGACGTCCGCGATACCTCGCTCCGCGTGCCGCCCGGCGTGCAGGGCACGGTCGTGGAAGTGCGCGTGTTCAACCGTCACGGCGTCGACAAGGACGAGCGTGCGCTCGCCATCGAGCGCGAGGAAATCGAGCGCCTCGCCAAGGACCGCGACGACGAACAGGCGATCCTCGACCGCAACGTCTATGGCCGTCTGGCTGAAATGCTGGAAGGCCGTCAGGGCATCGCCGGTCCGAAGGGCTTCAAGAAGGACACCAAGATCACCCGCGCGATCCTGGATGAATATCCGCGCTCGCAATGGTGGCAGTTCGCCTCGCCCAACGACAAGCTGATGGCGGAGATCGAGGCGATCCGGAAGCAATACGACGAGTCGAAGAAGGGCCTTGAACAGCGCTTCCTCGACAAGGTCGAGAAGCTGCAGCGCGGCGACGAATTGCCGCCCGGCGTGATGAAGATGGTCAAGGTCTTCGTCGCGGTGAAGCGCAAGATCCAGCCCGGCGACAAGATGGCCGGCCGTCACGGCAACAAGGGCGTGGTGTCAAAAATCGTTCCGGTCGAGGACATGCCGTTCCTGGCCGACGGCCAGCAGGTCGACATCGTGCTGAATCCGCTCGGCGTGCCGAGCCGCATGAATGTCGGTCAGATTCTCGAGACCCATCTCGGCTGGGCCTGCGCGGGCCTTGGCAAGCGCATCGGCCAGGCGGTCGATGCCTATTACGCCAAGCACGACACCAAGCAGCTCAAGGATACGCTGAAGAAGGTGTATGGCGAGGACGAGACCATCAAGTCGCTCGGCGAAGATGGCCTGATCGAACTCGGCAACAACCTGCGTCACGGCGTGCCGATTGCGACGCCGGTCTTCGACGGCGCCAAGGAAGCCGACATCGAGCAGATGCTCGATCTCGCGGGACTGGATCACTCCGGACAATCGACCGTCTTCGACGGCCGCACCGGAGAGCAGTTCGATCGCAAGGTGACGGTGGGCTACATCTACATGCTCAAGCTGCATCACCTTGTGGACGACAAGATCCACGCCCGTTCGATCGGTCCGTACTCGCTCGTCACCCAGCAGCCGCTGGGCGGCAAGGCGCAGTTCGGCGGTCAGCGCTTCGGCGAAATGGAAGTGTGGGCGCTCGAAGCCTACGGCGCTGCGTATACCTTGCAGGAAATGCTGACGGTGAAGTCGGACGACGTCGCCGGCCGCACCAAGGTCTACGAGGCGATCGTGCGCGGCGACGACACCTTCGAAGCCGGCATCCCGGAAAGCTTCAACGTGCTGGTCAAGGAAATGCGCTCGCTCGGCCTCAACGTCGACCTGCACAATTCCAAGCAGACACGGCCCGGCGAGTTGCCGGAAGCGGCCGAATAATTCGCGAACGAGACGGGACGGCGAGGGCGCCGTCCCGGTCACTGCGAACCGATAGACGACCACAGGGCTTGGCCCGCCGGTCGAGGAGATGAAAATGAATCAAGAGATCATGAATCTGTTCAGCGCGCAGGCGCCGGCTCAGGTCTTCGACCAGATCCGGATTTCGATCGCGAGCCCCGAAAAGATTCTGTCCTGGTCCTACGGCGAGATCAAGAAGCCGGAGACCATCAACTACCGTACCTTCAAGCCGGAGCGTGACGGGCTGTTCTGCGCGCGCATCTTCGGCCCGATCAAGGATTACGAGTGCTTGTGCGGCAAGTACAAGCGCATGAAGTACAAGGGCATCATCTGCGAGAAGTGCTCGGTCGAAGTCACGCTCTCGCGCGTGCGGCGCGAGCGCATGGGCCACATCGAACTGGCCGCGCCCGTCGCTCACATCTGGTTCCTGAAGTCGCTGCCGAGCCGCATCGGGTTGCTGCTCGACATGACGCTGAAAGACCTCGAGCGGATTCTCTATTTCGAATATTACGTCGTGCTGGAGCCGGGCCTGACCCCGCTGCAGGACCGTCAGCTCCTGAGCGAGGACGATTACCTGAAGGCGCAGGATGAATATGGCGCCGACAGCTTCACCGCGCTCATCGGCGCGGAAGCGATCCGCGAGATGCTCAAGGCGCTCGACCTGGAGAAGCTGGCCGCCGATCTGCGTGTCGAGATCGCGGAATCGACCTCCGAACTGAAGCCGAAGAAGCTCGCCAAGAGGCTGAAGCTGATCGAGGCTTTCACCCAGTCCGGCAACAAGCCGGAATGGATGATCCTGACCCAGGTCCCGGTGATTCCCCCGGATCTGCGTCCGCTCGTTCCGCTCGACGGCGGCCGCTTCGCCACGTCCGACCTGAACGACCTGTATCGCCGCGTGATCAACCGCAACAACCGCCTGAAGCGGCTGATCGAACTGCGCGCGCCGGACATCATCATCCGCAACGAGAAGCGCATGCTTCAGGAAGCGGTCGATGCGCTGTTCGACAACGGCCGCCGCGGCCGCGTCATCACCGGTGCCAACAAGCGTCCGCTGAAGTCGCTCGCCGACATGCTCAAGGGCAAGCAGGGCCGGTTCCGCCAGAACCTGCTCGGCAAGCGCGTCGACTATTCCGGCCGTTCGGTGATCGTGGTCGGTCCCGAGCTCAAGCTGCATCAGTGCGGCCTGCCGAAGAAGATGGCGCTCGAACTGTTCAAGCCGTTCATCTATTCGCGGCTCGACGCCAAGGGCCTGTCCACCACCGTCAAGCAGGCGAAGAAACTGGTCGAGAAGGAGAAGCCCGAGGTCTGGGATATTCTCGACGAGGTCATTCGCGAGCATCCGGTGCTGCTGAACCGCGCGCCGACGCTGCATCGCCTGGGCATCCAGGCGTTCGAGCCGGTGCTGATCGAGGGCAAGGCAATCCAGCTGCATCCGCTGGTCTGCGCGGCCTTCAACGCCGACTTCGACGGCGACCAGATGGCCGTGCACGTCCCGCTGTCGCTGGAAGCGCAGCTGGAAGCGCGCGTGCTGATGATGTCGACCAACAACATCCTGCATCCGGCCAATGGTCAGCCGATCATCGTGCCGTCGCAGGATATCGTGCTCGGTCTCTACTATCTCTCGCTGGTCAGCGAAGGCCAGCCGGGCGAGGGCATGCTGTTCGGTAATATCTCGGAAATCGAGCACGCGCTGGCGCAGAAGGTCGTCACGCTGCATTCCAAGATCAAGTATCGCTGGATCGGCGTCGACGACAAGGGCAGCGACTTCACCAAGTGGTACGACACCACGCCCGGCCGCGTGCTGCTGGGGCAGGTGCTGCCGCGCTCGCCCAAGGCGACCTTCGACGTCGTCAACAAGCTGATGACCAAGCGTGAAATCTCGAACATGATCGACACCGTCTACCGCCATTGCGGTCAGAAGGACACGGTCATCTTCTGCGATCGCGTCATGGCGCTCGGCTTCCATCACGCCTTCAAAGCCGGTATCTCGTTCGGCAAGGACGACATGGTGGTGCCGGCGGCGAAGTGGAAGATCGTCGATCAGACGCGCGATCTCGCCAAGGAGTTTGAGCAGCAATACAACGACGGCCTCATCACCCAGGGCGAAAAGTACAACAAGGTGGTCGACGCCTGGTCGAAGGCCACCGATCACATCGCCGACGAGATGATGAAGGAAATTTCGGCGGTCAAGAAGGTCGAGGGCGCCCGCGAAGCGCAGGTCAACTCGATCTACATGATGGCGCATTCCGGCGCGCGCGGTTCACCCGCCCAGATGCGTCAGCTCGCCGGCATGCGCGGCCTGATGGCCAAGCCGTCGGGCGAGATCATCGAGACCCCGATCATCTCGAACTTCAAGGAAGGCCTGTCCGTGCTCGAGTACTTCAACTCGACCCACGGCGCCCGCAAGGGTCTGGCCGATACCGCGCTGAAGACCGCAAACTCGGGCTACCTGACCCGGCGTCTGGTCGACGTCGCGCAGGATTGCATCATCACGGCGGTGGATTGCGGCACCAAGAACGGCATCAAGGTCCGCGCCATCATCGACGCCGGCACCGTGGTGGCTTCGCTCGGCAGCCGCATCCTCGGCCGCACAACGGCGGAGGACATCAAGGATCCCGCCAGCGGCAAGGTTGTCGTCAAGAAGGGCACCTTGCTGGAAGAGAAGGAAATCGAGGCGATCACGCAGGCCGGCGTGCAGGAAGTGCGCATCCGGTCGGTGCTCACCTGCGAGCTCAGCAACGGCGTTTGCGGCTCCTGCTACGGGCGCGATCTCGCTCGCGGCACGCCGGTCAATATGGGCGAGGCGGTCGGCGTCATTGCGGCGCAATCGATCGGCGAGCCGGGTACGCAGCTCACCATGCGCACCTTCCATATCGGCGGCGCGGCGCAGATCAACGAGCAGTCCTTCATCGAGTCGAATTTTGACGGCGTCATCAAACTGAAGACTAAGGACAAGCTGGTCAAGGCTGCGGTCAAGAATTCGGACGGCGATCTCGTGGTGATGAGCCGCAGCGTCACGCTTGCGGTCGTGGATCCGGACGGCACCGAGCGTGCGACCCACCGTCTGCCTTACGGCGCGCGCCTGCGCGTCGACGAAGGCGACAAGGTCAAGCGCGGTCAGCGCATGGCGGAATGGGATCCTTACACCCGTCCGATCATCACCGAGGTCGACGGCACCGTCGACTTCGAGGATCTGGTCGAAGGCCAGTCGGTTGCGGAAACACAGGACGAATCCACCGGTATCACCAAGCGCGTGGTCACCGACTGGCGCACGTCGAGCCGCGCGGCCGACCTGCGTCCGGCGATCGTGATCAAGGGCAAGGACGGCAACATCCTGAAACTCGCGCGCGGCGGCGATGCCCGCTACACGCTGGCGGTGGACGCCATCCTGTCGGTCGATACCGGCGCGCATGTGAAGGCCGGCGACATCATCGCCCGTATCCCGACCGAAAGCGCCAAGACCCGCGACATCACGGGCGGTCTGCCGCGCGTGGCGGAGCTGTTCGAGGCCCGGCGTCCGAAGGAATCCGCCGTCATCGCGGAAATCTCCGGCACCGTCCGCTTCGGCCGCGACTACAAGAACAAGCGGCGTATCTCGATCGAGCCGGCCGAGAAGGACGTGGAGGCCGCGGAATATCTCATTCCGAAGGGCAAGCACATCCATCTTCAGGACGGCGATCTGATCGAGAAGGGCGACTATATCGTCGACGGCAATCCGGCGCCGCACGACATCCTGGCGATCAAGGGCGTCGAGGAACTCGCCGCCTACCTGGTCAACGAAATCCAGGAGGTCTACCGGTTGCAGGGCGTGTTGATCAACGACAAGCACATCGAGGTGATCGTTCGCCAGATGCTGCAGAAGGTCGAGATCGACGATGTCGGCGAGACCGATCTCATCAACGGCGATCAGATGGACAAGGTCGAGCTCGACGAGATCAACGTCCGTGCCGTCGCCGACGGCAAGAAGCCGGCCACCGGTCACCCGGTGCTGCTCGGTATCACCAAAGCCTCGTTGCAGACCCGCTCCTTCATCTCGGCGGCGTCGTTCCAGGAGACCACGCGCGTGCTCACCGAAGCGGCCGTCAACGGCAAGTCGGACACGCTCGACGGCCTCAAGGAGAACGTCATCGTCGGCCGCCTGATCCCGGCGGGTACCGGCGCCATGATGAACGAGCTGCGCGAAGTCGCCGGCAAGCGCGACAAGCTCATTCTCGACGAGCGCGAGAAGGAAGCCGCCAAGGCCGCCAAGATCACCGCGGCGCTGCCCGCCGCGGAGTAAGGCTGCGCATCGACACGACACCGAAAGGGCCGCCCCGCCGGGCGGCCCTTTTTGTTTGTCAGCCGCCGGCCGAATGCGCCCGTATTTGCCGGAAATGGCGGTTTTTCGGCCTTTTCCGCCTTGACTTGCCGGAGTCAGGCCGATACATACGGCGAACTTTCGGCAGGCGGTGAGTTTCGCCTCGTCGGCACGGCATCCCCGGACAGTCCAAGCCTCTGATATTTCAATATCTTTTGGCTTCTTCAGGCCGGCACCTCGCCTCGACGAATGATCCTCAAACGCTGCCGCTGACTTAAGAGTCAGAAATGCAGGATTCACGACCTCGCCGCTCTTGAGCGGACGGGGTCCTCTGGAACGAAAGCGTCATTCCGCAAAAGCCGGGGCGGATGGCGCGATTTCCTTTTGCGCGTGGAAACGTGCGCCGGCCGGGGTTTGCGCCCCAGACGAGACAATGAAGGCTTTGAGCTGATGCCGACCATCAACCAGCTGATCCGCAAGGGTCGCGCGAAACAGACCTACCGCAACACGGTGCCGGCCTTGCAGGCCGCGCCGCAGAAGCGCGGCGTCTGCACGCGCGTCTATACGACCACGCCGAAAAAGCCGAACTCGGCGCTCCGCAAGGTCGCCAAGGTGCGTCTGACCAACGGTTTCGAGGTCATCGGCTATATCCCGGGCGAAGGCCACAACCTGCAGGAACACTCGGTTGTCATGATCCGCGGCGGCCGCGTGAAGGATCTTCCAGGCGTCCGCTATCACATCGTGCGCGGCGTGCTCGACACGCAGGGCGTCAAGAACCGCAAGCAGCGCCGTTCGAAATACGGCGCGAAACGGCCGAAGTGAGGTAACGAGTCATGTCCCGTCGCCACTCCGCCGAAAAACGCGAAATCAATCCGGACCCGAAGTTCGGAAATCTCGTCGTTTCGAAATTCATGAACGTGCTGATGTATGATGGCAAGAAATCGGCCGCCGAAAACATCATCTACGGCGCTTTTGATGTCATCGAAGGCAAGACCAAATCCGATCCGATCGCCGTTTTCCAGCAGGCCCTCGACAACGTGATGCCCTCGATCGAGGTGCGTTCGAGGCGCGTCGGCGGCGCCACCTACCAGGTGCCGGTCGAAGTGCGTTCGACCCGCCGTCAGGCGCTCGGCATCCGCTGGATCATCGCGGCGGCACGTGATCGCAACGAAAAGACGATGGTGGATCGGCTGTCAGCCGAACTGCTCGACGCGTCGAATAACAGGGGGAATGCCGTCAAGAAGCGCGAAGATGTGCACCGGATGGCGGAAGCCAACCGCGCATTCTCGCATTACCGCTGGTAACGGCGAAACGGATCAGGACACGCTATGCCCCGCAGTCACCCGATCGAGGACTACCGCAATTTCGGCATCATGGCCCACATCGATGCCGGGAAAACCACGACCACTGAGCGCATCCTCTATTACACCGGCAAGAGCCACAAGATCGGCGAAGTGCATGACGGCGCTGCGACCATGGATTTCATGGAGCAGGAGCAGGAGCGCGGCATCACGATCACGTCGGCCGCCACGACCGCGATCTGGAAGAACAAGCGTCTGAACATTATCGACACGCCGGGTCACGTCGACTTCACCATTGAGGTCGAGCGTTCGCTGCGCGTTCTCGACGGCGCCGTCGTCGTTCTCGACGGCAACCAGGGCGTCGAGCCGCAGACCGAGACGGTCTGGCGTCAGGGCGACAAATACAACGTTCCGCGCATCGTGTTCGCCAACAAGATGGACAAGATCGGCGCCGACTTCTTTCAGTGCATGAAGGACATCGTCGACCGTCTCGGAGCCAAGCCGGTGGCTCTGCAATTGCCGATCGGCGCGGAAAGCCAGTTCAAGGGTCTGGTCGACCTCATCCGCATGAAGGGCGTGATCTGGGAAGACGAAGCCCTCGGCGCGAATTTCAAGGACATCGACATTCCGGCCGACCTGCTCGATCAGGCCAAGGAATATCGCGAGAAGATGATCGAGGCCGCCGTCGAGCTCGATGACGACGCCATGACCGCCTATCTCGAGGGCAAGGAGCCCGACGAGGCCACGCTCAAGAAGCTGATCCGCAAGGCGGTGCTGACCGGCGCCTTCTACCCGGTGCTGTGCGGCTCGGCCTTCAAGAACAAGGGCGTGCAGCCCTTGCTCGATGCCGTCGTGGATTACCTGCCGTCGCCGGTCGACGTGCCGGCCATCAAGGGCGTCGATTACAAGGGCAACGAAGTGCTGCGCAAGGCCGACGACAAGGAGCCGATGTCGCTCTTGGCGTTCAAGATCATGGACGACCCGTTTGTCGGCACCATCACCTTCTGCCGCATCTATTCCGGCACGCTGTCGAGCGGCACCGGCGTGGTCAATTCCACGCGCGAACGCAAGGAACGTGTCGGCCGCATGCTGCTGATGCATGCGAATAACCGCGAAGACATCAAGGAAGCTTTTGCCGGCGACATCGTCGCCCTGGCCGGCCTGAAAGAGACCCGTACCGGTGACACGCTGTGCGATCCCGACAAGCAGGTCATCCTGGAAAAGATGGAATTCCCCGAGCCGGTGATCGAGATCGCGATCGAGCCGAAGTCGAAGGCCGACCAGGAGAAGCTCGGCGTCGCGCTGGCCAAGCTTGCCAACGAAGACCCGTCCTTCCGCGTGTCGACCGACCAGGAGAGCGGCCAGACCATTCTCAAGGGCATGGGCGAACTGCATCTCGACATCAAGGTCGATATCCTCAAGCGCACCTACAAGGTGGAGGCCAATATCGGCGCTCCGCAGGTGGCCTATCGCGAGCGCATCACCAAGACCGTCACCAAGGACTACACCCACAAGAAGCAGACCGGCGGCACCGGCCAGTTTGCGCGCGTGAAATTCATCGTCGAGCCGAATGAAGTCGGCAAGGGCTATGAATTCGAAAGCAAGATCATCGGCGGCAACGTGCCGAAGGAATACATCCCGGGCGTCGAAAAAGGCATCGAATCGGTGCTGGGGGCGGGCGTGCTCGCCGGCTTCCCGGTTGTCGATCTCAAGGTGTCGCTGATCGACGGCGCCTACCATGACGTCGACTCCTCGGCGCTGGCCTTCGAAATCGCCTCGCGCGCCGCGTTGCGCGAAGCGCTGCGCGAGGGCGGTTCGGTGCTGCTCGAGCCGATCATGAAAGTCGAGGTCGTGACGCCGGAGGATTACACCGGCTCCGTCATCGGCGATCTGAATTCGCGTCGTGGTCAGATTCAGGGCCAGGACATGCGCGGCAATGCCAACGTCATCAACGCGATGGTGCCGCTCGCCAACATGTTCGGTTACGTGGGTGTGTTGCGGTCCATGTCGCAGGGACGCGCCACGTTCACGATGCAGTTCGACCACTACGAACAGGTTCCCAGCAACGTCGCTCAGGAAGTTCAGGCGAAGTTCGCCTGAGCCGCAAGTTCATCGCCAACGTTTAACCACCACTTCGAGAAAGACCCGGAAGGGAGAGTTCGATGGCCAAAGAGAAATTCCAACGCAACAAGCCGCATTGCAACATCGGCACCATCGGTCACGTCGACCATGGCAAGACGTCGCTGACGGCGGCAATCACCAAGGTGCTGGCCGAAACGGGTGGCGCGACATTCACGGCGTATGACCAGATCGATAAGGCGCCGGAAGAGAAGGCCCGCGGCATCACCATTTCGACGGCGCACGTCGAGTATGAAACCGCGAACCGTCACTATGCGCACGTCGACTGCCCCGGCCACGCCGACTACGTGAAGAACATGATCACCGGCGCCGCCCAGATGGACGGCGCGATCCTGGTCGTGTCGGCTGCCGACGGCCCGATGCCGCAGACCCGCGAACACATCCTGTTGGCCCGCCAGGTCGGCGTGCCGGCGCTGGTCGTGTTCATGAACAAGGTCGACATGGTGGACGATCCGGAACTGCTCGAACTGGTCGAGCTTGAAGTCCGCGAATTGCTCTCCAAGTACAACTTCCCGGGTGACAAGATCCCGATCATCAAGGGTTCGGCCCTGATGGCTCTGGAAGACAAGAATCCGGAGATCGGCAAGAACGCCATCCTCGAGCTGATGAAGGCCGTGGACGAATACATTCCGCAGCCGGAGCGCCCGATCGACCAGCCGTTCCTGATGCCGGTCGAAGACGTGTTCTCGATCTCCGGCCGCGGCACGGTCTGCACCGGTCGCGTCGAGCGCGGCGTGGTGAAGGTCGGCGAGGAAATCGAGATCGTCGGCATCAAGCCGACCGTCAAGACCGTCGTCACCGGCGTCGAAATGTTCCGCAAGCTGCTCGATCAGGGCCAGGCGGGCGACAATATCGGCGCGCTGCTGCGTGGCACCAAGCGCGAGGAAGTCGAGCGCGGTCAGGTTCTCTGCAAGCCCGGCTCGGTCAAGCCGCACACCAAGTTCAAGGCTGAGGCGTACATCCTCACCAAGGAAGAAGGCGGCCGTCACACGCCGTTCTTCACCAACTACCGTCCGCAATTCTATTTCCGCACGACCGACGTGACCGGCGTCGTTCATCTGCCGGAAGGCACGGAAATGGTGATGCCGGGCGACAACATCGCGATGGAAGTGCACCTGATCGTGCCGATCGCGATGGAAGAAAAGCTTCGCTTCGCGATCCGTGAAGGCGGCCGCACCGTCGGTGCCGGCGTCGTCGCGAGCATCATCGAGTAAGTCACATTCGTCGTGCCCGGGCTTCGGCCCGGGCATTCATCGCCAGATGTGTGATGGATTGCCGGAAAGCCGGCAATGACGGGAGAGAGAAACATGAACGGCCAGAATATTCGGATCCGGCTCAAGGCGTTCGATCACCGCATCCTCGATGCGTCGACACGCGAGATCGTCAACACGGCCAAGCGCACTGGCGCTCAGGTCCGTGGACCGATTCCGCTGCCGACCAAGATCGAGAAATTCACGGTGAATCGTTCGCCGCATATCGACAAGACGAGCCGCGAACAGTTCGAGATGCGCACTCACAAGCGTCTTCTCGACATCGTCGATCCGACACCGCAGACCGTGGACGCGCTGATGAAGCTCGACCTCGCCGCCGGTGTCGACGTCGAGATCAAGCTCTGAGCCGAACGAAGGAAAGACCACGACGATGCGCTCCGGAGTGATCGCACAAAAGGTCGGAATGACGCGGGTGTTCACCGATGCCGGTGAGCATATTCCCGTCACGGTGCTGCGCCTTGGCCAATGCCAGGTCGTCGCCCACCGCACCAAGGACCAGAACGGCTATGTCGCGCTGCAGCTTGGCGCCGGTAGCCGCAAGGTCAAGAACGTGTCCAAGGCCGAGCGCGGCCGTTTCGCGGTCGCCAAGGTCGAGCCGAAAGCCAAGATCGTGGAATTCCGCGTCAGCGATGACGCGGTGATCCCGGTCGGCGCCGAGATCACGGCCGACCATTTCGTGGTCGGTCAGTTCGTCGACGTCACCGGAACCTCGATCGGCAAGGGCTTTGCCGGCGGCATGAAGCGCTGGAATTTCGGCGGTCTGCGCGCCTCGCACGGTGTGTCGATCTCGCATCGTTCAATCGGTTCGACCGGCGGCCGTCAGGACCCCGGCAAGACGTTCAAGAACAAGAAGATGCCCGGTCACATGGGCGTCGATCGCGTCACCACGCTCAATCTCAAGGTGGTGCAGCTCGACGTCGAGCGTGGCCTGATCCTGGTCGAGGGCGCGGTCCCCGGCTCCAAGGGCGGCTGGATCACGGTGCGTGACGCCGTGAAGAAGGCGCTCCCGAAGGACGCTCCCAAGCCCGGCAAGTTCCGCGAACTTGCGGCCGATGCCGCGGCGTCCGCCAAGGATGCGTCCAAGGCCGAGGCCCCGCAGGGCGACGCGGCGGATGCGAAGCCGGTGATGATCGACGAGAAGCGCGCAGCCGAACAGGCCGCCGCCGCCGAAGTCGCCGCGCTCGCCGCCGCCAAGAACAAAGAGGGCGAGTGATCATGGAACTCAAGATGCTCTCCCTCGACGGCAAGCAGGCCGGCTCGGTCACGCTCTCGGACGAGATTTTCGGTCTGGAGCCGCGCGCCGATCTGATCCATCGCTGCATCAACTGGCAGCTTGCCAAGCGCCGTGCCGGAACGCATGCGGTGAAGAACCGCGCCGATATCGCCCGCACCGGCAAGAAAATGTATCGCCAGAAGGGCACCGGCGGCGCCCGTCACGGTTCGCAGCGCGCCAACCTGTTCCGCGGCGGCGGCCGTTCGTTCGGTCCGGTCGTGCGCAGCCACGAGATCGGCCTGCCGAAAAAGGTCCGCGCGCTGGCGCTCAAGCATGCACTCTCGGCCAAGGCCAAGGACGGCGGCATCATCGTGCTCGACAAGGCGAGCGTGAGCGAAGCCAAGACCAAGGTGCTGGTGCAGAATTTCGAGAAGCTCGACATCGTCAACGCCCTGATCGTGGACGGCGCCGAGATCGAGACGAATTTCCGCAATGCGGCGCGCAACATTCCGAATATCGACGTGCTGCCGATCCAGGGCATCAACGTCTATGACATTCTCCGTCGCGGCAAGCTCGTGCTGACCAAGGCGGCGCTCGATGCGCTGGAGGCGCGCTTCAAATGAGCTCCAAAGATCCGCGCCATTACGACGTCATCCTGTCGCCGGTGATCACCGAGAAGGCGACGACGGCGTCCGAGCACAACAAGGTCGTCTTCAAGGTCGCCAATACCGCGACCAAGCCGCAGATCAAGGAAGCGGTGGAGCGGCTGTTCGATGTGAAGGTGAAGAACGTCAACACGCTGGTGCGCAAGGGCAAGGTCAAGGCCTTCCGCGGCAGCTATGGCGTCCAGTCGCCGACCAAACGCGCGATCGTGACCCTCGAAGAAGGTCACCGTATCGACGTGACGACCGGTCTGTAAGGAATTCGGCCATGGCATTGAGAACATACAAACCGACCACGCCGAGCCAGCGGCAACTCGTCCTCGTCGACCGGTCGGGGCTGTACAAGGGCGCGCCGGTGAAGGCGCTGACCGAAGGCAAGTCCGCGACCGGCGGCCGCAACAATAACGGCCGCATCACCTCGCGCTTCCGCGGCGGCGGCCACAAGAAGGCCTACCGCATCATCGACTTCAAGCGCGCCAAGGCCGACGCGCCGGCCAAGGTCGAGCGGCTGGAATACGATCCGAACCGCACCGCGTTCATCGCGCTGGTACAGTATGACGACGGCGAGCAGGCCTATATCCTGGCGCCGCAGCGTTTGGCCGCCGGCGACATGGTCGTCTCGGGCGAGTATGTCGACGTGAAGCCGGGCAACGCGATGCCGGCTGCCAACATTCCTGTCGGCACCATCGTGCACAATGTCGAGCTGAAGGTTGGGAAGGGCGGTCAGATCGCCCGTTCCGCCGGAACCTACGCGCAGATCGTCGGCCGCGATGGCGAGTACGTCATCCTGCGTCTGAATTCCGGCGAGCAGCGCCTGGTGCATGGCCGCTGCCGCGCCACAATCGGCGCGGTGTCGAATCCCGACCGCATGAACACCTCGATCGGCAAGGCCGGCCGCAACCGCTGGCTCGGCCGCAAGCCCCACAATCGCGGCGTGACCATGAACCCGGTCGATCATCCGCACGGCGGCGGCGAAGGCCGCACCTCGGGTGGCCGCCATCCCGTTTCGCCCTGGGGCTTCCCCACCAAGGGCAAGAAGACCCGCAAGAACAAGTCCACCACCAAATTCATCGTTTCGAGCCGTCACGCTCGGAAGAAGAAAAAGTAAGGAACGGCCGTATGTCGCGCTCGGTCTGGAAAGGTCCCTTTGTCGACGGCTATCTGCTGAAGAAGGCAGAGAAGGCCCGTTCGTCCGGACGTCACGAGGTCATCAAGATCTGGAGCCGTCGCTCGACGATCCTGCCGCAATTCGTCGGCCTGACCTTCGCCGTCTACAACGGCCAGAAGCACATTCCGGTACAGGTCAACGAAGAGATGGTCGGACACAAGTTCGGCGAGTTCGCTCCGACCCGTACGTTCTTCGGGCATTCATCCGACCGCAAGGCCAAGCGCGCTGGTGCGCCGGCCGCGGCCGCGAGCTGAGGTTAAGAGGTTCGTCATGGGCAAACCGGCACGCGAACGCGCGCTCCCCGATAACGAGGCAAAGGCGATCGCCCGCAACATCCGGGTGTCGCCGCAGAAGCTCAATCTTGTCGCGCAACTGATCCGCGGCAAGAAGGTGGCGACGGCGCTCGCCGATCTGCAGTTCTCGCGCAAGCGCATCGCCGCGGACGTGAAGAAGTGCCTGGAATCGGCGATCGCCAACGCCGAAAACAATCACGACCTCGACGTCGACGCTCTCATCGTCGCCGAGGCGCATGTCGGCAAGGCGCTGGTGATCAAGCGTTTTCATCCCCGTGGCCGCGGCCGTTCGGGACGCATTTTCAAGCCGTTCTCGCATCTGACGATCGTCGTTCGTCAGGTCGAAGCCGCGGCTTAAGGGAGTAGCTCATGGGTCAGAAGATCAATCCGATCGGCCTGCGGCTTGGCATCAACCGGACCTGGGATTCGCGCTGGTACGCCGGCAAGAACGAGTACGGCACGCTGCTGCATGAGGACATCGCCATCCGCAAAGAGCTGATGAAGCAGCTCAAGCAGGCGGCCGTGTCCAAGATCGTGATCGAGCGTCCGCACAAGAAGTGCCGGGTGACCATCTACTCGGCTCGTCCGGGCGTGGTGATCGGCAAGAAGGGCGCCGACATTGAGAAGCTGCGCAAGTCGGTGGCCGACCTGACCCAGTCGGACGTGGTCATCAACATCCTCGAAATCCGCAAGCCGGAACTCGACGCGCAGCTGGTCGCCGAATCGATCGCCCAGCAGCTCGAGCGCCGCGTGGCGTTCCGCCGCGCCATGAAGCGCGCGGTGCAGACCGCGATGCGTCTGGGTGCCGAAGGCATCCGCATCAACTGCTCGGGCCGCTTGGGCGGCGCCGAAATCGCGCGTCTGGAATGGTATCGCGAAGGTCGCGTGCCGCTGCATACGCTGCGCGCCGACGTCGATTACGGCGTGGCCACCGCGTTCACCACCTACGGCACCTGCGGCGTCAAGGTCTGGATTTTCAAGGGCGAAATCATGGAGCACGACTCCATGGCGCAGGACAAGAAGATGGCCGAGTCGGATGCGGGCCGTCCGCGCCGCGACATGACGGCGGGATAAAGAGACACAGCCATGCTGCAACCCAAGCGCACAAAATTCCGCAAGGCCTTCAAGGGCCGCATCCACGGCACCGCCACGTCGGGGACCAATCTGGATTTCGGCCAGTTCGGTCTCAAGGCGCTGGAGCCTGAGCGCGTGACCGCGCGCCAGATCGAGGCGGCGCGCCGTGCGCTCACCCGTCACATGAAGCGCTCGGGCCGGGTCTGGATCCGGGTGTTCCCGGATGTGCCGGTCTCGAAAAAGCCGATTGAAGTTCGCATGGGCAAGGGCAAGGGCACCCCGGAATTGTGGGTGACCCGTGTCAAGCCCGGCCGCATCCTCTTCGAGATCGACGGCGTGTCCGTGCAGGTCGCCAAGGAAGCGCTCACGCTGGCAGCTGCGAAGCTGCCGATCAAGACCCGTTTCATCGAGCGCATTGCCGAGTAACCGCCATGAAGACAGCCGATGCCCGCGTAATGACCGTCGATCAGCTCGACGACGAAGTCCTGAAGCTCAAGAAGGAGCAGTTCAACCTGCGCTTTCAGCGGGCGACGGGCCAGCTCGAGAACACCGCGCGCGTGCGCGTGGTGCGCCGCGACATCGCGCGGCTGAAGACGATCGCCAACCAGAAGCGTGCGGGCAGCGAGCCCGCCGTGAAGGCCGAGGGCGCCGCGCCCAAGGTCGGGAAGTCAACGAAATCCAAGACCGCGCCGAAGACCAAGTCTGCGGCCAAGTCGAAGTCGAAGTAGGGGTTCAGAGATGCCGAAGCGGCAGCTGCATGGCGTCGTGGTGAGCGACAAGCAAGACAAGACCGTCGTGGTCTCGGTCGAGCGGCGTTTCACCCATCCGGTTCTGAAAAAGACCGTGCGCCGCACGACCAAGTTTCATGCTCATGACGACACGAACGAGTTTTCGGTCGGCGACATGGTGTGGATCGAGGAGCACAAGCCGATTTCGAAGCTGAAGCGCTGGAAAGTCGTCCAGGGCGAGAAAAAGAAAAAGGTGCTGTGAGCGCGGTCTCCGCGTTCACAAGCCAATGAAGGATTAGGTGCGTCATGATTCAGATGCAAACCAACCTGGACGTTGCCGATAATTCCGGTGCGCGTCGCGTCATGTGCATCAAGGTGCTGGGCGGTTCCAAGCGGAAATACGCCACCATCGGCGACATCATCGTCGTCTCGGTGAAAGAAGCCATCCCGCGCGGTCGCGTGAAGAAGGGCGAGGTCATGAAGGCCGTCGTCGTGCGCATCTCCAAGGAGATCAAGCGCAATGACGGTTCGGTGATCCGCTTCGACCGCAACGCCGCCGTGCTGATCAATGCGCAGTCCGAGCCGGTCGGCACCCGTATTTTCGGACCGGTGCCGCGCGAACTGCGCGCCAAGAACCACATGAAGATCATCTCGCTTGCGCCGGAGGTGCTGTGATGGCGGCGAAAATCCGCAAAGGCGACAAGGTCGTCGTGCTGACCGGTCGCGACAAGGGCCGCACCGGCGAAGTCATCGAGGTGCGCCCGACCGAGGGCCGCGCCCTGGTGCGCGGCGTCAACATGGTGAAGCGCCACCAGAAGCAGACGGCGCAGCAGGAAGGCGGCATCATCTCGAAAGAGGCGACCGTCCATCTGTCCAATATCGCGCTGTCGGATCCGAAGGACGGAAAGCCGACGCGCGTCGGGTTCAAGATCATGAATGACGGGCGCAAGGTTCGTGTTGCCAAGCGTTCGGGAGCGGAAATCGATGGCTGAGACGCAGAAGTCCGAATCCGGCAAGGGCCAGGCGGCGCGCTATACCCCGCGTCTGAAGGCCCATTTCGACGACGTCGTGCGCGCCGAGCTCACGAAGCAGTTCAACTACAAGAACCGCATGCAGGTGCCGGTGATCACCAAGGTCGTGCTCAATATGGGCATCGGCGAGGGTGTGAACGACCGCAAGAAGGTCGACAACGCGGCCGCCGATCTGGCGCTGATCGCCGGCCAGAAGGCCGTGATCACCAAGTCGCGCAAGTCGATCGCGACCTTCAAGCTGCGTGACGGCCAGGCCATCGGGACCAAGGTCACGCTGCGCAAGGCGCGTATGTACGATTTCATCGATCGTCTGGTGAATATCGCGCTGCCGCGCATCCGCGACTTCCGCGGTCTCAATCCGAAGAGCTTCGATGGCCGCGGCAACTACACCATCGGCATCAAGGAGCATATCATTTTCCCGGAAATCGACTTCGACAAGGCTGTCGATGTCTGGGGAATGGACATCACGATCTGCACGACCGCGCGTTCCGACGACGAAGCGCGCGCCTTGCTGAACGCATTCAACTTCCCGTTCCGGCAGTGAGGGCGGAAGCCCTCAGACGCGGATAGCCAGGAGACAAGAATGGCGAAGAAAAGTTCGATCGAGAAGAACAAGCGGCGCCGCCGCATGGCCAAGCAATATTCCGGCCGGCGCGGACGCTTGAAGGCGATCGCCATGGACAAGACCAAGCCGATGGAGGAGCGCTTTGCGGCCTCCCTCAAGCTGGCCGAGTTGCCGCGCAATTCCGCGCCCAACCGCATCAGGAACCGCTGCGAAGTGACGGGCCGCGCGCGCGCCTATTACCGCAAGCACAAACTGTCGCGTATCGCGCTCAGAGAACTCGGCAACAAGGGCCTGATACCGGGCCTTGTGAAGTCGAGCTGGTGAGGAGGATCAGATGGCTGTGAACGATCCAGTCGGCGATTTGATCACGCGTATCCGCAATGCGGCGATGCGTAACAAGCCGAAAGTCTCCTCGCCCAGCTCCAAGCTGCGCATGAGCGTGCTCGAAGTGCTGAAGTCCGAAGGCTATATCCGCGGGTTTTCGACCGTGGAGCACAAGGACGGCCGCAACGAAGTCGAGATCGAGCTGAAATATTTCGACGGCGCGCCGGTGATCCGCGAGATCGCCCGCGTCTCCAAGCCGGGCCGCCGCGTCTATGTCGCCGTGCGCAATCTGCCGCGCGTCAACAACGGACTCGGCATCTCGATTCTGTCCACGCCCAAGGGCGTGATGGCGGACCATGTCGCGCGCGACGCCAATGTCGGCGGCGAAATTCTGTGCACGGTGTTCTGATCATGTCCCGAATCGGAAAAAAGCCAGTCACGGTCCCCTCGGGCGTTACTGCCAATGTCCAGGGCCAGACCGTCAACGTGAAGGGCCCGAAGGGCACCCTGTCATTCGTCGTCGACGAGAGCGTCGCCGTCGTCATGGACAAGGGCGCCATCAAGGTCGATCCGCGCAACGAGACCAAGCGCGCGCGCGCCATGTGGGGCACGTCGCGGGCCTTGATCGACAACATGATGACCGGCGTGACCAAGGGTTTCGAGAAGAAGCTCGAAATCACCGGCGTCGGCTATCGCGCCGCGGTGCAGGGAAAGAATCTGCAGCTCGCGCTCGGCTACAGCCACGACGTGGTCTATCCGATCCCGGAAGGCATCACGGTGGCGACGCCGAAGCCGACCGAGATCGTCGTCAGCGGCATCGACCTGCGCAAGGTCGGCCAGGTGGCGGCGGAGATCCGCGAATATCGCTCGCCGGAGCCCTACAAGGGCAAGGGCGTCAAGTATTCCGACGAATTCATCTTCCGCAAGGAAGGCAAGAAGAAGTAACGCCGATGGCCAAATTTAAATCACCGACCGATCGCCGCAAAGCGCGCAATCGCCGCTCGATCAAGGCCGCCGCAAAGGGCCGTGTACGCTTGTCCGTGCATCGTTCTTCCATGCACATCTACGCGCAGATCATCGACGACGAGAAGGGCACGACCATCGTGGCCGCCTCGTCGATGGAAAAGACTCTGCGCGAAAAGTCCGGCGCGAATGTCGACGCTGCCAAGGCGGTCGGCAAGCTCGTGGCCGAACGCGCCCTGCAGAAGGGCGTCAAGGACGTGATCTTCGATCGCGGACGTTTTCTGTACCATGGCCGCATCAAGGCGCTGGCGGAAGCCGCGCGTGAAGGCGGGCTCAACTTCTAACCGGGCGATGAGACAAGGGCGAAGCCGCCCGAAGGAAAAACGATATGGCACGTGAACCCAGGCGCGAATCCAAGCGCGACCGCGAGCGGGAAGAGCGCGACAGCGAGTTTGTCGACAAGCTCGTCCACATCAATCGCGTCGCCAAGGTGGTGAAGGGCGGCCGGCGGTTCGGCTTTGCCGCGCTTGTCGTCGTCGGCGACCAGAAGGGCCGCGTCGGCTTCGGCCACGGCAAGGCGCGCGAAGTGCCGGAAGCGATCCGCAAGGCGACCGATGCCGCCAAGCGCGCGCTGATCCGCGTGCCGCTGCGCGAAGGTCGCACCCTGCATCACGACGTGTTCGGTCGTCACGGCGCCGGCAAGGTCCATCTGCGCGCGGCGCCTCCCGGAACCGGAATCATCGCCGGCGGCCCGATGCGCGCGGTGTTCGACACGCTCGGCATGCAGGACGTGGTGGCGAAGTCGCTCGGCTCGTCCAATCCCTACAACATGGTGCGCGCGACATTCGATGCCCTGAAACACCAGGATTCGCCGCGTTCGGTTGCGGCGCGCCGCAATATCAAGGTTTCGGCCCTGCAGGCCCGCCGCCGCGAAGGCGGCGAGGCTGACGCGACCGCCGAATAACCCACAAGCAGGCTCCACAATGGCAGCGAAGAAAACCATCAAGGTCGAACAGACCGGCAGCCCGATCCGCCGCGAGGCGAGCCAGCGCCAGACGCTGATCGGACTTGGCCTCAATCGTATCGGCCGCCAAGCCGATCTTCCCGACACGCCCGCCACCCGCGGCATGATCGCGAAGGTCCGGCATCTCGTGCGCGTCGTCGACGCCGAAGGGAAGTCGTCATGAAGCTCAATCAGATCGCCGATCGTCCGGGCGCCAAGAAGCTGCGGACCCGCATCGGCCGCGGCATCGGCTCGGGCAAGGGCAAGACCGGTGGCCGCGGCGGCAAGGGCCAGACCGCGCGTTCCGGCGTGCGCATCAAGGGCTTTGAAGGCGGCCAGATGCCGCTGCATCGCCGCCTGCCCAAGCGCGGCTTCAAGAACACCGCATTCGCGTTAAAGCTGAACGAGATCAATCTCGACCGCGTGCAGGCGGCGATCGACGCCGGCTCGCTCGATGCCAAGAACCCGGTCGACATCGCCGCCCTGGTCAAGGCCGGCGTGCTCAGCCGCGCCAAGGGTGGCGTCAAGCTGCTCGGCGGCGGCGAGATCAAGACCAAGGTCAATTTCTCGGTCTGGCGCGCCTCCAAATCCGCCATCGCCGCAGTCGAAAAGGCCGGCGGGTCGGTGAAGATCCTGGCGCCGGCCAAGGAAGAAGACGCCGAGCCGCGCGGAAAGAATAAGCGCATGGCGCTGGCGCCCCGGGGTGAATCCCAGGGCGGTAAAAAAGCTGAGAAGGCAGAGGGCAAAAACGCCGAGTGATCCCATATTTGCGCCAGCCGGCGCAAATGGGCGAATGACGGCAACCGGAGCGACGCATGGTCTCTGCAGCGGAACAACTCGCAGCCAACATCAACTTCTCGGCACTCGCCAAAGCCGAAGAGTTGAAAAAGCGCATCTGGTTCACGCTCGGCGCGCTTCTGGTCTATCGGCTCGGAACCTATATCCCGCTGCCCGGCATCGATCCTTCCGCATGGGAACAGATTTTCCGCACCCAGGCCGGCGGCATTCTCGGCATGTTCAATATGTTCGCCGGCGGCGGCATCCAGCGCATGGCGATCTTTGCGCTCAACATCATGCCGTATATCTCGGCCTCCATCATCATCCAGTTGATGACGACGGTGTCGCCGACGCTCGAAGCGCTCAAGAAAGAGGGCGAGTCGGGCCGCAAGACCATCAACCAGTACACCCGCTATCTGACCGTCGTGCTGGCGGCATTCCAGGCCTATGGCATCGCCATCGGGCTTGAAGGCGCGGGCAATGTCATCTCCGAGCCGGGCTGGTTCTTCCGCATCTCGACCGTGATCACGCTGACCGGCGGCACGATGTTCCTGATGTGGCTGGGCGAGCAGATCACCGCGCGCGGCATCGGCAACGGTATTTCGCTGATCATTCTGGCCGGCATCGTCGCGGAATTGCCGTCGGCCATCGTCGGCACGCTCGAACTCGGCAAGCAGGGAGCGCTCTCCACCGGACTCATCCTGCTGGTCGCGGTGATGTCGGTCGTCGTGATCGCCTTCATCGTGTTCATGGAGCGCGCGCAGCGCCGCCTGCTGATCCAGTATCCCAAGCGCCAGGTCGGCAACCGGATGTTCGAGGGGCAGTCCTCGCATCTGCCGCTTAAGCTCAACACCGCCGGCGTCATTCCGCCGATCTTCGCGTCCTCGCTGCTGCTGCTGCCGGCGACGGTTGCGAATTTCAACGCGGGACAGGGACCGGACTGGCTCACAACCATCACCACCCAGCTCAGCCACGGCCGGCCGCTGTTTCTGATCCTGTATCTGTCGCTGATTGTGTTCTTCGCCTTCTTCTACACCGCGATCGTGTTCAACCCGACCGAGACCGCCGACAATCTGAAGAAGCATGGCGGATTCATTCCGGGCATTCGTCCCGGCGAGCGCACGGCGGAATATATCGACTATGTGCTGTCGCGCATCACGGTCATCGGCGCCGGCTATCTCGCGATCGTGTGCCTGATTCCGGAAATCCTGATCTCCTATGCCGCCGTGCCGTTCTATTTCGGCGGCACCTCGCTGCTGATCGTGGTCAGCGTGACCATGGATACGGTTGCGCAGGTGCAGGGCTATCTGCTCGCGCATCAGTATGAAGGGCTGATCAAGAAGTCCAAGCTGCGGGGCCGCCGCAGATGAGGCTCATCCTGCTCGGACCGCCGGGAGCCGGAAAAGGCACCCAGGCCCAGCGTCTGGTCGCCAAGCACGGCATCGTGCAGCTTTCCACCGGCGACATGTTGCGCGCCGCGGTTGCCGCCGGAACGCCGGTAGGGCTGCGCGCCAAGGACATCATGGCGCGCGGCGAACTTGTGCCCGACGAGGTGGTGGTTGCGATCATCGAGGACCGTATCGCTCAGCCGGACGCCACGAAGGGATTCATTCTCGACGGCTTTCCGCGCACCGTGCCGCAGGCCGAGGCGCTGGCGAGCCTGCTGGAGCGCAAGGGCCTGAAGCTGGATGCCGTGATCGAGCTGAAAGTGGACGACAATGCCCTGCTCAAGCGGATCGAGACACGCGTTGAGCAGATGAAAGCCCGCGGCGAGGCGCTGCGCGCCGACGACAACCCGGACGCCCTGAAAAAGCGTCTGGACGCCTATCATGCCCAGACCGCGCCGCTGTCCGAACATTACCAGCAGAAGGGTTTGCTGAAGACCACCGACGGCATGGCCTCGATCGACGAGGTCACCCGCGCCATTGATGCCATTCTGGGCAAGAAGGCCCCGGCCGCCCGCAAGAAGGCGGTCACCGGACGGTCCAAAGGCCGTTCCCTGGGCCGCAAACGGCCCGCCAGAGGCCGGGCCGCCGGCCGGGCGACCTCCGGCCGGAAGGTGCCCGCCCGCACCAGCCCCGGCAAGCGCGCGGCGGGAAAATTGGCCAAAAGCCGGGGGGGAGCCAAGGCTTCGGGCCGGACATCGGCCAAGGCCGGGGCCGGGAGCAAGGTTAAGACCGCCAAGACCGGCTCCAAACGCAAGGCGGCCCTGAAATCCCGGAAATCGGGCCGGAATCGGACACAAAAGCGGGGTTCGGCACGCGCGCGGAGGTTGACGAAGCGGCGGTGAATCCCCTAATAAACCGGCATTCAGTTGGAGAACGTTTCAACGATGCCGGGCCCCGGAGAGGCAGGGGAGGGTGTCGTTGTAACCCTTTGCGGTCCCCTCCGGAACGGTGAGAGACAATTGAATCGCCCGGCGGGAAGCCTGCCGGCAACAGGAGTGAGATCGTGGCCCGTATCGCAGGCGTGAATCTACCGACCAACAAGCGCGTGGTGATCGCGCTGCAATACATTCATGGCATCGGCGAGAAGGCCGCCGACACCATCATGAAGACGCTCAATATTCCGTTCGAGCGTCGCGTCTCTCAGTTGACGGACGCCGAAGTCCTGCAGATCCGCGAAATGATCGACCGCGATTTTACGGTCGAGGGCGACCTGCGACGCGAAGTGTCGATCAACATCAAGCGGCTGATGGATCTCGGCTGCTATCGCGGGCTGCGCCATCGTCGCGGTCTGCCGGTGCGCGGTCAGCGGACCCACACCAATGCGCGCACGCGCAAAGGCCCGGCCAAGGCGATCGCCGGCAAGAAGAAGTAACTGTTTTTTCTAACGAACGGTCCGGCGCGGGCTGCAGCGCGCCACGAAGGGAACGAGAATGGGTAAAGAAGCCACGCGCGTCCGCCGCCGCGAGCGCAAGAACATCGCGTCGGGCGTCGCACATGTGAACGCGTCGTTCAACAATACGATGATTACGATCACCGACGCACAGGGCAACACTATTGCCTGGTCGTCGGCCGGCACCATGGGTTTTAAGGGCTCGCGCAAATCGACGCCGTATGCGGCGCAGGTCGCGGCCGAAGACGCCTCGAAGAAGGCGCAGGAACACGGCATGCGCACGCTGGAAGTCGAAGTCTCCGGTCCCGGCTCGGGTCGTGAATCGGCTTTGCGTGCTTTGCAGGCTGCAGGTTTCACCGTCACGTCGATCCGCGACGTGACGCCTATTCCTCATAACGGGTGCCGGCCTCGCAAGAGACGCCGCGTATGACCGAAACTTTGATCCGACGGACGGATACGCCGTCCGTCGCCGCCGAACTTGACCACGGGGCGGAGTGGAACGCGCGGACAACCGCAGCGGCACTCAAGGCGATGGGTGAAAACGTGACGATCCAGAAAAATTGGCAAGAACTGATCAGGCCCGGCAAGTTGCAGGTGATCGCGGGCAACGACCCGCGGCGCGAGGCGACGCTTGTCGCCGAGCCGCTCGAGCGCGGCTTCGGCCTCACGCTCGGCAATGCGCTGCGCCGTATCCTGTTGTCCTCGCTGCAGGGCGCGGCGGTGCAGTCCGTTCATATCGACGGCGTGCTGCATGAATTCTCCTCGATTGCCGGCGTCCGCGAGGACGTGACCGACATCGTGCTGAACATCAAGGACATCGCCATCAAGATGCAGGGCGAAGGCCCCAAGCGCATGGTGGTGAAGAAGAACGGCCCGGGTCAGGTGACCGCGGGCGATATCTCCACCGTCGGCGATATCGTGGTTCTCAATCCCGATCTGGTTCTCTGCACGCTTGATGAAGGCGCCGAGATCCGGATGGAATTCACCGTCAACACCGGCAAGGGCTATATCGCCGCCGACCGCAACCGTCCGGAAGACGCGCCGATCGGCCTGATCCCGGTCGACTCGCTGTATTCGCCGGTGAAGAAGGTGTCCTACAAGGTCGAGAACACCCGCGAGGGCCAGATTCTCGATTACGACAAGCTGACCTTGCAGATCGAGACCAACGGCGCGATTTCGCCGGAAGACGCGCTCGCCTATGCGGCGCGCATCCTGCAGGATCAGCTCAACGTGTTTGTCAATTTTGAAGAGCCGCGCAAGGAAGTGGTATCGGAATCGATTCCGGACCTCGCCTTCAACCCGGCCTTCCTCAAGAAGGTCGACGAGCTCGAATTGTCGGTGCGTTCGGCGAACTGCCTGAAGAACGACAACATCGTCTATATCGGCGACCTCGTTCAGAAGACCGAAGCCGAAATGCTCCGCACGCCGAACTTCGGACGTAAGTCGCTTAACGAGATCAAGGAAGTGCTGGCGCAGATGGGCCTGCATCTCGGCATGGAAGTGCCGGGCTGGCCGCCGGAGAATATCGACGATCTCGCCAAGCGTTTCGAGGATCACTACTGAGTTTGAGTTGACAGTCATGGCGGGTTTCGTTCCGGCCATGATGTTTTTCTGGGGCGAACGCAGGAAGCCCACCTGAGCGCAGCGTCCGACGAACCGTCGCGACACGGAGAAGAGAAGGATCAGTTCGATGCGTCACGGCAAGGTTCACCGCAAGCTCGGCCGCACCGCCGAACACCGCAAGGCGATGTTCGCCAATATGTGCGCCGCGCTGATCAAGCACGAGCAGATCGTGACCACGCTGCCGAAGGCCAAGGAATTGCGTCCGGTGGTCGAGAAGCTGGTCACGCTTGGCAAGCGCGGCGACCTGCATGCCCGCCGTCAGGCGATCTCGCAGATGCGAGACGTCGACATGGTCAAGAAGCTCTTCGAGGTGCTCGGCCCGCGCTACAAGGACCGCAAGGGCGGTTACACGCGCATCCTGAAGGCCGGCTTCCGCTACGGCGATTCCGCGCCGGTCGCGGTGATCGAATTCGTGGATCGCGATGTCGATGCCAAGGGTCTCGATTCCGGTCCGGTGCAGGCGCGCGCGATCGAAGAGACCGCCAACGCAGCGGCCTGATCGCTTCGCATCCGCGATGGATTTAAAGAGCGGCGCCTGGCGCCGCTCTTTTTGTTTGTACCTCGCGGCGCGGCCTTTGCGTGGATTGAGACTCCGGTTTGCGCGCGATGAGAGTCCCAGAGCTGCTTTTCGGCGGTTAGCCGGCCGATACCTCTTGGCGTTGGGAATATCTCCTCATTAGAGTTGTTTCAGGGTTGGGGGAGATTCGAAATGTCACGATTTTGGCTGGCGGCCTTGGCCGTGGCGGTGACCGGCGGCAGCGCCGCCGCGCAATCGCCGACGCAGCGCGGCGACTACTTGGTCAATTCCATTCTGAATTGCGGCGGCTGCCATACACCGCGCGGGCCGGGCGGCGCGGAAAAGGCGTTTTCCGGCGGCAATGTGTTCGACACGCCGAGATTCAAGGTGGTCTCGTCGAACATCACGCCCGACAAGCAGACCGGGATCGGGAACTGGACCAACGACCAGATCAAGAAGGCGATCATGCATGGCGTGCGCCCCAACGGCGTGGCGCTGGCGGTGATGCCTTCGGCGTTCTACGCCGGCCTGACCACGCGCGATGCCGACGCCATCGTGGCCTATCTGCGTTCGCTCAAGCCGATCCGCAACGAGGTGCCGGCGCCGCAATACAAGGAGCCCGCCAAGCACGAGGCGCTGCCGGCGCCCGGCAAGATGCGCGGCAAGGTGAAACAGGGCTATTACCTCGCCACCATCGGCCATTGCATGGAGTGCCATACGCCCATGGAGAAGGGCCAGCCGCTCCTCACCACGGCGCTCGGCGCGGGCGGCCGTGAATTCAAGGGTCCGTGGGGTGTGTCGAAGGCGCGCAACCTGACATCGCACAAGGAAAAGGGTCTCGGGTCGTGGACCGACGCCGAGATCAAGCGCGCCATCACGCAAGGCGTTCGCAAGGACGGTACCAAGCTCAATCCGCCGATGGGCTTTGGCGCCTATGCGAAAATGACCGACAAGGACATGACCGCGCTGGTCGCCTATCTGCGGACGCTGCCGCCGAAGGAGTGAGCTAGCTTATCGCCTTTTCTTCTCCGGGCCGCCGGAGGCGCCATAGAGATCGACCGGCGCGAAATCGTCGGTGATCAGTTCGCCTTTCGCCATCTGCGCCTTGGCGTCGGTCTTGCGCTTGGCCAGGAGCGCAGGCAGCGGATAGCGGAAGTTGTACTTGCCCTGCAAGGCCGCGGCGCGCTGAACCAGCGTCTCCGCGCTGGGCGCGTCGTCGGTGACCACCACGCTGACTTCGCCTTCACCGGAATGATAGAGGTCGGTGTTCCTGAACACCGCTGCCAGCGTGAGCAGCGTCGAGGCATAGAGCTTGCTGCCGTCATGCACATTGAAGGCGGCGGCGCCGCCCGGCGCCAGCCGCTGCTTGATCAGGCCGTAGAACTCCTTGGTCAGCAGGTGGAAGGGGACATAGCCGCCGTGAAAGGCGTCGACCAGGATTAGGTCGTATTGCGTCTTGCTGCGGGTGAGAAACACCCGGCCGTCGCCGTCGAGATAGCGGATGCGCGGGGAATCCTTGATGCCGAAATATTTGCGCGCCGCGTCAATCACGCCGGGATCGATTTCCACCGTGTCGATCGCGGTCTGCGGCATGGCGCGGCCGAGATAGGTGGAAATCGAGCCGCCGCCGAGTCCGATCATCAGGATGCGCTTCGGCTCCGGCGGATAGATCAGTCCGACGGTCATGTTCTGGGTATAGGCCACCCGCAGATCGTCGGGATCGCGCAGGTTGGTGACGGATTCGGTGTAGTGCCAGCCCTTGAGCTGGAACGACATGGTCAGCGCGTTGCGCCGCTTGTTGATGTAGATGTCGTTGTATTCGGTCTCGATGCGCGCGATCTGTCCGTCCGGCCGCTTCAGCAATTCCATCCGCAGCTTCTCGTCGACCAGATCCTCGGCCTGGGCGCGGCCGGCTGCGAGCATCGGCAGCGCCGCGATCAGCAGCGCGGCCACCGCGCGCTTGCGGGTGAGATGGGGCAGGGCGATCAGCAGCAGCGCCGCCAGGATGCCGGCGATGCCGAGCGACAGCGTGATGGCGCGCGAGCCGATCGAGGGGATCAGGTAGAAGGTGGTGCCGAGGGTGCCGACGATGCTGCCGGCGGTCGAGATGCCATAGACCGTGCCGGACACCATGCCGGAGCGCTGCGCCGAGGTCAGCAGCAGCCTGATCGCGAACGGCGAATACATGCCGAGGAACATCACCGGAAAAAACAGGATGGCGAGCGAGGAGACGAGGCTGCCCGCCTTGATGTCGTCGATGCCCGACAGCACGAGCTCCAGCATCGGCTGCGCGAATAGCGGCAGCAGCAGGATATAAAGCGAACCGATCAGTACGGTGATGCCCAGCACCGGGGCCGCGGGACGGCGGTCGGCCAGCCAGCCGCCGAGGAAATAACCGACCGTGAGCGAGGCCAGCACGGTCGAGATCAGCGAGGCCCAGGTGTAGATGCCGCTGCCGAAATAGGGGTTGAGATAGCGCGAGCCCAGCATCTCGAAGCTCATCACGATCGCCCCCACGATGAAGGCGACCGCGTAGATCACAAACGCATCCAGACCCGTTCTTGCACCCACATCCGTCTCCCGGCAGCCGTCTTTGCCCCGGGCCCATCCCGCAAGCTGTGGCAAAGTAAGGCAAATCGCGGGGGATTTCACGCCGGATCGGGCTGCGGCCGCCCTTCAATTGCATCGGCCCCGGCCTTATATCTGGCGGTCCATGGGGAACCCGGCATGCATTTCGTTCGCTCGATCCTGACCTTGGTTTTGGCGCTTTTGTGCGGGATCGCGGCCGTCCTGCCCGTGGCCTTTGCCCAGGACCGGCGGCTGCCCCAGTCGGCGGGCGAGCTGAAATTGTCCTTTGCCCCCGTGGTCAAGCGGGTGTCGCCCGCGGTGGTGAACGTTTATGCCGCCCGCGTGGTCGAGAACCGCCATCCGCTGATGGACGACCCGGTGTTCCGCCGTTTCTTCGGGCAGGGCGTCCCGCGCGAGCAGGTGCAGCGGTCGCTCGGCTCGGGCGTGATCGTCGATCCGTCCGGCCTGATCATGACCAACAACCATGTGATCGAGGGTGCGACCGAAGTGAAAGTGTCGCTCGCCGACAAGCGCGAACTGGAAGCCGAGATCGTGCTGAAGGATTCGCGCACCGACCTCGCGGTGCTGCGGATCAAGGACGCGCGGGAAAAATTCCCGGCGCTGGAATTCGGCAACTCGGACGATCTGCAGGTCGGCGATCTGGTGCTGGCGGTCGGCAACCCCTTTGGCGTCGGACAGACCGTGACGCACGGCATCGTGTCGGCGCTGGCGCGCACCCAGGTCGGCATCACCGATTATCAGTTCTTCATCCAGACCGACGCTGCCATCAATCCCGGCAATTCCGGCGGCGCGCTGGTTGATCTTTCCGGCAAGCTGGTCGGCATCAACACGGCGATCTTCTCGCGCTCGGGCGGTTCGCAGGGCATCGGCTTTGCGATTCCCGCCAATATGGTGCGGGTGGTGGCGGCGTCCGCTATGGGTGGCGCCGGCGCCGTGAAGCGGCCGTGGCTCGGGGCCCGGTTGCAGACGGTGACGCCCGAAATTGCCGAGGGCCTCGGCCTGAAACGTCCGGCCGGTGCACTGGTCGCCGGCATCATTCCCAACAGTCCGGCGGCGCGTGGCGGCCTGCGCACGGGCGATCTGATCGTCTCGATCGACGGCGTGACGGTGGATGACGAGAACGCGTTCACCTATCGCTTCGGCACCAAACCGCTCGGCGGCAAGGCGCAGATCGGAATCGTCCGCGCCGGTGGGCAGAGTGCGGCGACCGTCCTGCTGCAGACCGCGCCCGAGCTGCCGCGCGAGGAGATCGTCATCAAGTCGCGCTCGCCCTTTGCCGGCGCCAAGGTCGGCAATATCTCGCCGGCGCTCGCGGAGGAATTGCGACTCGATCCTTCGGCGGAGGGGGTCGCGATTCTCGACATTGCCAACGGCTCGCCGGCGCAAAGGCTCGGATTCAAGCGCGGCGATGTGATTCTGGCCGTGAATGAAAAGCCGATCGGGCGCACCCGCGATCTTGATCTGGCGACGCGCGAACAGCAGCGGCTCTGGCGCATTACCGTGTTGCGCGGCGGGCAGACCATCACGGCGCAATTCGGCGGATGACCGCCGGCCGCGAACCGCTCTCCGTGCCGCGCGCGGTCACATCGCGGCACGCATCCGTGTCGCTCTGGCTGGGCGGTCTCTCCTGGCTGGTGTTCGTTGTGTCGTTCCCGGCCGTGATCTGGATGGCGGCCGCGCAATCGCTGTCGATCCTCGCATGGTCGCTGTTCGTGTTTGTCTGTTTCGGCCTCGCGCCGCTGGCGCTGATCGCCGGCGTCGTGCTCGCGATCTTCGCGCTGATCCGGGGTGACCGCAGGGGCGGCTGGACCGGCTTGGGCGTGAATACCGCCGCGCTGATTCTGGTCGCGCTCTTTGTGGGCGTCAGCGCCACCCCGTCCGGGCCGTTCTGAGCGCTTGCACCGGCGCGCTCCATCCCCCACCTTGCCCGCATGGCCAAGTCATCGTCAGCCAATCTGTTCACGGCCGCAGGGCTTGCAGCGGATACCCCGCGTCCGCTCGCCGACCGGCTGCGTCCGCAGAAACTGGCCGAAGTGGTGGGGCAGGACCAGTTGCTGGGTCCGGATGGCGTGCTCACCCGCATGCTGGAGACGCGGTCGCTCGGCTCGATGATCTTCTGGGGACCGCCTGGCACCGGCAAGACCACGGTGGCGCGGCTGCTGGCGCAGGAAACCGATCTGCATTTCGAGCAGATTTCCGCGATCTTCACCGGCGTCGCCGACCTGAAAAAGGTGTTCGAACAGGCCCGCGCGCGCCGCGAAAGCGGGCAGGGCACGCTGCTGTTCGTGGACGAAATCCACCGCTTCAACCGCGCGCAGCAGGATTCGTTTCTGCCGGTGATGGAAGACGGCACCATCGTGCTGGTCGGTGCCACCACGGAAAATCCGTCCTTCGAGCTGAATGCGCCGCTGCTGTCGCGCGCCCGCGTGCTCACGTTCCGTTCGCTCGACGAATCCGCCATCGAGAAACTGCTGCAGCGCGCGGAACAGATTGAAGGCCGCAAGCTGCCGCTCGACGCCGATGCCCGCGTCGCGCTGGTGCGCATGGCGGACGGCGACGGCCGCGCCTCGCTGACACTGGTGGAGGAAATCTGGCGCGCTGCGCGCAAGGACGAGGTGTTCGATGTCGCGGCACTGCAGGGCGTCGTGCAGCGCCGCGCGCCGATCTACGACAAGGGCCAGGATGGCCATTACAATCTGATCTCGGCCTTGCACAAATCGGTGCGCGGCTCCGACCCGGATGCCGCGCTGTATTATCTCGCGCGCATGTTCGACGCCGGCGAGGACCCGCTCTATATCGCCCGCCGCGTGTTGCGCATGGCGGTGGAGGATATCGGGCTGGCCGATCCGCAGGCGCTGGTGATCTGCAATGCGGCGAAGGACGTTTATGATTTTCTCGGCTCTCCGGAAGGCGAACTCGCCATCGCGCAGGCGGTGATCTATGTCGCCACCGCGCCGAAATCGAACGCCGCCTATACCGCCTATGGCGCGGCGCGCCGTGTGGCGAAGGAGGGCGGCTCTCTGCTGCCGCCCAGGCACATTCTCAATGCACCGACGCGGTTGATGAAGGACGAAGGTTATGGCCGCGGCTATGCCTATGACCACGATTCCGATGAGGCGTTTTCCGGCCAGGACTGCTTCCCGGAAAAGCTCGGCCGCCAGACCTTCTACGATCCGCCCGAGCGCGGCTTTGAGCGCGAGATCCGCAAGCGGCTTGAGTATTGGGCGAAGTTGCGCAAGGACAAGGCCGGGCAATAGCCGGGAGCGGGTGCGGATGCGGGCGGGGGTCAAGGCGGCGGGAATGGCCGTCTTTGTCGTGTTCACCGGCCAGGGTCAGCCGGCCCACGCCGCTGATCCCTTTCTCGGCCGCTGGTCCATCGACCCCGCCGGCTGCCGCATCGACGGTGACACCGCGTCCACCGCGCCGATGATCGTCACCGAGAAGACGGTGAAATGGTTCGTCGCCTTCTGCACCATCAAGAAGTCCTACCGCATCGGCGATACGCTCGCCCTGCAGGCGCAATGCTCGAATGAAGGCAAGGTCAGCGTGATGCCGATCGGCCTGACGCTGCGCGGCGCGGACCGGATTGCGGTGACCTGGGACAAGACCCCGGCCGGCGAGATGCGCCGCTGCAAGTGAGCGCTATTGCGCGCTCCTGATGAAATCCAGAATCTGGTCGCTCAGCGTGGTGTCGGCGGTGCCGATGGCGTAGCCTTCCGAGAGATGGCTGTGCTTTGCCAGCCTGATCGCGCGCGCGGCGGGCCCGAGTCCGCCGGCCAGCTGCTCGTATTGCGCAACGAATGGCGGCGGATCGAGTTCGGCCGCGACGATCATCAGTGGCGCGGGGCACTTCAGCAATCCGGCGAGCGTGGAGCGCTCGGCATAGCGCGCGGTGTCCTCGCCGAAATAGGCCTGGGAGTTTGGCGCCGGCGGGAAGGTCGTGAGGTCGTAGATGCCCGACATCAGGATCACGCCGGACAGGCCCAGCCCTCCGGCATCGTGGAATTGCGGATGCGCGACATAGCTCGCGGCATGCGTCGCCCCGGCCGAATGGCCGAACAGGAATATCCGCGCCGGGTCGCCGCCATGGCTTGCGATGTGGCCGTGTACCCAGCGCACCACGCTGGCGACATTCTCCGCGGCCGACGGCCATGCGGCTTGCGGTGCCAGCGGATAGGTCATGTTCACGCCGACCAGTCCGTTGCGTGCGGCCCAGAGCGGGATGTTGTCGTAGAACGGGCTGCCGGGGTTGCTCTTGTTGCCGCCGGTGAAGCCGCCGCCATGCACGAAGATCAGCACCGGCCCCTGTTCGGTCGCGCCCTCCGCCTGGAACACGTCGAGCTTCTGCCGCCCGGCCGGGCCATAGGCGATGTCGCGGCTCAGCCGGATGCCGGCATGGGGCTCCCGGCCATGCAGCGGGGCGTAGAGGGCGGCGGTGGCGGGCGGATCGATGACCCGGCCCAACTGGGCGATCTTTTCGGCAAAGTCGGACGGCATGTCGCTCTGCATGTTGGCAGCCCCGCTGCCAGGGGCAGGCCGGAGCGCGCGGAGGGCGGGACCAAAACCATGCTTTGCCATGTCAGGCCGCCGATGCAAGCCGCGATGCGATGTTGCAGCAGGCCGGCGCCGCGGGCGGCCTTCACAAGAAACTGACGGCTCCCGGCCTTGGGCGGCGGCGCGATCTGCTAGATTGAGGTGTCGCCGGGACCGATGCCGGGTCCGGGCCGGGAGACAGTCGATGACCGGCGCGCTGCGGGCCAGTGCGGGGAGACTATGCGCAGCCTTGGCGGCTGGCGCGCTCGCTGCCAGCCTGTCCGGTCTGGCCGCGCCGCTGCATGCGCAGACGCCAACGGCCCAGCCCAGGGCGCCGCTGATTTTCGTGCCCGGCCTGATGGGGTCGCGGCTGTGCCGCGACAATCCGGACCGGCCCGGTGAGCCGCTGCTGGTGTGGGGATCAGCGGCCGCTCTGCGGCATTTCCCGACCATCCGCCTGCCGCGCGATGCCGCCCCCGACGGCATCAAGCCCTGTGGGCTGCTGCGCGAGATCGTCTTTCTGGGGCCGCTCCGGCAGGAGGTCTATGGCCCGGTCATCCGGCATCTGGAGAGCATCGGCTACCGCGAAGGGCAGGACCTTTTCCTGTTCGACTACGACTGGCGGCGCGGCGCCTTCGACAATGCCCGGGCGCTCGATGCCTTCATCCGCGCCACGGCCGGCGACCGCCAGGTCGATATCCTGGCGCATTCGATGGGCGGCCTGATCGCGCGTGTCTATACGGTGAAGTATGGCGGCGGGCGGGTGGCTCGGCTGCTGAGCGCGGGCACGCCGTTCCAGGGGGCCGCCAAGGTCTACCAGACCGTGGAGAAGGGCTGGGGACCGCTCAACGCCGCCATGGGCGGGCTCGCGGGCTTCCGCCGCACCATGCTGAGCTTCCCGTCCATTTTTGAACTGATGCCGCGCTATGAGGGATGCTGCGACGCCGGTGCGCAACCGTTCGCGCCCGCCCGTGCCGACACCTGGACCGCGCTCGGCTGGGAGGGCGTCGAGCCCGCGGCCATGCCCGATCTCGCGGTCACTGCCGCCCGCATCCGCGACCTGGGCGAGATCATCGCCGGACCGCTGCCGGCCGGGATCGAGGACGTTTTGCTGGTCGGCGTGGACCAGCGAACCACCCAGCGTGTGTCATTCCAGACCGCCGGCAAGACCACGGCGATCCAGACGCAGACTTCCTGGGCGGGCGACGGCACGGTGCTGCGCGACAGCGCCGTACTCCCGCGTACGGCGCTGCATCCGACCAGCTTCGCCATCCATGAGCGTATCCTGCACGACCCGCAGATCCAGGATTTCCTCAAAGTCGCGCTGACAAAGACGGTGGCCGCCGCCGTTGACGGCGTGCCGGTGCGTCCGCGCGGCAGCGTCCTCAGCGCCGGCGGCGAGGCGACCGAACTGGTCGGCATTGTGGTCGAGCCAGCGGATCCGGTCTATCGCACCGGCGACACCGGAATCGTCCGGGTGCATGTCCGGCTTGGGACGACCGCGCGGCTGTTGCCGCAGACCATCCGTCTGACGCAGATCATGCCCGACGGACACGAGATCGCGATACCGCTGACGCCCGATCCGGCGGCGTCGGAGCCCGGCAACGCCTTCGAGCAGTCGCTGCGCGGCAGTTTCGCGGCCGGAGCGGTGCCGGGCACCGGAATGCTGCGGACGGTGGTCGCGATCGCGCAGGGCGCGCCGCGCGTCGTGGAGGAGCCGGTGCTGGTGATCGCCCGCTGAATTCCCCGCCTAACAAACGCAAGCGTATGGGGGACGCCTGTGCTATGGGGCGCGCATGAGTGAACGCCAGGGCCGCAAAGGCCGCCAGAAGTCCCGCCGCAATCAGGACGGACGCACCGCCAGCCGGCGCGAGCCGCCCAAGGCGGGCGCCCGTCCGTTTGGCAAGCCCAAGCATGGCCCGCGCCCGAAGCCGGCAGCCGCGGGACGCACCGCGCCTGCACGCGCAGCCGCCCGCACGGAACGTCCGGCGCCGAAGCCGCAGCCCATGGACGAGCCCCGCAAGGAGATCGTCAAGCCCGTCGTCGTTCCGGCCGCCACCGGCGTGCAGACCGTCGCGGTCAAGGCGGATGAGGCCGGCATGCGCGTCGACCGCTTTCTGGAATCGCGGTTCCCCGGCCTGTCCTTCAGCCATATCCAGCGCGTGATCCGCAAAGGCCAGTTGCGGGTGAACGGCAAGCGCGTGGAGCCCAAGGACCGGCTGGAGGCCGGCCAGTCGGTGCGCATTCCGCCGCTGCGGCACGAGGCGCCGCCGCCGCGTCCCGGCTCGCCCAAGGACGAGGAAACCAGGGCGTTCCTGAAATCCATCACGCTGTTTGAGGACGACGACGTGATGGTGCTGAACAAGCCGATGGGCCTGAGCGTGCAGGGCGGCACCGGCACCACGCGCCATCTCGACGGCATGCTGGGCGTCCTGACCGCGCGCGACGGCCAGCGCCCGCGGCTGGTGCACCGGCTCGACAAGGACACTGCCGGCTGCCTGCTGGTGGCGAAGAACCGCTTCTCCGCCGCCGCGCTCGCCAAAACTTTCCGCTCGCGCTCGGCGCGCAAGATCTACTGGGCCTTGGTGCCGGGCGTGCCGAAACCGAAGCAGGGCCGCATCTCGACCTATCTCGCCAAGGACGAGCGCGAGGACGATTCCATCATGCGGGTCGCCAGGCATGGCGAGGAGGGCGCGATGCACGCCGTCACCTATTACGCGGTGGTGGAAACGGCGGCGCAGAAACTGGCCTGGCTGTCGCTCAAGCCGGTGACCGGCCGTACCCATCAATTGCGCGTGCAACTGGCGCATATCGATCACCCGATCGTCGGCGATCCGAAATATTTCAATATCGAGAACTGGGAATTTCCCGGCGGATTGCAGAACAAGCTGCATCTTCTGGCGCGCCGGATCGCGGTGCCGCATCCGCGCGGCGGCACCATCGACGTCACCGCGCCGCTGCCGCCGCACATGCAGCAGAGCTGGAATCTGCTCGGCTTCGATGCCAAGCGCTACGATCCGATCGAGGACGCGCCGGAGGACTAGCGTCGGCGCCTCCACGCAACCCCGGACCTGTTTTCCGGGTCTGGCGTTGTTATGTAGCAGGCGTAATGACCTGTTCGGAAAAACGGCATGCGGCCTGATGTCAAAATCATCGTGGTAACGGCGGCGCTGGTTTCGGCCTTGGCCCCGGCTGCGGCAGATGCCGCACCCAAGCGCAAGCCCCAGCCGTCGGCCAGCGGCTATCCCTATTCCATCATGAACGCGGAGCCGGGCGTGCGCAGCGCGGCGCCGCGCGAGCCCTGGCTCGCCAATCCGCACCGGTCCCCGCTGACTCCACTGGGCCGCGCGCCCCGGATCGAGGCGGTGCGGCCGCTGGGGCAGGCGCCGTCGCCGCCGACCGTGGTGCCGGGTATTTCCGGCACGACCGGTCCTGCCATCGCGCCCGCGCGGCCGGCCGGACAATCGTTCCAGGACCGCGCCGTCAACTGCATCCATTCCGGCGGCGCCAGCGGCGTCGGCGCGGGACAGATCGGGGCCTTCACGCGGGGCTGTGTGAACTGACCGCCCGCTGGTTCTTTCCGGCCATCCTTGCTCTAGTGCGCATGGACGATTCGGTGGCGGTCGATGCGTGACGGCAGTTTTTCTTTTGTGAAACACGGAATGCTGCCGGAGAACGTGGCGCCGGTCGCGGTCACGCCGTGGACTGCGCGGCTGGTTGACGACGACTGCGAGCGGGATTACCGGCTGAGCCGCTTCGCCGACGACCGGCGGCGATTTCAGTTCGTGTTGGCCTTTATCGGGCTGACGACCACCCTGAATCTCGTCGGCGATTTCTACGCGATCCGGAATTCGGGCATCGATTTGGGCTGGGGACTGTACCCGCAGGTTGTCCTGCTGATCGTGACGGCGGTCTCCTTGCCGATGACCTTTCGCGTCGCCACCCCGCGGTCGCTCGAATGGCTGACCATCCTGTTCGCGCTGGCCGGACTGGCCACGACGCTCGGCTCGCTCAGCCTGCATGCCCGGCTGGGTGCGATATGGCCGACCCTGATGGTGGGGGTGATCATCATCGTCTATTTCTGCCTTCCGCTTCGTTTTACCACCATGGTCGTTCTTGCCGCGGGTTACACGCTGCTCGCGCCGCTGACCTGGAGCGTGTGGGCGGGACCCGTGCCCAGCGCCGATGACATGTATCGCATCGCCCTGCGGCTGATGCTTGCGAATGTGCTGGGGTTCTCGGTCGCCAATACCCTGCAGCGAAGCCAGCGCGTACAGTTCGCGCAGAACCGTCTGCTGCAGCAATTGCTGTCGACCGATTCCCTGACCGGCATCGCCAATCGCCGGTATTTCGATCACGCGCTGGCCGACGAATGGCGGCGCTGCGCCCGCGCCGGCACGCCGCTGTCGCTGCTCATGATCGATGTCGACTACTTCAAGGCCTACAACGACAATCTGGGCCATGTGGAGGGCGACGCCTGCCTGCGCCGGGTGGCGGCGCTGTTGTCGGAGGCGGGACGGCGTCCGGGCGATCTGGTGGCGCGGTACGGCGGGGAGGAGTTCGTCTGTCTTCTGTCCGACACCGATTCCGTCGGCGCCGCCTTTGTGGCGCAACGGCTGATGGCCGCGCTCAAAACCGCGGCCATTGCGCATCCGCAATCGCCGCTCGGCCCGCATCTCACCATGAGCATCGGCGCGGCGACCGCGCGGCCGCCGGCGGAGACGCCGGACGCGCTGGTCACGCTGGCCGACCGGCTGCTTTATCTGGCCAAGGATGAAGGGCGGAATCGCGTGATCAGCGCCGATCTGGGCGGAGCGCCGCCGCGCCGTCTGCGGGCCGCGCCGACCGCCGCCGCCTAAGGGCTAGCGCAATCCGGCGTTGATCTTGGCGAGCGCCGCCGAACCCGGGCACAGGTCCTTCTCGGACAGCGTGTTGAGCGGCCGGTTTACCGTCGCCAGATGATGGTGCAGGTCGTGCGGTTTCTCGTCGATGAACAGCACGCCGGTCACCACTTGGCCCTTGGCCGCGTGCCGCTGCAGGAAGCTCATGGCGGCGGTGCGATCGCGCAGGTCGTAATCGGCGCCGAGCTTGCGCAGGGCGAGTTTCGAGCCGTCATGCTGCTCCACGATCTGCACGGCGCCTTCGGCGTAGTTGACCGTGATCGGAGCGCGCGCCGGGATCACGTCCAGCCGGTTCACCGCCTCGTTGTGCTCGCGCACATAATCGAAGCTCTTGGTCGAACCGGCATGGTTGTTGAAGGCCACGCAAGGGCTGATCACGTCGAGGAACGCCGCGCCTTCGTGCTCGATCCCCGCCTTAATGATCGGCACCAGCTGCGCCTTGTCGCCGGAGAAGGAGCGGGCGACGAAGGTGGCGCCGAGCTGCAAAGCCATGGCGGCGAGATCAATGGAATTGTCTGTGTTGATCACGCCGCGCTTGCTCTTGGAGCCGCGGTCGGCGGTGGCGGAGAATTGCCCCTTGGTCAGGCCGTACACGCCGTTGTTCTCGACGATGTAGAGCATGTTGACGCCGCGCCGCAGCGCATGTGCGAATTGCCCGAAACCGATGGAGGCTGAGTCGCCATCGCCCGACACGCCAAGATAGATCAGCTCGCGGTTGGCGAGATTGGCGCCGGTCAGCACCGACGGCATGCGGCCATGCACCGAATTGAAGCCGTGCGAATTGCCCAGAAAGTAGGTCGGCGTCTTGGACGAGCAGCCGATGCCGGAAATCTTCGCCACCCGGTGCGGCTCGATCGACAATTCGAAACAGGCTTCGATGATCGCCGCTGTGATGGAGTCGTGTCCGCAGCCCGCGCAGAGCGTGGATATCGTGCCTTCATAGTCGCGGTGGGTATAGCCGAGGTCGTTTGTCGGCAGGTCTGGATGATGGAATTTCGGCTTGGCGACGTAGGTCATGACACCGACTGCCCCTTGTTACTCTGCGCCATGCGCAACGGCGTGACTTTCAGCTTGTCCAGATCCTCCCCGATCATCCTGGCGATGAAGCGTGCGGTGATCGGCGTTCCGTCGTAATGCAGGATCGGCACCAGTCGCACCGGATCGACGCCGCATTCGTTGACGATCAGCGAGCGCAGTTGCGCATCGCGGTTCTGCTCCACCACGAACACGAAGTCGTGGTCGGCGATGAAGCTCGCCACGCTGGAATGGAACGGGAAGGCGCGGATACGCATGCGGTCGAGCTGATGGCCCTTGGCCTCGATCAGTTCGATCGCCTCGTCCATGGCCGGCGAGGTCGAGCCGAAATAGATCACGCCGTATTTGGTCGGCTTGCCGGCATTGGCGATCAGCGGACGTGGAACGATGTCTTTCGCGGTCTCGAACTTGCGCAGCAGCCGCTGCATGTTGTCGACATAGGGCCCGCCTTCCTCGGTGTATTTCGCATACCGGTCGCGCGAGGTGCCGCGGGTGAAGAACGAGCCCTTGGTCGGATGGGTGCCGGGATAGGTGCGGTAGGGGATGCCGTCACCGTCGACATCGAGATAGCGGCCGAAATCCTTGCCGGCCTCCAGCTCCGCCGCCGTCATCACCTTGCCGCGGTCATGCGCGCGGCTGTCGTCCCATTGCAGCGGTTCGCAGAGCCGGTGGTTCATGCCAATATCGAGATCGAGCATGACGAAGATCGTGGTCTGCAGCCGGTCGGCGAGATCGAAGGACAGGGCGCCAAATTCGAAGGCCTCGTTCGGATCTTCCGGAAACAGCATCACATGCTTGGTGTCGCCATGCGAGGCATAGGCGCAAGAGATCAGGTCGCATTGCTGGGTGCGGGTCGGCATGCCGGTGGAGGGCCCGGCGCGCTGCACGTTGAATATGACGGCGGGGATTTCCGCGAAATAGGACAACCCGATGAATTCCTGCATCAGCGAGATGCCGGGGCCTGACGTGGCGGTGAAGGCGCGGGCGCCGTTCCAGCCGGCGCCGATCACCATGCCGATGGAGGCGAGTTCGTCCTCGGCCTGGATGATGGCGTATTTGGCCTTGCCGTTCTCGTCCACCCGGTATTTCGCGCAATGCCGCGTGAAGGCGTCGGCGAGCGAAGACGAGGGCGTGATCGGATACCAGGCGCAGACTGTCGCTCCGCCATAGACAGCGCCGAGCGCCGCCGCCGCATTGCCTTCGATGAAGATGCGGTCGCCGACCTTGTCGGCCTTGCGCACGCGCAGGCCGAGCGGGCATTGCAGGTTGAGCAGAGCATGATCGCGGCCGAGATGCAGGGCGTGGATATTCGGCGCGATCAGCTTGTCCTTGCCTTTGTATTGCTCGCCGATCAGCGTCTCGATCACCTTGGGGTCGATGTCGAGCAGGGCCGACAGGGCGCCGACATAGATAATGTTCTTGAATAATTGCCGCTGGCGCGGGTCGGTATATTCGCGGTTGCAGATCGCGGTCAGCGGCACGCCGATGACGGTGATGTCGCCGCGGAACTTGGAGGCGGGCAGGGGCTTGGTGGAATCGTAGAACAGGTATCCGCCCGGCTCGATCGCCGCCATGTCCTTGTCGAAGGTCTGCGGATTCATCGCGACCATGAAGTCGACGCCGCCGCGCGCGCCGAGATGGCCTGCTTCGGTGACCCGCACCTCGTACCAGGTCGGCAGGCCCTGGATGTTGGAGGGAAAAATGTTGCGCGGGGAGACCGGCACGCCCATCCGCATGATCGCGCGGGCGAACATTTCATTGGCGCTAGCCGAACCCGATCCGTTCACATTGGCGAATCGGATGACGAAGTCGTTTACGCTGCTGATCGGACCGCCTGGCATTTCCCGTCACCTGCGTGAGTCATCGAGATCAGATATTTCTGCATGTCCCAGGCGCCGGTCGGACAGCGTTCGGCGCACAGCCCGCAATGCAGGCAGACGTCCTCGTCCTTCACCATGACCCGGCCGGTCTTCAGATTGTCGGCGACATACAGGTCCTGGGACGTGTTCTTGGCCGGCGCCTGCAGCCGCGTGCGTAGTTCATCCTCTTCGCCGTTTTGGGTGAAGGTGATGCAGTCCATCGGGCAGATGTCGACACAGGCGTCGCATTCGATGCAGAGCTGGCCGGTGAACACTGTCTGCACGTCGCAATTCAGACAGCGATAGGCTTCCCCGAGCGCCAGGTTGGGGTCGTAGCCAAGTTCCACTTCGGCGCGGATATCCTTGAGCGCCGCCGCCTTGTCGCGCAGTGGCACGCGGTAGCGGTGATCGGTTGTGATTTCGTTGTGATAGGACCATTCGTGAATGCCCATCTTCTGGCTCTCGACCTGCACGTCGGGCAGCGGGCGTTCGGTGATGTTTTCGCCGGACAGCATCTTGTGGATCGACAGCGCGGCGTCATGGCCGTGCGCCACCGCCCAGATGATGTTCTTGGGCCCGAAGGCGGCATCGCCGCCGAAGAAGACTTTCGGGTTGGTCGAGACGAATGTTTTTTCGTCCACCACCGGCATGTTCCATTTGTCGAAATCGATGCCGATATCGCGCTCGATCCAGGGAAAGGCGTTTTCCTGTCCGACCGCCACCAGGACGTCGTCACAGGGAAAGTGCTGGTCCGGCTCGCCGGCCGGCACCAGGTTGCGGCGGCCCTTGGCATCGCGCTCGGCCTTGACCTTCTCGAAGGTGATGCCGGTGAGCTTGCCGTTCTCGTGCGTGAAGAATTTCGGCACGAGGTAATTGTGGATCGGAATGTCCTCGTGCATGGCGTCTTCCTTTTCCCAGGGAGACGCCTTCATTTCCTCAAAGCCCGAGCGCACCACGACCTTGACGTCCTCGCCGCCAAGCCGGCGGGCGGAGCGGCAGCAATCCATCGCGGTGTTACCGCCGCCGAGCACGATCACGCGCTTGCCGATTTTCGTGACATGCCCGAACGAGACCGACGACAGCCAGTCGATGCCGATATGAATGTTCTTCGCCGCTTCTGCGCGGCCCGGAATCTCGAGGTCGCGCCCGCGTGGCGCGCCGGAGCCGACAAACACCGCGTCATACCCGTCGGCCAGGAGCGCCTTCAGGCTGTCGATGCGCTGTCCCCCGTGAAAGGTGATGCCGAGATTGAGGATGTAGTCGCATTCCTCGTCGATCACCGAATCCGGCAGCCGGAATTTCGGGATCTGGCTGCGCATCATGCCGCCGGCCTTGCGGTCGGCATCGAACACCACGCAGTCATAGCCGAGCGGAGCGAGGTCGCGAGCGACGGTGAGCGAAGCAGGCCCGGCGCCCACCAGTGCAATGCGCTTGCCGAGTTTTCGCGCGGCGGGTTTCGGCAGTCGCTCGCGAATGTCGTCCTTGAAATCGGCGGCGACCCGCTTCAGGCGGCAGATCGCAACCGGTTCCTTCTCGACGCGCCCGCGCCGGCAGGCCGGCTCGCAGGGGCGGTCGCAAGTGCGTCCGAGAATTCCCGGAAACACATTCGATTTCCAGTTGATCATGTAGGCGTCAGAATAACGCCCCTGCGCGATCAGCCGGATATATTCGGGAACGGGTGTGTGGGCGGGACACGCCCATTGGCAATCCACGACCTTGTGGAAGTAATTGGGGTCGCCGATGTCCGTGAGTTTCATCGGCTCCTCACGCGCGTGTCCCAGAACTGATCCAGGTCTCTGGCGAGACCCGCGGGACCGGCGAGCCGTACGCGGCAGGCAGGCATGTCCTTCCCCTTGGTCCGGTCGTTGAGCCACCGAATCCGAAGGAGATTTTAGTCAGACAAATTCGTAAATACCACCGCTGCGGCGTCGCATGCTTACGGAACATCGTCGTGATCGCGCGGCATTGTCACGATCGGTTCGCCGTCGCTGCGCTTTCACGAGACGAAAAGCGGCAGCGTAAAGCCCCGAAAAACGAGGGCAGGCGAACCGCTATGCAGGCCGGTCCAAAGCCGCCGTGGGGGGATGTTGCGCCGCACAAGAAAATGACTGATACCAAAGTGCTAGGACGTTTGCGGACGGAAATTCGGGAGCCGGACGCTGTAATAATGACGGCCGGGATTCGCCGCTGGCGCGGTTCGCGCCCGGTCGTGGGAGGGCTGCTCTGAAACTCGTCATCTTCGATTGCGACGGCACGCTGGTCGACAGCCAGCACATGATCTGTGCGGCCATGAGCCAGGCCTATGGCGCGCATGATCTGCCCTGTCCGCCGCGCGAGCGTATTCTCTCCATTGTCGGGCTGTCGCTGGCCGAGGCTTTTGCGCACCTGGGTGCGGCCGACGAACGCGTGCCGCTCACCGTGCTGGTCGAGAGCTACAAGTCGGCCTTTCATGCGCTGCGCCAGTCGCCCGAGCATCTTGAGCCGCTGTTTCCCGGTGCACGCGAAGTTATCGATGCGCTGTCACTGCGCGGCGACCTGTTGCTCGGGATCGCCACCGGCAAGTCCCAGCGCGGCGTGCGCGCGGTGCTCGGCCATCACGCTCTGCTCGATCGCTTCCACACCATCAAGACCGCCGACGACGCGCCAAGCAAGCCGCATCCCGGCATGGTGCAGGCGGCCATGCAGGAGGCCGGCATTGCCGCGCAGGACACCGTCGTGATCGGCGATACCGTCTACGACATCGGCATGGCGCGCGCCGCCGGCGCGCGCACCGTCGGCGTGTCCTGGGGCTATCACGCGGCGGCCGATCTGCGGGGCGAGGGCGCGGATATCGTGATCGACGATTTCGCGGCGCTGGTCCCCGCGCTCGACGCCATGTGGCGCGGAACGCAGCAATCGCGGGAGCATCATGTCTCTCAATAGCGCGGCACCCCGCACGGACATCGCGCCGTCGTCCGACGGCGCGGACGCCGATGCGACGCCGGCGCGCGGCATGCCGGAGGGCGGCTGGCCGACGATTGCGCGCGAACTGGGCGCGGGTCTCACCGTCGCCTGCGTCGCCTTGCCGATCTGCATTTCCTCCGGCGTGCTGGCCTATTCGCCGCTCGGGCCGGAATATGCTGCGCAGGGCGCGCTCGCCGGGCTGGTCTGCGCGGTGTTTGGCGGCATCGTCGCGGCTATTCTGCGCACCTCATCCTTCGTCACCAATATCCCGACCAATCCGATCAGCTTCCTGCACGCGAGTTTTGGCGCGGCCCTGTTCGGCGCATGGAACGGCGATGCGGCCATGGTGCTCGCTGCCTATCCGGTCTTCGTGCTGCTGGTGGCATTCTGGCAGATCCTGTTCGGCATTTCCGGGCTGTCCCGGATCATCAAGTTCACGCCCTATCCGGTCTTGGGCGGTTTCGTCACCGGTCTCGGCCTGCTGATCGGTCTCAAGCAATTGCCGGTGCTGTTCGGCGTGCCGTCGCTGTCGGCCTTGCTCGATCTGGCGCGTCACATGTCGCTGCCGCATCCGCTCACAACATTGTTCGGCATCCTGATTGTGGTCGCGGTCATGGTGGTCGGCCGGATCTATCCCAAATTCCCGGCCTTGCTGTCGGGCCTGCTGATCGGATTTGTCAGCTTCCATCTGCTGCGGCTGGCCTTTCCGGCCATCGATCTCGGCCCGACCATCGGCGCGGTGTCGATCGGCTCGTTCTGGGCGATGCCGAAACTCGACATGTCGGTGGTCCTTGCGTTGTGGAACGACAAGGAGGCGCTGCGCATCATCCTGCTGGGCTCGCTGATCCTCTCGCTGCTCGGCACGCTCGACCTGTTCCTGGACCTGCGCGCCGCGCAGAATCTCTCCGACATCCCGATCGGGCCGCGCCGCGAACTGATTGGCCTCGGCGCTGGCAACATCGTGGCGGCCTTTGTCGGCGCGGTCGTGGTGGCGATCTCGTTTTCGGTGACGGTGGCCAATCATCGCTCCGGCGGCCGCACGCGCATGTCCACCATCGCGGCGGCGCTGATCCTGATGGCGGCGGTATTTCTCGCTCCGTCGCTCCTGTTCGCGATCCCGATGATCGTGCTGGCGGCCTTGCTGATCATCGTGTCCATCCGCTCCTTCGACGCCATGACGCTGCGGATGGCGCAGGACGCCTTTGTCGCGGACGATCCGGCCAGCCGCGCGCGGGCGCGCCGCAATCTGGCGATCGCGGCGGCGGTCGCCGCCGCCACCGTGGTCGGCCAACCGATCATCGGCGCCGGGGTCGGCGTGCTGCTGGCCTGTTTTATTTTCATCGCCGACATGAGCCGTCCGATCGTGCGCCGCCGTGCCACTGCCGCCGCCATCCATTCCAAGCGCGTGCGCTCGCGCCACGATCTTGAGGTGCTCAAGCGGGCCGGGCCGCTGGTGTCGGTGCTGGAATTGCAGGGTGTGCTGTTCTTCGGCAATTCCGACGATCTCGCCACCGAATTGCGCGACATCACAGAACGCGCCGTCATCATCGTGCTGGATTTCAAGCGCGTCAGCGACATCGACATTTCCGGCGCGACGGCGCTGCAGCAGGCCGCCAAGCGCTGCGCCGAGCGCAATCGTCATCTCATCCTGTGCGGCGCGCAGCCCGGCTATGCCACCATCGTCAACGAGGCGGTCGCGGGCAGCGACAATGCCTTTGTGCTCGACGATGTCGATGCCGCGATGGAGTGGGCGGAGGAGGCAATCCTGCGCGCGGGTTCGGGCGGGCATTCGGTGTTCGAGCAGGACCTGGCGCAGGCCGATCTCACCCTGGGCATGTCCGCGCCGGATGTCGAGATTCTGAAAAAGCACCTGACCGCCATCAGCTATCCGGCGGGCGCCTCGTTGTGCAACGCGGGCGATCCCTCCGACCGGCTCTGGATATTGACCAAGGGCACGGTCAGCATCCGCGTCTCCGGTCCGCATGCCGACCGCCGGCTGGCAAGTCTCGCTCCCGGGTGTTCGGTCGGCGAGATGGGATTGCTGGAGCGCCAGCCGCGCTCCGCCGACGTGGTGGCGGACGACGACGTCGAGGCGTATATGTTGACCGGCATGCAGTTTGAGGCTTTGCTGCGCGATCATCCGCGCATCGGGCAGGCGATTCTGACCAATATCGCGCGCCAGCTTGCGCAGCGGTTGCGCGTGACCTCGGAAGATTTGCGGCTGGCGGACCAGTGATGCGCGACATTTTCGACGACATCTACAGGCACAACCCGCTCGACCCGATGGAATCCGCACGCCAGGGCGCGCGCCCCGACCTGCGCAAGCGTTTCTATGACGCGGCGGGGGTTAAAGAGAGCGGCGGCGCGTTCGCCGTCGTTCTGGACGACAAGGCCGTGCGCACGCCGGCCCGCAAGACCTTGGCCGCGCCGACCCGCGCATTGGCGGAGACAATCGCCGCCGAATGGCAGGCGCAGACCGACGTGATTGATCCCGCGCGCATGCCGCTCACGCGGCTCGCCAATTCCATCATCGATGGCGTGGTGGATGCGCCGGATGCGGTCGCGGACGACATTCTGAAATATCTCGGCTGCGATCTTTTATTCTACCGCGCCGATGGTCCGGAAGGTCTGATCGAGAAACAGGCGGCAAGCTGGGATCCGCCGATCGCGTGGGCGCGCGCCGCTCTTGGCGCGCGGTTCATCCTGGCGCAGGGCGTGGTGCATGTGGCGCAGCCGGACGATGCGGTCGCCGCCGCGCGCCGGGCGATGCCGTCCGATCCCTGGCGGCTGGGCGCCATGCATTCCATCACCACCCTGACCGGCTCGGCGCTGCTGGCGCTGGCGCTCGCAAAGGGGGCGCTGGACTCCGATCAGGTCTGGCGCGCCGCCCATGTCGACGAGGATTTCAACATGCAGACCTGGGGCCGCGACGAGGACGCCATGACCCGCCGTCATCATCGCGCCCGGGACTTTGAAGCCGCCGTCCGGATATTGACGCTTGCCGCGTGAGAGACGGCGGCTGCGGTCTCCCGCCCTCCCGGGCAACCGCTTGTGATGGGTGGGCCGCTCCGCGCGGCTTTTGGGCAGCGGGGTTAAGACCCGCTTCACGCTTGCGGCCTAGGGTCCGGGGATCGATTCTGGGACATTCGCCCCGATGGCTGTCATCCCGCCCGTAGCGGCTTCGCCCGCCCCCTTGCAGACATCGACCGGCCAGACGGCGCCCGCTCCGCAGGCCCCGCTGGCGTCGACGCCCCAGGCGGTGGCTGCCGTGCAAACGGCGATGTCAGAGCAGAAGGCTTTCCTGTTCGCGGTCCTGCAGCAGGCTTTGGGCGCGGCGGCGCCGCGCCAGAACGGACTCGCGCCGCTGATGGCCGATGCCGAAGCCATGCTGGCGCGCAACGGCGCGTCATTGCCGCAGAGCGTCAAAGTCGCCTTGCAGGATGTGCTGTCGACGCGGCTCGGCGGGATCGACGCCGCCCGACTGCAGCAGGCGGTCAAACAATCCGGCGTCTTTCTGGAATCCGGGCTGGCGAAGGGCCAGCCGGTGCAGGGCGACCTGAAGGCCGCCTTGCTCGGCTTGCGTCACGCCTTGCAGACCTGGCTCGCGCCGCAAGGCGGCGATGCTGCCGCCAGGCCGGCGCCGGCGTCAGGCCATGCGCCGGCAGTGACGGCACCGCAACCCGGAGCGCAATCGCCGATCGTTCAGCAGGCTGCGCAGCCGGGCGCATCACTGCCGCAAGCGACGCCGGCCGCGTCATCCATCCCGCAGCAATCCGTGCCGGCATCTCCGTCCACGCCGATGCGCGACGCGGCGTTGCGCCTGCTCGCCGAAACCGACGCCGTGCTGTCGCGTCCCGTCCTGCAGCCGGCGGCTGCGGCCGACACGCCGCTCAAGGCCAATCTCGAAGCGATGCTTGCGCGCAACGATGCGCCGTTGCCGCCGGCAGTGCGTGCGGCGATCCAGGTCGTGCTGGGACAGCGCCCGGCGCCGCCGCCCGGCGGCGATGCGGTGAAATTGCAGGCGACCTTGCAGGCGGGATTGTTTCCGCAGACCGCACCGGCTGGATTTATACCGACCGGCGATCTGAAATCAGCCTTGCTGGACCTGCGTCAGGCTTTGCAGAACTGGCTCGCCCCCAAAGCGGACCCGGCATTGCTGCCGCAAACCTTGCCGCCCGCTCATGCGCCGGCGCCGCCGCATCGCAACGGCCCGACCGTGCCGCAGCCGCCGGTTCTGCCGGGCGCGCTCGACGGCCTGCCGTTGCGCGACGCGGGCTTGCGTCTGCTCGGGGAAACCGACGCCGCCCTGTCGCGCCACACGATGTTGCAGATTGCCTCGCTGCCGGAGGAGGTCCTGAGCGGCCGCGCCTCCGACACCACGCAACGCCTGGTATTCGACATTCCGCTGAATCTGCCGCAAGGCACCGCCATCATGCAGTTGCGAATCGAGCGCGACGGCAAGCGCGGCGGCAAGGATGCGAAGAAGCCGGTTTGGCAGGCGATGTTCTCCATCGATGTCGAGCCGATCGGGCCGGTGCATGCGCGCATCGCCATGATCGGCGAACAGGCCAATGTGTCGCTCTTCGCCGAACGCGGCGACAGTGCGAAGGCGTTGCGCGAGGCCATGCCACTGCTGGAAGCCGGGCTCAACGAGGCCGCCATCGCGCCCGGCGAAATTCTCTGCGCCACCGGCGCGCCGGCGTCTCCCGTGACGGCGCCCGGCCTGTTCGTGGATCGCGCCTCATGAGCGAGAGCCCACAGAAACTCGCGGTCGCGCTCAAATACGAGAAGCCGAATGCGCCGCGCGTCACCGCGATCGGCCGCGGCGAGCTGGCGCAACGCATCATCGACACCGCGGCCGAACACGGCGTGCCGCTGTCCGACAATCCGGCACTGGCCGAAGCGCTGTCGCAGCTCGAACTGGAACAGGAAATCCCGGAAAACCTGTACCGGGCGGTGGCGGAAGTGCTCACCTATATTCTGCGGGTCTCCGGCCGGCTGCGTTAGAGACGGGCGGTTGTCTTGCAGACGGTTCCAAGAACCCCGAATGCCGCAACCGTGGATACCCCGAAGGCCCCGATCCCGATCAGCGCGAGGAGGGCCCAGTCGACCGGCCCGTGAATATTGCCAAAGCCTGCCTGGGTGAAAAACGGTGCGACAAGTGCGGCAGCCGCTCCACCGAGCACGCCCAGCAGCAGCGCGTTGCGCGCAGCCGGCCCCTTGAAGCCGCGCTGGCGCAGCAGGCTCCGGATGAACAGTCCTACGGCGACTGCGGCAAGTACGAGGCCCAGCCACAAGATCCAGCCGAGCATCTCTTGCAGGATGGCGAGCATCGACTCAAGGGTGAAGTCCTTCATGGAGACATCCTTCGCTCAGGCGAGGCCGCGCAGCATGGCTGTGTAGTTTGGTTTTAGCGCGCGTTCCTTGATGACCCACGCCAGCCACAGTTCATCAAGCGGCGGGATAAACGGGAATGAAGGCGTCAGGTTGTTGTTGTAGTCGAACTCGACCAGCATGGCCTGGCCGACCCGGGTAATGAGCGGACACGACGTATAGCCATTGTATTGCTCGGTTCCGCCCTTGCCGGTAATCGATCCCGCGATGTGATCGACGACCACGGGCGCCTGCCATTTCACGCTTGCTGCGGTCTTGCCCTTTGGCACGCCGTTCACGTCGCCGACACCAAAGACATTGGAAAAACGCAGGTGCCGCAATGTCGCCTTGTCAACCTCGATCCAGCCGTCGGCTGCGAAGTCGCCGCTCTGCCATGGCAGCGGGCTGTTGCGTACGGCCTGCGGCGCGCGCATCGGCGGAATCACATTGATGAAGTCCCATTTCAGATCGATCGGCCCCGTGGGCGTCGAGAACGTGGCGATGTGCTTGCCCGGGTCTATCCGGGTCAGGACGTGACTGAAATTGGTTTTGAATTGTTGCCGCGCAAACAATTCCCGTACTTTGGCGTCAACCAGCGGCACGCTGAACAATGTCGGATTATGTGCATTGTAGATAATCTCCGACTTCCCTCGTGTGCCTTTGCGCCGAAGATGATCGTCGGCCAGAAATGTCTGTTTCAGCGGCGCGCCCGCGCACTTCATCTCCGTCGCCGGCCGGCCGAACAGGCCGGCGCCGCCGGTCTCGACGAATTTTGCGAGTGCTTGCCATGACAATTCGGCCGCCTGTGCGCCGGCATACACGCTGGCGATTCCTTCGCGGCCGATCAGGCTGCGGTCCATTCCCTCGATGGCGGCGTAGTCGAGCGTGAGACCGGTCGCGACCACGAGATAATCGTAGGCAAGGACGGTGCCCTTGTCGGTGACCACCTTGCTGGCGACCGGATCCAATTCTGTGACGCTCTCCTGCAACCAGCGCACGCCGGGAGCGATGAAGTCTGCGGTGCGGAGCACCGCATAGCCGGCGGGCTTCAGTCCGGCGCCGATCAGCGTGAAGCCGGGCTGATAAAAATGCTCGGCGCGCGGTTCGACGATCACGATGTCGGCGCCGTCCAGCCGCCGTGACAGCCGCGATGCGGTTGTCAGACCGGCGGCGCCGCCGCCGGCAATCACGATACGGGCGCTCGTCTTTACCGCTTCCGCGCGGCCGGATGCCGGAGCGAGCGAGGTCATTCCAAGGGCGGCTGCGCCGGTGAGAAATGCGCGCCGGTCGAACGCGCATGTCAAATCTGGCGTGAGCGGTCGCATATTCAGCATGGTCGCTCTCTTCCGTATCGGCCAGGCAGGCTATTCGGGCATTGTTGCGGGGTCCGCGACATTGACCTGAATCAACCCCCGCGCGTGCGTCGGCATTTTGCAAGGCGCTGAACCTTCGAGGGCTTTCGTGCTACCAAGTTCTGCACATCGGGGACTCGCGTCATCATGAAAATCACTCTCGATCTTTCGCGACTGGTGGAGGAGGGCAAGCTCACCGCGTCCGAAGCCGAGCGCCTGAAGGGGCTGGCGAAACACGACACCGGCTCGCTCGGCATCAATATCTTGATCGGGTTCGGGGTGGTGGCGGTGGCGGCCGGGGTCGGGGCGCTGGTGCCGACCGCGATGACCGCCATCATGATCGGCGCGGCCTTGTTTGCCGTGGGGCTGATGCTGATCCTGCAGCGCGCGGAAGCCTGGGACCTGCTGGCGCAGATCTGCCTCGTGATCGGCGCGCTGACGCTGGCCGGCGGCGTTCTGGTGATCGACAACGGCTCGCTGCGCGCGGCCATCGCCATCACGTTCGGGCTTGCGGCGGCGAGCGTGATCGCGCGCTCGAGCCTGCTCGCCGCGCTCGCCGTGATCTCGCTCGCGGGATGTTTTGGCGCCCGCACCGGCTACATGCACGCCATGTATTCGCTGTCGATCCAGGAGCCGGCCGTCACCATCGTGGTGTTCTCCGCTTTGGCGCTGGCGACCTATCTGATCTCGCAGCGGGTGAGCGCCGACTATGAGCGAATCGCGCTGATCGCCGCGCGCACGTCCGTCTTTCTGGTCAATTTCGGATTCTGGATCGGCTCGCTCTGGGGCGACCGGCTGCGGCTGGTTCGCGCGATCGCCGCCAACGACGCCGCGATCCAGACCGGCGGCGCCAAGACGGCCAGTGCGGTCGTGATCCCCTCCTATGTCTTCGGCATCGGCTGGGCGCTGGCTTTGGTCGCGGTCGGAGTCTGGGGCGCGAAGGCGAACCGGCGCTGGGTGGTGAACATCGCCGCCGTGTTCGGCGCCATCCATTTCTATACGCAATGGTTCGAGAAGCTCGGCGCCAACGCCGCGACCGTCCTGCTCGGCGGCCTGATGATGCTCGCTATCGCGATCGCCCTGTGGATGTTCAACAGGCGGGCCGCCGCGCGCGCGGACCGGCCGGCGGCAGGTTGACGCAGGTCAATGCGATTGGTGCCTGGCGGTGCTGGCTTGCACACCATGGCTGAAATACACCCCTTGCCCGACAGATGGCTGCCGGTCGCTATCGCCCCCGCTGATGCGGATCTTGAAGTCTGCGTGATCGACGACCAGGGGGTGCATGCGCTGGTGTTTCCGACCCGCAAGCGCGGACATCAGTGGATCGATCCGTCAAACGGGAAGCCGATCGACATCGATCCGACGCACTGGCGGCCGTGGAGCGAGGACCGCTAGGGGCGGGCCTTGGCCTCGGCAGCCTTGAAGGTTTGCAACCGGCTCAGCTTCTCGATCTCCTCGGCCAGCAGCGTCCTGATCATGGCGCGCTTGGTGGGATCGGTCTCGGTTTCCAGCAGCGTGTTGAACCGCTCGATATTGGCCTGCGCGATCTTCTGCATGAATGCCTCCGTGCCTCTTTGGCCAAGCCGGGGCCTGACCAAGCTTCACCAGCATTGCGTCGGGAGTGCGCGTGCCGTTTCTCGCACGGCGAACGTGTCTCTCAAGCGTCAGTGCCCATTTCTCGCAACTGACGACATGCAAAACATAACAGACATGACGGGAGCCGTCGAGCGCGGTTTGCCTCGGATGAAGGTAAAAGGCGGCAGATATCGCGGCGGCGCGGCGACGTGCCGCAAAGTTCCACCCGGTCCTGTTACCAGCGATGCCAGTGATAGCGCGGCGCGTAATGGTGACGGTAATAGACCCGCCGCACCCCGTGATGGCGCACGCCGTAATGGCGCGGGCCGTAATAGCCCCGGTACACGCGCACGCGCGGCGCGTAATAGCGCGGCGCATAGCCGTAATAATAGGGCCGATAGACCGGATAGGCATAGCCGGCGTAATAGGGCGGGTAGGCATAGCCGTAATAAGGCACGTAGCCGTAGCCGTAATAGCCATGCCGATAGGCGCCCGCGATGAGCGCGCCGCCGATCACGCCCGCCGCGATGCCGGCGCCGGCCCAGTGTCCGCCCCGCCAGTGCGCGTCGGCCTTGCCGGGGGCCGCCAGGCTCGCGGTGGCAAGCGTCGCCGCCGCCACGATCGCCATCAATGTCTTGCGCATGGTCGTCTCCTACGCTTCACGATGCTCCGTCGGAGCGGGTCAGTCGCACATTTATCCTATTGCGTCCGGACGCCCGGCCTAGACCGCGCCGTGCTGACGCAGCACGATCATGATAATCACCGCCAGCACGATGGCGGCCAGAATCAGCTTGATCCGGTGCGACATGGCCTTGCTCCCGTCTACCTTGTGGCACGCGAGCCTGGCCGCCGCTTTGCGCCAGATCAAGCCGGCCGCGCAGGCCGGCCGTCCGGCCTCCCGCCCAAAGTCAGGGGCGGGCGGGCATGACGGTGCATTTGGGGCCATGCTATGCCTGTCCGGGAACCGGCCGGGCAGGGGCAGACGCACTTCATGAAAGACATCATCGAGAAGCTGGAACAGCGCCGCGACGCGGCCAAGCTCGGCGGCGGCCAGGCCCGCATCGACGCCCAGCACAAGCGGGGAAAGCTCACCGCCCGCGAGCGCATCGAACTCCTGCTCGACAAGGGCTCGTTCGAGGAATTCGACATGTTCGTCGAGCACCGCTCGACCGAATTCGGCATGGAGAAGCAGAAGATCGCCGGCGACGGCGTGGTCACGGGCTGGGGCACGGTCAACGGCCGCACGGTCTTTCTGTTCTCGAAAGACTTCACCGTGTTCGGCGGTTCTCTTTCCGAAACGCATGCTCAAAAAATCGTCAAGGTGCAGGACATGGCGCTGAAGGCGCGCGCGCCCATCATCGGGCTGTTCGATGCCGGCGGCGCGCGCATCCAGGAGGGCGTCGCCGCGCTCGGCGGCTATGGCGAGGTGTTCAAGCGCAACGTCATCGCAAGCGGCGTCATTCCGCAGATCAGCGTCATCATGGGGCCGTGCGCCGGGGGCGACGTCTATTCTCCCGCCATGACCGACTTCATCTTCATGGTGAAGGACACGAGCTACATGTTCGTCACCGGCCCCGACGTGGTGAAGACCGTGACCAACGAGGTGGTCACCGCCGAGGAACTCGGCGGCGCCAGCGTGCATGCGGTGAAATCCTCGGTCGCCGACGGCGCGTTCGAGAACGATGTCGAGACGCTGTTGCAGATGCGCCGGCTGATCGACTTTCTCCCCAGCAACAACACCTCGGGCGCGCCGGAATGGCCGACGCAGGACGATCCCGACCGCATCGACAATTCCCTCGACACGCTGATCCCGGACAATCCCAACAAGCCCTACGACATGAAGGAGCTGATCCTGAAGGTCGTGGACGAGGGCGATTTTTTCGAGATCAGTCCGGCATTCGCAAAAAACATCGTCACCGGCTTTGGCCGCGTGGCGGGCAGGAGTGTCGGCTTTGTCGCCAACCAGCCGATGGTGCTGGCCGGCGTGCTCGACTCCGACGCCTCGCGCAAGGCCGCGCGCTTCGTGCGCTTCTGCGACGCCTTCGAAATCCCGATCGTGACGCTGGTCGACGTGCCGGGCTTTCTGCCGGGCACGGCGCAGGAATATGGCGGGCTGATCAAGCACGGCGCAAAGCTGCTGTTCGCCTATTCGCAGGCGACCGTGCCGCTGGTCACCGTGATCACGCGCAAGGCGTTTGGCGGCGCCTATGACGTGATGGCGTCAAAGCATGTCGGCGGCGATCTCAACTATGCCTGGCCGACCGCGCAGATCGCGGTGATGGGCGCCAAGGGCGCGGTGGAGATCATCTTCCGCGCCGACATCGGCGATGCCGACAAGATCGCCGCGCGCACCAGGGAATACGAGGAGCGCTTCCTGTCGCCGTTCGTGGCGGCCGAACGCGGCTATATCGACGACGTGATCATGCCGCACTCGACCCGCAAGCGCATCGCCCGCGCGCTCGCCATGCTGCGTGGGAAGAGCGTCGAGATGCCGGCAAGGAAGCACGATAACTTGCCGGTGTGAGCGTTCAATGCAGGCAAATGCTACTAAAGCGCCGGAGGCATCGTGAGTTCAACATCGCCCTTTTGGCAGTTTTGGGTGAATTGGGCGGTCCAATTAGCGATTGCTATTGGAACAATCGCGGCAGCCACATTGGCTCTTTTTGGAGGCTGGATTCGGACAAAGCTGCTACCTCCTTCTTTGCATCTGTCTCTGCCGAATACTTTGGGTACAAAATCTACAATAGTGCTTTTCGACAATGGCACCGCGCGCGAGTCAGTGAGTCGTTGGTACCATGTAAAGGTGGAGAACACTAAACGTTGGTCGCCAGCTTCACAAACGCAAGTGCTGTTGGTGGCTTTAGAGGAGCCAGATGCATCAGGACAGGATCGACCATTTTGGGTTGGTTCTATACCACTTAAATGGCGTTCGATGGGTTATTTACATGATGGTCGAACGCTTGGTTATCCTGCGGAGTGCGATCTGTGCAGCGTCGTTAAGGATGGTTGGTTTGAGATACATCCAGCAGTGGCGGAATTTCCCATGAAGGCTCGGCGCAGTTCAGCCTGCAATTTGGTAATGTCTCTTCAGGCGCGAAGTGTTGAAGCTGACTCAGGGGTGCTACGTGTCCGCATTATATGGGATGGACAATGGCATGATGAGGCAGAGGAAATGTCGCGCCACCTTGTTGTTCGACAAATTTGAAGCAAGTAGGGTGGGCTAAGGCGCGGAGCGCCGTGCCCACCGCTGTGAGTTTGACGAGTAGTGGTGGGCTTCGCTGTGCTCAGCCCACCCTACGAACTAAGAACAACACTGACGAACCTTCAATCAGGAGTGAACCACAGATGCACCGTTTCACCCGCGCCGCTCTGATGACCGCCGCGCTCGCCTTCACCACAATCGGAACCATCACCATGACCGACGACGCCGCCGCGCAATCCAAGCCCGTCACCACGCCGTCGGGCCTGCAGATGACCGACACCACGGTCGGCACCGGCGCGCAGCCGAAACAGGGCCAGACCGCCGTGGTGCATTACACCGGCTGGCTCTACAGCAACGGCCAGAAGGGCAAGAAATTCGATAGCTCGGTCGACCGCAAGGAGCCCTTTGAGTTCCCGGTCGGGCAGGGCCGCGTGATCAAGGGCTGGGACGAGGGCGTCGCCAGCATGAAGGTCGGGGGAAAACGCACGCTGGTGATCCCGCCGCAGCTCGGCTATGGCGACCGCGGCGCCGGCGGCGTCATTCCCGGCGGCGCGACGCTGATCTTCGATGTGGAGTTGCTCGGGGTGAAGTGAGGGGTTCCAGTAATCTGGAGGCAGAATAGCGCAGCGTATTCCGCCATCCCGACTCTCCCGGCGCAATGCCCCGCGCTATTGCGCCTTGCACATTACAACATCCTCGCCTTCACCTTGGCCTTCTTCGCCTTCGTCACCAGCGCCGCGTCCGCGCTCACCAACGGCACGCCTTCGCGTTCCGCCAGTGCGAGATAGAAGCAGTCATAGATCGGGTGATCGAGATCGATGGCGAGTTCGAGCGCGCGGGTATGCAACTCCTCCATCGGCGTCAATGCGGAGATTGGACCGAGCGCGATCTCGATCGCGGTGCGGGATTCTCGTTTCGGCAGGTCGCCCCGGCGCACGGCCTTCCAGATCGCGTTGCCGATTTCGGCAACGATGAGGGACGGAGCAATGACTTTATCTTCGGCTTGAAGCGCGGCGGCCTTGTCGGAATTGCGTTGGGTCAAGGTCCACAGAACCGCGACGCTCGCATCGACGACGAGCGTCACCGATAGCGTTCCTTGTTGTCGCGATCTTCGCGGATGTCCTTGACCGAGTCGCCCTTGATGGGACCGATCTTCTTGCGGAATGCGTCGGCGGCTGCCCAGGCTTCGGCCTTGCTCGGCTTCACGGCGGCTTTCAGCACCTCGCGCGCGGTGTCGCTCAGCGAACTGCCTTCGGCCTTCGCCTTGTCCTTCAGGCGGCGGGCGGTGTCCTCATCGACGTTGCGGACCAGAATGTCGACCATGGCGGCGGCTCCCTTGACGGCCGTTTGATATCAGACTGATATCAATTTGGCGAGGGGTGATTTTCCTTGCGGGCGGTGGCCGGTCATTCCGTCAGCCAAATCCCGGACGCCATCGCGCCGCGGGAGCGCGGAGCGCTGCCGCACACGCCGACAACACAAGCTGTTGAGCTTTGCGTGAGGCCGATCCCCCAGCGGAACCGCTCGCGGCCTTGCGCGTTATTTTTCCGAGCTGCGGGACAAATCTCAATCCGATCCAAGGGTTAGCCATGCCAGGCCGTGATGAAGCACGGAGAATGGGAGCGTTGCTCGATTCCGAGCACAAGTCGGGCGATCCGTTCGCCGCGGCGATCCGCTCCACGCGCCTGTCGATGCTGATCACCGATCCGCGCCAGGACGACAATCCGGTCGTCTTTGCCAACGAC
>JALHOD010000014.1 GCA_022843165.1 Pseudorhodoplanes sp.
CACCACAGCCCTGTCGCTGTCCGCCCAGGCCGACCAGGCGGTGCTGCGGCTGTTCTAAGTTCGCAAGACCAGAAAGGTCTTCAGACACAGACGGCGGGGCCAAAAGCCCCGCCGTTTTTCTTTGCGGCAAAGCCACGGCAATCAGCGCTTCCGCTTGCACACAAAATTAAGGTTACCGGTTAATTGCAATTAACCATACTTCTTTACCGGGCATTTTCCATCTTCGTGTCATTACGGCGTCAGATCCCGGACGGATCTCAGCGTTCCCAGTAAACCAGAAAGGTTTCGCGTGATGGCTACGAATATCACTCTCTCGGCTGGCGTTCGTCAGAATCTTCTCTCCCTGCAGAACACCGCCAACCTGATGTCGATGACGCAGAACCGCCTTGCCACCGGCAAGAAGGTCAACTCGGCCCTCGACAACCCGACCAACTTCTTCACCTCCGCCTCGCTCCAGGGCCGCGCCTCCGACATGGGCTCGCTGCTCGACGCGATGTCGAACGGCATCAAGACCCTGGAAGCGGCCGACAACGGCCTGACCTCCATCGTCAAAACTGTCGAGTCGATGCAGTCCACGCTGCGCCAGGCCCGCCAGGACAAGTCGTTCAAGTCCGACTCCTACACGGTGACGCTGGGCACTCCGGCGACGACGCAGGAACTGGATTTCTCGGGCGGTGCGGTCGGCACCACCCCGGTCAGCGTCGAACTGACCAATTCGCAGGGCGTGAACACCGGCGGCGCCTATACCGCGCTCGACTTCAACGACAACGCCAACAACGCCTTCGAGACCCTGTCGTTCAACATCGCCGCGAACGGTGGCACCAACCGCGCCATCGCCATCACCGCGACCAACGACACGACGCTCAGCATCACCGTCGACGGCGGTGCGGCCTCGACCTTCACGGTCGCCGACTCCGACGCCGTGACCGGCGCCGAACTGCGTGATGCCCTCAACACCGCCTTCGACGCCGCCGCGACCCCGGTCGCGATCACCACGACGTTCGCCGGCGGTGCGATCGTCTTCACCGCCGACACCGCGGCCAGCAGCGAGGATGCCGCTGTCACGGTGACCACCGTTGCCACCACCGACAACGCCGTTCTCGTGGCCAACAACTTCGGCTTCGGCACCGGCGGCACTGCCAGCACGACGGGCACCGTCGCCAAGTCCATCGACGCGCTGGTGTCGGAAATCAACGCCAACACCTCGCTCGCCGACAAGGTCCGCGCCTCCAACGACAACGGCAAGCTGCGCATCGAGAACCTCTCGACCGCCGCCCTGACCGTGGCCGGCGTGACCTCCGCGACCAGCGTGGTCGACGGCGGCGCCGGCACCGACACCATCGGCGGCAACGACGTCCGCAAGAACCTGGTCAAGCAGTTCAACGACCTGCGCGACCAGCTCAACAAGCTGGCGGACGACGCCTCGTTCAACGGTGTCAACCTGCTGCGCGGCGACAAGCTGAAGATCACCTTCAACGAGACCGGCTCCTCGACGATGGAGATCCAGGCCAAGGACGCCGACGGTGCGGGGACTTCGATCAACGCGACGAATCTCGGCGTGACCTCCGCGGTCGATGCCGACTTCGACACGGACACCTCGATCGATGCCCGTCTCGCGACGCTGCAGGACTCGCTGAACACGCTGCGCTCGCAGTCGTCGTCCTTCGGTTCGAACCTCTCGATCGTGCAGAACCGTCAGGACTTCACCAAGGCCATGATCAACACCTTGCAGACCGGCGCCGACAACCTCGTCCTCGCCGATTCGAACGAGGAAGGCGCCAACCTGCTCGCCCTGCAGACCCGCCAGCAGCTGTCCACCACAGCCCTGTCGCTGTCCGCCCAGGCCGACCAGGCGGTGCTGCGGCTGTTCGGCTAAACGGCCTGAAAATCCTAAAAAACGTCGGCGGCGGGGCCAAAAAGCTCCGCCGTTTTACGTTTGGTTAACCATGATCCGAAACGATGGCTGCAATCGAAAAGCGGGAAACGACAATGGCGCTGAAAGTCGAATTGAAGCCGGGAGAACGCATCCTGATCGGAGACAGCGTCATCACCAATGGCGACCAGCGCACGCGTTTCCTGGTTGACGGGACCGCGCCGATCCTTCGCGAAAAGGACATCATGACAGCCGAGCAGGCCAACACACCTGCCAAGCGAATCTACCTGTCGGTACAACTAATGTATATTTCCGGAGATCCGGTCAGGCACCATCAAGTCTATTTCAACCTGATGCGCGATATCCTGCAGGCAGCGCCAAGCGCCGGGAAATACATCGCCACCATCAACAATCAAATCTTAACGGGCGATCTGTACAAAGCGTTGAAATCAGCCAGAAAATTGATCGACTACGAGCAGGAGCTTCTCCAACATGCAACAGGCGGCCCAGGCGTACGGAGCAGTGGCACGTCAGATCGCAAATCCACGTGATCTGGAATCCAGTTTGCTGCTCAAGGCTGCGTCCAAACTGCAGGCCATCCACGACAACTGGGACGACCAGCGTCCCAATCTGTATGACGCACTGCTGTACAACCGCAAGCTCTGGACGATCTTTCTGGCGTCGGTGACCACCGGCGAAAATCCCTTGCCGGTCGAGATCCGTCAGAACGTCGCCAATCTCGGCGTGTTCGTGATGAGCCAGACCATGTCGATCACGCAGAATCCGCAGCGCGAGCGCCTGCCGAGCCTGATCAACATCAATCGTGAAATTGCCGCAGGTTTGCGTAGCCAAGCCTGATGTCCTTCGGGCGGTCATGCAATAAAGCCCGCGAGTTTGTCGCGGGCTTTATCTTTTGAGCATGGTCGAGGGATCGCGGCGAGCGGAGCGATTCGCAATCAGAGATATTTGATGATGGTGGTCTGATAGAGCATCGAGGTGGCCCGCAATGACGCCTCCAGCCGCGTCTGCAGCGTGAGGATCTTCGCCGCCACTTCCTCGGTCGAAACGCCCTCGACACCTTGCAGGAGATCTTCCAGCGTAGCCTTGGTCTCGGTGTGCCGCTCTTTGGCGGCCCCCATTGAGGTCTGGGCGCCAACCAATTCGGCCTGGATCATCTCAACGCTTTGTGTGCCGGGGGGCACGCCCAGTGCCAAGCCAAGCCGTTCGGACAATTCCGTGCTTTTGAGTTGAATATTCGGATCGGTGTCCGACATCGGCATCACCGCCATCACGGCGATATGCTGCAATTGCCAGCGGATGCCTTCCTCGTTGCCGCGCAAGCCATACGACACCGTGATTGCCTGATCGACGCGAGCGGTCGCCGTCGAACGGGCGGACTGGCCGCCGGCCTCGCCGGTGTACCAGAAGACGGTGTCGGCGGTGGTGCCAGACGTCAGCCCCGTTGCCGTGGCAGGCGCTCCGTTCACTCGCAGCGGCGGATTGGCATCGTCCATGTTGAAGAAATTATTCGAGGCGACGATCGCCGATGCGGCCGAGAGCGAGGTGTCGGCAAGCTTATCAATCGCCGCCGTCATCGCGGTCTGCAGATTCGCGGCGGTAATATCTGAGGTCGCGCCGATCGAGAACTCTCCAGCCTGGGGCGTTGTCGACGCCGTTGCGGTCAGCGTGATTGTTTCCGACGTACCATCGGGCAGGTCGAAGGTGAGCTGGACCTTTTCGCCGGCGTTCGGATTGACCGCGCCGACATCGACCGACATGGCCGGCGGCGCACCGACCGGTCCAGTGACCGTCGATCCGGTCAACGATGATGTAATATTGGCCAGCTTGAAACCAAATATTGTGGGCGGCGCCTCTTCAGCAACCTGAACCGACGTCAGCGACGGCGCCGTGAGGACCAGCCGGCCCAGCCCGCTTGCGCCGAGATCGGCCTGGTTCCGCTCTGTGATCAGCTGCTGGAGCCCCGCGCGGATGCCGTCGCCGTAAAGAATAGTGTTGGTGGTGTCGACCGCCGATACATCGCTGGCCAGACCGGAAAAGATATAGCGATCGCCGACCTGAAGATTAAGCAGACCGAGAATCTCGTCGACCGCGTTCTTAGCGGTTTCCTTGGCCGTCGTTCGCTGTATCGAGGAGTTGATCTGGCCGGCGACCGCCTTCATCTCGCGGCCCAGTTCGCCGATACGTGTCAGAGCCGATTGGGCGATGTCGACCCGCACCCCGACATTGCCGATCGTGTCATTATAGCTGCCAATTGCGGAGAGTTGCGACCGCAAGCTCACGGTCAGTCCGCGATCGAGTCCGATGCCGGCATAGGTATCGGCTTTCTTGCCGGTCGCCATTTGTCGCTGCAGGTCGCCTAGTTGTGTCCGCATGTCGACGAGCGACTGGACCATCAGCAACGATCGCGCTCCAATGCCGCCAATACTACTCATCTGCCCCTCACATCCTCATCAGCGTATCGAGCATGTCCTTGACCGTGGACATCACACGCGCGTTGGCACCATAGGCCGTCTGCAGATTCAGAAGGTGTGCCATCTCCACGTCAATATTGACTGCCGCACCCTCCGCGAACCGCTCCTGAAGGGCATTGACTACGACCTGTTGTCCCTCCGCCAGATTGCCGGCATTCTCCGCAGCGGCACCCTGAAATCCGATCACCTGTCGCATGTAGGAGGTGAGCGAACCGGAAAACGGATTGTTCCGCGCACCGATTCCCGCGTCGGGTGAATAGGTCAGCGACGCGGTCACCATCTTGTCGTAGATGAAATTCGGTCGGGTTGCATCGCCGCTCGGAGTCCCGGTCTGGTAGACCACGAGCCTGGACGGATCTGACAGCAAGGCCGGATTGATCGAGATGCGGCCCGAAAAGCCGAGACTTTGCGGCCCCAGCGACGTAATGGCACCGGAATAGGCGAGCCCCGCGTCTGTAAAGAAAGGCAAGGCACCGCTGCCGCTGTCGAAGGTCGTGAGCGTGCGCGTGCCGCCCGCGGCATCGATATTTGAAGTATTGCCCGCACCGTCGTCGACGACGCGCAGCGTCGTGCCGGCCGGATTGGAGAAGACGATCTGGCCGTTGAAGTGCGTGGTCAGCGCGGTTGCGACCGCCGCCAGACCACCGGAAAAATCGATACCGATGACCTCATCGTTCGGATCGGCGGTCGCGTCGTTCGACAGCGGCAGCGCATTCGGATCGTCGACCCGGACGACACTGACCTTGCGCTGCTGCCCGGACATGACGTCGGTGTAGGTCACGCTGATAACGTTGCCGGCGAGCATTCCGTTGGTATCGACATCAAAGCCGGCCGGCGGGCCTGCCACGGGTGCGGTCGGCATCGCCAGGCCCGAAAGGGCGGAAGCCATGGCCGAAGCGATCTGATCCAGCTGGGCCTGCGCCTCCACCAAGATGTCGTCGCGCAATTCCATATAGGCGGCAATTTCGCCGGACCGGATCGCCTTACTGGCGATCAGATCCATCGCGCCGCCGGTCGCCGATGTCAGCGTCAACGTGCCGACGGTCCGCTTCGCCGGATCCTCGTCCCATCTCGATTCGGCCGTCACCGTGCCTTGTGCGTCAAATCCCAGATTCGCGGCATCCACGCCGACCAACTGAATCCCTGAGCCGGTGAAAATATTGATCTGGTTGTTATCGGCCTCCAGCACTCGAATATCCATCAGGTGCGAGAGCTCGTCGATATAGGCGTCGCGCTGATCCATCAGCGTGGCGGATGCCGCGTCTTTCGCGCCATTTCCCGAGAGCTGCCGATTGATCGCAGCGATCTGCCGCATCGCATTATTGGCGCGCTCAACCGAATCCGACAGGCCAAGCTCGGCATCGCTGCGCAGACTCTGAATTGAGTTGCTCATGCTATTGAGCTGCTGGACCATGACCTGCGCCATGTTCAACGCCGTCGTGCGCGCGGTCGTCGAGTCCGGACTTGTCGTCAACGCCTGCAGCGATGTCGTGAAATTGTTGAAGGACGTTTCAAGGGTCGAATTCGCGCCCGGCTCGCCAAAAATACTCTGGATGCGGGAATAGTAATCGGCGCGCATACTCGCATAAGCGCCGCCAGACACTTCGGCTCGCAACTGGCGCTGAACGTACTGATCGAGCTCCCGATTGATCGAGGCGATACGCACGCTGACGCCATTGGCGCCGGCGGCGGTCGTGGACTGAACCGCGGTCTTGCGCACATAGCCGGGCGTCTCGGCATTGGCGACATTGGAGGCGACCAACGCCAGCGAGGATTGCGTAATCCGCAGTCCCGCCACCGATGTTGCCAAAGCCTGCGAGAGACTCATGTCGTGTCCTCAGGCGCTACAGAACCGCCTCAATCAGCGCAGCATGTTCAGCAGATCCTGAACCATCTGATTTGCCGTGGTGATGACCTTGGTGTTGGACGAATAGGCCTGCTGGGTAATGATCAGCTTGGTGAACTCATCCGCGATGTCGGTGTTCGAGCCCTCAAGCGAGGAGCCGACGATCTTTCCGGGCGCGCCATATGTCGGCGCGCCGGATTCATCGGTCACCTCGAAGGCGCCGCCATCGATGCGCTTGAGGTAATTGGCGCCGTTGAAATCGGCGAGCGTGATTTCAGCAAGGTCGATGGTGCGACCGTTCGAATAGCTGCCGACCACACGGCCCTTGTCGCTCACCGACACGGTCTGCAACTCGCCTGCGGCGTAGCCGTTCTGCGTGAGCAGGTTCACCTTGACGGTGCCGTTAGAGTCGGAGAATTGTGTGATTCCGCCGGCACCGTGAACCATCTGGATGTTGCCCAAGACAATGCCATCGACGGTGACGTTAGGCAGTGTCAGAGTCGCAACCAGAGGACTCATCTGGCCGTTGGCGCCGAAGGTGTAATTGATCCCGGCATTGCGCCAGGCAACAGCGGTGCCGGTGGCGGTCGAACTTTCCTGATAAAACAAATTCCAGGTATCGGTGCCGCCGGTCGGGGCGCTGTCCACCTTGGCCCAGCGCAACTGGATATTCACCGGCGAGCCGGCCACGTCGTAAGCCGTGATCGCGCCACCGCCGATCGAGTTGTCGATAAACTGCGACAGGTCGTTGCCGACCACGGTGCCGTTCGCCGGCAGCGCATTCAACGTCTGCAGGCCGAAATTCTGCGGATCGGCGGTTCCGGTGATGGCAATGGTGAAGTCCATCTGCGCCGCGGTCACCGTGATGTTGCCAGTACCGGTATTGACACTTGCAGTGCCAAGCGCACCGGGCATGGCGGCCAGAGTCGTCTGCAATTCCTGCAGAGTCGAAACTTCACCGGGGTCGGGGCCGAACGTGATGGCGAACGGCGTGCTGGTCCCCGGAGGCGGGCTGGGATCGGTGAAAGTGAATGTCAGAGTCTGGCCATCCGAAACGACATTCTGGGTGAGCAGATTGGTCGCGTTGGTGGTGGCGATAGTCAGACCCAGCTCCGTCATCAGGGCGGCCGGCGGCGAGCCGCCAATCTGGACGTTGGTATCGAAGTCACCGCCAGTCAGGACAAGCGCGCCGCCAACCAATGACGCGGTGATCGGGATCGGCGTCGGCAGAGCGGCAGCCATCGCGGCGTTGATCGCATCCCGGACCTGGGTCGGGGTATCGCCGATAGCAACCGTGACATTTTCTCCGTTAATCTGGAATGTGCCACCATTTACAAGGGTGCCGGGCAGCACGGCACCACCAGTCACCACGGCCACAGCGTCCGGCGTGATATTGGCGCCGAAGCCAGTGAAGGTCGCGGGCTGGTTGGGTCCGGCAACGGGATTCGCCTGGAAGGCCGCCGGATTGAGCAGTTCGGAGCCGAGGACATCGTCATCGTAGTCCGCGGTTTTCGGCGTGCGCGCGAGGTTGGCGCGATATTCCACCGTGCTGGTTGCCTGCGCCGGCAGGAAGTCGTTCTGGAATTGCAAAAGTTCCGGCACGCTGCCGACAAGATTGCCGGTCGTGGAATCGACCGGAATGCCCATCAGGTAATAGCCGGCGCCGTTGACCAGATAACCGTTCTTGTCGACCTGGAAGTCGCCGCGGCGGGTGTAATTCTCGATGCCGGCAAAGACCGGATTGTTGTCGACGAAATTGTCCGGCTTCTGCACCACGAAAAACCCATCTCCATTGATCGCCATGAAGGTGCCGATCGAGGCGCTCTGGATGTCGCCCTGCACCGTGTTGGTCGCGCGGGAATTCGCGACCACCGTGCCGGCGAGCTGTTTGGAAGGTGTATTTTCCGGAATCAGGTCGACGAAGCTCGTGTCCATCCGCTTGAACGCGGGCGTCTGCGAATTGGCGATATTGCCGGACACGTTTTCCAGCGCGAAAGACTGCGCGCGCATGCCGGTGACGGCGGTGCTGAGAGCGCCGAAGATACCCATTACATCCCTCCAGAGCGAACCCGGAGCGGCCATCCGGAAAAAGCCAAGGCCGCACGTTCATTGCTTGCATCGCAAGCCGCGTGCCACCAAAATTATTTAATTTTTTCAATTACTTAAGAAAAAGAACGGCCGGCACGGGCGTCCCGTGCCGGCGTCAAAATGCCTAGTCCCGGCAGGATTTGCCGGGCGATTGCGGCCGCTCAGGCCGCCTTTTCGAGGAAGAACTTCATCGCCACCCCGTTCATGCAGTAGCGCAGCCCGGTGGGTCTCGGCCCGTCGTTGAAAACATGTCCGAGATGGCCGCCGCAACGCCGACAATGGACTTCCGTGCGCGTCATCAGGAGCGAACGATCGGTTTGCGTGCCGATGGCCTTGGGCAGCGGCGCATAGAAACTCGGCCAGCCGGTCCCGCTTTCATACTTTGTCTCCGACGCGAATAGCGGCAAATCGCAGCCGGCGCACACATAGACGCCCTTGCGTTTCTCCTGATTGAGAGCGCTGGTGCCGGGCCGTTCGGTGCCGTGCTCGCGCAGCACATAATACTGCGCGGGCGTCAGCAGCCTTTTCCATTCCTCAGCGGATTTCGCGATCTCAAAGGATTTGGCGGTCTCGGCCTGTGCACCAACGCCAAGCCAGCGCGCGCCGACAACGGCCGTCGCGGCGCCTGCAAGCAGTGTCAGCACAGTCCGTCTGGTCGACATCGGATTTTCCTAGTGCGTCGGCGACTTGCCCCAGATCTGCTCCAGCCGCTGATCGCGGCCGCAATTCCAGCGGTAGAATTTGTATTTGCTGGCATTCTTAAGATAGTAGTCCTGATGATAATCCTCGGCCGGATAGAACTTTGTGGCCAGCACGACCTCGGTCTGGATCGGCAGGGTGAACTTGCCGGATGATTCCAGATCCTTTCTCGATTTTTCGGCCAGCTTCAATTGTTCGGCGTCGTGAACGAAAATGCCGGAACGATACATGTCGCCCGAATCGCAGAACTGCCGGTCCTTCGCGACCGGATCGATGTTGCGCCAGAACACTTCCAGCAGTTTCTGATAGCTCACCTTGCCCGGATCGTAGACAACTTCAACGGCTTCGGCATGGCCGGTGCCGCCGCGCGCCACTTGCTGGTAAGTGGGGTTGGCGACCTTGCCGCCGATATAGCCGGATGTCGTGGAGATCACGCCGTTGACCTTGTCGAAATCGGCTTCCACGCACCAGAAGCAGCCACCGGCAAATGTCGCCTTGGCGGTTTTCGGGACCGACTGCGCCCACGCCACGCCCGTCGCCGTCAACCCCGCCGCCAGCACGATCGCAAAAAAACGGTTCATCGCAAGCCCTATCTGGTGAGCCGGTACGCCGGCGGTTCGCCACTATATATCCGTCGGAACAACTTGGCGCATTACATTGAGACGCTCACGTTCCGCTCACAATTTCGCGACCGCCCGGTCAAGCCATGAAAACGTGGGGCTTCTTGCCCCATCCGCCGGGGCTGTCTAGTCTAGAATTGGCACGGAAACAGGACCAGGCAATGCGTTTTGAAGGCACCAAAGGCTATGTGGCAACCGACGATCTGAAGGTCGCGGTGAATGCGGCGGTGGCGCTGGAGCGGCCGCTCCTGGTCAAAGGCGAACCCGGCACCGGCAAGACCGTTCTCGCGCTGGAAATCGCAAAGGCGATCGGCGCGCCGCTGATCGAATGGCATGTGAAATCCACCACCAAGGCGCAGCAGGGTCTCTATGAATATGACGCCGTTTCGCGGCTGCGCGACAGTCAGCTCGGCGACGAACGCGTCAAGGATATCCGCAACTACATCAAGCGCGGCAAATTGTGGGATGCTTTCGTGTCCGACGAGCGGCCCGTGCTTTTGATCGACGAGATCGACAAGGCCGATATCGAGTTCCCCAACGATCTCCTGCAGGAACTCGACCGCATGGAATTCTTCGTCTACGAGACCGGCGAGACCGTGAAGGCTCGCCGCCGGCCGGTCGTGGTCATCACCTCGAACAACGAGAAGGAATTGCCGGACGCCTTCCTGCGCCGCTGTTTCTTCCATTATATACGCTTTCCCGACGACGACACCATGCGCTCCATCGTCGACGTGCATTTTCCGGGCATCAAGCAACGGCTGGTGGCCGAAGCGCTGAAGCTGTTCTATGAAATCCGCGATGTGCCGGGCCTGAAAAAGAAACCGTCGACGTCGGAACTGCTCGACTGGCTCAAGCTCCTGATGGTCGAGGATATCGGTCCGGAGACCTTGCGCGAACGCGATCCGAAAAAGCTGATCCCGCCCTTGCACGGCGCACTGCTCAAGAACGAGCAGGACGTGCATCTGTTCGAGCGTCTTGCATTTATGGCGAGACGCGAAGGCCGCTAACAGGAGCGGCTAGTCCTTGGTCAGCTTCGGGACCCGCTTGCGGCTGGCCACCTGCTTTGCACGCTTGTCACGAACGCGCTGACGCAGATCGCCGACCGGCGGCTTGGCGCTTCTGGGCACGTTCCGTGCCGTCTTCTCGGCGTCCCGTTGCCGCTCGCGCTCGGCCTGGCGGGACGCGCGCGCTGCAAACCGCTCCTTGGTCCGATATGTCCAATATGACGCCTGCGCCACGCCGCGCCCCAACATCCCGCCGGCCCAGATCATCTCGAACGGCAGGAACAGCCGCCAGGCAGTGTCGCCCTCGACGATCGCGCGCGCGATCATGTTGCCCGCCATCGCGGTCGTGTTCAGGCCGTGCCCGCCAAAACCGCTGGCGAGCCACACACCGTTGATGACTTCGCCGATCTGCGGCATGCGATGCACGGCATTTCCCAGCGTCCCGGTCCAGGCATATTCGATCTCGATGTCGCCCAGTTGCGGGTAGACTCGACGGATATCGCGCCGCAATCCCTTGGCGAAACGCCATGGATCGGCATCCCATGTGGTCATCCGGCCCGACCAGACCAAACGATCATCCACAATACGATAATGGTTGTCGGCCCAATCGGTGTCCGAAACGGAGCCGCGATATTCGATCGCCTCGCCCAGTTTCTCGCCCAGCGGCCTGGTCGCAACGACATAAGTGCGGATCGGCAAAAGGGTCTGCGATATGTCCGGCATGACCCGGCCGAGATGCACGTTTCCGGCGAGCACAATATGGGCCGCGCGGACACGCGCGCTAGAGGTCACGACACGCTTGCGCACGCCCGCGGGATCAATCGACAACACCGGCGTCTCTTCGAAGATGCGGACACCCGCCTCTTCCGCAAGCCGCGCCAGCGCCAACGCATAATTGAGAGGATGAATGTTGAAGGCTTCGGGAAAATCGATGGCCTGAAAGTAGTACGGCGTTTTCAGTTTCGACCGCACCTGTGCGGTCGACAAGACATCAACATCCGATCCCAGAGCCTGCAGCAGCTCCGCCTCCGCCTGCATGTCATCGCGGCGATCGGTCTTGGAGACATATAGCCAGCCGTCGCTTGCATCGGCCGCGATCTCGTGTTCGCGAATGGTCTCGCGGATGTAGGCGAGTCCCGCTTTCGACAACGCCCACAGCGCCTTCGCATGATCCAGGCCGACCCGCTCGACGATGATCTCCGGCGACTGTCCGAAGCCCGGCAGCACAAAGCCGGTATTGCGGCCCGATGCATTCCATGCCACGCGGCTGGCTTCCAGCACCGCCACTGACCAGCCGCGGCGTGCGACTTCGCGCGCTGCGGTCAGTCCGGCCAGCCCGCCTCCGATGACGCAGACATCGACATCCAGATCGAGGGCAAGCGGCGCGCGCGCCGGCGGCAGAACCGCCGTTGCGGCAAACACACTCGATCCGTAGATCGCGGTTTCAAGCGCGCTCATTACAAGTCCACGGGAATTGAAAATATCCGGCCCCGATCTCGCATGCTAAACTCTTGAAAACAAGTCACCGGCCTCGCACAGGTCACCCATGCGCCGTCTCATGCTGCTTCGTCACGCCAAATCCGACTGGTCGCAGGGCGGCCGCGATCACGATCGTGACCTCTCCGAACGCGGACGGATCGCCGCGCCGAGGATCGGCTCCTATCTGGCCGAACATGCGTTGGTTCCCGATTGCGTCATCGTCTCGACCGCCCGAAGAACGCGGGAAACCTGGAAACTGGTGGCCGCCGCCCTGCCCGCCAAGCCAAGGCCGGTATTTGACGAACGCATCTATGAGGCGACGCCCGATAATATCCTGACCGCTATCAGGGAAACCCCCGCCTCCTGCCGATGCCTGCTGGTGGTGGGTCACAATCCAGGCTTGCAGGCGCTTGCCCTGCGCCTGATCAAGGGCGGCAACAAGGATGACCTTGCGCGGCTGATGGACAAATTTCCGACCGGAGGCCTCGCCATCATCGACATCCAGCAGGATGACTGGTTCAGCCTGCACGCCGGCTCGGGACGGCTGGAGTCCTTCGTCACGCCGCGGGGGCTTGCCGACGACACGTAAGCCGTACGAACGAATTCCCCTCTCCTCCGCCCGGCCGGCGTGGCATGATGCCGGGGTCGGTCCACCACCACAGGAGGGGACGGTGTTCAAGACAATCCTGGTTCCGGTCGATCTCGCCGAGCCCGAACTGGCCAAGCCCGCCATCGACACCGCGGTCGCGATGGCGCGAGCCTCGTCCGGTTCTGTGAGGCTCATCAACGTTCTGCCAATGACGCCGGTGATGCTTGCCGAATATGTGCCGCCGGACTTCGACACACAGCAGCGCAAGACGGCGGAGGACGCGCTCGCCGCGCTTGCGCGAGATTGCGGCCTTGACGCCAGGCATGTGTCCGGCATCGTGCGTCAGGGCGGCATCTATCATGAGGTGATCGAGGAAGCCAAAGCGCTGCCGGCAGATCTCATCGTCATGACATCGCACCGGCCCGACATGCGCAGCTATTTTCTCGGCTCCAATGCGGGCCACATGGTGCGCTACGCCACTTGCTCGGTTCTGGTGCTGCGCAGCTAGCTTTTGACTTTCGGCAGGATCTCATCGGGAACCGCGTCCGCGCGATAATGCCGCGGTCGGTTACGCCAGAAGAAACCGCCGATCTGCCACATCAGCAGGAGGAAAAACCCGACGAGAAACAGCGAGGCCGTGAAGAATCCCTGCAGCAGGGAACTGATCAGCAATACACCTACGCCGACGGCGATCGCGACGAAAATGACCAGGCCCGGCCAGTACAAATACGGATTGGTCCCTGCTTCCAGTTTCGGCTGCCCCGCGGCTCCTGCAATACGCCGATGCAATGCCATGATGAAATCGCGATAAGGCCGATCCAGCCGCTCCTGCTCCATCAGCCCGCGCCAAGATGCCGATGCGATAGTGAGTTTGGGCGCCTGCGGCGACCATATCTCGGCAATGAAACGATAGGACTGCATGGTCACGGGACGGAACGACAGCCGTACCGTCTGGATGTCGCGATACGGAATACTGCCGGCGCGGCGACCTATGGACCAAGCAAGCCGATCAGGCTGCAGGCGGAATTCCCACGCGGCCCCCATCAGCGAGGGCTTGTACGCATAGACCTGATCCGGCGTCGGCTCGCCTTCGCCGGTCGCATCGTTGCTGGCCTGTGCCTGATCCATTCCCTCTCCTGCCGTTACCATGGATCAGGCTGTTAGCGCACATGACCAAGGCAGGCAAAAAGTGGAGCGCAACGGCTGCGGGCGCCAGGTCGGACGGTATCTTGGTGCCTCCGCCCCATGCTCCTAACCGGGGAAATTAACCTCAACAAATAATTAATATGCCGCGTCCGCTCTCGATTTGTATTAACAATTGAGAACAGCTAGCGGCAAAACGACAACAAAAGCCGGCTTTTTGGGCGTGAACAGTTGCGTATGGGTTGGGGAGTTACATCATGAGCAAGTTATCGGCATTTTTTGGCCGAACCCGCTTGTCCAGCGGCACCGAGCATTCATCCGGCCTCGCAAGCACGACCTCTCAATCACCCATCGACGAAGCCGGCCTTGCCACCATGGGCAGCCGCATCGGCGCGGAAAATGAGGGCCTGCGTGGGCTCCTGATCGAAGCCTCCCGCAAGATCGAAGAACTCGACATGCTGAAGGTCACCTTCGGCAATATCGTCGGCCCGGTTGGCGACATGCTGCGCGAGCTGGAGCAGGAAAAATCGCAGAATGCCAGCCTGCGGAACCTCCTGGCGGAGGTCCGTTCCAATCTGGACGCACTGCGGATCGAACATGCCCAGACCGAAAAACAGCGTGCGTCGCTCGACCAGGACAACGCCGTGTTACGGCAGGACCTCGCCGCGACCCAGGAGGACGTCCAGAGCCTGGAAGCGATCCGCGGCGAATTGTCCACCGACGTCGCCGCTCAGCGCGCGCAGATCAGCCATCTTGAGCGGCAACTCAATTCGGAATCCAGCCAGCGCCAATCGCTCGCCGACTCCCATCGCCTTCTGGGCGAGCAGATGCAGGCTTCCGACAAGAAAAATGTGAGGCTGGAAGCCGACATCGAGAGCCTGCGGGAAAAGCTGCTTCTGTCCGACGAGGAAAAGCAATCGTTGCAGAAATCGCTCGATCAGAGCATCGCCGAGGTGTCCCGCACCGCTCGCCGGCTCAGCGAAACCGAAAGTCTGCTGGCCGCGGCACGCAGCAAAATTGCCGAGCTCGACACCGTCATCGCGGAAAACGAAGCCGAACGCAGCAACCTTCAGGTTCGTCTCGACGAGGCCAATGAACGTCACCAGACCGAGGTCAGCGCGCTGTCCAACCGGCTCGGCTCGCTGCAATCGCGCGCCAGCACGTCGGAGAAGCTGCTGGCCGAGGTCAGACAGAATCTCGTCACGCGGACCGAGGACATCCGGGAATGGGAACGCAAGGCTGGCGATTCCGAGGCCGCGCGCGCCGCAGCCGACAAAAAACTGCGCCAGGTCGAAGCCGCCAATGACGGCCTGGAACGCCAGGTCGCCGAGCTGACGCAATCCCGCGCCACGCTGGTCGAACGTTCCGGCACCATGACGAAAACCTTGAAACTGCGCGAAGCTGCCCTTGCGCGTGCCGAGGAGAAAGTTGCCACCCTCACCGTACGCGTGAAGGAACTCGAGGGCGATCAGCAGGCGTTGCGTGAAACTGACGAAAAGCGGTTTGAAGAACTGAATTCGGCGCTCGGCCGCGAACGCATGGCGCGCGCCGTCGCAGAAGGCGCGCTTGCATCATCCCGTCGAGACTTTGCACGCGTGCAGCAGGAAATCGCCACCATCAACACCCAACGGGTGACAACGACCAGTCAGCCCCCACAAACGCCCGCCGCCCTGGCCAAACGCGTCAGGTCGTTCAGCAAGGGTGGACGCCCCGCAACCGAAGCCGCGCCGAAGGCAAAGAATGGCAAAAAGCCGTCGGCCGACGATCAGATCGTCAAGAACTGATTTTTCCGCTGCTGCTCAAATAAAAAAGGCGCTGGTTATCCCAGCGCCTTTTTCTTGACCGTCATGCCGTCAGCTTGCGGCCTTGCGATTGACCTTGCTCTCGGCAATCGTCGTCAGCTTCTTGTCGGCTGATTTTTCCTCATCCAGCGTTTTTTGCAGGATGGCTGCACAATCGTCGCGCCCGAGCTGATGCGCCCATGCCACCAGCGTGCCATAGCGGGTGATCTCGTAATGCTCGACCGCCTGCGCCGCCGCGATGATGGCGGCGTCGAGGACTTCCTTGTCATCCACGTCGCCGGCGAGTTCCTCGGCTTCCTCGATAATGCCGTCGATGGCCGGGCAATCGACGCCCTTCGGTTCCTTACCATGCAGCTTGAACACCTGCTCAAGGCGAACAATGTGGTTCTTGGTTTCGCCGAGATGATTTTTCAATCCCGTCACCAGATCGCGGTCGGTGGCCTTCTCGATCATGTCCGGCAGCGATTTCAGAATCTGGTTTTCGGCGTAGTAGATGTCCTGAAGCGTGTGAACGAAGAGATCGTCCATGGTTTTGATATCGGCGGAAAACAGGCCCATGACCGGTTCCTTTCAAGTCGTTTTGAAGTGATGCGCTCGGGAACAGGAGACGGTCGCCGCTCCCGTTGCCGACCAACGTTCAAGCGGCGCCGAGGTTCCGGCTTCCATGGTGAGAGCGAATTTATCGGGCGGAACTGAATCTTCGCCAGGTCCGTTGGTGCAGAATGGGATAGTGTGAATATTGGCTTGGTGCAGCGGATGAACCCTCACGACCGACGGAACAATTCCGGAGAGCATCGCAGTCCAGATTCCCGACCCGGAGAACAGACGCCGCGGCCCTTCGATACCAGCGAGTTGAGGGAGACTGTTGAAGGAGATTCCTGCGCCCCGTTGAAAATGATCCTCCTTGTCGTGAGTGGTGGGCTGTCGCGGACCTGGAACCGTTCTCGGCGTGAGGTGTTGTGCAATGCAACTGTCCGTATTGGATTCCATGCCCTCCCAGCCGACCAAGGCGTCGCAATGCCGGCGCAACGCCTATTACTGCCAGATGCTCGCAACGGATGCCGCCAGCGAGGCGGATCGCGCAGCGCTGATAACCATGCGGCAAGCATGGCTGGCGCTCGCCGACAATGAGGAGTGGCTGGCGGGATCCTCGGAACCAAACGGTCACGACCACACAGGGAGATTTTCGAGATGGCCCGACCAGCACGCACCGCGCAAAAATCCGACATGGTGTCCACCTTCACCGGCTTGATCGCGAACCATCCGCGGCTCAGCGCAGCGGTCGCGTTCCAGATAGGTGTGCTGCTCGGCCAGGCGCTGCCGGGCCGCGCCGGCGCCTTGACCGCCTTGAAACGCAGCATCGGATCGGCCCCGGACGCACTCGTGTCGGCCCTTCCGGATTCCAGTCGGCTTAGCGGTTCGGCCTCACCCCGCAGAACGCCTCGAAAGCGCAAGCAGAAAGCGGGCCTTGGCCGGCGCAACAAGGCCTGAGGAATTCCGCCCGTCCAGCGGTTTGAACCTTCATCCCTCGGCCGGCGACCAACACCTATCGCAACGCCGATGACGGGGCGGGTCTCGCTGCGCCATCGACTTTGAAAAAGGTGTACGGCCATGAAAATCACTTCTTTGACCCTCGCGGCCATGATCGCGGCGATCGCTTTCATCTCGCCCGTCCTTGCCGCCGACAAGCCGGCCGGTGTCACCGCCGGACAGACCGACGAGTTTTCCGGCGCCCGCAAGCGCGTTCACGCGCGCGCCTACTCGCCCTTCTACAAATATGTCGATCCCTATACCGGCGAGATCATCACCAAATATCGTCCCGATTATCTGGTGCCTTCGAGCGATTTCGAAGGCGGCGACTATGCCGGCGAATATGCTTATCGCAGAGCGCTCGGCCAGTGCGTCGAGGATCTGGGTTACGGCCGCTTCAAGGGCTGCTGACCTGCACACTGATCGGTGTCCGGCGCGGGCTTTTTTAAGGGCCGCGCCTTCCGTTGAGGTCCTCTGACACACAGATGTGAGACGCAACCGCCCCGATTGCGACTTAGTTTTGTATGATGGCTGGGCGACAGGGCGCGAACCATCGAAAGACGTTCAAGCGGGACGCCTCACTGATCGAAAGGCAAGACCATGCTCAGATCTTCATTGCTTCTTTGCGCTGCCGCGCTTCTCGCGGCGCCGGTAGCGGCCTCAGCCGACACGGCCTCCGGGATTGAAACGGCGTCCCCGCTTCAAATCGAAGAATGGTCCGCGGCAAGCAAGCCGAAACGCAAGCGCGCGGTGACCATCTATCGGAATTATCCGCCATACCCGGCTTACGGCTGGCGCGTCGCCGATCCGTCCTTCGACCAGTATGGACGGCCGTACCGCAATCCGTTCCCCGGCCAGTGCATGATCGACCTGGGATATGGCCGCTGGGAAAGCTGCAGCCAGGTCCGCTGATTGCCGTCGAACTCCGCACGCAAAAAAGCCGGCCATCGCGGCCGGCTTTTTCGTGGCGCAAAGAGCCTGGCGCGAAGCCTTAGCCCTTCTTCTTTTTGCCTTTCGGCCGATCCCAGCCGTAATAGTCGAACCAGTAGTTCATGGCCAAGCCACCGATGATCGGCAGGGCGCAGTTCGCGGTCGACACAAACACTTCGCGCTGCGTCAGCGGGCGATTGAGGACGATGGTGCCGACGATCGGCGACACGGCCGCACAACCGATGGCGGACGCGCCATAAGCGAAGCCGGAGTTGCCGACAGAGCCGAAGGACCGAGAGCTGTCCTTGATCGCGAAATACGCGCCGGTAGCCGCGCCGCCGACGACGAGATTCGAGGTGGCGAGACGCGGGTCGCGGACCTGCCAGGGACCGGTCCACCAATAGGCCCACGGAGCGGCCGGGGTGACTACCACCTTCGCCTTCTTCTTCGCAGCTTCAGCCGTACCGCCCATCAACATGAGGGCCGCGGCGAGCGCCGCGAAAATTGTACCGATCTTCTTCATAGAAACCCCCCTTTGCCGCCGGTCGGTATGGATCCGGTCAGACAGGACTGAACCGGCGGACAGTCCGCCGATCTCGGCCGCATGTTGAGATTATTTGCGCGCCAGAGTCGAGCCGCCCGGCCTGCGTTTTTCACAAGTGTTGCACGCAAACAACGCTTCCGAGGCCTGTTTTCCGGCATTTTCTGCACATCCGTTCAGGTCCGGACCGGCGTCTGCAACCGCCGCGCGAGCGCCTGATAGAGCCGCGACGACGCCGTCACGCCGAGCGCTCCGCCGAACAACCCGATCAGGCTCCAGATCACCTTGAGAATGCGCGATCCCTCGCCCAGAATCGCCGCCGCCAGCAGGCCGCCCATCAGCAAGGGCAGCATCGTCAACAGGATGATTCCAAAAATGCGCCAGAAATTGCCGCGGCTGTCGGCATAGGCATTGGGCCAGTCCGCCCCCGGCGCATCCACCGCGATCGCGGGAAACAGGATGATCATGCGCACCGACACGATGAAGAACAGAATCATCAGAATCGCCCCCAGCGCCGCAAGGAAGCCGCCCGCCTCCGGCCGCATGCCAAGCAGGGTCGGCACGGTACCGGCCAGCGACAGCACGACGGTCCAGCCGAAAAACATCAGAAACCGCGGCTCGGACGGCGCCAGCCGGTAGCGCGGCGTGATCTCGCCCAGCACGACGAAGCGATGAATGGCGATGAAAATCGGGGTAATGAAAAAATTCCACACCAGGCTGATGACCGTCGATGCCAGCAGCACCCCGGTCGACAGACTCTCGTCCGCGGTCGGCGACAAGCCCAAGGCGATTTCGACCGCCACATAGGCACAACTCGCGATCAGCCCGACCAGCAGCATGTCCGGCATCGCCGTCAGCGCCGCCCGCAAATCCGAATAGGCGCGCGCCACGCTGCGAAACACCGGCGGTTTTGCCGGCGGCAGGCTGGCGTCGGGGATCTGCGTGGAGGACATGAATGCCTTTGTCTGCGTCGTAAACAACATCGCCGGCCACGGCGATTCGGAACCCGCGAACCGATTCGGCAGGCCGTTCCCCGCCGATCATGTGAGACTTTGTTAACTTCTATCCCCCGTTTCGGCGCTTTCCGCTAGGCTAAAGACAAGTGATTCGAGGCGTCGCTTCGGGCCGGGCGGATACGGCGCAGGGAGACTTACGCACATGAGCAAATTCGGGGGCTTTCTTGGCCGCAAAGCGGGATCGGACCATGCCGATAACGTCGAACAGCTCCACATGCGCGCTGAAACCGAGCATGCCGGAGCGAACGGTGCCGCGCCGCTCGACATCGACGACGAATTGTTCTCCCCGCTCGCGCTCCAGCTCGGCGAAGAAAACGAGACCGTCCGCAATCTGCTGATCGACGCCAGCCACAAGATCCGCGACCTCGACGCCATCCGCGACGCCTTCGGCCGGCTGGTCGAGCCGGTCAGCAAGACGCTGAAAGCCTACGAGGAAGAAAAGAGCGAAAAGATCAGCCTGCAATCCACGCTCGCCGAGATGCGCAACGCCTACAACAAGACCCGCGGCGAACTCGCGGCTTTCGAGAAGAAGTCCAACGCGCTGGAAACCGAATGCATCCGCCTGCGCCAGGATTTCTCCATCACCCAGCAGAATTTGCGGACCGCCGAGGCCGCCAAGGCCGAACAGGCGGTGGAATTGCAGACCCAGCGCGCCGCGATCATCGAACTCGACCGCCGGCTGAAGCATGAAATCGCCGAACGCGAATCCTTCCGCGAGGAACATCGCCGCCTCGGCGACCGCCTCGCCTCCGCCGACAAGCGCATCTCGCAGGTCGAATCCGAGGCCGAAACCGCGCGGCAGAAGCTGGTCGTGTCCGAGCGCGAAAAGGCAACGCTGCAAACCTCGTTCGACAATGCCAGCGGGGAAACCGCGCGGCTGTCGCGCAAGATCGTCGAGGCCGAGAATACGGTCGCCGCGATGCAGGGCCGTGTGCGCCAGATCGAAGCCAGCTTCACCGAACTGAGCTCCGACCGCGGCCGCATCGCACAGGCGCTCGACGAGGAGCGCCAACGTCACCAGAACGAGACCCGCGCCCTGCAGGCGCGTTTCGAAGCGCTGCAGACCCGCGCCATCACAACCGAGAAACTGCTCGACGAGGCGCGCGCCGCGCTGCTCGCCCGCGCCGACGACATCCGCACCTTCGAGCGCCGCGCCATCGAGGCCAACCTCACGCGCAACGCGCTGGAGGCCCGGCTGAGCGAGATGCAGAACGCGGACGCGCAGCGCAATGCGGAACTCAACGACGCCGAGCAGGCACGCACCGCGCTGAACGAACGCGCCGCAGCTCTCGCCAAGGCGGTGAAGACCCGCGAAACGGCGCTCAGCCGCGCGGAAGAACGCATCGCGCTGCTCACCGACCGCGTGTCGCGGCTGGAAAGCGAGTTGCAATCCAACAGCTACGCCGCCGAAAAGCAGATCGAGGAACTCTCCGCCGCCGTGCAGCGCGAGCGTGCCGAACGGGCGATGGCGGAAGGCGCGCTGGAAACCGGCCGCCGCGACCTCGCCCGGCTGCTGCGTGAAATCGCCACCCTGCAAAGCCGCGGCAATGCGCAGGCGGCGGGCGCCGACATCGACCAGCGCTTCATCAACGCGGCCTGATCGCGGCGTCATTTCCGGACGGAACAATCGCCGGGCAAACGCCCGGCGATTTTTTGCGCCAGTGTCATGGCCGGACTTGTCCCGACCCTGCCACTGAGGATGGCCCCTGCCCGCCTTGGCGGGATGCGCGGGTCAAGCCCGCGCATGACGAAACGACGATATGACATGCCTCATCCCTCCCGCGGCGCGATCGCGCCCGGGGTTTGGGTCATTCCCGCCCCCGAGAGAATGAGGGCGCGCGGAACGCCGGGGTCCCAGGGGACCCGCGGACCCCGGCGCCTCGCGGCACCGAGGCTTGCCGAAGTCTATTTAGAGCCGCCAGTCCGCCGGTCGCCCGGCGTTCCGCGCGCGGTGTTTGAGGCTTGCTCTGCACCAACCCCGGAGGACAGACGGCCCTGTTGCGGGCATCCCCTTGATATCCTCCGCTGGTGATCCGCGGCCGGCGGACCGGATCAGCGCAGCTTGGGCCGCGGGCCTGGGGTGTACGTCCGGCACCCCGAAACCCGCCACCGCTCCCCGCCCCGCGTCTCATGACGCTGATCAGACGCCCCTCCGTGGAGCGGGATATATAGAATATAATCCTATTTCCGACCGAACCGCCAATCACGAATTATGACTAAAATCCTATATTTGTGATTTAACCCGCCCCCGTCAGGGCGGTCTGTCCAACCAGCCACGCTTTTCCCATACTCAACAAGATAGGGCCATGGATGCCCACGATAAGGGCAGGCATGATCATGACGAAATGAAAATTGTATAATGTGAAAAGCCGTCAGAGACGCCGGATGACCCATCACCGCCCGAGAGACTACCCACTCTGGTTCCGTGTCATAGTTGTGCTGACGCTTGCTTTGCTTGCGATCAATTCGTTGTTCTTCTTAGCACCGGCGGCGACATTTATTTCATGGGCGAAAAATGCCTCCCCCTTCAACACAAATGATATTCTCGCGGGCTTAGGGACATTAACAGCATCGTTTGCTGGCGCATGGTTTGCGTTCAAATTTGCCAAACTCCAGCGAGACAAAGAGCGCACAGATGATGAAGTTACGGCGGGAAATCGCGCCTTGTATACACTGACAGAAATCAACAACTCTCTTTTGCAGCATCAACAAGAAGCGGTCGAAAAATTTCGAGGCTGAAACGACGCTTGGTTTAATTTGCCAGCAACACAATCAATTGATCCGCTCGACATTTCGTTTGAAATGAAAGATTTGTCATTCTTGATGCAAACTGACGCCACAACGTTTCAAAAAGTGTCGAATAGCACCGCTTTAAGACTGTAGCCTCTTGGATAAACGAACACAGAGAACTTGTTATCTCCGAAATATTTCCTCGCCTGAGCACCGCGGGACTTCGTATCGGCGACAACCGACCATCCTCTGAGATAGAGGGGATTCTTGGAGCGGGAAACGTTCAACGACTTCGCGTTTTAACAAGTTCAATTATTAAATCCACAGATCAAAACGTGACCTCATCAAGAGCTGCATTTAGTGAGCTCCGGAATTCACTAAAGAAAATATACCCAGACAGAAAATTCATAAATATTGCTCCCGTCCCTAAATCGGCGAGAAGATTCGGATAGTGGAGCAAACGCGGGTAATGAATTTGGGCTATGTTTTTGCAATAAACGTATCTACTAGGTCGCTTGGGGTCCAAGAACCTATTAGGAATTGCTAGTCAGTGATTCCCGAGCACCCATGCCCGCCTTTTCGCCGCACCAGCAATCCGCCCTGAAAGCCGTCGCGCAATGGCTCGACGACAAGCCGGGCGAGCACGCCAACCAGGTGTTCCGGCTGTTCGGCTATGCCGGCACCGGCAAGACCACGCTCGCCAAGCACATCGCCGACGAGGCCGACGGCAAGGTGCTGTTCGCGGCCTTTACCGGCAAGGCGGCGCAGGTGATGCGCAGCAAGGGCTGCTACAACGCCTCCACCATCCACAGCCTGATCTACAAGACGCGCGAGAGCGACGAGGAAATTCCGAGCTTCGAATTGTGGGACGACGCGCCGGCCTCGAAAGCGAAACTCATCATCATCGACGAATGCTCGATGGTGGACGCCGAACTCGGCCGCGACCTGCTCTCCTTCGGCATTCCGCTATTGGTGCTGGGCGACCCCGCGCAATTGCCGCCGATCCAGGGCGGCGGCTTCTTCACCGAGGTGGAACCCGACGCCATGCTGACCGAGGTGCACCGGCAGGCGCAGGACGATCCGATCGTGCGGCTGTCGATGGACATCCGCGAAGGCCGTCCCATCGCGGCCGGCGTTTACGGCGAGACCCAGATCGTCGCAAAATCGGCGCTCGATCCGCAGCGGGTGCTGGACGCCGACCAGGTGCTGGTCGGGCGCAACAACACACGCCGCGCCTATAACGAGCGCATGCGCCAGCGCCGCGGCATCGAAGAAGCCCTGCCGGTCGCCGGCGACAAGCTGGTCTGCCTGCGCAACAACCGCAAGAAGGGTTTGTTCAACGGCGGGCTGTGGACGGTGAAGGAACGCAGCGCCGGACGCAGCGGCATCCTCAAGATGCGGATCGCGCCGGACGAGGAGAATTTCGGCGGACTGCTCGGCACCCGCGCCAAGAAAGTGTCGGTGCGCAAGGAATGTTTCCTCGGCGGCATCGAGGATTTCGAGTGGCCGCAGCGCAAGGCCTATGACGAATTCGATTACGGCTATGTGCTGACCGTGCACAAGGCGCAAGGCTCGCAATGGGACGACGTGGTGCTGTTCGACGAATCCTTCGCGTTCCAGGACAGCCGCGCGCGCTGGCTCTATACCGGCATCACGCGCGCGGCCAAGAAGCTGACGCTCGTGCTATCGTGATGGCTGCCCCGCACAGGAGAGGCAGGCATGGCGGCTGAAGGACAAGGCAGCGAACTGATCCAGGTGGTGGCCCTGCTCGCGGCCGGCGTCGTTGCGGTGCCGCTGTTCAAGTGGCTGGGGCTGGGCTCGGTGCTGGGCTATCTCACCGCCGGCCTGATCATCGGCCCGTACGGGCTGAAGCTGTTCACCGATCCGCAGGCGATCCTGCACATCGCCGAACTCGGCGTGGTAATGTTTCTGTTCGTGATCGGACTGGAAATGCAGCCGTCGCGGCTGTGGTCGCTGCGGGGCAATATTTTCGGGCTGGGCGTGGCGCAGGTCGCGGTCTGCGGCGCGATGTTGACCGGCGTCGGCATCGCGGCCGGCTTTCCGCCCGTCATCGCCCTGATCGCCGCCATGGGTTTTGTGCTGACCTCGACCGCGATCGTGATGCAGATCCTCGAGGAGCGCGGCATCACCTCGACCGAGCGCGGCCAGCGCATGATCTCGATCCTGCTGCTGGAGGACCTCGCGATCGTGCCGCTGCTGGCTTTGGTCGCCCTGCTCTCGCCCGGCGCCAGCGCCGCCGGCGGCGGCCTTCACTGGCAGAACATCGCGATCGCCGCGGGTTCGCTCGCCGCGCTGGTGATTGCCGGCCGCTTTCTGCTGAATCCGATGTTCCGCCTGCTGGCGGACGCGCATGCGCGCGAGGTGCTGACCGCCGCCGCCCTGCTCGTGGTGCTGGGCTCGGCGCTGGCGATGCAGATCGGCGGTTTGTCGATGGCGATGGGCGCTTTCCTAGCCGGCGTATTGCTGTCGGAATCCACCTTCCGGCATCAGCTGGAAGCCGACATCGAACCGTTCCGCGGCATCCTGCTCGGCCTGTTCTTCCTCAGCGTCGGCATGGCGCTCGACCTGTCGGTGATGGCGACCGAATGGCGCATCATTCTGCTCGCGGTCTTCGCCTATATGCTGGTGAAAGCCATCGGCATCTACATCGTCGCGCGACTGTTCAAGGCGGCGCACCGGGAATCGATCTATCGCGCGGCCATCTTCGCGCAGGGCGGCGAGTTCGCCTTCGTGCTGTATGCCGCCGCGGCCGCGGCCGGCATCTTCGACGCGCGCATCAACGCCATCCTCACCGCCACCATCATCATCTCGATGGCGCTGACGCCGATCGGACTCATCATCTTGCGTCGGCTGGTGCCGATCCCGGTCCAGCAGTCCATGGACGGCGTGCAGGAGGCCAGCCATCTCGCCGGATCGGTGCTGATCATCGGCTTCGGCCGCTTCGGCCAGGTAGTGAGCCAGTCGTTCCTCGCGCGCGGCTGCGACATCGCCATCATCGACACCGACACCGACATGATCCGCAGCGCCGCCGATTTCGGCTTCAAGATCTATTACGGCGACGGCACGCGGCTCGACGTGCTGCGCGCCTCCGGCGCGGCAAATGCCAGGATGATCGCGGTCTGCGTCGACAACCGCCAGACCGCCAACAAAATCCTCGAACTCGCCAAGGCGGAATTCCCGCTGGCGCAGACGCTGGTGCGCTCCTACGACCGGGAACATGCGCTGGAACTGATCCAGGCCGGGGTCGATTACCAGATCCGCGAAACCTTCGAATCGGCGATGAAATTCGGCGAAGAGGCGCTGCGGCGTCTGGAGGTGCCGGAGGAGGAACTGGCCGAGATCATGCAACGGCTGCGGGAGCGCGACGCCGAGCGGGTGTCGCTGGAAATCGCCGGCGGACTGATGGCCGGCCGCGCCCTGATCCAGGGCAATGCGCCGCGCCCTACGCCCTTTACCCCGCCGCGGCGCGCGGCGCGGCCGCTCAGCGAGGAAACGGCGACCGTGGCGGCCTCAAAGCCCGAGACCGGATGACGGCACCCACGCTGTTGCGCCGTCTAGACGGATTTCAGCCGCTCAAGCCGTCCGGCATTCGGACAAAAGGCCGGCGCATGCGCCACATGCCCGGGCGCGCGGGCGAGCCAGTCGACGCAGACATCCCCCGCGCCGCAGCCGCGGCAGGTGCGGATGGCGTCGGCGAGATCGAGGCCGCCGCGGCTGAGGGCCAAGCGGTCGATATCGACCCCGACCTTCTCCATCATCGCGGTCATGCTGATCATCTTGCGGTCCATGCGGTCGAGGAATGACATGGCAATCTCCGTCCTGTGCAATTTTAAAAAGACTGCGCCGGGGGCGGAGAAAAACCTTGATCCAGCGCAAAGTCAGGCCCCGGGCGCCCGCTCCGCGGCGCGCTTCAGCCGCACGATGGCCTGGTCCAGAGCCGCCAGGAACGCCGAGCGGTCGCGCGGCGAAAACGGCTTTGGCCCGCTGGTGACCGCCCCGGCCGAGCGCAGGTCGTCCATCAGGTTGCGGGTGGCGAGGGTCAGGCCGATGGAATCCTCGGTGAAGACGCGGCCATTCGGCGCGATCACGGCCGCGCCCGCCTTCACGCCGCGGCTGGCCAGCGGGATGTCGGCGGTGACGACGATCCTGCCGGGTGCCGCGCGCTCGGCGATCCAGTTGTCGGCTTCGTCCATGCCGGAAGGCACGATCACGCGCTCGATCATCGGGTCGCGCGGCACGTTGATGAACGCGTTCGACACCACGATCACTTTCAGGCCGTGGCGCTCGGCCACCTTGTAGATCTCGTTCTTCACCGGACAGGCGTCGGCGTCGACATAGATCTCGATGGATTGCGGGGCGGATGGCGTTACCATGGCGGCCTGATTGGCATGTCACGAAACAGATTGAAAGCATGATTGTCCGTCGCTCCGCCGCGCAGCTTTTCCTCGTGCTGTCATGTGCGCTCGTGCCGGTTGCTCATGCAGCGGCCGATCTCTGCACCCTCGCCCGCCAATCCGGCACGCCGCAGATCCCAGGACTGACCATGGTCTATCTGTCGCCGCTCGGCGATCCGGCGGCGGCGAACCGGTGGCAGCACATCATCATCCATCAGATGGAAGGCCCGGCAGGCGCCGCCCGCAACGGCGCGCTGGCGCAGGCGAAGGATCCGGCGCGGCGTGGCGTCACGCTATGGGTGGAGACCGACGGCACGGTCTACTGGGCGGTGCCGGAAACCGCAATCCCGACCCATGGCGACGGCGCCAATCGCAACGACAACAAATATCTGCCGAACATCGCGACCTATCGTCGGGTGCTGAAGGAGAACAGCCTGGGCATCGAATTTGCGGGAAATTTTCCGGACGTGCGCAAGCCCGCGACGTCGGCGCAATTCGATGCGCTGTTGAAGCTTCTGCCGTTCCTGCAGCAGCGCTACAACATCCCGCCGGACAAAATCTACGCGCATAACTGGATCGACTACAAGGACCACCGCTATTGCGAGGGCTGCGAGCTGGCGGAGGCGGCGAGGAAGCTCGATTACGTCCCGTCGGCACAGAAGTGCGGACGGTGAATATTGCGGCCCGATCGTCTATGATGGCGACCGCGGAGCCGCGCCCATGCCTTATGCCAGCAACGCCGACCTGCCCGCCTCGGTGCGCCATCATCTGCCGCCGCATGCGCAGGACATCTATCGCGAAGCGTTCAATCATGCCTTCGCCGCGCATGCTGGCGAGGCCGATCACGAGGCGCGCGCGCACCGCATCGCCTGGGGAGCGGTGAAGCGGAGTTATGAGAAGATCGGGGACGAGTGGATGGCGAAGGAGCGGTGAGCGAGCCAAATTTCCTTACCGCACCAGTTCCCGCATCGCGCGATCGAGACCGTCGAGGGTCAGCGGATACATCCGCCCGCCCATGAGTTGCTTCATCATGCGGATCGACTGGGTGTAGTCCCACTCGCCTTCCGGCACCGGATTGAGCCACACCGCCGCCGGATAGGTGCGCGTGATGCGCTCCATCCAGACCGCGCCGGCCTCCTCGTTCATGTGCTCGACCGAGCCGCCCGCCATCGCGATCTCGTACGGCGACATCGCGGCGTCGCCGACGAAGATCACTTTGTAGTCGTGCGGATATTTGTGCATCACGTCGAAGGTCGGCGTGGTCTCCTGCCAGCGCCGCCGGTTCTCCTTCCACACCCGCTCGTAGAGACAATTGTGGAAGTAGAAATGCTCCATGTGCTTGAACTCGGCGCGCGCCGCCGAAAACAGTTCCTCGGTCGCCTTGATGTGCCAGTCCATCGAGCCGCCGACATCGAAGAACAACAGCACCTTCACGGCGTTGTGCCGCTCCGGCCGCATGTGGATGTCGAGATAGCCCTTGTGCGCGGTGCCCTTGATGGTGCGGTCCAGATCGAGCTCGTCGGCAGTGCCGGTGCGCGCGAACTTGCGCAGCCGGCGCAGCGCCACCTTGATGTTGCGGGTGCCCAGTTCGACGTCGTCGTCGAAGTCCCTGAACTCGCGCTTGTCCCAGACCTTGACCGCGCGGAAATTGCGGTTGGTGTCCTGGCCGATGCGGATGCCTTCCGGGTTGTAGCCATAGGCGCCGAACGGCGACGTGCCGCCGGTGCCGATCCACTTGCTGCCGCCCTGATGACGACCCTTCTGCTCGGCCAGCCGCTTCTTTAAAGTCTCCATCAGCTTGTCGAGGCCGCCGAGCGCCTCGATCTGCTTCTTTTCTTCTTCGGTGAGGTATTTTTCGGTGAGCTTGCGCAGCCATTCTTCGGGGATCTCGGCCGAGAGCGCCTCCGCCATCAGGTCGAGACCCTTGAAGACATGGCCGAAGACGCGATCGAACTTGTCGAGATTGCGCTCGTCCTTCACCAGCAGCGCGCGCGACAGGTAGTAAAAATCCTCAATCCGGCGGGACGCCAGATCGGCGTCCATCGCCTCCATCAGCGCCAGATATTCGCGCAAGGTGACCGGCACGCCGGCGGATTTCAGCTCGCTGAAGAAGGTAATGAACATCGACCGCCCGGGAATTCCGGCCTCATTTGTCTGCATATCCGGCGGGTTATCGCGTTTGCCGCGCGCCCCCGGCCAGCACCGCTCATCAAATCTGGTCGTCCCGGCACAAGTTCAACCGATACCAGTAGATGAATATTAACCCTGCATTTTAGACATTTTTCGCAGCGCGGCATTGATTTTTTTATCGGATATAAGCTCTGACAGAGGAGCGGGGGCAATGAGGAGCGGGGCGATGCTGGCCGTGGCCGTCGATAATATCGACACTATTGAGAACGCCGACGATATCACATTCGTGGATCGCCGCAGCGTCAGCACGACCGCTAGCATAGCCGGGCGTTACAGTCTCGCGAACAAGCGCAATGCGCGCGGCGAACGGCGGGAATTCGCCTGCCGCACGGTCAGCATCTCACCGGAAGCGATCGCGCTCGCCGCGCCGATCAAGGGCGCGATCGGGGACCGGGTCATCACGCATTTCGACGACTTCGGGCGGCTGGAGGGTCAGGTCGTCCGGCTGATCAATGGCGGATTCGTCATGAGCATCACGCTGGCCGACGACCGGCGTGCCCGGCTGGCGGCCAAGATCGACTGGCTCGACAAGCACAAGCATTACAGGCTGCCGGACGACCGGCTGCACAAGCGGATCATTCCGAAGAATCCGCATTCCACCGTGCTGCTGGCGGACGGAGAAACGCTGGGATGTTTTGTGATCGACATGTCGGTGTCGGGCGTCGCGGTCTCCGCCGACATCACTCCGGCGCTCGGGGATGTGCTCGCGGTCGGCAAGGTCATCGGCCGCGTGGTGCGCCTGTTCCCGGAAGGTTTTGCGCTGCGCTTCATCGAATTGCAGAATCCCGACCTGCTGGAGCAGTGGCTGATCCAGTCGTGACCTGACGCGCCGAACAGGCTTCCGGGCGCAGAACCCATCGACACGCATTCCGCCCGGGTTCGTACCGCCCCCCATCGGGCCGGATAGTCGGGGCCATGGCTGGGGCCAGGGCGAAGGCAGCGCTCCGTGCCGCTTTTTTTGTCCTGTGCGGCCCCTTATTTCCGCCCAAACCGGCATGCTAAGCGATGGTATTGTCGCCCCTCGGAAAGACCCCGCCAGCCATGTTCCGGCCTGTTCTCACCGCTCTGATCCTGGCCTTTGCCGGTCCTGCGCTGGCGCAGAACGCCGCGCCGCCCGCCGCCGTGCCGGGCCAGCCGGCGGCCGTCACCGCCGCGCCCTTCCGTATCGAATGGGAAGTGAAGAACCGCTTCCGGCTGTTCAAGACCGAGGCCGATTTCCAGCGCCATGTCGCGGCCTCCCGCGGCGACGGCGTGCTGGCCGCCGAGCAGCGCCTGGCGCGCGCGAGCGACGGCCGCGGCTGGGCGCGCGACATGGTGGACAATCTCTGCGTCGACCAGTCCGGCCGCATTCCGGAATTCTGCCAGCGCGACGGCGAGCGAGAGAATTATGTGGTGCCGGCCGATCATCCGATCGGCGTGGTGGCGGCCGGCGCATTGCCGCCGCAGGCGGTCTGCGCCTGGACCTTCGATGACGGCCAGGGTGCGCCGCGGCAGGTGACGACGCCTTGCGAGGAGGAAGTGCGGCTGCGCGTGCGCGCCGGCAAGCCGACCACCGCCGCGCTCGATGTCGGCCTGCCCGACGGCACCGCACAGCGCGTGGTCGCCGATATTCTGGTGAAGGACATGCTGATCGCCGGCATGGGGGATTCCATCGCCGCCGGCGAAGGCAATCCCGACCGTCCGGTGGCGCTGGATGACGGCGGCTTCTGCTTCCGCCGCTTTCTCGCCGGCAGCACGAGCGAATATTTCCGTCCCGGCCGCGCCAATTTCAAGGGCAGCAAGGCCTGCGACGCCAGCCTCTCCTCGGCGCTCGGCAACACCGCCGCCGACTGGGCCAAGCTGAATGCGCGCTGGTGGAGCGCCACCTGCCACCGTTCGCTCTATGGCTATCAGCTGCGCGCGGCGCTGGCGCTGGCGGTCGAGCAGCCGCACACAGCTGTCACCTTCCTGCCGCTGGCCTGTTCCGGCAGCACCATCGATCTCGGATTTTTCAATGCGCTGCGCGCACGCGAATGCCCGGCCACCGGCGCTTGCGTGACCAACAATCCTTCGCAGATGTCGCGGCTGAAGGAGGCCATGGATCTCGCGCGCAAGCACGACAAGGAGCGCAAGCTCGATCTCATCATGCTGACCATCGGCGCGAACGACATCTGGTTCGCGGGACTGGTGGCCGACGTCATCATCGAAGCCTCGACCGAGCGCACGCTGTTCGCTAAGGGCGGCATGATCATCGACGTACCGGACGCACAGAAAATTCTCGACAACGACCTGCCCGGCGATTTCGCCAGGCTGCGCGCGGCGCTGAAGCCATATGTGGGCGGCGATCTCTCGCGTGTCGTGTACGTGACTTACGGCAATCCGGCGCTTGCCAATGGCGGCCAGGTCTGTCCCGGCGGCCGCAGCGGGTTCGATGTGCATCCGGCCTTCAACGCCGATCCCGCAAGGCTGCGCAAGGTGGCCGATTTCGTCACCGAGAAATTCCTCCCGCGCATGCGCGCGCTGGCGCTTTGCGAGGGCAAGGCCTGCAAGGATGCCGCCACCGAGCGCATGACCTTCGTGGATTCGCATCAGGACCAATTCGCGGATCACGGCTTCTGCGCGCGCGCCGACACCGATCCAGCCTTCGACCGCGCCTGCTTCTCCGAAAAGGGCGAGAGCTTCGAAAGCAATCCGGCCGAAGCCGCGATCGAGCCCCTGCGCTGCAATTACCGCGCCCGCGATTTCCGCGCCTATGCGCCGCGTGCGCGCTGGGTGCGCACCGCCAATGACAGCTATTTTACCGCCATGACTTTCCCGGAAGGGATTTCCCCGGCGCTGCAGCCGAGCGACCTGCACGACGCCACCTGGGGTGCCACCAGCGCGGTCTATGGCGGCGCCGTCCACCCGACGGCGGAAGGCCATGCCGCTATGGCCGACGCCGCCCTGCCCGCGTTGCGCGGCCTGCTCGAACTGCCAACGCCGCAGCAGATCCGCGCCGAACCGCTGCCGCCGCTGCAGATGCCGGCGCAGGCGGCGCCGGCCATAACGCGATAAGCGATCATCGCAGCGAAAACGGGCCGCCCTCGGCGCCTAGTCCTGGTGATCATTGCGCCGGGATCGCGAACCGCGCGCCGCGAATCCAAGACGGAGTCAGCTGACGCCCAGCTTCTTCTGCAGGCTGGTGGACGAGGTCGTGTACTGAAAGGTCAGCTTCTTGTCGGGATAGACATAGCGGTGCGCCTTCTGCGCCATCAGCGCGCCCTCATGGAAGCCGCACAGGATCAGCTTGAGCTTGCCGGGATAGGTGTTGATGTCGCCGATGGCGAAGATGCCGGGCACATTGGTCTCGAAGCTCGCGGTCTCGACCTCGATCAGATCGCCCTTGAGCGTCAGCCCCCAGTCCGCGACCGGGCCGAGCTTCATGGTCAGGCCGAAGAACGGCAGGATGGCATCGCAGGCGATGCTGAACACCGAGCCGTCGTTGCGTTTGACGACGGCCGCCGAGACCTGCCCCTCCGCGCCGTCCAGCGACGTGACCTGACCGATCGCCAGATTGATCTTCCCGGCCGCCACCAGCGCCTTCATCTTGTTGACGCTGTCGGGCGCGGCCCGGAAGTCGTCGCGGCGATGCAGGAGTGTCAATTCGCTCGCGACCGGAGCGAGATTGAGCGTCCAGTCGAGCGCCGAGTCGCCGCCGCCCGCGATCAGGAGGCGCTTGCCGCGGAAGATATCCATCTTGCGCACGGCATAATGCACCGATTTCTCTTCATAGGCTTCGATGCCGGGGATCGGCGGGCGCTTGGGCTGGAACGAGCCGCCGCCGGCCGCGATCACCACCACCTTCGCTTCGAACACCTTGTTCTGGTCCGTGGTGACGCGGAACAAGGGATCGCCGACCTTCTCGATGGTCTGCACCATCTCCTGATAATGGAAGACCGGCCCAAACGGCTTGATCTGCTCCAGCAAAGCCTTGGTGAGGCCATCGCCCGTCACCATCGGCAAGCCGGGAATGTCGTAGATCGGCTTTTCCGGATAGAGCTCGGCGCATTGGCCGCCCGGCTTGTCGAGGATGTCGATCAGATGCGCCTTCATGTCGAGCAGGCCGAGCTCGAAGACCGCGAACAGGCCGCAGGGGCCGGCGCCGATAATCAGAACATCCGTCTTGATGGCTTCGCTCATGCCGACAAACTCTATGCCTGGCGCTCGGGCGTGCGCACCACAAGGCCGTCGAGTTCGTCGGTGACCTTGATCTGGCAGGAGAGACGCGAATTCGGCCGCACGTCGAAGCCGAAATCCAGCATGTCCTCTTCCATCGGCGAGGGGCCGCCCACCTTCTCGCGCCAGGCCTCGTCGATATAGACATGACAGGTCGCGCAGGCGCAGGCGCCGCCGCATTCGGCTTCGATGCCGGGAATGCCGTTCTTGATGGCGTTTTCCATTACCGTCGAACCGTTCTCGGCGTCGACGCTGCGGCTTTGCCCTTCAAAGTCGATATAGGTGATCTTGGCCATGAATGGGGTGCGGCTGACGGGAAATGCCGGCCGGACGACCGACATCGCACCCTATATAGGCTCGCAAGGAACGGCGCCAGCCGTCCCCGTCACGACGGCCATGAGAGGATCAGTGTGCCCGCAGCAGTTCGGCGATCGTCACCCGGACATCGCCGACGGCAAGCGTGAGGCGGGCCATGGCGCGCGCCATGCCGGCCGGATCGGCGGCATGCGCCGAGGTTTCGACTTCGTCGGCGGCCTGCGCGACATGCCAGGCGCCAATGCCCTGGGCAGAGCCCTTCAGGGTATGGGCATAGGCGGCAATCGCGGAGGGCGCGGCATCGCGCATGCGGACCACCAGCATGTCGGCCTGGCGTTCGAACAGACGCAAAACTTCGCGCTCGAGCTCGCGCTCGCCGAGCGTCATGCGGGACAAATGGTCGAGATCAATCGGCCGGTCGACCGGCGACAGCGGCGGCGCGGCAATGGGATCAATGAGACCCAACTCGATCATAGACAAACCTCCCGGAGGCTCTCCGTCCCCTCTAATGACCAAGTTTGGCACCGGATCGGCCAAAGCAGGGTAAATGGAAGGCCGGGTTCGTCTCCGAACCGCAAGCCAACCACGCGCACGGTTAATCAAGTCCTAAAATCCTGATCCGTTCCGGGGGCCGAAACTGGTAGGGTAAGAGCCTTCAGGCACAGAGGACAAAGGTGCGCGATCTCGCCAATCTCATGATCTACACGGCGACCGACGGCCAGAGCTGGATCGCGGCCAGTTCCTCGTCGCCGTTTTTCTGTCTGGAAGCAGGCTCCGAACGCGAGGCGCTCGCCCTCGCCGCGCGCGCGCTGCGCTTTCATCAGGCGGTCGCGGCGCGCGCGGCCCAGAACCAGGGACGCGAACGGCAATTTCCCGGCTATACGATCCAGAACAGGGTCTCGGCGCGGGAACTGGCCATCGCGTATTGGTGATGTCCCATTACGTCGAGATCCAGGGGATCTACGAGGAATTTCTGGAGTTTGCCGGCTACGTGCTGGTCGACGAGGACGACGAATTCCAGCTTTTCGTGAGAAACGGCCAAGAATATCTCCTGCCCAAAAGCGGCCTGCGCTTCCTCCAGGTGGACCATGCCAATGACGCCGACCTGCGGCAATCCCGCCGCCGGGTCGTCCAGATTCCGCGCTAAACGGAAACCCGGCCGGGCCGGACTACGCAAATACCGTCGCTGGGCAGGCCGGACCGCCAAAGTTAACGATGATTAAAATCAGCTTAAGAACCGCAGTTCTCATCAAAAAGACCAGCGGGTAGGATGTGCGGCCAGCCGATGGATTTGGCCGGCGATCAGATCTGACGAATCTCGGGGGCTTCTGCCAAGCGCGCTCAATGCGGCCGATCTTGTTTTTGCGCGTGCGGTCTGCAGTCCTGGACAATTTATGTAAAGTGAGGCGGCGAAGGACATGGCAAACACACCCAGGAAGGCCAAGGATCCGACCGAGGCGGCGATGGCGGCGATTCAGGATGCCCTGAATGTCCGCGACGCCGGCGAGATGAAGGTCCGGCCGGCACCGGCCGCGCCGCGCCCGCCCGCAGCCCCCGTCGCCCCTGCCGCGCCCGCCATTACGGCCTCCCCCTCGATGCGCGCCTCCCAGCCGTCCAAGGCCGCGGAAGACGACCTTTTCGATGCCGGTCGCGTCACCGCCGGCGAACCCGGCCGTCCCGCCAACGACGACTGGAAGCCGGTCGGGGAATTGCTGCAATCGATGCAGCCGCGCGCCGCGCGCAACACCTATCTGATGGCCGCCGCCGGATCGGCGCTCTGGTGCGCCGCCGCCGCGGTCTTCCTCTCCAATTACCTGCCCGATCTGCGCGCCAATTTCGGCCCCGCGATCTTCTCGCTCGCCGCCATCTTCATCCTGCCGGTCTCGCTGTTCTTTGTGCTCGCGAACATGATCAACCGTTCGCGCGAGATGCGCCACATCGCGCAATCCATGGCGGAAGTCGCCATGCGGCTGGCCGAGCCGGAAACCGTCGCGCGTGAATCGATCGTGACGGTCGGCCAGGCCATCCGCCGGGAAGTCGCGGCGATGGGCGACGGCGTGGAGCGCGTGCTGGCGCGCGCCGCCGAACTCGAATCCATGGTGCAGAACGAAGTGTCCGCACTCGAACGCGCCTATAGCGACAACGAGGCGCGCATCCGCGGGCTGCTCGACGATCTCGGCCGTCAGCGCGACAATCTGGTCGGCCAGGCCGAACAGGTGCGCGACGCCATCGCGGGCGTGCATCTCAATCTCAACCAGGACATCACCGGCATCAGCGATCTGGTCGCGGCCCAGGTGAACGACGCCGCATTGCAGATCACCAGCAACCTGGCGGAAAAAGGCGAGCACATCACGCTGGCGCTTGGTCGCGCCGGCGACACCATGATGGACGCGCTTGGCGAGCGCGGCGGCGACCTGCTGCAGCGACTGGAACGCACCAGCCTCGAGACCACCGCGACCATCGCGCAGGTCACCGACCGGCTGCAATCCTCCATCGAAACCGCTTCGGTCCAGACCACTGCCTCGATCTCGGATATTGCCGAGCGGCTCAGTTCGACCATCGAAAACTCCTCGCTCCAGACCACGGCCGCCATTGCGGAAGCCGCCGGACGCCTGAACGAGGTGATGGACGCCTCCTCCTCGCAGCTCACCTCAAATCTGAATTTCAAGGCCGATCACATCGCCGAGGAATTCGACGTGCTGTCGGCCAATCTCGCCGAGATGATGCAGTTGCGCCTGGCCAACGTCACCAACGACTTTGCCCACCGCTCCGGCTCGATCATCGAGATGATGTCGGAACGCGCCGAGCAGATCACGGTCGGCTTCATCACCCAGTCGGAGCAGATCGGGACCGCGCTTACCGACCGGTCCGAGCAGATCACCGGCAACCTGAATGAGCGCACCGAGCAGTTGACCAGCAGCCTGGACGAACACACCGAACGGCTGACCACCACCATCGCGGAACGCTCGCAGCAGATCACCGAAGGGCTGATCGACTTGTCGAGCCGGGCGGCGGAGGCCATCGCCAGCCGCGGCGACGAGATCAATACGACCATCAAGACCACCGGCGATTCTCTGGTTCTGGACCTCGGCCTGCGCGGCGAGGATTTCGCCAACAAGGTCGAGCAGACCGCCAAGTCGATCCACCAGACGATCGAAGGCCGCCTGCAATCCTTCGAGGAACTGTTCAGCCATGGCGGGGCCCAGCTCGCCGAAAAGGTGGGCAACGAATCCTCGATGCTCGGCAATCTCATCACCCGCCATCTCGGCGAATTCGACCGCACCGTCAAAACCTATGGCGGCGAACTGGTGGAACGCATCGGCGAGCGCACCGAGAACATCACCGCATCCCTGCAGGCCCATATCGAGAATTTCGACGGCCGCATCGCCTCCAAGACCGAGCAATTCGCCGGCACGCTCGACCAGCGGCTCGATCGCTTCCAGGAAGCGCTCGACGGCCGCACCCAGTCGCTCAACGAGGCGCTGGCCAGCCGCATCACCGATGTCGCCAAGACGGTGGCCGAAAGCGGCCGGGAGGTCGTCTCCGCCATCAGCACGCGCTCGGTGGAGATCACCGGCGAACTCGAGGGGCGCATGACCCGGTTCGAGGAATTGCTGCTGGGCCGCACCGGCGAGGCCGCGCAGGAAATCGAGAATCGCGGCAAGACCGCGGCCGACGCGATCAGCGCCTCGACCGATCAGCTGCGCAGCTCCACGCAGGACCTGGAACGCATGCTCGCCAGCGCGACGGCCAACGCCAGCAACGTGCTGTCCGGCGCCTCCACCGGCATCACCAACGCACTCAAGCAGAATGCCAACGACGTGGAGCGCACGCTGCTCTCGGTCGCGGCGGAACTGACGCGGGTCTTCAACCTCAACTCCTCGCCGCTGCTTGAATCGCTCACCGGCAAGGCGCAGGCCTTCTCGGCCGAGATCGACCGCGCCGCCGGCGAAGCGGTCAAGGCGATCGAGAGCAAGGGCTTCGACTTCACCCGCACCATGCTGGACAATTCGGGCGAACTGGCCCGCCTCATCAACGAGGCCGGCGAAAACGCCACCGGCAAGGTCAACGACACCTTCAAGGGCCTGCAGGACACCGCCAAGACGGCGATCGAGCAGTCGCAGCAAGCGGCCTCCGCTGCGGTCGCGGACATGATGGACGTGCACAACAAGCTGCGCAGCGAATCCGGCGGCCTGTTCGAGCGTCTGCGCGAAGCCAACCTCCTGCTGCAGGAGGTTCTGTCCGGCGCGCACGAGAACATGCATGCCCTGGAGAGCTCGCTCGGCACCCGCCTCGCCGAGTTCTCCACCGTGGTCAGCGACATCACGGCGCGCACCGGCGCCGCGACCGACAGCGTGCATGTGCATCTCGATGCATTCCGCAGCGAGACCGCGCGCGTTCTGGAAAACCTGTCGGAACTCGCGACGCAATTCGACTCGCATGGCCGCGTGCTGGTCGAGGCGGTCGATATCGTTGAGAAGAGCAACCGCCGCACGGAAGATTCGGTCAACGATCGCCGGGCCACGATCGACGCGCTGGTCGCAACGCTCGACATGAAGACCGAGGATCTCGACCAGCGTCTGACCCGCTTCGCCACCCTGCTCGAGGATTCGATGGAAGGCGCCACCACCCGGGCGCGCGAGATCGGTCGCATGATCGCGGAAACGAGTTCGCAAGGCACACAGACCATCACCGAGCAATTCGAGATGGTTCGGCAGAGCACCGAAGAGGAGCGCGCCCGCACCATCGACACGATGCGGACGGTCTACGAACAGGCGACCAGCGAAGCGCACAACATGCTGCGCGATTCCTCGGAACGGTTCACCGAATTGCTGCAAGGCATGCGCGACATGGCGGCCGAGATGCAACGCGAGATGGACCAGACCCGCAGCGAATTGCGCCGTGGCATCCTCGAATTGCCGCAGGAGACCGCGGAGAATGCCGCGCAGATGCGCCGCGTGATCGTCGATCAGATCGAGGCTCTGGCCGAGCTCAACCGCATCGTGGCGCGCCACGGCCGCAATATCGAAACCGCCGCCGATACGCGCCGCACCAGCGAACCCATGCTGGCTGTGGTGGGCGGACGCGCGGAAGCGCCGGTGCGACCGGCCCGTCCGGCCGATCTGCCGCCGGCGCCCCCGCCCGGCCCGATGGCCGGCGCTCCGCTGCCGCCGGTCCCGCCCGCTCCGGCTGCCCGCCGCACCGACATGCCGCCGCATGCCGCTCCGGCCGCTCCCGCCCAGAATCCGGCCGGCGGCTGGCTGACCGACCTGCTGCACCGCGCCGGTGATGACGAGCCAGCCGCCGCGCAGCGTGAACGCGCCCCGGTTCCGCCGCCCGCCCCGCGCGGACGCGCACCCGAGCGTCCGCGCCCGGATGCCCGCATGGACGATCGCATGCCGCGGGTCTCGATCGAGTCGCTGGACGCGCTCTCGGTCGACATCGCCCGCATGATCGACCACAACGCCGCCGCGGATATGTGGGAGCGCTACAATCGCGGCGAGCGCAAGGTGTTCGGACGGCAGCTCTATACGCCGCACGGCCAGCGCGCATTCGACGACATCCGCGGCCGCTACCGCGCCAACCGCGATTTCCGCCAGACCGTGGATCGCTATATCGGCGAATTCGAACGACTGCTCGACGAAGTCTCGCGCGACGAGCGCGGCGGCCAGCAGATGGTTCGCACCTATCTGACCTCGGAAACCGGCAAGGTCTACACCATGCTGGCGCACGCGGCCGGCCGCTTCGACTGAGCCATCAACGCATGACGTGAGAAAGGGCGCGCGCAGGCGCGCCCTTTTTATTGCGCGCGCCAGACGGCCGGAGCCATGCCCATCCCCCGCCGGAAACGGCGGAAGCCGCAATCGAGCTCAATCATCAATACGGGCGCGCGCGTGACGCACATCGGCGATGACGGCCGTAACCTTGTCAGCATGCCGCCGCGATCAGGGCGGGCGGCCGCGACAACGGCAAACCGGGCGTCAGCGCGGACGACGGCGAGGGATATGACGCGGCCTTTGTGGTCGATCCCGACGACTGCCGGATCGAGGCGTATTGCGCCGCCAGCCGGTCCGCGTGCTTACTGCTGTTGCTGGCGACGCGGCTGTGCCGCATTGGCCGGGCGGCCGCCGCCGAAAATCAGGCGGGTCGGGTTCTCGTCGAAATTCTTCACCGTGCGCTCGATCACACCGAGCGTGCGGCGGCCGTCCGAGACCAGCCCGTCGATCTTCTTGTCGAGATTGTCCGCCGCGTTCTTGATCGCGAGGGCCGCGTCCGGAATGGCGCCCTTGCCTTCCGGTCCGCCGATCATGTTGTCCATTCCGGCCATGATGCGGTCGATCTTTTCGGAATTTCGCGCCAGCGCACCGGTGAAGGTTTCGACATTGCGGATCGAGGCGTCGATCTTGTCCGAATTGCGCGACAGAACGTCGGTAAAGGATTCGATGTTGCGCACCGAATTCTTGAACGACTTTTCATTGTCCGCGATGAAGGTGTCGATACGGCGGATGGCGTCGCGCGCCGCCTGCATCAGGTCCTGGCTGGCGCTGGACGAGGCGCTCAGGGTCGGCAACTGGCCGTCCTTCGCCGCAAGCGGAGCGGCGCCGGCGGCCCCGCCCTTCAGCGACAGCGCGGCGATTCCGGTCAGGCCCTGATAGTCGAGCGTCACCTCGGTGTCGGCACGCACCGGCGTGTTCTTGTCGACCGAAATCATCGCCAGCGCCTGCCGGGGATCTTTCGGATCGAGCGTGAGTTCGGTCACTTCGCCGACCCGGATGCCGTTGAACGATACGGTCGCGCCGGTGCGCAGGCCTCCGATCGGCCCCTGGAACACGATCCGGTACAGCGCGCGCTCGCCGGTTCCGCCGACATGATGGAACCAGTAGACGAAACCGAAGGCGCCCATGATCACTGCAAGGGTGAAGGCGCCGACAAGAACATAATTGGCCCTGGTTTCCATACGCCTACCTCACACGTTTCCGGCGACGCGGGTGCGCTTGCCCCGGAAATAAGCCTTGAGCCACGGATGTTCCGACGCGAGCATAACCGACATCGGTCCTGCGGCGATGATCTTGCCGTCGGCAAGGACGGCGATGCGATCGCAAACCGTGTGCAGGGAATCCAAGTCATGCGTTACCATGAAAACGGTCAGCCCCAAAGTCCGCTGTAACGTCCTGATCAGATTGTCGAAATCGCCCGCGCTGATGGGATCGAGGCCGGACGTGGGCTCATCGAGGAACACGATTTCCGGATCGAGCGCGAGCGCGCGCGCGAGCGCCACGCGCTTGATCATGCCGCCGGAGAGTTCCGAGGGCATCTTGTTGCCGACATCGGGCGGCAGGCCGACCATGGCGAGCTTGGCTTCAGCCACCTCGTCGCGCAGACGGGGCGACAGATCGAGATATTCGCGCATCGGGAATTGCACGTTCTGGCGCACATTGAGCGAGGAGAACAGCGCGCCCTGCTGGAACAGGATCCCCCAGTGACGTTCGATCAATTGCTTCTGCAATTCCTGGGTGCTCGACAATTCGCGCCCGAACACCTCGATCGAGCCGGCCCGCGGCTGGATGAGGCCGATGATGGTGCGCAACAGCACCGACTTGCCCGCGCCCGAGGCGCCGACAAAGCCGAGAATTTCGCCCTTCTTCACATCGAAGCTGATGCCGTCGAGAATCGTGCTGCGCCTGAAGCCGACGACAAGATTGCGCACCCGCAACGCCACATCTTCGGATGGGTCGGGTTTTGCCGGTGACGTTGCTTCCGCGAGCGACATGACGGTCCTGCTACCTGTCGATGGCGGCGAAGAACACGGCGAAGAAACCGTCGAGCACGATCACGATGAAGATCGACTTCACCACCGCCGCCGTGGTGTGCAGGCCGAGGGATTCCGCACTGCCTTTGGTCTCGAGACCTTCCACGCAGGCGACGATGCCGATGATCAGCGCCATGAACGGCGCCTTGATCATGCCGACCATGAAATGATCGAGGCTGATCGCCTCGCGCAGACGCTGGACGAAGACTTCCGGCGAGATGCCGCCATAGAGGGACGACACCAGACCTGCGCCATACAACGCGGACACCTCGCCGAGGAATGTCAGCATCGGCACCGCGATCACCAGCGCCACGATGCGCGGCAGGATCAGGATGCTGACGGGGTCGAAGCCCATGGTGCGCAAGGCGTCGATTTCCTCGCGCATCTTCATGGAGCCGAGTTCGGCGGTGTAGGCGCTGCCGGACCGGCCGGCGACCATGACGCAGACAATGAGGACGCCGACCTCGCGCAGGATCAGGATGCCCACCATGTCGACGACATAGATGTCGGCGCCGAATTTGCGGAAATGAAAGATGCCCTGCTGCGCCAGGATGGCGCCGATCAGGAAGGTGATCAGCATGATGATCGGGACCGCGCGCCAGCCGACCAAGTCGATCTGGTTCACCATCGAGGTCCAGCGGAATTTATGCGGCTGCGCCACGACGCGCAGGAAGGCCAGCGTGACCGCGCCGAACATCTGTGCGACCAGAAGGATCGAACGGCCGACTTCGGCCATGTTGCGACCGATGATGGCCAGCCAGTTCATCGGATTGCGGCTGCGGCGCACCGGCGCGGGCTGGGCCGAGGTCTTGTGGACGGTGTCGACCAATGTGCGGAATTTGTCCGGCAGGTTGGCGACCCTGGCCTGGATGCCGCCCTCGCCCGCGGCGCGCACCAGACGTTCCAGCAACCAGGCGCCGTAGGTGTCGAGCTTCTCCACCTTGCGCATGTCGATGTCGACATGGCCGACCGGCTGGTCCGGACGCGCAGTGGTGCGCACAAGCGCCTCGAGCTCGGCGGCATTGTCGGCGGTCCATGCGCCACCGGCCACCAGCTCAAGCCGCTCGCCGCTGACCTTGCCGGTGAGCAACGACACGTTCACATTCCTCTCCGTCCCGTTTGCCCCGGACGGCCTCAGACGCTTGGGCGTCGTGAGGAAAACCGCATTGACTCCACATACTTAACAGAGCCCATTGGGGCTATCGAGCGCTCATTTACCAAGCGTTAATCATGGTTAATCCCTACAATACCGCTCTTTCCGTGACCATCGAGCGCTGGCCGATCGCCGGCCACTTCGCCATCAGCCGGGGCGCCAAGATCGAAGCCGTGGTGGTGGTGGCGGAACTCTCGCAAGGAGCCGTCCGGGGCCGCGGAGAATGCGTGCCCTATGCCCGCTATGGGGAAAGCCCGGAAAGCGTGGCGGCGGCCTTGGAGGCCATGGCGCCCCGCATCACGGCCGGGCTGACGCGGGAGGCGCTGCAGACGGCCATGCAGCCGGGGGCCGCCCGCAATGCTTTAGACTGCGCCTTCTGGGACCTGGAGGCCAAGAAAGCCGGGCTGCCGGTCTGGAGGCTGGCCGGGCTGCCGGCCCCCCGCCCGCTGACCACCGCCTATACGATCTCGCTGGGAACCCCGGAAAGCATGGCGCGGGCGGCGGCCGCCGCCGCCCACCGCCCGCTGCTCAAGATCAAGCTCGGGGCAGACGGCGATCCGGCCCGGATCAAGGCGGTGCGGGACGCCGCCCCTGCGGCGGACCTGATCGCCGACGCCAATGAGGGCTGGACCCCCGACAATCTCGCCGAAAACCTGACGGCCTGCGCCGCCGCCGGCGTCACCTTGGTGGAACAACCCCTGCCCGCCGACAACGATGCGGCGCTCGCCGCGCATGCGCGCCGGATTGCGGTCTGCGCCGACGAAAGCGTGCATGATCGAAAATCTCTGGCTGCGCTGAAAGGCAAATACGACGCGGTCAACATCAAGCTCGACAAGACCGGCGGCCTGACCGAAGCGCTCATGATGGCTGCGGAGGCCGAAAAACTCGGCTTTCAAATCATGGCCGGCTGCATGGTCGCGACCTCGCTCGCCATGGCGCCCGCAATGCTGCTGGCGCAGCGCGCAACATATGTCGATCTCGATGGACCGCTGCTGCTGGCGCACGATCGCGAGAATGGATTGCAATATGACGGCAGCCTCGCGCATCCGCCGTCGCCACCGTTGTGGGGCTAGCTCCACTCGCCTGCAAAAACCTCCGCTGTTGCAAAAACGCACTTGGCATCCTCGCGACTTTCGCTCTAGCCTTTGCATCGGATGGCCCAAGGGAACGACGGGGGGTCGGAGGGATGAGGGCTCTTGCGGGGGTTGTCGGCGCCGTGCTTCTGGCGCTGCTTGCGGGGGATGCATCGGCGGCGGTGCGGATTTCAAACGATCCGGGCGGCCAGATCGGTCCCTATCTCGACAATTTCGCCATGGTCCGCTCGTCCGGACAACGCGTCATTATCGACGGCCCTTGCCTGTCAGCCTGCACCATGGTTCTCGGCATCGTGCCGCGCGACCGCATCTGCGTGACGTCGCGCGCGCGGCTTGGTTTTCATGCCGCCTGGAATCCGGGTGAGAACGGCAAGGTGGTGATGAGTCACGCCGGCACCAAGGCGCTGTGGGACATCTATCCCACGCATATCCGTTCGTGGCTCAGCAAGCGCGGCGGGTTGAAGCCGAAAATGGTCTATCTGGCCGGCTCGGAATTGTCGGCGATGTATCAGCCCTGCCGCTGACGCAATCTCACGCCGGTTCCCATTTTGCGCGCGCAAGAATGACCATGACGCCGCCGCCCGCGGCCAGAAGCGCCATCGCCGCATAGCCCGCGCCGCCGTAACGCTCGTATAACAGTCCGGCGAGCCCCATGCTCGCACCCAGAACCACGCCGCTGAGGATCGAGAAATAGCCCTGCGCCGTGGCGGCAAACCGCTCTGGCGCGTGATGGGCGATGTAACCGATCAAACCGAGATGCGTGGCGCCGAATGTCGCCGCGTGCAGGCATTGCAGCAGCGGCAATGTCCAGCCGGGCGGATCGAACGCCATCGCCAGCCAGCGAATGACCCCGCCGGCGGCGCCGCACAGCAGCAGAACATGCGGCGTCAGCCCTGGCGGCAGTCGTCCCGACATCGCGAACAGGACGATTTCGGCGACGACACCCAGCGCCCATAGCAGGCCGATCACCGCGCCATCGAAACCCGCCGCCTTCCAGTCCAGAGTCGAAAAGCCGTAATAGAAGGCGTGGCTCGCCTGGATCAGGCTGGCCGCCGCGATGACGGCGAGAAAAGCCGGATTGCGCCAGAGCGGCGCCGGCGGCTGGTTATCGGGCGCAGATGGCGCGATGTGAAGCGGCGCCAGCGCCAGAGACACCATCGCCGCCACGACGCCGGAGGCGGCAATCGCCCAGATCAAGTGCCGCGGCTCGATGATATCCAGCAGAATACCGGCGCCGAGATTGGCCGCGATGAAGGCGGCCGATCCCCACAACCGGATGCCGCCATAGGATCCGCCATAGACTTTCAGCCCCTTCAGCGCCAGCGCGTCGGACAGCGCCACAATCGGCGTATGGGCGATCGAGGCGAGGCTCACCGCCAGCAGAATGGCGAGCGCGCCGTCGGCAAAGCCGACGGCGATATAGCCGAGCGCGGCCGCGATGGCCGCCCCGATCAGAACCTCGCACAGCGCGCCGCGGCGGTCGGCGATTCGGGTCAGCAGCGGCACCGCCAGCACCCGGACAAAGGCCGGCGCCGCCAGCACCAGCCCGATCTGGGCGGCGTTGAGCCCCTTGGCCTCCAGCCAGACCGGGAAAAACGGCATCTGGATGCCGATCAGAATAAAATACGCCGCATAAAACGCCGAAAGACGGCCGATAAATCCGCCGGTGGATAACTGGGCAGGAGCGGTCATGAGTGCGGTTGCGCGCTTGGACGGGTCGGGCCTCATGCGTAGCTTCAGTCGCAGCCAATGTCAGACGAAAAACGGGCCCTGACCCGGCATTCCGCGCCGCCCAGCGAGGCGGACTATGAAGCCATCCTCGACGCGGTCATGGAAACGGGCCGCGGTCGCTGGTTTTTGCACGAATTCGCGCAGCGAAACCGCCACAGCGAGACCCGCTCGGTCCTCTCCGCTATCCAGCGGATCGAGGGATTGCTGCGGACCCAGACCGGCGAGACCATCGAAGACCTCGGCCATCCGGCCGCGGAACAGATCGGCGCGGCCATCGCGCGGGCGCAGGACATGCTGCGGGGCGACGGCAGAACCTCCGCGCCCTTCGACGGTGCCGTCGCGGCGCTGGAAGCGGCGCAGGCGCGGTTCCGCACGGCGTCGATGCGCCTGCAGGATGCGTCTCACGCGCTGCGCGAGGAAGGCGGCCATTACCGGATCTGCAGGGATCTCGACCAGCAGATCGCGGAGCTGAATTCTGCACGCACGCAGCTCGACGACGCCACCGATGACATCCGGATTCTGGTGGCGCTGCTGGGCGACATCGAAAGCCAGATCGGCGGGCCGCAGACCGAAGGCGCTTCCTCCGCGACGGCGCAAGGCCAGGCCGAGCCGCCAGCCGGGACGGCTCAATCCGGCACTGCACCGGACGGCAATGCCGCGGCTGCAGACGCAGAACTCCTCCAAATTGAAATTGAAGCCACTGTTACAGAAACGTCCGTCGCGTCCGGCATCGTCGAAGCCGACATTGTCGACGTCGGCATCGTCGACGTCGGCATTGTCGACGTCGGCATTGTCGAAACACATACTCATGTAACGGAAGAGGCGTTTGCACCTCCGGCCCCGATCTCGCCGGGCTCCGAATCCAACATCGTTCCGACCGCAGTGCACCACGCATCGCCTGCCATGGCTGAGGATGCAGCGCTATCCGGAGATCTTGTGTCGGGTCCGGCCGATTTTCTGCTCGAACCGTTGCCGGACGACGAATTGGCGGATACGCACCAGGGCGGAGCGGCGGTTGCGCGCAAGTCTACTGCCAAAACACGGGACGAGACGGCGACCAAACCGATGCGGCTCGATTCGTTCGATCCGCTGGCGCCGATCCGTGCCCTGAGCGACGAGGAAAAGATCGCGCTGTTCAGCTGATCGCGTTCAATCGGCAATCAGCCGACAGAACAGTTCGGGATCGATATTGCCGCCCGACAACACCCCGACCACGACCTTGCCTTTGACATCGAGCTTGCCCGCGAGCAAGGCCGCCAGCCCGATCGCACCTCCCGGTTCCACAACCAGCTTCAGTTCGTGGAAGGCATAGGCCACGGCCTTGCCGACCTCAGCGTCGCTGGCGGTGACGCCCTGCCCGATCAGCTTCGACGTGATCGGGAATGTCAGTTCGCCCGGACGCTCGGTCATCAAGGCATCGCAGATCGTGCCGCTCATGCGGGCATTGGTCTCGCGCTGACCGCTCTTGAACGAGCGCAGGGTGTCGTCAAAATCTTCGGGTTCGGCGGTGTAAAAGACCGTCTCCGGCACGCGGGTTTTCATCGCGAGTGAGATGCCGGCCGCCAGCCCGCCGCCGGAGGCGCCGATCACGGCCAGATCGGGTTTCAGGCCCAGCTTTGCGAGATCATCGACAATCTCGAGCCCCGCCGTGCCTTGTCCGGCGATGATGAAGGGATCGTCGAAGGGCGGCACAAGGGTGGCGCCGCGGTCCTGCATGATTTTCTTGGCAATCCCTGCGCGATCTTCGGTGTCGCGATCATAGAGCACCACTTCGGCGCCGAGCGCGGCCGTGCGTTCGCGCTTGGGACGCGGCGCGTCGGCCGGCATTACGATCACGGCCGGCATGCCGAGCAGTTTCGCCGCCGCGGCGACGCCCTGGGCATGATTGCCGGAAGAGTAAGCCACCACACCGGCGGCGCGCTTCTCCTGCGGAATGGACGAGCATTTGTTGTAGGCGCCGCGGAACTTGAACGAGCCCATGCGCTGCAGGGTTTCCGCCTTCAGAAACACATGCGCGCCCAGCCGGTCGTCCAGCGCGGGCGAATTGATCAGCGGGGTGCGGACCGCCACGCCGTGCACGCGCCGGGCGGCGGCTTCGATATCGGCAAAGGTCGGCACCAGACGGGTCTCGATGTTCATGTCGGACCGTAACGCCGACGGCGTCCGGACTTCAAGCCGCCTGCGCGTCCCACAGGGCCTCGATGCGGCGGCGGAAGGCTTTTGGCGGCTCGGCAAACAGCCGCGCCGCCACCCGCGCCGCCGGCTTCAGGTAATCCGCCTGCCGCAGAACGATCAGCGGCAGCAGCTTGGCGCGCCACGGCGCCAGCGGCTGGTGCGGCATGGTCAGCAGCGTCAGCACATGCAGATCCTGATAGCGGCCGAGGCGGTTGCGCAGGCGCTGGGCTTCGTCGACCCAGATACGGCCCAGCCGCGGCCAGGCCGGCTCGATCAGTTCCATCTGGTAGCGATGCTCGACCACACGGCGGCGCAGTTCATGCAGATCGTCCGGCGACGCCACGCTCCAGTCTTTCGGCAAGGCCTGCCGCGCCCGGCGATAGGTTTCGGCCAGCCGCCCCGCCAGATCAGCGAAGGTCAGCGGATGCAGCGCCCAGTGCGAGACATAATAGGACGCGGCGGTGATGTAATCGGAGAATTGCTGGCGCGTCTCCTCGTCCCAGATCTTTGCTTCCTTCTCGGCCCGCAACGCCTCCAGACGCCGATAGATCGCAATCAGGTTTTGCGGGGTCAGCGCCGGCGGCACGTGATAGGTGCCTTCGACGGTGTCGTGAAAAGCGTCAATCGCAGACTGGGCGTCGCGCGCCACCGTCAGCTTGCGCGCCAGCGCCCGGGCATCGTCGCGCAGGGTCTGATGCTGTTCCGCCAGAAAGGGCGATAACATTTTCAGCAACGCCCGCCACTGTTTCATGGCCCGGCGGATATCGTGCACCACGACCTTATCGTCCAGGCTTCTGTCTTCGAGGATATCGTGCGCCTGCAACAACAGATGCGCCGCAACCGACTGCAACGCGTCGCCGACCGGCCGGCCCGGCTTCAGGGCGGGCTGCTCATCCATGGACTGTCCGGCTTCCTGATCCATCGGCATGTGCGCCAATGCTGCACGGGATACGAGAGACTGTCCAGAAAGATGGCGTGCGGAAAGCGTCCACGCAACGATCAGGCGGCCTGCGCCGCGACGATACGGGGCATGTCGATACGCTGCGGCGGCTCCGCGGTCCAGCGGATGATTTCCAGCCGGCCGTCATGGTGCTCGACCACGGCGGTGCAGCTTTCCACCCAGTCGCCGCAATTCACATAACGGATGCCGAGATCGTCGTGAATGGCGGCGTGATGGATGTGGCCGCAGACGATGCCGTCGACCTCGTGCTTGCGGGCGTCGGCGACCAGGGCTTTTTCATATTCGCCGATATAGGAAACTGCGTTCTTCACCTTCAACTTCGCCCATTGCGACAGCGACCAGTAGCCCAGGCCGCAGACGCGGCGCATGGCGTTGAAGGCGCGGTTCAGCACAATGGCGAAGTCATAGGCCTTGTCGCCGAGCAGCGCGAGCCAGCGCGCCTGCGTCACCACGAGATCGAAGTGGTCGCCATGCACCACGAGATAGCGTCGGGCGTCAGCAGCGACGTGAATGGCGTTCTCGACTACCTCGATGCCGCCGAAATGAGTGCCGTAATAGCCGCGCAGAAACTCATCGTGGTTCCCCGGAATGTACACGATGCGGTCGCCCTTGCGGCCCTTGCGGAGCAGCTTCTGAACCACGTCGTTGTGGGATTGCGGCCAGAACCAGCCCGATTTCAGCGCCCAGCCGTCGACGATGTCGCCGACCAGATAGATCGTGTCGGCATCGTGGTGCCGCAGAAAATCGAGGATCTTGTCGGCCTGGCAGCCGCGCGCGCCAAGATGCAGATCGGACAAAAACAACGTTCTGAAACGTCGCGGGCTCGTATTGGTCATCAGCAAGCGTGAACACCATGGCAATGGGTCATGCGCGATTCTTGCCACAGGTCTATTGCGGTTTGATGACAAGGACTTGGCCACGGCCGCTGAGCCTTGTCATCAACGCGTCATCGCATCCCGCTATATTTTCACGGATGACAGCAGCAATCCTGATCGCAGCGATCTTTGCAGTTCTGGCCCTGGCGCTGCATCTGGCCAGCGTGGCAACGGCAATCGTCCGGTGCAAGCCGGCGCAACGCGAGATACCGGCACCCGCCGATGCGGAGGCGATCAGCGTGGTGATCCCGGTTTGCGGACTCGACAATTATGCCGAGGACACGCTGCGCACGGCCTTCCGTCTCGACTATCCCCGCTACGAGCTGATCTTCTGTGCCGCGCGGGCGGAGGACGCCGCGCTGCCCGTGATCCGGCGCCTGATGGCCGATCATCGCTGGATCGATGCGCGCATTCTGGTCGGAGATGAGCGCATCAGCGAAAATCCAAAGCTCAACAACGTATTCAAGGGCTGGCGCGAGGCGCGACATGCCTGGATCGTCATGCCCGACAGCAATGTCCTGATGCCGCGCGATTACCTGCAGCGGCTGCTGTCGCATTTCGAGTCCGACACCGGCCTTGTCTGCTCGCCGCCGCTCGGCTGTCTGCCGGACGGCTTCTGGGCCGAACTGGAATGCGCCTTCCTCAACAACTACCAGGCCCGCTGGCAATATTTCGCCGACTCGCTGGGTATGGGCTTTGCGCAGGGCAAGACCATGCTGTGGCGGCGCGAGCATCTCGAACGCGCGGGCGGCATTCGCGCGCTCGGCCGCGAGGCGGCGGAAGATGCGGCCTCGACCAAGATCGTGCGGCGGATGGGATTGCGGGTGCAGCTGGTGGAGCCGCCGGTCCGGCAGCCACTCGGACTGCGCTCGGCGCAAGACGTCTGGAAGCGGCAGCGGCGCTGGGCACGTTTGCGGCGCGCGAGCTTTCCGCTGTACTTCGCGCCGGAAATACTGTCCGGCGCATTGGCGCCGCTTGTCGCTCTGGTGTTTGTCGCCGTGCAGCTCGATACCCCGCCGCTGGCGCCCGCCGTGCTGTTCGCAATGCTGTGGTATGGCGCGGAAATGTTTCTGCTGGTGAAAGCCAATTGGCATGTCTCGCGCCATTCCCTCGTCTGCGCCGTCCTTCGCGACCTGATGCTGCCTCTGCTCTACATCAATGCTTGGGGCGGCAGCCGCTTCGAATGGCGCGGCAACGACATGCGTGCGGTCGAAGGCACGAAGCTGTCCTAGCCGCCCGGGACATTCCCACACACGGCCCCGCCCCTGCTCACGGAACAGGACGCATCTGAAAACTGATGCTATGCCTCGCGCCACGATAGCCGGACCGTTCCGGCTGGGTACTGCCGGGGAGAAATATGGTCAGCAGATTGCAGGGTGTTCTTCAGCCGACGATATACCGTTTCAGGCTCGGCGGCTTCGAGGTCACCAGCATCCTGGACAGCAAGTCATTGCGCACCGGGCTGCATCCCAAATTCGGCGCCAACGCGTCCGCCGACGAAGCCCACGCCCTTGCCCGTGCGAACCATATCGATCCCGACCGGTTCGAACACTCGTTCGGCCCGACATTGGTGGATACCGGGCGGGAGCTTGTGCTGTTCGACACCGGCAACGGCGAATTGCGCCAGGGCGCCTATGGCAATTTCAGCGCATTGCCGGACGGGGATCTGCGCAGCCTGCTGCCGACTGCAGGCTACCAGCCCGGCGATGTCGACGTGGTGGTGATCACCCACGGCCATCCCGACCATATCGGCGGGCTGATGTCCGCCAGCGCGCCGGCCTTCCCGAATGCGCGCTACGTCTTTGGTGCGGCCGAATTCGACTTCTGGAAGCGCGGCGAAAACATTCGCGAAGCCCGCAAGGCCAATCGCGAACTGTTCATGAAAATCGCCGTCCCGTTCGCGGAGCAGTCCAGCTTCGTCAAACCCGGCGACGAAATCGCGCCGGGCATTCGTGCGATCGACGCGGCCGGACATTCGCCCGGCCTTCTGGCGTTCCACATCGAAAGCGAAGGAAAAAGACTCCTGCTATGGGCGGACGTGATCATCCATTACGTGATGTCGCTGCAGCGCCCGGACTGGCAGATCGATGTCGACGACGACAAGGACCGGGCGGCGGCCACCCGCAAGCGCATTCTCGACATGGTGGTGTCCGAGCGGCTTTGGGCGATCGGATTCCATATGCCTTTTCCGGGCATCGGACTCGTCGAGCGGTGCCAGAACGGCTACCGGTGGGTGCCGGTGACTTACCAGTTCAACATCTGACTCAGACAAACAGCAGCCCGACCGACAGCGCCACCAACGCAGCCATCATGCAATTGAAAACCCGGCGCGAGCGTTCCGATGTCAGCAGCCGGCCGATGACGACGCCGAACAGGCAATATACCACCACCGAGCCCGTGGTGGCGAAGGCGAAGACCACAACGATCTGCACGAGTTCCTGGGTCAGCCTGCCGCCGCCGGTGGTGAACGCGGTGACGACGCTGGCGGCCACGACCAGCCCCTTCACGTTCACCCATTGAAACAAGGCCGCCTCGATGAAGGTCAGCGGCCGCGGGCTGTGCGCGGCGGCGGCGGGATCGCCGGCCGTGGCGACACGCCAAGCGAGATAGAGAAGATAGACCACGCCGACGATCCGCAGGGCGTCATGCAGCGCCGGATACCGGACGAAAATCTGCCCGAGACCCAGCCCGAAGGCGACCAGCAGCACGGCAAATCCGGCGGTCACCCCCGCCATGTGGGGAATCGAACGCACAAAGCCAAAAGCCTGGCCCGACGCCGTCACCATGACGTTGTTCGGACCCGGTGTGAATGACCCTGCAATGGCGAACATCGTCAGCGGCAGCAGATTTTCATTCATTGAAAAGACGGATCGGCGCCGAGAAGCTTCGCGGAAAAGGGACGTCCGGACGGCTTGGCCGGGGCCGTGCGCGGACATAGTATGCGCCATCCGGCGAGCCGACCAGCCGCGCCGGGCCTCCCGTCCCGTCATGCCTGCCATGACGTATCCAAGAAGGATCGCGAATGGATTTCGGAATCAAGGGCCGCAAGGCCATCGTCTGCGCGTCCAGCCGCGGGCTGGGCTATGGCTGCGCGCTGGCGCTGGCGCGCGAAGGCGTCGAGGTGGTGCTGAACGGCCGCGACGAGACGCGGCTGGCGCAGGCGGCCGACGAGATCGCCAAGGCGACGGGATCGAAGATCATTCCGGTCGCCGCCGATGTGGCCAAGCCGGAGGGCCAGAAGGCGCTGTTCGCCGCCTGCCCTGAGCCCGACATCCTGGTGAACAACAATGCCGGCCCGCCGATGCGCGATTTCCGCGAATTGACGCGCGAGCAGATTCTGGAAGGCGTAACCGCCAACATGGTGGTGGCGATCGAACTGATCCAGAAGGCCATCGATCCGATGATCGCAAAAAAATTCGGCCGCATCGTCAATATCACCTCCGGCACGGTGAAGATGCCGCTGGCCGGGCTCGACCTGTCCTCCGGCGCGCGCGCGGGCCTGACCGCATTCCTTGCCGGCGTCGCGCGCTCGGTGGCATCGTCGAACGTGACGATCAATTTTCTCTTGCCCGGCACCTTCGAAACCGACCGCTTGCGCTCCAACATCGAGGGCAACGCCAAGAAGCAGAACATCTCCTTCGACCAGGCCAGGGCCAACCGCATCGCCACCGTGCCCGCGAAACGCTTCGGCACCGCCGACGAATTCGGCGCGGCCTGCGCATTTCTCTGTTCGGCGCAGGCGGGCTATCTCACCGGCCAGAATATCCTGATCGACGGCGGCGTCTTCCCGGCGGCGTTCTGATCGCAACCATTGTCATCATCTCATCCACTCAAGGGGGAAACATGAAACTCGTTCGCTTTGGCGCGGCCGGCAAGGAAAAGCCCGGCATCATCGGCGAGGACGGCAAGATCCGCGACATCTCGCGCGTGGTGAAAGACATCGACGGCGCGATGCTGGCGTCGGGCGGACTCGCCAAGATCAAGAAGCTCAACCTCAACCGCATGAAGCCGGTCGCCGGCAAACCGCGGCTCGGACCCTGCATCGGCAAGGTCGGCAATTTCATCGCCATCGGCCTGAACTATTCCGATCACGCAGCTGAGGCCGGCATGCCGATCCCGAAGGAACCGGTGATCTTCAACAAGGCCACGACCGCGATCTGCGGGCCGAATGACGATACCATCATCCCGAGGGAATCCACCAAGCTCGACTACGAGGTCGAACTTGGCATCGTGATCGGCAAGCGCGCACGCTATCTCGACAAGGACAAGGCGATGAGCGCGGTCGCCGGCTATTTCCTGTCCAACGACGTCTCCGAGCGCTCGTTCCAGATCGAACGGTCGGGCAGCCAGTGGTACAAGGGCAAGAGCTGCGAAACGTTTGGGCCGATCGGACCGTGGTTCGTCACCAAGGACGAAATCAAGGACCCGCAGAATCTCGACATGTGGCTGGACGTCAACGGCGAGAAACGCCAGCGCGGCAACACCAGGACCATGATCTTCGGCGTCGCGCATCTGGTCTGGTACTGCTCGCAGTTCTTGGTCATGGAGCCCGGCGACATCATCATCACCGGTACCCCGCCGGGCGTGGGACTGGGCTTCAAGCCGGAGCCGAAATTCCTGAAAGCCGGCGACGTGGTCACGCTCGGCATCACAGGACTGGGCGAGCAGAAGCAGAAGATCGTGGCGCTTAAAAAATAGCCTGCACCAGCGGGATGCTGACAATGGCCGGGTCATCCCCGGCCATTTGCATTTCGGAAGCCGGAACTAAGCCGGCGGCGTCCACCACGCATGAAAATGATGCACGGGGCCGTGCCCGTGGCCGATCTTCAGCGTTTCGGAGGCGGCAATCGCAGCCGTCACATAAGCCTTGGCCTGCCGTACCGAATCGGCAAGGTCGAGCCCTTTTGCAAGACCGGCGGCAATCGCGGACGACAGCGTGCAGCCGGTGCCGTGGGTGTTGCGGGTGGCGATGCGCTCCGACGCCAGCCGGACAACGGCTGTCGGTTCGATCAGGAAATCCACGCTCTCGGCGCCGTGACCATGGCCGCCCTTGATCAGCACCGCGCGCGCGCCGAGGGCCAGCAATTTTTCGCCCTGCTCGCGCATCTCGGTTTCGGTCTGCGCCAGCGGCCCCTCCAGCAGCGCCGCGGCTTCCGGCAGATTGGGCGTGATCACCAGCGCCTGCGGGATCAGCGACTTGCGCAAGGTTTCGACCGCCTCAGGCACCAGCAGGCGGTCGCCCGAGGCTGCGACCATCACCGGGTCGAGCACGATCTTCTCTTGCTTGTATTTTTGCAGGCCGGCGGCAACCGCCGCGATGGTGCGCGGATTGGACAGCATGCCGATCTTCACCGCGTTGACCGCCAGATCGGAAAATACCGCGTCGATCTGCGCGCTCACGAAATCCGGCGGCACGTCGTGAATGCCGGTGACGCCCCTGGTGTTCTGGGCGGTCAGCGCCGCGATCACCGAGGCGCCATACACGCCGAGCGCCGAAAATGTCTTCAGATCGGCCTGGATACCGGCGCCGCCGCCGGAATCGGAGCCGGCGATGGTCACCGCAATCGGCGTGGTCATGCTGCGCCCCGCTGCGACAAGGCGGCGTCTACAATCTCACGCAGCTTCCGTGCGGCAGCTTTCGGATCGGGCGCGAGCGACAACGCCGAAATCACCGCGATGCCGTCGGCACCGGCCGCGATCACCCGGGCTGCGTTGCTCTCGTCGATGCCGGCGATCGCGCCGGCCGGCATGTTCGGCTTGCGCTTGCGGATGATACCGGCAAGTTCGGCAAATCCCGTCGCTCCCACCGGCGGCTCCGGATTGTCCTTCGACTGCGTTTCGAACACTCCGCCAATGCAGACATAGTCGAGAAGTTCCAGTGGAGCCGCCTGAGCCTGCTCAGCCGTCTTGATCGACAGGCCGACGATCGCCTCACGTCCGAGCAAGGTGCGCGCGTCCGCGACCGGCATGTCGTCCCAGCCGATGTGAACACCGTCTGCGCCCGCCGCCAGTGCGACATCGACACGGTCATTGATCAAGAATGGAACAAACGACCCGGCGAGCGCGGCCTTGATCGCTTTCGCTTCCTCGATCATGCGCAGGGTCGAGCCGGCCTTGTCGCGCAACTGCACCAGCGTCGCGCCGCCCTCCACCACCGCGCGGGCAATATCCTCGAGCGTGCGGCCGCCGCTGCGGTCCGGATCGACAAGGGCATACAAACGCAGATCGACACTCATTGCGACACCTTGGCTCTCTGCCGCAATGCAGCGGCATCGAGATTGTAAAGCGCATCCAGGATTTCAACGGCAAAACTGCCCGGTCCGCGCGCGCGTTCCGCCGCAATCTCGCCGGCAATGTTGAACAGCAGCAACGCGGCCGCAGCGGCATTGAGCGGATTTTTCTCGACGGCGAGGCAGGCCGCCAGCACAGCGGATTCCGCGCAACCCATGGCGGTGACCCGGGTCATCAGCGGATCGCCATTGCCGATTTCGACGATATCGCGGCCATCCGACACGATGTCGGTTCCGGCGGTCATCGCGACCGTGAGCGACTGCGTTTCCGCGAAGAGGCGAATCGCATCACGGCCAGCGGGTGCACTGGCCAGCGCCTCGAATTCACCGGCATTCAGCCGCAATGCGCGCGGCATCTTCGTCAGCATTGTGCGTGCGAAGTCCGCACGAAAGCCGGACCGATCGACCTTCACCGGATCAAGCACCCAGGCGATGTCCGCATCACATGCGGCATCGGCGGCCAGAGTCATGGATCGCCGGCGCTCATCGTCCAAAGTGCCGAGATTGATGAGAAGCGCGCCCGAGCCGCGTACGAAATGCTCCACCTCGACGGCCGACAACGTCATCGAGGGGGTGGCGCCAACGGCCAGCAGGACATTGGCTGTGAATGTCTGCGCCACCGCATTGGTGAGGCAATGCACGCGCGGATGCAGACGGCGCAACCGCGCCAGCACATCGGCGGCAATGTCGGATAACCCGGATGACGGCGCCTGGTCAGGTGCGCGCATTCTCTGCTCCCTCCGCCGGCATGACCCGGATCAGGTTCGATGGGTTGGCCTTCGCCTCTCAGTCCGGCGGCGGATCCGCCGGACACCCCATGAGATTGCTCGCGCTTTACCTAACCCCGCCCTGCCCCGGATGCAAGGCAGGCCGGGCGGGATCCGATCAGTCCGACAGCTTGACGCCGGCCGCCTTGATGATTTTCGCCCATTTCTCGGTTTCGCTCTTCACGAAAGCCGCCATCTGTTCGGGCGTGGAGGGTGTGGCTTCCGCACCCAGAGCGTAGATGCGTTCCTTGATCGCCGGATCCTTCATGGCGCCGACAAACGCCTCATTGAGCTTCCTGATGACGGGCGCCGGCGTGCCTGCCGGTGCAATCAGTCCGAACCAGCCGATGGATTCGTAATCCTTGAGTCCACCTTCAATGAAGGTCGGCACATCCGGCAAATGGCCGTCACGCTTCGTGCTGGTCACGCCCAGAGCCTTGATCTTGCCCTGCTTGATCAGCCCCTGCGACGACGGCACATCCACGATCGCAAACGGAATGTGTCCCGCCAGCACGTCCTGCGTCGCCGGACCCGAACCCTTGTAGGGCACCAGCGGAATTTTCACGCCAGCCAGATGGTTGAACAATTCCGACGAGAGATGCATCGCAGTGCCGTTTCCGCCATGGCCGATCGACGCCTTTTGCGGTTCGGCCTTCGCGAATTTGAGAGCGTCGGCCACCGTCTTTCCCGGGAAGGACGCTTCCGCCACCATCACAAACGGGATCGCGGTGAGCATGGTGATGGGCGCCAGATCCTTGACGGGATCGTAGGGCATCCTTGGCTTGAGGCTGACATTGACCGACAGCGCGCCTGCGGCGCCGATGCCGATGGTGTAACCGTCGGGAGTCGATTTCGCGACGGCGTCCACCCCGATATCGCCGCCCGCGCCGGGGCGGTTCTCGATGACGATGGGCTGACCGAGCTGCTTCTCCAGATAGGGCTGCATTGCGCGCGCCAGGATGTCGGTCGAGCCGCCCGGCGGGAAGGTCACCACCAGCTTGATCGGACGGGTGGGATAATCGGCCTGGGAATGGGCAAGGCCGGTCATGCCGAGGTGGGCAGCAACAGCCATCGCACACAGACGCATGAATGCGCGCATTGTCATCTTTCCTCCCATCATGGTTTTTTGTTTTGTCATTCGATTGCAGATCACAATTGTTGTCCGGCACAATTGAATATGCAAGGATGAAGAATAGCCATTCATCACCATAATACATCCGCACTCAGTAAATGCGGCAGCGAAGCCTACCGGGAAAGCGTGCCAACATGACCGACAGCAGATTGCAGGCCAGTGTCGTTATCGTCGGAGCGGGTCCGGTCGGCTTGACCCTCGCGATGGACCTCGCCTGGCGGGGCATCGACGTCATCGTGGCGGAAACGCGCTATCCCGGCGAGCCGCCGAGCGTGAAATGCAATCACGTCTCCGCGCGCTCGATGGAGGTCTTTCGCCGTCTCGGGCTCGCGCAAAAAGTCCGCGACGCCGGACTGCCCGCCGATTATCCGAACGACGCGTCCTACCGCACCACCTCGACCGGCATCGAACTGGCGAGGATTCCGATTCCCGCGCGCGACAAGCGCTACACCGCGAAGGGCGGCCCCGACACGTGGTGGCCGACATCCGAGCCGCCGCACCGCATCAACCAGATCTATCTGGAACCGATCCTGTTCGCGCATGCCGCTGCCATGCCGGGCGTGCGGATTCTGAATCGGACCCAGATCGAGGATTTCACACAGAATGACGGCGGCGCGTCCGCCACCGCGCGCGATCTCGACAGCGGCGAGACGTTCGACATTGCCGCCAAGTATCTTGTCGGCTGCGACGGCGGCCGCTCCATCATTCGCCGCAAGATCGGCGCGCAGCTGTCCGGCACACCAGTGATCCAGCGCGTGCAATCGACCTATATCCGCGCCCCGAAACTCCTGTCGATGATGCCGGGCGAACGCGCCTGGATGTATCTGTCGCTCAACCCGCGCCGTACCGGCACCGTGATCGCCATCGACGGCAAGGAAACCTGGCTGATCCACAATCACCTGTACGATGGAGAACCGGAATTCGATACCATCGACCGCGACTGGGCGTTGCGCACGATTCTCGGAGTCGGCGCGGATTTCGAATATGAAATCCTATCCAAGGAAGACTGGGTCGGACGCCGGCTGGTGGCGGATAAATTCCGCGACCGTCGCGCTTTCATCTGCGGCGACGCCGCGCATCTGTGGATCCCCTATGCCGGCTACGGCATGAATGCCGGCATCGCCGACGCGATGAACCTGTCCTGGATGCTGGCTGCGACGCTGAAAGGCTGGGCTGCGCCGGAGATTCTGGATGCCTATGAAAAGGAACGCCAGCCGATCACCGAACAGGTTTCGCATTTCGCGATGGACATGGCGCTGAAAAACATGAAGCAGCGCCGCTCCACGCCGCCGGAGGTGGAATTGCCCGGCCCTGAAGGCGATGCGGTGCGCGCGCGCATCGGACAGGAAGCCTACGATCTGAATGTGAACCAGTATTGCTGCGGCGGACTGAATTTCGGCTACTTCTACAAGGACTCACCCGTCATCGCCTATGACGGCGCCGAGCCGCCCGCCTACACCATGTACGACTTCACGCCCTCCACGGTTCCCGGCTGCCGTGCGCCGCATCTGTCGCTCGACGACGGGCGTCCGCTCTACGACGCATTGGGACCGGATTACACCTTGCTGCGTTTCGATCCAGAGGTGGACGTGGCTGGGCTGGTCGCGGCCGCGCGCCGGCAGGGGGTTCCGCTGGTGCTGCTCGACGTGGCGGCCGCGGATGCGGCCACGCTCTATCCGCACAAACTTGCGTTGGTGCGCCCCGACCAGCATATCGGCTGGCGCGGCGACCGGGAGCCGTCCGATCCGTCAGCACTGATCGATCTGATCCGCGGCGCGGCCGGAGCATCCGCGCGCAAGCGATCCGACATCGCCGCCTGATGTTGCGATCGGCGCTTGCGGCGGACTAAGCTGCACCAGGACCAGCGGTGGAATCGACATGCGTTTTTTCATTCTGGCTGTCATCGCGTGCGGAGTGGCGGCCGGTCCGGCTTTCGCGCATAGCGAGGGCGGGCTGGCGGGAGGATTTTCCGGCGGCTTCCTGCATCCCCTATTCGGCCTCGACCATGTCGTCGCGATGGTGGCGGTGGGTTTGTGGGGTGCGTTTCTCGGCGCCCCGGCGATATTCCTGCTGCCGATCGTGTTCCCGCTGGTCATGGCGCTGGGCGGCATACTCGGCATTCTCGGCATCCCGCTGCCCGGAGTCGAGATCGGCATCGCCGCATCGGCGGTGGTGCTCGGCCTGATGGTGGCGCTGGCGGCCAAGCCGCGTCTTGCCATCGCTGCCGTGCTGGTCGGTCTTTTCGCGATTTTTCACGGCTATGCGCATGGCGCCGAACTGCCGGACGGCGCCGACGCGGTCGCCTATTCGCTCGGTTTTGTCATCGCCACCGGATTGCTGCATCTCGCCGGCATCGCCTTCGGCCTGCTGGCGCAATGGCCCTCCGGACGCTTCGCGGTGCGCGCGGCAGGGAGCGCCATCGCGATCACCGGCCTGGTGTTTCTCGGCCGGCTGATATGACCCTGCGCCGCGCGGCGCTCGCGATCGTGTTCTGCATGACAAGCGCCTCCGCGCAGGCGCATACCGTCGTCGCAGGCGTCGGGGGCTTTGCGGGCGGACTGCTGCATCCCCTGCTGGTGCCTGCGCATGTCCTTGTGCTGCTGACACTGGGCCTGATCGCCGGGCAACAAAGTGCCGCGCACCGGCGAATCCTGATCCCGCTGCTGCCGGTCGCATTGATTGCGGCCGTGATTCTGATCGTGCGCGCGGCCGCGTTCGACTCGCAGAACTCTCTGCTCGCTCTGTGTGCGATCTGCGGCCTGCTGCTGGCGCTGGCCCGACCGCTCCCGGTGATCGTCCCGGGGGCGCTGATCGCCGCCGGCGGCGTTCTGCTGATGCTGGATTCGGTGCCGGCGCTGATTTCAGTGCAGGACACGCTGGTCGCCCTCACCGGCACGGCATTCAGCGCCCTCGTCCTGTTTATCCTGTTTGTGGCACTCTCGGCCCGGCTGAATCAGCCCTGGCAGCAGACCGGCCGGCGCATCGTCGGCTCCTGGGCCGCCGCCAGCGCGATCCTGGTGCTGGCGCTGCGCCTCGTGAAATAGGGATGCTTGCCAAACAAGGGGCTTTTTGCTGGATTGCGCCCGACCCAGGTCCCCGGAGAGCCGAATGATCCCGTTTTTCGTCCAGATCAAATGCCAGCTCGGCAAGTCCTATGACGTTGCCAACCGGCTCGCGGACTCCGAGATCGCCTCGGAAATCTATTCGACCGCGGGCGAATTCGACCTTCTGGCGAAATTCTACGTCGATCCGTCGATGGATATCGGGCATTTCGTGAATGAAAAGGTGCAGATCATTCCCGGCATCCAGGACACCCGCACCATCATCACCTTCAAGGCATTCTGATTTTCAGCCGACGCCGGGCGGCCCTTCCGGCTCGGGCGGCCGCCTGAGACCGAGCTGGCGCTCGCGGAAAATCACGAACAGGCCGGCGGCGGCGACAATCGCCGCGCCGGCAAAGACCAGCGGCACCGGCACCTCGCCGAACATCACATAGCCGAGCACCAGCGCCCATACCATCGCGGTATAGCCAAAGGGCGCCACCACCGATTGCGGCGCATGGCGATAACTTTCCGTGAGCAGGATATGCGCGAGACCGCCGAGAATGCCGGTCGCGATCAACGCGGCGAGTTCCACCGGCGCGGGCCAGATCCATCCGAACGGCAGCGTCAGCAATCCGCCCAGAGCGCAGATCAGCGAGAAGTAGAACACGATCGACGGAGTCGCCTCGGTGTCGGTGAGGCGCCGGGTCTGGATCACCGCCCCGGCATTGAAGACCGCCGCCGTGATCGCAAACAGCGCGCCGACGGTTGCCACCGTGCTCGCGGTGCCGGAGAAACGCGATGCATCGAATTGCGGCCACAGCATCACGAGGATGCCGACAAATCCGGCGATCACTGCCGACCAGCGATAAATCCGCACGCGCTCCTTGAGAAAAATCGCAGCAAAGGCGACCGTGATCAGCGGCGACGCGAACGAAAAGGCGGTGGCGTCGACCAGCGGCAGTCGCGCGAGCGAGGCGAAATTGCAGAACATGCCGGCGACGCCGAACAGGCCGCGTCCGATATGCCCGAATGGCCGCCTGGTATGCACCGCGGCATAAAGCTCGCGCCGGATGGCATAGATCAGAAGAACCGGAACGATGGCAAAGGCGGCGCGGAAAAACACCACCTGCCCGACCGGCGCGGTCGCGCCAGTGAACCGCACGAGCGCCGACATCGCCGCAAACAGGAACGCGGCGACAAGGGTGAGAAAGACGGCCTTGTAGAGATTCATCGGCGGATGCAGCCAACAGCCAAGGCTGGATGCCCCGGTCCCGGCACCCTCCTCTCGCCGATGATCACGGCGAGAGCAAGAGGGCCCGCCGCATGGGACGGCTGCGCCGCCCTCACTTCTTCTGCGGACGCGGCGGACCTTCGACCGGAGCCAGCGATTTCAGATACACCGCCATCGCCATGCGGTCTTCCGGAGAAAGCTGCGAGGTGTTGCGGATCACAGGCGTCATGGAACCGCCGACCGAATCGCCGTCCGGCGTGCTGCCGCTTTCCAGCAGATAGGCGATGTCCTTGTCGCTCCAGTCCTTCAGGCGCGCCTGGGTGATGTTGGGCACCCAGCCCTCACCCTCCGGATTTGGACCGCCGGCAAAACGCTTGCCGGACTGAATGCCGCCCAGGATGTTTCGAGGAGAATGGCATTCCGCGCAGTGGCCGGGACCGTTCACCAGATAAGCGCCGCGGTTCCATTGCGCCGTCTTGGAGGCGTCGGGGCGGAACGTCTCGCTGCCAAGGAACAGCAATTTCCAGCCGCCCAGCGAGCGACGGACATTGAACGGAAACGGCACGTCGTGATCGCGCACTTTGCCCTGCACCGCAGGCAGCGTCTTCATATACGCGAACAGGTCGCGCAGGTCGGACGTGCCAATGAGGCGGTAGGACGTATAGGGAAAAGCCGGGAAATAATGTTGGCCATCGGGAGATGTGCCCTTGAGCATGGCGGTGACGAACTGCGCCTCGGTCCAGGCGCCAATGCCATCCTTTGGATCTGACGAGACATTCGGAACGTAAAAAGTCCCGAACGGAGATTTCAGGCCGAGCCCGCCGCCGAGCCGCGTGCGATCGTCCTGCCCGGGCGTCGCATGGCAAGATGCGCAACCGCCGGCATAGAACATGGTCTTGCCGTTCTCGAGATTGGGCTGATGCGCCGCCAGCGCCGAGGCCGGTACCGTCACCGGGATGGTCAGGAACCAGAACAGCGCAAGCCCGACAACGCCCGCGATGACCGCCAGAACGAAAAGCTTGCGCAACATCCCTGTCTCCCGATTCCAATTATTCTAGGCTGCGACAGTGCACCGAAAAAGCCAAGGGCGGCGCGTCATGGACGGCCGCCCTGGAATTCGACCAGAAATACGGGACGCTTACTTCTTGATGCGGTAGGTCTCGTGGCAGGCGCCGCAATTCTTGCCCATGGCTCCAAACGCGGTCTTGAAGCTGTCAAGATCCTTCACCGAAGCCTGCGCGGCCTTGGCTTCCGCCTCGAACTTGGCAAAGCCCGCCTTGAAGCCGTTCATGTCTTCCCAGATCTTGGGAGCGGCGGTGGTCTCGCCGCCGGTCTTGGAATCGTCGGGGAACAGCGACGGCATCTTGCCAGCAACGCTGGCATAGGTTGCGAAAATCGCCTGCGCCTTCGCCAGATCGAACGGCACCTCGCCCTTGGCGAATTGGGCGCCGACGCGGGCCTGGCCGCCCACGCTCTTCATCAACTCCTTGCGCTGCGAAATGGGATCGGATTGGGCGATGACCGCCGTGGCGCTGAAAGCAATGGCTACGACAACGCAAGCAGTACGAATAAGCATGGGAAATTCCCCCTGTTTGACCGCATAAAAAGAGGCGACGGCAGACGGCTGCCGTCGGGACAACACCGCTTTTACTTTGTTATTCCTCAAAAGTGACACGGCAAAATAACGGCGGTGGGCTTCACGAAGTCGTGAACCTGAATTCACAGTCTTAGCTGGCGCTTGCCCTCTTCGAGCGCGGCCCAGACCCGCGCGGGCGTCGCAGGCATGTCGAGATGTCCGACCCGGTAGCTGCGCCAGAGCGCGTCCACAATCGCATTCATGATCGCCGGGCACGATCCGATCGCCCCTGCCTCGCCGGCGCCCTTGAAGCCGAGCGGATTGTTCTTGCAGGGGACGTTACGGGTCTCGAACAGGAAATCCGGCATCCGCAGCGCCCGCGGCAGCGCATAGTCCATCAGGCTGGCCGTCAGAAGCTGGCCCGAATCGCGGTCGTAGATCGTGTCTTCCATCAGCGCCTGGCCGATACCCTGCACGGCGCCGCCATGTACCTGGCCGGCCAGCAACAGCGGGTTCAGCGTCACGCCGAAATCGTCGACCACGACGTATTTGATGATTTCGGTATCGCCGGTGGCTTCGTCGATCTCGATTTCCGCGATATGGGTGCCGTTCGGAAAGGTCGAGCCTTCCGGTTTGTAGGCGTCCGCCGTGTTCAGCTTGTCTTCGGTCGCGTCAGGCCGTTTGGCCAGATCCGGAAAGGAAATCGCGCGGTCGGTGCCAGCCACACGGACCGCGCCGTCGCCGAATTCCAGGTCGCCCGGACTCGCTTCCAGCACATCGGCCGCGATCTCCTTGAGATTGTCCGCGAGTTTCTTCGCAGCCAGCGACACCGATGCGCCGCCGGCGGGAATCGAACTCGACCCACCCGTCCCCTCGCCCGTCGCGATGCGGTCGGTGTCGCCCTGGATCATGCGGAAGCGATCGGGCGAAATGCCGAGATGGTCGGCGACGATTTGCGCATAGGACGTCGCATGTCCCTGCCCGGTGGATTGCGTGCCGATGGCCAAGGTCACCGTGCCGTCCTTTTCCAGCTTCAGGTTCGCAGTTTCAGGACCGTTGGCGCCGCAGGCTTCAATATAGCTGGCAATCCCGATGCCGCGCAGCTTGCCTTTGCGTCTGGCCGCCGCCGCCCGTTTCTTGAAACCGTCCCAGTCCGCCATGTCCTGCGCCCGCGCCAGATGCCCGGCGAATTCCCCGGTGTCATAAATCTTTCCGGTCGGCGTCTCGTAAGGCATCTGCTTCGGCTTGATGAAATTCTTCCGCCGCAATGCGTCGGGACTCGTGTTCAGTTCGCGCGCTGCATTGTCGACCAGACGCTCGATCACATAGGACGCTTCCGGGCGTCCCGCGCCACGATAAGCGTCGACCGGAACCGTGTTGGTATAGGCCGCGCGCACGCGAATGAAGCAGACCGGAATGTCATACACACCCGGCAGCATCGGCGCGCCGACGTAAGGAATGTAAGGCGCATAAGTGGACAGATAGGCTCCCATATCCGCGATCAGATCGACGTCGAGCGCCAGAAACCGGCCCTTCGCGTCGAGCGCCAGACGCGCCGTTGTGATGTTGTCGCGGCCCTGCGTATCGGCCAGAAAATGCTCGCTGCGATCGGCCACCCATTTCACCGGCCGGCCGATCGCCTTGGCGGCCACAGCCGCCAAGGCATATTCGCGATAGGCGAACAGCTTGGTGCCGAAGCCGCCGCCGACATCGGGGGTCACCACGCGGATCTTCTCGTCCGGGAGTTTCAAAACCTCGCGCCCGATCACGTCCCGGATGATGTGGCTGCCCTGGCTGCCGAGCGTAAGCGTCGTGCGGTCGCGGCCCGGATCGTATTCGGCGACAACACCGCGGGTTTCCATGTAGTTGGTGACCACACGCGGGTTGACGACCTTCAGCGAGACGATGCGCGCCGCCTGTGAAAAGACCTTTTCCGTCTTCGCCTGATCGCCGAACGTCGTCTCAAAGGACAGATTGCCCGGCCGGTTCGGCCAGACGAGCGGAGCGCCCGGTTTCAGCGCGGCTTCAGCGTTGGTAATGTGCGGAAGCGGTTGCCAGTCGATGATGATTTTTTCCGCCGCATCGCGCGCCTGATCGAGCGTATCCGCGACGACAAAGGCCACGGCGTCGCCGACATGATGGACTTCATCCACGGCCAGGACCGGGCATGGCGGCACCACCATCTCGAGGCCCGGCACGCCGACCACGCAGGGCATATGCCCGAGATGGGCGGTTTCGCTGGCCGTCAGGACCAGACGCACGCCGGCGCTTTTGCGCGCCGCGTCGACATCGACGATCCTGAAACGGGCATGGGCGTGTGGCGACCGCAAGACAGCCGCGTGAGCCAGCCCGTCGGGTGCGTAATCGGCGACATAGTGGCCGGCACCGCGGATGAGCGGGTCGTCTTCCTTGCGAACCAGAGCCTGACCGACGCCGAATTTCATGACTGCGCCTTCTCCTAGGAGTCCTTGCCCGCTCCGGCCGGCAGCGGATGCCGCTTGCGCGAGACGCGGTCCTCGATCCAGCGCACCATGATGTAGAAGCCCGGCGTGAAAATCAGCCCGAATATTGTCACGCCAATCATTCCCGACACAACGGCGGTGCCGAGCGCCTGCCGCAGCTCTGCGCCGGCGCCGACCGCAACGGCCAGCGGCAGCACACCCAGAATGAAGGCGAGCGAGGTCATCAAGATCGGCCGCAACCGCAGTTCTGCGGCCTCGGTCGCCGCGGCGAAGCGATCCCGCCCTTGATCTTCGAGTTGCCGCGCAAACTCCACGATCAGGATCGCGTTCTTGGCCGCCAATCCGATCAGCACGATGAAGCCGACCTGCGTGAGGATGTTGTTGTCCTGCCCGCGCAACACGACGCCGGTGATCGAGGCGATCAGGCACATCGGCACGATCAGGATGACCGCCAGCGGCAGAGTCAGGCTCTCATATTGCGCCGCCAGCACCAGGAACACGAACACGACGCCGAGCAGGAACGCGAAGATCGCGGTGTTGCCGGCCTTGATCTGCTGATAGGCCAGCGTCGTCCATTCATACGCGAAGCCGTCCGGCAGCGTTTCGGCGGCGAGCTTTTCCATGATGCCGATGGCCTGTCCCTGCGAAAAGCCGGGAGCTGCGGCGCCGTCGAGTTCGGCCGCCGGATAGATGTTGTAGCGCGGCACGCGGTACGGACCCGAAATGTCGCGCACCGTCGTGAAGGAGCCGATCGGCACGGTGTCGCCGCTGGAATTGCGTACGCGCAGATCGAGAATGTCCTTCGGCTGCATCCGGAACGGCGCGTCCGCCTGCGCCTGCACACGGAAGGTGCGGCCGAACAGGTTGAAGTCGTTGATATAGGACGAGCCGATATTGACTTGCAGCGCATTGAACACATCCGGCAGATCGATGCCGAGCAATTGTGCCTTGGTGCGATCGATGTCGAGATAGAGCTGTGGGGTCGAGACCTCGAACAGCGAGAAGACCTGCGCCAGGCCCGGCGTCTGCGCCGCGCGGCCCATCATCGCGCCCACCGCCTCCTGCAGCGCCTGCGGCCCGCGTCCGGCGCGATCCTCGACCATCATGCGGAATCCGCCGGCATTGCCGATGCCCTGCACTGGCGGCGGCTGGACGACGATCACGAAGGCCTCCTGGATCGCGGCGTATTTTCCGAACAGCGCGCCCTGGATGGCGGCGGCGGATTGCGCGGGGTTCTGCGCGCGCTTTTCGAACGGGTCGAGGATGACGAAGATGGCGCCGGCGTTCGGCGCATTGGTGAAGGTCGCGCCGGAAAATCCCACGATATTGATGATGTTGCCGATGCCGGGCGTTTCGAGCGCCATGTTCGCCGCGCGCTTCATCACCTGGTCGGTCCGCTCCAGCGAGGCGCCGGGAGGCAGTTGCACCGCGACGATCAGATAGCCGCGGTCCTGCTGCGGAATGAAGCCTTGCGGCGCCTTGCGGAACTCGTTGAGACCAAGCGCGATGATGCCGGCATACAGCGCCAGCATGATCACGACCATTCGGACGGTTCGTTCCGCGAGCCAGCCATAGCGCGACGACAGCCAGCCAAAACCGGCGTTGAACCCGCGGAAGAATCCGCGGATCGGCTTTTCCCACCAGCGCGGCTGATGCTGCTCGGTATGCGGTTTTAACAGCAGCGCGCACATGGCGGGCGACAGCGTCAGTGATACGATCAGCGAAATCACTGTCGCGCCGGCAATGGTCAGCGCGAACTGGCGGTAGAACTGACCGGAAATGCCGGTGATGAACGCAGCCGGCACGAACACCGCGCACAGCACGAGCGCGATCGCGATCAGCGCGCCGCCGACTTCGTCCATCGAACGGATCGCCGCCTCGCGCGGGCTCAAGCCGCGCTCGATGTTGCGCTCGACATTCTCGACCACGACGATCGCGTCGTCGACCACGATACCGATCGCGAGCACCAGACCAAACAGCGACAGGTTGTTGATGGTGAAACCGAACAGGCTCATCATGAAAAAGGTGCCGACCAGCGAGATCGGAATGGCGACGATGGGAATCACCGCCGCCCGCCAGGTCTGCAGGAACAGCACGATCACCAGAACGACCAGAATGACCGCCTCGAAGATGGTTTCGACCACCGCCTCAACCGACTGGCGAATGAACTGCGTGGGATCGTAGATGATCGTGTATTTCAGGCCTTCCGGAAAATTCTTCGACAGGTCGGCCACTGTCTTGCGGATGCCGTCGCCGGTCGTCAGCGCGTTGGAGCCCGGCCGCTGGAACACGGCGAGCGCGACCGACGGATCACGGTTCAGGTAGGAGGCGGAGGAATAGTCCTGCCCGGTCAGTTCGACGCGGGCGACGTCCTTCAGCCGCACCACGGCATTGGCGGTCTGCTTGACCACGATGTTGGAAAACTCGGCCGGTTCCGAGAGACGCCCCAAGGTACGCACCGCGACCTGGAACGCCAGTTGGTTCGGAGCCGGCGGCTGGTTCAGCACACCGGACGCCACCTGGATGTTCTGTCCCCGCAACGCCGCGGTGACATCCTGCGCCGTCATATTAAGGGATTGCAGGCGATTGGGATCGAGCCAGATCTGCATCGCAAAATCGCGCGCACCGAACACGGTGATCGAGCCCACGCCGTCGAGCCGCGTGAGCACGTCCTTGATCTGCAGGTTGGCGTAATTGGTCAGATAGATGGTGTCGCGCGACTGGTCCGGCGAATAGAGGTTCACCACCATCAGGATGTCGGGCGAGCTCTTGGCGACCGTGACGCCGATCTGCTGCACTGCCTGCGGCAGTCGCGGCGTCGCGGTCGAGACGCGGTTCTGCACCTGCACCTGGGCGATGTCGAGATTGACGCCGAGATCGAAGGTCACCGAGATCGAAAACCGGCCGTCGGCGGTGGAGTTGGAGGAAATGTAGAGCATCCCCTCCACGCCGTTGACCTGCTGCTCGATCGGCGCCGCGACGGTCTCCGCTACGGTTTCGGCGCTGGCGCCGGGATACTGGCCGGTGATGTTGATCACCGGCGGGGCGATCTCCGGATATTGCGCGACCGGCAGGCGCACAAAGGAGACACCGCCCAGGATCACGAACACGATCGAGACGACGGCCGCGAAGATCGGCCGGTCGATGAAGAAATGGGAAATGCGCATGCCCGCGAGATCCTATTTCTTCTCGGGGGTCGCCGGCGTCGCCCCGTTGGTCTGGGGCTGCACCTTGGCACCCGGCCGCGCGCGCGACAGGCCGACGACAATGACACGATCATCCGGCTCGAGACCGGTCTTGATGACGCGGTCGCCCTCGGCCAACTGGCCGAGCGTGACGTACTTTTGCGCGACCGAATTATCCGGGCGCACGACATAGACGAATTTGCGGGCCTGCTCGCTGCCGATGGCGGAGTCGGGAATCAGCAAGGCCTCATAGCGTGGCGATCCCGGAACCTGGACACGCGCAAACATTCCCGGCGTGAAAATGTTGGCCTTGTTGGCAAACACGGCGCGGCCGCGAATGGTTCCGGTCGCCTTGTCGATGACGTTGTCGATGAAATCCATGCGACCAACATGAACGAAATCGTTCTCGTCGATCAGCTTCAGCCGCACCTGCGATGAACCCCCGCGGGTGGCGATATCGTTGCTCTTGGCGGCCATTCGCTCGTAACGGAGATAAGACCCCTCGTCGAACGTGAACTCGAAGCGGATCGGATCGGTGGAGACGATTGTCGCCAGCAAGGTCGTGGTGCCGCCACCGGTGCTTCCAGTCACAAGGTTGCCGGGCGAGACGCGCCTGTCACCGATGCGCCCCGACACCGGGGCGCGCAATTCGGTGAATTCGAGATCGAGTTCGACCTGGCGCACGGCCGCCTCCTGGGCGGCGACCGAGGCTTCAGCCACGCGCTTCACCTGGGTGCGCTGGTCGAATACCTGCTGGGTGATGGTCTTGTCGCGCACGAGCTGGGAGGCGCGCTCCAGATCGTTTTCCGCGAATGCAAGATCCGCGCGGGCACGCTGCAGATTGGCCTTGGCCTGATCAAGTGCGGTCTGGAACGGTCGGCGGTCGATGGTGAAAAGCAGGTCGCCCTCCTTCACCAGTTGCCCGTCGGTGAAATGCACCTTCTCGAGATAGCCGGAGACGCGCGCGCGCACCTCCACTGAATCGATCGCGATGAAACGTCCGACATACTCGTCGTAATCGATGATCTCGCGCTTGATCGGAACGGCGACCGTGACGGCGGGCGGCGGCGGTGCGGCCTGCTTTTGGGAACTGTCGCCGCAGGCGGCCAGCAATAAAAATACAAGCGGGGCCAATAAGCCAGCGCGTGCGGCCTTGAAGTCGTGCATATGAGTTTTCATGGCGGGGGCGAGAAAATTGTCCTGCGTCAGCGTGACATCAAAATAGACTGCGCGGGTGAAGCTGCCCACCCGCGATATTCCCTGCCCTGAGAATTGCCATAACGGCGAACGGCAGATTTGTCCATCTCGCCCAAGGTCTCAGGGCGGACGCCTTGAACCCGGCCCGCGGGCTCCCTACTGACGGAAGCCGCGGAACCAGGGCAACCCAAGCAAGAGCAGGATCAGGGTGGCATAAAGCGCGCCCGCGCCCATCGCCAGCACAGCCAGGGTGGTTTCGTCCCGCAGCGCCGGCATGTGCGCAAACAGGCCCGCCACTGGCCCGGCCGCCAGCAAAATTGCGAGGCCAAGAATACAGCCTGCGATAGCCAGCCGGATCAGCGAGCGCTTGAGCCGCTCATCCCACCCGATCAAATTCTCGCGCGCCGCCAGCCAGATAACGAGGCCAAGATTGACCCAGGCCCCGATCGCGGTCGCGAGCGCCAGACCCACCTGGGCCAGGTGCCCCATCAACAGAATCTTGAACACGATATTCACCGCCGCTGCCGTAAGCGACGCTTTCACCGGCGTCGCCGTATCGCCGCGCGCGAAGAAGGTCGCCGTCAGGCTGCGAATCAGCACGAAGGGAAAAAGCCCGAGCGCATAGGCCGCCAAGGTCGCGGCGGCGGCGGACGCATCATTCGCCGTGAACGCTCCCCGCAAAAACAGGGCGCGCATGATCAATTCGGGAACGATCAGAAATGCGATCACACAGGGAATCGAGAGCAGCAGCGTCAATTCGATCGCGCGATTCTGTGCGTGCCGTGCCCCGGTCTCGTCGCTGAGCGCAATGCGGCGCGCCATTTCCGGCAGCAGCACCGTGCCGACAGCAATTCCGATGACGCCGATCGGCAACTGGTTCAGCCGGTCGGCGTAATAGAGCGCCGACACAGCGCCGGTGACCAGAAAGCTCGCGATCACCGTGTCAGCGAACAGGGCCAGCTGCACGCCGGCCGACCCCACGGTGGCGGGCCCAAGCGCGCGAAAGAATTTCCGGATATCGTTATCGAGGCGTGGGCGCCGGAAGGTTGCGAGTACGTTTGCGCGCCCGGCAGCCCCCATCAGCAGCAAGGCTTCCAGAACGCCTGCCGCCAGCACCCCCCAAGCGGCGGCATGTCCGGCAGTCGGGAAGAACGTCGCCAAAGCCAACGCCGTGATCATCGACAGATTGAGCAGGATCGGTGCCGCAGCTGCGGCGGCAAACCGATGAATGGCGTTGAGAATGCCGCCATAAAGCGTCACCAGCGTGATCAACAGCAAGTATGGAAAGGTGATGCGCGTGAAGTCGACCGCGAGCGCATAACGTTGCGGGTCTTCGTTGAAACCGGGCGCGAGCAGCGACACAACCTGTGGCATAAACATCAGCGCGACCGCGAGCAGCACGACCTGGGTCACGAACAGCATGGTGAAGACCTGGTCGGCGAAGACCTTGGCCGAATCCGCGCCGCCCTGCTCGCGAATGCGGGCATAAGCGGGCACGAAGGCGGCGTTGAACGCGCCTTCGGCGAAAATCGCACGAAAATGATTTGGCAGCCGGAGCGCCACGAAAAAAGCATCCGCCACCGGACCGGCACCGAGCACGGCCGCCAGCACGACATCACGGGCAAAGCCGGTGATGCGCGACAGAAGCGTGAAGCCGCCAACGGTGAAGATACGTCCGATCACGTGCGATCCATCGCCCAGGTTCTCGTGGAACGCAGACTAGAGGCTTGGGGCCGGACTTGTCCCGCCCTTCCCGGCTTGCGCCCTTGCTTTATCCCAAGACGCGAATGCCCGACACAGGGCCGGGCATTCGAGACAGACAGAAATCCGGTCAGGCCGTCATTTCCCGAGCGCGCAGCGCACGGCATCAATGATGCGATCCTGCGTCGGTTCGTCGATATAAGCATGCATGGGCAGGCTGATGACCTCGTCGGCCAGTTTGTCGGTGACCGGCAGGCCGCCCTCCGCCACCGGATAATGGCTGTAGGCCGTCTGGCGGTGCAGCGGCTTGGGATAATAGATTGCGGTCGGGATGCCCTCGGCCGACAGCGTCTTGGCAAGATCATCGCGCCGGCCGGGTTTCAGCCGCAGCGTGTATTGCGCCCAGACCGACAGATAATCCTTCGCCACCACCGGCACGATTGCGACATCCGCCAGCGCCTTGGAATAGCGTTTTGCGATACGATTGCGGGCTTCGATCTCGTCCGGGAAAATGTTGAGTTTCTCGATCAGCACCGCCGCCTGGATGGTGTCGAGGCGCGCGGTCAGGCCGATGCGCACGTTGTCGTATTTGTCGGTACCGCTGCCGTGAACGCGCACGCTCTTGAGCACGGCGAGCAGCTCATCGTCGTCGGTCAGGATCGCACCACCATCGCCATAGCAGCCCAGCGGCTTGGCCGGAAAGAAACTGGTCGCGGTCGCATGCCCGAGTGTACCGATCTTGCGGCCCCTGTAGAGACCGCCAAAGCCCTGCGCCGCGTCGTCGAGAATGAAGAGATTTTCTGTCCTGGCGATGTCGGCGATGGGATCGTGATCTGCCGGCAGCCCGAACAGATCGACCGGGATGACAGCTTTGGGCTTCAGGCCCTTCGCCTTGGCAGTTGCAATCGCCTTTTTTAGGCTGGCGGCGTCCATGTTGAAACTGTCGGCATGCACGTCGACGAAGACCGGCGTGGCGCCCAGCAGGGCGGCGGCTTCCGCCGTCGCGCAGAACGTGAAAGCCGGACAGAACACGGCGTCACCGGGCCCGAAACCTTTCGCAAGCAGCACCATGACCAGTGCGTCGGTGCCGCTGGCGCAGGAAACCGCATGCCGGGCGCCACAGAACGCCGCCAGCCGTTGCTCGAATTCGATGACCTCCGGCCCCATCAGGAACTGGCAGTGCGACAGCACACGGCCGACGGCGACGTCGATCGCGTTGCCAAGCCGCCGGCGCTGCGCGCCAACATCGATGAATGGGATGGGTTGCGTGTTGATACGGGCGTGCTGGTTCATCGGGTCCACGAAACAGAAGATGGAAAAAATCAGCCGGCGACGCGGAGCGGTCGCGGCGGCGCAACGGTGGACGGCTGACGGCCTTCGAGGCAGCGCATCGCGACGCTGAGACTGGCAACACCCTGCTCGCCGGTGACCGGCGGCGCCTTGCCGTCCCTGATTGCGTTTACGAAAGCCATGAGTTCAGCGCGCAACGGCTCGTCATGCCCGACGGACAGATGCCGCATCGAATAGCTGCCGTCGGCCTGGAAACCGAAACATTCGGTCACCTGCCGGGTCAGCAGGTCCCCCATCAGATACTTCTTGCGCGTCGCGACATGCACGGTGCGCGCCTTGAACGGCGTCAGCCAGTTGGTGTTGATATGCGCCAGCACGCCGGAGGCGGTGCGGAATTGCAGCAACGCAATGTCCTCACGTTCGGCAACCGCGCTCGAAACCTGCGGCTGCACATCGACGATTTCCGAGTCGGTGAACCACTGGATCAGGTCGATATCGTGTACGGCGAGATCGATCACAACGCCGACATTCGACATGCGCGGCGGAAACGGACCGACGCGGGTGATGGCAACAGAAAGAATGTCTTCGTTCTGCAGCGCGTCCTTGATCGCCTTGACGGCGGGATTGAATCGCTCGACATGGCCGACCATCAGCGTCACGCCGGCCTTGCGGGCGGCCGCGATGATGTCGCGGCCTTCCTCGACATTGGACGCGATCGGCTTCTCCACCAGCACATGCAGGCCGCGTGCGATGCATTTCTGCGCCATCTCGTGATGCAGATGGGTCGGCGCGGCGATGGTGACGGCATCGATATCGAGCGCCAGCAATTCTTCCGGGGTCTCTACCGCGGGCGTGCCAAGGACGCGGGTCACGAGGTCGCGCTGCGCCTGGCTGGGATCGGCCACGGCAACAAGTTGCACCTCCGGCAGGCTCGCAAAGACACGGGCGTGGTTGGCACCCATGATGCCCACGCCGATAACGCCGACCCGCAGCGGCTGTCCCGCGCTGCCTTTCACGCTTGAAGAAGTCATGTCTGACGCAACCCCCACGGCCCCTGACCGAGGCTGTTCCCTAGCATGGCGAACCCGCGCTGGCGACTTGCCCCGCGGATGGTCCGGACACGTTTTGATTCAAAGCGTTACAGCAGATTCCGGCGCAAAAACCCGCACTTAGCGCCCATTTGGAAGGCTTCCAGCCTATTCCGCCGCCCGCACCGTCCCGGGCAAAGCAAGGCTCAATCCCGCGGCTATGGCGTCCTCGCGAAAGGCCTTCACCGCCTCGGCGGACAGCTGGGCACCCGTCCTGGTGCCCAGGACCTGCAGCTTTTTGAGGATGTCAGCCGGCGCCGTAATGATGTGGCAGTCCATCTCATGCGCCTCCACCACGTTAAAAACCTCTCGGGTCGAGGCCCAGATCACCTCAACATTCGGGGTCCGGCGGGCACGCGCCACCGCATCGGCGATCAACGGCCGGTAATCGATGCCGAAATCCGCGAGCCGTCCTGCAAAGACCGAGACGCAGCCCGCCGCTCCGCCTGCCAGCGAGTCCACGGCGCGGGCGATCTGATCGGCGGTGAAAATCGCGGTCAGGTTGATCTTCACGCCGTCCTGAGACAGCCCGCGCACCGCGTCGAACAGCGGCTCCTGGCGCGTGGTGATGACCGGCAACTTGACGAAGACATTGGGACCCCAGGTCGTGATCACCCGCGCCTGCGCCACCATTTCCGGAATGTCGTCGGAAAAAACCTCGAAGGAGATGTGCCGGTCGGGCACTGCGGCGACGACATCGCGGGCGAACGCCTCATAATCCTTCACGCCCGCTTTCTTGAGCAGGGAGGGATTGGTGGTGAAGCCCGCAATCCATGTGCTCTTCGCCATCTCGACGATCTGCGCCTTGTCGGCGCCGTCGGTGAAGAGCTTGACTTTAAGGTCGTGAAGCGTGGCCGTCATTGATGGAAATCCTGCATGCAAGCGGTCCGTTTCTAGCATGGATCACGTGAAGCCTGCTAGATTGTCCAATTCAAGGCGCCCCCTCTTCAGCGTCACAACGCCTCCGAGCCAGCATCCATGCGACATTTCTTGGTTTTCTTCATTAAATTTATCGTCTCGATATCGCTTCTTTATCTCTCCGTCAGATGGGTAGATCTCGGTCAGGTCCTGGAACGATTTCAAGAGATAGATCTGATCTGGATCGGGCTCGTAGGGTTGCTTCTCACAGGACAGGTTTTCGCCCTCGCCTATCGATGGCGGCACGTAATCCGGGCCGCAGGGGCTGACATCCCGCTCCCGGCGGTCATTCGCTTCAGTTTCATCGGAGCCTTCTTCAACCAGACCCTTCCCTCAACGATCGGCGGAGACGCCGCCCGCATGTGGCTTCTCGCTCGCGACGGCGCCGGATGGAAGATCGGCAGCTATTCCGTGCTGATCGACCGCGGGATCGGCCTCGTTGCGCTTTGCGTTTTGGTGCTGATCTGTCTTCCCTGGACGCTGGAGCTGATTTCAGACCCCGTGGCGCGCACAACCTTGCTCACAATCGGATTGGGCGGCGTTCTCGGCGGACTCGCATTCATCGCGCTGCCAAAGGCTCGCGGATTGTTACCGGAGCGGTGGTGGCCGGCACGGCATCTGTTGGCTATCGCCGAAACCACGCTGCGTCTTGGCCGATCACCTCGAACGCTTCTTGCCGTGGCAAGTTCCTCCCTGCTCATTCATTTCCTCAGTATCGCCGCGATCTGGGCTGCGGCCATGTCATTTGGCGCTCGATTTGACTTTCATTTGGCTGTTTATCTTGTCCCGCCGGTGATGCTGATCGCGAGCATTCCGATATCGGTCGCGGGATGGGGATTGCGTGAAAGCGCAATGATCGCCGGTTTCGGCTATCTCGGCTTGACGCAGGGCGATGGCCTGGTCGTTTCCATCATCATGGGCCTGGTTGCCTTGCTGATCGGCGCAGGCGGCGGAATCCTCTGGATTCTGAGCAAGGAGCGCATGGGCGCCATACTGATCGAGGCTCAAGAGCGCCGGTAATCATCCTCGATGCGGATGATGTCGTCCTCGCCCAGATAGCTGCCGGTCTGCACCTCGATCAGTTCGAGGTCGATCTTGCCGGGATTCTCCAGCCGATGCGGCGTTCCGAGCGGAATGTAAATCGATTCATTCTCGTGGAGCGTCTTGATCTGGTCGCCGATGGTGACCTTGGCGGTACCACGCACGATCACCCAGTGTTCGGCGCGGTGATTGTGATATTGCAGCGAAAGCCGTCCGCCGGTCTTCACGACAATACGCTTGACCTGATAACGGCTGCCATTGTCGAGCGACTGGTAATTGCCCCACGGGCGATGCACCCGGATGTGATCGACGGTGACGGCGGGGGCGACTTCCTTCAGCTTCGTGACCAGCCGCTTCATCTCGGCCGTGTGTTCGCGACCGGCGATCAGGACCGCATCCTCGCTCGCCACCACGACCAGATTCTCGACACCGAAGAGCGCGACCAGTGGCTTTTCCGACGAAACGTATGAATTTTTGCTGTCGACAAAAACCGCCTGCCCTTGCGCAGAATTTCCGGCGGAATCCTTCTGCGACAGCTCCCACACCGCATGCCAGGAGCCGACATCGGACCAGCCGTAAGAGACAGGCACCACGGCGGTGCGCTTGGTCTTTTCCATCACGGCATAATCGATGGAGATCGCCTTGGCGCGGCCGAACGCATCGGGATTCAAGGTGACAAATCCCAGATCGGCGCCCGCCTCCTTCACGGCAGCTTCGGCGGCGGCGACTGAATCAGCGTCGAACTGGCGATACTCATCGAGCAATATGCTGGCGCGGAAAACGAAATTGCCCGAATTCCAGAGATAGCCCTGCTTGATATAGCTCTCCGCTGTTGCGGCATCCGGCTTTTCGACGAATGTCTCGACGGCGAAGACGTCATCCGCGATCAAGGCCCCCGGACGGATATAGCCGTATTCGGTCGCCGGACGATCGGGACGCACGCCGAAGGTCACGATCCGTCCGGTCGCGGCAGCTCCCGCAGCTTTCCGGCATGCGGCAACAAAAGCCGCGGCATTCCTCACAACATGATCGGCTGCCAGCGCCACCACCACAGGATCGCCGCCGCGCTTCAGCGCGAAGGCGGCGCCGGCCACGATAGCCGGCCCGGAATCGCGGCGTGCAGGCTCCAACAGAATATCGGCCTCGATGCCGATTTCAGCGAGCTGCTCTGCGACAATGAAACGATATTGGCCGTTGGTGATCACTATGGGTCGCCCGAACACGGCAGGGTCGGCGACCCGCTTCATCGTTTCCTGGAAGGTCGACTGCGATCCCAAAAGGGGCAGGAATTGCTTCGGCCGCCCCTCGCGCGAGGACGGCCACAGCCGCGTGCCGGCGCCGCCGCACATGATCAGCGGGGTGATGAGATCAGACATACTGCAGTCTTAACCTTTTGGAAAGCACATCGTCTGGCCAGACACTGACAGGAAATCGCAAAAATCTTAATTGTGGGTTCGCGCGAGAGATCGGCGTGCGCAATCAGACGCGGTGATAAGCGCGGAACCAGTCAACAAAACGCTTCACACCTTCGGTAATAGGAGTTTTTGGCCGGAACCCGACCGCACATTCGAGCGCCGAAACATCTGCAAAGGTGTCGGGCACATCGCCTGGCTGCATGGGCAGCATGTCGCGTTGCGCCGTCTTGCCAAGCGCTTGCTCGATCAGGTGGACAACATCCAGCAGTTCAATCGACTGGCTATTGCCGACATTGAATACCCGCCAAGGTGCGGCGCTTGTCGCCGGATCCGGCCTGTCACCGGACCATTCCGGATTACCGGTGGCAGGCTTGCCGATCAGACGCACCACCGATTCCACGACGTCATCCACAAACGTGAAATCGCGCCGCATGTTGCCGTGATTGAACAGCTTGATCGGTCGACCTTCCAGTATAGCCGACGTGAACAGCCACATCGCCATGTCCGGCCGGCCCCATGGGCCATATACTGTAAAGAAACGCAGACCGGTCGTCGGCAGTCCGAATAAATGCGCGTAGGAATGCGCCATTAATTCATTCGCCTTCTTGGTGGCGGCATAGAGACTTACCGGATGATCAACATTGTCGGTCGTACTGAAGGGCAACTTGGTGTTCGCGCCATAAACCGAAGATGTCGAGGCATAGAGCAAATGCTTGCAGCCGTTATGCCGACAACCTTCCAGTACATTCATGAAGCCTTGAATATTGGCATCGACATATGCGTGCGGGTCGATCAGCGAATAACGTACCCCCGCCTGCGCGGCGAGATTTACGACATGAGGAAATCGATGGCGCTCGAAAAGGCCTTTCATTTCCCCGCGCTCTGCTAGATCAAGCTTGGCAAAAGTGAAATTTGGAAACTTGGCGAGTTCAGCGCGACGCGCTTCTTTCAGCGCCGGATCGTAATAGGCGCTCATGTTATCGAGGCCGACCACCATGTGACCGTCGGACAGCAAACGGCGCGCGACATGGAAGCCAATAAATCCGGCGGCGCCTGTGACGAGAATGGGCTCTGCGATCATGCGATCCTACAGGCGCCAGAGTTCGATGTCGGCCGGCTGTTGCGCACGGTCGAGCATGCCTTTGACATCCAGCACAATTCCTTGCTTGTTCTTGAGCAACCCGCTCACCAGCGGCCAGGCTCCTGTGACGTAATCCCGATGCGAGACTGCGACGATCACCGCATCGGCAGGCTGAAGCTCATCATATGATATAAGTTTCACACCATATTCATGCTCGGCCTCGTCCGGCAGCGCCATCGGGTCATGCACCTGGACATCGAGTCCGAAGGACCTCAGCTCCCGTATGATATCAATGACTTTTGAATTGCGAGTGTCCGGCACGTCTTCCTTGAAGGTCAGGCCCAGTATGGTGACGGTCGCTTTGGCCTGATTGCGACGAACGAGACGCCGCACGCATTCCTGTGCGACGCGCTGGCCGACATTGTCGTTAATGCGGCGGCCCGCCAGGATCACCTGCGGGTGATACCCGGCTTTCTCGGCGCGGAATGTCAGATAATAGGGGTCGACACCGATGCAGTGCCCCCCGACCAGCCCCGGGCGGAAATTCTGGAAATTCCATTTGGTTGCGGCCGCGGCCAGCACGTCGCCGGTATCAATATCAAGCTGCTGGAAGATCGCCGAAAGCTCATTCATGAAGGCGATGTTGAGATCGCGCTGGGTATTCTCGATCACCTTGGCGGCCTCGGCAACCTTGATCGAGGGCGCGCGATGAATGCCGGCGGTCACGACTGACCCATAGACATTGGCGACGATGTCAAGTGTCTCCAAATCCTGTGCTGACACGACCTTGGTGATGGTCTCGAAGCGATGCACCGTATCGCCGGGATTGATCCGTTCCGGGGAGTAGCCGACCTTGAAATCCGAGCCGGCCTTGAGCCCCGAGGCCTTCTCCAAGACCGGGATGCAATCCTCTTCCACTGCGCCCGGATACACTGTCGATTCATAGACCACGATATCGCCGCGCTTCAGGACGCCCCCCACCGCACGCGAGGCCGACAGCATGGCACCGAGATCCGGCCGGTTCGCCCCGTCGATCGGGGTCGGCACAGTCACGATGTAAAAATCGGAGCTCGCAAGCCTGATAGGGTCGCTTTCATAGGCCAAGGTTGGTTGGGACAGATGTGCAGGTTCAACCTCGCGCGTCCGATCCTTTCCGCCACGCAGTTCCTCGATACGGCCGCGGTCGATATCAAATCCGACAACTGGCGCGCCGGAACGGGCAAATGCGACCGCGACAGGCAGGCCGACATAGCCCAACCCGATCACAGCAATCTTGCGTCCATGCGTCACGATTGAGAGCCCTCTGCCTACTAACGTGGCCGCCTGTTTAGCCACGCCACCAGTGAGCGGCAACAACTATGTTGAAAATGCTCAGGATTTTGAGCTTCGGCATAATAATTGATCGTATAAAGCCACCGTGGCCTCGCCGATTTTCTCGCTTGAGAACTCGGCTTCCACCATGCGTCGACCAGATTCCCCATAACGCCGTCTTAAGTCGGCGTCACCCGCCAGCCTGCTGATTGCACCTGCCAAAGCGCATGGATTGTCGACCGGCACAAGAATGGCATTTACATCCTGCCGCGCAATTTCTCGGCAACCCGGCACGTCGGTCGCCACGATTGGACGGCCAAAGGCCGCCGCCTCCAGCAGGCTTTTCGGCAAACCTTCGCGGCGCGACGGCAGGACCGCGATATGCGCCTGGCGCCAGACGGCGCTCACATCCTTTACGTGACCGAGAACTTCAACGCCCGGCGTGCGCTTCCAGCGTTTAACTTCCGCCGACGGAATCGAGGCCGGATTGGCAGGATCCCCATCGCCCGTGATCAAAAGACGGATCGGCACCCCTTGCGCCGTCATCAGATCGTGAGCGGCTATCAGGGTGCGAACCCCCTTATCATCGAGCAACCGCCCGACGAATGCAGCGGTGAGCGGCCCCTCGGGTTCGGACAGCACCTTCAGTTTTTCGGTGTCGACGCCTGAGCCGGGGATGAGAAATGTTCGATCCCGCGAAATACCGAGTGCCTCTATGGCCGCCGCGTCGTCGGGATTCTGCACCAGCACGGCTGCGCGCGGGTTCTTCAAGATCCAGCGTAGCAACCATGTCAGCATCGGCCGGAGCAGCTTCGCCTTGAGCGAGTGTGACGTGAAACCGAAACCAAGCCCCGCCAAGGCGTTGAGCCGCATAACCGGGAGCCCGATCGCAGCCAACGATCCAATAATAGAAGGCTGCAATGCAACGTGATGCACGAGATCTGGTGACAGCTGGCTATAAAGCGCACGCACCTGCCGGATAATCGACAGAACATCGAGTGGATTGACACTGCCACGCCGCCATGACAACCGGTGCACCGTGAAGCCGTAGCTCTCGATTTCGGCGCCGCCGCTGTTCACTTGCGTCGCGACATGTACTGCATAACCAGCGCGCTGCGCCGCGCAGGCCATCGGCAAGCGGTGCGAAAGAAAATACCAATCCTCCGTAACCAGATAGACAAGAACAGGCTTTGTCATAACGGCTTGAATCGTTGCCAGAACAACAACCTGATTGTGATCACGCCGTGCCTGATCGATCGCCATCGATCAGATCCTGTACCGGCACAGCATCATACGACTGCCACCCCCGGTACAGATTAAAATAACGGCGGACGCAATCCTCGATCGAAAATTCAGACACTGTCCGCGTCCGCGCAGCAACACCAAGCCGTTGCCGCAAGACAGGATCCTCGTACAAACGAAGCAATGCCTCGGCGAGTGCCTGCGGATTTCGGGCGGGCACCAGCAATCCGGTTGCTTCGTGCGAGATGGCTTCGACATTTCCGCCGACGGCGGTCGCGATCACCGGCAAGCCGCGCGCCATGGCCTCGATCAGGCTGTTGGAAAACCCCTCCTCATGCGAAGGCAGCGCCGACACGTCAGCTGCGTTGAGTAAATCCTGCGCGTCTGTGCGCTCCCCCAGCAACAGAATGTTATCCGCAAATCCCGCCCCTTCTGCAGACTTTTGCAACTCCGCTCCAAGGCCCTGGTCGCGCCCGATCAGCATCAACCGCCATGGCTTTTGCAGCTTATCTGCGATCAGAGCGAAGGCCGCAAAGAGGTCACGATGACCCTTATAAGGAATAAGGTTGGCGACCACGGCGAACACGAAAGTATCTTGCGACAATTGCAGTTGACTGCGGGCAGCTTTGCGGCTTTCCTCGCTCACCGGATCGCGGATTTCGATGCCATTGCGGATCAACCCGACCTTGTTGCGCGTGCCGGCTTCCGCCAGCAGGTCGGAGACCACAGCTAAAGAATTTCCAAGCAGAACAGACGTCCTTTGATGCAGGCGACGCTCAATTGCCGCGAGCACGCGATGCTTCTCCTGATAATGATTGAGAGATCGCCGGCTCATGAGGTGACGCCCCGGTAAACCTGAGGCAGCGAAAGAGCCAATCAGATAAGGCTCGCTCAAAAAGAAATGCACGAGATCTGGCTTTTGCTGTCGCAAATGACGCCTCAGCTCCCATCCAGCCAGCAGCGCATGCAAATGCCGAGGGAGAAACCGAATCGGGCCGGCAACCGCAACATCCGCCTCCACCATCGCACCCTCAAGCGTGCCGCCTCGCTCCAGAACAAAGATCGAGACGTCAAGGCCCTGGCGACGCAGAGAAGGGAGAACGCGGGCAAGATGCCGCTCGGTACCGCCGATATCAAGCCGTGCGGTCACGACCAGAACGCGCGGCAAACGGCTTTCGAGAGGCGCGCTCATGATCAATGGGAAGACCGATCGCTCAATTCAGACTAGCCGCCCAGCGGCGGCGCCACAACTCAAACATGAGCACATTCCAGAGAGCGTAGGCCCAGTTACGTCGGCCCGACAGGTGCTCGGCCCACAGCATTCGGACACTGTGGACATTGAAAAATTTCGGGCTAAGACTGCGCTCGTCGAGCAAATCCTCCGCCCAGTGACGCAAGGGTCCGCGTAACCAGTCCGCCAGCGGCACACCGAACCCCATTTTCGGACGCTCGATCAGCTCGCGCGGCACATAGCGATCGAGTACACGCCGCAAGAGCCATTTTGTCTCACCTTGGCGGATATGGAAGCGCTCAGGCAATTGCCAGGCCAATTCGACCACCCGATGGTCGAGCAAGGGTGGGCGCGCCTCCAGCGCCACCGCCATAGACGCGCGATCCACCTTCTGCAGGATGTCGTCGGGCAGATAGGTCAGGCTGTCGTGCAACTGCATCTGCTTCAGCAAACTGGCTTTACTGGGAAGGGCATCGTTTTTGCTGAATTGAAAAGGATGCTCGACGAGGCCGGGCGTGAGTTCTGCCGGATGGGCATATTGGCTGACCAGACGCAGATAGATGCCGTTCGCATCTGACGGCAGGATCTCTGCGAATTTCCTGGCCTTGTCAGCCAACTGGCCCGGCAGCACCCCGCGCGGCGCAGCACGCGCGATCACATCAAAAATGCTATCCGGAACCGCCTTGATCGCCGCGGCCGCGCAGCGGCGCATCGCAGATGGTATGAGGGAAAGCCGGCCCCAGAGTATCTGCGCCAGCAGATAACGGTTATAGCCGCCGAACAATTCATCCCCGCCGTCGCCCGAGAGCGCCACCGTCACATGGGCACGCGTGAGCTTGGAGACGAGATGGGTCGGGATCTGCGAAGAATCTCCAAAAGGTTCGTCGTACATCTCGGCGAGCTTGGGCACCACATCAAGCGCATCCCGGCCATGGATCACAAGTTCAGTATGTTTGGTGCCCAGATGTTTCGCCACGGCCGCGGCATGCACGGATTCATCGAAGCCAAAATCCGGAAACCCGATCGAAAAAGTCCGCACCGGCCCCCGGCCTGCGGCCACCATGAGCGCTGAAATGACTGACGAATCGACGCCACCCGAGAGAAAGGCGCCGAGCGGCACATCCGAGATCATCTGATGCGAGACCGCATCTGCCAAAAGATCGTGCAGTCGCGCTTCGGCCTCTGCATCCGACAGATCGAGTTGATGGGCCACGCCGTTGGCCGCGACCTCGACCAGCGACCAATACCGGCGCTGCGTCTTGTTGCCTTGAGCGTCGAAGGAGACAACCTCCCCCGGCATCAATTTGGCGACGCCGCGCAGGATCGACCATGGTGCCGGCACATAGCCAAACCGTAGGAAGCTCGCGACTGACGACGGATCGATCTCGTAGCGTTGATCATCGAGTGCAAAGAAGCTTTTGAGCTCGGACGCAAACAATATAGTCTTGCCTTGCGCCTTATAGAACAGCGGCTTGATGCCCAAACGGTCTCGCACCAAGTGGAGCGTTCGCGTCTGCCGATCCCATAGCGCCATTGCGAACATGCCATTCATGTCGGCGAGCGTGCGATCAAGGCCGCGCCGCGCCACTGATTCCAAAATGACGTCCGTGTCCGACGTTCCACGCCAGGAGACATCCGCAAGCTCCGGCGCACGCTGCATTTCGGCGGCGTTGTAAATCTCCCCGTTATAGGAGATCACCCAGCGCCCGTTGGCGGAGATCATCGGCTGCGCTCCCGCGGGCGTGAGATCGATGATGGCCAGCCGCCGATGCGCCAGCGCGAGACCCGCGGCCGGATCGCTCCACACGCCAGACCCGTCTGGACCACGATGCGCGATGGCGTCGGACATGGCGCGCGCCTCCGCCTCCAGCGCCTGCCGTGCATCGGCCAGGGCTGGGTCAAGAAGGCCGGCGATGCCGCACATGAAAAGCAGTCCGGATGGAGGTCAATGGCTCAGTCAGTCGTGCACGCAACGCAGAAATCCGCCGGGGCAAACCGACAAATGCAGCTTGTCGTCATAGCTGCGATCAATCTCGAATCTGGCGTTCTCTTTCAGGAACACGTCAATAGCGCTTTTGGGATTGTTTCCCGGTCCCCACGGCCGATCGCCCAGAGCATTTTCTGGCAAATGCTCGATCACCGTGTCGAACACCACGATGTAGGAAGCCTTCTTCACGAACCGCTCATAGGCCCGCAACTCCGCCAGCACATGATCGTGATCATGATGGGAATCGAGCACCACAAGAACGGGAGCATTGCTGCCTACAATCGCCTTGACTTTCGCGATCGTCTCAACGGCAATGGAGCTTCCATCCACCAGCTTGATACGATGACTGAGAGGATGCGACATGATGGCTTTTCTGTTCTCGTCTCCGAGCGCCAGCTCGACACCGATCACATGTCCGCCGGAGCCGGTCATTTCCAGCATCGAGGCGTAGAAGGCCAGTGACCCGCCGCGGGCTATGCCCGTCTCGATGACAGTGTGCGGCTTGATCTGCCAGATCAGTTCCTGCATCGCGATGATATCGGCCGGATATTGGATGATCGGTAATCCCATCCAACGGAAGTTGTACGAATAGCGGTGACGGAACGACTCCGTGAACCAGGCGCGGCCAAGCGCGCAGAACTCCTTGTCCGCGGCCATTGCCGCGATGTCCCGCTGCTTGCGCGTCTCAAATTCTGCGTCGTTTTCGAACATCACCGGTTTCCTGTTCAAACAGTGCCGCCGGCAACCACGCCGGGCACAGATTTCTGCCGCGTCCAGTATTCAAATGACGAGTCGATGGTTTCGTCGATTGAATAGCGCGGCGCGAAGCCGACGTCGTCACGCAGCCGCGCAACGTCTGCAACCAGATACTGCGGTTCGCCGGTCCGCGCCGGGATGGCGCCGAATTGCAGCAGATCTGCGCGACCGCGGCTGTTCGCTGCCAACCGCGCGACATCTGCCAAAGCAATGCCGCGGCCCGAGCCGATATTGACGGCCCCGCGGACCTCACTGGCGGCCAGCCCGGCTAGCGCCGCACCCGCGTCGCGCACATCTATCACGTCGCGGATTTGCCGGCCCGAGCCGAGGCGCGCCGGCCTATCCGAGAGCAAGGCATTCACGACGGTTGGAAGAAAACGTTGAGGGCTCTCCCCCCATCCCATCGGGAAGAAAATGCGACCCGCGGCAAAAGTCGCTCCGCTATCTTGGGCAAGCGCACCGATGGCCTCCGAGGCCTCACGCTTGGCGCGTCCGTAGAGCGTTTGCGGCGTATCCAGAACCATCGATTCAGAAATTGGCTTTTTACCCAAAGCCGGATCGGACCAGTTATATTCTGCACACGATCCTGCCAGAACGATGCGCCGGCCTCCTGCGGTGAGGAAGCACTTCGCTGCGGCGACAACCGACGCGACCCAGCGCGCGTTGGCCGGATCGGTCCAGAACACGCCATGGTCGGTTGACCACGCGCATAAAAGGAGATGACTTGGCTGCACCCTATCGATCAAGGCAGCAGACGAGATTGCGTCGTGCAGATCCACATGATGCAGCGTCGCGGAAGATGACACGCCGCGGACCCGCGAGGTGCCGTGAACCTCAAATCCTCGCTCAATCAGCGCCTTCACCGCCCAGCGGCCGACAAACCCGGTTGCGCCGGTGACGAGGATCACAGGCATCTTAAATGGCTCTCTTTGCGGCCCGCCATCCAGCGCGAAACGCGGCCACTCACGTAATACGGCAGGTATCTGGCATACTTCTCAAGAATGAATGCCACCCCAAGAAAGCCCGCCAGAGGTTTTCCGGACTGGACCAATGTGGCTCCTGTGCCGACCAGCAAAGCGGCCAGTCCGTGCAAGCTTGATATGTGCTTGCGGTAATCCTGATAGGCAGCGCGCTCGGCATCGGTCTTGACGACCTCGAAATAATTGAACCGCGGCCCGCGGACATGCTTGAAAATGCCATCAGCGGCTGCGGCGAGCATGATCGGCATGTCCGGCCACCAATAGGTCGGATGATAACGGATTGAGCGAAGCGCGCTGAGACGCCACAGACCGTAAATGTGATAACATTGCATATGTGCGGTCATCCGAAGACGACGCCACCTCGGCAGCCCTTCATTTTCAAAGTCATAGTCGGAGCGCAGCAGCGGCTCTCTCACGCCATCCCAAACATAGAGATCGCCAAACGCAAGCACGGCTTGCGGATCGGCAAATGCCGGCAAAAGCATTGAGACGAAGTCTTTTGAACGGGTGTCGTCATGCGCACACCAAGCGAAGAACTGGCCTTTCGCCTGCCGCATCACGAACAGAAAATTGTCGAAAGCCCCCAGCGCTTTCTCCTGCCGGATCACCCGCATATTTGGATGCCGCGCGGCATATTCTGCGAGAATCTCCGGCGTCGCGTCGTCGGAGGCATTGTCGGAGACGATGATCTCGATATTCGGATAATCCTGCGCCACGATGGAATCGAGCGCGGCGCGCAACATGGCCGCACCATTGCGCACCGGCACGCCCAGAGTCACCAGCGGCAGCGTGTCGCTCACGCAAAGGTCTCCGCCGCGGAGAGCCGCGGCCGCGCGCGATCGGCCTCGGAGACGATCGCCTCGGGCAAGGGCCATGCGATTCCGATGTCCGGATCGTCGAAGGCCACGCCCCGCCCCGCTCCGGGCACATAGGCCGGGGTGATTTCGTAAGAAATCTCGGTCTTGTCCGCGAGCGTCTGGAAGCCGTGTGCGCAGCCCTCCGGAATATAGAGCGCGGCGCGGTTATCCGCGCTGATGATCTCGCCGTGCCAGCGGCCGAATGTAAGCGACGACCGGCGCAGATCGACCAGCACGTCGAAAGCCGCACCGGCCAGGCAGCGCACCACCTTGGTCTCGGCGTGCGGCGCCGCCTGGTAATGCAAGCCGCGCAGCGTGCCCTTCACGGCGCTGTACGACACGCTGCGCTGGACGAAATCGGTGACAAGGCCGTGCGTCGCGAATTCGTCGGCGCAGAAGGTGCGGGCAAAAAAACCGCGGGCGTCCGCGATGGGCTCGATCTCGATGCGGAAGGCGCCCGCGATCGGCAAGGCGGTAAACCGCATCGGCTAGACCACCCGCACCTGCGGCACCGGCAGGATGAAGCGGCCGCCGGCATCGCGATAGGCCTGCTGCTGCGCCAGGATTTCGTCGGCGAAATTCCAGGTCAGCAAGAGAACATAATCCGGCTTGCGCGCCGCCAGCTGATCGGGCGCGACGATCGGCAGATGCGAGCCGGGTGTGAATTTGCCCTGCTTCACGGTCGAGCGGTCCGCGACGAAATCGAGCAGACGGCCGTCGATGCCGAAGTAATTGAGCAGCGTCGCGCCCTTCGCGGAGGCGCCATAGGCCGCAAGTGTCCGCCCTTCCGCCTTCAGCTTGCGCAGCAGCGCCAGCAAGTCGTCACGAAGCTGCGACACGCGCGCGGCGAAATCGGCATAATAGGCGGGCCGGGTCATGCCCAGCGTCATTTCCTCCGCGAGCAAATCCTTCACCGCCCGCGATTGCGGCGTTCCGGCATGCGCGGCAAAAATCCTGAGCGAGCCGCCATGGATCGGAATGCGCTCGACATCCGCCAGCACCAGACCATGCCGCTCCAGCAGGCGCTCCACCGCCGTCGCAGAGAAGTAGCAAAGGTGCTCGTGATAGATGGTGTCGAATTCCACCTTCTCGATCAGGTCGCGCAGATACGGAAACTCGATCGAGGCGATGCCGCCGGGCTTCAGGATCATCTTGATGCCGGCGACAAAACCGTTCAGGTCGGCGACATGCGCCAGGACGTTGTTGGCGTGAAACACGTCACACCGCCCGTCCGCCGCGATCTTCTGCGCCTCCTCGCGGCCGAAAAAGGCGCAGCGCGTCGGGACGCCGCGCTTGTTGGCTTCGGCGGCGATATTGGCAGCCGGTTCGATACCGAGCACCGGAATTCCGAGCGCCTGATAATGCTGCAGCAAATAGCCGTCATTCGACGCCGCTTCCATCACCAGCGACGACGCCTTCAGGCCGCGCTCGCGCGCCAGCCGCTCCGTGAGCGCCTTCGCCGATGTCACCGCCGTCTCGGAAAAGGAGGAGAAGTAGACGTAATCCGAAAACAGCACGTCCGGCGGCACGGTCTCGGTGATCTGCACGAGACTGCAGTCCTCGCATATCACCGTATTGAGCGGATAACGCGGTTCGGACTTGTCCAGCATTTCGGCGCCGAGCAAGGCGTTGGCGAGCGGCGTCTCGCCCAGATCGATGACCGGGCTGAAGCGCGTGCCCGCGCAGGAACGGCAGGCAAACGTCACGTGCGGTCTTCCAGGAAATTGCGATACCAGGCGATGGTGCGCGCGAGACCTTCCTTCAGCCCGAAACGGGCCTCCCAGCCGAGCTGTTCCCGCGCCTTGCCGGAATCGAGATGCTGGGCGCGGATTTCGTTCGACACCTCGTTCAGAACCACGGGCTCGAGATCCGATTGCATCATGGCGCGGATCGCGTCCACCATCTCCAGAACATCGAGTGGCTTTCCGGTCGAGAAATTGAACGCTTCACCGGCGAATTTGCTCTCCTTGCGCAAAGCTTGCGCGAGGTGGAGATAGGAATCCACCGCATCCTCGACATAGATATAGTCGCGGACAAAATGCCCGTCGGAGCGGATGACCGGACGCTCGCCGCGCAGGATCGAGCGGATGGTTCCGGGAACGACGCGATTCCAGTTCAGATCGCCGCCGCCGAAGAAATTGCCGCAGCGCGTGATCGCCACCGGCACCTGCCATGTCTTCGCGTAGCAGGCCGCAATCAGGTCGGCGCAAGACTTCGACACATCGTAGGGATGCTCGCCACGCAGCGGCGTCGTCTCGACATAAGGCAGGACATCGCAGGAGCCGTAGGCCTTGTCCGAGGACGCGATAACGACGGCCTTCACCGTTGGCGAGCGGCGGGCGGCTTCCAGCAAGGCCCAGGTGCCAGCGATGTTGGTCTCGAAGGTCGACACCGGATTGCGGTTGGCGATGCCGACGATGGTCTGCGCCGCGAGATGCAGAACGGTGTCGACCTCGTATTCGCCGAGCACGCGCTCGAGCAAGGCCTGATCGCGCACGTCGCCGCGAACCACATTGACGCGGCTCTCAAGGTCGAGCTCGACAAAGCGCGCGCCCGGCACCCAGTCGCGTACCAGCGCCACCACATCGGCGCCGAGACCGGCCAGCCGCTCCACCAGCCAGCCGCCGACCAGGCCCGTGCCGCCGGTGACGAAGACGCGCCGATCGCGCCAGAAGGCGGTTTGCGGATCAGTCATGCCAGGTCCTCCACGGCGCGCGGCCCTGATCCCACAATGTCTGCAGCAGCCGCAATTCGCGCAGCGTGTCCATGCACTGCCAGAAACCTTCGTGGCGATAGGCGGCGAGCTGGCCGTCGCGCGCCAGGCGCTCCAGCAGCATCACCTCCAGGCTCGCCGAATCGTCGGTGAGATAGTCGAAAATGCCGGGCTCGAAGACGAGGAAGCCGCCATTGATCCAGCCTTCCCCGATCTGCGGCTTCTCGATGAATTCCTTGATCATGTCGCCTTCGAAGACGAGACCGCCGAAGCGTGCCGGCGGACGCACGGCGGTGACCGTGCCGAGCTTGCCATGGTTCTTGTGGAAGGCGAGCAATTTGTCGAGCGGCACGTCGGAGACGCCGTCGCCATAGGTGACCATGAAGGTGGCGTCGCGCAGATAGTTCGCCAGCCGGCGTACGCGCCCGCCGGTATTGGTCTCAAGCCCGGTCTCGCACAGATGCACGGTCCAGTCCTCGGGCCGCGCACCCCGCGGCTTCACAGCATCAGCGCCGGTGCTGACGGTGAGATCGCCAGCCAATTGTACCTCGTCGACGAAGTAGCGCTTGATCAGATGGCCCTTGTAGCCGAGCGCCACATAGAACTCGTTGAAGCCATACGTCGTGTAGTGCTTCATGATGTGCCAGAGGATCGGGCGGTCCCCGATCTCCACCATCGGCTTGGGCTTGACATCGGTTTCTTCCGCAAGGCGCGTTCCGCGACCGCCGGCGAGAAGAACGATTTTGGGTGGCGATGACATGCGTTATTGAACTCCCGGATACGCTTTCGACATGCCGTTACGCGGCTTGGCGCAGGATATTTTCCGCAACAAAATGCTCGATCAGGAAATCGACGAGATGAGCAGCTTCGTCCGGCCGCGGGAAATGAGGCGTCAATCCCATGAGGTAAGACAGCATGAACTTGCGGATCAGATCCTGCCGATCGGGTCGCTGCGTGTAATCGTCATCGATCAGGATGCGCCGAAGAATGGCAGGGAGTTCCTCCACCGACTGCGTCCTGTACAGAACACCGGCATAATCGAAAAACGATCGGCCGAGCATGATAACCGGCCGGTCGAGCGCCATGGCCTCGACACCGATCGTCCCGGTGATCGTGATGGTCGTAAGAGTCTTCCTTGCAATTTCTTTGGACGGGGCGTCGCTGAACATAACATTCGGAAACGACGCCAAATGCCGATACTGCCAGGCCGGACGCACGCCGCGTCCCGCCGGGTGTTCCTTCAGCACCAGCATGTAACCGAGGGGTAGTGACTTCGATATGTTCTCAATCAATCCGACCTGATTGGCGTAGTAGATTCCGCCAACCAACGTCGATTGCTCCGGCTGGAAATGCAGTGGGAAGAAAACCGATTTCTCGGGAATAAAGGTGTCCGTCGTGCCGACCAGCTTGCGCATCTGCCACTTGCGCCAAACCCGCAGTAGATTCGCCCGGGCTTTCGCGAGTGGATCGATTCTGGTGTAGTCAAGATTCTTGTTCTTGCTAAAATTCTCCATCAGATACGCCGGCAATTTCCTGATATTGGGCGACAGCGCACTGCGTCCGAAATTGCGCTTGGTGACCGCGTAAAACGCCTTGTTTCCGTCGAATTCGACAATGCTTTTTCTCAAGCGCTCCGCCCTGTCGATCTCCTGCTCGGACAGGGGCCGCTTCAGCAATGCTTCATAGGCCTGTTTCATGCGGTCGCAGCGCAGATACTCGTCATTCGTGAAGAAGCTACCCGGCTTGCCGTTCTCCTGCAGCCAGGCTGGCGAAATTGCGAAAATCCGCACTCCATGGTGATGCGCTACCTTGAACAGCACATGGGTGAAGAAGCTGTCAGCGGTCTGGCAAACAAGCACGTCGTAGTGAGCGGAAAACACCCTCTCGAAAAACCTGACAACATTGACGAGGAGCTGCAGCACGTAGTCTTCGGTCTCGATCCTGTGTCCGGCGCCACCCAGAAGGAAGGAAGAATCCGTGAAACTTCTTTCGCTGGCTATGACCGCAGACCAGTTCACCTCGGAATAGTCAGCCGCCAGACGCTCGACTTCGGAGCGCCACTCCTGCGGCGCTTTCGCGAGATAATCCTCGAAAGCATGCACATCGCCGCAGGTCGGCGCCAACCTCCGCGCGACATCCGCCTCTGCACGCTTCCAGACAATGAAATCACAACTGGCCAATGGCAATTTGGCAGCGAGTGCTGTCGCGAGCGCGCCGTTCAGTTCGACGACCGGCAGCCCGCCCTGGTTTGCAGCGAACAAGACCTTCATACTGGTTAGTCCGGCTTTTTCTTGGCGATTGCGCCGATATCGAGCCGCGCCAGTTCGCCAGCGATTCTGACCCCGGCGTCACCCGTTCCAAAGATGGGCGCCGACACGTATCGTCCATGATCGATCTGAGCGGAAATGCGGGCGGCAAGCTCGTTTTCGTCATAATTGGCGTAGGTGACGTTCGGCCCGTGCTCCCGACCTTCCTGGCGGTCGCCAACGACCACTGCAGGCACACCGAGAAACGCGCCTTCGCGCAAAAAGGACGAAGAGTTTCCGACACAACACAGCGCATTGTTGAGAACGCGTGCGTAGTCCTCGGGTGCGAAATTCTTGAAATAGTAGATTGGCGCGTCCATGTGAAATTCACGGAAGTGGCGGATGCCCTTGGACACATCGTCGGAACCAGCATCGATGTTGGGCCACAAAACGACCTTCTGAATGTCCCTGAAGCGATTCACCGCATTGAGGGTCTTGGTGATCTGCTCAAGGCCTTGTCCGTAGGACGTCGTGACCGGATGCTGCACCACCAGGATATAGGGCTTGCTCCAGTCGAGTGGCCGCCCCACCCCGAGATAGCGTTGCATGATGGTGTTTGAAATCGAAAGGTCATCGTTCAGCAGAACATCGATCGAGGGGCAGCCGTAGTTGAACACATAGCGCGGATCCTCCCCCATCGCGATGACGCGACGCTGCGATTCTTCGCTGGAGACAAAATGCAAATCGGCCAGCTTGGTCACAGCGTGACGAACGCGATCATCGATGTTTCCGGAGACCTCGCCCCCCTGCAAATGCACCAGCTTGATGTTCAGATAGGTCGCCGCAATGGCTGTCGCCATCGTCTCGAAGCGATCCGCGACCGTCACGACGTAGTCGGGCTCCAGATCCTGAAAAGCCGTCGACAATTCAACGATCCCCAAGCCGGTCGATTTCGCTTGCGTGGTCAGCGTCTCACCCTCGACCACGTAGAAAATCGACCGAAGCGGCTTAAAGCCGTCCTTGCGGATGACGTCGATGGCCGGTCCGAACCGTTCAAGCAAGGTCGATGCGCCCACAACAAGCTGCAATTCGAGGCCGGGATGCGCTTGTATGGCCTTGAGCAGATGCTTGACGCGACCGTAATTCGCCCGGCTCGCAACGACAACGCAGACTTTTTTCATTTCAGATCTTCGTCTCTGAGAAAGTCCCACTTGGCCTTGGCGCGGACCAGACCGCGGCCGATCACTTTGTCGAGGTCTCGCGGCGGGAGCCCCTGCCCCGCCGGTTTTTTTCCTTCCAGATCCTCGAAGGCAAGCACATGCCCCGCTGGCAAGTCCCGATTGAGCGCCAGCGAGCGACCGAACGTGGTTCGCAAGGTATCCAACTCCGGCGTCAAATGCTTTTCCAACGAACCGGATCGCGCCTTCTCGACAAATCGAATGCCCTCGACCAGTTCGCCGAATTCATCGACGGTCAGAGAGGCCTTGGCGTCCGGTCCGAACATGCGCCGGTCGAATGTCACATGCGCCTCGACAACGCTCGCGCCGCACGCAACTGCCGCAATGCCGGCAAAGATTTTTCCGGAGTGATCGGAGAGACCAGTGGGACACCCGAACCGCTCTCGCATCCCTGCGATTGCCGGCAACCCCACATCCTCTGCCGCCGTCGGGTATCTCGTGGTGCACTGGAGCACCGCAACGCCCCTGGGACGCAGCCGATCAACCGCCCGCCCGATCTCCTCAATGGTCCCGAGACCGGTAGAAAGAATCGCCTCCTTGCCGGTTCGCCCAATGCGCTCAAGCAGGAGATCGTTGGTGATGTCTCCCGACCCGACCTTGTAGCGCACGACGCCGAGCCGCTCGAGCAGATCCACCGCCGCATTCGAGAATGGCGTAGCGAGAAACTCCACACCGGCCTCCTCGCAGTGACGCTTGATCTGCTGCCACTGCGTTTCGCTGAAGCCCATCCGGTTCCAATAATCGTAGCGGGTGGCATCCACCTCGGAGAACCTCACGCGGAACGGCTCTTGTGCGCTCGACTCGGCTTCCGCAATATGAATCTGAAACTTGACGGCATCAACCTTGGCTTGTGCGCAGGCGTCGATGAACGAATGCAGGATACCCAAGCTGCCGTCATGAGCTTGTGCCACCTCGGCGACCACAAACACACGACCCTGACGTTCATAATCGGCAATCGACGGTCGGATCATGACTGGACTCCCGCAACTCCTGCGCCGCTTTGCGATCCGCACAATGCCGCGAGTTTCTCGGCCAGGAACTCCTCGGTGGACTGCATCGACGTGAATGTGGCTCCCCCGATATGTGGAGTTACGATGACATTCCTGTTTCGTGTTGCCGCCAGCCAGCGATCGCGGCGGTTGAGGCCCAGTTCGTTGCTGATCACATCTACGGCGCAACCGGCAAGACACCCGTCCTCGATCGCCTCGAGCAGCGCCTCTTCGTCAACGAGTTCTCCTCGGGCGATATTGATGAAGTATTTTCCGCGCAGGCTGGCGATGTGATCCCGATGGAGAATGAAGGAAGCGCCCGGCTGATACGACGCCGCAAGGATGACAATGCGAGATGCCGCGATGAGACTTTCAATGGAGCCGTGCCGATTCCCGATTTCGGCGCTTGTCACAGCCGGATCGAACCACTCCACCTGGGCGCCCAAGGCAACCAGATAAGTCGCCACACGACGGCCGACCCGGCCGAACCCGATCAGCCCTACCCTCGTATTGTGAAGTTCCTCTCCGCGGCATCGATCCCGATCCCATTGTGCATTGGTCTCGTCGAGGAAGGCCGTCCGGTAGTGACGCAACAGCGCAATCGTCAAACCCAAAGCGTGCTCCGGAGTCGCGCGAATCCGATCCAGGAAGGCCGTCTCGCCCTTCAGGCTCAAAAGCCGGATACGGCGCGACGCCAGTGCATCTAAATCGATATGCGTCAGGCCTGTCGCCGGGCTGCACACAACGGATAATTTCGGCGCATGCGTCAGGAAGCCGGCATCGATCCGATGCGCCAGACGAATGAACAACACGTCCTTGTCCGCGAGAAAACGCGGAAGCTCGGTGCCGTCGTAAGCCTCAACATGCCCCAATTTGGCGAGCCGCGCTCCGGCTTCGGGGGAAAAGCCGTCGGGCTCCAAAAGACCTATCTGCACATTACAGCCCGCAAGATTTCGAGATCGTCGGGAGCGTCAAGATCGATAGAATCAACCTTGCGCATGCGCATCAGCATGGGCCGGTCGCATACGAGTCGACCCGTGTCCCGGATGTAGCGGGAGCGCGTAACATAGAGTGCACCGTTACGCACCATGACAGGGCCATGCTCCTGCCGGCGCACACCCTTGTTGTGGTTCGGGCTCTTGGGTGCGAGGTAGCCGGTCCCGTCGTCGACATACATCACTAGATCGTTAATGTAGTCCTCCTGGTAGCAACTGATGAGCGAATCGGACGTCCCGTCGCGGAAGCGTGCGACTGCGTCCGCAATAGCTCCGGCATCGCGGATCGGAGATGTCGGCTGCAGCAGCATGACCGCCTGATAAGCCTCTCCCCGAGCTGCAAGGGTGTCCAGTGCATGTACCACGTAGTCGATCGCCTTCGCAGTGTCGGTGGCAAATGCGGCCGGCCGCATGAACGGAACATCGCCGCCCCGTAGCCGCGCCACGTCTGCAATCTCGGCATCGTCGGTTGAGACGATGCAGCGGTGCACAGCGCCGGCGGCGACCAGCGCATTTCCCGTCTCGATCGACCAAGCGATCAGCGGCTTTCCGCAGACATCAACCAGATTCTTGCGCGGGATGCCCTTGGAGCCTCCTCTCGCAGGAACGATCGCCAGGATGGACAATGGGTTCACGTGGCTGATCTCAATGAGCGACGGCGCGGACCCGACCACCGGAGGACGGCTGCAATATCGGCATGAAGTACTGGCGGACGTTGCTCGCGTGCTGCGCGATGGTCGGCAACCCGCGAGAGGCGGGATGCGGCGAAAGAAATGCCTCAAGCTGGCGAAAGATGCCTGGCTTGTAGTCGCGATCCAGCGCATCGCTCGCCGCGATCTCGCTCAGACTGAAGCTGCCAACGTCCTGAACGAAAAGCGATTCCAGCGGCTGCAACAACAGCCGACGCTTCGGCGTCCTCAGATCCAGCCCCCAGCGGCCGGCGGACGCCCAATCGGCGTGCCAAGTGAACAGCGCCCCGCTCCCCGTGCAGCCATGGCCCGCGAAAACCGCGCCCGCCGGGTGCCACGGCAAGCTTCCGGCAACGGCGCCGCTCATATCGGCGGGCGGACCCGCGAGGTGGAAGGCGAGATCAAGCACGTGGCTGGAATTCGCGAGAAACCAGTTGGCCAGCACGGCCGGCTCCTTGTCGGGTGTTGCGACGCGAGCGGCAAGCTCCGTGAACTCGACATGAAAGGAGGAAACACCGCCGTCTTCCGCGATGATCGCGCGCGCGGCAGCAACCGAATTGTAGAACCTGCGATTATACGCAACGAAGATCTCGGCCCTTGCAGCGGTCGCGACCGCGGCAACACCGTCGATTTCCTCAAGATCCAGCCCTGCCGGCTTCTCCACCAGCAGGTGACGTGCGCCGGCTTCAACGAGTTGCCTTGTGGCTCCGGCAAGCTGCAAGATCGGCAGCGCCACGACGACACGCATCTCAGGCGAGAGCGGTCGCTTCGCCAGATATGCCGCAAGACCTCCTTCATGCGGCCGCACGCCGATAGCCGTTGCGAAGCGCACCGCCGACTGCGTCCCGCGCCCCACAGCCTCAAAAGCCACACCGAGAGCGAGCAGAGCCTTGGCATGCACCTCGGCCATCGGACCGGCGCCAACAAGCAGAACCTTCATGTGATCGGGCATTCGTCGAGAGCGGAATTGCCGGTGCAGCGTCGCAAATGGCTTAGAAAGACATTGAGCATCGGCCGATGCAGCCGCGCCGCCGTTGAATAATCAGGCAAAGCCGGCTGCCTGCCATCGAGAATGTCTGCGACATGCTGCGCCGTAATTTCGCTCTGCAACGGCATCGGAAAAGGTACCGTACGAACGCCTTGCGCGTCCGAAACTGTCAGCGTTTGGTCGGATTGCGAAATCTTCAATTCCAGATCTTCGGCTTCTATCGTTACCCGCCGTCCGGTGAAATCGCCTGCCACGCAGCTGGCTGAAAAATTGGACCCGCTTGCAGTTCGGCCAGACAACGTCCCGGTAAATTCGATATAGCCCGGACGTTTGGAGGGAATTGTTCCACTGTCCAATTTATCGCCCGACAATGCAATTTCATCGCAACCCGCAAGGAATGCAAATTCGTCTAGATGATGAATGACGTTGCAGGCCAGCCCCCAGCCAGCGCCATCGACTCTGTAATTAAGGGGCTTGCTACCTGCCATCGCCAGAAGATCGTTCATCCTTGGAGCGAACCTTCGGCCGCAATTGACCCACACTTGCGTGCCGAACTTCGCAAACAAGGACGCGGCTGCATCATACTCTTGCAATCTTGTGAAAAGGACCTTCTCCAGGATCATCTTGGGAGTTCCTGCCTCCACCAGAGCTCCGATCACCCGCGACCGCTCGACCGAATTAGTCGCCACAATCGCCAAGTCAGGCGTCCCCGACAGTCGCTCCAGACTCGCAACCGCATTCACATGACCCCGCTTCAAACCTCCGATTTCAGCCAGCAGATCAACACCGCGGTCGCGCGCGGCCTGCGACGGATCAACAACGTCGACGATTAAGCCCCCCTGCAATCGAGCCAGCGACTGCAGATGGCGCGCACCCAAATTCCCGACCCCAACAACAGCAATCCGCGCTCGCATCACTAGTCCAGACAGGCTCTCGCCCAGAGCTCGAGATTGAGCCATTGCCAGATGAAAAACGAATTGTCGCCGCCGCGAGCGACAAAATCCTCGTATCGCACTTGCGCGCGCGTCGGATCGACCCATCCGCGCGACGTGAAGGATTTCGATCGCAGCAGATCAATCATCAGCGCATGCCAGTCCGTGGCGAGCCATTCCCGCTGCGGCGATTGCACCGAGCGTTTTTTCGCATCGGCGACATCGGCCGGAATCCAGTGCTTTGCAATCTCGCGGAACAGAGCTTTGGTCGTTCCATTGGAAAGAAGATGACGGCTCGGCACGCTGAATCCAAACTCGACCAGCCGGTGATCAAGAAACGGAACCCGCAGCTCCTTCGACTGGCTCATCGACATCCGGTCGTTGAAGCGCAGGCCGCGCGGGATCTTGGTCGCAAGCAGATCCTCGGCGGCAGCGGCTTTCGCCGGATCCGCGAAACCGGCGGCGACATCCGGCAGGGAAAGGATGGCGGCATCGCGCATCAACCGGGAATGGATGGCATCCGGTGCAACGCCCAGCGTTCCGTCAATCGACCGCCCGGGCGTCCGCGCACCGGACACATATTTTGTGTAGCCGAGGAAGCATTCGTCGACACCATTCCCGTCCAGCAGCACGGTGACGCCTTCCGCGTCGGCCGCCCGATAGATCGAGTCATAGGCGATCACTGACACGCCGCCGAACGGCTCGGCCTGGCGACGCACCGTGGATTCAAGCCTGTCCTCGATGCTGCGGCGGTCGAGCTTGCAGAGATGCAGATGGGCTCCGTTCACGACTTTCCGGACCCAGGGCGCCTCGCTGTAGGGCTCGTCAAAGTCCTGGCTGAAGACATGCAGATCGCCAATATGCGGCTCCGATACCCGCACCAGCACCGACGAATCGACGCCGCCCGACACATTGAGCCCGACCTTCACATCGGCGATCAGATGATCCCGGATCGCCGTCTCCACCAGGCCCGCACCCGTCTCGACCAATTCAGGCTCATCGGCGCCGGACAGATCGCGCAGGTGATCCGACAGGCGATACCAGCGCCGGTGCGTCAATGTCCCTGTCGCCAGATCGAGCTCCGCCACGCAGCCAGGCTCGATCGCGCGCACATCCGCAAAGAACGTGCGAGCCCCCGTGTCGTAGAGGCCGGTCTCGAGATAGGTCCGGATAGTGTCTTCGTCGGCGCGCCGGCGCGGCAGCAGATCCAGCAGCGGCGGGATTTCGCTGGCAAAGGCCGTCCCGCCGTCCGGCAGGCGCGTCCAGTAGAGTGGCTTGATGCCGAAACGGTCGCGGGCGAGATGGAGGACATTCGCCTCGCGATCGAGCAGCGCGAACGCGAACATGCCGACCCAGTCATGCATCGCATCGACGCCGCGCTGCGCGAAATCCGCCAGCAGCATTTCGGTGTCGCCCCGGGTGCGGAACTGCCAGTCGCCGCGGTAACGCGCCCGCAGATCGCGGTAGTTCACGATCTCGCCGTTATAGATAAGCACCCAACGACCGTCCGCAGAGACCATCGGCTGATTGGCGCCGTCCGACAGATCGATGATCTTCAGCCGGTTATGGCCGAGCACCAGTCTGCGGTCGGGAGATGTCCAGATCCCGCGCGCATCCGGCCCGCGATGCGCAAGCTGTTGGAGCATGCGCGCCGGCTCGCCCGGATCGACGCCGCCAGGCCGATAAACAGCCACGAGACCGCACATCAGCCGGCTGTGCTCACGATAAACTCGCCGTCGCGCCAGCGTGCGCCGCGATA
>JALHOD010000015.1 GCA_022843165.1 Pseudorhodoplanes sp.
CCGTCAGTGGCCTCGGGCGGAGCCCCGACGCCGCCCGGGTGCGTGGCTGCGAACCACGCCCGCGGGCGCCGCACCGGCCGAGGGCGGGAATTGCCCGCCGCCGTCCAGGACGGCGATGCCGCGTATCTCCACGGCATCCCGTCCTTCGTCCCGCCTGCAACGACGCCTCGCGACAAGCGCCCCTCGGCGGACGAGGTGACAGGAATATAGTCCATGTATAGGAATATTGTCAAGAGGCCGCGGCGATGCTTTTCCGATGCCGTTTCCGCCCGCGGGGCCGCGCTAGGACCGCGCCGGGCGGATGGAGCGCGGCGACAGCTAGAACAGCGGCTTCGGCGCCTGGAGCTTGCACTGCGCGGCGATCACGCGCAGGGCGCGCTGGGTCTGCTCGAAATCGCCCGGCAGCGGAATCTGCACACTGCGGTGGCCGTGCGAGACGGTCCCGTCGGGATCGAGAAACTCGACGACGTTGTCGTCGCCTTCGGCCACCAGCCGGTAATTCGGCGTGCGCCCGGCATAGACCTTCTCGAACCGGGGCGAGTCCAGCCGGACGCGGCCCAGATGATAGCGGGTCGTCCGATGGCTGCCCGGCTCCGCGAGCGCCACCACGCAGCCATTGCGATCGACCATCTCGGGGCCGCTCTGCGGATCGATCCGGCCGGTGAAGACATAGTTGATCGCCTGCAGCAGCACGTCGTCGTCGGCAAGGGCGGGCGGGCCGAATACCGGCAGCCACGCGACGGCGGCGGCGGCTGTCACCGCCCGGACATGGCGGCCTGCTCGAAGCGTCGGCTCTGACATCGTTCCTCATGGCAGCACGCGGCATGACAACACCCGCCGCCGCAGGACGCGTTTACGCTAGCACCAAAGCCGCGCCGCGCGCATCCCCGGCTCCGTGCCTGCGGCTTCAGGTCGCCAGCGCCAGCACCAGAAGCAGCACGAACATGCCGATCAGGCCGCCGACGAAGACGGCGCGGCGCAGCGGCGTGCGCAGGATGATCTCCCCGCCGCGCGCCTTCCCGGCGGGATAGGGCTGTTTCGGCGGCGGCGCTGGCTGTGCGGGGCCTTCGCGGACGGGCATGGGATTCGCTCCGTTGTTCGAGGGTCAACGAACAGCGCGCAAAAGAGTTTCGCGAGCGCGCCGGCCCGCGGGCGGATATCGCCGCGCCTATTTGCGCCGAAACCCGCCAAACATGCGCGGGCCGGTCGCGGGCGCGGGCTTTGCATCGCGAAACGCCTTCCAGCGCCATTCGACAGCCTCGCGCAGTTCGGCCGCGCTCGCCTCCACCACCTGGTGATGCAGCGCGACCTGCACCATGTCGCCCATCGTGTCGTTCTTGGGCACATAGAGCATGTGCCAGGCCGGGCCGCGCATGAACCACGAGCCGACATGGATGTGCCGGTCGTAGAAGGCGCGCGTCACCAGCACCACGGTCACGTTGGTCAGATGATGGACGTCGCGGCCGACCTTGCCGCTGATGTCGATCGAGTCCACCCCGCGCACCTCGTGCCAGGGGATGTCGACGGTTTTCACGAAGTCGATGTACTGCCGGATGCCTTTTGGCGAGATCACCAGAGCGGGCGTCGGCGGCGCCAGCCATTTGACGCCGCCGTAGATCGCAAGCGCTGCGCCGAGCGCGATGCCGATGCCCGCGATGAGCCAGTCGAGCGCAACGTCCGGCCCGAGCCAGATCAGGACGCCGCAGACCGCGAGCGCCAGCAGCCCGAGCCGCAAGGAGCTCTTGCCCATCTTCTGGCCGCCATAGGCCAGCGTCCGGTTCACGTCGGTGACCTTGCCGAGCACGTCGGTCATGGTGCTGCCCTGTCATGCGGTCGCGAAGCGGCGGCCCGATTAAAGGCGTGTCTTTATGGTTCGTCTATCGGGGATGGGCGAAGGTTCACGCGGTTCGTAGGGTGGGTTAGGCGCGCAGCGCCGTAACCCACCGCATTGCTCGCGGCTACATCGCTGGCGGGTTACGCGCCTTCGGCGCTAACCCGCCCTACGCGCTGACGGAGCGCGAAGCCTGCTCCGCCAATGCCGCGTGCCTGCGCTGCGCCAATGACGGCGGATCAACCAGCTGCAGGCTGTGATGACGCGGGTGAAGGAGAAGGGGCTGTTTTGACTAGCCGCAAAATTCTGGAGTTCAGCTATTCGGAGCGATCACTCTTAGTTCGCTCCTTACGGGAATTTGAAGATGTGCCTTCGCTGGCCTGTGTGGCAGCAATCTTTCCTCGTATCTTGGGCTCAGCAGTCTCCCACTCGCTGGCTCGCTGAACAGCCCGCGTTACATCTCTTGTCAACCAGCCGGGTTTTAGCTTCATATCTGAGGCCATATTCACTCCTAGCTGAGTCGGGATAGAATTCTTAATGAAAAATCAATTTAGCGCCATATAGACGCGGAGGTCATCGTGTCTCAGGCACCTATCCAAAGGGAAATTTCCTTAACGGCAGAAGGTTCCGATGAGAAGGAATTACCGTTCTCAAAAGAGCCAGAACTGGTCTTTGCGCTAGTTGGCCCAATTGGGGTTGATCTGGACTATGTCTCAAAGGTTCTCGGAGATTCATTAGGTGCCGTTGGATATGAGGCAAGTACCATAAAAATTACCGATCTGATGCGCGAGGTTCAAACCGGACTTCCGCTTGACGCAGAGGGGTATATTGAGTCTTTCAAGCAACGAATTGCATACGCAAATAAGGTGCGCGAATTGCTCGGCCGAAACGATGCCCTCGCAATTTTGGCCGTAAGCGCCATTCGTCAGTTCAGAGCAGAAGCAGGCGGCACTGAAGAAGATCCGCTTCCGAAGCAAGCTTATATAATTAGGCAGTTGAAGCGACCTGAAGAAGTCAAACTTCTGAGAAGTGTTTATGGGCGCCAATTCATTCAAATATCGGTTCATGCTCCGCAAGATTATCGAATTCGCCGCATAACCGTAAAGGAAGTGCAAGCTAGCGGTGGGCTCGTCAAGAACGTCGATGCTGAAAGCGCCGCACACGCTCTCGTCAAACAGGACGAAATCGAGGGCAATGATGGCCACGGTCAAAATGTCAGGGATGCATTTCCTCTGGCGGATGTCTTTATCGAAAGCCCCGACAAAGTGTCGTGTAAGGACACCTTAGACAGATTTGTGAATGCTCTCTTTGGTGATAACACGGCCTCCCCAACCCATGATGAATATGGAATGTATATGGCTAAGTCAGCGTCGCTTCGATCATCGGCGCTGACGCGGCAAGTGGGTGCTGCAATTTTCCGTAAAAGCGGGGAAATGATTTCCCTTGGCTGCAATGAAGTACCAAAAGCTGGCGGAGGAACTTACTGGAGTGGCGATAAGCCGGACGGAAGGGATTTTGTTGAGGGCATTGATCCTAACGATCAAAAGAAACGCGAGCTTCTCGTTGATATCATCGACCGTCTTTGTAAAAGCGAGCATCTGTCCGCAGAGCTGCAGGCAGTTAAAGATGCAGGAAAGATCACGACGCTTATTTTGAAAGACGAAGGTTCGGACAGTGTTAAAGAGTCGCGAATGATGGATTTGCTTGAATTCGGTCGCGACATTCACGCTGAGATGTCGGCAATATCAGATGCCGCGCGGAAAGGGATGGCAATAGAAGGCGCCACACTTTACAGCACAACCTTCCCTTGCCACATCTGCGCCAAGCACATAGTAGCATCAGGTATCATTCGAGTGGTCTATATTGAGCCTTATCCAAAAAGTTACGCTGAGGATTTGCACTCAGACTCTATTCGAATAGAGGGCGACGGAACTGACGGAAAGGTTGGGTTTCAGCGATTCATTGGTATTTCGCCCTTTAGATATCGCGAACTTTTTGAGAAGGGTAAAAGAAAATACTCAAGCGGAGGGGCGCAAAAGTGGAATCGCGGAGAGATGCGGCCCATGATTGAGATTATTTACCCCTCGTATTTCAGGTCGGAGACTTACGTTGTTAAGCTGTTAGAAGGGAAACTTGGGGCACTCGCCGCAGAATAAAATTTGAGAGTCTACTCCGCCGCCTCGACGCTCCGCTTCCGCTTCGGCCCGCCGCGTGCCAGCACGGGCTTTAAAAACTGCCCGGTATAGCTGCGCTTTTCCTTCGCCACCGCCTCGGGCGGGCCGGCCACCACGATCTCGCCGCCGCCGTCGCCGCCCTCGGGGCCGAGGTCGATGATCCAGTCGGCGGTCTTGATCACCTCCAGATTGTGCTCGATCACCACCACCGAATTGCCGGTCGAGACCAGCTCGTGCAGCACGTCGAGCAGTTTTGCCACGTCGTGGAAATGCAGGCCCGTGGTCGGCTCGTCGAGAATGTAGAGCGTGCGGCCGGTGGCGCGCTTGCTCAGTTCCTTGGCGAGCTTGATGCGCTGCGCCTCGCCGCCCGACAGGGTGGTGGCCTGCTGGCCGACATGGATATAGCCCAAGCCCACGCGCTGCAGCGTGGTGAGGATGTCGCGGATGCGCGGCACCGCCTTGAAGAAATCGGCGGCCTCGTCCACCGTCATGTCGAGAATGTCGGCGATGGATTTCTGCTTGAACGTGACTTCCAGCGTCTCGCGGTTGTAGCGCTTGCCCTTGCAGGTCTCGCAGGTGACATAGACGTCCGGCAGGAAGTGCATCTCGATCTTGATGACGCCGTCGCCCTGGCAGGCCTCGCAGCGCCCGCCCTTGACGTTGAACGAAAAACGGCCGGGCTCGTAGCCGCGCGCCTTTGATTCCGGCAGCCCGGCGAACCATTCGCGGATCGGCGTGAACGCGCCGGTATAGGTCGCGGGATTGGAGCGCGGGGTGCGGCCGATCGGCGACTGGTCGATGTCGATGACCTTGTCGAGATGCTCCAGCCCCTCGATGCGGTCGTGCGGGGCGGGCGCGTCGCTGGCGCCGTTCAGCTTGCGCGCGATCGCCTTGTAGAGCGTATCGACCAGGAGCGTCGACTTGCCGCCGCCCGACACCCCGGTGACGCAGGTGAACAGCCCGAGCGGGATGTCGGCGGTGACGTTCTTCAGGTTATGCCCGCGCGCATTGATCACCTTCAGCGTGCGGCGCATGTTGGGCGCGCGCCGCTCCGGCACCTCGATGCCGCGCGCGCCGGTGAGATACTGGCCGGTGAGCGACGTCTTGCTGGCCATGATGTCGGCGGGCGTGCCCTCGGCGACGATTTGTCCGCCATGCACGCCGGCGCCGGGGCCGACATCGACCACGTAATCGGCGAGGCGGATGGCGTCCTCGTCATGCTCGACCACGATCACGGTGTTGCCGAGATCGCGCAGCCTTTTGAGGGTTTCCAGCAGCCGCGCATTGTCGCGCTGGTGCAGGCCGATGCTGGGCTCGTCCAGCACATAGAGCACGCCGGTCAGCCCGGAGCCGATCTGCGAGGCGAGCCGGATGCGCTGGCTCTCGCCGCCCGACAGCGTGCCGGAGGCGCGGGCGAGCGTCAGATAGTCCAGCCCGACATCGACCAGGAAGGTGAGGCGATCGCGGATTTCTTTTAAAATGCGGACCGCGATCTCGTTCTGCTGTTTCGTGAGCGATTTCGGCACGGCCGCGAACCATTCGGCGGCGCGGCGGATGCTCAGCTCGGCGACCTGGCCGACATGCAGTTTGTCGATCTTGACGCAGAGCGCTTCCGGCTTCAGGCGATAGCCGGCGCAGGCCGCGCAGGGAATGTCGGTGAAATACTTGGCCAGTTCCTCGCGCGCCCAGTCGCTCTCGGTCTCGCGAAAGCGGCGTTCGAGATTTGTGACCACGCCCTCGAACGGCTTCTTGGTCTGGTAGGAGCGCATGCCGTCGTCATAGACGAATTTTATTTCATCCTCGCCCGAGCCATAAAGAATGGCCTGCTGGGTCTTCTTCGGCAGCGTCTTCCACTTCGCGTCGAGGGTGAACCTGTAATGCTTGCCAAGGGCTTCCAGCGTCTGCACGTAATAGGGCGAAGATGAGCGCGACCACGGCGCGATCGCGCCCTTGCGCAAGGTCGCGTCCTTGTCAGGGATGACGAGATCGGCGTCGATATGCTGCTCGACGCCGAGCCCGCCGCATTTCGGGCAGGCGCCAAAGGGATTGTTGAAGGAGAACAGCCTGGGCTCGATCTCGGCGATGGTGAAGCCGGAGACCGGGCAGGCAAACTTTTCCGAGAAGATCATGCGCTGCTCGGCATGCGCGCCCTTCAGCCGCTTGCCCTCGACCGCGGCGGCGTCGGCGAATTCCGCCACCGCCATGCCTTCGGCGAGATGCAGCGCCGTTTCAAATGACTCCGCGAGGCGCTGCGCGATGTCGGCGCGCACCACGATGCGGTCCACCACCACGTCGATGTCGTGCTTGAATTTCTTGTCGAGCGCCGGCGCCTCGGCGATCTCGTAATACTGGCCGTCGATCTTCAGGCGCTGAAAACCGCGCTTCTGCCAGTCGGCGATCTCCTTTTTGTACTCGCCCTTGCGGCCCTGAACGACCGGCGCAAGGATGTAGAGCCGCGTGCCCTCGGGCAGCGCCAGCACGCGGTCGACCATCTGCGAGACGGTCTGGCTCTCGATCGGAAGTCCCGTGGCGGGCGAATAGGGTACGCCGACGCGCGCCCAGAGCAGGCGCATGTAGTCGTAGATCTCGGTGACGGTGCCGACGGTCGAGCGCGGGTTTTTCGAGGTGGTCTTCTGTTCGATCGAGATGGCGGGCGACAGGCCGTCGATCTGGTCGACGTCCGGCTTCTGCATCATCTCCAGGAACTGGCGCGCGTAGGCCGACAGCGACTCGACATAGCGACGCTGGCCCTCGGCATAGATGGTGTCGAAGGCGAGCGAGGACTTGCCGGAGCCGGACAGGCCGGTGAACACCACCAGGCTGTCGCGCGGGATGTCGAGATCGACATTCTTGAGGTTGTGCTCGCGCGCGCCCTTGATGGAGATCACGCGGGAATCGGGGCGGCCGGGCTTCTTCTTGTCAAAGAGGTCGTTCATGTCATGCCGTTTCTGGGCGCGCGGACAAAGGATTCCGGCGCGGCGCCCAAAGCCGGCGCTGCGCGTGGGACGTGGATCGGCCGAAGACCGGAACGTAATGAGAACGTCGCGGTTTCGCCAGCCCCCACATTTACATATCACCGCTTCTTTGGAGGCAGACGGGAACCGGAATCCGGTCTGGGGGGTTCATCCCCGTCACAAGCCTTTCAGCCGGAAAAGCGGGGAATTCCATGGCGACGCGTGCATACTGGTCGGGCCGGATCAGGCTGGCCCTGGTCTCCATTCCGGTCGAGGTCATTCCGGCCACCAAATCCTCCAGCCGGATCGCCTTCCACCAGATCCACGAGCCGAGCGGCAAGCGCATCCGCTACGAGAAGGTGGTGCCCGGGATCGGCCCGATCGACACCGACGACATCGTGAAGGGCTATGAGGTCGAGAAGGGCAAATACGTCCTGCTCTCCGACGAGGAGATCGGCGACGTCAAGCTCGAAGCGAAGAAGTCGGTCGACCTGGTGCAGTTCGTGGACCAGAACGAGATCGATCCGATCTATTTCGAGCGGCCCTTTTTCGTGCTGCCCAAGGAGGACGACGAGGACGCGGAAGAGGCATATATTGTGCTGCGCGACGCGCTGCGCAAATCGAAGAAGGTGGCGCTCGGGCAGATCGTGGTGCGCGGGCAGGGCTCGATCGTGGCGATCAAGCCCTGCGGCAAGGGGCTGCTGATGGAAACATTGCGCTATGCCGACGAGGTCAAGAAGGCCGACACCGCCTTCGACGACATTCCGGCCAAAAAGGTCGCGCCCGACCTGATCGAACTGGCGGAGGACCTGATCAACAAGAAGGCCGGCGAATTTCATCCCGAGAAGTTCAAGGATTCCTACACCGTCGCCTTGCGCGAACTGATCGAGGCCAAGCTCGAGAAGCGCCCGCCCAAGGATATCGAGGAAGCACCGCCGGCCAGCAATGTCGTCAACCTGATGGATGCGCTGCGACGCTCCGTCGGCAAGGATGGCGGCAGCAAGTCGCCGACACGATCGTCCGGATCGAGCCGCCGCTCCACGGCCAAGAAGAAATCTGCCAGGACGGCGCGCAAGAAATCCGCGCGCAAGAGAGCTGCCGCATAACCATGCCGACGGCCGACAGGCTCAAGGACTACAACAAAAAGCGTGACTTCACACGCACCGCCGAGCCGAAAGGCAAGACGCGGAAATCTGGCCGCAAGCTGCGCTATCTGATCCAGAAGCACGCCGCGACGCGGCTGCACTACGATTTCCGGCTGGAATGGGACGGTACGCTGATGAGCTGGGCCATTCCCAAGGGGCCGAGCGAAAATCCTGACGACAAGCGGCTCGCGGTGCATGTCGAGGATCATCCGGTCGAGTATGGCAGCTTCGAAGGCACCATCCCGGAAGGCGAGTATGGCGGCGGCACCGTCATGCTGTGGGATCGCGGCTCCTGGCTGCCGCATCAGGACGACGTCGACGCCGCGCTGAAGAAGGGCAAGCTCAGCTTCGAACTGCACGGCGAGCGGTTGCACGGCAACTGGGCGCTGGTGCGCCTGCGGGCGCGAAGCCCGAAGGACAAGGATAACTGGCTGCTCATCAAGGAGAACGACGATTACGCCCGCCGTAACGGCAAGCCGGTCGTGGATCGCGAGACAACCAGCGTCGTCTCCAACCGGGCGATGGACGAGATTGCGGCGGGCAGGAAGGTCTGGCATTCGAAGAAAAAGGCGAGGGGAGCGTCCGGTGAGGATCCGATCATCATCGGCGGCACCGCAAAAGCAAGAACGGCAGCTGCGAAGACAAAGACCGCCAAAGCCAAGACGACGAAGACCGCCGCACCGAAACGCAATGCGAAGGCGAGCGGCGTAAAAAAAAACTTCGCGCTCCCGCCGTTCGTAGAACCGCAGCTCGCGACGCTGGTCGACGCCCCGCCCGCAGGGGCTGACTGGATTCATGAGATCAAGTTCGACGGCTATCGCGTGATCACGTCGGTTGCGAACGGGCGCGTGGCGATGCGAACCCGCAACGGCCTTGACTGGACCGACAGGTTCAAGCCGCTGGTGCCGGCGCTGTCGCAACTCGATTGCGGCGCGGCGCTGCTCGACGGCGAGGTGGCGGTGGCGACCACGCAGGGCCGCACCGATTTCGGCGCGTTGCAGGATGCGCTGTCGGGCGGCAAGGGCCGGATGGCCTATTACCTGTTCGACATCCTGCATCTCGACGGCGAGGACCTGCGCAAGCGGCCGCTGATCGCGCGCAAGGAGATATTGAAGACGCTGCTCGGCGGGCACACCAGAGGCCCGCTCGCCTATTCCGACCATGTGGAAGGCGGGGGCGACGAGGTGTTTGCCAAGGCGTGCCGCCTGCATCTGGAAGGCATCATCTCCAAGCTCGCGGACGCGCCATACCGCTCCGGCCGCGGCAGAGGCTGGCTGAAAAGCAAATGCGGCCATGAGCAGGAATTTGTCATCATCGGCTGGCGGCCCTCGACCAAGGCGGGCCGGCCATTCTCATCGCTGCTGCTGGCTTTGCGCGAGAAGGGTACGTTGCGTTACGCCGGACGGGTCGGCAGCGGCTATTCCGGCGCGCGTCTCGACACGCTGGCCGCCGAATTCAGAAAATGCGCGCGCGAGACGGCGCCGGTGAAAGACGTGCCGCCCGCAATCGCGCGGCAGGCGAAATTTCTCGAACCCGAACTGGTGGCCGAGATCGCGTTCCGCGGCTGGACCCGTGACGGCCTGGTGCGGCAGGGTTCGTTCAAGGGATTGCGCAGCGACAAGCCGGCGGACGAGATTGTCAGGGAGCAGCCGATGGCGAAGCGGAGAGCAGTGGCCTCAGCGAAAGTGTCCAAGTCCGGAATATCGAAGAAGAAAGCGGGCGCAAAACCGGCGGTCGCGAAAGCTGCGGTGCGCGCGCGCGACGACGGGTCTGAAGAGATCGCGGGCGTGCGCGTCACGCATCCGGATCGCGTGCTGTTCGCCGCGCAGGACGTGACCAAGCGCGAACTGATCGCGCACTACCTGTCGATTGCCGACGCCATGCTGCCGCACATCGTGGACCGCCCGATCAGTCTGGTGCGCTGTCCGCGCGGCAGCGGCAAGGACTGCTTTTTCCAGAAGCATGCATCGGATGGGTTCCCCGAAGAGTTCAAGGCAGTGAAGATCAGGGAGAAATCCGGCAGCGACCAGTATCTCTATATCGAGGACGAGCGCGGTCTCGTCGCAGCGGTGCAGATGGGCGTGCTGGAGCTGCATCTGTGGGCCTGCCATGTCGACGAGATCGAGAAGCCGGACCGGCTGATTTTCGATCTCGATCCCGACGAAGGACTCGGCTTCGAACATGTGCGCGCAGCGGCCAAGGACCTGCGCGGCCGGCTGAAGGATTTCGGCCTGGAGTCGTTTCCGCTGGTGACCGGCGGGAAGGGCATTCATGTGATCGCGCCTCTGCAGCGACGGCACAGCTGGGAGGAGCATCGCGATTTCGCCGAGGCGATGGCGCGCGTGATGGCGGAAGATAGCCCTGACCGCTACATCGCCACCATGTCGAAGGCCAAGCGCCGGGGAAAGATCTTCATCGATTATCTGCGCAACACGCGCGGCGCGACCGCGATCGCGCCGTTCTCCACCCGCGCCCGGCCGGGCGCCTATGTCGCCATGCCGGTGTCGTGGCCGCAGCTGTCGCGCATGCGGGACGCACATCCGGTAAGTGTGGGCAAGGCGAAACGCTTTCTCGGCGCGCGCGATCCCTGGCCGGGATATTTCAGGCTGCGGCAGGGCTTGCCGAAGCTCAAGACTTAACTAGTCCTGCTTCTGCACGTAGAATTGATACATGCGCATGAATGTGCGCGGGTTGTCCTGCTCGAACAGATGCCAGTTGTCGAGATTGGTGCGGGCGGGATCGCCGGGGAAACGCGCGCTGTAATGCTGCAGCAAGCCCAGATCCATGTCGAAACCCAGCATTTCGAGCTTGTGCGCGACAAGGAAATCCCTGATCTGCGGCAGCGTGAAGCGATGCTCCTGCACATGCAGCAGCAGGTCGCGGCAATTGCTGGTCGAGAAAAAATCCGCGCGGCGGGCGACCGACTTGACCGGCGACTCTTCATCCAGCGCGAAGATGTCCTGGCGGCATCGCCGGATATCCTCGACGCTGGAGCCATAACCTCGCTCGGCAATGAAATCGCGCGCCGCCACGATATCGGCGCGGGCCAGTTCACTGTAGAAAGCGAGCCGCATGATCCCGCCGCCGCGCAGCAGCGACACCAGCACGCGCCAGCCTTCCAGCGGATCGCGCAGATGATGCAGGACGCCGCCGCATTCGATCACGTCGAAGGACCGTCCGATCGTGCCGAGCTTGAGAATGTCGGCCTGGCCGTAGTCGACATTGTCGAGGCCGAGCGCGTCGGTGCGGTATTTCGCATAGCAAAGACTGGTGAGGCTGAGATCGACCGCGAGCACGTGCGTCTCGCTGTAACGCTGGGCTGCCTCCACCACCTGCTGGCCGGTGCCGCAGCCGGCCACCAGCACGGAAATCTCTTCGGTGAGTCCGAGGGGTCTGAAGCGGGCGTGGGGAAACGTGCGCTGGAGATGGCCGTTGACTGTCTGCCGGTTTTCCGGCGGGGCGCATTTCACCCAGCGTGGATAAGGGTTTTCCTCATATTGTTCGCGGACGAGGACGGACACCTCGTCTTCGATCGGCGTGAGATTGGGAATGCGATCGCGCAAGGCGCGTTCCGCCATGGGTTCGCGAATTTGCTGGGTCAGGAGACCGTCCAGGGCCGGGGACCATGATTGTGACAGCAAAGCCTCGCCACCGTCCAAGGCGGATAGCGGTTCATAGGCGGCCAGGACCGCCACCGACACGGCGTCAACCGGCGCGCCGGATTGCAATTGCGCACAAACCCGTGCGCGCAGGAGAGCGACCTGCGTGCGTTCACCCGGCGATTCATCGTACACATACTCGTTGATGAAGCATTGGTGCGCCAGCGCGCAGGCGAAACCCAGCGTGCCTGCGGGAATGGCGGTGCCACCGGACGATACCCGCGCGAGCAACGCCCCGCGCGCCTGGGTGAGAAACCGTTCCATCGCCACGTCGTGGACGGGCGTATTTTGCAGCAGGGCCTCCAGCAGGGCGTCGCCGCCAATGTCCGAAAAGGCGTCGGCCTCGAAGATGTCTTCATAGGAAAGGCGCTGCGGCCAGACCGTTGCGGCCCGCGAGATGAGGGCCGACACGCCAGGATCGGCCTTGATGACCGCAAGGCAGGATCTCACCATGGTCACCGGGCGGCCCCAGGGTTCCGAGATCGCCTGCACCATCAACCGCCGCAACTGGCCGCCGACCGAAACGGACGGCAGCCGGGGCAGGCAATACATGAACAGCGCCTTGCCGCGCGGCGTCTGCTCCACCGACAGCCAGCGCAGGGTGACATCGAACGCGCGCGCGATGTCGCCATCGAGGACGCAGAGATCGGCGAGAGTCGGATAGGACCCGATCAATGAGGGATCGAGCCTGAGCGCCTCCTCGAAATGCCGGATCGCCTCGGCGCGCCGGTTTTGCGCGTTCAGCGCCTTGGCCAGATTGTCGTGCGCCGCGGCGCGGCCAGGATCGCGCGCAAGACCTTCGCGGTACGACGCAATGGCCTGATCCAGTTGCCCCTGTTTCAGGAACGCGTCGGCGATCAGCATATGCGCGCTGCCGAGGCCGGGCTTGAGCGCGGCGGCGCGCTGGCCATGCCTGACCGCATCGGCGTGACGATCCAGCGCCAGGAACGCCATGCCGATGTCGTAGTGAAACGCCGGATTGGCGTCATCGATGGCGATGGCGCGGCCGATCATGTCGACGGCGGCGTCGGCGCGGCCGATGTTGAAAGCGAGCACGCCGAGATGATGCAGGCTGCCGGAATGACGCGGATCGGCGGCCAGCGCCTGGCGGTAAAGATCGGTGGCCTCCGACAGCCGTCCGGCCTGGAAATGCTGCACGGCTTGGGTGAAAAACCGCGCGGCCGCTCCGCTGCCGCCGGCGGGCGTGGTCGCCGGCGCGAGCCGCTCGGCCTTGCGGCGTTGTTTTCGGTTCATGGGAGAATCACTTTGCTTGCCGGTGTCAGGGTGGCGGGACATGGCGCGCGGCTGCAATGAAATTGTCGGAACACTTGCGGGGCGTGGCCCGCCATGATAGGAACAAAAAGGGAACAATCGGACCCGGCCTGCCGGCCCGGCCCAGAGGGCGCAGGCGCTGTGGAAAAGGCGGGATCAACGGCCATGCGCAGGACTTGTCCTGAGACTTGGCCGCGGGCTTGGGCTTAGGGTGCGGCCCTACACCTAAGGAAAACGGCTTCAGGAGAGCGAGATGGCAGGCAGCGTCAACAAGGTGATCTTGATCGGCAATCTCGGGAAGGACCCGGAAATCCGCCGCACCCAGGACGGCCGGCCGATCGCCAATCTCAGCATCGCGACCTCCGAAAGCTGGAAGGACAAGACCACCGGCGAGCGCAAGGAAAAGACCGAGTGGCACCGCGTGGTGATCTTCAACGAGGGCCTGTGCCGCATCGCCGAACAATATCTGAAGAAGGGCGCCAAGGTTTACATCGAGGGCCAGCTTCAGACCCGCAAATGGACTGACAAGGACGGCATCGACAAATACTCGACCGAAGTGGTGCTGCAGGGTTTCAATTCGCAGCTCACCATGCTTGACGGCAAGGGTGGCGGCGGCGAGCGTTCGGTCGATTATTCCGGCGGCAACGACTTTGGCTCTTCCGGCCCGACATCATCGCCGCGCAAGCCGGCCATGGCCGGCGGCGGCCGCGGCGACATGGACGACGAGATTCCGTTCTGAGACTTAAACGGGCGTCATCGCCGAGAGCGTCATCGCGATCGGGCCGTTGACGCCATGGTGGATTCCAGTTGCAAGCCGCTTCCCATGCCTGTTTTAATTGTCGGTAGCGCGCTACCGCGCTGACAATTGGGGGGAGCTTCACATGAGATTCAGGGAGACGTTCATCGCCGGTGCCGTGCTCTGCACCGCGCTGGCGGCGGTGACCAATGTGCACGCCGCACCAAAGCCGAAGGCTGCCGAGAAAGCGGCAACCGAAAAAGTGAAAAAGATCGGATTGCCGGTGGTCTCGATCAGCGGCTGCGTGCGGCAGGCGCTGGCTTGCAAATATGTCGCCAACGCCGACGGCAGCCGTGTGAGCGCCGCCGTCAAGTCAGAGGTGAGCCCGCTCGCGAACCTGCTGTTCGGTTGGGCCATCCGGCAGCTTCCGGATGCGACTCCCATTCCGGCCAACACCGACATTGTCGGTGTCGCCGCGACGCTGAGGTTGCCGAGCTTGAATTGCGGCGGCGCGCGCGGGCAGGTCGTTTTCTATTGGCGGCCGACCGGCAAGGCCTGCCCGAAGGAATAGCGATCCCGTCCCGCGACAGGCATCGCGAATGATCGGTCACCAGATCACATGATTTGAGAGGCCGGCCCGACAGGGCCGGTTTCTTTACATCCACACCGCCTTCACGCCGTCGAGCACGAACTGCACCGCCAGCGCGGCGAGGATGACGCCGAGCAGGCGCGACAGCACGATATTGCCGGTGATGCCCATCAGCTTCGCGATGCGGTCCGCGATCAGGAACACCAGCAGGCTGGCCAGCATCACCAGCAGGATGACGGTCAGCAAGCTGCCGAGCGTGACGATATTGTCGCGGGCGCGACCGGCAAGAAGAATAACGGCGGTGATGGCGCCCGGTCCCGCCAGCAGCGGAATGGCGAGCGGGAAGGCGGCGAGATTGCGCACGCGCTCATGCACCGCCTGTTCGGCGGTGCGCGCCTCGCGCTCCACGCGCAGGCCGAACACCATTTCGGATGCGATGGAAAACAGCAGCAGGCCGCCGGCAATGCGGAAGGCGGGCAGGCCGATGCCGAGATGTTTCAGCAGCCAGTCGCCGATCAGCGCGGATCCCAGCAGGATGCAGAAGGCGATGGCGGACGCGCGGATCGCCACCTGCCGCCGCGCCGCGGCCGGCAGGCCCTCGGTCATGGCGATGAAGGCCGGCACCAGGCCGACCGGATCGACCACCACCAGCAAGGTCACCAGTGCGGAAATGACGAAATCGAGCGGCATGGCGGATCCCGGGCCGGGCCAGTGGGGCGGTTCAATCTAGCCGGATTCCGGCGCCTGCGGGCAGATTGTGGCAGGACCGGAACCAGCTCCAAAAACTATCGTCAAGTATTTGAAAAATAATGTGAAATAACTCCGGTTCAAGGCCGGTTTTGCTTGGCTTTCAGAATGCAAATCGGCTAGAAAGCGCACCTCTGGATTCGCCAGGATTTCTTCTTTGTCTGAGCCCGAAAATCCCAATCCGGGGGACGGTTCTCCCTCGGATGTCCGCCCCGTGTCGATCACGGAGGAAATGAAGCGGTCGTATCTCGACTACGCGATGAGCGTGATCGTGTCGCGGGCGCTGCCGGACGTGCGCGACGGGCTCAAGCCGGTGCATCGCCGCATTCTCTATTCGATGCACGAGCAGGGCCACACGCCCGACAAGAAATACGTGAAGTCGGCGCGCATCGTCGGCGACGTGATGGGTAAATATCACCCGCACGGCGACCAGGCGATCTACGACTCGCTCGTCCGTATGGCGCAGGATTTCTCCATGCGCCTGATGCTGATCGACGGGCAGGGCAATTTCGGCTCGGTGGACGGCGATCCCGCCGCCGCCATGCGTTACACGGAATCGCGGCTGGCAAAGCCGGCGCTGGCGCTGCTTGCCGATATCGACAGCGACACCGTCAATTTCCAGGACAATTACGACGGCAACGAGAGCGAGCCGTCGGTCCTGCCGGCGCGCTTCCCGAACCTGCTGGTCAACGGCGCCGGCGGCATCGCCGTCGGCATGGCGACCAACATTCCGCCGCACAATCTCGGCGAGGTGGTCGACGCCACCATCGCGCTGATCAACGATCCGGCCCTGTCGGTCGACGACCTGATCAGGATCGTGCCGGGGCCGGATTTCCCGACCGGCGGCCTCATTCTCGGGCGCGGCGGCATCCGTTCGGCTTACGAGACCGGCCGCGGCTCGATCATGATGCGCGGCAAGGTCGAGATGGAAACGATCCGCAAGGAACGTGAAGCCATCGTCATCACCGAAATTCCCTATCAGGTGAACAAGGCCACGATGGTCGAGCGCATCGCCGAGTTGGTGCGCGACAAAAAGATCGAGGGCGTTTCCGACCTGCGCGACGAGTCCAACCGCGAAGGCTATCGCGTCGTGGTCGAACTCAAGCGCGAAGCCATTCCCGACATCGTGCTGAACCAGCTCTACCGCTACACCCCGCTGCAATCGTCGTTCGGCGCCAACATGGTTGCGCTCGATGGCGGCCGTCCGCTGGTGATGAACCTGAAGGACATGCTGGCCTCCTTCATCGCGTTCCGCGAAGAGGTGGTGTCGCGCCGTACCAAGTTCCTGCTCAACAAGGCGCGCGACCGCGCCCATATCCTTGTCGGCCTCGCCATCGCCGTCGCCAATATCGACGAGGTGATCAAGCTGATCCGCGCCTCCAAGGACGCCGCCGAAGCGCGCGACGCATTGATGTCGCGCGAATGGCCGGCCACCACGGCGGCCTCGCTGATCGCGCTGATCGACGATCCGCGCCACCAGGTCTCGAGCGCGGGCACCGCGCGGCTGTCGGCCGAACAGGCCAGGGCCATCCTCGACCTGCGCCTGCAGCGCCTGACCGCGCTTGGCCGCGACGAAATCAAGGACGAACTCGACAAACTGGCCGCCGAGATTTCCGACTATCTGGAAATCCTGCGCTCGCGCGCCCGCGTGCAGGCGATCGTCAAGGAAGAGCTGATGGCGGTGCGCGAGGAATTCGCGACCCCGCGCCGCACCGCCATTGTCGAGCACATGGACGCGGTGGAGGAAGAAGACCTCATCCATCGCGAGGACATGGTCGTCACCGTCTCGCATCAGGGCTATGTGAAGCGCGTGCCGCTCTCGACCTATCGCGCGCAGCGGCGCGGCGGCCGCGGCCGCTCCGGCATGCAGACCCGCGAAGAGGATTTCGTGGCGCGGCTGTTCGTGGCCTCCACGCATGCGCCGGTGCTGTATTTCTCCTCGCTTGGCCGCGTCTACAAGGAAAAGGTCTGGAAGCTGCCGGTGGCGGCGCCGCAGGCGCGCGGCAAGGCGCTGATGAACATCCTGCCGATCGAGCAGGGCGAAACCATTACCACCATCATGCCGCTGCCCGAGGACGAGACGACCTGGGGCAATCTGGACGTGATGTTCGCCACCACCAGCGGCACCGTCCGCCGCAACAAGCTGTCGGATTTCGTCGACGTGCGCCGCTCCGGCATCATCGCCATGAAGCTGGACGAGGGCGAGGCGATCGTGGACGTGCAGATCTGCACCGAGAAGGACGATGTGCTGCTGACCGCCAGCGGCGGCCAGTGCATCCGATTCCCGGTGCCGGAGGTGCGCGTGTTCACCGGCCGCACTTCGCGCGGCGTGCGCGGCATCACGCTGGCGCAGGGTGACAAAGTCATTTCGCTCTCTATCCTGGGCCATGCCGACGCCACGGCGGAGGAGCGCGCGGCCTATCTGCGGCGCGCCAATGCAGTGCGGCGCGGCGAGACCGAGGTCGAGGAAGCAGCACCCGCCGACGCCGAGGAGGCTGCCGGCACCATCGAACTCGGCGAGAAGCGCTATGTCGAGATGTCGGCGGCCGAGCAGTTCGTGCTGACCATTTCCGAGCGCGGCTTCGGCAAGCGCACGAGTTCGTATGAATACCGCACGACCGGCCGCGGCGGCAAAGGCATCACCGCGATGCAGATTACCAAGAAGAACGGCAAGCTGGTCGCCTCCTTCCCGATCGAGCAAGCCGACCAGATCATGCTGGTCACCGACAAGGGCCAGCTCATCCGCTGCCCGGTCAACGGCATCCGCATCGCCGGACGCTCGACGCAGGGCGTGATCGTGTTCAACACCGCCGAAGACGAGCGCGTGGTGTCGGTCGAGCGGCTGTCGGAAGACGACGAGTCCAACGGATCGTAAGCGGGCGCGCAAGCCCGAAAGCTGTCCCGTCCCACTCACATCGATAACGCAATCAGATCTGCGGCCCGGCACGGGCCGCAGCAGGGGAGAGGTGCCATGAAAGCCGAAGACGCAGCCGAGATGATGGATCAGGAAAAGACCCGCGACACGTTCAAGCAGCGCGCCGCGGTCGTGATCGCCATTCTGGCGATGATACTTGCAATCACCGGACTGGGCGGGTCGAATGCCGGCAAGGAAGCGGTCAACAACAACGTGCTGGCCTCCAATTACTGGAATTTCTTCCAGGCCAAGAACATGCGGCAGACCTCGATCGCGCTGGCGGCCGACCAGTTCGAGCTGGGCCTGCTGAATACGCCCGGCCTGTCGGACGAGGCTAAGCTCGCGCTGCAGAAGAAGATCGAGGGGTACCGCAAGACAGTCGCGCGCTACGATTCCGAGCCGGAAACCAACGAGGGCAAGAAGGAACTGATCGCGCGCGCCAAGCAGCACGAGGTGCTGCGAGATCACGCGCTCAGGCAGGATCCCTATTTCGATTACGCCGAGGCGCTGCTGCAGATCGCGATCGTGCTGATCTCGGTCGCGATCGTCGCCGATCTGGTCTGGCTGAGCTTTTTCGGCGGGGTGCTCGGCATTGCCGGCACGTTGCTCATGATCAACGGATTCACCCTGCTGGTGGCGATTCCGGGCCTGAGCTGACGACTTATTTGGCGCCGGCTTTCTCCAGGATGCGGACCATCTCCGCATAACCGCGGGTGCGGGCCTGACCGAGCGGCGTGACGCCGGCCCGGTCTGGAATATTCACGTCAGCGCCCGCCTGAACCAGCGCGCCGAGCGTGTCGGTATGGTTGCGGCCGCCTTCGCCGAGCACGATGGATTCCATCAGCGCGGTCCAGCCCAGATTGTTGACGTGATCGAGCGGCGCGCCCGCGGCGATCAGGACGCGCACGATCTCGGCGTGGCCAAGATGCGCCGCCGCGATCAGGGCGGTGCCGTCATAGCGGCTGGTGACGGCGCGGGCATTGCCGCCACCGGCGATGGCGAGCTTCAGCATCGGCACGTCGTTGGCCACCGACGCGATGGTGATGATGTCGTAGCGGTCGTTCTCCTGTTTGTTGGCGTCGGCGCCGAGCCGCAGCAGCGCCTGCGCTGCGGCGTGCTGCTTCTGGAAGGCGGCGACATGCAGAGGGGTGCGTCCGTGCGGATCGGTCGCCTCCTTGCTTTCGCCCGCGGCAACGCGCTGTTCGATGTCGGCGACGTCGCCACGGGCGGCGGCGGCGTGCAACCCGCGATAGGCCGCGAGGTCCGCCGGTGAGGGCGGCACCTGGGCGGGCAGGGCGGATGGCAGGCAGACAAGAAGAAGTGCGATCAGGCCCGTTCGCATGAGCGTGTGTTCCGGCGGCGCTGTCTTATGAACACCGCACGGGCTGTTGAATTCCGGCCGCCATCGCGGCCGTCCCTTGGTCCGCGCCTGGGCCGTCTCCTGGGGATCGACAACCCGCCGGGGCTGCTGCAGCATGGCCGCAGACAGGCGCACGACACGCGCCGCAAGAACATGTGGGAGGTCAATATGAATGTCGCCGCTGCCGCCGGCCTGAACGAGAACGCCAAAAGCTTTCTGGCCGCCCCGATGCGGTCCTTTGTCGACGGCGACTATCGCAGTCTGCCGGACTCGGGCGGCATCGCCGTTCATGACCCGGCGACCGGCCAGTCGATCGCCGAAATTCCCAATGTCATCGCCGCGGGAGTCGATCAGGCGGTCGCCGCCGCCCGCGCCGCGCTGAACGGCTCCTGGGCGAGCACGCCCCCCGCCGCGCGCGAGGCCATGCTGCTCAAGCTGGCGGACCTGATCGAAAAGCACATCGAGCCGCTGTCGCAGATCGAAACTCTCGAGAACGGCAAGAGCATCGGCAATGCGCGCGCCGTCGATGTCGGCGGCTCGGCGCAATGGCTGCGCTACATGGCGGGCTGGGCCACCAAGATCGAGGGCTCGACGCTCGACGCCACGATCCCGGTGCCGCCGGGCGCGCAGCATTTCGCCTGCACGCTGAAAGAGCCGGTCGGCGTGGTCGGCGCCATCGTGCCGTGGAATTTCCCGCTGCTGATGGCGATCTGGAAGATCGCGCCGGCGCTGACCTGCGGCTGCACCATCGTGCTCAAGCCGGCGGAGGAGACGCCGCTGACCGCGCTCTATCTCGGCAAGCTGGTCAACGAGGCCGGTTTTCCGAAAGGGGTGGTCAACATCATCACCGGCGACGGGCCGACGACCGGCGCGGCGCTGGCCAGGCATCCCGGCATCGACAAGCTGACCTTCACCGGTTCGACCGAGGTCGGAAAACTGATCGGGCACGCGGCGGTCGACAATCTGGCGCGCTTCACGCTCGAACTCGGCGGCAAGTCGCCGATGATCCTGTTCTCCGACATGGACGAGGGGATGGAAGGACTGCTGGCGGGGCTTGGCATGTTCTTCAACCAGGGACAGGTCTGCACCGCGGCGACGCGCGTGCTGATCGAGCGCAAGATCTACGACAAGACTCTCGAAAAGCTCGGCGCGATCGCCGACGGCATGTCGCTGGGATCCGGGCTCGATCCAAAGGCCGCGATCAATCCGCTGGTGTCGAAGGTGCAGCAGGATCGCGTCAGCGGATTTGTCGACCGCGCGAAGAAAGCCGGCGCGCGGCTGGTGTCCGGAAACCGTGCGGTGCCGGATCGCGGTTATTTCTTCGCGCCGACCATCCTCGATGGCCTCAAGCCGCAGGACGAGGCGGTGCGCGACGAAATCTTCGGACCGGTGATCGCGGCCCTGCCGTTCGACGGGCTGGACGAGGCGATCAGGATCGCCAACGACACGCGCTATGGACTGGCGGCGTCGGTCTGGACGCGCGACCTCGGCAAGGCGTTCAAGGTGGTGAAGGCGCTGAAGGCCGGCACGGTCTGGGTCAACAGCCACAACACCGTCGATCCCAATGTGCCGTTCGGCGGCATGAAGCAGTCCGGCATCGGCCGCGAGCATGGCCGCGCCGCGCTCGACGGCTATCTGGAAACCAAGAGCGTGATCATCCGCTACGGATGAGCGTCAGCGAGTCAGCAGGACCTGGAAACTGGCGATGTGCTCGGGCCAGGCCGGCGCCGAGAGCGGATTGGTGAGCGCAGCCACCGTCGCGATCCGCGGCGCCGGTTCGAATACCGGTGCTTCGGGCTGGCTCAGCTCCACGCGGTCGGTGGAGATGATCCGGACCTGCGGCACGCGGCCGGCATTGCGGCTGTCGTCACGCAGGCAATTGGCATCGTAATAGGGCCAGCCCTGGCGGTCGCAGGTGACCGGCGTGTCGGCCCGGTCGCTCTTGGCGGCGGGGACCGGGGCGCTGGCGGCGACTTCCGGGGTCAAGGCGGGCAACAGCATGGCCGTTCCGGCAAGCACGGCAGCGGCCGCGATGGCTGAAACGGTCTTGAGCATGGTCTTTGTCCCTCTTGCGCCGTGCGGCCTGGCGTGGCCGCTTCCGCCAATTAGACGCGCGAGCAGGGCTTTCGGTTCGGTCCGACCCCGGCAGGGTCAAGCGATATATTTGATTTTGTTAAGGAACTTAGTGGTATTGGAGCGCGTTATGCCGCTTGCGGCGCAGTCAGCCTTTGGATAGACCCGACCCCATGCCGCGCATCGCCCTTTATGCGGGGTCGTTCGATCCCGTCACCAACGGCCATCTCGACATCGTCCGCCAGGCCGCCCGGCTGGCCGACAGGCTCGTGCTGGCGATCGGGATCCATCCCGGCAAGACCCCGCTGTTTTCCCCCGAGGACCGCGCCGCCATGCTGCAGGAGACCTGCGCGCCGCCGGCAAGAGCCGCGGGTTGCGACCTGACCTGCGTCACCTTTGGCGATCTGGTGATCAGCGCGGCCAGGCGCGAAGGCGCCACGCTGCTGATCCGGGGCCTGCGCGACGGCACCGATCTGGATTATGAGATGCAGATGGCCGGGATGAACGGCGCCATGGCGCCCGACATCCAGACCGTGTTCCTGCCGGCGTCTCCGATGGTGCGCCCGATCACCGCCACACTTGTCCGGCAGATCGCGGCCATGGGCGGCGAGGTGTCGCATTTCGTGCCGGCCTCGGTTGCCGCGCGCCTGACGCAGAAATTCTCGAAATAGACCGGTCCGTTTCGGCCTGACCCAAGGAGCTGTCATGATCCGCATACTCGTCATGCTGGCCGCGCTCGTCTGCGCGCTGCCCGCCGCCGCGCAACAGAACGATCCGCAAAACACCGTGGTGCTGGAAACCACCAAGGGCAATGTGGTGGTGCGCCTGCGTCCCGATCTTGCGCCCAAGCACGCCGAGCGCATCAAGACGCTGGCGCGCGACGGCTTCTACAACAATGCTCCATTCCATCGCGTGATCACCGGCTTCATGGCGCAGACCGGCGACGGCGACAAAGGCAACGGCACCGGCAAGTCGAAATATCCGAACATGGCCGCGGAATTCTCCAAGACCCCGTTCAAGCGCGGCGTCGTCGGCATGGCGCGCGCCACCGATCCCAATTCGGCCAATTGCCAGTTTTTCATCATGTTCACCGACGCGCCGCATCTCAACGGCCAATACACCGTGATCGGCGAGGTCGTGTCGGGCATGGAGAATGTCGACAAGCTCAATCGCGGCGAGCCGGTGCCCAATCCCGACCGCATCGTGAAGGCCTCGGTGCAGGCCGATGCGAAGCGCTAAATCCCTCTTTTCAGAAAGTTGAGTCCCATGGCTGATCCCGAAAACACCCTCAAGCTCGAAACCACGCAGGGCGATGTCATCATCGAGATGCTGCCCGGCGTCGCGCCGAACCATGTCGCGCGCATCAAGGAGCTTGTGCGCGAGGGCTTCTACGACGGCATCGTGTTCCATCGCGTGATCGACGGCTTCATGGCGCAGACCGGCTGCCCGCAGGGCACCGGCACCGGCGGCTCCGGGCAGAAGCTGAAAGCCGAGTTCAACAACCAGCCGCATGAGCGCGGCACGGTCTCGATGGCGCGTGCGCAGAATCCCGATTCCGGCGACAGCCAGTTCTTCATCTGCTTCGAGGACGCGCCGTTCCTGAACCGGCAATACACGGTTTGGGGCCGCGTGATTTCCGGCATGGAGAATGTCGACAAGATCAAGCGCGGCGAGCCGGTGCAGAGTCCCGACAAGATCGTGAAGGCCAGCATTGCGGCGGATGCCTAGATTTGCCGACCGTCCTTCGATGTTTGCGTCATGCCCGGCCTTGTGCCGGGCATCCACGTTTTTGGTGATAGATCTATAAATCCCGACGCATGCGCACCGATCTATTCGACTTCGACCTGCCGCCCGACCGCATCGCGCTGCGGCCGGTGTCGCCGCGGGATTCTGCAAAGCTGCTGGTGCTGACGCCGGGCGGCGCGCCCGAATGGCAGGACCGGCATGTGCGCGATCTGCCCGACCTGCTACGGCCCGGCGACGCCCTGGTGGTGAACGACACAAAAGTCATTCCGGCGCGATTGTTTGGCCGCCGCATCGGCCGCGGCGAGGACGTGAAAATCGAAGCCACGCTGCACAAGCGGCTGGACGGTTCGCGCTGGCTGGCCTTCGTGAAGCCCGGCAAGCGGCTCGCCGCAGGCGACATCGTGCGGTTTGGCGAGGAGGGCCGCGTCTGTTTCCTCGGCCAGCTCGATGCCGCGGTGGAAGCCAAGGGCGAGGGCGGGGAGGTGACGCTGTCCTTCGCCTTTCACGGCGGGGTACTGGACCAGGCGATCAGCGAGCGAGGGGAGATGCCGCTGCCGCCCTATATCGCCTCCAAACGCCCAGCCGACGCGCGGGACCGCGCCGATTATCAGACATTGTTCGCGCAGGACGAGGGCTCGGTCGCCGCGCCCACGGCGGGGCTGCATTTCACCGACGACCTGGTGGCACGACTGGTGCAGCGGGGCGTGCATCTGCATCGCGTGACGCTGCATGTCGGCGCCGGCACCTTCCTGCCGGTCAAGGCCGACGACACCGCCGAGCACCAGATGCATGCCGAATGGGGCGAGGTGAGCGAGGCGACGGCGACCGGCCTCAACGCCGTACGCGCGGCGGGCGGACGCATCGTAGCGGTTGGCACGACCGCGTTGCGGCTGCTGGAAAGCGCGGCGGGCGAGGACAGGATCATCCGCCCGTTCTCCGGCGAGACCGCCATCTTCATCACGCCCGGCTACCGCTTCCGCGCCGTCGACCTGCTGATGACAAATTTCCATCTGCCGCGCTCGACCCTGTTCATGCTGGTCTCGGCGTTTTCCGGGCTCGAGCTGATGAAGCGCGCCTATGCGCATGCGCTGGATTCGGATTATCGTTTCTATTCCTATGGCGACGCCTGCCTGCTTCACCCGGCACTTTAAAACCGAATGTCGAACGCTTTCACCTTCCATCTGATCAATACCGACGGCGATGCCCGCTGCGGCGAGATCACGACTCCGCACGGGCCGATCGCGACGCCCGCCTTCATGCCGGTCGGCACGCAGGCGACGGTGAAGGCCATGCGGCCGGAGGAGGTGCGGGCGACCGGCGCCGACATCCTGCTCGGCAACACCTATCACCTGATGCTGCGGCCGGGCGCCGAACGCGTGGCCGCGCTCGGCGGCCTGCACAGATTCATGAACTGGCCGCACGCCATCCTCACCGATTCCGGCGGCTTCCAGGTCATGTCGCTGTCGCAATTGCGCAAGATCGACGAGAATGCGGTGACGTTCCGGTCGCATCTCGACGGCGCGATGTATGAGCTGACCCCCGAGCGATCCATCGAGATCCAGCAATTGCTCGGCGCCGACATTTCCATGCAGCTCGACGAATGCATCCGCCTGCCCGCCGAGCGCAGCGAGATCGAGCGTGCCATGCGGCTGTCATTGCGCTGGGCGGAACGCAGCAAGCGCGCGTTTGAAACCGCCCCGAAAGGTCGCGCGCTGTTCGGGATCGTGCAGGGCGGGGATGACAATGCGTTGCGGATCGACAGCGCCCGCGCGCTGGTGCCGATGGATTTCCACGGCTACGCCATAGGCGGCCTGGCCGTCGGCGAGCCGCAGCATGTGATGCTGGAGATGATCGAGACGGTGGCGCCGGAATTGCCGGCGGACAAGCCGCGCTACCTCATGGGCGTCGGCACGCCCGACGATCTGATCGAGGCAGTGGCGCGCGGGATCGACATGTTCGATTGCGTGATGCCCACCCGCAACGGACGGCACGGGCTGGCCTTCACCCGCTTCGGCCCGATCAATCTGAAGAACGCGCGGCATGCCGAAGACCCGCGCCCGCTCGACGCCGAGAGCGATTATCCCGCGGCGCGCACTTATTCCCGCGCCTATCTGCATCATCTGGTGAAGGCGAACGAGACGCTCGGCGCGATGTTGTTGTCGGCAATCAACGTGGCCTATTACCAGTCGCTGATGCGGGGTATGCGCGAGGCGATCGCGGCGCGGCAGTTCGCGGACTTCCGTGCCCGGACCAAGGCGCAATGGGCCGACGGAGACCGCTAGAGGGCGAGTTCACAGGCCGCGATAGATCGCCTTGATCTGGCGCCGGAACCAGGCGTGTTTCTTGTCATTGTCGTTGCGTACATGCCAGACCATGCTTGTGGTGATCGTGCCGACATTGAGCGGCACGGGGCGTTTGACCAAGCCAAAGGATTTTTCGAAGACGACGGACGCGAGCTCGGTGAAGACGCCGACCATGTCGCTGCGCGACAGCAGATGAGGCACTGCGGTAAAATTCGACACCGACACCAGGGGATGGCGCGCCAGGTTGTGACGGGCCAGCAGTTCGTCGAAGATCGCCGTGCGGCCGCCGGTCGCGCTAACGATGATGTGCGGAAACGACAGGATGGACGCCATGGTGAACCGCTTTCTCGATCTGGCGAGCGGATGACCGGGGCGAACGACGCAGAAGAGTTTTTCGTCGTGTAGCCGTTCCGTGCTCAGGTGACGCGGCTTTTCATCGTACCAGGCCAGCGCAAGATCGGTTAGGTCGTCGTCGAGCAAGTCCATCGCCCGTTTGCGATCGGCGGTAATGACGTGCAGCGCCATATTGGGCGCTGCCTGCCTCAGACGATCGAAGAGCGCGGGCACGATCGCAAGGCTCAGGCGGTCCGGCGCGCTGAGACGGAACGTTCCGGTCGCGAGCGCGGGATCGAATGGCTGGTCTTCTCCGAGACATTTTTCGATCTGGGTGATCGCGTCCCGCAGAGGTTGCCGGATCGCCTCGGCGCGCGGGGTCAGGACGAGCCCGTGCGGTCCGCGGACCAGCAGCTCGTCGCCGAGCAATGTGCGCAGCCTGCGGAGCGCGTTGCTGACCGCCGGCTGCGACCGGCGCAGCAATTCGGCGGAGCGGGTCACGTTGCGCTCGGTGATCAGAGTATCGAGCACCCGCAGGAGATTGAGGTCGAGACTGTTGAGATTCACGTCTGCTCATCCATTCATCAAGTGAATGAAGGATATTGCTATTATAAATTTTGAAAATGGGGAAGGGCACGTATCCTGCCGGGACACAAGCCTTCCGGCCCGCCAGCAGGCGGCGCGCAGAAGAGGCCACCATAATCCGGGAGGGGATGGGATGCTGTCGCGACGCGGTTTCCTGAATGGCACGCTGGGCGCCGGGCTCACGCTCGCATCACTGGGACCGGAGGCGGCATTGGCCGAAACCACTAGCAAGCCAGCCGGGCGGCGAAGGATCGTCGATTCCCAAGTTCATCTCTGGAACGCCAACACGCCCGAGCGGCCTTGGGTGCCTGGCCTGCCGCCGCAATTGCCGGAGCCGTTCACCGTCGAGAGGCTGCTGCCGATGATGGATGAGGCGGGCGTCGATCGCGCGATCATCGTGCCGCCCAGCTGGGTGGGAGACCGTCTCGACGAGGCGCTTGATGCCGCCAGGCGACATCCGGACAGATTTGCCGTCATGGGGCGCATTCCGCTGAAGAAGCCGCTCACCGCGGACGAGCTTGCGCGCTGGAAAGCGCAGCCGGGCCTGCTCGGCATCCGTCTCACATTTCTCGGCGCGACCGCCGGGTGGCTGACGGACGGAACGGCGGACTGGCTGTGGCCGGCAGCGGAGAAAGCCGGCATTCCCATCATGTTCCTCACCGCCGGGACGCTGCCGCTGTTCGCGCCGATCGCCGAGCGTCATCCGAAGCTGACGCTGATCGTCGATCACATGGGCTTGTCGTCGCAGGTCGTGAAGGAGCAAAAGATTCCCGCCGTGATCGATCAGGCCGTCGCGCTCGCAAAATATCCGAATGTGTCCGTGAAGGTGTCGGCGGCGCCGGCCTATTCGAGCGAACCATTTCCGTTCCGCGACATGACCGATCACATCAATCGCTTGGTCGACGCCTACGGGCCGCAGCGCTGCTACTGGGGCTCCGACGTCACCAACGGATTTGCCAAGGCGTCCTATCGTCAGCGCCTCACGCATTTCACCGAAGAGCTGAAATTCCTGTCCGAGCAGGACAAGGACTGGATCACGGGACGCGCAATCCTCGCGCGACTTGGATGGAAGTGACGCCGCGTCATATCGATCATGCCAACCGACAAAGATAATGCAGGGGGACTCCGATGACCTACGCCGACAAGGGCAGCGATCCAAAACCGATCGTCGCGGGGCTTCGCCCGCTGTATGAGACATATGCCGGTCTCTATTGGCCCCTCGTTCGGGTCAGCGCCGGCGCGATCCTGTTCACCCACGGCTGGCCAAAACTCATGGCCGGCGCCCAGGCCTTTGCCGCCGGAAGTCTTGCCAAACGCGGCATCGAGCCCGCGCTGCTGCTGGCTTACGTGGTGATATTTCTCGAAACCGCGGGTGCGATCCTGATCATTCTCGGGCTGTTCACCCGGCCCATCGCGGCTCTTCTGGTCGTCGAATTCGCCGTCATCATCTGGGTGCATGTCCCCAACGGCTATGCGTGGACCGGCCGGGGCTATGAATATCCGCTGCTCTGGGGGCTCATCTTTCTCGCGATGGTCCTGCGCGGCGGGGGGCCTTATTCGCTCGACCGCAAGCTCGGCAAGGAAGTCTAGGCAGCCATGTCCTGCGGCGATTTCCGACTTGAATTCACGCAGTAAAGTCTGCTTGGTGTCGCCGTGCTTCAAGGAGGATATGATGGCTCACAGACATTTCGCCGCTCGCCGGTTCCTCGGCAGGATTCTCATGGTCGGCGCCCTTGCGATCGCGCCGCTGACGGCGCATGCGCAGGGCAAGTATCCTGACAAGCCGGTCAAGCTGGTGCTGCCGTTCGGTGCCGGCGGCGTGGCCGACATCACCGCCCGCCTTGTCGCCGAAAAGCTGAGCGAAAAACTCGGCCAGCGCTTCGTGGTCGAAAACAATCCCGGCGCCGGCGGCATCACCGCCGCGCGCGCCGTGCTGCAGTCGCCGGCCGACGGCTATACCCTCGCGATCCTGACCAACGGCACCGCGGTCAGCGTCGGACTGTTCAACAAGCTGCCGTTCGATCCGGTCAAGGATTTCGCGCCGGTCTCGAGCATGGGCTATTTCGACCTGATCTTCGTGACCAGCGCCGACGGGCCGTACAAGACGCTGGCCGACTTCATCAAGGCGGCGAAGGCCAAGCCGGGCACGCTCAATCTCGGCACCATCGCCGCGGGCTCGAGCCAGAATCTGGGCGCCGAGTTGTTCAAGTCCACCGCCGGCATCGACGTGGTCATCGTGCCGTTCAAGACCTCGGGCGAAGTGCTGGTCGGACTGGAGCGCAACGACGTGCAGATGGCGGCCGAATTCTACGCCGCCCTGCGCGGGGGACTCGACGCCAAGAAGTTCATCCCGGTCGGCACCTCGGGCGTGAAGAAGGCGGACTATTTGCCGGGCGCTCCGACGGTGAAGGAAGCCGGCGGCGGCAATTTCGAGGTCACGTCCTGGAATGCCGTCTTCGCACCGGCCGGCACGCCGACGGATGTGATCAAGGTCCTGAACAAGGCCATGAACGAAGTCCTGGCCGATCCGGACGTGAAGAAGAAGGCGCTGGAACTCGGCATCGAGGCCAAGGGCTCGACGCCGCAGGAGATCCAGGATCGCCTGAAGGCCGATATCGCCAAGTGGAGCGCGGTGATCGAGAAGGCCGGAATCCAGAAGCGATAATGCAATGACGGCTGCACGCGATCTCTCGGCGCGGCGCAAGCCGCACTATCAATTGCCGGCCGGTTCGACAGACGCGCATTGCCACGTCTTCGGCCCGGCGGCGAAATTTCCCTATGCCCCGAACCGACGCTACACGCCGGAGGATGCGCCGAAGGAAGCGCTGGCGGCGTTGCACGATCATCTCGGCGTGCAGCGCGCAGTGATCGTGCAGGCGAGCTGTCATGGCAAGGACAACGCCGCGATGCTGGATGCGCTGGCGTGGCGGCCCGATCACTATCGCGGCGTCGCCATCCTGGACGACACCATTCCGGGCGGCGACATCCTGAAGATGCATCAGGCCGGCGTGCGCGGCGCGCGTTTCAATTTCGTGAATCATCTCGGCGGCACGCCCGACATGGACGTGTTCAACAATGTCATCAAGCGGATCAAGCCGCTGGGCTGGCATGTGGTGCTGCATCTCGATGCGCCGGACATCGTGCCGCTGTCGGACATGATCCGTGCGATCCCGATCAAGTTCGTGATCGACCACATGGGTCGGGTGCCGGCCAAGGACGGCGTCGACCAGGCGCCGCTGAAGGCGCTGCTCGAACTGGCGAAGATCGATCGCTGCTGGATCAAGGTCTGCGGCTCGGAGCGCATCGACATGCCGCCCTACGACAAGGCGGTGCCGATTGCGCGCAAGATCGTGGAGACGATTCCCGATCGCGTGCTGTGGGGCACGGACTTTCCGCACCCCAATTCGACGCATGACTGCGATGAGGCCGATCTGGTCGATCTGGTGCCGCTGATCGCGCTCGACCCGGCTGTTCAGAAGAAGCTGCTGGTCGACAATCCGGCAAAGCTCTACGGATTCTGATCCGCCATTTCAGATCGTCCCGTACAGCCAGTTCACGCTGTCGAAGGATTGCTCGGGTGTGCGGCTGGCCAGCATCATGTCGCGCAACTCAGCGGCGACGCCGCGCGCGTGATAGAATTCGCCATACACGCGCGCCATGATCTGCACGCGGCCGGTGCGCAGATAACGCTGCTGCTGATAGGCCTGGAACGCGGCCGGCAGATCGTCCGGTTGCTCCGCCACTTTCTCCGCCAGCCACACCGCGTCTTCGGTGGCCTGACAGGCGCCCTGCGCGAGATATTGCAGCATCGGATGCGCGGCGTCGCCGAGCAGGGTCACGCGGCCCTTGGTCCAGTTCTTCACCGGTTCGCGGTCGCACAGCACCCAGAATTTCCAGGCGTTGATGCGGTCCAAAAGCCGTAACACCTCCGGCCGCTGGCCCTTGAAATGCTCGTATAACAGCGTTTTGTCGCCCTCCGTATTCCATCCTTCGACGTAATGATCGGAATGGAAGACGGCGACCAGATTGTAGAGCTCGCCGCGGCGCAACGGGTAATGCACGAAATGGGTGCGCGGCCCGGCCCAGAGAATGACGTCCGGGCCCCAGAGATCCTCCGGGACCTCGTCGCGCCGCAGCACCGCGCGATAGGCGAGATGGCCCGACACCCGCGGCTTGCCGTCGCCGACGATCTTCTGGCGGATCTTCGACCACAGGCCGTCGCAGCCGAGCAGCGCGCGGCCCTCGACGCGCTCGCCGGAGGCGAGGATGGCGGTGACCTTGCTGCCGTCGTCGTCGAAATCGACGACCTCGCGGCCGGTTTCAAGGCTGATCAGATTGTTGCCCTGGCAGGCCTTCAGATAAACCGCCAGAATGTCGTGACGATGGGTGACGGCATAAGGCTGGCCGAACCGCTTCCTGAACTCCTCGCCCAGCGGCACTTCGGTGATCAGTTTGCCGGTGAGGGCGTCGCGCATCTGCTGGCGGTTGGGCACCCAGGCGTCCGCCAGCATGGCGTTCTTGAGACCGATCTTCTCCAGGGCGGTGAAGATGTTGGGGCCGAGCTGGATGCCGGCGCCGACCTCGCGGAATTCGTCGGATTGCTCCAGCACCCGCACCTGAAATCCTTTCAGCGCGAGCGCGTAAGCGGTCACCAGGCCGCCGATGCCGCCGCCCGCCACCAGAAAGGGCAAATCCCGGCCGTTCGCTGTCGCCATCCTTGTCTCCCCTCACTCACCGGCAGGGTCTGCCGGACGCGGGATAGTCATAAACGGCGCGGCAGGCCCGGCACAAATGCAAAAACCCGCCGTCTCGGGCCGGCGGGTCTTCACGCAGGGAATGGCTGAAGGGCTATTTCAGAAGCTGGCCGCGCACTTCGCCGGCGGGGTGCGCCGCAGTATGGATATTCACATACCACATGCCGGCCATCATATCCTTGACCTGACTGTCGGTGAGGGTGGCTTCGCCCGCAAATGACGCGCCCGGATTGGGAATGGGGACCAGAACGCCGGCATTCTTGCCGGCCTCGGCGGGTCCGTGGAAATGGGCCATGGTGGGCGGCGCGGTCAGATTGGACAGGGTGCCCTTCCAGGAGAGCTTCTTGGTTGCGGGATCGAACGTGGCGGTGACCTGACCCGATCCTGCGACCGTGATCGGCGGCACTTCATTGCTGCCTTTCAGATCAGCTTTCAGATTGACCATCTGGGCCGCGGCCGGACCGGTTGCGACGACAACCAACGCCAGACAAGCAAGTGCTGTGCGAAGAAATGTCAGAGACATGGTGCATCCCCCTGTGGTGGCTTCGAACTGAAAACACCACCCGTCACCGATTCATCCCGCGCAGAATGCACCATTTTGCCGCACTAACGAAGATGCGATGGCATTTCCACGGCCGTCTGGAATTCATGGCTGCAGCTTTCGCAGGACCAGGAGTTATGGAAGCGGCCCTTACCGAAATATTCGGTTGCGGTCGCGGCAAACGTGGCTTCTCCGCAATGCGGACACGCCGGGCGCTGGAAGAACGGCATCAAGGTCAAGGCCGGTACGTCAGTCTGTAGTCGCATGACGAGCCTCCTTCAGTCCCGAGTTACCCTCCGCCAGTGATGCTACACTAGAGTCGGTATATGGCAGCATCACGACGTCTTGAGACAGTTTTAGCGATGCTCGCGTGTTCTTTTGAATTCAATTGTCCGCTCAAATTTTGGCGCGCCGCAACTCCGTCGGCGCCATGCCGAAATGCCGCCTCGTGGCGCGCCGCAAACTGCTTTCGGCGTGAAACCCGGACCGGCGCGTGACTGTCGCGATCGGAAGATTCGTCGTCTGCAACAGCGCCTTGGCCCGCTCGCAGCGGATGCGCTCGACTGCGTCGGCCGGCGTGCTGCCGGTCGCGGACTGAAATCTGCGGAAGAAGGTACGCAGGCTCTGGCCGGCGGCCGCCGCCATGTCGTCGACCTGCCAATTCCGCTCCGGTTTTTCGGCGATCGACTGGAGCAGGCCGGCATAGGCGGAAGATGCGCCGCTCTGCAGCGCCAGCGGTTCACTGAATTGCCGCTGTCCGCCCGGCCGCCGCAGATAGACCACCAGTCGCCGCGCCACGCGCAACGCCGCCTCTGGCCCGTTGTCCTCCTCGATCAGCGCCAGCGCCATGTCGATCCCGGCGGTGACGCCGGCAGTCGTCCAGAGGCTGCCGTCGTGAATGAAGATCGGATCTTCCTCCACCCGCAGGGCGGGATAGTCGCGGGCGAGGCGGGCGCAGGCGCGCCAGTGCGTGACCACACGGCGGCCATCCAGCAATCCGGTTTCGGCCATGAGGAAGGCGCCGGTGCAGACAGCGCATTGCCGGCGGGCGCGGCCGGCGAGGTGACGCAGGGTGTCGACCAGCTTGCGGGATCGCAAGGCGTCATGGACGCCCGGTCCGCCCGGCACAATGAGGGTGTCGAGCGCAGCCTGCCGCCGCAGCGCCTTGGTGAGAAGCGGCACGCCGGAGGCGGTGATGACCGGTCCGCCGCTCAGGCTGCGGATTTCGACCGCATAGCGCGGGCGGCCGATCTCCTCGTTGGCCGTGGTCAGCGCCTGCAGCGGGCCGGCCAAGTCGAGAATCTGCACGCCGTCAAAGGCCAGAATGGTGACCGGCAAGCTTGGCAGGAAATGCTTGAACTTTGTCATTTGTGCCATCGGTTTCGGGCCTACCATTCGCGTCCCATCGTGTCGAGAGGACGCGCGCATGAGCGACATTGTTCAGGTGAACATGATCCTGGTGCCGGACATGGTTCAGCTCGATCTGACCGGCCCGTTCGAGGTGCTGGCGCGGGTGCCGGGCTGGCAGGTGGAACTGGTTGCCAGTTCGCTCGCGCCCGTGCGAACCGACCGCGGCCTGACCATTCTGCCGACCGTGACCCGCGACACCGCCGGCCCCGCCGACATTCTCGTGGTGCCGGGCGGCACCGGCATCGACACGGCGATGGTCGATCCGGACTGGGTGCGGTTTGCGCACGATCAGGCGATCAATGCCAAGTATGTCTTCGGCATCTGCACCGGCTCGTTCCTGCTGGCGGCGGCGGGCCTGCTCACCGGACGCCGGGCTGGCGCGCACTGGCAGGCGCGCGATCTGCTGGCGCGGTTCGGCGCGATCCCAAGTCACGAGCGCATGGTGGTCGACGGAAAATACTACACCTCCGGCGGCGTGACCTCCGGCATCGACATGGCGTTGCGTGTGGTCGGCGACGTGGCGGGCAAGGAGGTGGCGCAAAAAATCCAGTTGCAGATCGAATACGATCCGCAGCCGCCGTTTCCCGGCGGCACGCCGTTCACGTCGCCGCCGCAGATCGTCGATGCCGTCAGTCTTGCGTCGGCGCAGCGACGGGCGACGCGGGAGAAGCTGGTGGAGCAGGCGGTGGCGGCGATGCGGCCTGCAAGCGGCCGCTGATCCCGACAACACTATTCGGCGGCGATCATCATCGGCTGCGCCGGTGGCCCGAGAACGTCGCTCAGACGCGCGATGTCGAGCACGATCAGCACCGGTCCCTGCGTCGCCTCCTCGCTGCGGCTGCGGACGATGCCGACGGCGGGCAGGCGGCCGGCGGCACCCAGCTTTTCCAGCGGGACGATGTCGACGGCAGGGATTTCAGGAATGTCGCCGAGATTGTCGACACAGAGGCCGACCAGACCAGTGCCGACGCGCGCGACCACGATGTGCCGCTCCTGCTCGCTCGCGGTGCGCTCGCCGACGCCCACGCATTGCGCCAGATCGAGAACGGGAATCGGGGTGTCGTGGTGGATCTTGTAGCCGACCAGCACGCCGCCGCCGCCGCCGGTGGCGGTCGTGATGTCGGTCGCATCGATGGCTTCCAGCACGTCCTGGGCCCGCAAGCCGAACCAGTAGTCGCCGACATAGAAGGTTGCGAGCTCCACCATGTCGCCATCGGCACGATGCGTGTGCATGGCTTTTGTCGCGGCCTTGTTGCGGGCGGCATGCGCGGCCTTCGTGCCGAGACGCGCGGCGCAGAGCGAAACCACGTCGGGGCTGTAGCCGTCGCTGATCTTGTATTCACGATAGCCTGACGAAAGTGTCGCGCCGATGGTGTAGAAATAGCCGTCACGGGCGATGATCTGCGAGCGGCTTTGACCGGGCTGCAGATCGGCGAGGCCGAGTGCGAGGCCCGACGGCGCGCCGGCCGGAAAACGTTCATCCGACGAGGCGAGGACGCGGCCCGCGAGGTCGACGAACAGCGCAAAGGATTGCGGCATCACCTCGCCGCGTTCGTCGCGGGGCAGCGCATCGTGCAGCATGGCTGAGAATTGCGGCGTGGAATCGAACACGATTCCGACGCCGCCAACCGCATTCTGGTCATCAAGGCCGCGGACAGCGGCGCCGTAAATATAGGCCGGCGCTTCGCCATAAAGCGGCGTGGGCGCGAAATCGGACACCGCGTAATCCTGTGTCGTTTGCAGCGCCAGCGTGCGCGCCACCCACGGCTCTCGGATGGTTGTGCCGACGACATGCGCATGTTCGGGCCGGGAGACGGCGACAACCTTGCCGGCGGCGTCGAACAGCAGCAGGTTGCTGTAGACGGTGTAGAGGCCGTTGATCGCCGCAAGGACCTCGGAACAGGTCTGCAGCCCTTCGGGCGTCGGGTTTGCAAGCATGCGGCGGAAGGTGGTGTCGAGCGCCCACCAGCGGCAGTCATTGGCGCGTTCGTACAGGTTGCGGTCCATGACATCGATGGCAAAGGCGGCGCGCGCGGAGACCTTCTGCGAGATCGCCGCGATCACGGTCTGCTGCAGATTGCCGATGGACTGATCGAACACCGCCTGCGTCCGGCGTCCGGCATTGGAAATTTCCCGCAACAGTGTCTTCGAGAAAGCGGCATTGCCGTCGCTGGAATCGGCCTGGCGGACCGACCCGTTCCAGACCGAGCGGTTGAGATCGCTCTGGATGCGCTCGGCCTGCTGCGGGATGCTGCGCAAGGCTTCGGAAAACAGCGCCGGATTGCGCATCACGCTCTCGACCAGGTCCTGCTGGCGTTCGGCCGAGGTGCCCTCGCGGGTGTCGTCAAAGGCCATGTCGATCGGAATGAGACCGAATCCCAGCCAGCCCGGTCCATGATAGCCCTGATAGGCGTTCGGCTCGCAGCCGATGGCAAGATATTGCCGTCCGCCGAGCCGGACGGCGCCGCCATTGGCGCGCAGGATGGCGGAAGCAATCCGAAAACCGGCGGGAAGCTGGATCGTGCAGGAGCTGGCGATGATACGGCCCTTCGGCGTGACGCAGGCCAGCAGCGTCCAGTCATCCTCGGCCACCAGGTTCCGGTAAATGCCGTCCATTTCGTCGGCGAGACGGAACACCAGCGCCAGCATTCCGAGCGGGTGGCCGTCGGAATTGTTGACGCGGAAGGCGTAGACCAGATGATCGCCGTCGGGCAGGAAATCGGCGGAGCCGAAATATTCGACATAGGCGCAGCTGGTGGTGAGCGCGTCCTGAACGATGGTGTGGGATGTCTCTTCGGCCGGATGACCGGCGAGCCGCGCGCGGATGCGGCCACGGGTGTCGATCAGCACGATGTCGCTATAGACGGAATACTTGGCGACATATTCTGCGAAGCGCGCCGCGATGCCTGCGCGATCGGCCGTGTCCGCACCGGCGGACAGGAATTCGCGCACATCGGTGTCGGCGGCGAGAAAGCCGATATCTGCGGTGCGCTCGAACAGGTTGCGCACCAGGATGTCGATGCCGTTCTGGGCCTTGGTGCGCAACTCGGCGAGCACCTTATTGCGCGTTTCCAGGCCGAGATGATTGAGCAAGTGGCCGCTGAGTTTCTCGAAGGCCTCGCGAGTGCCGGACATTTCGGTGGCGCTGCCGGAAAGCTGGCCGAGCAGCGTCAGCGTATCCCACGACACTTGCAGGCGACCGAGCGCCTCGCGGCAGTTCTCGACCCCGTGCATGTGATGAATGAGGCCGACGAGGGAATCGTCGATCTCGACATCCTTGTAGACCGCCATCGAAAACTCTTTTCGCGAAAATGAGTCCGGACGAAATCGATTCGCAGCATGCCGCAAGGCGGTTTAAATTGAACAAACACAGAGGGTCACGGAGCGATATCGCAGACGGCCTTCGCGATTGCGTCCGGTGCCTGCTTACGGTTTAATCGTCCTGCTTTAATGGTGTGCAGATTTGGCAGGCCGATCTTGCGTGCAAGACGAGTCCGGCTCCGATTGTCTAACAAAAGTTAAGAACTGGCAGCGCCATGCCGTCGAGCGATCACCTCGACTACGTCCTCGGCAAGCTCGACTGGATGCGCAGCGAGTCGATCTGGCCGAACGGACGCCGCTATCTGTGGACCGACGCCTTCGGTGTCGTGCTGCTGGCCTCCCTGTATGCGGAAACGGGTCAACGACACTTTTACGACCAGGCGGAGACGCTGATCGCCGAGGTCGACCGGGTGCTCGGCCGGCCGCGCGGCATTCGCATCGGCGAGGCGCCGGACCGAGACGGCCAGTATTTCCATTATCTGGCGATGTGGCTTTACGCCCTTGCGGTGATGGCGCGCTACGATCCGGCCTATCGCCGGAAAGGCATCGACCTGGTCCGGCAGATCCACGATGCCTTTGTCATGCCGGGCAGGGGCGTGGTGTGGAAGATGCAGGAGGATCTCAGCGCGCCCTATCCCGGTTTCGGGTTCGGGGCGCTCGACGCGTTCGACGGTTACGTCTCCTATCGCGCTCTCGCGGAGGACGCGCTGTCGCGCGAGATCACCGATATGCGCGCGCTGATCGACGCATCTGCCCCCGACCTGACCATTACGCAGGATCTCGGCATCGGCATGATGCTCTGGATGAGCCATTTCTTTCCGGAAGAAGACTGGGCTGTGTTGCAGCGGGCGCGTGGCCTGCACGTGCTCGACCGCATGTGGCAGGATGATGGATATTTCTGCCGCGAGCCCGGCTATCCGCGCGTCAAGTTCGCGTTCACGAATTACGGCGTCTCGGTCGGCCTGCAGGCCGTGCAGGCGATGCCCGAACGGGTGCGTGCGCTCAACCGCTTCTTCGACGGCTACCGCTCAGGCGACGAATACGACCGCGAGGCCATCACCCATGTGATGGCCTGCAGTTCGCGTTTTCCCGGATTCCTGCTGAGGAATTTTCATCCGCGGATTGCGGCAGCAAAGCGGTAGCAGGCTTCATTTCCTTCCGAGAGTGGCGACATAGGCGGCGATGTCGCCGGCTTCGTTGCGGGTCAGCGCCATGCCCGGCATTTTGGGATGCGGCGCGAGCAGAAAGAAGGCCAGTTTTCCGGCATCGAAACCCGGGCGCTGCGCAAGACTGCGGAAGGAGGCGACGTCGGCCGAGGCGCGCGTCTGGTCCTGGGCGACGACATGGCATTCCGCACACCATCGGCGCGCCAGACGCTCTCCGTTCTTCGGATCGGCGGCGGACGCCTGCGTTGCGGCCAGGATGATCGTCAGAAGCGCGGCTGACCACGCGGTATTATTCGGCAAATTCGCCTCCCGTCTTTCCATTCTGATATACTGAGCAAAACAATCTTGGCCATTCAAAGATCGTGGTGTCGACATGCCTGTCAGCAGATTGATCACAACACGCAATGTGGCCGCGGCCGCGGTCCTGGCCATGTGTCTTCCGCCCGCGAATTCCGCGGCGGCCCAGTCCGCGTCCCAGCCGCTGATCGTCGCCATCTGTGCGCCCTGTCATGGCTATGACGGCGTGGGCCGGGACGTGCAGATTCCCCGCATCGCGGGACAGTCGGCGATCTATCTGAAGGCGCAGTTGCATGCCTTCCGCCGCGGAGCGCGCAAGCATCCGGACATGTCCATGCGCGCCGAGGATCTGACCGATCGCGACATCGACGAACTCGCCGGCTTCTACGCCATCCTGCCGCCCGGTTGACGCCAGGCTGAAGGACGGCGATGCGAGGACGGGCGAAACACTGGCGAGCCCGCGGGGATTCGAACCCCGGACCTACTGATTAAAAGTCAGTTGCTCTACCGACTGAGCTACGGGCTCGCATGAGTGTCTGTCGCTTGGCGGGATCGGTGCCCGCCGGGCACTCGCCGGCGCGCGATGGACCATGGAGCCCTGCGATGCGACCGGCAGCGCGGACACATAAGCCGATTGTCCAGCCGGGACAACGGAAAATTCCGGTAATGGGCCGGATCAGGGCCGACAAAGGCCTTTTTCCAAAGGCGATCCATGCAGCCGCGACCGCCGAGGAGCGGATTTCGCGGTCGGAACAGAAGCAGAACAGGACCGCCGCAACTTCGCCTCAGCCGGTTCCGACGATTGGCCGAACTTCAGTCTCGTCAGTGATGCGGGAATTGCCTAGTTTGAGAGCGCCGCGGCACGGCCCGGCTTTCCGGCACACCCGCAAGAGAGGACGCGGCCCTATGGCCATCTTGAACCGCATCGCCGAGTTTCATCCCGAAATCACCGCCTGGCGCCGCGACCTGCATGCCCATCCGGAACTGCTGTTCGACGTGCACCGCACGGCGGCGTCGGTGGCGGAGAAACTGAAGGCCTTTGGCTGCGACGAGGTGGTTCCGGGCATTGGCCGCACCGGCGTGGTCGGCGTCATCAAGGGCCGCAAGGCCGCCGATGGCGGCCGCGCCCGGACGATCGGCCTGCGCGCCGACATGGATGCGCTGCCGATCGAGGAGGCCACGGGTCTGCCTTACAAGTCGACCATTCCCGGAAAGATGCATGCCTGCGGCCATGACGGCCACACCGCGATGCTGCTGGGCGCCGCCAAATATCTCGCCGAGACCCGCAATTTCGCCGGCACCGCCGTGGTGATCTTCCAGCCGGCGGAGGAAGGCGGCGGCGGCGGCAAGCTGATGGTCGGCGACGGCATGATGGAGCGCTTCGGCATCGACGAGGTGTACGGGATGCACAATTATCCCGGCATCCCGGCCGGACATTTCGCCATGCGTGTCGGGCCGATCATGGCGGCGGCCGATCATCTGATGATCGAGATCGAGGGCCGCGGCGGACATGCCGCGCGACCGCATCTGGCGGTCGATCCGATCCTGGTCGGCGCGCAGATCGTCAGCCAGCTGCAATCGATCGTGTCGCGCAATGTCGATCCGCTGGAATCCGGCGTGGTGTCGATCTGCGTGTTCCAGGCCGGCTCGACCGACAATGTCATTCCGCAGAAGGCGCTGCTGCGCGGCACCTGCCGCAGCCTGACCGACGAGGTGCGCGACCTGCTCGAAAAGCGCGTCGGCGAGGTGGTGGACGGCGTCGCAAAACTGCACGGCGCCAGCGCGAAGCTGACCTACAACCGCGGCTATCCGGTCACCCGCAATCATCCCGACCAGACCGCGTTCGCCGCCTCGATCGCCGCCGAGATCGCGGGCCCGGAGCGCGTCGACGACAATGTCGTGCCGGTGATGGGTGCGGAGGATTTCTCTTACATGCTCAACGCCCGTCCGGGCGCTTTTATTTTTGTCGGCAATGGCGACAGTGCCGGCCTGCATCACCCGGCCTATGACTTCAACGACGACATTATCCCGGCCGGGTCGTCCTACTGGGCGCGGCTGGTGGAGAAGGCTCTGCCGGCCTAGCACGCGTCGTTTCACGACGCGCTCCGCCATCGGCGCAACGAGAAACGCCGCCCGGTCAAACCGGGCGGCGTTCGCACATCATGCGATGACGGCTTACTGGATCGTCTCGACCTGCTTGTCGGCTGGCGCCACCGGAGCCTCGGCAATGACATTGGCCAGCGCCGGCCGGCGGGTGCCGCGCGCGAGGGCGCGGCTGCGCAGTTCGGTCCAGTAGGCGAAGTCGTTGATACGGCGCCCGTCGAAGACCGCGATCAGCGCGGCGGCCAGGAACGGCAGGCTCTGCACCAGCAGCACGCCCGCGAAGATATAGATTTCATGCACCTGTTTGGTGTTGGTCGCGATCAGCAGCACCGCGCCGACCACCAGCAGGCCGCCGATGACCGCTTCCCAGAAAGCCTGGAAGTCCGTCTTCAGCCGCGCGCGGCCGCCCTTGGCGGTGCGGGCGAAGGGCAGGTGATCCTTGACCAGCCCGTCCCAGACCGCATGCGCCACCGTCCATTGCACCGACATAGCGGCGATCACGGCGCCAAACGTCTGCTTCTTGGAGATGTTCACGCGCAGCCGATACAGCGAGACGAAATGCAGCACCGACACGGCGAAGGCCGCAACGATCGGAATCGTCAGGATCTTGTCGGGAATGGCGATGCCGACGAACACGACGATCGGCACCCAGAGCAGGTTGAGAATGGCGACCACGACGCCGAGCGTTTCCGCGCCCAGCCAGTTCAGCCAGCCGAGCAGGAATTCGCGCTTCTGCTCGCGATTGAGTACCGACACGCCGGGCAGGAAACGCCGCCAATGCTTCTTGACGATCTGCATGCCGCCGTAAGCCCAACGGTGGCGCTGCTTCTTGAACTGCTCAAATGTGTCGGGCAGCAGACCAAAACCGTAGCGGCGATTGGTGTAATGCGTCTTCCAGCCCAGCTCGATCATGGTGAGGCCGAGATCGGTGTCCTCGCAGATCGTGTCGCTCGACCAGTTGCCGGCGGCGGCCAGCGCCGTGCGGCGCATCAGACACATGGTGCCGTGCACGATGATGGCGTTCTTCTCGTTGCGCTGGACCATGCCGATGTCGAAGAAGCCGGAATATTCGCCCTGCATCGCGTAATGCATGACGCTGCGGTCGCCGTCGCGGTGATCCTGCGGCGCCTGGATCAGGCCGACCTTGTCGTCGGCGAAGACCGGGACGAGATGGCTCAGCCAGTCCGGCGTGACGATGTAGTCGGCGTCGATGACGCCGATGATCTCGGCGTCCGGCGCAGTCTGTGTCAGCGCGAGCCGCAAGGCGCCGGCCTTGAAGCCCTGAAGATTGTCCTCACGCACGAACTTGAAGCGATCGCCGAGCAGGCGACAATGCTCCTCGACCGGCTGCCAGAAGGCCGGGTCGGGCGTGTTGTTGATGATCACGATGCATTCGAAATTCGGGTAGGTCAGCCGCGACACTGCATCGAGCGTGGCCTTCAGCATTTCCGGCGGTTCGCGATAGGCCGGAATGTGGATCGAGACCTTCGGTCCAAATCCGTCCGGCACCAGCGGCGGCGATGCGATGAGCCGCGACGGCTTGCGGCCGAAGGCGATGGCGGCGATTTCCTCGATGCGCGCGAGCGCGATCATGACCATCGGCACCAGCAGCATCACGCCGAGCCCCAGCGCGAAGGCTGCGCCCGGCACGAAATAATGACCGCGCCAGAATCCGAACACGGTGGCAAACCAGGCGCCGACCATATGCGCCGCGATGGCAAGCAAGGCGGCCTGGCTGATCGTGGCGCCGGCGAGCGCGAGAATGGGCAGCGACAGCAGAACGCCGAGCAGCACCGACAGGATCATCTGACGCCAGTGATCCGGATCGGTCACCGGACCGGTCCATGCGAATTTCTGCTGGCGGGCGTCGTTGAACATGCCCCAATAGGGACCGACGCCGCCTTCGAAAATCTTCCAAGGCTGATCGATCGCCTCGACGATGTTGTAGTCCATGCCCATCGCTTCGGCGCGCGCGATGAAGTCGCGCAGCACGACGGCCTGTTCGAAGCGGCCGGGATTGGCGGCCTTCAGATTGTATCCCGCGCTCGGCCAGCCGAACTCGGCGATGACGATGCGTTTGCCGGGATAGGCCTGACGCAGCATGTTGTAGATGACGACCGCCTGATCCACGGCCTGCGTTTCCGAAAAACCTTCCCAGTAAGGCAGGATATGCGCGGCGATGAAGTCGACGGAGGAGGCAAGCTCGGGATGCTCCATCCAAACGTGCCAGATTTCGCCGGTCGTCACGGGCGCCGACACTTCGCTCTTCACGCGCTTGATCTTCTTGATCAACTCGTCGACCGTCTGTTCGCCGCGGAACACCGTTTCGTTGCCGACCACGATGCCGTCGACATTGGAATGCCGGCGCCCGAGTTCGATGACAGAGCGCATTTCGCGTTCGTTGCGGCGATCGTCCTTGTCGATCCAGGCGCCGATCGTGGCCTTAAGTCCGAATTCATTCGCCACGCCCGGGACGAGCTCGACGCCGGCGGTGGACGAATAGGTGCGGACCGCGCGTGTCAGCGGCGCAAGAATGCGCAGATCGGACCGGATCTGGGCCGCCGAGGTCTGGATCTTGTCGGCATGGGTGGCGCCGACGAAGGGCGCGTAGGACACGCTCGCAAGCGGTCCTTCGATATCCGGGGCGGACACCCGCTTTTCAGCCAGAGCCCACAAGCCGGCATGCACGCAAGCTATGAGCGCGACGACGGCGGCGACGAAGCGCATAACACGCTAAACCAATCGGGGCTGTGAGGAAGGCGTCCACCCCGTCCCCTGGGAAGGCGCCTGCTGCGGTGCAACTTACCTCGGATGAGGCGGTTTTTCAAATGGATTTCAGACGTGGCGTTTTAATGACGACGACCGCAGCCGAAAAAATAACTCTTCTACTGCGTGGATGTTCCCGCCGGCGGCGTATTGGCGGCCGCGGCCGGAGCCGGAGGCGCCGCGGGATTAACCCAACAGGTGTTCACCCGCGCGTTCAGGCTGTCAGGCGCCTTGGGATCGATGCTCCCCTGACGGACGACGCAGCGGAAGGTCGCCTGGATATGTCCGCCCGGGCAGCCAAAACGGTCGTACAGGTCGAGATGGCGGAAGGCCGTGTCCATGTCGTCCCGCCACAGCAGGTTGACCACCCGCCGTCCCAGCCAGACGCATTCCGGATTGCCCGCCGGCCCGGCAAGCTGCCGGGACACCTCCATGAGGTCGTCGGCCTTGCGCTGCGGCGAGTCCTTCTTGGCGTCGCCGGACTGCTGCTGGCGGGCCTTGTCGGCGGCGCCCTGGTCGCCGCTCTGGCCGAAAGCAGGCTGGCCCGCGGCCGTTAAAGCTCCCACGATAAACATGGCGGGCAGGAGACGCATGACGCGAACGAACATGGTTATCTGGCTTCTCGTGACAGGGCGGGATTGCAGGAATTTAACGTTCAGCGGACAGACAAATTTGCATCGAATTCGGTCAGCAATACGGCGTGCAGGCCCACCACTTACCGCATGAAAGAAAATCGAAGTTCCAATCTTTTGTCCAGCGTCCGGCGCAGTTGTGCTTAAAGCAAGGAAGCTTTTCGCGCCGTTCCGTCGCTCACAACACCGCCTCGACTTCCATGCATGAACGTTCGTTTATCTCGCTGGCCGTTCCTCTGGCGTGTCTGGTTTTCGCCGGCGCGGCCATAGCCGCTTTCTGGGCTTGGATCGGGGCGGCCGTCCCGATGCCGGCGGCGCCGCTGGCATCCGGGGAGAAGCTCTATTGCGTGTCCTATGCGCCGTTCCGGGGCGACCAGAACCCGCTCTCGGCCGGCACCCGCATCGAGGCCTGGCAGATCGACGAGGATTTTGCGCAGCTCAAAACCTTCACCGACTGCATCCGCAGCTATGCGATCGAACACGGTCTCGACCAGATCCCGGAGATCGCGCGCAAGCACGGCCTGAAAGTCATTCACGGTCTGTGGCTGTCCAGCCATCCGGCCAAGAACGAGGCCGAGATCGCGACAACGATCGCGCTGGCCATACGGTTCCCGGACGTGATCCAGTCCGTGGTCGTCGGCAATGAAGTTTTGTTACGCGGCGAAATGTCCGGGTCCGACCTTGCGGGCATCATCCGCCGCGTGAAGTCCCAGGTCAGCATGCCGGTGACCTATGCCGATGTCTGGGAATTCTGGCTGCGGCACCGCGACGTCTACGAAGCGGTCGACTTCGTCACCATCCACATCCTGCCCTACTGGGAAGATTTTCCGATCCCCGCGCGCAACGCCGCCGCCCATGTCGAGTCCATACGCAAGCAGATGGTGGCGGCGTTCCCGAACAAGGAGATCCTGATCGGAGAAACCGGATGGCCGAGCGCCGGCCGCATGCGCGAGGGCGCGCTACCTTCGCTCGCCAACCAGGCGCTCGTGATCCAGGAGGTGCTGGCGCTCGCCAAGCGCGACAAGTTCCGCGTCAACGTGATCGAGGCGTTCGACCAGCCATGGAAGCGCCGGCTGGAAGGTACGGTCGGCGGCTATTGGGGATTGTTCGACGCCTACTCGCGCGCGCAGAAATTTGTTTGGGGCGAGCCGGTGTCCAACCATCCGCAATGGCTGCGGCAGGCGATGGGCGGACTTTTTCTCGCGATCTGCGTCTTCGCCGTTGCCGGCGCGGCGCGTCTGCGGCTGACGGGGTCGCTCTCCGCGCCGATCCCTCTGTGGTTCGCCGTCGCCATCAATGCCGCGGCGGCCGGTTCGTTTGCCGGCCTGGCGATCGAAAAGGTGCCGTCCGAAAGTCTCGGCGCCGGCGGATGGATCCGCTCGCTCGTGCTGGTGGCGCTGGCGATCGCCGTTCCGCTCGTGGCGTCGGCCGCGAGCATGCGCGCAACGCCGCTGCCGTCCTTTGCGGCGATGCTCGCAACATTGCGCGTGCGCGCAGCGTGCCGTCTGACGCCGGCGCTGGGATGGCTGTCCATCGCGCTGACGCTGGTCGCAATCCAGGTCGCGCTCGGCCTGGTGTTCGATCCCCGCTACAAGGATTTCCCCTACGCGCCGCTGACAGCGGCCATCGTGCCGTTGCTGATCCTGTCGATGGCCGTGCGGTCGCCCGGACCGGCGCGCGGCGCCGCCGAACTCGCCGCGGCGGCCACGCTGGCCTTGTCGGCGGTCTATATTGCCTTCAACGAAACCGTCGCCAACTGGCAGGCGGCCTGGTTCTGCGCGCTGATTCTCGCGCTGGCCGTCATTCTGTTCCGCTCGAAGGGGCCGGCCGCGCCAGGCTGAGGATCAGCAGTCCCGCCGCGAGCGCCGACAGCCCGACATTGTAAAGAACGATGCCGAAGCCGGCCGCGACCAAGCCGAGTCCGAACAGGGCGAGCGACGGCCGCAGCAGATTGAGCAAAGCCGCCGCCATCGCGACATAGCCGAAGACCGAATGGCCGAACAGCGCGATGACGACCTTGCGCGTCAGGCACAGCCATGTCTGCGATCCGGCCTGACAGGCGAGGCCGACGCTGGACAATTCGACCGCCAGATAGCGCAGATACAAGGCGTAGCCGACCGACAGCAAGCCGGCGGCGATCAGCCAGTTGGTCTGTCGCGCGGTGGGCATGAACAGGCGGCGAGGTTTCTCGTGCATGCCGGGACTATGGCGTCGCACGCCCTGTTCGGCAACTCGCCCTGCAATCGAGAGTGCTCTAACGCAACGCCAGACGCTGTCCGTCAAAGATGGCGGGCTGACACGATATGCCGACATTGGCCAGGGTGCCGCACAGCCTGGCGGCGGCGGCCGCATTTCCGAGCGGGCCGACAATCAGGCGCAACTCGACGGAACCGGGCCGGGTGCCGTCGCGGACCGTGATGACCGGATAGAGACCGTCGAACAGATTGTCGTGGCTGCGCCTGGCGGCGGCCCAGGCGTTGCGCAGCGCCGTGACATTCGCGCCGCCGCCGATATCGACGCCGAACTCGGTCCGGGTGGCGGTGTTGCCGTCGTCGAGGGAATTGGACGTCAGGCCGATCCGCGCCAGCGCTTCTGGCGACGGCGCGGGGATGGTTAGCGGCGAGGAGATCGTCGCGACCATTGACGGTCCCGTCAGGGGCTGTCTTATGAAGAGAGCGGCATTTTCCCCCCGCGTTGCCGGCTCGGTCTTGGCCATCGGGTCGGGTCGGGAGGCCGGCTCCGGCGGCAGGGCGCGGGCCGGGCTGCGTGCGATCGAACCGGTTACGTCTTCCAAACTGCGTTCCAGCACGGTGACCCGCGCCAGCAAGCGGTCGCGGTCGGTCGAGAGCGAGCGCACGGTCGCACCAAGCTGCCGCGTTTCGAATTCGAGTTCGGCGGTTCGCGCCGTGACCGGTGACGGATCGGCCTGAAGCCGGATGGCCTGCTGGACGGGGGCGGGCTGCCCCAGCGCGGCCGCCATGCGGCGGGCGCCCAGATCCGACCGGGTGGCGAAGACCGCCAGCAGCAGCGCGGTCACGGCCACGGCTCCCCATGCGCCGAGCCGGACGAGCCCGCGCAGGTCAAGATTTTCATCGTGTGTGGCGGACACGGCGCCTAGGGTGGTCCGGTCGGTATTCATTGCATCCCGGCGAATCGCTAAGCGGAAATGGTAGCAGGAAGCCGGTCATATCTCTGCCTTATGGGGAATTTGACCGCCTTTTCCCGTCCCGGCTTTTCCACACCCGCCCGCTCGGATAAGAGGGCGCCATGACCCGGCAGAAAATCCAATGACCTCACGGACATGTCTTGCCATCGTGCTCGCCGCCGGCGAGGGCACGCGCATGCGCTCGGCGCTGCCCAAGGTGCTGCACGAGGTGGGTGGACGCTCGCTGCTGGCGAATGTCCTGGGAGCGGTGCGCAAGGCGGGTGCGACCGCCACCGCCGTGGTGGTCGGCCCCGGCCACGAGGCCGTTGCCGCCGAGGCGCGGCGGATCATTCCCGATGCGGTGATCGCGGTGCAGTCGGAGCGGCGCGGCACCGCGCATGCGGTGCTGGCGGCGCGGGACGTGCTGGCCAAGGGCGCCGACGACATTCTGGTAATCTTCGGCGATACGCCGCTGGTCACGGCCGACAATCTGGCGCGGTTGCGCGCGCCGCTTGCCGGCGGCGCGGCGGTGGCGGTGACAGGCTTTCGTCCGGCCGATCCGACCGGCTATGGCCGGCTGGTGATGGCGGACGGCAAGCTGGTTGCGATCCGCGAACACAAGGATTCGAGCGAGGCCGAGCGGATGATCGCGTTGTGCAATGGCGGGCTGATGGCGCTGTCGGGCCGGCACGCGCTCGCCATTCTGGATCGCATCAAGGACGACAACCGTCAGAAAGAATTCTATCTCACCGATGCCGTTGCACTGGCTGTGGAGATGGGGCTGCCCGCGGTGGCGGTCGAGGTCGAGGAGGACGATGTGAGAGGCATCAACAACAAGGCGCAACTCGCGGAGGCGGAAGCCGTGTTGCAGCAGCGCCTGCGCCGCGAGGCGCTCGAGGCCGGCGTCACCATGATCGCACCGGAGACGGTCTTTCTCTCCGCCGACACCAAATTTGGACGCGACGTGACGGTGGAGCCTTATGTCGTGTTCGGCGCCGGCGTGACCGTCGATGACAACGCGGTGATTCGTGCGTTCTCGCATCTCGCCGGTGCGCATGTCGGCGAGGGCGCCTCGATCGGTCCCTATGCGCGGCTGCGGCCGGGCACCAAAATCGGCAAGGGCGCGCGGGTCGGAAATTTCGTCGAACTGAAGGAAGCGGTGATGGAGGACGGCGCCAAGGCCAATCATCTCTCCTATATCGGCGACGGCCGTGTTGGCGAGAATGCCAATATCGGCGCCGGCACCATCTTCTGCAATTACGATGGTGCGCAGAAGCATCGCACGGAGATCGGCAAGGGCGCCTTTGTCGGCTCCAATTCGGCCTTGGTGGCCCCTGTTTCGATCGGTGACGGCGCCTATATCGGGTCGGGCTCGGTGATCACCGAGAATGTGCCCGCCAACGCGCTGGCCCTGGGACGGGTCCGGCAGACCATTAAGGAAGGTTGGGCGGACCGCTTGCGCAAGCTGAAGGCGGCGGGCAAGAAGAAGGCGCCGTCCGGCCCGTCTTGACCAATCCGGCGGCGGCGGGCTTGCTGTCACAAGCCGAAATGCATTTTGATTTCCGCAACCCGATCACAACCGCTTTAAAGGCGATCCGGGGTACGAGCGAGGGTTGGGCACTTCATCGATGTGCGGCATTGTGGGAATTCTGGGCCGTGAGGCCGTGGCCGACCAATTGGTCGATGCGCTGAAGCGGCTGGAATATCGCGGCTACGATTCCGCGGGCGTCGCGACCGTCGAGAACGGCCATCTCGCGCGCCGCCGCGCCGAAGGCAAACTCAAAAATCTGGAAACTCGGCTCGGCAAGGAGCCGCTGAGCGGCATGGCCGGGATCGGACATACGCGTTGGGCGACGCATGGCCGTCCGACCGAGAACAATGCGCATCCGCACGCCACCGAGCGTCTGGCGGTGGTGCATAACGGAATCATCGAGAATTTCCGCGAGTTGCGCGAGGAACTGGAAAAGCAGGGCGCCAAGTTCGGTTCGGAAACCGACACCGAAGTGGTCGCGCATCTCGTCACCGAGGAAATGAAGAAGGGCCGCTCGCCGGTGGAGGCGGTCAAGGCGACATTGCCGCGCCTGCGCGGCGCCTTCGCGCTCGCTTTCATTTTTGCCGGCGAGAACGATCTCATGATCGGCGCGCGCAAGGGCTCGCCGCTCGCCATCGGCCATGGCCATGGTGAAATGTATCTCGGCTCCGACGCGATCGCGCTGGCGCCCTTCACCGACACCATCAGCTATCTGGAAGACGGCGACTGGGCCGTCATGCGTCGCGGCGGCGTCGAGATCTTCGATGCCGAAGGCCGCGCGGTGAAGCGTCAGGTGATCAAGACATCGGGTTCGGCATTCCTCGTCGACAAGGGCAATCACCGCCATTTCATGGCGAAGGAAATCCACGAGCAGCCGGAGGTCGTCGCGCACACATTGTCGCATTATCTCGACATGGCCGAAGAGCGCGTCGTGCTGCCGGGCAAGCTGCCGTTCGATTTCAAGAGCCTCGAACGCATTTCGATTTCCGCCTGCGGCACCGCCTATTACGCGGGACTGGTCGCGAAATACTGGTTCGAGCGCTATGCGCGCATTCCGGTCGAAATCGATATCGCCTCCGAATTCCGCTACCGCGAAGCGCCCTTGCGCAGGGGCGACCTTGCGATCTTTGTGTCGCAATCGGGCGAGACTGCCGACACCCTGGCCTCCTTGCGTTACGCGAAGGAGCAGGGCCAGCATGTGTTGTCGGTCGTCAACGTGCAGTCGTCCTCGATCGCGCGCGACAGCGACGTGATCATGCCGACGCTGGCCGGCCCCGAGATCGGTGTCGCGTCCACCAAGGCCTTTACCTGCCAGCTCTCCGTGCTGGCCTGTCTTGCGATCGCCGCCGGCCGCGCGCGCGGCGCATTGTCGGCGGACGACGAGCGCAAGCTGGTGCGTGCGCTGATTGAGATCCCGCGTCACATGAACGCGGCGCTGCTGCTGGAAGGCGAGATCGAAAGCCTGTCGCGCGATCTCGGCAAGAGCAGCGACGTGCTCTATCTCGGCCGCGGCACCAGCTATCCGCTGGCGATGGAAGGTGCGCTCAAGCTCAAGGAAATTTCCTACATCCACGCCGAGGGCTATGCCGCCGGGGAACTCAAGCACGGGCCGATTGCGCTGATCGATGAAGAAATGCCGGTCATCGTGATCGCCCCTCATGACAAGGTGTTCGAGAAGACCGTCTCCAACATGCAGGAAGTGGCGGCGCGCGGCGGCCGGATCATACTTCTGACTGATGCCAAGGGCGCGCGCGAGGCGACCATGCCGTCGCTGACCACGATTATCCTGCCCGACATGCCGTCCTCGATCACCCCGCTGGTCTATGCCATTCCGGTGCAGTTGCTGGCCTATTACACGGCCGTGGCCCTAGGTACGGACATCGACCAGCCCCGAAATCTCGCGAAATCGGTGACCGTCGAATAGACGGTCCCTGCGTCATAGTTTGGTCGCAAGTCTCAGCCGATACGCTATATATTGCCCTCGGCCGGTTGGCCCCGCACGAGACCCAAAACGCCCCATGAGCGACCCACAGCCCGACGAGACGCCTCCTGACATCATCGAGACCGATCTGCATCCCCCGAGTTTTGGCGGGCGAATTCGAAACTATTTCCTGACCGGTCTCGTCGTCGCCGGACCAGTGGCGGTGACGTTTTGGCTGATCTGGGCATTCGTCACCTGGGTCGACGACTGGGTGCGGCCGCTGATCCCCGATATCTACCGGCCGGAAACCTATCTGCCCTGGAAAATTCCCGGCTCGGGACTGGTGATCGCCTTCTTCGCGCTCACGATGCTCGGCTTTCTCACCGCCAATCTGGTTGGGCGAACGCTGCTGCAACTGGGCGACAGTCTGATTGACCGCATGCCGATCGTGCGACCGATCTACAAGACGGTGAAACAGGTCTTCACCATGCTGTTCTCGAAATCCGGCACCAGCTTCCGCAAGGTCGGGCTGGTGGAGTTTCCCGCGCCGGGCATGTGGTCGCTGGTGTTCATCTCGCAGCCGCCGAGCGCCGACATCGCCGCGAAATTGCCGGGCGGTGGCGATCAGGTTTCAGTCTTTCTCCCATGCACGCCCAACCCGACCACGGGCTTCTTTTTCTATTTGCCGAAGAATCAGATTATCGAGATCGATATTCCGGTGGAGGCCGCCGCGACGCTGCTGATGTCGGCGGGCATGATTCAACCCGGCGTCAACGGCAACGGGCAGCAGCAGAAACTCGCGGCGATGGCTGCGACCGCGCGGGCCGCGCAGGCGGCGCGCATTCAGCAGGTCAAGGAGCCTGCAAAATAGTTTTCAGAGAGGGGCAGGCCATGAATTTCCAGGATGCGATCAAATCCGGTTTCAGCAACTATGTGAACTTCGCGAGCCGCGCGAGCCGTTCGGAATTCTGGTACTGGATTTTGTTCTGTCTCATCGCCGGGATAATAACCGCCGTTCTCGACAGCGTCGTCTTTCCCGACAACGATATTTCACCGCTGAACACTCTCTTCACCCTGGCAGTGATCATTCCGAACTTCTCGGTTGGTGCGCGCCGTCTTCACGATATCGACCGGACTGGCTGGTGGCAGCTCATCGCCTTCAGCATTATTGGCATTATCCTGTTGATCTATTGGTGGGTGCAGCCGAGCCAGGCCGGCGCCAACCGCTTCGGCGGCAATCCTTACGGCCACTAGTCAGCCGGCGCGGATCAGCCTCACCGCTTCGTCACGCTGGAACAGATAGAGCAGATGCAGCAGGGCGCGGCCGCGTTCTGTCGCCAGCGACGGATCGCGATTCAGGATCAGGTGGGCGTCGTCGCGCGCGGCGGCGAGCAGCGCACCGTGGGTCTCGATGCGCGCCACGCGAAATCCCGGCAATCCGCTCTGGCGGGTCCCGAGCACGTCGCCTTCGCCGCGCAGCTTGAGGTCTTCTTCCGCGATGCGGAAGCCATCCTCGCTCTCGCGCATGATGGCAAGCCGCGCCTTGGCGGTTTCGCCGAGCGGCGCCTTGTACAGCAGCAGGCAGGTCGAATGCCCGCTGCCGCGTCCGATGCGGCCGCGCAGCTGATGCAATTGGGCGAGCCCAAAACGTTCTGCGTGCTCGATCACCATGACGGTCGCTTCCGGCACGTCGACGCCGACCTCGATCACCGTGGTGGCCACCAGCAACCGCGTTTCTCCGGCGGCGAAACGCTGCATGGCGGCGTCCTTGTCAGGGCCGCGCATGCGGCCATGGACGAGATCCACAAGACCGCCGAAGCGTTGCCTCAGGTCCGCGAAGCGGTCTTCGGCGGCGGCCAGATCGCTTTTCTCCGATTCCTCGATCAGCGGGCAGACCCAGTAGACACGCTTCCCCTCGTCGAGCGCGCGGCCGACGGCTTCGACGACTTCCTGCAGGCGGTCGAGCGGGATGGTGCGGGTGTCGATCGGCTGGCGGCCGGCGGGTTTTTCGCGCAGTTCCGAGACGTCCATGTCGCCGAAATAGGTCAGCACCAGAGTGCGCGGGATCGGCGTCGCCGTCATCACCAGCACGTCGACCGCGTTGTTCTTGCGCGCCAGCGCCAGCCGCTGATGCACGCCAAAGCGATGCTGCTCGTCGACGATCGCCAACGCAAGATCGCGGAAGCCGACATCGTCCTCGAACAGCGCATGGGTGCCGATCAGCAGGTCGATATCGCCGTTCTGCAGGCGGTCGAGAATCTCGTCGCGGCTACGGCCCTTTTCGCGGCCAGTCAGGATCGCGACGCGCAGGCCGGAGGATTCGGCCAGCGCCGAGATGGTCTTGAAATGCTGGCGGACCAGAATTTCAGTCGGCGCCATCAGCGCGGCCTGCCGTCCGGCCTCAATCACCGCCGCAGCGACAAGCAAGGCCACCACGGTCTTGCCGGAGCCGACATCGCCCTGCAGCATGCGCAGCATGCGCTCAGGCTTGCCGAGATCTTCGACGATGGTCTCGATGGCGCGGTGCTGCGATAGCGTCAGCGAATAGGGCAGAGCCGCGACGATTTTTTTGCGAATATGTCCGTCGCCGGCGCTCGGGCGGCCGGCCTGTTTCTTCTGATGCGCGCGTAAAAGAGCAAGCGCGAGTTGTCCGGCGAGCAATTCGTCATAGGCGAGCCGCGTCCAGGCCGCGCCTTCCGGCAGCACATCCCTCAAGTCCGCGGGACGATGCAACGCATGCAATGCAGCGGACAGAGACGGGAAATTGTTGCGCGCCAGCCAGGCGGCGTCCTGCCATTCCGGCAGCGCTGGAATTTTGGCGAGCGCGCTGTCCATCGCCTTTCGCAATTGCTGCGGACCCAGCCCTTCGGTGAGCGGATAGACCGGCTCGATCATCGGCAGCGCCGCGAGCCCCTTCTCGTCCACCACGCGATCGGGATGCACCATCTGCAGCATGCCGTCGTAGAAAGCGGCGGTGCCGGAGACGTAGCGGGTCTCGCCGACCGGCAGCAGCTTTTCGAGATAGTCCGAGCGGGCGTGGAAATAAGTGAGGATGATGTCGCCGGTGTCATCGCTGGCATAGATCAGATGCGGGGCGCGGGCGCGGCCGGGCGGCGCCGGGCGATGCTTGTCGACGGTGACCGCGACGGTGACGACCTTGCCCGGCTCGACATCGCGCAGCCGGGGGCGATCGCGGCGGTCGATGACGCCACCCGGCATGTGGAACAGCAGATCGATCACGCGGGGCTCGTCCTCGCGCCCGAGCAGCTTGCGATAGAGCTTCTCCACCTTCGGCCCGATGCCGGGCAGGGCGGTGATCGCGGCGAACAGGGGATCGAGCAGTGACGGGCGCATGAGACGAACTTCGGGAATGGGCTCTATGCCATCAAGACAGGCTGACAGGCGCGGACTCACAGCCTATATAACCCGCGCCCGGCCCGTCCGGGCATTCGGCGTTGCAGGGAAACAGACAGAATGACCGGTACGACGCGTTCGAGCGAGGGGCTGGACCCGCGTCGCCGCAGACTTCTGTTCCGCTCCTGGCACCGGGGGATCCGGGAAGCCGACCTGCTGATGGGGCGCTTCGCCGATTCCTGCATCGACGACCTGTCCGACGCCGAGCTCGATCAATATGAAAGTCTGCTCGATGTCCCCGATCACGATCTCTACGTGTGGGTCACCGGCGAGATGGAGATTCCGGCGGCCTATGACACCGCCCTGATGAAAAAGCTGCGCGCCTTTCACAATGCCTCCGGAGATGCGCGCTGATGGCCAGGTCTCCGGCCGAGCTGTTGCGGGCGGCCCAACCGCTGACCCTGTCGGGCGTGGCCGACGGCGCGGAAGGGCTGGTGCTGTCCGATCTGGCGCGGGCGGTGGCGGCCAAGCCGAACGCCCCGGGGATCAGCCTGGTGGTGGTCTGCCGCGATGGCCCGCGCATGGCGGCGCTGGCGCGGGGATTGTCGTTCTTCGCCCCCGACATTCCGGTGCTGGAATTTCCGGCATGGGATTGCCTGCCCTATGACCGGGTGTCGCCGCATGCCGGTGTGATGGCACAGCGCATGACCGCGCTGGCGCGTCTGGCCAGCACCAAGGGCCATGAAAAGGCATCGATCCTGCTCACGACGGTGAACGCCGCGCTTCAGCGCGTGCCGCCGCGCGACCGCGTGGCGGGACAATCGCTGTCGGCGGCGCCCGGCAATGTCCTGGGCATGGATCATGTCGTCGGCTGGCTGGAACTTAACGGCTATCTGCGCGCCTCCACCGTGCGCGAGCCCGGCGAGTATGCCGTGCGCGGCGGCATCCTCGACCTGTTTCCGCCCGGCATGGACGATCCCGTGCGCTTCGATTTCTTCGGCGACACGCTGGAGACGATCCGCGCTTTCGATCCGGAGACCCAGCGCACGCAATATGAGATGCGCGCGCTCAATCTGGTGCCGGTGGCCGAATTCCAGCTCACGACCGAAACCATCCGCAAGTTCCGCACCGGCTATGTCGCGGCCTTCGGCGCGACCGCGCCGGGCGACGTGCTCTATGAAGCCGTGAGCGAAGGCCGCCGCTATCCCGGGATGGAGCACTGGCTGCCGCTGTTCCATGACCGGCTGGATACGCTGTTCGATTATGTCCCGGATTCGCCAGTGGCGATGGAGCCGCTGGCGGACGAAGCCGCGCGCGAGCGGCTGGCGCAGATCGCCGACTATTACGACGCACGGAAGGAAGTGCCGGCCTCCGCCGGCGGCGCGCCCTACAAGCCGCTGCCGCCGGACAAGCTCTATCTCGCCGAAAAGGAATGGAAAGAGCGTCTGGACCAGAGATCGCTGGTGCGCGTCACCCCGTTCGCGGTGCCGGAGGGCGAAGGAGCCATCGTCGATTCCGGCGCCAAGCAGGGCCACAATTTCGCGGCCGAGCGCGCAGAAGCCAATGCCAATGTGTTTGATGCCGTTACCCGGCACGTCCACGCGTTGCAGACCGCCGGCAAGCGCGTGATCGTCGCGCTGTGGAGCGATGGCGCGCGCGAGCGCATGAGCCACGTGTTGCGCGATCACGGCCTGCCCAACCAGGTCAACGTCCGCTCCTGGGCGGAGGCGCTGGCCCAGCCCAGCCCGCAGATTTCGCTCGCCGTGCTCGGGCTCGAGACCGGCTTCGAGACCGACAATGCTGCGGTCATCAGCGAGCAGGACATTCTGGGCGACCGCCTGGTGCGCTCGCGCCGCGCCTCGCGCCGCGCCGACAATTTCATCAAGGAAGCCACCAGTCTCGCCGCCGGCGATCTGGTCGTGCATGTCGATCACGGCATCGGGCGCTTCATCGGCCTGCAGACGATCCAGGCGGCCGGCGCGCCGCATGACTGCCTCGAACTGCATTATGCCGGCGGCGACAAGCTGTTCCTGCCGGTGGAAAACATCGAATTGCTGTCGCGCTACGGCGCGGAGGAGACGCAGGTCGATCTCGACCGGCTCGGCGGCGGCGCCTGGCAGGCGCGCAAGGCGCGGATGAAGAGCCGCATCCGCGAAATGGCGAACGAGCTTCTCAAGATCGCCGCGGCGCGCAAGCTGCATGAAGCGCCGAAGCTCGCGGCCGAGACCGGCTCCTATGATGAATTCTGTGCCGGCTTCCCCTACGAAGAAACCGAGGACCAGCTCGCCGCCATCAACGCGACGCTCGACGATCTCACCAAGGGCCAGCCGATGGACCGCCTGATCTGCGGCGATGTCGGTTTTGGCAAGACCGAAGTGGCGTTGCGCGCGGCCTTTGTCGCGGTGATGAGCGGCAAGCAGGTGGCGGTCGTGGTGCCGACCACCTTGCTGGCGCGGCAGCATTTCAAGACCTTCACCGAACGCTTCCGTGGATTCCCGATGAAGATCGGTCAGGCTTCGCGGCTGGTGACCTCCGCCGACCTGAAGGACACCCGCGCCGGCATGGCGGCGGGCGAGATCGACATCGTGATCGGCACCCATGCGCTGCTCGGCAAGAATGTGCAGTTCAAGGACCTCAGTCTCGTGGTGGTGGACGAGGAGCAGCATTTCGGCGTGGCGCACAAGGAGCGCCTGAAACAGCTGCGCGCCGAAGTGCATATGCTGACACTGACCGCGACTCCGATCCCGCGCACCTTGCAGCTGGCGCTCACCGGCGTGCGCGATCTGTCCATCATCGCCTCGCCGCCGGTCGATCGTCTGGCGGTGCGCACCTTCGTCTCGCCGTTCGATCCGCTCACGGTACGCGAAGCTCTGCTGCGCGAGCGCTATCGCGGCGGACAATCCTTCTATGTCTGTCCGCGCATCGAAGATATCGCCGGTGCCAAGGATTTTCTCGACAAGAATGTGCCGGAAGTCCGCGTTGCCGTCGCGCATGGCCAGATGCCGCCGACGGTGCTGGAAGACATCATGTCGGCCTTCTATGACGGCAAGTTCGATGTGCTGCTCTCCACCACCATCGTGGAATCCGGGCTCGACATTCCGTCCGCCAACACGCTGATCATTCATCGCGCCGACCGTTTCGGGCTGGCGCAGCTCTATCAGCTGCGCGGCCGGGTCGGTCGCGCGAAAATCCGCGCCTATGCGCTGCTGACATTGCCGGCGGAACGCAAGATCACGGCACAGGCGGAGCGGCGGCTGAAAGTGTTGCAATCGCTCGACACGCTGGGCGCCGGGTTCCAGCTCGCCTCGCACGATCTCGACATCCGCGGCGCCGGCAACCTGCTGGGCGACGAGCAGTCCGGCCATATCAAGGAAGTCGGCTTCGAGCTCTATCAGCAGATGCTGGAAGAGGCGGTGGCGAGCCTGAAGGCCGGCATCACCGAGCCGGTCGCCGACAAATGGTCGCCGCAGATCACAATCGGCACGCCAGTGCTCATTCCGGACGAATACGTCGCCGACCTGTCGGTGCGGCTCGGATTGTATCGGCGTTTGGCGGATCTCGAGGACGAGCGCGAGATCGACGGGTTCGGTGCCGAACTGGTGGACCGCTTCGGTCCGCTGCCGGAAGAGGTCAAGCATCTCCTGCAGATCGTGGCGATCAAGTCGCTGTGCCGCCGCGCCAATGTCGAGAAAATCGACACCGGCCCGAAGGGCGCGGTGCTGTCGTTCCGCGATAATACATTCGCGAATCCGGAAGGTCTGGTTCGCCATGTGCACGACCTGAGGCCGGTGGCGAAAATCCGCCCCGACATGAAGGTGGTGTTCCTGGACGACTGGGAAGAACCGGAAGAACGCCTCACCGGCACGGCCGCGATCCTGCGCAATCTGGTCGGCATCGCCGAACAGGCGAAAGCGGCCTAGACGTAAAGCTATTCCGCCGCAGACATGCGCTTGTCGCGCTCCGTCGCCGCGCGCTCGATGGCGTCGGCGAGATACTGCGCCGGCTGGGCGCCCGACGTCGCCAGCAGATTGCCGAAGATGAAGGTTGGCACGCCCTCGATGCCGGCCGCTTTGGCGGCCTCGGCCTCCTGCGTGATGCGATCGACGTCGGTGTCGGTGTCGAGCAGGGCCGCGATCCGGTCGCGGTCGAGGCCGAGATCCGCCGCCGCCTGTACCAGCACGGCCCTGTCGGAGAGATCGCCGCCTTCGGTGAAGTAGATGTCCATCAGCCGCTGCTTCATCTGTGCGCTCTTGCCGGAAGGCTCCGCCCACAGAATCAGGCGATGACAGTCGAGCGTGTTGGGCTGGCGGGCGATCTTGTCCATGGCATAGACCAGTCCTTCCTCGGCGGCGGCCGCAGCCACGCGCTGGGCGATGCCCTGGTAGCGGTCCACGCCGCCGAATTTCTTCGTGAGATAGTCCGCCCGCGAAATGCCCTCACGCGGAATCCAGTCGTTCAGGAAATAGGGGCGGAAGCGCAGTTCCACCGGAATATGCGGCTTGAGCGCCAGCGCATCCTCGATGCGCTTCTTGCCGATGAAGCACCAGGGACACACGACATCGGACACAATGTCGACGATCAGCGGATCTTTGGCTTGCGGCATGGCGACGCTCCTGTGCTCCGCGCAACCTAGGCGTCCGGCTATTCCGCCGCAATCGCCGTGGGGCTCACCCGCGCGATCAAGGTTTCGGCATTGTCGCCGGCCCTGCGCGCGGCCAGCGTTACGGCGGGGGCGGCCGCCTGCGGGGACGGTCCGGGCACCAGCATGGTGTGCTTGAGCACGCTGGCGATGCGGCGCGCGACCACATGCGCGTGTTTCAGATCGGTTTCCGCGAACATCACCAGCACCGAGCCGTCATGATCCTGGCAGGCGAAATCCGCACCGCGGATCAGCCTGCTGATCAGGCGGGCGGCATCGGCCTTGACGCGCACGCCGCCGGCAAACACAAAACGCGCGATCGACAGGCCGGTGGCACGTTCGCCGGCATCGCGCAGCGCACGATCCAGATCGCGCTGAAAAATGTCCGGAAAATGCAACCCGGTTGTGGGGTCGATCACGCCGTCCTTGTCGAAGGAGTCCATCAGCCGGCGCAGGCGTGCTTCGAAGGCGTGCAGGCGCGCCAGCGGCATCACGCGAGCGGCGAGATGGCGGGGATCGTTGGCGTAAACGACATGCTGCAATTCCGGCAAGGGATACGACGGGGCGCTGCCCAGAATACCGACGGGAAGATCGCGGAAGCGCGTGTCCTCCGACAGCACGGTCAGCAGCGCGTTGACGTTCCAGGGATTGAACCCGTCCGCAATCACCAGTCCGTCGGCCTCGCGCGATTTCAGATAGCGCGCGGCGGTCTCGATGCTGAGCGCGCCGATCAACCCGGCGCGCTCACCGATGGCGGTCGCGAGCTCCGGATAGTCGCGGCCGCGTCCGGCCACGATGATGCTGGCATCGTCCAGCGGATCGCCGCTGGGCGCCGGCGGCAAGATCTGGCCCTTTTCTCTGGCGAGTTCGGCGCGGCGCAGCACGGCGGCGTGAAGCTGGCGCACCCGCAGCGCGGAGGACAGCCATTCCGAAATGAGCTTGGCGGAGGCATCGCGCGGCAACGGCAGGGCTTCGCGGTAGGGAATGTCGCTGTCGGGGGCGGCGCAGGCGATGACCGGCACGATCGGCATGCAGCCGGTCACGGTTTCCGACAGCAGCACGGCGACGCGCTGATCGGCGGCGGCGTCGGGATCGGCCAGCAGGATCGCCGAAGGCCGCGCGGCGGCAATGGCATCGGCGATGTCGTCGGCGCGGGTGGTGACGACCGGGAACGCGCCGTCCGCGCCGAGTGTGTCCAGAAGCCCGGCGTCGGGATGTTCGGCGACGACGACAAGCGGGCCTTGCAGGGACATGGGGACGCCGTACGGGACCGTGTGGCAGACGCGATGATGCGTGCGCCATCCTCGCGCGCCGCGATTAATGGCGCGTCAACGCGGTCGCTAAAACGGAGCGATTATGCCGCCGGCGGCCGCTCCGGCCGTTCGCGGAAGGCCCGCACGACCAGCGGATTGGCGCCGAAAGCTTCCAGTGCCTCGCGCATGGCCTGGCGATCCTCGGCGTTGCCGGCGAGGCGATGCCCGGCGAAGGTGTCCGGCAACGCGGCCAGCGTGATCATGGGGCCGGCCCGCGCCACCAGATTCTGCAAGTCCCGCATAACGAAGCGGTAGCCGCCGACGCTGACCACGCCCGCCGGCGGGCCGCCGATGATCGTGGCGCCGGAGGCCGCATCGACCCGGCAGGGATAGCCGGTGTCGATATAGCCGTCCTCCCTCTTGTCCATGCAGGGTGCGCCGCTGCGCTCCGCGCCGGGCGGATAATCGCCGCGCGGCACCATCGGTCCCCGCACGGCCAGGGTGCTGCGGGAGGTGAGGGTGAGTTCGGCGATCTGCACGCCGCCGGGCGCATGGCGCGGCGCCAGGATCGCGCCGTGGCCGAGTTGTCCCGGCTTGCCGACCGGATCGCGCCGCAGGGCGAGCATAGCGGTCTCGCCAAAGGCCAGGACGTCGGCCAGCGCGATATCGGCCTTCCGCCAAGCCGGGCTGGTCGCGATCCGTTCGGGCGCGCGCCACACCGCCATGATGCTTTTCAGTCCGTAGCCGTCCACCAGCACACCGGCCTCCGACAGGCGCGGGATCAGCGAACCGGGCAGGATGGCCAGCGCGCAATGATGGGACGCGAGCTGCTCGGCCAGCACGCCGGGATCGAAGGGATGGTGCAGCACCAGCGTGCCGCCATTCAGCAGCCATGGCATCAGCCCGAGCGTGAAGCCGCAAAACGAGGTCGGCATCAGCGATGACAGGATCGCATGGCCGTCCGCGACCGGGCATTCGAGTACAACGGCGAGACCGGCGGCCATCAATTCGCGATGGCTGCGCGGCACCGGGATCAAGCCCTTGGGCGTGACGTCCCAAGTGATGAGCGCAAGATGATCAGCGGCATGGCCATTGCGATCGCCGACCGCAACCGCGGTGTAGGGAATGTCGGTCTGGTCGAACAGGTCGTCGAGCGGCACCACGCCGTCCGCCGTCTCGACGCCAAAACCGCAGACATAGCGGATCGGAAAAATCTCCGCCGCCACTTCCATCGCCAGCCGGCCGTGATCGGCCTGGCCGATGCGTCCACAGGTAATGAGGGCCTTCACGCCCACGCGCGACAAGGCGGCGACGCAATCCGCCTGCCGCCACAGCAAGGGCAGCGGCGCCGCGATCATTCCCGCGCGCAGCACGCCGAGGATCGACAGAATGCCTTCGACCGTATTCGGAAGCTGGATGGCCACCACCGCGTCATTCGACAGCCCCAGCCGCCGCAGGCGACCGGCGATGGCGGAAATCATCGCGTCGGCCTGCGCATAGGTCATGGTGCGCGGCGCGCCATCGGTGAAACTTTCCCGATTGGGCGGATCGATCAGCGCGATCTCGTCCGGATGCCGCGCCAGCGCGCGCCGGAACATGTCGTCCAGCGTGCTGACCGGCCCGGAGAGCGGGCCGCCGGACAGATCCGGATATGCGTCGCCAAGAATCATGGGTGTCTCATGGCGTCGACGGCCTGTGCCACCAGGTTTCCGGCAAATAACCGAACAAGGACGTCGCCGCAGGATGCTCGATCCGGGCCCATCGCGCCACCCATTGTTCGGGCAAATGAAACAAGGGCACAACATAAAATCCGGAAATCAGCGTGCGGTCGAGCGCCCGCACCGCGGACACAAATTCCTCGCGTTCGCGCGCGCGCAGCAAGGCCGCGATCATCGCGTCGGTGGCCGGGCTGCGGGCGCCCATATAATTGCGGGTGCCGTCGATGCCGGCCGATTCCGAACTCCAGTAAAAATGCTGCTCGTTGCCGGGCGAGAGCGACTCGTCCCAGCGGTTCTGGATCATGTCGTAGTCGTAGGTCAGGCGGCGGCGGTCGAACTGCACGGCATCGACCACGCGCACCCGCATCTGGACGCCGGCGCGTTTCAGATCGCGCGCGAATGACAAAGCCAGCCGTTCCTGGTCCTTGCTGGTGGCCAGAAACTCGAACGACAGCGGCTGGCCGGTGGCGCGATGGCGCAGGACCGAGCGCTGCAGGTCGAAACCGGCCGCCGAAAACAGCGCGAGCGCCTTCTTCAGATTGTCGCGGTCGCGCCCGGAGCCGTCGCTCGCCTCGGGCCTCCAACTGCCGTTCATGATGTCGTCGCGCACCGCCTGCGGAAACGGCGCGAGCAGCGCGCGCTCGCGCGCATCCGCCGGACGTCCGACCGACGAGAGTTCGGAGCCTTCGAAATAGCTCGCGCTGCGTTCGTACAATCCGAAAAAGAAATTCTGGTTCACCCATTCGAAATCGAACAGCGTCGCGATCGCTTCGCGCACGCGGATGTCGGCGAAGACCGGGCGGCGGGTGTTGAAAACAAAACCCGACAGGCCTTTCGGCAGTCCGTTGGGAAATCCCTCCTTGATCACGCGGCCGGCGCGCAAGGCCGGAAAGTCGTAACCGGTTTGCCAGCGGCTGGGATCGAGTTCGGCGCGGACGTCGTAGAGCCCTTTCTTGAACGCCTCGAAATAGGCGTTGTCGTCGCGGTAATAGTCGAAACGAACGTCCTCGAAATTCCAAAAGCCGCGGTTGATCGGAAGGTTCATGCCCCAGTAGGAAGGATTGCGCACGAAGACCAGGCTGCGGCCGGGCTGCACGTCCTTCACGATGTAGGGGCCGCTGCCGAGCGGCGGCTCAAACGTCGTCTCCTCGAAGGTGTCTGGATTGACCGCGTGTTTCGCCAGCACTGGCATCAGTCCGAGGATGAGCGGCAATTCGCGGTCATCGCTGCCAGCGAGATCGAAACGGATACTGCGTTCGCCGGTGATCTCGGCTTTCGCCACCTTTCCGTAATAGGTGCGGTGATTGGGGCGGCCCTTGTCGCGCAGCAATTGCCACGAGAACACGACATCGTCGGCGGTGACCGGCTTGCCGTCTGAGAACCGCGCGGACGGATTGAGCGTGAAGGTGACGAAGCTGCGCGCGTCGTCGGTCTCGACGCTCTGCGCGAGCAGGCCGTAGAGCGTGAACGGCTCGTCATAGCCGCGCGCCATCAGGCTTTCGATCACATAGCCGCGGATCGACTGGGCGGCGAGCCCGCGCACCACGAACGGGTTGAGTGTGTCGAAGGTGCCCAGCACGCCCTGCACCAGCCGGCCGCCTTTCGGCGCTTGCGGATCAGCATAGCGCAGGACGGTGAAATCCGGGGGCAGGGCCGGTTCGCCGTGCATGGCGATGGCGTGGCGCGGGGTGGCCGCCGCGGCTCCCGCCCCGGACCACATCCCGAGGGCCGCCAGACAGCCGACCGCCATCTGGCGGATCCGGCAAGGGCGGCGGCGATGGGAACGGGACTGGGGCACGGCTGGTACGCGGTGATTCGGGGGCTGCAGGGTTACATACATGGTAACGCCCGGTCCCGGCCCCCGGCGATCATGATCCGGGGCCCCATGCTCGCCTTATCACCATGATTTCGGGTCATGCCTTTATCCCAGCGGTAAATTCGGCTATCAGACGGACCCGAGGCGTCACGCTGTCGCCTTTTTTGGCGTCAAGACACCCGGAACGGCCATTGGGCCTGCCGCCGTCACCACGGCGAGAGAGAGGAACTGTACGATATGACTTACCGGATTGCGTCCGCACCGGCCCGGCCGGTGGCCCGGACGCTCGCTACGCTTACAGCGGCTTCAGTGATGGCTGTCCTTGGCTCCACAGCGGTTTTCGCGCAGCAGCAGCCCGGCGCCAAGCCGGCGGCTCCTGCCGCCACCCAGAAGCCAGCGTCCGGCCAGAAGCCGCCCGCAGCCGGCCAGAAGCCTGCCGCTGCCGCTCCGGCGCAGGGTGCCGCAGCCGAACAGCCGCAGCTGATCTTTTCGCCATGGACCAAGTTCTGCCTGAAGGGCCAGGAAGCCAACGCCAAGCAGGTCTGCTTCACCGGCAAGGACGCCCGTCTCGAGTCCGGCATGCCGGTCGTCGCGGCCGTGCTGATCGAGCCGGATGGCGATCCCAAGAAGGTGTTGCGCGTGACGCTGCCGCTCGGCATGCAGATCGTCCACGGCACCCGCATCATCATCGACCAGGGCCAGCCGGCCCAGGGTCCGTATGTGATCTGCTTCACCAATGGCTGCATGGCCGATTACGAAGCCAGCGCCGATATGATCGGCCGGCTGAAGAAGGGCCAGCAGCTTTCGGTGCAGGCGATCAATTCCAACGGCCAGCCGATCAGCCTGAACCTGCCGCTCAGCGATTTTGCCAAGGCCTATGACGGCCCGCCCACGGACCCGAAGGTGTTCGAGGAACAGCAGAAGAAACTGCAGGACGAATTGCAGCGCCGCGCCAACGAGGCGCGCCAGAAGCTGGAACAGCAGCAGAAGCCGCAATAACCGGCACATTCGCTATTCCCCGATAGAAAAAAGCGCGCTCAAAGGGCGCGCTTTTTTCTTGTCGTTGAGGTCCGTATCCGCCGCTAATTGATCACGAAGTCGCGCGGACGGTAATCGCCTTTCGGGTCTTTCTCGAATTCTTCCGCGACCTGCTGGTGACGGATCGGCTCGCTGGAATTGTCGGGCAGCAAATTCTGCTCCGACACATAGGCGACGTATTCGCTTTCCGTGTTCTCCGCGAACAGATGATAGAACGGCTGGTCCTTGTTGGGCCGGATATGCTCCGGGATCGATAGCCACCATTCTTCGGTATTGCTGAAGGTAGGGTCGATATCGAAGACGACGCCGCGGAACGGGAAAATCCGGTGTTTGACCACCTGTCCGATTTTGTACTTGGCGAACTTGAGTTCGGTCTTGGGCATGAGGATCACTAGATAGGCGGCAATTGTGGCAGTACCAGCGTTCAAAACCCGTAAATGGCCGCCATGGCGGGGTCTTTTGCCGCAACCAGCTGGGCCAGATCAACCACCACCTTGGCCTGTTTCCAGGTGGCGTCGTCCTGCATCTTGCCATCGATCATGACCGCCCCAGTGCCGTCCGGCATGGCGTCCAGGATCCTGCGGGCAAAGGCGACCTCGCCGGGGTCGGGTGAAAAGACCCGTTTGGCGATGGTGACCTGGGAAGGGTGCAGCGACCAGGCGCCCGCACAGCCCATCAGGAAGGCGTTGCGGAATTGCGCCTCGCAGGCGTCGCCGTCCGCGAAATCCCCGAAGGGTCCGTAGAATGGCTTGATGCCGGCGGTGGCGCAGGCGTCCACCATCTTGCCGAGGGTGTAGTGCCACAGATCCTGCTGGTAGGCCGCCCGCGATCCGCCGGACGCATCGGGATCAGCCAGCACCTTGTAGTCGGGATGACCGCCCCCGACGCGGGTGGTCTTCATCGCGCGCGAGGCGGCGAGATCGGCGGGTCCGAGGCTGATGCCCTGCATGCGCGGCGACGCCGCTGCGATCGCCTCGACATTCTTGACGCCTTCCGCCGTTTCCAGAATGGCGTGAAGGAGAATGGGCTTTTTCACCGCGTGCCTGGCTTCGAGCTGGGCGAGCAGTTGGTCGAGATAATGGATGTCCCATTCGCCGTCGACCTTCGGCACCATCACCACATCGAGCTTGTTGCCAATGGCGGCGACGATTTCGGTCACGTCGTCCAGCATCCACGGCGAATTGAGCGCGTTGATGCGCGTCCACAATCCGGTGGCGCCAAAGTCGGTGGCTTGCGCCATCTCGATGAAGCCCTTGCGCGCGGTGTCCTTGGCGTCGGCCGGAATGGCGTCCTCCAGATTACCGAGCACCACATCGACCTCCCTGGCGAGTTGCGGCACCTTGGCGCGCAGCTTTTCCAGATGCGGCGGCACGAAATGGATCATGCGCTCCAGCCGCACCGGCAATTCGCGCAAAGGTTCGGGCGCACCGACGGCGAGCGGCTTGTAGAACTGGCGGGGGAGCTTCATCGGCGGGTCTTTGCGCGGGAGGTGGGAGGGACCATGGGGCGCGTGTAGAGCAAGCATGGCCCGCCGCCAAGCCTGTCTCAAGCCTGACTTATGGCCACAATTGACCGGACCTGGCGCGACCGATAGCACACGGGGCGAACCATGAGCCCGGCCGGATGATCGACGTCCTCAATCTCGCGCTCCCGTATTTCGGGCTGATCTTTCTCGGTTTTGCCTGCGGCAAGATCAGGCGGATCCCGGATACCGGGCTGGCCTGGATGAACTTCTTCATCATCTACGTGGCCTTGCCCTGCCTGTTCTACCGGATTGTGGCCACGACGCCGCTCGAGGAACTGGCTCAATTTTCCTATGTCGTGGGCACCTCGCTGGCCACGACGGTCGCCTTCGCGATCGCGTTCGCGATCAGCATGTTCGCCCGCGGCCGCATCCAGAACGCCACCATTGCGGGACTGGCCGGCGGCTACGGCAATATCGGCTATATGGGCCCGGGTCTGGCGCTCGCGACGCTCGGCCCGCAGGCGGCCGCGCCGGTGGCGCTGATCTTCTGCTTCGACAGCATCCTGCTGTTCTCGCTGGTACCGTTCCTGATGGCGCTGGCCGGCACCGAACAGAAAAGTTTTGGCGAAACCGTAGTTCTGGTCCTCAAGCGGATCGTCCTGCATCCCTTCATCGTCGCAACGGCTTTGGGCGTGATCTCGGCAGCGTTGCATTTCGAGCCGCCGGTTGCGCTCGACCGCCTGATGCAATTCCTGCAGAACGCGGCCGCGCCCTGCGCCCTGTTCGTGCTGGGCGTGACGGTGGCGCTGCGGCCGCTGCAACGGATGCCGTGGGAAGTGCCGGTGATCGCGGTGGTGAAACTGGTCTTGCACCCGATCATCGTGCTGGTGATCCTGTCGCTGCTCGGACCGTTTCCGCAGACCTGGATATACACCGCCGTGCTGATGGCCGCTTTGCCGCCGGCGCTCAATGTCTTCATCTTGGCGCGGCAATATGATTGCTGGGTCGAGCAGGCGTCGGGATCGGTGCTGCTGGGCACTTTGGTGTCCGTGCTGACGCTCACAACGGTGATGTGGCTGGTGAAAGCGGGATTGCTGCCGCTGCAACTGTTCTGATCAGAGCCTGTCATGACGCAGCCGCTGGCGGGTCTTGTCGTTCTGGACTTCACGACGCTGCTGCCAGGGCCGCTGGCCACCCTGATGCTGGCAGAAGCCGGCGCCACCGTGATCAAGATCGAGCGGCCGGACGGCGACGATCTGCGCCATTATCCGCCCGACTGGCAAGGGCAGGGTGCCGCGTTCGGGCTGCTCAACCGCGGCAAAACCAACCTCATCCTGAATCTGAAGTCGGAGCAAGATCGCGCAAAACTTCAACCGCTGCTTCAGACCGCTGACATCCTTGTTGAGCAATTCCGGCCGGGCGTCATGGCCCGGCTCGGATTCGGCTATGACGCCGTCAGATCAATCAATCCGCGGATCATCTACTGCTCGATCTCCGGCTATGGCCAGGAGGGGCCGCGGGCGACGGAAGCCGGTCACGACCTGAACTACATCGGAGCGACGGGATTGCTGTCGCTGCAGCACGGCCCCGCCGACCGGCCGATGATCCCCCCCGCGCTGGTCGCCGATATCGGTGGCGGCTCGTTTCCGGCGGTAATCAATATCCTGCTGGCCCTGCGGCAGCGCGATTTGACGGGTGCGGGCTGTCATCTCGATATCGCGATGACCGACGCCATGTTCACCTTCGCCTGGCATGCGCTGGCGTATGGCGCCGCCACCGGAACCTATCCGGGATCGGGCGACAGCGCCCTGGCCGGCGGCTCGCCGCGCTATCAGCTCTACCCGACCCGGGACGGACGTCTGGTGGCATGCGCGGCGTTGGAAGATCATTTCTGGCAGCGCTTCGCCGCAACCGTCGGCCTTGGCCCAGACGATGCGAATGACACCCGCAACCCGCAGGCGACGCGCGCAGAAGTCGCCAGGCTGATCGCCGCCAGACCGGCGTCGGACTGGGCACCGGTCTTCGGCAAGGCGGATTGCTGCGCCACCATCGTCGCAACTCTGCGGGAGGCCTTGCAGGACCCGCATTTCGTGCGGCGCGGTTTGTTCAGGCGCCGGTTGCTGGGCCAAGACGGTGGGCAGATGCCGGCCTTGCCGGTGCCGATCGCAACGCAATTTCGCGATGCGGCGGATATCGCCAAGCCTGCGCCACCGTGGCGCTAGACCAGAGCCTCCCCGCGCATCAGGCGCGGCTGCGAGGCCGCCGGCGCAACGCCTTCGCGCATGACCGCGCGGCGCAACGGCCCGATGCTGTTCATCAGATAGACGCCCAGTCCGCGCGCGCCTTGGATAGGCAGGAACGACGATAGCAGGGTGCGGTTGAGCAGGTCGACCGCAAAAGTGCGACTGGTCACGTCCGCGCGGCGCAGCGTATCGTAGCGCGCGAGCACGTCATCGCCGCCGATATCGCCGCCGTCGCACCGCGCGGCGATCACGAGTTCGCTGATGGTCGCCGCATCGCGCAGGCCAAGATTGAGTCCCTGCGCGCCGATCGGCGGAATGCGGTGCGCCGCTTCGCCCGCCAGCATCACCCGGTTCGCCGCGAACACGCGCGCGGTTTCGGCGACGAGCGGAAATGCGCCGTGTCCCGGTTCGGCCAAGACCTTGCCAAGAATGGAATGGGAGCGCCGTTCGATCTCGGCGTTCAGGTCGTCTTCCCGTAGATTTTGCAAATGTGCCGCGTCGGAGGGATCGACCACGCAGACGATGCTCGATCGCTGGCCGGGCAGGGGAACGGTCGTGAAGGGGCCGGACGGCGTGTGGAATTCGGTGGAGATATTATGATGCGGCCGCGTATGCGAGACCGTGAAGGTAAGCGCGGTCTGCGGATAGGACCAGCCTTGCGTTTCAATCCCGGCCGCCGCGCGGCAGACCGATTTTCCTCCGTCGGCGCCGACCGCCAGCGCCGCATCGATTGTCTGTCCGTTTCTGGTGTGCAGCGAGACATGATCTGCGGCGATATTCGCATCGCGAACGTCGTCGTAAATGCGGCTCAGCGCGGGAAGTTCGGCGGCCGACTGTTCGAGCGCGGCGATCAGGTGACGGTTTTCGATATTGTGGGCGAAGGCGTCGAGTCCGATTTCCGCCGCCTGGAAACACGCCTCCGGCGCGCGCAGCAGACGCGAGGTGTCATCGACCAGACGAAGAACCTCGAGCGGGGCAGCCTGATCGCGGCAGCGCGGCCAGACTCCCAAAGTGTCAAGCGCGGTCACGGAACTGGCGAGCAGCGCCGTGGTGCGATTGTCCGCGGGCGAGGCGCGGGCGATCAGCACGGTTTCGATGCCGGCGCTGGCCAGCGCGATGGCCGCGCAGAGCCCGGCCGGACCCGCGCCAACCACTGCAACCTCGGCCGTGAATCTCTCCGACGGGGGCATGTCCGATCCTCTGATGGCGTTCTATCCTGTCTGTCCGGCCCTGACGAGCAGTTCGCAGGGCGATGCAGGCGGCACAATGGCGACGGTCAGGGCGGGGTCTTTCGAGGTGGAATGGCTGGAGGCCGGGTCCGGACCAACTGTCCTCCTGGTCCACAGTTCCGCCAGCGGCCATCGCCAGTGGCGGCGGCTGATCGACGATTTTCAGGACCGCCACCGGGTTCATGGCGGTGAATCTGTTCGGCTACGGCGCGACCTCGCCATGGTCGCAGGTGCGCCCGGAGACATTGGCCGATCAGGCTGGACTTGTTTCGGCGGTTGCGGCGCAGGCCGGCGAGCCGGTTATCCTGATCGGGCATTCGCTGGGCGGCGCTGTGGCGCTGGAAGCGGCGTTCCTGATGGGCGACCGCTTGCGAGGTGTGATCGCATTTGAGCCGATCCTGTTCTCGCTGCTGAAGACGCATGGGCCGGCAGAGGCCTTCGTGGAAATTCAAGATATCGCCTCCCGTTTTCGCGTCTTCGGAGCGGACAGGAAATGGGACGAAGCTGGCGAGATGTTTGTCGATTACTGGTCGGGTGCGGGGAGCTGGTCGTCCATGTCCGAGGAGCGCAAGGCCGGATTGCGGGTGGTGCTCCCGAATGTCGTCGATGAATGGGATGCCGTCATCGATCCCGGCCGTGCGCTGACGGACTGGGGAAGAATTGCCGCGCCGGTTCACGTCATGCGCGCCGCTGACACTCGCCGCCCGACGCATGCGATCGCCGGATTGCTCGCGAACACGCACCGGCATTGGTGCCTGCACGAGGTTCCCGCCGGCGGACACATGGCGCCGGTCGCGCGCCCCGATCTGGTGAATTTGTTGCTCGGCGGCATCCTGGCGGAATTGTCCGGCGCGGCGCGAACGTGATCGCAGGTCCGCGTCAAAGTCTGATAAAGCGATGTCGCGCAGCAAGGGCAGGGCGATGCCGGAAGATCCGGAAAGCGTGACGGACGGGCGAATCGCAGCGGGATCACGCGTGCGTCCGTTTCTGGTCCACATCCTGACCGCCTGCGGCGCAGGCTGTGCGTTCATGGCGCTGATCGCCGCAGCCGGCGCCGATTGGGTGCAGATGTTTGCGTGGCTCGGCGTGGCCTTGTTCATCGACGGAATCGACGGCACGCTGGCGCGGCGATTTCGGGTTGCGGAAGTCCTGCCGCGCTGGTCCGGCGATGCACTCGATCTGGTGGTGGATTTTACGACCTACGTTTTCGTGCCTGCCTATGCCATTGCCGCCAGCGGCCTGCTACCGGAGATGGCGGCAATCCCGCTGGCGCTCGCCATCGTGGTCTCCAGCGCGCTTTATTTCGCCGACGAGCAGATGAAGACGGCCGACAATTATTTCCACGGCTTTCCCGCCTTATGGAACGGGATCGCGTTCTATCTGTTCGTACTCAAGCCCGCGCCCGTACTGGCAGTCCTGCTGATCTCGGCGCTGGTGGTGATGACGTTCATGCCCTTGCGCGTCATCCATCCGTTTCGCGTGGTCCACTTGCGGTTTTTGAATGTCGCGGCGCTAGTATTGTGGTCGGTGCTGGCGGTCTATGCTTTGGCCCGCGGCCTCGATCCAGGGCCTTGGGTTTCATCGTGTCTGGTGGCGATTGGGGTCTATTTCCTGGGCGCCGGCCTGTTCGTTGCGCGAAAAACAACGCCTTCCGGAGTCTGAAATGCTTGAATTGTTGACCGATCCGCATGTCTGGGCCGCACTGGTCACGCTCACCGTTCTGGAGATCGTGCTCGGCATCGACAACATCATCTTCATTTCGATTCTGGTCGGGCGCCTGCCGGAGGAGAAGAAGAAGCTGGCGCGGCAGATCGGGCTCAGCCTGGCGCTCATTTTCCGCATTGCATTGCTCATGATGCTGACCTGGATCATGGGCCTGACGAGTCCGATCTTCGATGTCTTCGGAAACGCCGTGTCCTGGCGCGATCTGATTCTGATCGGTGGCGGACTTTTCCTTATAGCCAAGGGCGTGCATGAAATCCACGCCGAGGTGGAAGGCAAGTACGAAGACGGCGAGCATGTGCCATCAGTGGTGGTCGCCTCGTTTGGCTGGACGATTGTCCAGTTGATCGTGATTGATCTCGTCTTTTCGCTCGACTCGATAATCACCGCGATCGGCATGGCTGAACATATCGAGGTGATGGTCGCCGCCGTCGTGATCGCCATGGGCGTGATGTATGTGGCATCCGGACCGGTGAGCGGTTTCGTCAACCGGCATCCCACCACCAAGATGCTGGCGCTGGCCTTCCTGCTGCTGATCGGTGTGGCGCTGGTGGCCGACGGGTTCCAATTCCATATCCCGCGCGGGTATATCTACTTTGCCATGGCTTTTGCCGCGGCCGTTGAAGCCTTCAATATCGTTGCATTGCGCAAGAGGCGGCGGGCCCCTCCCGCGGGCCGGGCCTGATCCGCCTCTGCTTGCGTCTTCAGGGGCACTCCCTATGATCGCCGCGCGGTGACAACCGCAGGGTTGCAAGCGCGCCGTGCGTGCGCGCCATAATGATGGAGGATTGAAATGGTTGCAGCGGTCCGGGTTCATAAGCATGGCGGGCCTGAGGTTCTGACCTTCGAGGACATCGAGGTCGGCGCGCCCGGCCAGGGCCAGATCCGGATCAAGCAGCATGCCTGCGGGGTCAATTTCATCGATACCTATTTCCGCATCGGCATGTATCCCTCGCCGGTCGGGATGCCGTTCGTGGCCGGCAACGAGGGGGCGGGCGAGGTGACCGCGGTCGGTCCCGGCGTCAGCGACATCAAGGTCGGCGACCGGGTGGCCTATGTGGTGGCTTTGGGCGGCTATGCGGCGGAACGGCTGCTGCCGGCCGACCGGGTGGTGAAGCTGCCCGACAACATCTCCTATCAGCAGGCTGCCGGCATGATGCTGAAGGGCATGACCGCGCAATATCTGCTCAACCGTACCTTCAAGGTGGCAAAGGGCACGACCGTCCTGATGCACGCCGCCGCTGGTGGCGTCGGCCAGATCCTGTGCCAATGGGCCAATCATCTCGGCGCAACGGTGATCGGCACCGTCGGCTCCAAAGACAAGGCAGAGATCGCCCGGAAGAATGGTTGCCACCATACGATCCTGTATCGTGACGAGGACTTTGTCGCGCGCGTCAAGGAGATCACCGGCGGCAAGCTGTGCGACGTGGTCTATGACGGCATCGGCAAGACGACGTTCCCGGCCTCGCTGGACTGCATCCGCCCGCTGGGGATGTTCGTGAGCTTCGGCAGCGCCTCCGGCCAGATCGAGGCTTTCAACATCAACATCCTGCAGACCAAGGGCTCGCTGTTCGCCACCCGGCCGACCCTCAACAACTATGTCGCCAAACGCGAGGATCTGGTCGCCACCGCCACCGACCTGTTCAAGGTGGTCGGCAGCGGCACGGTCAAGATCCCGGTCAACCAGACCTACAAGCTGCAGGACGCCCGCAAGGCGCACGAGGATCTCGAGGGCCGCGAGACCACGGGGTCGACCATCCTCACGCCTTGAGGCGCGCAAGCGGGCGACGGAAGTTGCGGTCGCAGGACGGCCCGGCGCTTGCTAGTCTGTGACTCATGGGTCGCCTCACCACACATGTCCTCGATACCGCCGCCGGCAAACCGGCGGCGGGCCTGCGTGTGGTTTTCAAGGTGCTCGACCGGCCGGCTGGTCAGCCGGTGGAGGCGTTCACCAACCAGGATGGCCGGCTCGACCAGCCGCTGCTGGAGGGCGCCGCCTTCCAGCCGGGACGCTATGAATTGCTGTTCCATGTCGGTGACTATTTCCGCGCGCAGGGCGTGACGCTGGCTGACCCGGCTTTCCTCGACATCGTGCCGATCCGCTTTGGCATCTCCGAGGAGGCTCATTACCACGTGCCGTTGCTGGTCTCACCCTACGGCTATTCGACCTATCGGGGCAGCTAGCGCGGATGGACGTCTTTCTCGGCGAATGGAGCAATCTGCTGCTGCGCTGGGCCCACATGATCGTGGGCATCGGCTGGATCGGCACATCGTTCTATTTCATCGCGCTCGACTATTCGCTGAACCAACAGGAGCGGAAAAGTCCCGGCGTGTTCGGCACCGCCTGGCAGGTGCATGGCGGCGGCTTCTATCACGTCGAAAAATTCACCGTCGCGCCGTCGCATCTGCCCGAGCATCTGCACTGGTTCAAATGGGAAGCCTATCTGACCTGGGTCACCGGCTTCGGCCTGCTGATCGTGCAGTATTATTTTCATGCCAATGCCTATCTGATCGATCCGGCGGTGATGTCGCTCACGACGCTGCAGGCGGTGGGATTGTCGATCGCCTCGCTGCTGGTCGGCTGGTTCATCTATGACGCAATCTGCAAGGTGCTGGGCGAGCGCACGGTGCCGCTGGCCATCGCCGTGTTCCTTCTGATCCTCGCGGCCAGCGTCTTCTACACCCACGTGTTTTCCGGGCGCGGCGCCTTCATCCATGTCGGCGCTTTCGTCGGCACCATCATGGCGTTCAACGTCTTTGTCACTATTATTCCCGGCCAGAAGATCATGGTCGGGCAGTTGCTGCGCGGGGAAGAGCCGGAAGCGAAATACGGCAAGGTCGCGAAGCAAAGGTCGCTGCACAACAACTACCTGACATTGCCCGTCCTGCTGATGATGGTGTCGCCGCATTATCCGTTCCTGGCGGCGCATCCGCAGGCCTGGCTGATCGTGGCGCTCATTCTGATCACCGGAGCGCTGTTCCGGCATGTCCTTAACCGGGTCGATGCCGGCGACGACTGGAACAAATATGGCTGGGCCGCGCCGGTCGCGATCTTCGCGCTGCTGTGCGCGATCTATGCCACGGCGCCGAGCGAGCCGGCAGAGAGCGGCCCCGCGGTGAGCGACGCCGAGGCGCTGTCGCTCACAACCAGGCATTGCGTCACATGTCACGCCAAGCGGCCGACGCATGAAAGCTTCAAGGAGGCACCGAAGAACGTTACGCTCGAAAGCCTGGCCGACCTGAAGCGCTACGCGCAGCCGATCATGATCCAGACCGTCCGCAACAAGGCCATGCCGCTCGGCAACCAGACCCAGATGACGGACGAGGAGCGCGAGCAGCTCGGCCGCTGGATCCGGTCGCTGCGATGACGACCTTGTTACCAGTCGACATCACAACGCTCGGCGTCCGTGCCGAGACGATGCTGTCCGAGCTCGGCTCGATTTCATCGGAGTCCCAGCGACTGGTGCGTCTGTTTCTCACGCCGGAACATCGCAAGGCTGCCGGTCTTGTCGCGACCTGGATGCGCGAGGCCGGCATGACGGTGAGCGAGGATGCGCTCGGCACCGTGCGGGGATGCTGGCGGCCTGACAAAACGAAGCGGCTGTTGATCGGCTCGCATATCGATACCGTCATCGATGCCGGTAAATATGACGGACCGATGGGCGTGGTGATCGGCATTCTCGCAGTTGAAACGTTGCACAAGGCCGACGCCGAACTGCCGTTCGGCATCGATGTGCTGGCTTTTGGCGACGAGGAAGGTTCCCGCTTCCGCTCCACCCTCACATCGTCCTCGGCCTGTGCCGGCGTCTTCAACCGCGCGGCACTCGCCACGACGGACAGCAACGGCGTGACGCTGGCGGACGCAATCAAGGCCTACGGCAAGAATGTCGATGACATTCCGGCCGCCGCCTATGACCCGGCGGCCGTGACGGGTTATGTCGAGGTGCATATCGAACAGGGCCCGGTGCTGGAGGCGGAAAATCTGCCTCTGGGCGTCGTGACCGGAATTGTCGGGCAGAACCGGATGCGCGTGGTCGTGCTGGGCGAGGCCGGACATGCCGGCACCGTGCCGATGACCATGCGGCGCGACGCTTTGACCGGCGCCGCCGAACTGATACTCGCCATCGAGCGCATCGCGCGCGAGAACGAATCCGATCGCATGGTGGCGACCGTCGGCCGCATCGAGGCGTCGCCGGGCGCAACCAATGTCATTCCGGGACGGGTCGGGTTCTCGCTGGAATTGCGCGCGTCCACCGACGCGCTGCGTCTCGCCGCCCTCGCGCAGATCAAGCAGGATGCGGCGCGCATCGCCGGTCGCCGCAAGCTCGAAATCGCGTTCGAGCCGTTTTACGAAACACAGACCACGGCCTGTGCGCCGGATATTCAGGATTTGCTGGAGCAGTCCGTCGCCGCGCTCGGCGTGCGGACCATCCGCCTGCCGTCGGGCGCCGGACACGACGCGCAGGTGATGGCGAAACTTTGTCCCGCGGCGATGCTGTTCGTGCGCTGCCGCGGCGGTGTGAGCCACAATCCGGCGGAATTCGCGAGCGAGGCGGATATGGGGCTCGCGACGGCTGCGCTCTTCGGCTTCATCAAACGACTGGCAGCCAAACAATGACTGGCTATATCGACGAGAATTTCCTGCGCGAGGTGAATTTCCTGAAGGCGCTGGTGCGGGTGCCGTCCGACAATCCGCCCGGCGACTGCGCGCGTCACGCGGAGGAAGCCGCGAAGCTGCTGGAAGGGCTGGGATTCAGGGTGGAACGTCATCCGGTGCCGGACGCCGTCGTGAAGAAGCACGGCATGGTGTCCGCCACCAACCTCATCGTTCGCGAGACATTCGGCTCGGGCAAGGGCCCGGTGATCGCGCTGAATGCGCATGGCGATGTGGTGCCGCCCGGCCAGGGCTGGACCGTCGACCCCTATGGCGCGGTGGAGAAGGGCGGCGCCATCTATGGCCGCGGCGCCGCGGTGTCAAAATCGGATTACGCGACCTATGCCTTCGCCCTGCTGGCGCTGAAGGAAAATCCCGTGGGTCTCGACGGTACGGTCGAGCTGCACCTAACCTATGACGAGGAGACCGGCGGCTTTACCGGCCCGGACTGGCTGCTCGGCCAGAAACTCACCAGTCCTGACTACGCCATCTCCGCCGGTTTCTCCTATACCGTCATTATCGCGCATAACGGCGTGCTGCATCTCGAGGTGACGGTGAAGGGCCGGCAGGCGCATGCGGCCATGCCGGAAAGCGGCGCCGATGCGCTGGAAGCCGCGACCGCGATTTTGACCGCGCTCTATGCCGAGCGGAAGAAGCTCGCGCGCGCCAAGTCGAAGACGCCCGGGCTCGGCTCGCCCAAGCTGACGGTCGGGCAGATTTCCGGCGGTTTCGCCACCAATGTCGTGCCCGATCGCGTGACGCTGCGGCTCGACCGGCGGCTGATTCCGGAAGAGAAGGGGCTTGCGGTCGAGAAGACGTTGGTTGCGCTGATCAAGCGGGCCGGCAAGCGCAAGGGCATTGCGGTGGACGTGCGGCGGATCATTCTCGCCGATCCGCTCAAACCGGTGAAGGGTGTCGACACACTCGTCGATACATTGGTGAAACATGCCAGGCGCGAGCTGAAATCGCGCATCGCGGTGAAAGGCGTGCCGCTCTATACCGATGCACGGCATTACAGCGCGCGCGGCATTCCGACGGTGCTGTATGGTGCGGGACCGCGTTCGATCCTGGAGGCGAACGCACACAGCGCGAACGAACACGTCAAATTGTCGGATCTGAAGGCCGCGACCAAGGTGATCGAGGCGACGTTGCGGGATTTGCTGAAAGCCTGAGCGTCAGAAACCGGACGCCGTGCCGTGCAGATCGTAGGCGTCGGCGCGGTCGATCTTCACCGACACGATCTCGCCGGTGCGCAGCGGACGGCGGCTCGCGACATGCACGGCGCCGTCAATCTCCGGCGCGTCGCCCTTTGAGCGGCCCTTGCCGCCGGTTGCCGTCACCTCGTCGATGAGGACCTGCTGACGGGTGCTGACCTTGCGCTTCAGGCGTTTCTCCGAAATCGCCTGCTGGCGCTTCATGAAGCGGTGCCAGCGGTCTTCCATGACCTCGGGGGCCACCGGCGCAGCGATGTCGTTGGCGGGTGCGCCCTTGACCGGCTCGTATTTGAAGCAGCCGACGCGGTCGAGCGCGGCTTCGTCCAGCCAGTCGAGCAGGAAGTCGAATTCCGCGTCGGTCTCGCCCGGAAAACCGACGATGAAGGTCGAGCGCAATGTCAGATCGGGGCAGATGTCGCGCCAGCTTTTGATGCGCTCCAGCGTTTTCTCCTGCGCCGCCGGCCGCTTCATGCGCCTGAGCACATCGGGATGGCCGTGCTGGAACGGGATGTCGAGATAGGGCAGCACCTTGCCGTCCGCCATCAGCGGAATGACTTCGTCGACATGCGGGTAGGGATATACATAGTGCAGGCGCACCCAGACACCGAGTTCGCCGAGCGCGCGCGCAAGATCGATGAACTTGGTGCGCAATTGCGTGCCCTTCCAGTCATGAGGGGCGTATTTGACGTCGACGCCATAGGCCGAGGTGTCCTGCGAGATCACCAGCAATTCCTTGACGCCGGCGGCGGCCAGGTTCTCGGCTTCGCGCATCACTTCCGAGATCGGACGCGACACCAGATCGCCGCGCAGTTTCGGAATGATGCAAAAGCTGCAGCGGTTGTTGCAGCCCTCCGAAATCTTCAGATAGGCATAATGGCGCGGCGTGAGCTTGATGCCCTGCGGCGGCACCAGATCCAGGAACGGATCGTGCTGCGGCGGCAGCGCGCGATGCACGGCGTCGAGCACGCTCTCGTATTGCTGCGGGCCGGTGACCGCGAGCACATTGGGATAGCGGTCGGTGATCTTTTCCGGCTCCGCGCCCATGCAGCCGGTGACGATCACCTTGCCGTTGACGTTGAGCGCTTCGCCGATGGCCGCGAGCGACTCCTCCTGCGCGCTTTCCAGGAATCCGCAGGTGTTCACGATGGCGATATCGGCGCCGTTGTGACCGCGGGAGAGTTCATAGCCCTCCGCGCGCAGGCGTGTGATGATGCGCTCGGAATCGACCAGCGCCTTGGGGCAGCCGAGCGAAACGAAGGATATGCGCGGAGCTGGCGCGGACATGGATGCGGACTGTTTCTGCCGTTGGAAGACGCGGCGTTAGGGCAGGGCGGCGATGGCGTCAACCGCTTTCGGTCCGGTCATTCCCGCGGCCCCGGATGAGGCCGATTCCCGCGCTGGCCGGACCAAATTTTGATCCTGTCCCCGCCATCGCGACGGCCGAAATAAGGCTGATTTATCAGTCCATTAGCCCTGCGCCGAGGCGCGATTTGTAAAATTTTAACGAAATCCGCGCTTTGCTGCCTTGGCGCTACCCCGTGGTGAGCGCACCTGCCCGCGTCAGCCGGGTTGTCCGGCCGTTGCGGTGCAAACAAGAAGAAGAGGCCGGTCCGCATGCTCACCCTTCATCGTCTCGCCGGCGCCGCATTGATTGCCGTCAGTCTTGGCGGTTGCGGATCGCTTTCGACCTTCGAAGGGTTTTTCACCAGTTCGCCGGAGACCACCGCCTCGCTGCAGCCGTCGGGCGGCAAGGTCTACATTTTCCGCGGCATGGGCGGACGCATCGCGTCGTTCGAAATGGACCGCCTCTCGGAGAAACTCGAGCGCAGCGGGATCGAGGCGGAGACCTACAACCATATCAACTGGCGTGGCCCGGCCGATGAGGCGATCTCGCGCTACAAGCGCTCGGGCGGGCGGATGCCGATCATCCTGGTCGGACATTCGGCCGGCGCCGATGCGTCGGTCTATTTCGCCGACAAGCTGAAGGATGCCGGCGTTCCGGTCAGCCTGATCGTCGCCTTCGATCCGACCCGCCGCCCCAAGGACGTGCCGCCGAATGTCGACCGCTTCCTCAACATCTACCAGTCGCTGAATTTCTTCGGCGGCGGCAACGTGCCGCCCGGCTCGGACTTCCACGGCCACTATGCCAGCATCGACCTGAAAAATTACTGGGAAATCCTGCACGTCAATCTGGTAAAGATGCGCGCATTGCAGGACCAGATCTTCGCCAAGATCGTGCAGATCACGACGCTGCCGCCGCAACTGGAGGGCGCGACCGTGCCGATCCACTACGTGATGCCACGCGGCGAGAAGATCGAATTGTGGGATTCCGGATTGCCGATCCGCGCGGAAGAGGGCGAGACCGTGCGCTCGATCGCCGCGAAATACGCGGTGCCGGCCTGGGCGGTGGCGCAGATCAACAATCTCAGCACGTCGGCGACGCTGCAGCCCGGTCACCGGCTGATCATTCCGCGCCATCTGGACAACGTGCAGCCGGCCGCGAGCGCGCTCACGAGCTTCGCGCCGCGCGGCCAGTAATCTTTTTAGACGCAGAGCCTGTCGGCGAGCTTGCGGAACGCCTCGAGCTGGTCGGCTTTCAGTTCGCGCTTCTCGTCGCGCCCCACGAACACCTTGAACATGATCCCGCCGTCGGTGTTGAGAAACAGCACCGAGGCCGACAACCGTCCCATGAAGGGCCGCTCGACAAAGGCGATGCCGGCGCAGCGCTCGTGCCGCAAATGGCCGTGAAAGCCCTTGCTGCCGGGAACGTTGTAATAGCCGCGGCCGACCTCGCCGGCCGGGACCGGACCGCCGAATTCCATGATGCCGTCGTCGGTATGGACGATCAGCGTGACGTCGCCCCAGCCGCCGATATCCTTCATGGCGTCGATGAAGGCGCTGCTCGGCGCGAGCCTGCGCATCTGCGCGGGCAGGGCCTCCACCACTTCGCGGGCCGTGGCGTTCTGGTCCTTGGCGATTTGTTCGACAATCGCGCCGGGATCGTCGGCGAGAAGGCGAACCAGATCCTGCCGTGCCGACATCAGGCGGCCTTGCTGCGGGTCTGGGTCTGGCGCACCTCGAAGCCCTCGAACTTGGGGTGTTCGAGATAGAGCGTGGCGGTGTTGCTGTTGTTGCCGGCGCGCGCATGCGCGGCGCGGAACTCGTCGGACTTGGTCCAGGCTTCGAACGCCGCCTTGTTCTGCCAGGTCGTGTGCGAGGAATACAGCGTGTGGTCCTCGGCCTCGGGGCCTTTCAGCAGATGGAATTCGACGAAGCCCGGCATGCGGTCGAGAAAGCTTTCCCGGCTCGACCATACGTTCTCGAAGGCATCTTCCGATCCCTTTTTGACCTTGAAGCGATTCATCGCGATGAACATCTTATTCTCCTTGGTTGCTGGCTATGTGCTGGCGACGGGTCTCATCGCCGTTCAAAGGCGACCGGGGCGGTGAAGGATGCGGTTTGACGGGAAGGCGGAGGCGGAAAGGGAGAAGCGCGGCGCACCATCGCCTGCACTTCCCGATCGATGGCTGCACTGCCGGAACTGCGGGCCAAGCGCACCGATGTGACGCTACCGCTGCCGCTGATGCTGAACGAGACAGATGCTATGCCTCCGTCGCGCGCATCAGCTGGGAATTGTTTGTAACGGCTGAGATGAGCGACCACCAGACCGCGATAGTTCCTGTCGTTGTCGGAGCGGCCCCGACCAATACTGTTGGCGGCCACGCTCGGATCGGACGCGGCGGCAATACGCTGGCTCTTGGATTTGCCCTTTTCCTTGACCGGCTTCTTTGCCACCGGCTTCGGCGTCTCCTTCACGGCCTGCACGACCGGTTCCTTCTGCGGTTCCGGATCGCCCCCCACTTCGGGTTCGGGTAGCGGCTCGGGCGGAGCGGCGGCCATGATCTGCGGCTTGACCTCGTCCACGACCGGCTTCGGTTCTTGCTGGGGCTCCGGCGTAGGCTTTGTCTCAGCCTCATGGATCGGCTGTTCGGTCAATTCGGTTCGCGTGTCGTCGGGCGGAGCGATGTCCGGTGAATAGGCGCTTTCGATGGCCACCTGACCCGGCGTCTGCGCCGTTCCGGCTTCGCTCTGCGCGCCCAGAACCAATTCGACCGAGATCACCTCCAGGCCGATGCTGGCTTGCGGCGGCGGCTCCTGCATGAACCAGGCGAACAGACTGGTATGGACGATCAGCGATCCGGCGATCAGCAGCGGCCATTGCTTGCGCCAGTCGAAGGCCGCCAGGAACGGGCAGGGGCGCGTATCCTGATCGCAGACAACAGCGGGGGCGGACTTGTCAGTTTTCCCTTCGGCCGCGCGCTGGCGCGGATGAAACGGAATGACGTTGCTGAGGTCGTTCCGGTCGGAGGTCTCTGGCGCCTCGCGCGCACGCAAAGGCACGACCGCGCCGAGGAGGTCGTCGGCGCGGTGCGTGCTCTCATCCGCGGCTGGTGAAGGACCGCGGGTCTTATGGATGCTCGGTTTGGTCATCCGCCTTTGTAGAAGCTATCTCCGAAACGAACTTTGAGGGCGCCCTTGAAGGTAAGGCCGGAGCTGGGTGAGGGAAGGGTTAAAGGCTGTCCGGTTGATGTCGCAGTCGTTGTGACGCTCATGTATTCCGCATACTGCACGTCGAACAGATTTTCTACTGCTGCAGAGAACACTACGTCCTCATTGAACTGATAGGCCAGGTGCAGGTTTACGATGTTGTAGCCGGGAACCGCCGGCAGGGCGAGAGAACCAGAGGTCGATCCCGGCGGGATATCGCTCGGGTCCTTGGCCTCGACGTTCATGTAGCTGATGGCCGTTGTCAGCTTGCGATCCAGAAAACGGAAGCCCAGCATCGCGGTAAACGTATCCGCTGGAATCTTGAGGAGCGGTTGGCCCTTGGTCAGATTTGATCCGTGCAGATCCGTGTAGGATGTGTTCAGGAACCAAGCGCCGGCGTCATATTTGCTCTCGAACTCGAAGCCCTCGATACGGGCGCTTGGAATGTTCTGATATTGCATGCAATAGCCGGCCGGCGCGGCGCAAACAACACCTCCGACACCGGCTTGGCCATTCGGCACGGTCGTGAGTTCGATAAAATCGGTGAGGTCATTCCGGAAGATATTCGCCTTGGCACGCAGGGCGTCGCCCTGAGAGAAGACATTGTCAAACCTGAGATTGACGCCGATTTCCTTGTTTTTGCCGATCTCGGGTCGCAGCAGCGTATTCTGCAGGAAATCAAACTGCGAAAAGACCGAGCCCGGATGCTGACCCGCAACGAAGACTTCGGTGATGGCGGGAGCACGATAGCCTTCGGCGTAGCCGCCATACACCGTCAACCATTGGACAGGCGTCAAACCGACGGTGATTTTCGGTGAGGCGCGGTCCCCGCTGCTGGTGTTGGTTCCGCCAATGCCGGACAATTCGTAGGTATCGTAGCGAACCGCGGAAAGGATCTCGAGCCACGTCGAGTAGTTGGTGCGGAGCTGAGCAAAGCCTCCTGCAACTGTCCGTTCTCCGCCTGGTGTAAAGAGATCGCCGGTTCCCGTCGGGTCTACGACGATCACCTTGTCTTGGAAAACATCACCACCCAGCGTCAATGCATGACGGAAAGGACCAGTCTCGAATCGAGAGGTGTTGTTGAAGTCCCCTCCCGTCGTCTCGATCTTGAACGAGCGGTTGGCACCCACGGAACCGCCTGATGCGCTCGATGTGCCGCCCACCTTGGTCTGCTTCACTTCCGTAGAGGTCCAGTACGTATTTGCGTCGAAGTCGAAGACGCGATCTTCTGGACGATGATAACGCCAACGTGCCCCAACAATCTCGTTGATTGTCGTCGTGGCCTGGATTGTCGCCCGGTTGTTTGAATTCGGCGTGCCATTCAGGAAATTGGTTTCCGAGGTCAATCCGCTGAATTTGACTTCGTGGCCGTCAGCAGGCCGCACGGTCAACTTGGCTAGGCCGGTCGCCATATCGCTGCGGCTGTTGACAACGGTATTGCCGTCTCCGTCCTTGTAGTCGTCGCGATCGCGGTAGACGCCGCCGGCGATGAAATCGATATTCGGGTTGGCGCGCGCCGCCGCGAAGGACGAGCCCATGCGTTCAAAGCCGTTAGAGCCGATCATGCCGTGGCTGAGCACACCCCAGCGCTGGCCCGCCTTCAGAACGTCATCAACATCCTTGGTGCGGAACGACGCCACGCCGCCGATCGCACCCGAACCGTAGATATTTGCGGAGGGACCGCGAACGACGTCGACGCCGCCGATCACTTCGGGATCGAGATAGAACAGCCCGTCGGCATTGTGGCCAGTGCGCTGGAAATTCTGCCGCGCGCCGTCGACGACCACGGCCACGCGGCCGAAATCCTGCAGACCGCGGATATTGATGGCAATGCCGGGATCGTCCGCGCGCCCCTGGAACGTCACGCCCGGAACGCCGAAGAAGATGTCCGGCGTCGTGCTCGGCATGATCCGGTTGATGTCGTCCTGCCGGATCGCGCTGGTGGGCGCGAGCGTGCTCCACACATTCTCTTCGGTCTTGGTCGCCACCACCGTGATCGTGTCGAGCACCGTCTGTGCCTGCGCCGCCACGGACGACACCGTCATCATTGCAGCAACCGAAACCCCGTACAGCAGCGCATTTGCGCTGACGCCATGACCACGCATTGAAGCCCCCAAGCCCATTCTTGTTGTGTGGCTGGCGGGCGACCGGAGACGCGGCAACGGCGGCTAGCTGGCTGAAAATTCGGCGCTATCGCCGAAATTGTTGATGTTGAATTCGGTAATCAATTGTATTACCTAAGTCAAGATGATGTTTTCGAGCTTATAAGCCCTCTAAACTGCAAGTAACGCAGTTTTAAAACGGTCTAATGTGAGAATAACGAGCCTCGTATACTCAATAATACTTGAGACCAGTCGCACATGAATGCCGGCGAACGCCAAGATGAACGAGGTATTGCTGGGAAAACATCCCAGTCTAACGCCGAAGGCCGGCGCGATGTTGCGATGGTTGATCATCGCATCGACAGCCGTGACCTGTTCAGCGCGACGCGCGAGGTGACGATTTCGCATGGCGGCGACGTCTATCGGTTGCGGCTGACCGCGCAAAACAAACTGATCCTGACGAAATGACATATCAGCCTCGCACACGACGTCCGGCAGCGCTTCTGATCGCAACTTTGCTGTGGCTTGTGGCCGCGCAGCCACTCGCGATGGGCGCCGCCGTGCAGGTGAAAGATGCGCTGGGGCGCCAGATCACGATCGAGAATGCGAGCCGCATCATCTCGATCGGCGGCGCGATCACCGAGATTCTTTACGCGCTCGGCCTCGAGAACAGGATCATCGGCGTCGATACCACCAGCGTGTTTCCGTATCAGGCGCTGAAGGACAAGCCGAATGTTGGCTATATGCGCCAGTTGTCGCCGGAAGGAGTCCTCGGACTTGGACCCACAATGGTGCTTGCCAATGACGGCGCGGGGCCGAAAGAGGCGGTGACCGTGCTGGAAGCCGCCTCGGTGCCGTTTGTCCGCATTCCGGATGATTTCACCGAGAAGGGCATCGTCGAACGCATCCGTCTGGTTGCCGCGGCGGCGGGTGTTCCGGCGCGCGGCGAATGTCTGGTGAAGGATGTCGAAGCCGGGCTATCGCGGCTCGCGGCGCTGCGCGAGAGAATCGAAAAGCCGGCGCGCGTTATTTTTATCCTGTCGTTCAACAACGGCAAGCCGATGGTGGCCGGCCGCGGCACCGCCGCGGACGGGATCATCAGGCTGTCCGGCGCCGTGAACGCGATCTCCGAATTCGAGGGCTACAAGATGGTGAGCGACGAGGCCATCGTCGCGGCGCGGCCGGACGCCATCCTGGGAATGGAGCGTCACAATTTCAAGATGACCGCGGCGGAAGTCTTTCAGCATTCCGCCTTCAGCGTGACGCCGGCCGCCAGGACCATGACCTTCGTCTCCATGGATGGCCTCTATCTTCTCGGTTTCGGTCCGCGCACCGCCAGCGCGGCGGAAGATCTCGCGCAGGCGCTCTATCCGGCACTCGCTGCCGCAAAACCGCGCGCGGAGAATGCCGGTTCGGCATCCTGCAGCGAATGATTGTGGTCGCCGACCAGACCGCGCCGGTGTCCGGAGCGGCGCCCCGGCCCGCCGCGGTGCTTGTCTTCGGATGTCTGTTCCTGCTGCTGATTGCTGTCGGCATCATCTCCATGACCGTGGGAGCAGCCGGGATTTCATTGTCGCGCCTGTTTGCTGTTTTCGGCGTTGGCGCCGGCGACCCGGCGACACTGGCGCGCGACGAGGTCGTGCTGTGGTCGATCCGTTTTCCGCGCATCCTGATGGCGGGACTGGTCGGGGCGCTGCTGGCGACCGCCGGCACCACCATGCAGGGTCTGTTCCGCAATCCGCTGGCGGATCCCGCCCTGGTCGGGGTTTCGAGCGGAGCGGCGCTGGCCGCCGCGATCACCATCGTGGTCGGCGACAAGTTCGTGGTCGGCCATGTTCTGTCGATCCCGTTTGAAATATTGCCGGTCGCCGCGTTCTTCGGCGCGCTCATCACCACCATGCTGCTCTACCGCATCGCCACCCGTCACAATCGGACCTCGATCGCGATCTTCCTTCTGGGCGGCATCGCGATCGCGGCGCTGACCAATGCCGGGATTGGCCTGCTGGTGTTTCTGTCCGACGACCGCCAGTTGCGCGATATCACCTTCTGGCTGTTGGGCTCCCTGGGCGGCGCCACATGGAGCAAGGTCGGCACCATCGCGCCATTCCTGATCGCGGGATTGATCGCCATGGTGGCGATCGCACGCGGACTCGACCTTCTCTCGCTGGGCGAATCGGAAGCGTTTCATTCCGGAATTCCCGTCGAACGCCTCAAGCGCGTGTCGATTGTGCTGATCGCGGCGGCCACCGGCGCAGCCGTTTCTGTGTCCGGGGTGATCGGCTTTGTCGGAATCGTGGTGCCGCATCTGCTGCGGCTGATCATCGGCCCCGGCCACCGGCAATTGCTGCCGGCTTCGATGCTGCTTGGCGCCGCGCTGATGATGGCCGCCGACAGCGTGGCGCGGATCATCGCTGCGCCCGCGGAAGTTCCCATCGGAATCATCACGGCGGTGATCGGCGCGCCGTTCTTTCTCTATCTGCTGCTGCGCCAACGTTCGCTGGTTGCGCTATGACCGCTGTCCTGACCGCAAACGACGTCACCGTCCGCGCCGGCGCCGCCACTCTGCTTGACAGCGTGTCGCTCTCCGTCGCTGCCGGCGAAACGGTGGCGCTGGTCGGACCGAACGGAGCCGGCAAGTCGACCTTGCTGAAAGTGCTGTCCGGAGAATTGCGGCCCGACCGTGGCGAGGTGCAGATCAAGGACCGGGCGGTCGAGTGCTATCATCCGCGCGATCTGGCGGCGCAGCGCGCGGTGCTGGCGCAGAGCATCTCGCTGACATTTCCGTTCACGGTCGAGGAAATCGTGCAAATGGGCGCCGGCGATCGCAAGGGCGCGGCCGTTGGCCGGGAAGTGGAGACAGCCTTGCGCGCCGTCGATCTGTCGGCCTATCGCCACCGCATCATGACGACTCTGTCGGGCGGCGAGCAGCAGCGCGCGCATTTCGCCCGCATTCTGGTACAATTGGCTTTTGGCCAGGCCGAGCACGGTCCCGGCCTGCTGCTGCTGGATGAGCCGACCGCCAGTCTCGACCTGCGGCATCAACTCGATCTGCTCAATCTTGCCCGCGCCTGGGCGGCCAAGGGCACAGCCGTCATTGCCGTGCTGCACGATCTCAACCTTGCGACGCTGTTTGCCGACCGCATCGTGATGCTCGACCGGGGGCGGATCGTGGCGAGCGGCCCGGCGGCCGAAACCATCACCGACGCGTGGCTGGAACGGGTGTTCAAGGTTGCGACCGCAGTCGGCCGCGTCCCGGCCTCCGGCGTGCCGTTTGTGCTGCCGCATTCCATCGGCGGCGGGGAGCGTCTGTAGCGTTCAACAAGATTTGACAGCCTGGTAGCCGCCGCCACACCCCCGGATGTCGTGGCGATACTCGAAGTCGGGAACCCGCCGCGGGGGTGCGGCGTTTTCACGTCATGTCGAAGGTCGTGCCATTCGAACCCTACCGGCTGCGCAAGCGCCGCGCGCAAGTCGCGGCGGCCTGCCGCGAGGCCGTGCTTAAAAGCGGAATGCTGGTCGTTCAGGACCATACCGGCCGCATTCACAGGTTTGCAGGCCGGTTCTCATTTTTAGACAATTGCCTGGAAAATTTATACGATGGAGTCGCGACGCGGCTGTCCTATGACGACATCAAGAAGGTGAAAGTCGCATTTCCGCAGCACCACGAGCATCCGCATTCGGGGTGAGGGTGCCCGGTCAGCGTGCGGCGATTTTCGGGTCGTCCCCGGCGTTAAGCAATTTTCCACCGGCCCATTTTCCATCGGCGATCAGCGTTTGCACAACGAACCGCAGAATCGAAATCAGCTTGCGCGCATGCGGCGATGGTTGCGCGTCGCGCGAAATCGCCACCGCGACGATCGACAACAGCGACGGCCGCTCGATCCTGAACACGGAGAGTTCGTTGCGTTGCGCTTCGTCCTGCACGGCCGCGTAGGTGATCATGCTGTAACCGAGGCCGCGCTTCACCAATGCCTTGGTCAGGACGACGCTGTCGACTTCCAGCACGATGTTGAGATCGACGCCGTGTTGCGTGGCGGCCTGCTCGAGCAGTCGCCGATTGTTGTGCGGCAGGCTTGGCATGATCAGCGGATACTCCGCCAGATCGCGGAGACGCAATGACGGTGGAGGTGCGAGCTTCGGCTTGCGCGCTCCGCCCTTAGGTCCGATCAGCACCATGCGCTCGCTCACGATCGGCCATATCTCCAGACTCTGAAGCGCGGGGGGATTGTGAAGGATGGCGAGATCGATGCGACGGTCGATCACCCATTCCTGCAGCGAACTGCTGATGCCCTCGCGCACATGCAGCGAGACATGCGGAAACTGCTTGCGAAATACCTCCACGATCGGCGGAACCAGCAGGAGACCCGCCGCCGGCGGCACGCCCAGCGAAACATGCCCGGTCTCTTCCTCGGACCTGGCGCGAATGTCTTCGGAGGTCTGTCGCACCAGATGGACGATGGCCTCCGCACGCTGCAGCAGCATGGCGCCGGCGGCGGTCAGGCGAATGCCGCGGCCATGCCGCACCAGCAATTCGGTACCCAGTTCTTCCTCGAGCTTGCGCACCTTGCGGCTCAAGGCGGGCTGCGCGATGCGCAATTGCTCGGCCGCGCGATTGAAACTGCCGGCGCGCGCGACCTGCGCAAAATAGCGGATTTCCTTCAGTTCCAAGGCTCGTCCTCACTAATGCCGAAGCGGCATAACTTGCGGCTCTTGAAAGGTTTTTGTCAAACCGGCCGGGGGAGCGCAAAATGCCGCCAATCAAGAAAATCAACTCGAACAGGGGAGGCGCCCGTGCGCGTTCTATCTCGACTTCTCGGCGGTCTTGCGGTTCTGACACTGCCGTTTGGCGCAATGGCGCAGGACTTTCCGTCCAAGCCGATCAAGCTCGTCGTGCCGTTCCCGGCCGGCGGGCCCAACGACACTATCGCGCGCGTGCTGGGCGAGAAGATGTCGCAAATACTCGGCCAGTCGATCGTGATCGACAATCGCGGTGGCGCCGGCGGCGTGCTCGGCACCGACCTCGTGGCCAAGGCCGAACCCGACGGCTACACCATCGCCGTGACCAGCGCAGGCGCGCTCGCGATCAGCGTCAGCCTGCAGCAGAAACTGCCCTACGACACGCTCAAGGATCTTGCGCCGGTGACCTTGGTCGCCAAGGTGCCGGAGATGCTGGTCGTCGCCACCAGCGTTCCCGCCAACAATATGAAGGAATTGCTCGAACTGGCGAAGAGCAAACCCGGTCAGCTGAATTTCGCGTCGTCGGGTCCGGGCAGCATGCCGCATCTGGCCGGCGAGATGCTCAATATCCACGGCAAGGTCAATCTCGTGCATGTGCCGTATCGCGGCGCCGCGCCCGCGGTGAACGATCTGCTCGGCCAACAGGTGCAGATGGTGTTTCTCGATCTACCGGTGCTGCTGCCGCACGTGCAGGCCGGCAAGCTGCGACCGATCGCCATCGGCAGCACGACACGCTTTCCGGCACTGAAAGACGTCCCGACCACGGCGGAGGTCGGCCTTCCGCAGATCGTTGCGGAAAACTGGTACGGCATGGTCGCGCCCGCCCGCACGCCGAAGGCTGTCATCGACAGGCTCAACAAGACCGCCGTCGAGGCGATGAAGGCACCGGAAGTGAAAGACAAGCTCGCCGCGCAGGGCGCTATTCTTGTCGGCGACACGCCGGCGGAGTTCGGCGCGTTCATGAAAAGCGAAATCCAGAAATGGGGGGAAGTCGCGAAAGCGGCCGGGATCAAGCCCGACTGAGCGGCGCGACATTCCGGATCACACGCGTCGTCTGCAATGAACGACTCGTCCCAGACCGGCTGGACCCAGGGCCCCGGTGTCAGCCTCCGCTATCGTATCTCCGGCGGAGGCCGACATGGCCTTGTTCTGCTGCATGAGTTGGGCGGCGGCCTGGAGAGCTGGGACGAGGTCGTGCGCGAACTCGGTGACGAGTTTCGCGTGCTGCGGTTCGACCAGCGCGGCGCCGGATTTTCAGAGAAGCCACGCTCCGAATTCACACTCGCGGATCATGTCGCCGATCTTGAACGCGTGATCGCGGCGGCCGGTTTTCAGCCGCCGTTTCATATTGCCGGCGTCGCCGCCGGCGCTGCTATTGCGGTGCTCTATGCCGCAGCGCATCCCGGCGCCGTCGGCAAGCTGGCGCTGTGCGCGCCGGCGCTGACGGCCGATCCGGCGCGGCGTGACTATCTGGCGGAAAGATCGGCCGCCGCCGTCAAGGGCGGCATGCGCGCCATCGCCGACACCGTGCTGGCGCGTTCCTATCCGGAGACCACAATCCGGGATCGCGCCGCTTTCCAGGCCTATCGCGCGCGTTTCCTTGCCAACGATCCGGTCTGCTACGCCTATGCCAACATGGCGCTCGCCAATGTCGATCTTGCCGACACGCTGCGGCGGCTCGACAATCCCGTTCTCGTCGTTGCCGGCGACAAGGACATGGTTCGTCCGCTTGATGATGTGCGCAGCCTTGCCGAAAGCGTGCCCGCGTCCGCGTTCCTGCCGCTCGATGCCGGACATCTCGTTCCGGTGCAGGCGGCGCCCGAACTGAGCGACGCGTTGCGATCGTTTTTCCTGGCACAAGCCAAACAGCCCGTGCTGAAGGTGTCGTAGGTCATGTCCGAGCGCAAAGCCTTGCTGCTGGTGACCATGGAGCCGTCCGCCGGCATGGAGGACGAGTTCAACGACTGGTACGACCACGAGCATTTTTCCCAGCGCATGGCGCTGCCCGGATTCGAAACCGGATCGCGCTGGGCCTGCCTCGATGGCTGGCCGCGCTGGCTTGCGATCTACGATCTGTCCTCGCGCGCTGTGCTCGAGACCGAAAGCTATCTCGCGGTGTCCACCGCGAACGCGACGCCCTGGAGCCGGCGCATCGCGGCCCGCACCACGGGACGCTCGCGCATCGTGGCCGACCAGATCGCACCGGGAATGGCACTGACCGGCCAGCGCAATGAGGTCTCGCGGCTGCTGCTCGCGCGCTATTCCGAAACTGCGCTGCCGGCGGAGACATTCGCCACGCTGGCCGGCAAAGCTGTCGCCGATGTGCCCGGCCTGTTGCAGGCCCGCGTCTTCCGCAGCGCGCAAGACGGCGCGGCGCAACTCTGGCTGCTGGCGGAATTCGGGCGTCCGGTGACGCTCGATGCGCTGATCGCGGCGGCGGGCGACATCGAAGGTCACGGTGCCAGCCTGTTCAATCTCTATGCGCCGTACTGGCGCAGTTGATGATGTGATGAAACAGGATGAAAGCAATGTCTGGATGACTTGAAGGCAAGGTCGCCACCGACACGCGCGCGCAAAGGCTGATGCTGGTGGACAACCCGGCGGCTTTGTTCGATTTCAAGACCTGACCGCGTCATCGGCGGCATTTGCAACACGCGGCCGCCTCGGCTAGGCCTGTCCGATGTCCGCCCGCCCGAACTCCTGCGGAGGCAAAGGCAGCAGGCGCGGACCATGACTCGAACACGAGGCAGGTACAGATGGGTTTCAAGGAACCGACATTGTCGGAGCGGCAGAATGCGGCGATCGCGGCCAGGAAGGCCGCATTGCAGAAATACCGCGAAAAGGCTGCGGATCCGGCCATCGCTCAGCGGCAGGCCGAACGTGCCGCCGGCCAGGCCGAGCGGGCCGTCGCGAAGCAGGCGCGCGATGTTCAGAAGGCGGAGCAGAAAGCGCGCGCCGCCGAACTGAGCAAGCAGGCGGCCCAGGCCGCGGCGGACAAGGCCGCGCAGGATCTGCTGGAGCGGCAGGCGGCGAAGGTGGCCGAGGAGGCCGAACGCAAGGCAGCCAGAGATGCCCGCTACGCCGCCCGCAAGACTCGCAAAAAATAGAAGGACTGGCGGAGAGAGTGAGATTCGAACTCACGGTGGGCTTGCACCCACGGCGGTTTTCAAGACCGCTGCCTTAAACCACTCGGCCACCTCTCCGTTCGCGCGGCTTCAATGGGGGATCGCCGCTCTCATTACAAGAGCGGCCCGCCCGCTCGCAACAGGGCATTAACCACACCAGCGATCCGCCCATTTGCGTGACATCGCGGCCACGCTATGGTGCCGGCGGGATCGGGTCCGCGCTCTGGCATGTCCAGCCAAGTGGCTCAGGATCAAGCGCTTTTAAGACGGGTACGGGGTTGCATGGTGCTGAATCGGGGGGCTCAAAACCGCGTGTTGCGGCTCGGCGCGCCTCTCGGCATGGCGGCGATATGCCTAATGCTGGCCAACTGCGGCTCGGCCGACAAGTTCGCCCGCAAGGTCGATCCCAAATACGGCGTCCCGTCCAGCCCGCGCGTCGTTGACGCCGGCCAGCCGGTTCCCAAGGGCGGCGGCACATACCGGGTCGGCAAGCCCTATGTCGTCGGCGGCCGCAATTACACGCCGGAAGAGAACACCGACTATTCCGCCGAAGGCATGGCATCCTGGTACGGCGACGCCTTTCACGGCCGCCTGACCGCCAATGGCGAAGTTTTCGACAAGGAATCGATTTCCGCTGCGCATCCGACCTTGCCGATGCCGTCCTATGTGCGCGTGACGAATATCCGCAACAAGAAGTCGCTGATCGTCCGGGTGAACGATCGCGGGCCGTTTCATTCCGATCGCGTGATCGATCTGTCCTCCAAGGCCGCTCACTTGCTGGGCTTCCAGCAGAACGGCGTGGCGCGCGTGCGGGTCGAATATGTCGGCCGCGCGTCGCTGGAGGGATCCGACGACCGCAAACTGATCGCGACCCTGCGCCAGGGCGAGCCGGCGCCGCCCCCGATCCTGATGGCCTCAGCCAGGCCGACGCTCACATTGGCGGAACCCGCGCGGCTGTCGCGCGGACCGGTCCCGGTTCCGGGCGAACGTCCGTTCAGTCTGGGCGAGCCGGTTCCGGCCACGTCCTCGGAAATGACGTCGATCTCCCGCGTGCGGCGGCCCGCCGGCCTAGACGTTGGAGGCGCATCTCCGGTTTCCGCGTTCGCGTCGCCGCGCTATGATGCGCCGGCCGGATTCATGAGCGGCCGCGGCCTTTACTGAGGTCGCATTTTCTTCTCAATCGGCTGGAATGGTCTCAAGCAGGCGGGATTCCGCGCGCAATCCCGCATTATATATTGAACATGCAGATCGCCCGTTTCACATCGCCCCCTGCGCTCGGCAGAATGGCCGCCGCGATCGTGCTGGCAGGGGCGCTGGCATCGGCTTCGGCCGCTCCCAATCAGTCGTCCGCGACCAAAAAGGAGGACGGCTTTCAGACCTCCGTTCCCAACGCCATCCTGATCGAGGCGGAGAGCGGCACGGTCCTGTACGAGAAGAATGCCGATCAGTTGGTGGCGCCGGCGAGTCTCACCAAGCTGATGACGGCGGAGGTCGTGTTCAACGAGATCAAGGAAGGCAATCTCAAGCTCGATGAGGAACTCATCGTCAGCGAGAATGCCTGGCGCAAGGGCGGGGCGCCGTCCGGCGGCTCGACCATGTTCGCGGCGATCCACAGCCGCATCAAGGTCTCGGACCTGCTGCAGGGCGTCATCATTCAGTCCGGCAACGATGCCTGCATCGTGCTGGCGGAAGGCATCGCAGGCAATGAAAGCGCCTTCTCGCGCCTGATGAACGGCCGCGCGCGCGAACTCGGGCTCGAGAAATCCAACTTCACCAACGCCGCGGGACTGCCCGATCCGGACATGCGCGTGACCATGCGCGAACTCGCGAAACTCTCGCAGCATCTGATCGCGACCTATCCGGAATTCTACAAATGGTATGGCGAGCGCGATTTCACCTGGAACAAAATCCGGCAGCAGAACCGCAATCCGCTGCTGACCATGAATATCGGCGCCGACGGACTGAAGACCGGATTCACCAATGAGGCCGGCTACAATCTTGTCGGCTCCGCGCTCCAGAACGGCATGCGCCTGATTGTGGTCGTCGCCGGCGCCAAGACCGCCAACGAGCGGGCCGACGAAGCGCGCAAGCTGCTCAACTGGGGCTTTACCGGTTTCGAGCAGCGGCTGCTGTTTGCCGAAGGCCAGGCCGTCGGCGACGCCCGGTTGTATGGCGGCGAAGCCCGGTATGTCCCGCTGGTCGCTGCCGGCAAGAAGCCGATCCGGCTGATGGTCCCCAAGAATTCCGGCGAACGGATTCTGGCCCGCATCGTCTATCGTGGGCCGGTCGCGGCGCCGGTCGAACAAGGCCAGAAAATCGGGGTTTTGCGGGTCTGGCGCGGCGACAATGTCGCCCTGGAAGTGCCGCTGGAGGCCGCCGACAGTGTCGCCGGTGGCTCACTGCCGCGGCGGGCCTTTGACGCGGTTGCCGAATTGTTCGGCGGCATGTTACGCGCCGGCATCAAAAAGCTGTAGATAGCTGCAATGGTCGAAGCCACGCCACAGAACATGCGCGGACGATTCATCACCTTCGAGGGTGGCGAGGGCTCCGGCAAATCGACGCAAGCCAGGCTGCTGGCGGAAAAGCTGAACTCGCTTGGCGTCGCCGTGAAGCTGACGCGCGAGCCGGGCGGCTCCCCAGCCGCCGAGGTGATCCGCCACATCCTGCTTTCGGGCGTCGCCAAGCCGCTGGGCGCGGAGGCCGAGGCCATGCTGTTTGCGGCCGCGCGCGACGATCATCTCGCAACCACCATCCGGCCCGCGCTCGATCGCGGCGTCTGGGTGATTTCCGACCGCTTTGCGGATTCCACCCGCGTCTATCAGGGCGTGCTGGGCGAAGTCGATCCACGGCTGATCCGGCGGCTGGAACGGCTCATCGTGGGCGAAACCTGGCCCGACTTGACGTTCGTTCTCGACATTCCGGTTGAACACGGACTGATGCGCGCGAATGTCCGTCGGGGTGCCGCCGCAGTCGACCGCTTCGAAGGGGAAGATGCGAACTTCCACAGCAAGCTGCGCGAGGCCTATCGGCAGCTTGCCGCCAGTGAACCGGCACGCTGCATCATGATCGACGCCACGCAGCCGCGCGAAAAGGTGGCCGAGCAGATCTGGAGCCTGGTCAATGCCAGGCTCGATCCCGCCACCGCGCCGATGGTGTTCGAGGATCTGGCGCTGTGAGCGACGCCGCAGACGAGACCGGCGACGCGCCCCATCCGCGCGAGACCTTGTCGCTGTTCGGACATGGCGATGCCGAACAGGCGCTGCTGGCCGCCTATCGAAGCGGGCGCATTCCACACGCCTTTCTGATCGGCGGGCCGCAGGGCATCGGCAAGGCGACGCTGGCCTATCGCATGGCGCGTTTTGTTCTCGCGCATCCCGATCCCTCGGCGCGGGAGGTGCAGGAGGCGTACGATCTGCATGTGCCGGCCGACAATCCGGCCGGCCGCCGCGTCACCACTCAAGCGCATCCCGATCTTCTCGTCATCGAACGCGGACTGGGCGACAACGGAAAACTGCGCAAGCAGATCGCCATTGACGACGTCCGCCGCAGCGTGGCGTTTTTCGGCTCGACCGCAGGCGAGGGCGGCTGGCGGATCGCCATCGTCGATGCCGTGGATGAATTGAATCAGTCCGGGGAAAACGCGCTGCTGAAAGTTCTGGAAGAGCCGCCGCCGCGGTCGCTGCTGTTCCTGATCAGCCATTCGCCCGGCAATGTCCGGGCCACGTTGAAATCGCGTTGCCGCAAGATCATGCTGCGTCCTCTGCCGACCGCCGATGTGGCCGCAGCCGTTGCCGCGGCGCTCGGTCGCGACGCAGCCGAAGCGGACATCGCCGGCGCGGCGGCGCTTGCGGAGGGCAGTGTGGCCCGCGCGATCTCCTATCTGGATGGCGATGCGCTCGCCCTGCACCGGCAGGTGACCGATCTCCTCGCCCAGCTCCCGAGCCTCAACCCGCTGGCGCTGCATGCCCTGGGCGACGCGCTGGCGGGCGCCGACCAGCGTGCGCTTGAGGGGGTGATCGGCAGCATCAATGGCTGGTTGTCGGCGCGGCTCGCCGCCGACGCCCACGACCGCACGCGCATGGCCCGCATGGCCGTGGCATGGGAGGACATCAACCGCGCCGCGCGCGAGGCCGACATCTACAATCTGGACCGCAAGCCTCTGATTTTCCAGACATTCGGGCTGCTTGCCGACGCAGCGCGCGGCTGATAGCTGGTATGAAGCGATGGCCGGGGACCCCGGCCATTCCTGTCTCGAGCCCGCGCACGCATCAATTTGATCGAAAATGGCAGCCAAGCCCCACTATTACGTCACAACGGCGATCTCCTACCCGAACGGCGTTCCGCATATCGGCCACGCCTATGAAGCGATTGCGACCGATGCGATCGCGCGCTTCAAGCGGCTGGACGGCTACGACGTGTTCTTCCTGACGGGCACCGACGAACACGGCCAGAAGATCCAGCAGACGGCCGTGAAGGAGGGGTTGACCCCGCGCGAACTCGTCGACCGCAACGCGCAGCTGTTCCGCGCCATGGTCGCGCGCATGAACTGTTCGAACGACGATTTCATCCGCACCACGGAAGACCGCCACCATCGCTCCTCGATCGCCATCTGGCAGCGGATGGAGAAGAACGGCGATATCTATCTGCACAAATATGCCGGCTGGTACTCGGTGCGCGACGAGCGCTATTTTGCCGAGAACGAAACGCATGTGAACGAACACAAGGTGCGCATCGCCACCGAAACCGGCACGCCGGTCGAATGGGTGGAGGAGGAGAGCTATTTCTTCCGCCTCTCCGCCTATCAGGACAAGCTGCTCGATCTCTACAAGACGCATCCGGATTTCGTGCTGCCGAAAGAGCGCATGAACGAGGTGGCGAGCTTTGTGCGCGGCGGTCTGCAGGACCTGTCGATCTCGCGCACCACCTTCGACTGGGGCATCCGCGTGCCCGGCAACGACAAGCACATCATGTATGTGTGGGTCGATGCGCTGACCAACTACATCACCGCTGCCGGTTTCCCCGATACCGACGGCGAGAAATTCAAGCGCTATTGGCCAGCCGACCTGCATGTCATCGGCAAGGACATCGTGCGTTTCCACGCCGTGTACTGGCCGGCCTTTCTGATGTCGGCCGGAATCGCATTGCCGCGCCGCATTTTCAGCCACGGCTTCCTGTTCAACCGCGGCGAGAAAATGTCGAAATCGGTCGGCAACGTCATCGACCCGTTTGCGCTGGCCGACGCCTATGGCGTCGATCCGCTGCGGTTTTTCCTGCTGCGCGAGGTGCCGTTCGGCCAGGACGGCAATTACAGCCACGAGGCCATCGTGGTGCGCATCAATGCCGATCTCGCCAACGATCTCGGCAATCTGGCGCAGCGGTCGCTGTCGATGGTCGCCAAGCAGTTCGTCGGCAAGCTGCCGGAGCCGGGCGCCTTCACGGCTAACGACAAGACCATCCTGGCCGCGGCCGACTCCATGATTGCGGGCGCGCGCGAGGCGATGAAAACGCAGCAGCTGCACCAGGCGTTGAGTGTCGTGTGGTCGGTCGTGGCCGATGCCAACCGCTATTTCGCCGGCGAAGCGCCGTGGGCGCTCGCCAAGAGCGATCCCGTACGCCAAGGTACGGTACTCTATGTGACGGCCGAGGTGATCCGCCAGATTGCCATTCTGGCGCTGCCGTTCATGCCGGATTCCGCCGGCAAGCTGCTCGATCTGCTGGCGGTGCCGCAGGACGCGCGCGATTTCTCGCAACTCGGCGGCGGGTCCCGGCTTGCGGCCGGCGTTGCGCTTCCGGCGCCGAGTCCGGTCTTTCCGCGCTATGTCGAGCCGGAATCCGACGCAAAGGCGTAATGCCATGCTGGTCGACAGCCATTGCCATCTCGACTTTCCAGACTTTGCCAGCGAACTCGACGCCGTGGTCGCGCGCGCCCGCGCCGCCGATGTCGGACGCATGGTGACGATTTCCACGCGCGTGCGCAGGCTCGACGGCCTTCTGGCCATCGCGGAGCGCTTCGACGACGTGTTCTGCTCGGTCGGCACCCATCCGCACAACGCGCATGAGGAACTGGATATTTCCGCCGCCGATCTGGTCGCGCTGACCCGGCACGACAAGGTCGTCGCGATCGGCGAAGCCGGGCTCGATTATTTCTACGACAACTCTCCCCGCGACGCGCAGGAGCAGGGCTTCCGCACCCATATTGGGGCCGCGCGCGAGACCGGCCTGCCGCTGGTGATCCATGCGCGCGAGGCCGACGAAGACGTCGCCAGGATTCTGGAAGACGAAACGGGGAAGGGCGCCTTCCCCGCCGTGCTGCATTGCTACACTGGCGGCCGTGCGCTGGCGATGAAAGCCGTCGCGCTCGGTCTCTACATCTCCTTCACGGGCATCCTGACATTCAAGAAATCCGACGAGCTGCGTGCAATTGCTGCGGAATTGCCCGCCGACCGGATCCTGGTCGAAACCGACGCGCCGTATCTCGCGCCCGGCAAGATGCGCGGCAAGCGCAACGAACCGGCCTTTGTGGTGGAAACCGCCCGCGTTCTGGCCGGAACACGCGCTGTTTCGCCGGAGCAGATCGCGGAACAGACGACGGAGAACTTTTTCCGGCTGTTTTCCAAGGTGCCGAGGCCCGCCGCATGAGCATGGAGATCACCATTCTGGGCTGCGGATCGTCCGGCGGCGTGCCGCGTCCGGCGCTGGGCTGGGGCGCCTGCGATCCCACCAATCCAAAAAACCGGCGCCGGCGCTGCTCGATCCTGGTCGAACGCCGCAATCCCGCCGGAGGTAAAACCTGCGTGCTGGTCGATACCTCACCGGACCTGCGCGAACAGCTTCTGGACGCCGGCGTGACCGCACTGGATGCCGTGCTGTTCACCCACGAGCATGCCGACCACACCCATGGCATCGACGACCTGCGGCCGCTGTTCATCCATCGCCGCCGGGCGCTGGACATCTATCTGGACGAAGCCACGTCGCGCGCGATGCACGCGCGCTTCGGATATTGCTTCATGAAGCCGCCGGGCAGCGAATATCCGCCGATCGCGAACGAACACCGGCTGGTGCCGGGTCGGCCGGTCGCGATCCATGGCGACGGCGGCACCATCACGGCGGTGCCGATTTTGCTGGAGCACGGCGATATCCCGGCCCTGGGATTTCGCTTCGACGACGTGGCGTATTCGGCCGATTTGAGCGGTATTCCCGAACCGAGCCTAGCCGCGTTGTCCGGGCTGGACTTGTGGATCGTCGATGCCTTGCGGCATGCGCCGCATCCCAGCCATTTCAGCCTGAGCGACGCCTTGGCCTGGATCGAGCGGCTCGGCGCCAGGCGCGCGGTGCTGACCAACATGCATTCCGATCTGGATTATGCGGAACTGCAGACGAGTCTGCCGGCGCATATTCAGCCGGCTTATGATGGAATGAGAATCTCGATCTAGGTACGCGTTTTCCACATTATCTTCGATCCTGATATGTTTGATTTCAAACAATATTAGTCCATATCTCAACTTCATTTT
>JALHOD010000016.1 GCA_022843165.1 Pseudorhodoplanes sp.
ATATTCAGCCGGCTTATGATGGAATGAGAATCTCGATCTAGGTACGCGTTTTCCACATTATCTTCGATCCTGATATGTTTGATTTCAAACAATATTAGTCCATATCTCAACTTCATTTTGAAGTAATGGAACGCGCTCTAATTGTTTATGGCGGACCACATTTGGCCAGAGTTACATATTCCATAATATGTCTTATGCGAATCAAGCCAAGACTGGGAACGGTCTTGGGGACGGATCGCCGAAACCGCTTGTGATGTCGCACCCGGCCTTGCCACATCGGCGGCATGAAACCCTCTCGGGACATTTCCGGCCTGATCGAGATCATGGCCGCGTTGCGGACGCCCGGCACCGGCTGCCCATGGGATCTGCAGCAGGATTTCGGAACGATCGCGCCGTACACCATCGAGGAAGCCTACGAAGTCGCGGACGCCGTCGCACGCGCCGATCTCGACGATCTGTGCGATGAGCTTGGCGACCTCCTGCTGCAGGTCGTCTTTCACGCCCGCATGGCCCAGGAACAAGGCGCGTTCGACTTCGGCGACGTGGTCGAGAGCATCACGCGCAAATTGCTGCGCCGGCATCCGCATGTCTTTGGCGACGTCCGGGGGCTGTCGCCGGAGGAAGTGAAAGGGCTCTGGGACCGCATCAAGGCCGACGAGAAGGCCGAGCGCCGGGCCAGCGGCAATGCCGTGGACGGCACTGGCGCCCTCGCCGGTATTCCATCGGGCATGCCCGCGCTCATGCGCGCGCTCAAGCTGCAGCAGAAGGCCAGCAAGGTCGGCTTTGACTGGAACGATCCGCTGGCCGTGCTGGCGAAAATCCGCGAAGAGACCGACGAGATCGCCGCCGAAATCGAGAGCGGCGATCTCGCGCGAGCGGCGAACGAAGTCGGCGACCTGCTCTTCGCCGCGGTCAATCTGGCCCGCCACCTCGATGTCGATCCGGACGCCGCCCTTCGCGGCACCAATCTGAAATTCGAGCAGCGGTTTGCCGCGATCGAGGCTGCCCTGGCGGCGCGCGGCAAAACGCCGGCAGAGGCCACGCTGACGGAAATGGACGATCTGTGGAACGCCGCCAAATCGTCCGAAACCCCGAAGGCCGGATCAGTGTAGCAACGCCGCGCCGAATTTCGCCCGCACCTGGTCGGCCTTGGCGGGATCGGCCCGTACCGTCATCGCCACCCGCCCATCCGCTTCCGTATGGCGCTCGACGACTTCGGTGTTGCGATGCAGCCAGCTGATGCCGGCGCCGTCGGCGGGATCGAGCATCAGCGCAAGCTGGGTGCGCTTGCGGCTCAGACGCTCCGCGATCATTGCGGTCAGCCGGTCCAGCCCTTCGCCGGTGACTGCCGACACCAGAACCGGCTCCCGGTCCTGCGGCACCCGCGCCGCCAGATTGACCAGTTGAGCGCGTCCTTCCGCGTCGAGCAGATCGATCTTGTTCCAGACCTCGATCAGACGCTCGTGGCCCTCGTCCTCGATCCCCAGTTCGCGCAGGACCTTTTCGACATCCTGCATCTGCGCCTCGGTGTCCTGGTGCGAGACGTCGCGCACATGCAGGATGATATCGGATTCGATCACCTCTTCCAGCGTGGCGCGAAACGCCGCCACCAGCATGGTCGGCAGATCGGAAATGAAACCGACAGTGTCCGACAGGATGACCTTCTCGCCGCGCGGCAGCGCGATCGCGCGCAAGGTCGGATCCAGCGTGGCAAACAGCATGTCGGCTTCCAGTACGCTGGCGCGCGTCATGCGGTTGAACAGCGTCGATTTGCCGGCATTGGTGTAGCCGACCAGCGCAACGATCGGATACGGTACGCGCTTGCGGCTCTCGCGATGCAGCTTGCGGCGCGCCTTCACCTTGTCGAGCTCGGCTTCGATGCGCGCGATGCGCTCCTCGATGACGCGGCGGTCGGCCTCGATCTGGGTCTCGCCCGGCCCGCCCAGAAAGCCGAAGCCGCCGCGCTGGCGCTCCAGATGGGTCCATGACCGGACCAGCCGGCTCTTCTGATAGGTCAGGTGCGCCAGTTCGACCTGCAGCACGCCTTCCCGGGTCTGGGCGCGGCGGCCGAAAATCTCCAGGATCAGGCCGGTGCGGTCGAGCACCTTGGCGTTCCAGGCTTTCTCTAGATTGCGTTGCTGCACCGGCGACAAGGCGCAATCGACAATGACCAGCTCGGCCTCGTGCCCCTTCACCAGTCCGGCGATTTCCTCGACCTTGCCCTTGCCCATATAAGTGGCGGGTCGAATCTCGCTTAGTGGCACAAGGCCGGCATCCACGATTTCAAGATCGATGGCGCGTGCGAGACCGGTGACCTCCTCCAGCCGCGCTTCCGGGGCGCGCTCATTGTTCGCCGGTCCGGGCGTGGCTCCGCGGACCGGGCGGGACCGAAGGTAAGGGCCGAGCACAATCGCGCGCCCTGTCCGCTGCGCCCGATCGTCCGGGCTCAGGCGGTCCGCTTGTCTGTCGCGGTGTCTTGGCTCCAACTAGACCTTGTCTCCGGCTGGCGGCTCCTCGCCGCCTTCAAACAGCGAGATCGGGTGACCTGGCATGATCGTGGAGATGGCGTGCTTGTAGACCAATTGCGAGTGCCCATCCCGTCGCAACAGGACACAAAAGTTATCGAACCAGGTCACGACGCCCTGCAGCTTGACGCCGTTCACCAGAAAGATGGTGAGCGGGATTTTGGCCTTGCGGACGTGATTGAGGAAGGTGTCTTGAAGGTTTTGAGCGCGTTCGGCGGCCATTGCCGTTGTTTCCGTTTTTTGCCCGCGGACCCCTGCTCCACGAGTGATTTATGCCAAGTCGCATCGTCCCTCGTAAAAATCTCCCACCCACGAGGACTTGGGGCGCTTTATTAGATGGCAGGGCCGGAACCGACGCAAGCCCAACTTGCGGCGGCACAGGACTCCGCGTCGAAACGTCCCTCAGGACAGTTCGGCGAAGCGATAGAAATCCCGTCGCAGGGCGCTGGCGACCAGTCCCGGAGCGCCGTTGCCTATGGGCTTTCCGTCGATGCGGACGACCGGCATAACGGTCTGGCTGGCCGAGGTGAGAAAGGCCTCTCGGGCCTGGTAGGCCTCGTCCACGGTGAACGGGCGCTCCTCAAGTTCGAGCCCCTGCGCCTTCATCGCCTCGAGCACAACGCCCCGGGTGATTCCCTTGAGAATGGCGTAATCGGCCTGCCGGGTGACGACCTTGCCGTCCCGGGTCACGATCCAGGCGTTCGACGAGGAGCCCTCGGTGACGCGGCCATCCTCATCCACGAACCAGGCCTCGCGCGCGCCCTGCTCCCGCGCCGCCTGTTTGGCGAGAATGTTCGGCAACAGCGCAATGGACTTGATGTCCACGCGGTCCCAGCGATTGTCCGGCAGGGTTATGACGGCGACGCCCTCGGCGGCCATGGCCTCCGATTTCGCAACATCGAGGCGGCTGGCCGTCACAACAATCGCGGGCGGCACCGGCTTGGCCGGAAACGGATGGTCTCGTCGCGAAACTCCGCGTGTGATCTGCAGATAGACGATGCCGTCGCCAATGCGGTTGCGCCGGACCGTTTCACGCAAGACGGCGCCGAGCGCGGCCAGCGACATCGGTATCTCGATGCGCAGTTCATGCAAGGACCGCTGCAAGCGCTGCATGTGGCCGCGCTCATCGACCAGACGCCCGCCCCTCACCTCGCAGACCTCATAGACGCCGTCGGCGAATTGATAGCCGCGGTCCTCGATATTGACCGCGGCGTCGGCCCGCCGGACATAGCGGCCATTCACATAGGCGATGCGCGACACGTGTGATCTCCCGCCGCCTTATCCGATCCCGAGCGCCTTGAGCTTGCGATGCAGGGCAGAGCGTTCCATGCCGACGAATTCGGCGGTGCGCGAGATATTGCCACCGAACCGACTGATCTGCGCCACCAGGTATTCGCGCTCGAACATCTCGCGCGCCTCGCGCAGCGGAAGGCCCATCAATTGCTCGCCGCCATTGCCGTTCGGCATGTTCGGCACCATGGAGCCGACATCCTGCGGCAGCATGCTCGCATTGACGACCGCGGCGGGATCGCCGCCGGCCAGAATCATAAGGCGCTCCACGTTGTTGCGCAACTGACGGACATTTCCCGGCCAGTCGTGCGATTGCAGGATCGCCATAGCGTCTTCGCCGACGGTGCGCTTCGGCAAACCGGTGGATTGCGAAATCTGATCCATGAAATGGTCGATCAGCATCGGGATATCCTCCCGCCGTTCGGCCAGAGGCGGCACACGGATCGGGACTACGGACAGACGGTGATAGAGGTCCTCGCGGAACCGGCCAGCCGCGATCTCCGCTTCCAGGTTGCGCGCGGTCGAGGAGACGATGCGCACGTCCACCGACACTTTGGTGTTGCCGCCGACGCGCTCGAAGGTCTGATCGACCAGGACCCGCAGGATCTTGTTCTGCGTCTCGCGCGGCATGTCGGCGATTTCGTCGATGAACAGGGTGCCACCATGCGCCTCTTCCAGAGCACCAGCTCTCTTGCTCTGACTGCCGTTGGACTGTTCGGTGCCGAACAGTTCCAGCTCCATGCGTTCGGGCGTGATCGCGGCGGCATTGATGACGACAAAAGGCCCGGCCGCGCGGCTCGATGAGGCATGCAGCGATCGCGCGCACAATTCCTTGCCGGAGCCGGCGGCCCCGATGATCAGGATGCGGCTGTTGGTGGGCGCGACTTTCTCCACCGTCTGTCGCAACTGGTTCATGGCCGGCGATTGTCCGATCAGCCCGTTGGCCACCGGCGACAGCACTTTCAGCTCTTTAACCTCACGCTTGAGGCGTGAGGTTTCCAGCGCGCGGGTGGCCACCAGCAGAAGCCGGTCGGCCTTGAACGGCTTTTCGATGAAGTCGTAGGCGCCCTGCTTGATGGCGGCGACCGCGGTCTCGACATTGCCGTGGCCGGAAATCATCACGATAGGCAGATCGGGATATTCCTGCTTGGCGGCGTCGAGCAATTGCAGCCCGTCGAGCTTGCTGCCCTGCAGCCAGATGTCCAGAAACAGCAAATTGGGTCGACGCGCCCTGATCGCGTTTAAGGCGTCGTCGCTGTCGCGGGCGGTGCGGGTCGTATAACCTTCGTCCTGCAGAATGCCGGCGACCAGCTCGCAAATGTCGGCTTCATCGTCAACAATAAGAATTTCGGCTGCCATGGTCGTCATTGACTCGCAGTCTTGAAGGTTGATCTGGATTCAGCGCCCGTTGCAGGCGCAATTTCAGGATCCGCCGAGAAACGCAGCCTCATCCACGCTCCCCGCTGTCCCGGATGCTTCTCAGCCGCATCATGCAATTCAAGTCCGCCTCCATGATCTTCAAGAATTTTTCCGACGATCGCCAATCCCAGGCCAGTGCCTTTCTCGCGCGTCGTGACGTAGGGTTCCAGCAGCCGAGTGCGGTTTTCCTTGGGCAGACCGATGCCGTTGTCGATCACATCGATATAAATCTCGCCGTTCGCACGCGACGTCGAGACATCGATGCGCCCCTTGTCCGATCCCGGCGGAAGCGCGGCAATCGCTTCGGTGCCGTTCTTGATGATATTGGTCAGCGCCTGCGAGATCAGCCGCCGATCGAAGCGCGCCGGCATTGGATCGTCCGCGAGTTCCAGTTCGATATCGATATCGGCATGCCCAACCCGCATCAGGAACACCGTCTGGCGCACCGTGTCGGCAACGTCCTCGGACTCCATGACAGGCTTTGGCATGCGCGCAAAACGCGAAAATTCATCGACCATGCGGCGGATGTCGTCGACCTGGCGGACGATGGTGTCCGTGCATTGCTCGAAAATGGCGCGGTCTTCGGTAATGGTCTTTCCGTATTTCCGGCGCAGACGTTCCGCGGACAATTGAATCGGCGTCAAGGGATTCTTGATCTCATGCGCGATGCGGCGCGCCACGTCGGCCCAGGCCGAGGTGCGTTGCGCGAGCACGAGTTCGGTGATGTCGTCGAGCGTAACCACATAGCCGTGCTCGGCTTCGGCCGTCTGCTCGCTGGTGACGCGCACCGACAGATTGCGTTCGCGGCCGCGTCGGCTGATCGTGACCTGTCCTTGCACCAGCCGCTGCCCGTTGCCTGTGGTCTGCTCCATGATCTCGGACAATTCCGGCACAATTTCCAGAAGCGGCTTTCCGAGCGCTTCGGCTTCCGTCCGGCCGATCAGTTGTTCCGCCGATCTGTTCAGAATGCTGATATGGCCGTCGTGATCCACGCCGATTACGCCGGCGCTGGCGCCGGCCAGCACCGCTTCCGTGAATCTGCGGCGGCTGTCGATCAGTTCACTCGCGCGCATCAGGTCGTCGCGCTGAGAGCGCAGATCCTGCGTCATCTTGTTGAAGGTTTCGCCGAGTTGCCCGAGATCGCCTTCCGATTTGCGGACCGGCACCTGTACATGCAGATTTCCGGTCGACACGATATTGGCCGCGCCGATCAGGCGCCTGATCGGCGCCACTAGGCGATTGGCGAAGTTCAGCCCGATCAGGACAGCCGATAGCAGCACGATCAGCGCGATGACCGTATACATCAGGCCGAATGCCACCTGTACGCCGAGCCGTCTCGCTTCGAGCGTGGCGTATTCGCTGACGCTGGTGCGGGTTTCGCGCAATTGCGCGACCACGCGCGGATCGAGCGGGCGCGTCACATACAAATATGTGTCGTCGAAGCCGCGCAGCTTGATGATCGCGGCAACGTAGTTGGCGTCGGGGATCAGCGCGATTTGCGGGGTCGTGTCGGTAATGCTCTCGAGCGCTTCCTTTGAAGGGACGTTGAAATCCTGGGTGACCCGCAGGTTGCTGCGTTCCACGACATTCAGGTCACCGTCGAGCATGACGGCGGCCGGCAACCCACGCACTGTCGCCTGCGCCGTCAGCAATTGTCGAAATCGCTCGCGATCGCCGTCGAACAGCGGCCGCGCGCGCGCAAGATCCGAGGCCATGGCGAGGATGTCGCCGCGGATCATCTGCCCATGCTCACGCAGATAGGCTTCCGAGACCGCGAGAGAGTTCTGAATGACGGCGCGTGTGCGGGTCGAAAAGAACCGGTCAAGGCCGCGGTCGAGCGTGATGCTGGCGACGACGGCGACAAGGATCGCCGGCACCGCCGCGATCACAGCAAACAGCCCGACGATCCGGACATGCAGCCTGGCCGCCGCCCGGCCGCGCCGCCTTGCCTGAACAATCATCCAGACCTCGCGGGCGATCACCAGCACCAGAACCAGAGCCGCCAGCGCATTCACCAGCAGCAGGCTGACCACAAGTTCGTGGGTGGGAAGAAAAGGCGTCAGCCCGGACAGCACCAGAAAGGTGGCCAGCGCCGACAACAAGGCGATGCCGACCGCGACAGGCCCGATCAGACGTGTGGTAAATTTGCCCGCAGCCGGGAAGCCAGCCAATCGATCTATTGGCGCGGTCTGATCGCTGCTCGTCATGAAACCCCATTCGCGGGAATAGACGTTCGCCCCCGGGCGAGGGCTTGATGTATTTATACAACAATGTTGCGGAATTGCGACTATTCCGGGGCGGCTCATCCCTGGAAGCGATATATCGGCAGAACCGTCAGGTGCTGGTCCGGATCACTTGGATATCGAGATCGCGGATCTTCTTTCGGAGCGTATTCCGGTTCACCCCAAGCAGATCGGCGGCGCGAATCTGATTGCCACGCGTGGCTGCCAGCGCGGCCGAGAGAAGCGGATATTCGACCTCGCGCAAGATGCGATGATAGAGGCCGGGCGGGGGCAGGCCGTCTTCAAAGCTTGAGAAATAGCGCGCCAGATTGCGTTCCACGGCGGCCGAGAGACCGTCATTCGACACCGTCTCGGCCTCCTGCACGATCGCGGGCTGTGCGAGTTCGTTTTCCATCACCGCGAGCGAGATCGTCTCCTGCGGGTAGAGCGCCGCGAGCCGGCGCGCGAGATTTTCAAGTTCGCGAACGTTGCCCGGCCAAGGATAACGCTTCAGCCGGTCGAGGGCGGGCTGGTCGATATGTTTGGGTGGCAGCCCTTCACGCTCGGCCTGGACGAAGAAATGCCGGATCAGGTCGGGGATGTCCTCGGTGCGTTCGCGCAAGGGTGGCAGCCGCAGCGGCACGACATTCAGCCGGAAGAACAGATCTTCGCGGAACAGGCCCTGCTGGATCAGGATCCGCAGATCCTTGTTGGTCGCCGCGATAATCCTGACATCGGTTTTGATCGGCGTGCGGCCACCCACCGTAGTGTATTCGCCCTGTTGCAGCACGCGCAGCAGCCGGGTCTGGGCTTCCATCGGCATGTCGCCGATTTCGTCGAGGAAGAGCGTGCCGCCTTCGGCCAATTCGAAGCGGCCGGGACTCTTGGAATTGGCACCGGTGAAGGCGCCCTTCTCGTGACCGAACAACTCCGATTCAATCAGGTCGCGCGGGATCGCCGCCATGTTGATGGCGACGAAGGGGCCGTTCCGCCGCTTGCCGAAATCATGCAGCGCGCGCGCGACCAACTCCTTGCCGGTGCCCGACTCGCCGGAAATCATGACGGTCAGATCGGTCTGCATCAGCCGCGCGAGCAGCCGATAGATTTCCTGCATCGCCGGCGACCGGCCCACCAGCGGCATGGAGGCGTCGAAATCCTCGACCTTGGCGGCGGCGCGCGGCTTGTCCTTCGGTTCCGACAAGGCGCGGCCGACAATCCCGATAAGTTCCTTCAGGTCGAACGGCTTGGGCAGATATTCGTAAGCGCCCCGCTCCGACGCGCGGATCGCGGTCATGAAAGTGTTCTGCGCGCTCATCACAATGATCGGCAGCTCGGGCCGCAATTTCTTGATGCGCGGGATCAGTTCGAACGCGTTCTCGTCCGGCATGACCACGTCGGTAATGACAAGATCGCCGTCGCCCTGGCTGACCCAGCGCCAGAGCGTTGCCGCGTTGCTGGTGGAGCGGACTTCGTATCCTGCGCGCGACAATGCCTGATTGAGCACGGTGCGGATTGCGGCGTCGTCGTCAGCGACCAATATGCTTCCTGCGGGCATTTTGTTTCAGCCTCGCTTCTTCTTGTCGGTCATGGATGGGTCTCGCTCGCCAGTTCCGCAAAGTCGATTGGCTCGGAACGGGGCTCGGTCGCGGCATACATGGGCATCAGTACCCTGAAGATCGTCTGGCGGGCCTGGGAGTCGCATTCGATGATGCCGCCGTGATCACCGATGATCTTCGCCACCAATGCAAGTCCGAGGCCAGATCCCGTCGGCTTGGTGGTCACGAAGGGGTCGAACAGATGGGGCAGCAGGTCGGCCGGCACCCCCGCACCGTTATCCTTGACGCAAAATTCCATAGGCAGCGACACCCGGGACTTGCTGCCCGGAAGGGTCAGGCGGACGCCCGGCCGGAAGGCGGTCGTGATCTGGATTTCGCCATCGATTGCATTCTCGCCGATGGCTTCGGCGGCGTTCTTGACCAGATTGAGGAAGATCTGGATGAGCTGGTCGCGGTTCGCAAGCACGGGCGGCAGCGAGGGGTCGTATTCCTCGACAAAGCGGATATGCCGAGCGAAACCGGATTGCGCCAGCCGTTTCACGTGTTCAAGCACGACATGGATATTCACCGGCTCACGCTCGACCGGACGCTCGTCGGCGAACACTTCCATGCGGTCAACCAGTTTGACGATACGGTCGGTTTCATCGCAGATCAGCCGCGTCAGCGTGCGATCGTCCTCATTCGCCGACTGTTCCAGCAATTGAGCCGCGCCGCGAATTCCGGACAATGGGTTTTTGATTTCGTGCGCGAGCATGGACGCCAGTGCAATCACCGATCGTGCCGCCGAACGATGAGTCAATTGCCGATCCATCTTGTCGGCAATGGTGCGCTCCTGCAGCATCACGACCACATGTCCCGGCCGCTCGACCAGCGGCGCAACATGCAGATCGACGATATGCTCGCCCGGATTGCGCGGCGTGCTGAGATCGACGCGATATTCGTTCACTGCGGCGCTGCGATCGCGCACTTGCTCCACCAGCGACAGCAGCGGACTGCCGAAAGGAATGATTTCGCGCAGCAGGTGGCGCTTCAACAGCGAAACCGAGACCTCGAAAAAAGCCTCGGCGGCGACGTTAGCGTCGACAATGCGTCCGTCATACGCAACCACGACCACGGGAAGCGGCAGCGCGTTGATCACCGCATCGGCGACGCCCGGAAAGGATTTGATTGCGGGTTCGAGATTCATGCGGCAGACCTTAGATTATCGCGTATTTGCTGGTCTGTTTCACAATCGCCGAACGCCAAATAGGCGTTCGCCAGACATTGCAGCGTGTCAGCCGGCGTGTCGGCCGTTAGCACATCGGCGCGATGCTTCTTGAGCAAGGCAACCGGCGCGCCGACGGTTTCGGCCGCCACATCAAGCGCAGACGACAGATGTTTTCTGGCGTGCTTGCGTCCGATCGCGACGCCGTGATGCGAGACCATCTCCTGATAGAGGGTGGAGACGATGTCGTATTGCGTGGACAGCACGGGATCCCTTTCGCGCTCGCCGGTTGACAGGAAGCGCGCAACCTGGCCTGGAAGCCATGGTCGCCCCTGTGCGGCCCGGCCGACCATCACCATGTCGGCGCCGGACGCCGCTAGCGCGCGCGCGGCCTGATCGGCGCTGCAGATGTCGCCGTTGACCACGATCGGGATTGACACGTTCCGCTTGACCGCGCGCACCGCGGACCAGTCGGCGTGACCTTTGTAGAACTGGCAGCGGGTCCGCCCATGCACGGTGATAAGCTGCACGCCGGCATTTTCGGCGCGGCGCGCCAGATCGGGGGCGTTGATCGAACGATCGTCCCAGCCGAGCCGCATTTTCAGTGTGACGGGAACTTTCACCGCCGCAACAGTCGCCTCGATCAATGTCAATGCATGGTCGAGATCGCGCATCAACGCGGAGCCAGATTGTCCATTGATGACGTGTTTGGCCGGACAACCCATATTGATATCAATGACGGCCGCACCGGAATCTTCCGCGATGCGCGCGCCTTCGGCCATCCAATGCGCCTCGCATCCCGCGATCTGCACGACATGGATGTCCACCCCCCGCCCTTCCGCACGCAACCTGGCGTCGCGGCGGCCTTCGACAAGCTTTTCGCTCGCAATCATTTCGGAAACGACGAGACCGGCGCCGAGGCGGGCGGCGAGCCGCCGAAAGGGGGCATCCGTGACACCCGACATGGGTGCGAGCACGACGCGGTTCGGCAAATCGATCTTGCCGATGGCGGTGCGATGGTGGTCGGCGACGGTGGCGCTCACGATCTGCACATCATTTAGGCGACATTTTCTGACTGCTTAGAGTTTAGCCAAAGATGCCTTTAGCACAAGTGCTGCAGTGCAAAAAAGGTGAATCTTGCGAGTCGAGGGTGCCTGTGCGTTAGAAGGATGGCTCACCCAAAGGACACGCTGGCCGATGCCTATCCCAGTTGCAGCATTGGTTCTCGCCGCCGGCCGCGGACATCGCAGCGGACCCGGAATACCGAAACAATACAGGGATTTGGGGCTGGACACGGCGCTGCGCGCCAGCCTCAGGCTATTTCTGACCCATCCCGGCATCAGGCGGATCCAGCCCGTCATTCACAGCGACGACCACGACCTGTTCAAGAAGGCCAGCCAAGGTTTTGAGCTTCCCACAGCTGTTTTGGGCGGGGCCACCCGGCAGGCCTCCGTGTTGGCGGGATTGAACGCTCTGGAGCCGTTGTCGCCCGATCTGGTTCTTGTGCATGACGCCGCCCGGCCCTTTGCGACCCCCCATCTGATCGATCGCGCCATTGTCGCTGGCCGAACGTCGGGGGCGGCGGTGCCGGCCATGCCAGTCAGCGACACCGTCAAGGAAGTGGATGGCGCCGGCCGCATCCGGCGCACGCTCGACCGTTCGGTCTTGCGCGTCGTCCAGACACCGCAGGCTTTTGCATTCAAGCCGCTGCTCGCCGCCCACCGGCGCGCGGCCGATGCGGGGCATGCCGACTTCTCCGATGACGCCGCGATTGCGGAATGGGCCGGCATGATGGTCACGACGTTCGAGGGCGAAAGCACGAATATGAAGCTGACCACTCCCGAGGATTTTGATCGCGCGACTGAATTGCGGCAAGGCGACGTCCGCACCGCCATGGGATTCGACGTGCATGCCTTCGGGCCGGGCGACCACGTTGTGATCGGGGGCGTACGCATCCCTCACGACAAGGGTCTTGTCGGTCATTCCGATGCCGACGTCGCCCTGCATGCGCTGGTCGACGCCTTGCTCGGCGCGCTGGCCGACGGAGATATCGGCCAGCATTTCCCCCCCTCCGATCCGCAATGGAGGGGCGCATCCTCCGATGTCTTTCTCAAGTTCGCCGCCGACCGGGTGGCGGCGCGCGGGGGAAGGATCGCGCATATCGACCTGACCCTTGTCTGCGAGACGCCAAAAATCGGACCGCATCGCGACGCAATGCGCGCGCGGATCGCGGAGATGGTCGCGATCGATGTGGCGCGCGTCTCGGTCAAGGCCACCACCAGCGAAGGCCTGGGCTTCACCGGGCGCGGCGAAGGCATCGCGGCCTATGCCAATGCAACCGTGCGGCTGCCCTGGGGGAATGCGTCATGATCGATGACGACATCGTCGCCGCCGCGCAAAGGCTGTTCGATATTTGCCGCCGCCGGAACCTGACGGTTGCCACCGCCGAATCCTGCACCGGCGGCTTGGTTGCCGGCACGCTTACCGAGATTCCCGGCTCGTCGCATTTGCTGGATCGCGGCTTTGTCACCTATAGCAACCAGGCCAAGCAGGACATGCTCGGCGTACCGGAAAATATCCTGAAGCAATACGGCGCCGTCAGCCGCGAGACGGCCGAAGCGATGGCGAAAGGCGCGCTCGCCTACGCGCCGGTCGACCTGACAATCGCGATCACCGGTATTGCCGGCCCGACCGGCGACAAGGCCGGAAAACCGGTCGGTCTGGTGCATTTCGCCGCCGCCTCGCGTTCAGGCCATTTGGTCCATCGCGAAATGCAATACGGCAATCCGGGCCGCGCCGAAGTGCGGAAACGCTCGGTGCTGCAGGCCTTCGTGATGCTGCACGATCTGGCCGAGCAAGAGCCAGCAAGCGACTGACGCGGCTTACGCCTTGCGGCGATAGACGATGTCGGCGCGGCGCTCGAATGCGTCCGAAAAGCGCCGGAACGCAGTCTCGAACATGGTTCCCATCAGGAATCCAAGCGTGCGGCTCTTGAACTCATACGAGATGAAGAACGTCACGTCGCTCGTCCGTTCCTGCACCGGGTGAAATTCCCAGCGGTTCTCCATCTTGCTGAACGGTCCGTGGAGATATTCCACCAGGATCTGCAGGTTGGCGCGATCAAGCGTGACGCGGCTGGTGAAACGCTCCTCGACCAGCTTGAACGACACCGTCATGTCGGCAACGATGACCTGCACGCCTTCAGGTTCGTCGATGCGCTTGCGGATCTTCAGCGATTTGCAGAGCGGCACGAATTCCGGATAGCGCTCGACATCGGCGACCAGATCGAACATGTCGGCGGCCGCGTGTCGCACCCGTCGCGTGGTGGAGAATTCGGGCATCGGCGATCAGCGCGACAGCTTCGCCTCGCGCGCCGCTTTCAGGCGCAGGAAGTCATCACCGGCATGGTGCGACGAGCGCGTCAGCGGCGAGGCCGACACCATCAGGAAGCCCTTGGCATAGGCGATGGTCTCGTAGGCATTGAACTCCTCGGGCGTGACGAAACGCACGACCGGATGATGCTTCCTGGTCGGTTGCAGATATTGCCCGATGGTCAGGAAGTCGACATTGGCCGACCGCAGATCGTCCATCAGTTGCAGCACTTCGTTGCGCTCTTCGCCCAGCCCGACCATGATTCCGGACTTGGTGAACATCAAGGGATCGAGTTCCTTCACCCGCTGCAGCAGGCGGATGGAATGGAAATAGCGTGCACCGGGACGCACGGTCAGATAGCGCGAGGGCACCGTTTCCAGATTGTGGTTGAACACGTCCGGCTTTGCGGCAACAACGACGTCAAGAGCACCATCTTTCCGCAAAAAGTCGGGCGTTAAAATCTCGATGGTGGTCGACGGACAGCGCACGCGGATGGCGCGGATGGTTTGCGCGAAATGCTCGGCGCCGCCGTCCGCGAGATCGTCACGATCAACCGAGGTGACCACGATGTGATTGAGGCCGAGCTTCAAGGTCGCTTCCGCCACATGTTCAGGCTCAAGCACATCGAGCGCGCCCGGCAGTCCCGTTTTCACATTGCAGAAGGCGCAGGCGCGGGTGCAGGTGTCGCCCATGATCATGAAGGTGGCGTGCTTCTTGTCCCAGCACTCGCCGATATTGGGACAGCCCGCCTCCTCGCACACCGTGACGAGCTTGTTGTCGCGCACAATCTTCTGGGTCTCGGCATAGCCCCTCGACACCGGCGCCCGCACCCGAATCCAGTCCGGCTTGGGCAGCGGGGCCACATCCGGCCGATGCGCCTTTTCGGGATGGCGCGGGCGCAGATTGGAAATGGTATCGATGATGACGGCCAAGACGATATCCGGGGTGCGACAGCTCGAAACAAAATGTAGTGTCAATTACTTACGAGGCTCTTGCCGGGACCGCAAGGGAGCAAAAAGCGCTTGATTGACGACAGATATTCCAAAAACACAGGATATTCCCATGAGCCGCCCACCCTTCACCCGCTTGGAATTCCTGCGCTATCTGTTCTGCCCGCCACTCTACGTCATGATGGTCCTGCTGGTCTGCGAGGCCCTCGCCTCTGCCACCACCACTTGGCTTGTTATTCGCGCTGGCCGCGACGTCGCCAACGGCGACCTACTGGTGATGAACCTGATCTGGATCCTGGTGGTGCAGTCGGCCTCCTACGCAGTCGGTGCGATCAGCTGGGTGTTTGCGGAGCGGGCCGGATTCCAAGCCTTCAGCCGCTACATGGCGCGTTTTGCCCGCGACAATCGCGGACAGACCAAGCTGCTGCACGACCGCCATGCGCGCGAGCAAGTCGAGCCCTTCCTGACAGGCGAAACCTTCCATTCCATTTTCAAGCTGATGTACGAGGTTGAATCGCAACTCAAGCTTCTGCTCGGCCTGATTTTCAATGCCATCGTGCTTGGCGTAGAGATCGACGGCTCGCTGCCGGTTGCCTATGGCGCGGTGTTCGTGATCCTGATGGCGATCCAGTGGTCGTTCCGCAAGCGCGTTGCGGACATCTATCTCGAGAACCAGCGCCAGAACAATCGCGTCACCGCGCATGGCTATACTGCCTGGGACAACGTGTTCAGCGGCAACGGCTACAACCTCCATCTGTGGTATGATGGGTTTAAATCGCGGCTGCGCGATTGCCTGCGTGCGCAGATTGCCGCAATCCTGACCCGCGAAGGCCTGAGCGCGACCGGCGCGATCATCGGGCTCACCGTTGTCTTCGGGACCATGACCATGATTGCCATCCGCGATGTCGGCAACATCGAGGTGCTGATCGCGCTTGCCGCCACCCTGCCCCGCCAGATCGAGATGACCAACGACGTGCATCAGCTGGCGACCGACTGGAATGATGTCCTCGCAGCATGGACCCGTATCGGCGGCGTCGCCGCCAATATGCGTCCCGAGCCCGATCCCGCATTCGACGAACGCATCAAGTTCGACCGGCTGATCCTGCGGGAGGGCGATCGGGAAAAAGACTGCGCATCGGTACCCGACGCGCTCGCCCTGGTGCTGGCGCAGCCCACCGGTCGCATCAATATCCGCGGCGGTAACGGATCGGGAAAATCGACGCTGCTGTCGGCCCTGAAAGCCGATATCAAGAACCGCGCCTATTACTGGCCCACCTCGGATCGCCTGGCGTTCCGCTTCACGGCGCTGTTGCCCGATGCCGGCGATGTCGATCTGGACGCGGACGGCGAAGTCATCGTGAAAAAGAAACGCAAGCGTCCCGGCTTTTCATCCGGCGAACGCCAAATCCGGTCGCTGCAGGAAATCGTCGCCCATACCGACGCGAAGATCTATCTGCTGGACGAATGGGACGCCAATCTTGATCCGCGTAACCGCGCGGCGGCCGACGCGCTGGTGCAGGAGCTCGCCACCCGCGCGCGCGTGGTCGAGATATCGCATCGCGACCGCGCGTGATCCAGGGTGCGGATCAGGCCGACCGGCTGCGGATCATGCGCCAGATCCATAGAATGATGATCGCGCCGATGGCGGCAGCCACCAAGGTCCGCCAGAAGCCGAAGACCGGCACTTCCAGCACCTCGGCCAGCTTGCCGCCGACAAAAGCGCCGCAGATTCCGACCAGGATGTTGGTGAAGATGCCGTGATCGGAGGCGGTGATCTTCTCGGCGATCCAGCCGGCGATCGCACCGATGATGATCATCATGAACAAGCCGACACCGGGCTGGCCCAGCGCATATTGAATGTCCCCCATCTTCGCCTCCGTTAGTCCCGTTGCGATCACATATTCAGAACGCGCCCGTAGGCGTCGAGCACCGCCTCCTTCATCGTCTCCGAAATGGTCGGATGCGGGAAGATGGTGTGCATCAACTCCTCTTCTGTCGTCTCCAGATTCATGGCGACCACAAAACCCTGGATCAGTTCGGTGACTTCGGCGCCGACCATATGTGCGCCGAGAAGCTGGCCGGTCTTCTTGTCGAAGATCACCTTGGTCATGCCCTGATCCTCGCCGAGCGCGATCGCCTTGCCGTTGCCAATGAAGGGGAAGCGTCCGACGCGGATGTCGTATTTTTTGTCCTTCGCCGCCTGCTCGGTAAGCCCGACCGAGGCGACCTGTGGATGACAGTAGGTGCAGCCGGGAATCAGTTCCTTCTTCATCGGATGCGGCTTGAGGCCCTTGATCGCCTCCACGCAGATCACGCCTTCATGCTCGGCCTTGTGCGCCAGCATCGGCGGACCTGCGACATCGCCGATGGCATAGACGCCCGGCACATTGGTCTTGCAATATCCGTCGATCGCGATGGTGCCACGGTCGGTCTTCACGCCAAGTTTTTCCAGGCCGAGATTCTCGATATTGCCCACGACGCCGACGGCGGAGATCACGCGATCGACAGTCATCTGCTCGGTCTTGCCCTTGCCATCGTCGATGGTGGCGGTGACGCTGTCGGCCTTCCTGTCGAGCTTGGTCACCTTGGCACCGGTGAGAATCTTGATGCCCTGCTTCTCGAATTGCTTGCGCGCGAACGCGGCGATCTCGGCATCTTCCACCGGCAGGATCTGCGGCAGCACCTCGACGACCGTCACCTCGGAACCCATGGTGCGATAGAACGAGGCGAACTCGATACCGATCGCGCCCGAGCCGACGACCAGCAGCGATTTCGGCATCTTGTCGGGATTCATCGCCTCGAAATAGGTCCAGACCAGCTTCTTGTCGGGCTCAAGTCCGGGCAGCGCGCGCGGTCGCGCACCGGTGGCGACGATAATGTGCTTGGCCTCATACCCGCCCGGCCCGAGCGAGCCCTTCGGCGCTTCGGTCTTCGACGCCTTCACCGTAACCTTGCCGGGCGCGTCGATGGTCGCCTCGCCCCAGATCACGCTCACCTTGTTCTTCTTCAGCAGGAAGGCGACGCCGGTATTCATGCGACCGGCGACGCCGCGCGAGCGCTTGATCACGGCGGCCGGATCGAAACTCACATTCTGCGCGGCCAGGCCATAATCCTTGGCGTGCTGCATGTAATGGAAGATTTCCGCCGAACGCAGCAGCGCCTTGGTCGGGATGCAGCCCCAGTTCGAGCAGATGCCGCCGAGAAAATCGCGCTCCACGACCGCCGTCTTGAAGCCGAGCTGCGCGGCACGGATGGCGGTCACATAGCCGCCGGGGCCGGAGCCGATGATGAGGATGTCGAACGCTTCTGCCACTCTATGTCTCCGTACCCAAATTCCGTGCTGCCGCGCTGGCCCGCAGGCGCCGTCTCCTGTACCACGCTTCGAGGCACCCCATCACCACCAGAACCGCAACCCCGATCAGCGTGACCAGCACCCACAAATCCCGCAGCCAGTCAGTCGGGGAATAGCGGATGGCCGAGCCGATGATATTCCAGCCAAGCGGATTCAGGATCAGGATGGTCGCCGCAATCAGGGTGAGCCACGGCAGCCGTTTCATGACCCCTCGTCACATTCAGCGCAGCGAATAAAGCCGGGGCGGCCGGGTTTGCCTTCTGCGGGCCTTTGAAGACGGCCGGATAGCAGGTTTATCCTGCAAAGAAAACATGGGGGAGGACAATCATGATAAGAGCCACCGCGAATCTCACTCTCTTGCTGGGACTGATCACTTTGTCGCCTTCCCTCGCCTCCCAAGCCTCCGCCGCCGAAATCAAGGTGTTCTGTACCCAGGCCTTGCGCACATCGCTGCTGGAACTGGCGCCCCGTTTTGAAAAGGCCACCGGCCACAAGGTGACGCTCGAAGTCGCCCCGTCCGGGCAACTCGTGAAGCGGCTGCGCGCCGGCGAGACCGCCGACCTGCTGATCGCCAACGCTCCCAATATCGACGAGCTCGCCAAGGACGGACAGATTGCGGGCGGTCGCATCGATGTGGCGCGGGCGCAGGTCGGGCTCGCCATCAAGGCCGGCGGGAAACGGCCGGACATTTCGACGCCGGACGCAGTCAAGCGCGCCTTGCTGGAGGCGAAGGCGGTAGCCTATGTCGCGGGCGGATTGAGCGGCACATTGTTCGAGGCCGCCTTGACCAAGCTCGGAATCGCCGAAGAGATCAAAAAGAAAGCGAAGATCGGCTCGCCCGCGGCCAAGTTCCTGGTGAGCGGCGAAGCCGATCTGGCCGCCCAGCAGATTTCCGAACTGATCGCCGTGCAGGGCGCGGAACTGCTCGGCCCCATGCCGGCCGAACTGGAAGTCATGACCCAGTTTTCCGTCGGCGTGCTTGCGGGCGCGAAGGAGAGCGAGATCGCGAAGGCGCTGATCGCGTTTTTGAAGACGCCCGAGGCGCAGGCCGTGGTCAGGGACAAGGGCCTTACGCCGGGGTGAGTCAGTTGCCGAGCAGCCGAACAGGCGGCCGACGAGCAGGATCATCAGAGACAAATGCTTCGATAATCCCGCCCGCCATTGCCATGAAGCTGTCGGCGCTTATTGCACCACCAGCTTGAGTTCTTCAATCACCGGCTTCACCTTGGAAATCTGCTCACGCAGCATTTTCCGCATTTCATCCTGTGTCGAGCCGCCGGGCTCAGCACCGACCTGCTCCATGCGGGCGCGGACCTCGGGATTGTTGGCGGCAGCGACGATCTCCTTGTGAAGCCGCGCGACGATCGCATCGGGCGTCCCCGCAGGCGCGAAGAAGCCGTTCCACCCCTGCAATTCCAGGAAGGCAAAACCCAGTTCGCGCACGGTGGGCACATCCGGCAAGGCTTTCGAGCGGGTCGCGCTCTGCACCGCCAGCGGCTTCAGCGCACCGGCCCTGGCATGCTGGAGCGAGGTGGAGAGCTGGTCGCCGCCGAACTGGATGCGTCCGGCGACAAGCTCCTGCACCATCGGCGCGGCGCCGCGGAACGGCACATGGTCCATCTTGATGCCGGCATCGCGCTTCAGCAATTCGCCGGAAAAGTTCATCACGCTGCCCGGACCGGTTGAGCCGTAGAACAGCGGATCCTTGGCCGCCTTGGCCAGCGCGACGAATTCCTTCAGGTCCTTCGCCGGCACGGAAGGGTGCGACAGCAGCAGCATCGGCACATAGGCGCCGACCGAGATCGGGATGAAGTCCTTCTCGATGTCGTGGCGCGAACGCCCGGCATATTGCAGCGAGGAGGTCGTGGTGGAGAAGGTCAGATTGTGGAACAGCAGCGAATAGCCGTCGGGCGCCGCTTTCGCGATCTGGTCGGCGCCGATCGAGCCCCCGGCGCCGCCGACATTCTCAACCACCAGCGTCTGCCCCATCGACTCGCCCATCTTCTGCGCAAACAGCCGCGCGAGCATGTCGGTCGTGCCCCCGGCCGGGAATGGCACAACCACACGGATCGATCGGGTTGGATAATCGGCCTGCGCCACAGCCTGCATCGGCATCAGCGCGACGGCTGCCGTCAGCAGCGCCCCGCTCAGCCAAGCCCGGCGCGTCGTGATTTTCAGATCTTGAAGTTTCAGTTTTGTATTGCGCAGCCTACGAACGACATCATTGCCTTCGTTGCTCACGAACAGCCTCCCTGTTGGACGTTTCTCCCATCACATCCGGTGGAATCCCGGATTTTTGTTGTGATTAGTTGGGCATCATATCAAGCTTTGCGTCAGCACGTAGCGGGATCGTCGGTGCCAGCGGAAAACCCCCGAAGGGACATCCATCCAGTAGACACGTTGCCTTATTTCATTTCATCGAAGTAATCTTTGAACTCAGCCGGTTTATACATCTGGTTCACCCGAATAATTTACTACACTATCATCATCACCGGATTTTCGATCAGCGTCTTGAACGCGCCGATCAGTTCGGCGCCGAGCGCACCGTCGACGGCACGATGGTCACACGACATGGTGACGCTCATCACATGCGCGGCCTCGATCTTGCCGTTCTTGACGATCGCGCGTTCCTCGCCGGCGCCGACCGCAAGGATGGTCGCATGCGGCGGGTTGATCACGGCGGTGAAGTCCTTGATGCCGTACATGCCGAGATTGGATACGGCAGTCGTGCCGCCCTGGTATTCGAAGGGCTTCAGCTTGCGCTCGCGTGCGCGTTTCGCAAAATCCTTCATCTCGTTCGAGATCGCCGAGAGCGATTTGGTTTCGGCCTTGCGGATGATCGGCGTGATCAGGCCGCCCGGCATGGCGACGGCGACGCCGACATCGGAATGCCTGTGCTTGAGCATGCCGGCGTCGGTCCAGCTCACATTGGCATCGGGAATCCGTTGCAGGGCGAGCGCCAAGGCCTTGATGACAAAGTCGTTGACCGACAATTTGTAGGCCGGCTTGCCGTCCTTGTCCTTCGGTGCGGTCGCATTGATCTCCTCGCGCGCCTCCAGCAGCTTGCCGATGTTGCAGTCCATCGTGAGATAGAAATGCGGGACGGTCTGCGTCGATTGCGTGAGGCGCTGCGCGATGGTGCGGCGCATGCCGTCATGCGGGATGACCTCGTAGGAGCCGTCCTCGAACAGCGCGCGCACCTGCTGGTCGCTGGGGCCGGCCGGCGGCACATAGGCGTGCATCGCCGCGGGCGCGGCACCCGGCGCCTTCAGTCCCTTGCCGGATTGCGCGCCCTCCACGTCGCGCGCGACCACCCGGCCATGCGGACCCGATCCGGTGATGCGCGACACATCGATGCCGGCGTCCTTTGCCAGCCGCCGTGCCAGCGGTGATGCAAAGACGCGGCCGCCCGATGGCGGCGCCGGCATCTGCGGCTGAGGCGTAACTGCGGCAGGCGTGGGCACTGAAGCGGACGCCGGCGCGGTCTTCTGTTCGGCCGGCTGCGGCCTGGCGGCAGGTGCGGCGCCGGCCCCGGACGCCGCCGCTTTGACATCCTCGCCGTCGCCAGCGAGCACCGCGATCACCTGATTGACCGGCACGTCGGCGGTGCCTTCCGGCACCATGATTTTCGCCAGCGTGCCCTCGTCGACGGCCTCCACCTCCATGGTGGCCTTGTCGGTCTCGATTTCGGCGATCACGTCGCCGGATTTCACCGCGTCGCCTTCCTTTTTCAGCCACCGGGCAAGGTTTCCCTTTTCCATCGTGGGCGAGAGCGCAGGCATGAGAATGTTGATCGGCATACGTGTGACTCGTTCGAATTCAGCCGGCGGGACCGATCATGCCGGGATTGGCCGGCGCATTGATTTCAGCGATCAGGGCGTCGCGGATGCTCGAGAGCACCTGCGCCTCCTCCTCGTTTTTCTCCTGCGCGTAGATGCGCGACACCTGCTTGGCGACATCGGCCAGCAGCACGCCCCAGGCGCGCGGATCGTTGAAGGCGCGCCGCAGCATCACATGCAATCCGCCCTCGACTACGCCCGCCCGCAGAACCTCGATCCCGCCTTTCTCTCCGGCGGCCGGCGGAATCTGCAAAGCGTCGTAAGGCGCGCTCATGACACCCTCACCGGTATGTGACAGCCTTCACCGCCTCGACAATTTCCGCAATCGACGGCAAAGCGAGCTTTTCCAGATTGGCGGCATACGGCATCGGCACGTCCTTGCCGCTGATGCGCAACACCGGCGCGTCGAGATAATCGAAGGCCTGCTCCATCACGCGCGCCGAAATTTCCGCGCCGATGCCGGATTGCGGCCAGCCTTCCTCGATGGTGACCAGGCGGCCGGTCTTCTTCACCGACTCGATGACGGTCGCGGTGTCCATCGGGCGGATGGTGCGCAGATCGATCACCTCGGCCATGATGTGCTTCTTGGCCAGTTCCTCGGCGGCTTTCAGGGCATAGGTCATGCCGATGGAGAACGACACCAGCGTCACATGGTTGCCCGGCCGCACCACCTTGGCCTTGCCGATCGGCAGCAAGTAATCGTCGAGCTTCGGCACCGGGAACGACTGGCCGTAGAGGATTTCGTTTTCCAGGAACACGACCGGATTGGGATTACGGATTGCCGCTTTCAGAAGACCCTTGAAGTCCGCGGCGGTATAGGGCGCGATCACGATCAGGCCGGGGATGTGCGAATACCAGGCAGTGTAGTCCTGGCTGTGCTGGGCGGCGACGCGTGCGGCAGCGCCGTTCGGTCCCCGGAACACAATCGACGCGCCCATCTGCCCGCCGGACATGTAGAGCGTCTTAGCGGCGGAATTGATGATGTGGTCGATCGCCTGCATCGCGAAATTGAAGGTCATGAACTCGACGATCGGCTTCAGACCGCCGAGCGCGGCGCCGACGCCGAGACCGGCAAAGCCATGCTCGGTGATCGGGGTGTCGACCACGCGATCAGGCCCGAATTCCTGCAGCAGGCCCTGCGTGACCTTGTAGGCGCCCTGATATTCGGCGACCTCCTCGCCCATGACAAAGATCGTGTCGTCGCGGCGCATTTCCTCGGCCATGGCGTCGCGCAGGGCTTCGCGCACGGTCATGGTCTGCATCTCGGTCCCGGCGGGCACATCGGGCTCTTCCGCGATGGTCGGTTGCGGCAAAAGCGCGGGCATGATGGCAGGCGCATGGATGGAATTGCCATTTTCGCTTGGCGGCGCGGATTCGGCCACCTTCTGCTGCTGCGCGACGCTCGGCGCAGACCCAATGGCGGAGGCGTCCTCGCCATCGCCCAGCAGCACCGCGATCGGGGTGTTCACCGCGACATCGGCGGTGCCTTCCGGCACCAGAATTTTCCCGAGCGTTCCCTCGTCCACCGCCTCGACTTCCATCGTCGCCTTGTCGGTCTCGATCTCGGCAATGACGTCGCCGGATTTCACGGCGTCGCCTTCCTTCTTGAGCCATTTGGCGAGATTGCCCTTCTCCATCGTGGGCGAAAGAGCGGGCATCAGGACTTCGATCGGCATGGACGCTTCTTAATCCGGTTCAAATTCAACGACGATGATTGCGACGGCAGATCAGCGCAGGATGTCCGTCCACAACTCGGACGGGTCGGGTTCGGGATCGTGCGTGGCGAATTCGGCGGCTTCGTTGACGACGTCGCGCACCTTGGCGTCGATCTTCTTCAATTCGTCTTCACTCACCCATTTATTCTTCAGGAGACGCTGGCGCACCTGCTCGATCGGATCCTGCTCGCCGCGGATTTTTTCCACTTCCTCGCGCGTGCGGTATTTCGCCGGATCGGACATCGAATGGCCGCGGTAGCGATAGGTCATCATCTCGAGAATGTAGGGGCCGTTGCCGTCTCGGCACCATTGCACGGCCTTCTCGCCGGCCGCCTTCACCGCCCGCACATCCATGCCGTCGACCTGTTCGCCGGGGATGTTGAACGAGATCCCGCGTCTGGAGAAATCCTGCTGCGCCGATGAACGGTGCACGGCGGTGCCCATGGCGTAGCGGTTGTTCTCAATGATGTAGACCACGGGAAGCTTCCAGAGCTCCGCCATGTTGAAGCTCTCATAGACCTGGCCCTGGTTGGCGGCGCCATCGCCGAAATAGGTCAGGCAGACATTGTCGGTCTTGCGATACTTGTTGGTGAAGGCGAGACCGGTACCGAGTGACACCTGCGCGCCGACGATGCCGTGGCCGCCAAAAAATCCCTTCTCGACGCTGAACATGTGCATCGAGCCGCCCTTGCCCTTCGAATAGCCGCCGCGGCGTCCGGTCAGTTCGGCCATGACGCCCTTGGCGTCCATGCCGCAGGCCAGCATGTGGCCATGGTCGCGGTAGCCGGTGATGACCTGATCGCCCTTTTTCAGGGTCATCTGCATGCCGGTCACCACCGCTTCCTGCCCGATATAGAGGTGGCAGAACCCGCCGATCAGACCCATGCCGTACATCTGACCGGCCTTTTCCTCGAAACGGCGGATCAGCAGCATGTCCCGATAGGCCTGGAGTTCCTGTTCCTTGCTGAAATCGGCGGGCTTCACCTTGTCGGCGGATGCACTGCGCGCTGCGGCGGGTGATGCCGCCTGCGTCTTTTTGGCCACGGCCATTGGCGTTCCTCGGAATAGGCTCGAAAGGAGGCTGTTTGATCTCACCCATAGCGGAAATTCCGCGAAGGTGAAAGCGCGACAGCCATGTATTCGCGGCGCTATGCCGCGCCGAAATATCTGGCAATGCACAGGAAATTCCCGCGCACCGGTTTCAAGGACGCTTCAGGATCAGGACGGCGTCGTTGGGATGGACATAGTTGAGCAGGGAGCGCGCCCGCTCGTCGAGCATGTCCGGATCGATGCGGTCGAAGCGCAGTAGCGCCACCCGCTTCTCCCATTGTGCCCGCTCGCCCTTGAGCCGGCCGAGTTCGGCTTTGAGCTGGGCCATCTGGGCGTCGATATCCTGCTTGGCCCGCAAACCGCGATTGCCGGAATAGGCATGGAAGCCGAAATAGCCGATCATCAGTGCGGCCATCACATAGAGGGCAAGCACAGTCAGGGCGGACTTCAGGCGGCGGCGCGAGACCATTGGCCGAACATGCGGATTCGGCCTTAAGGTGGCTTTAACGTCGCGCGCCCTGCGGGCGACTCACTGACGATAGGCCTTCAGCGCCGCCCGTCCGCCATATCGCGCCTGCGCGCCCAGTTCCTGCTCAATGCGCAGGAGCTGATTGTATTTCGCCGTGCGGTCAGAGCGGGCCAGCGAGCCGGTCTTGATCTGTCCGCAATTGGTGGCGACCGCGAGGTCGGCGATAGTGGAATCTTCCGTCTCGCCCGAGCGATGCGACATCACCGCGGTGTAGCCGGCCTTGTGCGCCATCTCGACGGCGGCCAAGGTCTCGGTCAGCGAGCCGATCTGGTTCACCTTCACCAAGATCGAATTGCCCATGCCCTGCGCAATGCCGTCCGACAGCCGCGTCACATTGGTGACGAACAGGTCGTCGCCGACCAGCTGGCACTTGCCGCCGATCTTCCTGGTGAGCAGTGTCCAGCCTTCGAAATCGTCCTCGGCCATGCCGTCTTCGATCGAGGCGATGGGATATTTCGACACCAGTTCGGCGAGATAATCAACCTGCTGCGCGATCGAGCGGATCTTGCCCTCGCCTTCGTAATGATAGGCGCCATTCTTGAAGAATTCGGTGGAGGCGCAATCGAGCGCGATCAACACATCGTCGCCGGGCTTGTAGCCGGCCTTGGCCGTAGCCTGCATGACGAAATCGAGCGCGGCTTCCGCGCTCGGAAGATTCGGCGCGAAGCCGCCTTCATCGCCGACATTGGTGTTGTGGCCGGCGGCCTTCAGTCCGGACTTCAGCGTATGGAAAATCTCCGCGCCTATCCGCAACGCTTCGGCAAAGCTCTTGGCGCCGACCGGCATCACCATGAATTCCTGGAAGTCGATCGGATTGTCGGCATGGGCGCCGCCATTGACGATGTTCATCATCGGCACCGGCAGAAGCCGCGCGGAGGTGCCGCCGACATAACGGTAGAGCGGCAGGCTGCTGGCCTGCGCCGCCGCCTTCGCCACCGCCAACGACACACCCAGAATCGCATTGGCGCCGAGCCGCGCCTTGTTGGGCGTGCCGTCGAGCGCGATCATGATCTCGTCGATCTGGGTCTGGGCTTCGGCATCCATGCCGCCGATGGCATCGAAAATCTCGCCTTCGACCGCATCCACGGCCTTTCTTACGCCCTTACCGAGATAGCGCGCCTTGTCGCCGTCGCGCAGTTCGACCGCTTCGTGTGCGCCGGTCGAGGCGCCGGATGGCACCGCCGCGCGCCCGAACGAGCCGTCCTCAAGTATCACATCAACTTCCACGGTCGGATTGCCGCGGCTGTCGAGGATTTCGCGGCCGATAATGTCGGTGATGGCGGTCATGGGGCATCCGGCGGGTTGGCGATGGCGCTGCTTTTACAGGATGGAACGTGCCGCGCAACCATGGCGGAGCCGCGATCTTGACAGGCCCGCGGCCCCCGGAGACACAGGCTTATGAAACGCCAACGCAAGCCTGCACCGGCCGCCCTCAAGCTCGGCCAGCCCATGCCGCTGCCGGCCTCGCCCGAGGCCGCGACGCTCGACCGCGTGCCCAATCCGCACCCCGACACCGACTACGTGACCCGGTTCGTGATGCCGGAATTCACCGCGCTCTGCCCGATCACCGGTCAGCCGGATTTCGCGCATTTCGTCATCGACTATGTGCCGGACAAATTCCTGGTCGAGTCGAAGTCGTTAAAGCTCTACCTGAACAGTTTCAGAAACCACGGCGCCTTCCATGAGGACTGCACGGTCAAGATCGGCAAGACGCTGGTCGCGCTGCTGAAACCGCGCTGGCTGCGGATCGGCGGCTATTGGTATCCGCGCGGCGGGATGCCGATCGACGTGTTCTGGCAGGCCGGCAAACTGCCTGCCGGCGTCTGGGTGCCGGATCAGGGCGTCGCCCCTTATCGCGGGCGCGGCTAGGTCGTTACCGGCGCCCGGCGCAGGTTGCGCGAGCACACATAGCCGGTCAGCGCGATGATCGCGGCCCCGATCAGCAGCATCGGGGTCTTGCCCAGATAGGCGAAGCCCACGCCATACGCGACCGGTCCGGCCGCCTGTCCCAGAAAGAAGAACGCCGAATGCAGCGCCATGGCCGAGCCGCGCGCAGCGGGCGCGAGTTCGGTGGCGTAGACCTGGATGCAGCCATGCAGCCAGTAGAAGCCGAAGCCCATCAGCAGAAACACCGCGAATTCTACCGGCCAGGGCAGCCGCAGGCTGACCATGACGTAACACAACGCCATGATCAGGCCACCGCCGAGCATCAGCCGCGACTCGCCGACCCGCGACAGCAGCCAGCCGACGACGAAGGTGTAGACGATCGCGCCGGCGCCGAAGCCGGCCAGCACGGTACCGGCGATCGAGGCCCGACCTTCGCCCGATTCCAGCAGCAGCGCCGCCATGTGCGGAAACAACCCGAACAGAAAGAGGGCTTCGAAGAACACCGCGCCAAAACAGATCTTGGCCAGCGGATTGCCGAAGATCGCGCGGTAATTGGGCCCAAGCGTAGAGAGATCGAAACCCGTGGTTTCCTCCTTCGGAACGGCGCGAAAGCCGGCAAAGGCTGCGATCACGACCAGCACCCCGAGCGCACCGGTGACGGCAAACACCGCGCGCCAGCCGGCGAGATCGCCGATCACGCCGGCAACCGACGCCCCCATGAGATTGCCGATCATGGCAGCCGCAAGCAGGCGTCCGATCGCAACCTGCCGCATTTTCACCGGCACGCGGTCGCCGGCCGCTGCCAGCGCGATCGGGAAGATGCCGCCCGCGGCAATGCCGGCCACCACGCGCGAGGCCATCAGCACGATGTAGTTCGGCGCCACCGCACTCACCGCCGCAGACACCACCAGCAGCACGAGACAGACCGTCATCAGCCGCGTCTTGCTCATCATGTCGGCGAGCGCGCCCAGCACCGGCTGTACGATGGCGTATGGCAGCGCGAAGGCGGTCGAGAGCAAGGCGGCGGTTGCGATTTCCACCGACAATCCGTCGGCGATCTGCGGAATGACGGGATCGACCGAACGCGTGAACAGCGACGTCACGAAGACGATCAGCGCGACGACGGTCAGTTCACGGGTCATGGAATACGGTGCAGTACGTTCACGGAATCGGAGACAGCGACCTCAGCCTTTCGCCAGCCGGTCGAAGGCGATGAGCGTCCGCAGCAGCGCCTCAATATCTTTCAGCGGGATCATGTTCGGTCCGTCCGACGGCGCCTTGTCCGGGTCCTGATGCGTCTCGACGAACACGCCGGCGACGCCGACCGCAACCGCCGCGCGCGCCAGCACCTCGACATATTCACGCTGGCCGCCCGAGGACGTGCCCTGCCCGCCCGGCTGCTGCACCGAATGGGTGGCGTCGAAAATCACCGGCGCGCCGGTCTTGGCGAGTTCCGGCAGCGCGCGCATGTCGGAAACGAGCGTATTGTAGCCGAAGGAGACGCCGCGCTCCGTCACCATCACATTGCGGTTGCCGGCGCCGGTGATCTTCTCGACCACATTCTTCATGTCCCAGGGCGCGAGAAACTGCCCCTTCTTGACGTTGATGACGCGTCCGGTTTTCGCCGCCGCGAGCAGAAGATCGGTCTGGCGGCACAGGAAAGCTGGAATCTGCAGCACGTCGACCGCTTCCGCGACACGCGCGCATTGCCCCTCATCATGCACGTCGGTCAGCACCGGCAGCCCCAGTGAAGAACGGATCTCAGCGAAGATCGGCAACGATGCGTCAAGTCCGAGACCGCGCGCACCCTTGGCGCTGGTGCGATTGGCCTTGTCGAAGGAGGACTTGTAAACCAGCCCGATCCCGACGCGCGCCGCGATCTCCTTCAGCGCCGACGCCATTTCGAGCGCATGCGCCCTGCTCTCAAGCTGGCAGGGGCCGGCGATCAGCGCCAGCGGCAGGTCGTTGCCGAAACGGGCCTGCCCGACCTCGACAACAGCGTTGGGGAGAAGCCTTGCGTCCAATGTCATGTCCTCGCGGGCGGACCATGCCTCCGCCCTGCCCCGGAATCAACACGCGACAGACCGGAGCCGCCATGCGCATGGAAAGCACCCATTTCAGGACGGCCTGGCCGCCTCGAAGACGATGGTCGCGCCCAACGCCTGTTCCGGTCCCACGATCAGGCGAGCGCGCTCTTCCCGCAGCGGCAAGCGGCCGTCCAGCAGTGCCGCACGCACTTTCGCCATATCCGCGGTCGTCACCCGCAGGGCCGCGATCCGTGCGCCCTGCGCGACATCCGGAGGCGGCGCGCCGAAATGATGGCGATAGGCCAAGGGGTCCATGACCTGGATCTCGCCGCGCGGGGTTACGATCGTGATCCCACTCGAGGTCGACAATAACTCGCGCTCGCCGCTGAATGCCGACAGAAAGATATGATGATCGCTGGGATTGTCGGCCACCAGCACGGCGCCGGCGACTCCCGTGGCGCCGTTCGCATGCTGCTGAAAGGCCGGGTTCCAGAAATTCTCCGGATAATGCTGCTGGCAGACGGCGAAGCCGCAATCCCGTGCGCGCTGATCGCGCGCGAAGGCAAGCGAGAACGCAACCTTGACCTCCGCGCCGTCCGGCCGCTTGCCGGTTCGCTCAAAACGTACGGCCTCGGAAAGCCCTATCTTCGTCTGCGCGAATTCGGCCGCGTCCTTTTCCGCGGCCTGGCTTTCGAGAATGAGCAGAGAGAAACCTTGCTGCCGCTGCAGGAAAGACTGGTTGAACCGTCCGAAATTCATCGAGATGGCGTCATCGCCAAGCTTTTCAGGGTCGGCCACCGTCAGCAATTCGACAAAGAAACCTGACAACTGCACGACGTGATTGTGCGTACCCCAAGGGTGCCGGTTGCGGGCCCCCACGGTGAATCCCAGACGCCGGTACAAATCGGCGGCGGCGTCGAGATCGCGCACGGCGTGGACGATATGATCGAGACCGCGCGCCATTACGACGGATGCCGCAATCGATGAATGTCGCTGGTTGCGAGACTGGCCAGCACGGCGTTTTCCCGATCGGTGACGTCCCAGATCCGGGCCACCTTATACTGCCTTCGGAGCACCGAGGAAAAGCGGCGGCGAGGCCGCGCTAGAGGACGGAAAATGTCTGATCGGTCGAATCGAACACCAATCGCTCGCCCGTCAGCAGGCGCACATGCAGTTCGGCTTTCGCACCGTTCATGTATTGCACCGGCGGCCCCATTACCAGACGATGACTGCGCAGGACCGTCTGCCACACGGTCGGAAAATCCGAATCGTGCATTGCCTCCGTGCATTGACGCAGGAGGTCGTCGGACATTTGGCTCATTCATGCTCTCCCGCCCGTGAGGGCGAGGAGGCATGTTCAAAACCGATGCCGGTCCTGCGCTTTGATCTGAATCAAGGCCCGTCACACCAGCCGGCTCTGTTCCACCGCCGCCTCGATGAACGAGGCGAAGAGCGGGTGCGGCTCGAACGGTCGGGATTTGAGTTCCGGATGGAACTGCACCCCGATGAACCATGGATGATCGTCGTATTCGATGATCTCGGGCAGCACACCGTCTGGAGACATTCCAGAGAAGCGCATTCCGCGCTGCTCCAGCAGTCCCTTGTAGCCGGTGTTCACTTCGTAGCGGTGGCGGTGGCGTTCGGAAATGTCGGTCGCGCCGTAGATGCCGGCAACCCGGCTGCCGCGCGACAGCACCGCCGGAAACGCCCCAAGCCGCATGGTGCCACCGAGATCGCCCTGCGCGGAGCGCTTCTGCAATTCATTGCCCTTCAGCCATTCCGTCATCAGGCCGACGACCGGTTCGCTGGTGACGCCGAACTCGGTCGAATTCGCCTCGTCGATCCCGCACAGATTGCGTGCGGCTTCCACCACCGCCATCTGCATGCCGAAACAGATTCCGAAATACGGCACATGGCGCTCGCGCGCGAATTGCGCCGCCTTGATCTTGCCTTCGGCGCCGCGCTGTCCGAACCCGCCCGGCACCAGAATGCCGTTGACGTGCTCCAGGAACGGCGTCGGGTCTTCGTTCTCGAATACTTCGGATTCGATCCAGTCGAGATTGACCTTCACCTTGTTGGCGATGCCGCCATGCGATAACGCCTCGATCAGGGACTTATAGGCGTCCTTAAGTCCGGTATATTTGCCGACGACAGCGATCGTCACCTGCCCTTCCGGGTTGCGGATGCGGTTGTTGATCAATTGCCAGCGCGACAGATCCGGTTCCTTTTTAGCGTCGATGCCGAAAGCGGCGAGCAGTTCGGTATCGAGCCCGGCCGCATGATAGGCTTCCGGCACCGCGTAGATGTTGTCGACGTCGCGCGCCTCGATCACTGCACTCTCGCGTACGTTGCAGAACAGGCCGAGCTTGCGGCGTTCTTCCGGCGGGATCGGACGGTCGGTGCGGCACAACAGAATGTCGGGCTGGATGCCGATCGACCGCAACTCCTTCACGGAATGCTGCGTCGGCTTGGTCTTCAGTTCGCCCGCGCTCGGAATGAACGGCAATAGCGTGAGATGGATGTAGACCGCCTGCCCGCGCGGCAGATCGTTGCCCAGTTGCCGGATCGCTTCGAAGAACGGCAGGCCCTCGATGTCACCGACCGTGCCGCCGATCTCGCACAGCACGAAATCGTAATCGTCGTTGCCGTCGCGGATGAAATCCTTGATGGCATTCGTCACATGCGGAACGACCTGGACCGTGGCGCCGAGATAGTCGCCGCGGCGTTCCTTGGTGAGAATATCCTGATAGATTCGCCCGGTCGTGATGTTGTCCATGCGGTTTGCCGGACGCCCGGTGAACCGCTCGTAATGGCCGAGGTCAAGATCGGTTTCGGCGCCGTCGTCGGTGACGAAGACTTCGCCGTGCTGATAGGGCGACATCGTGCCGGGATCGACATTGAGATAGGGATCGAGCTTGCGCAGCCGCACCCTGTAGCCGCGCGCTTGCAGCAGCGCTCCGAGCGCCGCAGATGCGAGACCCTTGCCGAGAGAGGACACCACGCCGCCGGTGATAAATACGTACCGCGCCATGGGGCTCAACCTTTAACGAACGCGCTTCGATTCGACGAGAGGTGCATCTACCCGTTTCTGTATAGCTATCCCCACAAATTCGAAGGGCCGGTTTCCCGGCCCTGCGCTGTGGAGCATTTTACTGCGACCGCGGCACCTGCGGTCCCGATGGCTGCTGGCCTTGCTGCCGCAGCGTGTCGAGTACGCCGCCGCCCTGACCGAGCGGTGCTGGCGTGCCCGCCGGAGCCGGGGCCGTCACCGGCGCGCCGGAAGAATTCAGGATCGAGGTCGGCTTGCGATCGTAGCCCGCCAGGATCGACAGGATGAGGCTGGTCACAAAAAACGCCCCGGCCAGAATACCGGTGGCGCGCGACAGCGCGTTGGTGGTGCCCCGATTGGTCATGAATCCGCCGCCGCCGCCGATTCCCAGCCCGCCGCCTTCCGAGCGCTGCAGCAGCACCAGGCCGATAATGGCCAGAACGATCATGAGGTGAACGACGATAACGACGGTCTGCATAAGACAAAACCTGTGAAAGCCGGTTGGCGCCGGACCGGAACCGTTTCGATATAGGAAGAGTCGGCCGGGTCTCTACACGATCTCCCGCGAGATTTCTACCCTTGCCGCCCCTCAGCGATAGGCGGCTGCAATGCCCAGGAAATCCTCGGCTTTCAGGCTGGCGCCGCCCACCAGAGCGCCGTTGACGTCGGCGACCCCCATCAACTCCCGGGCATTGGCCGGCTTGACCGAGCCGCCGTACAGGATGCGGACGGCCCCGCCGGTCCGCTCATTGCCCTTCAGCAGGCGTTTGCGAATAAAGGCATGCACTTCGGCGACATCCTTCACGGTCGGCGTCAGCCCGGTCCCGATGGCCCAGACAGGTTCATAGGCGATCACCAACTTCTGTGCGTCGAGGGTGTCGGGCAGCGAGCCATCGAGCTGGCGCTCGATCCGGGCCAGGGTAGCGCCGGCTTCGCGCTCTTCCCGGGTCTCGCCGATACAGAGAATGGCCATCAGGCCGGCGCGCGCCGCGGCACTGGCCTTGGCCTTGACGTCGGCATCGCTCTCCCTGTGGGTGGCGCGGCGCTCGGAATGGCCGACAATCACCGCGCTGGCCCCGGCGTCACGCAGCATTTCGGCCGAAATATCGCCGGTGAACGCCCCAACGGGCTCGGCATGGCAGTCTTGGGCTCCAATGGCGACCGGCGAGCCTAGGGCCACCGTGGCAAAACTCTCAAGCAATGTGGCCGGGGGGCAGATCATCAGATCGCAGGCGACGGGGTTGGCCTTGGCCCCCTCAATGATCTTGCCGAGCTCGGCCCGGGAGGCCTTGAGCCCGTTCATTTTCCAGTTGCCTGCGACCAGCGGACGCGGCGCGCTCGCCATCTTTCACACCTCATTCAATGACTGTAGAAGACGCGGTAGCAAACGGTCCGCACCCGCGCCAGCGCTTTCCCGGCTGGGGCTGCGTCGGTTGCCGGGCACAACCGGCCTGCCTATGATGCGCGCCCTTTTGACTATCCCCTTCAATAACCGAGAAAAAAACGCCGATGCTTCGAGGAATTCAGAAAGCGACCCGCAATTGGCTGGGTCGCGTCATCACCGGAACGCTGCTGGGTCTGATTGCCATCAGCTTCGCGGTCTGGGGCATCGGCGACATTTTCCGCGGTTTTGGACAATCGACCGTGGCCAAGATCGGCCGCACCGAAATCACGGTGGAACAGTTTCGCCAGCTCTATACCGACCGTCAGCAGCAATTGACGCGCCAGCTTGGCCGCGCGCTGTCGCCAGACCAGATTCGCGCTCTCGGCCTGCACCGGCAATTGCTCGCACAGGTGATCGCCGAAACCGCGCTGGATGAAGAAGCGCGCAATCTGCGGCTCGCGGTGTCCGACGCCGAAGTCGCCCAGCGTATCCGCACCGATCCGAATTTTCGCGGCTTCAACGGACAATTCGACCAAGCACGCTTCCAGGCGCTGATCCGCCAGGCCGGCTATACCGAGCAGCGATACATCGCCGAGCAGCGCAAGCTGATCCTGCGCCGGCAGATCGCAGGCACGCTGAGCGATGGAGTCGCGGTCCCGGCCACAGCCGTGCAGGTGCAGCACCGCTATCAGAACGAAGAGCGCACGATCAAATACGTAACGCTCGACGGCAAACAGGCGGGCGACATCGAGGCGCCCACGCCGGAGGCGCTCGCGAAATATTTCGAGGAACGCAAGACCGTGTTCCGCGCGCCGGAATTCCGCAAGATCGAATATGTGCTGCTGACTCCCGACGAACTCGCAAGATGGATCGAGATTTCCAGCGACGATCTCAAGAAAGCCTATGATGAGCGGCGAGCGCGCTACGCGACGCCGGAACGCCGCGAACTGCAGCAGATCGTGTTCCCCAGTGCCGAAGAGGCAAAGGCCGCGGCCGACAAGCTCGCCAAGGGCATGACGTTCGAACAGCTCGCCGAGGAGCGAAAGATTTCTGCATCCGACCTCAATCTCGGCATGCTCGCCAAATCCTCTGTCCTCGACAAGGCAGTGGCCGACGCTGCCTTTGCGTTGCCGGCGGGCGCGGTCAGCGCGCCGATCGCCGGACGTTTCGGCACCACTCTCGTCCGCGCCGTCAAGATCGAACCCGGCACGGAGCGTTCGCTGGCCGAGGTGGGCGAAGAACTCAAACGCGATCTGGCGCTTGAGCGCGCACGCGCGCAGATGAGCAGCCAGCACGACAAGATCGAGGACGAACGCGGCGCCGGCGCGGCGCTCGGCGACATCGCCAAGAAGGTCAGCCTGCCGACCCGCATCATCGAGGCGGTTGACCGCTCCGGCCGCGATCCCGACGGCAAGCCGGTCACCGGCCTGCCGCAGGGCGTGGACGTGCTCTCGAACGCCTTCGCCTCCGAGCCCGGCCTTGAGAACGATGCCTTGTCAGTGCCTGGCGGCGGTTATGTCTGGTACGAGGTGCTGAACGTCACACCATCGCGCGAGCGCGCGCTGGACGAAGTCAAGGAGCGCGTGACCGAGCGCTGGCGCGCCGACCAGATCGCGGCGCGTCTGCGCGCCAAAGCGGCGGAGCTGGTCGACAAGCTGAAAGGCTCCGGCGGCAACGACGAGGCCATTCTGGGCGGTCTGAAATGGCAAACGGAGTCGAATCTGAAACGCGACAAGCCGACCGACGCCGTGCCCGCACGCGCCCTGGCCGAAATCTTCTCGCTGCCGAAAGATGCGGTTGGCAGCAGCGAAGGCACGAGCCCGACGCAATGGATGGTGTTTCGCCTGACCGACATCGCGGTGCCGCCGCTCGACCCGCAATCGGCCGAGGCCAAACAGATCCAAGACGGATTGCGCACCGCCTATGCCGAGGACCTGATTGCGCAATATGTCGGCAAGCTGCAGGTTGATCTCGGCGCCAGCATTAACGAGGCCGCGCTCAATCTGGCGATCGGCGCCAGAACCAACTAGCGCGCATGCGGACCGAACCATCGGCCGAGGAATTCGCCCGTCGCTACGACCGGGGCGAAGCGCAGGTGATCTGGTCGACGCTGGTCGCAGACCTGGAAACGCCGGTCTCCGCCTTTCTGAAAGTGGCGGGCGGAAAGCCGATGAGCTTTCTGCTCGAATCCGTCGAGGGCGGCGCGGTGCGCGGCCGCTATTCGGTGATCGGTCTCGATCCCGATCTGATCTGGCGCAGCATCGGCGAGCGCGCGGAGATCAACCGCAAGGCGCGCACGCTGCCCGATGCCTTCGAGCCCTGCCAGGGAAAACCGCTGCAGGCCTTGCGCGAGCTGATCGCGGAGAGCCGCATCGCGCTGCCGGACGATCTGCCGCCGCCGGCGGCGGGCATTTTCGGCTATCTCGGCTACGACATGGTCCGGCAGATGGAGCATCTGCCGCATGTGAATCCGGATGCGCTCGGCATGGCGGATGCCACTCTGATCCGGCCGGGCATTGTGATCGTGTTCGACGCGGTCAAGGACAGCATCACGGTGGTGACGCCGGTGCGGCCAGAGGCGGGCGTCAGCGCCTCTGCCGCGCGAGCGCGCGCGACCGAGCATCTGTCTTCGATCGTGGACGCGCTGGATCGGCCGCTCGACAAGGCCGCGAAGACATTCGAGGACGGACCGCTCGCCGTCGCGCCGACCTCCAACACCACGCCCGCCGAATACGAGGAGATGGTCCGCAAGGCCAAGGACTATATCCTTGCCGGCGACATCTTCCAGGTCGTGCTGTCGCAGCGTTTCGAGGCGCCTTACAGGCTGCCGCCCTTTTCGCTCTATCGTGCCCTGCGCCGGGTCAATCCTGCACCGTTTCTCTATTTTCTCGACTACGGCGGGTTCGCCGTCGCCGGTTCAAGTCCGGAAATCCTGGTGCGCGCGCGCGAAGGCCGCATCACCATTCGTCCGATTGCCGGCACGCGACCGCGCGGTGCCACGCCGCATGAAGATCAGGCACTGGAACAGGAGCTGCTCGCCGACGAGAAGGAACGTGCGGAGCACCTGATGCTGCTCGATCTGGGGCGCAACGATGTCGGCCGTGTCGCCAAGATCGGAACGGTGAATGTCACCGACCAGTTCTTCATCGAACGCTACAGCCAGGTGATGCACATCGTCTCCAACGTCGAAGGCGAACTGGCGCCGGAGCATGACGCGCTGGATGCGCTGGTCGCGGGATTTCCGGCCGGCACCGTGTCAGGCGCGCCCAAGGTGCGGGCCATGCAGATCATCGATGAACTGGAGAAAGAGAAGCGCGGCGTCTATGCCGGCAGCGTCGGCTATTTCTCCGCCGCCGGCGACATGGACACCTGCATCGTGCTGCGCACCGCCCTGATCAAGGACGGCAAGATGTATGTGCAGGCCGGCGCGGGGATCGTCGCCGACAGTAATCCCGCCTCCGAGCAGCAGGAATGCGTCAACAAGGCCAAGGCCTTGTTCCGCGCCGCCGAGGAAGCGCGCCGCTTTGCGAGCGCCGCCGGGCGCGGGCAATAGCAGGGTTAACCGCGCTCGGCTTGACCCTCCCGGAGGGCGCGTCTAAGACCTTGAATGCGCGGAGGAAACGGGGCGCCATGATCGTCCTGATCGACAATTACGACAGCTTCACGTTCAACCTGGTCCACTATCTCGGCGGACTGGGCGCGGATGTCGTCGTGCATCGCAACGACAAGATCACTGCCGACGCAGTGATCGCGGCGAAGCCCGACGCCATCGTGCTGTCGCCTGGCCCCTGCACACCGAACGAGGCCGGCATTTGCCTCGAGCTGATCCTCAAGGCCGCCACGACCATTCCGATGCTCGGCGTCTGCCTCGGCCATCAGGCCATCGGTCAGGCTTTTGGCGGCGACGTGGTGCGCGCACCGCAACCGGTGCACGGCAAGCTGCACGACATTCAGCATCAGGGCGGCGGCGTGTTTCGTGGTATCAACGGCCCGTTCAAGGCGACCCGCTATCACTCCCTTGTCGTCGACCGGACGACCATGCCGGACGATCTGATGGTCACCGCCGAAACCCGGGATCGCCTGGTGATGGGGATGTCGCATGCCTCTCTGCCGGTGCATGGCGTGCAGTTCCATCCCGAAAGCATTGCCTCCGAACACGGCCATGTGATCCTGAAAAACTTCCTCGATCTCGCTGCCGCCTGGAATGCCGGATCGCGATCGGCCATCGCCTCACGCCGCACACATTGAGTTTTCATATGATCGACGAATTCAAGGCACTCATTGCGAAGGCGGCCACGGGCGCGGCGCTGACGCGCGAGGAATCCGCGCATGCCTTCGACCGCATGATGTCGGGCGAGGCGACGCCGTCGCAGATGGGCGGCCTGCTCATGGCGCTGCGCGTGCGCGGAGAAACCGTCGACGAGATCACCGGCGCGGTCAGCGCCATGCGCGCGAAGATGCTCAGGGTCGATGCACCGGCCAACGCCATCGACGTGGTCGGTACCGGCGGCGATGCCTCCGGCTCCTACAACATCTCCACCTGCGCCGCGTTCATCGTAGCAGGCGCCGGCATTCCGGTCGCCAAACATGGCAATCGCGCCTTGTCGTCGAAATCGGGCGCGGCGGATGTGCTGATGTCGCTCGGTGTCAAGATCGATCTCGCGCCGGAGGATGTCGGCCGCTGCATCCGCGACGCCGGAATCGGCTTCATGTTCGCGCCCGCGCATCATCCTGCCATGAAAAATGTCGGCCCGACCCGCGTCGAGCTCGGCACCCGCACCATCTTCAATCTCCTTGGACCGCTGTCCAATCCCGCCAATGTGAAGAAACAACTGGTCGGCGTGTTCTCGCGCCACTGGATCGAACCGCTGGCGCAGGTGTTGAAAAATCTTGGTTCCGAAAGCGTCTGGGTCGTGCACGGCTCCGATGGGCTGGACGAGATCACCACCTCCGGCCCAACTTATGTCGCCGCGCTCGAGAATGGCAAGATCCGCACCTTCGAGATCAGCCCCGACGATGTCGGCCTCAAGCCTGTGAAGGTCGATGCCTTGCGCGGCGGCGATGCGGACGCCAATGCGGCGGCGCTCACCTCCGTGCTGGCCAACAAGGACAGCGCCTATCGCGATGTGGCGGCGATGAATGCCGGTGCCGCCCTGGTGGTCGCAGGCGCCGCAAAGGACATCAAGGGCGGCGTTGCGCTTGCGCGCAAGTCGCTGGAATCGGGCGCAGCCAAAACCAAGCTGGAGCGGCTGATCGCCGTCTCGAACGGTTGAATCGCATGACCGACATCCTCAAGAAAATCGAGGATTATAAGCGCGAGGAAATCGCGGCCGCCAAACGCGCGCGACCTTTTGCCGAGGTCGACCGGGACGCGAAGGCGGCGCCCCCTCCCCGCGGATTCGCAAAGGCGATCGAGCGCAAGCGGAACGCGGGCCGTTACGCGCTGATCGCGGAAATCAAGAAAGCGAGCCCCTCGCGTGGCGTGATCCGCCCCGATTTCGATCCGGTGGCGCTAGCGAAGGCATATGAAGCGGGCGGCGCGACTTGCCTGTCGATCCTGACCGACACGCCATCGTTCCAGGGCCGCCCGGAATTCCTCACCGACGCACGTGCTGCGGTCACCCTGCCCGCCTTGCGCAAGGATTTCATGTACGACGTCTATCAGGTGACGGAAGCGCGCGCCTGGGGTGCCGACTGCATTCTGCTCATCATGGCCGGCCTCGACGACGCCACCGCGCGGGATCTGGAAGCGGCCGCGCTCGGCTATGGCATGGACGTCCTGATCGAAGTCCATAACGAGGCCGAACTGGAGCGCGCACTCATGCTGGAATCACGTCTGGTCGGCATCAACAACCGCGATCTGAAAACCTTCGAAACCTCGCTCGCGGTCAGCGAGCGGCTTGCGCCGAAAGTTCCCGGGGACCGCCTGCTGGTCGGCGAAAGCGGTATCTTCACGCCCGCCGATCTGGCACGCTTGTCCGCCGTTGGAATCTCGGCCTTCCTGGTTGGCGAGAGCCTGATGCGGGCGCAGGACGTGACGGCCGCAACACGCGATTTGCTTGCGCAAGATCAACATCGCCACGCTGCGGCCCGCTAGACAGATAAGATGGCCGAGGACGACAAAAAACTGACCCATCTTGGCAGTGCCGGGGAGGCTCGCATGGTGGATGTGTCCGGGAAGGATGTCACCGAGCGCATCGCGGTCGCGGAAGGCCGTGTTGTGATGTCGCGCGAAACACTCGATAAGATTCTCGACGGCGATTCCAAGAAGGGCGACGTACTGGGCGCGGCGCGGATCGCCGGCATCATGGCGGCGAAGAAAACTCATCAATTGATCCCGCTCTGCCATCCCTTGCAACTCACCAAGGTCACGGTCGATTTGTCGCCCGATCACAGACTGCCCGGCATTCTGGTCGAGGCGACAGCGAAGGTGTCGGGCCAGACCGGCGTGGAGATGGAAGCGCTCACGGCCGTCTCCATCGCCTGTCTCACCATCTACGACATGGCAAAAGCGATCCAGCGCGACATGAAAATCGAGAATATCCGGCTGGTCGAAAAGCAGGGCGGCAAGTCGGGCCATTATAAGGCGAAGGAATAAGACCGTGGCGCTGATGCCAGTCGCAGAGGCGCTTGCCCGTGTGCTGGAACATGCCGCCCCGCTTCCGGCGCAGCCGACGCAGCTTCACGACGCGCATGGCCGCGTACTGGCCGAAAGCCTCGTTGCGCGCCGCACGCAGCCGCCGGACGACGTGTCCGCAATGGACGGTTATGCGGCGCGCGCGGCCGATGTCTCGACCGTTCCAGCGACCCTGAAAGTCATCGGCGAAGTCGCCGCCGGCCGGCCGTTTGCCGGTTCGGTCACGCCGGGATGCGCGGCGCGCATCTTCACCGGCGGCGTGGTGCCAAAAGGCGCCGACACGATCGTGATTCAGGAAAACGTCACGCGCAACGACGACAGCATCGTCGTGAATGTCGCCGCACCGCTGAACAAGCACATCCGCCGCGCCGGTCTCGATTTCAAACAAGGCGATGTGCTTCTGGCCAAAGGCCGGATTCTCACCGGCCGCGATCTGTCGCTGGCCGCGTCGATGAATTACGACTCGATCCCCGTCCATCGCCCGCCGCGCGTCGCTATCCTTGCGACCGGCGACGAACTGGTTATGCCCGGCAGCGAACCCGGCCACGGCCAGATTGTCTATTCCAACGGTTATGCGGTGATGGCGCTGGCCCGCAGCGAAGGTGCGGCGGTATTCGATCTCGGCATCGTTCCTGACCGTGTCGAGGAGACCGTCGCCGCCATCCGCCGCGCCCGCGAGCTCGACGTCGACATCCTGGTCACGACCGGCGGCGCCTCGGTCGGCGATTACGACCTGGTGCAAAAAGCGCTCGCCGGCGAGGGCCTCGATATCTCGTTCTGGAAGGTAGCGCTGCGCCCCGGCCGCCCGCTGATGCACGGCCGCCTTGGGGGCATGCAGGTGCTCGGCCTGCCCGGCAACCCGGTCTCGGCGTTTGTCTGCGGCGTGCTGTTTCTGTCGCCGCTGATCCGGGCGTTGTCGGGCCGCAGCGATGTGGAGCCAGCAACCGAATCGGCACGGGCGGGAATCGACTTGCCGGCCAATGACGAGCGCACAGACTATATGCGCGCAACCTTGCGGGCGGAGAGCGACGGCCCGCCGGTGGCGACACCCTTTTCGGCGCAGGATTCCTCGATGATGCAGGCGCTCGCCAGGGCTGACTGCCTTGTTATTCGCGAGCCTTTTGCAGCGGCTCTGCGCGCCGGCGAGGCGTGCCGCATCGTAAAACTTCCCCTGTAGCGATCGCTAGATTTCTTCACTCCAAATTAAACACTTGCGGAACACATATGGAACATATAGTGTTCGTTCATGATTTGTTTCTAGCCCTAGGGCGATGAAATCTGTCCCTCAGTTCCACTTGGAGTGACCCGCCGATGCTGACCCGCAAGCAATTCGAGCTGCTGCGCTTCATCAATGAGCGTCTGAAGGAAGCCGGCGTGCCGCCCTCCTTCGACGAGATGAAGGATGCGCTCGACCTGCGTTCCAAATCCGGCATCCACCGGCTCATTACGGCGCTGGAAGAGCGCGGATTCATCCGCCGCCTGCCCAACCGCGCCCGCGCCATCGAAGTGATCAAGCTGCCTGAGTCCAGCACCCATGGCACCGGGGCAAGGCGTGGCTTCACGCCCAGCGTCATCGAAGGCAATCTCGGCCGGGTCCGCACCTCCTCGGAAGAGGATAGCGGTCGCCCCGTGCCGGTCCCTGTGATGGGCCGCATTGCCGCTGGCACGCCCATTGAGGCGATCCAGACCCGCAGCCACACCATCAACATGCCGCCGGACATGCTGACCTCGGGCGAGCATTTTGCGCTGGAAGTGCGCGGCGATTCCATGATCGACGCCGGCATTCTGGACGGCGACATGGCGCTGATTCGCAAATCCGACGCCGCCGAGACCGGCGACATTGTGGTTGCCCTGATCGACGAGGAGGAAGCGACCCTGAAGCGTTTCCGCCGCCGCGGCGCTTCGATCGCGCTGGAGCCGGCCAACACCGCCTATGAGGTCCGCATCCTGCCGCCCAACCGCGTGCGCATCCAGGGCAAGCTGATCGGCCTGTTCCGGCGCTACTGAGAACTCCAGTCACCAGCTTCGATGTCTTCACGGCGCGGCGTTGCATCGCGCGCCGGGATCGGCGACGTGCGTTCGGACTGCTGTTCCGCTTTCGCCCATGGCCGATCGCTGCCGGGCGGCCGCGCGAACACGATGTCGAACCCGTCAGCTGAACGCGTGAGTGCAACCGCGCCGTAACGCCGCCACACATCGCGGTCGATCACCAGCGCCTTGCAACCCGGCGGAGCCTGCCGCTGCGTCACGACCGCCAGCGCACGCGCGCAGTCGTCCACTAGTGCTTCGGCCGTCTGCGCCAATGCAACGACACCGCCGCCCTGCAATGGCGCGGTGCATCCCGCCCCGTCGCACCGGATATGCTGCACAAGGGTGTCGTCAGCCGGCCCACGTGCGTCGGCATCGGCGGCGAGCCATTCGCGCAGCGTGAAATCGTCCTGCCCGGTCTTCATCAGCGCCAGTCGGCCGTCCGGATTGCGTACCGCGACCATGCGCGCATCGTGCGAGACCAGTACGTCGGGCTGCCTCGCCTGCCATGCGCCAAGCCCGGCGACCAGCATCAGCACCGCCCCGCCCCAGCGCAAGGGTGAGCGCAGGAGACAGACCGTCACCAGCCCGAAACTCGCCAGCAGCAGCGATACGGCTCCAAAGGCCTGCACCCGCCCGACCGCGCCCGGCAGGCTCGCCACCCACAATGCCACCGCGATCATCCAGTCGATGCCGCCGCCCATCAGACGCCAGAACGTGCTGTCATATCCGAACGGCAATGCCACCAGGGCGACAAGCCCCGCGGGCATCACCAGAACCGACACGATCGGCATGGCCAGCAGATTGGAGAGAAGTCCGTATGGCGCGAGGCGATGAAAGTGATAGGCGGCGAACAGAGTGGTCGCGAGTCCGGCCACCAGCGAGGCCAGTACCAGTCCCAGGAATTCGCGGCCGCCCCACAGCGCGACGCGCATGCCAAGCGAGGTCTCTGGCACCGCCGACAGCCATGGCAATCCGCGCTCATAGGCTGCGACCAGCGCCAGCGTCGCGGCAAAGGACATCTGGAAGCTCGGATGAACAACCGCCTCGGGCGCGATCAGCAACACGCCGAATGCCGCCACGGCAATTGTCCGCAGGGTCAGCGCCGGCCGGTCGCATATCACGCCGACCAGCACGATCGCAGTCATGATGAACGCGCGCTGGGTCGCGACTTCCGCGCCGGACAGCAGCAGATAGAATGCCGCCATGCCGAGCGCGGCGGCGGCGGCCCATTTCTTGATCGGATAGCGGTTGGCGAATGCGGGTATGAGTGCGAGGCCTGCGCGGATTGCAAAGAACACGACGCCGGCGACAACCGCCATATGATAGCCGGAAATCGACAGCACATGCCCAAGGCTCGACACATACATGGCGTCGTTCACCGGCGCCGAGATCGCATCGCGCGTGCCGGTGATCAGCGCCGAGGCGATGGCGCCCTTGTCACCCGCCAAGGCCGCGCGGATGCGCGCATCAATGCCGTCGCGCAAGCCGCCGATCGCTGACGCATAGCGCAGCCGCCAGTCGAGTGGCGCCGGCGGCGTCGCGTGGCGGATCGCTCCCAGTACAAAACCCGACGCGCCGATGCGCTGAAAATACAGATCGCGTGCAAAGTCGTACCCGCCCGGCCGCAAGGGCGCGAGCGGCGGATTGAGTCTGGCGCGTAGTTCGACAAAGGCCCCGATCGCGGGCGCCGTGCCCTTGCGCACCGACAGCCGCACCCGCTCCAGTTTTTCTGTCGGTCTGCTCGCGTCCATGCGGTGCACCCGCAGCACGATGCGGTCGCTGCGTTCGCGCTCCTCCCGTACTTCCACAAATCCCGACAGCTGCGCGCTGAACACCGGCGCGGTCAGCACCGGATGCGCGACCAAGCGGCTTTTGGCGGTGGCGATTGTGAAACCCGCGGCCAGCGCGGCCAGCGCCACCGCAGCGGGGAAAGCCACGGGCCGCGCGCGCAACAATGTCGCCGCCAGCGCCGCTGCCGTCGTGAGCGCCAATCCCGCCCACCAGGCCGGCTCATGCTCGGCCGCAAAATACAGAATGATCCCAGCGCCAAACGCCACCGGAAGCCAGGGGATCAGCCGCCCCGGAGCGACATCGGCGATCAGCCAGTCCTGGAGTTTCGCACGGGTGCCGTCCGCAAGTCCGGCAATGCGCCACGGTTCGCCGAGAGCGCGTTTGCGCGCCTCCGGCAGCCAGGTAACGGCCCGTCCCCCGCGTTTGTCGTCCATGGCGCGGCCCCATTCCGCGCAACCGCCTACCCCATGCTACACGAGGCCGGCGGCGGGGGCAGCCGCGAACTTCAGCATTGGAATGGCCGGTTCGTGGTCAGCCGGCGCCCTGGATCTTGGCCCAGGTGTCGCGCAGCCCGACCGTGCGGTTGAAGATGGGCCGGCCGGGCTGCGAATCCGGATCCAGACAGAAATAGCCCTGACGCTCGAACTGCACCGGCTCGGGTGAATTGCCCTGCACCAGCGATGGCTCGACGCGCGCCTCGGCAAGAACCTCAAGCGAGTTGGGATTGAGGTCGTTGACAAAATTCGACACATCCGGCTCGGGCTTGGTGAACAGTGGATTGTAGAGCCGCACTTCAGCGGGCACCGAATCTTTCGCCGATACCCAGTGGATGGTCGCTTTCACCTTGCGGCCGTCCGGCGCATTGCCACCCTTGGTGGCCGGATCGTAGGTGCAGCGCAATTCCACGACATTGCCGGCGGCATCCTTCACCGCCTCGCGGCATGTGATGAAATAGGCATAGCGCAGCCGCACCTCGGCGCCCGGCGAGAGCCGGAAGAACTTCTTCGGCGGATTCTCCATGAAGTCGTCCTGCTCGATGAAGATCTCGGGGCCGAAACGGATGCGGCGGGTGCCGGCGGCCGGATCGTCCGGGTGATTGACCGCCTCCAACTCCTCGCCCTGACTTTCCGGATAATTCTCGATCACGACTTTCAGCGGCCGCAGCACCGCCATGCGCCGTTGCGCGGACTTGTTCAGCACCTCGCGAATGGAGAAATCCAGCACGCCGAGATCGACCAGGCTGTTCGCCTTGGCAACGCCGATGCGCTTGACGAAATCGCGCAGTGCTGCGGGAGGCACGCCGCGGCGGCGGATGCCGGCCAACGTCGGCATGCGCGGATCGTCCCATCCTGAGACATGCCCGCCCTTCACCAGCGCATTGAGCACACGCTTCGACAGCACGGTGTAGGTAAGATTGAGGCGCGCGAATTCATACTGGTGCGGATGCGAGGGCACCGGGAGATTGTCGAGGAACCAGTCATAGAGCGGACGATGATCTTCGAATTCCAGCGTGCAGATCGAATGCGTGATGCCTTCGATCGCATCCGACTGCCCGTGGGCATAGTCATAGCTCGGATAGATTTTCCACTCCGTGCCGGTTCGCGGATGCGTGGCATGTAAGATCCGATAGAGCACGGGATCGCGCAGGTTGATGTTGCCGGACGTCATGTCGATCTTGGCGCGCAGCACGCGCGCACCGTTCGGGAATTCGCCAGCCCGCATGCGGCGGAACAGATCGAGATTTTCCTCCACGCCGCGGTCGCGGAACGGACTGTTCCTGCCCGGCTCGGTCAGCGTGCCGCGGCTCGCCCGCATCTCGTCCTGGCTCTGGTCGTCGACATAGGCCTTGCCGGCCCGGATCAGATGTTCGGCCCATTCAAAAAGCCGCTCGAAATAATCCGACGCATGATAGAGGTGCTGGCCCCAGTCGAATCCGAGCCAGCGCACGTCCGCCTCGATCGCGTCGATATATTCCTGCTCCTCCTTGGTCGGATTGGTGTCGTCGAAGCGCAGATGGCAGCGCCCGCCGAACTCCTCCGCGACACCGAAATTAAGGCAGATCGACTTGGCGTGACCGATATGCAGGTAGCCGTTCGGCTCCGGCGGGAAACGGGTCACGACCTGCTTGTGTCGCCCGGACTCGAGATCGGCCTGCACGATGTCACGGATGAAATCGCGCCCTGCATCCGCGGTGACCGGTTCGACTGCCGTCATGCTCGTATAGCCCTTGTCAGGTCGGTGTTGCGCGGGACCGCGGCGGGCGGCCCGGATGCGCGGCCTATGTGCCAGTTTCATGCCGGTCCGCCAAGGGCATCTCGAATGCGCCCGGAGACGCCTCAAAACACCTCCGAAGCGGCCTTTACCGCCCGGTAGCCACGCCCTCTCCCGGGCGGCCAATCCGCATTGCTCTGGTTTGTGACTGTGCTACACGAGCGCGGCTTTTTCGCCGCCCCGGAATCTCACTGCCGCGCCATGACCGAGACCGTCATCACACGTTTTGCGCCGTCTCCCACCGGCTTTCTTCACATCGGTGGCGCGCGCACGGCGTGGTTCAACTGGCTCTATGCGCGCCGGCACGGCGGCAAGATGCTGCTGCGGATCGAGGACACCGACCGCGAGCGCTCCACCCAGGCCGCAATCGATGCCATCCTCGATGGCCTCTCCTGGCTCGGCATCACCTGGGATGATGACGTCGTCTATCAGTTCTCCCGCGCGGCGCGGCACCGCGAAGTGGTGGAGGACCTCCTGGCGCGCGGACAGGCCTATCGCTGCTATGCCACGCCGCAGGAACTCGACGGGATGCGCGAAAAGGCGCGAAGCGAGGGACGCACCCGGCTCTATGATGGCCGCTGGCGCGAGCGCGACGCGAGCGAATCGCCGGCCGGCATGAAGCCAGCGATCCGTCTGAAGATTCCACTCACCGGCGAAACGGTTGTCGAGGATCAGGTACAAGGTCGCGTGGTCTGGCAGAACGAAAATCTCGACGACCTCGTGCTGCTGCGCTCGGACGGCACGCCGACCTACATGCTGGCGGTCGTGGTGGACGATCACGACATGGGCGTCACCCACATCATCCGCGGCGACGACCATCTGACCAACGGCGCGCGCCAGAAGCAGATCTACGAGGCGCTCGGCTGGACTGTGCCGGTGATGGCGCATATCCCGCTCATCCATGGACCGGATGGCTCCAAACTGTCCAAGCGTCATGGCGCGCTCGGCGTCGACGCCTATCGCGCCATGGGCTATCTGCCGGCGGCCTTGCGCAACTACCTTGTGCGGCTGGGCTGGAGCCATGGCGACCAGGAAATATTTTCAACCGCCGAGATGATCGAGACGTTCGACCTGCCGCAGATCGGACGCTCGCCGGCGCGTTTCGACTTTGCGAAACTAGAGAACATCAATGGCCACTACATGCGCGCGAGCGCCGACGAGGATCTGCTCACGGCGCTGGAACAGGCGCTGCCGCATATCCAGGGCGGCAACGAGCTGGCGGCCAGGATGACGCCCGCCCTGCGGACCCAGATCCTCGCCGCCATGCCCGGGCTGAAGGAGCGCGCCAAGACCCTGATCGAACTGTTCGAGGGCACCCGCTTCATCTGGGCGGCCCGCCCGCTGCCGCTTGAGGACAAGGCGCAGGCCCTGCTCACCCCCGAGGCCCGGCAATTGCTGTCCCGGCTGGTGGACAGGCTGTCCGCTAACGCCGCCTGGAGCGCGGCCTCCACCGAACAGGATGTCCGGGCGGTGGCGGACGAAGCCGCGGTCAAGCTGGGCTCGGTCGCCCAGCCCCTGCGGGCGGCCCTGACCGGACGCACCACCTCGCCCGGCATCTTCGAGGTGCTGGAGGTGCTTGGGAAAGAGGAGAGCCTGGCCCGGTTGCGGGACCAAGCCGTTTCCTGAACCGCCCGCCGGTCGGCGGCTGTTTCATCCTTTGGTCGCAGTCTGCCGCCTCCCCGCCCGCATCTTGCAGCGCGGAATGGGATGGGCTACCCAAATCGCAACGGACTTCATTCGCCGCGAGCGCCGGGGGCTTGCGGCCGATCGCGGCCCCGACAAGACGGGGTCTTGAGGTTCGCCCGCTCACAGAGGAACACTTTATGGACGCGAAGACGGGCGCCAACACAAAAACCGGCAAGCTCACCATCGGTGACAAGAGCTGGGACATGCCGATTTATCCGGGGACCATTGGTCCGGAGGTGCTCGATATCGCGAAGCTCTATGGCCAGGCCGGGATGTTCACCTATGACCCCGGCTTCACCTCCACCGCAAGCTGCGAATCCAAGATCACCTATATCGACGGCGACGAAGGCGTCCTGCTCTATCGCGGCTATCCGATCGAACAGCTCGCCGAGCACGGCGATTTTCTCGAGACCTGTTACCTGCTGCTGTTCGGCGAATTGCCGACCGCGTCCCAGAAGGTGGATTTCGTCAAGCGCGTCACCAACCACACCATGGTGCATGAGCAGATGAGCCGCTTTCTTCAGGGCTTTCGCCGCGACGCGCATCCGATGGCGGTCATGGTCGGCTCGGTCGGTGCGCTGTCGGCCTTCTATCATGACTCCACCGATATCTCGGATCCGCATCAGCGGCTCGTCGCCTCGATCCGCATGATCGCAAAAATGCCGACGCTGGCCGCGATGGCGTACAAGTACACGGTGGGCCAGCCTTTTGTGTATCCGACCAATTCGCTCGACTATTCGTCAAACTTCCTGAAAATGTGCTTCGCGGTGCCGTGCGAAGAGTACAAAGTCAACCCGGTGCTGGCGCGCGCCATGGACCGCATCTTCATCCTGCATGCCGATCACGAGCAGAATGCATCGACCTCGACGGTGCGGCTCGCCGGTTCCTCGGGCGCCAACCCCTTCGCCTGCATCGCCGCCGGCGTCGCCTGCCTCTGGGGTCCGGCGCATGGCGGCGCCAACGAAGCCGCGCTCAAGATGCTGGAAGAGATCGGCACCGTCGACCGCATCCCGGAATATATCCGGCGCTCGAAGGACAAGAACGATTCCTTCCGCCTGATGGGATTCGGCCATCGCGTCTACAAAAACTACGATCCGCGCGCCAAGATCATGCAGAAGACTTGCCATGAGGTGCTGGCGGAGATCGGCCACAAGGACGACCCGCTGCTGGAAGTGGCGATGGAGCTCGAGCGCATCGCGCTCCATGACGAGTATTTCATCGAGAAGAAGCTCTATCCCAACATCGACTTCTATTCGGGCATCACGCTGAAGGCGATGGGATTCCCGACCTCGATGTTCACCGTGCTGTTTGCGGTGGCACGCACGGTCGGCTGGATCGCGCAGTGGAAAGAGATGATCGAGGACCCGCAGCAGAAAATCGGCCGGCCGCGCCAGCTCTATACTGGTGCGCCACGGCGGGATTATGCGCCGGTCTCGAGCCGGAAATCCTGATCGGCCGCGTCTCCCCGAGACGGAATGCCAGACTGTTGCATCGATCCCGGCCCCCAAGGCCGGGATCGAATGGTGTTGGCGGTTCAAAAATACTGGCTGTGATCAGCTTGCCCTGCAATCCATGGTCGGACAGCCGCGATTCTTGCCCAAAATCCCGGGCAGCGCCCCATCTCCGGCAATCCCCCCACTCTGGATCACAAACCCGTGTGGCTGTAGATGTGGGTGTAACATTCGCGCCTTCACCATCGAATGATTGGACGGCAGGCGCACAACGCTTCATGGCTGTTTCCGGGAATTTTCCGGTCTGGGCGCGGTTCCGTCTGTGTGTGCCGCCTTTTTCGAGAATTACAATGGCCGATCGTCCAGTTATCACCTCATCCGAACTCACCCCGCGATCGCTCTATCTGCGCCGCCGCGAGTTCGTGGCCGGCGCGGTCTCGGCCGGACTGATCGGCACCATGGCGCCGCTCGCTTCGGCGCTGGCCGCCCCGCTGCAATTCGTCAAGAGCCCATTGTCTACGAGCGAGCCGCCGACACCGCGCAAGGACGTCACGACCTATAACAACTTCTACGAATTTGGAGCCGACAAGGGCGATCCCGCGCAGAACGCGCACACCCTCACGACCAAGCCCTGGACGGTGAAGATCGACGGTCTGGTCGGCAAGCCCGCCGACTACGATCTTGACGACCTGATCAAGGACGCGGCGCTGGAGGAGCGCATCTACCGCATGCGCTGCGTGGAAGGCTGGTCGATGGTGATTCCCTGGGTCGGCGTACCGCTCGCCGACATTCTCAAGCGGGTGGAGCCGCAGGGCAGCGCCAAATATGTCGCATTCGAAACGCTGGTACGGCCGAAGGAGATGCCGGGCCAGCGCGGCCTGTTCCAGCCTTTGCCCTGGCCTTATGTCGAGGGCCTGCGGCTGGATGAAGCCATGCATCCGCTCACCATTCTCGCCGTCGGACTTTACGGCGAAACGCTGCTCAACCAAAACGGCGCGCCCATTCGCCTCGTCGTGCCGTGGAAATACGGCTTCAAGAGCATCAAGTCGATCGTGCGCATCAGGCTTACCGAGGAACAGCCGCCGGTGTCGTGGAATCTGCAGAACCCGCGCGAATACGGCTTCTATTCCAACGTCAATCCGAAGGTCGACCATCCGCGCTGGAGCCAGGCCACCGAACGGCGCATCGGCGAGAGCGGCTTGTTCGTCAAGCGTCGCGAGACCCTGATGTTCAACGGCTATGGCGATCAGGTCGCCTCGCTCTATGCCGGCATGGACCTCAAGGCCAATTACTGACCATGCCTGCCGTCAGTCCGCCTGCCGCGCCGTGGGCACGCCACATTCTTGGCGCCGACCCGCTGCGGCGGACCATCTACATTGTCGCAATGATGCCGGCGGTCTGGACCTTCCATCTCGGACTGACCGACGCGCTCGGCGCCGATCCGCAAAAGACGCTGGAACGGACGCTCGGATTGTGGGCTTTGCGTTTCCTGATCGTCTGCCTGGCGATCGCGCCATTGCGCCACATCGGCGGCCCCAATCTCATCCGCTATCGCCGCGCCATCGGCCTGCTGGCATTCTACTACGCCGTCATGCATCTGTCGGTCTACATGCTGCTCGACCAGGGCCTCGACTGGTCCGCGATCTGGGCCGACATCGTCAAGCGGCCCTTCATCACCGTCGGCATGATCGCCTTCACACTGCTTGTGCCGCTCGCGGTCACGTCGAACAATGCGATGATCCGCCGCCTCGGCGGCGCCGCGTGGAACAGGCTGCATCGCCTCGTCTATCTGGCCGCCGCCCTGGCCGTCCTGCATTTCGTCATGCTGGTGAAATCGTGGACGCCGGAACTCGCACTGTATGTCGGGCTGATTGCCGGCCTGCTGCTGTTCCGACTGGTCATGTCGGTCCGCAAGCGGCGGCGAAGCGCCGGCCAGCTAGTGCGAGGCTAGAGCCGGCCCATTTCGTATTCCTCGCAGGACCCGCCGAGCTGCGACAATCCCTCTTCGAGATAATCGGCTAACAACGGGATTCCGAGAAGGTATTGCGCCGTGCGCCTGTCATGCGCGCGGCTGGCTTCCGCCCGCAGATCGTCCCACTCCGCCACCGAACCGTCGCCGCGGCCAAGCCACGCCAGGGTCACCAGATCGATCTGCTCGTCCTCATTGAGTGCGGCAACAAACCGGGCGATCTCCTCGGCGACCGGGTTGTCGGGGCTGTTTTCAAGCACCGCAACCATGCGGTCGTCACTGGCATTCGACGAGTCGCCGGCATCGGTCGCCACATCCTTGACGTCGAAGGCCCGCGCCTTGACGATCAGAAAACACACCTTCTCCGGTGAAATCGAAAGATTGGGCGGTGCAGAAGCCATGGTTCACCTCCTGACGAGGCCGGAAATTACATCAACATAACAACCAGGCCCCCGATCGGGTTGCGCCAGATCAATCCGGTCGCGCCCCGCCGTCCTCACGGCCCGGCTCGGCCTCTAACCGCCTGGCCGCTCCGCTCCAGATCGTCGATCGCCAGCAGCAACGCCGCCACCCGTTTGGCCGCCGACTTCCAGTCGGCCAGACGCTGGAAATTGTTCACCACCCAATTGAACGCGCCCTGCAACGTCACAAAGGCCGCCGCCGCCTGAGTCACCTCGCCGAGGGTGATGGCACCCGAAACATATTTCGGAATACACAAGAGAAGCCCGGCGATCGGCGCCAGCAAGGTGTTGCCATGTGACACCAAGGTGGTGCGCATCAGCTGCCAGCACAGGCGGCGCCATTGCTCGATCGCGTCGCGCAAACCCTGCCACAAGGCGCGGGCCTCCTCCGACTCGCTGGCGACGATCATCCCCTCGCCCGCCTCGCGCACACGGTTGGCGGCAGCGCGGAATTCGGCCTCCGCCTGCGCGTGATCCTGCACGACATCGGTGAGCCGGCGGCCCAGAATGAACATCGCACTGGTGACAAGGCCGGAATAGACGATCACGCCGACCACCAGATAATCCGGAATGTAGATCGGAAATCCGAACAGCGTGGTGTGAAGATCGCCGCCGACATTGCGCAGGATGCCGAGAAAGGTGAAGGTGACGAGCACCGACGAGACCAGCGCCAGCACCAGATCGACTGGCGCATCGGTCGCCAGCCGCGCATCCTCGGCTACGCGGTATTCCGGATTGGGCGCGCCGGTGCCGTGATTCAGTTCGTGGATATGCCGGTAATGCCCGCTCTCCAGCCAGTACTTGATCAGATGCATGGTGAGATGTTGCCGCCACATGCGCTGGGTGGTCATGCGCGCCCAGACCGAGATCAGCGCCAGCGTGATGCTGAGGCCAACAAGCGGAACGAACAGCAGCGCCTGCCGCTGCAGCGCCTCGGCATTGCGCGCTTCCAGCGCATTAAAGAAATCCCGGTTCCAGTAATTCAGCCAGTATTCCGCGATCAGCTCGCCGACAACGATCGCCAGCAGCAGGATCGAGAGCGGCCAGCTGCGCCAGGCCGATCGCCCGCGCCAGAATCCGGACGCGCTCTCCCAGAACCGGGCGAGCAGCCGGTTCGCATGATTGCCGTTGCCGTATGAACCGGACATCGCTTTTTGACGACTGTGGTGAAGGTCTTGAAACCGAAAAATACGGGCAAAGGCCGTATCCCGGTTTGAGGCAGGTCAACCACGACCGGGTGCAATTGGGCAGGAGATCCGCGCGAATTCCCGTTTCCCTCAGATCCACGGCACGCAAAATGGAAAACCCGCCAAGGATTGCTCCCGGCGGGCCCACATCGTCAGCGCCATCTCCACTGCCAGTACATCCGTGGCAAAGCAAGCATGTCGCTATCAATAGATATTATATAGCCCGCGATTGTGTCATTTCGATGATAGGTATCCGGAACGCATATTAACCTCTCTTCGCGGTCACAGGACTGGAGCGAAATGAGCGCCTATTTCGAAGAACTTGACTATCGGCCGACTCCGATCGGCGCCCTCAGCCTGCGCCGGCGCCGCGATCTGAAGAGCGGCGAAGATATTTTCGAGATCAAGCTCGGCGACGATTTTCTGATGTCCAGTCTGTTCACGGCGTCGGAAATCGCCCTGGCCCGGCTTGGCCTTGGAGCGGTGCAAGGTCCAGGCCTTGACGTGGTGGTCGGCGGGCTGGGCCTCGGATACACCGCCAAAGCGGTATTGGAGCACAACAACGTCGCGTCGCTTCTGGTCGTCGACGCGCTTGCTGCCGTGATCGACTGGCACAATGAAGGACTGGTGCCGCTCGGCCGCGAACTCACCGCCGATCCGCGCTGCCATTTCGTTCACGGCGATTTCTTCGCGCTCGCGGCGTCCGTGGCGGGTTTCGATGCCGCCGCGCCCGGCCGCCGGTTCGATGCGGTGCTGGTGGATATTGACCATTCCCCCGATGCCCTCCTCGATTCGCGCAATGCCGCGTTCTACGGCGAGGACGGACTGGTTCGGCTGGCCACACATCTGCGCCCGGGAGGCGCGTTTGGCCTCTGGTCCAACGACCGCCCGGACGACGCCTTCACGGCGCGGCTCGCCCGCGTGTTCGCGAATGCCCGCGCCGAGGAGGTGACGTTTCACAACCCGCTGCAGGACAGCCCTTTCACGCAGACGGTGTATCTCGGAACGAAGCGTGCAATGGCGGCGAGCTGAGGCGCAATGATACAATGGCGGCCCACGAGCGCTGGAGACCGGCCATGATAGACGCGCGCGCCAACGAATCCGGCCTTGCCCCGGCGCGGGATGCGCCGATCCCCTATATCGAGCGCGTGCGCAGCTATTATCAGGCGCTCGGCTATGGCGCGCCGTATGAATGGTCGCATTACGACGAGGTTCCGTTCGCGCCGCTCAACAAACCGCTGACACAGGCGCGGGTCGCCCTTATTACGACCGCGGCGCCCTATCAGCCGGACAAGGGCGACCAGGGCCCGGGCGCGCCCTACAATTCCGCCGCCAAGTTCTACAAGGTCTATTCCGGCGACACGGCGCAGAACCACGACCTGCGCATTTCCCACATCGCCATCGACCGCGCGCACACGACGGCCGAGGATAGCGGCAGCTATTTTCCGCTCCGCGCGCTGCGGGACGCCGCGGCCGCCGGCCGCATCGGCGCGCTCGCGCCGCGCTTTCACGGCCTGCCGACAAACCGCAGCCATCGCACGACGCTCGACGTCGATTGCCCGGAGATTGTCGCGCGCTGCCAGGCCGACGCCGTGGACGCAGCACTCCTCGTGCCCAATTGTCCGGTCTGCCACCAGAGCGTCAGCCTCGCCGCGCGGGCGCTGGAGGCGGGCGGCATCGCCACCGTCGTCATGGGCTGCGCCAAGGACATTGTCGAATATGTCGGCGTGCCGCGTCTGCTGTTTTCCGATTTTCCGCTCGGCAACGCCGCCGGGCGCCCGCATGACCCCGCCTCGCAGGCGCTCACGCTCGATCTCGCCCTGAGACTGCTGGAGAACACCACGGCCCCGCGAACCACAATGCAGTCGCCGCTGACATGGAGCGGCAGTCCGGACTGGAAGCTCGACTATTGCAACATCGCGCGCCTCACGCCGGAGGACATCGCGCGACGGCGCGCGGAGTTCGACCGGCAGAAGGAGGTGGCGCGCAATATCCGTGAAGAAACCGGCGTTGCACGAATTAATGGATGAGCGCACAGACCGCGCGGTCGGTTTTTCCGGCATCGCGGCTGTCACTCCGCAAAACCGCGCACGATCGGCCATCCATGGGCGACGATCAGCGACAGCCCGGAGACCAGCAGAAGCAGCAACAGCACCTTGCGGAACGCGGCGTCATCAAGTGTTCCGTAGAGCCGGAACCCGACCCACAGGCCAGCCAGCAGCGCGGGAAGACCAAGCACATATAGTTCGACCGTGTCCGCGGTGACGGCGCCGGTGAGGCTCAGCGATATGGCGGTCATGACAATGGCCGCGAGCATGACGGGCTGAAACACGGCGCGTTGCACGTCCTTCGTCCAGCCGCGCAATTGGCACCAGATGGTGATGATGAATCCCGGCAACCCGGTCAGTCCGCAGAGCAGCCCGTTCATAAATCCGATGCCGCCGTCGGACGCAGGTCCGGCCGGCACGGGTTTCAGCTCCGGCCGCGCCAGGCCGTACACGCCGTAGACGACCAGCAGCACGCCGACGCCGCTGCGCAGATAGGCCGGATCGATCCAGGTGAGCAGCATCGTGCCGAGCGGCACGCCGATCATGCCGCCGATAATGAAGGGCGCCAGAATCCGCCAGTCGAGCGAGCGCCGCAGCTTCCACACTCCATAGCCTTGCGTCCAGAACCCGTAGCCGACGATCAGCGCTGTCGTCTGAACGGGCGTGATCAGATGCAGCCAGATGCCGGACACGACAAAGCCCATGGCAAAACCGGCGAGCCCCGATGCGAAACCGCCCAGAAACGCCGCGAGAAGAAAAAGTCCGAGTGCAATGCCATCCATGGCCCGCTCCCACGATTGAGGCGAGCAGCGCTTGGATGGCGATGTCCATCTGGAGGGGAGGCCGCGATGTCCCCTGTTCTGCAATGTCGGTCAGCACTGAAAAAAATCAGGGCCCGGAACACATGGTCTCCTCCTTGCGAAGGAGACGGTGCTTGGGCCCACGAGCCTGAAAATGGGGCGACCGTCGAAGGCCCCGTCGAATTAAATTACCGCATAAATCTCCGATGCGCAATTGGCCCGGTGAGGTATGCTTGCTGCATCAGGTCAAAGCGCTCATCGGACCTTGCGGATGGACGCGCTACCCCGCCGCCTTCGCACTCCGTACGCGCGCCGCCCCGTCATACGCCCAGGTGAGATACGCCGCTCCCCAGGTGAAGCCGCCGCCGAAGGCGGCGAGGATCATGCGATCGCCGGTTTTCAGTTTCGCTTCGTAGTCCCACAGGCAAAGCGGAATGGTCGCCGCGGTGGTGTTGCCGTATTTCTGGATCACCATCATCACGCGGTCCATCGGCAGGCCCATGCGCTCGGCGGTGGATTCGATGATGCGCTTGTTGGCCTGGTGCGGCACCAGCCAGTTGATCATCTCGGCGCGCAGGTTGTTGCGTGACATGATCTCCTGCGAGACTTCCGCCATCTTGGCGATGGCGAATTTGTAGACCGCCGCGCCTTCCTGATGCACGTAATGCATGCGCTTGGCCACCGTCTCGGCGGAAGGCGGCAGGCGGCTGCCGCCCGCCTTCTGGTGCAGATGGATCATGCCGGAGCCGTCGGAGCGGATCAGGGTGTCGAGAATGCCTTCGCCGTTTTCGCTCGCCTCGATCAGCACGGCGCCGGCGCCGTCGCCGAAGATCACGCAGGTCGCGCGGTCGGTATAGTCGATGATCGCCGACATCTTGTCGGCGCCGACCACCACGATCTTCTTGCATTGTCCGGTGGCGATGAATTGCGAGGCGATGGTGACGGCGTAGATGAAACCCGAACACGCCGCCTGCACGTCGAAGGAGCCGACCGGGCCGACGCCGACCATGTCGCAGATGAGATTGGCGGTGGAGGGAAACACGAAGTCCGGGGTGGTGGTGGCGCAGATCAGCAGGTCGATGTCGGAGGGCTTGTTGCCGGTGCGCTCCAGCAGGCGGCGCACGGCCTCCGCGCCCATATGCGAGGTGCCAAGCCCCTCGCCCTTGAGGATGCGGCGCTCCGTGATGCCGGTGCGCTCCACGATCCAGGCGTCGGAGGTGTCGACCATGCGGGCGAGCTCCGCATTGGTCAGGACGTCGTCCGGGAGATACCCGCAAACACCTGTAATCGCAGCTCTTTTTGGAAAATGGCCGTTTTGCATTTGTCCCGGGCCCATCCCCTGCGGCAAGTCCCCGCAGCCAAATTAGACGGCTCCGGCGCGGGATTCCAGCCTTTCGGCACAACAGGGTTCAGACCGCCTTGCGGGCGGCACTTGCGAGGCCAAGCACGATGTCGGCGGCCTGGCGGGCGGGCTCGGCCTTTCCGATCTCCATGATGCCGTCCAGCCGGGCAAAGGCCTCCAGCTGGCGCCGCCGTTCCGGCGTGTCGGACAGCAGCGGCAGCAATGCCGCCGCCAGCGCCTCCGGCCGGCAATGCTCCTGCAGGAATTCCGGCACCACATTCTCGCCCAGCACGATGTTGGTCAGAATGGCGGACGGCGCCTTGATCACCCGCCGCGCGATCATCGCCTCCAGTCCCGAGATCTTGTAGGCGGTCACCATCGGAATGCCGGCGACGCCGAGCTCCAGCGTCACCGTGCCGGATTTGGCGAGCGCGGCGCGCGCCGTGCGGAACGCGGCGTGGCGCTCCTCGCGCTTGACCACGATCTTTGGGCGGATCGGCCAGGCCGCGGTCTCGCGCAGCACCACATCGGCCAGATGCGAGGTGGTCGGGATCACGACGTCGAGCGGCCAGACCTTCTTGGCGATCAGTTCCAGCGTCTGCCGGAACGGCTCGATCAGCCGCTTGATCTCCCCGCGCCGGCTTCCCGGCAGCACCAGCAGGACTGGCGGATCGGCGGCGCGGCGCGCGGCCTCGTCGGAATCGGGGCGCAGATCGCCGGCCTGCTCCACCAGCGGATGCCCGACATAGCTGCAGGGCGGGCCGCCGAGCTTTCGGTGGACCTCGGGCTCGAACGGCAGCAGCGCCAGCACGTGGTCGATATAGCGGCGCATCACGCGCGCGCGCCGCGGCCGCCAAGCCCAGACCGAGGGCGAGACATAATCCACGATCGGAATCTGCGGCGCATGCTTGCGGATCCGCCGCGCCACGCGATGAGTGAAATCCGGCGCGTCGATGATCACCACCACGTCCGGCTGTTCAGCCACCGCCGTGCGTGCGGTCTGCCGGATGCGGCTGAGAATTTTCGGCAGGCGCTGCGGGATGGCAGTGATCCCGACAATGGCCAGATCGTCGATGCGAAACAGCGACGGCAATCCCTCCGCCGCCATCCCGAACCCGCCGACGCCGCGGAACACGATATCGGGCTGCTTGGCCTTCAGCGCGCGCATCAAGGCCGCGCCCAGCCGGTCGCCGGATTCCTCGCCTGCGACCAGAAACACCTTCATGGTGCCTCCCGAATCCCCACCACAAACAATCCGGCGCGATCGGCGGCGGCGACCACGGCTTCGGCATCCGCCACGATGGTGCCGCCGGCGATCACCGCGATGCCGGACAGTCCCGCCGCCACGGCGCCGGCGATGGTCGCCGGCCCGATCGAGGGCAGGTCGAAACGCCGGTCCTGGCCGGGCTTGGGCGCCTTCACCAATACGCCCCCGGTCTGCACGCGGATCCGGCCCCTGCGCCGCAGGTCCGCGACACGCGCCAGCATCTCGTCGGTGCCTTCGGCGGCTTCCAGCGCCAGCACGTGATTGTTCGACACCACGACCGCCTGCCCGATATCGTAGGGCCCCATGGCATGCAGCAGCGCCAGTCCGCGCGTCATGTCGGCGCTGTCGGCCTCCGCCGGCTTGTGGGCGCCCAGCGCGCCCTCCGGCACCAGGATTTCCGGCGCCACGTCATGTGCGCCCAGCAAGCGAAAGCCGTGATCCTCGAAAATGCGCCCGACGCCGGTCAACAAATGATCGTCGCCGCCATAATAATAGCGTGCGATCCGCGGCATCAGCGTCAGCGTCTTCCAGTCCAGCGCCAACTGACGGATCGCCGGCCGCACCAGCGAGCCGATCATGATGACATCGCGCACGCCCTCCTGGCGCGCGACCTTCAGGAAATAGCCGAACTGCCCGACCTTCGCCCAGTGATGCGGATAGCGTTCGACGGTGGCCGGATCGGCGAAGCCGGTCAGCGGAAACATGACAACGCGCCGGCCCTGGCGGGCCACGGCGTCGGCGACGATCAGGGGAAATGTTCCGCCGCCGCAGATGATCGCGACGGGTCCGGTCTCGGTCGCGGGCGCGTCTGCGATCATGAAGCGTCGGCGGCCCCGCCGTCGGTGGCGCCCGTGGCATATTCGGGGCGCATCAGCGGCCGCGACTTGCCCTCGCGGATGAAGGCGATCACCTTGGCCACCAGCGGATCGTCGCCGAAGGCGCGGGCGACCGCTTCGACCCTGTCCTTGAAATGCCCCGGCACGAAAAAGAGCGCACGATAGGCTTGGCGCAGATTGTGAATGTCGGTGCGCGAGAACCCGCGCCGGCGCATGCCGACCACATTCAATCCGTCCAGCACGCCGCGCTGGCCCACGCAAAATCCATAGGGAATGATATCCGCCGCCACGCCGGTCACGCCGGCAATCATCACGCTTTCGCCGATGCGCGTGAATTGATGCACGGCCGAATTTCCGCCGATGAACGTGAAATCCCCCACCGTCACATGACCGGCCAGTGCCGCGTTGTTCGCCATGGTGACATTGTTGCCGACCACACAATCATGTCCGACATGGGTGCCGACCATCAGAAAGCAGTGATCGCCGACTTCGGTGACGCCGCGGTCGCCTTCGGTGCCGGTATTCATGGTGACATATTCACGGATCTGGCAATCGGCGCCGACCACAAGCCGGGTCGGCCCGCCGCGATAATGCGTCGATTGCGGCGGCGTCCCCAGCGAGGCGAACGGCGCGATGCTGGTGCGTGGCCCGATGGTCGTGTGCCCGGTCACATACACATGCGCGGTCAGCGTGCAGCCGGCGCCGATCGAAACATGCGGTCCGATCACGCAATAGGGTCCGATGGCCGCGTCATCCGCGATGACCGCGCCATCGGCGATGCGCGCGGTTGGATCGATTTTGGTCATCGTGGCTTTCACTCGCTGACAATCATCGCGCCGACCTCGGCTTCAGCCACGATTTCGCCGCTCACTTTCGCTTCGCCGCGATACCACCACATGTTCTTACGATGCGCGGTATTAGTCATGTGATACTCGACGGTGTCGCCGGGGCGCACCTGTTTGCGGAACTTCGCCTTGTCGATGGTGAGGAAGAAGACGGTATTGGACGGTCCGCCGACGGCGCCGGAAGAAATGCAAATCACCCCCGCGGTCTGCGCCATGCCCTCGATCATCAGGACGCCCGGGAACACCGGATTGTCGGGGAAATGCCCCATGAATTGCGGTTCGTTGGCGGTGACATTCTTGATGCCGATGCCGAATTCCGCGCCGCGCATCTGCACCACCCGGTCCACCATCAGAAACGGATAGCGGTGCGGGAGCGCCTTGAGAATCTGCGCAATATCTGCCGCTTCAAGCTGTGTCGGGGTAGAGTTCATGCCAGGGCTCACTCACCGCTATCGGTCTTGTCGGCGGCGTTCGTGTCGGAACGTTTGGCCAAACGCTCGAGTATAAACATTTCGCGCATCCATTGCTTCGCCGGTTTGGCCGGGGAACCACCCCACCGCGCACCGGCCGGCACCTCGCCATGGATGCCGCTGGTGGCAGCCAATTGGGCGCCTTCTCCAATCACCGATTGCGGCGCAATCGTCACTCGTCCGCCCAGCGCCACATAGTCTTCGATCGTGACGGTGCCGCCGATGGCAGCATGCGCAACGATCACGCAATGGCGGCCGATCGAGACGTTGTGGCCGATCTGACAGAGATTGTCGATCTTGGTGCCTTCGCCGATCACGGTGTCGCGGATGGCGCCGCGGTCGATCATGGTGCCGGCGCCGATTTCGACATTGTCCTGGATAATGACACGGCCGATCTGCGGAATTTTCACATGCCCGGCGGGCGCCATGGCATAGCCAAAACCATCCTGGCCGACATGGCAGCCAGGATGGATGATCACGCGGTCGCCGATCAGGGCGTGGGTGACCGAACATTGCGGCCCGATATTGCAATCGCGGCCGATCCGGACTTCGGCGCCGATCGCGGCATTGGCGCCGATGACGGTGCCGGACCCGATCTCCGCGCGCGGGCCGATGACGGCGCCCGGATCGACGGTGACATTCTCCTCCAACCGGGCCGCAGGATGGATGAAGGCGCTGGGCGACACGCCCTGCCCCTCGAACAAGGCCGACGGCCGCAGGGCCTCGGGAAACAGCGCCCGCGAGACCGTGACATAGGCCCGGAACGGATCGCGCACCTGCAGCGTCGGGATATGCGCAGGAACGCGCCCGATCAGGCGCGCGGCCACCAGACAGGCTCCGGCCCGGCTTGTGGCGGCGACATCGACATATTTGCCCTGATCGAGAAAGGTCAGGTCATGCGGCCCGGCGCGATCGAGCGGCGCGACATTGGTGATGAGGGTGTCCGGCGACGCTCCGTCTCTGAGCGACGCTCCGGTCAGGGCTGCGATCTCTCCGATCGTCAGCCCGCCCCTTGCCTTGAAGAATTGCGGCTCGGTCATGCCACCATGCCGTGGCCGTGGATGGCCAATCCCTGAAAAACAATCAGAAGCGTGTGCCGCCGCCGAAACGGAATTCCTGAACGATGTCGTAGTTCTGCTTCATGACCGGGATCGCGTAGTCGAAGCGCAGCGGACCGAACGGGGAATCCCAGATCAGGCCGGCGCCGACCGAGGCGCGCACGGCATTCTCGTCCACGAACGTCATGGTCTCGCCCGCAAACGACGTCGGCCCCTTGTAATCCCAGACCGAGCCCGCATCCGCGAATACCGCGGCACGGATGCCGATGTCCTTCGGAATGAAGTAGAGCGGGATCTGGAATTCAAGCGACGCGCCCCAGTAGGTGGTGCCACCCAGCGAGTCCTGCGTGGTGTAGGGCGTCAGGTCGCGCGGACCAATGCCGTTCGTGCGGAAACCGCGCACCAGATTGGGGCCCATCTGGAACTGGTCGAGGAAGCGCAGCTCGTTGCCGCCCCAGCCCTGGATATGGCCGCCTTGCACCCGCAGCATGCCGACAATGTCCGGAACCACTTCGTGATAGAATCGCGCGTCGCCGGTGGTGCGAATGAACTTGATGTCGCCCCCGAGGCCGGCGAAATCCTGCTTGAATTCGGCGCGAATGCCCTGGGTCGGGTTCTTGTTATTGTCCACGGTATTGTAGATCAGACTGTAGCCGATCTGCGAGGTGATCGACGGCCCTTGCGCCAGGCCGATACGCACCGGCAGCGACGGAACGATGGTTCCGGAACAGCTGGTAGAACTATAAGGCAACTGCGAATAACAGCCGCCATTCTCCAGCTCGATTTCCTGCTGATAGGCGGTGTAGCGGACCATGAAGGTCAGGTCTTCGCGCAGTTCGTAACCGAGACGGATGGCGCCGCCGATATTGCGCGTATTGTAGGACGTGTAATCGTTGTTGGTGGTTTCCTTGGCGAAGGCGTCAAGGCCCAGAGCCACACGATAGCCGAGGAAATACGGCTCGACGAAGCCCAGTTCGAAGCCGCGGGCGCGCTCGCCATATTGCAGCGCGGCCCTGACATACTGGCCGCGGCCCAGCAGGTTGCGTTCGCCGACCGAGACCTCTCCGAGGAATCCGTCCGCCGTCGAATAGCCGCCCATCACCGAGAACTCGCCGGTCGATTGCTCCTCGACATCGACGTTGAGCACGATGCGATCGGGCGCCGAGCCCGGCTCGTTGGTGATCTTGACGTTCTTGAAATAGCGCAGATTCTTCAGGCGGCGCTCGGCGCGATCGACCAGCGCGCGATTGTAGGCGTCGCCTTCGGACAGGTCGAACTCGCGGCGAATGACGTAATCGCGCGTGCGGGAATTGCCGCGAATATTGATGCGCTCGATATAGGCGCGCGAGCCTTCGTCGACGACAAACGCAATGTCGATCACGCGCGCATCGAAGTTGCGCTCGCCGCGCGGCCGCACGGTGGCGAACGGATAGCCGCGCTTGGCAACTTCGATCGAAATCTCTTCCACGGTCTTCTCGACCGCTTCGGCGTTATAGACCGCGCCGGCCTTGGTCTTCAGCTTCGACTTGACCTGCTCGGGATCGATCGCCCGCACATTCGACAGCACCTCGACCGAGCCAAAGCGATACTGGTTGCCCTCGTCGATGGTGTAGGTGATCACAAAGCCCTTCACGCCGGGATCGTACTCGCCCACGGCCGATACGATGCGGACGTCTGCAAAGCCGTGTTTCAGGTAGAAACGGCGCAGCAGATCGCGGTCGGCCTCGACGCGGTCGGGATCGTAAATGTCGGAATTCTTCAGGAAGCTGAGAAGATTGGTCTCAGTGGTCTTGATCGCGTCCTTGAGCCGGAAATCGGAATAGTACTTGTTGCCGACGAACAGGATTTTCTTGACGCCGGTCTTCTCGCCTTCGCGGATCTCGAACACGAGATCGACGCGGTTGTTCGGCAGTTCGATGATCTTCGGCGTGACGCTGATGTCGAAGCGGCCGTTGCGGCGATAGTTTTCGACAATGCGCTGCACGTCGCCCTGCACCACCGGCCGCGACAGCGTTCCGCGCGACTTCGACTGGATCTCGCCCAGCAGTTGTTCGTCCTTGGCGCGCTTGTTGCCCTCGAACGCGATGCGGTTGATGACCGGATTCTCGACGACGGTGACGACGATGCGTCCGCCCGGCTGGCGGATCTGCACGTCCTGGAACAGCCCGGTCGCGTAGAGCGCCTTCAGGCCGGTATCGATCTCGACCGGACCAATCCGGCCGCCAGGACCGGGCCGGAAATACGAGCGAATGGTATCCGCCTCAACGCGGCGGTTGCCTTCGACAGAAATGCTGGATTGAGCAAAAGCGACATCGGACATCACCACCGAGGTGGCAACGCTCAAAACACTCCCTGCGAGGAGAAAGGCTGCAAGGCCAAGCCCCCGGATTACTCGGGCAATTCCCATTCCCACGCGCCCTATACCCCGCCCTCTATCGAACGCCGAATCGTTAAAATGCCGCTAACGGCCCCATGTTCTTACAGCCTTTGGCAGAGAGTGCAAACAAATAGGCCGCCACATTCCCCTGAGCCGTCAACAAGTTGCACCTGCGCCACAGGTCAGGAACCGGCCGCTTTCAGAAAGTGCATTATGTCGTTGCGGGTTGCAAAGATCATTAACGCGGCCACCAGCGCGAGCCCGATCCGGAACCCGATTTCCTGGCTGCGTTCCGACAGCGGCTTCCGCCGCACCGCCTCGATCAGATAGAACAAAAGGTGGCCGCCATCGAGCAGCGGGATCGGGAACAGGTTCAGCAATCCGATCGACACCGACAGAACCGCCGCGAGATTGAACAGCGGCACCAGCCCGAGCGAGGCGACCTGCCCCGACACCTGCGCGATCCGCAACGGACCGCCCAGCTGGTCGGCGGCTTCCTTGCCGATAATGACCCCGCCCAGATAGGACATGGTGCGGTCGACGACGAACCAGGTTTCTTCAACACCCAGCGCCAAGGCCTTGAGCGGTCCTGATTTTTCAAGTTTCGCATCCCCCGGCTCCATGGCCCGGCTGATGCCCAGAACGCCGATCCGGTGGGTGTTGCCAAAATTGTCCTTCACCTCGCGCAGAGCGGGCGTGGCCTTCAGCACCAGACGCATGCCGCCGCGGTCGATCGTGACATCGAGCGGGGCGCCGGCGCTGCCGCTGACCACCCGCTGCATCTCCGCAAAGGTGACGATCGGACGGCCGTTGATCGCGGTGATCACGTCGCCGGCGACAAAGCCGGCGGCGGCGGCGGCGCTGTCGGGCTGAATGCTGTCCACCCGCGCGGTGGTGGATTGCTTGCCGTAGAACATGAAGATCGCGGCGAAAATCACGATCGACAGAATGAAATTGGCAATTGGGCCGGCGGCGACAATGGCGGCGCGCCTGGCCACGCTCTGGTGGTGAAAGCTCTCCTTGCGTTCGGCCGGGGTCATGGCCTGAACGGCGTCCGCGTCCGGGGCGCTGGCGGCATTTTCGTCGCCGTAAAACTTCACATAGCCGCCGAGCGGAATGGCAGAGATTTTCCAGCGTGTGCCGTGGCGGTCGTTGAAGCCAAGAAGTTCGGTGCCAAAGCCGATCGAGAAGGTCAGCACGCGCACCCCGCACCAGCGCGCCACCAGGAAATGTCCGAGCTCGTGAAAGAACACCACGATGGTCAGAACGAACAGGAACGGGATCAGATAGCCCGTGACGCCCCCACCCAGGCTGCCGAGATAACCGAGAACGTCAAAACCCATGGACTGCGTATCCTCAGACTGGCGGTTGGCTAGGATGCCCTAGCGGCGATTTCAGGCAAGAGCGCGGCGGCGAGATTTCGCGCCATATGGTCAATGGTCAGGGCATCCTCGACACTGGCCGGCGCGGCGCTGATCTGGCGACGCTCGGCGGCGAGCAAGGTGGCTTCTACGAGCATGGCAATACCGGCAAATCCGAGGCGGCCGGCGAGAAATTCGGCCACCGCCACCTCGTTGGCCGCATTCAGCACCGTCGCCCCCCCTCCTCCGGTCTCGAGTGCGCGGCGCGCCAGGACCAGGGCAGGAAATCGATCAAGATCAGGGGCTTCAAAGGTCAAGCTGGCAATTTGCGCGAAATCCAGCCGGCCCGCCGGGCGCTCGATCCGCTCCGGCCAGGCGAGGCAATAGGAGATCGGAATCCGCATGTCCGGAGCGCCCAATTGCGCGATCACTGAACCGTCGCGGAACTCCACCATGGCATGCACAACCGACTGGGGATGAACAAGAACATCCAATTCGTCGGCAGCCAGCTGAAACAGATGGTGCGCCTCAATCAGTTCGAGTCCCTTGTTCATCAGGGTGGCGGAATCGACCGTGACCTTGGCGCCCATCGACCAGTTGGGATGGCGCAGGGCCTGTTCTGGCGTGGCGGCGGCGATGCGCTCGGCCGACCAGGTCCGGAACGGTCCGCCGGAGGCCGTGAGAATGACTCGCCGCACATCGTCGCGGCGACCGGCCTTCAGCGCCTGGAACACGGCATTATGTTCGGAATCGACCGGCAGGATGGTTGCGCCGGTCGCCGCCGCACGCTGCATGAACAGCGCACCCGCGCAGACGAGACATTCCTTGTTGGCCAAAGCTACCGTCGCGCCGCGCTCCACCGCCGCCATGGTCGGCCGCAAGCCGGAGGCGCCGGTGATCGCGGCCATCACCCAGTCAGCCGGACGCTGCGCGGCCTCGACCAGCGCGCTCTCGCCCGCCCCCGCTTCGATACCGGTCCCCGACAGAGCCTGTTTCAGGTCCTGGTAATGCGCGGGATCGGCGATGGCCGCGAACCGCGCGTTCAGGTCTCGCGCAAGTTTTGCGAGCGCACCCGCGTTGCGATGTGCACTGACCGCCTCAATACGATAGCGTATGGGATCGCGGCGCAGCAGATCAACCGTACTGGCGCCAATGGATCCGGTGGCGCCGAGCAGGCTGACGGTCTGGCCGGACGGCGCGTTCTCGATATTCCGGCGCGCCAATGGCGCTCTGATCGTCATGGCCTCACCATACGAGCAATCCGCCGCCGGCGGCATCAAACCCGCCGCGCAGCAAACCGAGACAGGCGGCGGCGGCGGCCGCGAAAATGAACCCATCCAGCCGGTCCATCACTCCGCCATGCCCCGGAATGAGCCCGCTGGCATCCTTGGCACCGAACCGGCGCTTAAAGCCGGATTCAAACAGATCGCCGGCTTGCGAGAGGACGGACAACCCAAAAGCAACAAGCGCCAGCGTGACCACAGACTGCCCTTGGACGGACTGCACAACGGCAAGTCCCGCGGCGATCGCCGCGGCGGTTCCTGCAATCGCACCCGACCATGTCTTTTTCGGCGAAATGGCTGGCGCCAGCTTGGGACCCCCGATCGCGCGCCCGGCGAAGTAGCCGCCGATGTCGGTGGCCCAGACGATGGCAAACAGGAAGAGGATCGTCAGAAATCCATATTGCTCGTCGGCACGGAGAATGAGCGGCGACATCAACAGCACGCTTGCATAGACGATCCCGCCGGCAATCCATTTCGCATCTTTCGCCGCCGTCACCGCAATCCCGAACAGCGCAAGCGGGACGATGATCAGCGCTTTGTCGATGCGCCCGCTGGCCGCCAGTAACGCTTCCAGAACAAGCGCACATCCGCCCACCGCCAACGGCGCTTGGCTGCCTTCATGATCGACCAAGCGCACCCATTCCCACCACACCGCGAGTGCGGCCATCGTCCAGAACAATGCGAAGGGCCAGCTTCCCCAATACGCGACGCCGATCGCCAGCGGCGCCAGAACCGCCGCTGAGAGAATACGGAGCGACAGATTACGTCCGCTCGCCGCACTCGTGTCGGTGCGGGTGGCCGCCGCAGGATCGCTGCCAGCCATCGATCAGGCTCCTGTTCGGGCAGAGAGGCCGCCAAATCGCCGGTCGCGTTTCGAATATTCCGCGATCGCACTTTCGAGAGCTGCGCGGTCAAAATCGGGCCAGTAGGTCGAAATGAAGACAAGCTCGCTATAGGCTGCCTGCCAGAGCAGGAAATTCGACAGACGCTGTTCACCACTGGTGCGGATAATCAAATCGGGGTCCGGCAAATCCGGCGCGGCCAGAAAACCGGCGAACGTGTCGGCATTGACTGCAGCGGGCTCCAGCCGGCCGGAGGCCACCTCTTCGGCAAGCCGCTTCGCCGCCGCGGCAATTTCCTGGCGCCCACCGTAATTGAACGCGACGACAAGCGTGAGACGCTCGTTGTCCCGCGTCAATTCCTCGGCTTCCTCAAGCAAATTGCGCACGTCAGGGTCGAGGGTGTCGCGCTCGCCGATGACGCGGACCCGAATTCCGTTCTTGTGAAGGTCCGCCAGATCGTTGCGGATGAACCGGCGCAGCAACCCCATCAGATCGCGAATTTCGGAGGCCGGACGCGACCAGTTTTCCGCGCTGAAGGAAAAGATCGTGAGGATTCCAACGCCGATATCGCCGGCTGCCCTTACCGTGCGCCGCAGGGCTTCGACGCCACGGCGATGCCCTTCAACCCGCGGCAAGCCGCGCGAGGCCGCCCATCGGCCATTGCCATCCATGATGATCGCGACATGGCGCGGCACTTCGACCTCCGCCATTGCGGACAATATCGTTTCAGGCACGGACATCGCGGGTTCCTGCCATAGAGTAATCCTCAAACGGTGAGGATTTCCTTTTCCTTGGTCGACAGCATCTGATCCACGTCATGAATCATCTGGTCGGTCGCCTTCTGGATTTCGCCCGACATTCGCTCGTGATCGTCCTTGCTGATGGCGTGGTCCTTTTCCAGCTTCTTGATCACATCCAGCCCGTCGCGGCGCACATGACGGATCGCGACCCGCGCCGCTTCGGCGTATTTATGCGCCACCTTGACCAGTTCCTTGCGGCGCTCCTCATTCAATTCAGGAATTCGCAACCGTATGGTCTGGCCTTCGGTCTGGGGATTGAGTCCGAGATTGGCGGCAGTGATGGCCTTCTCGACCGCATGCACCATCGAGCGATCCCACACCGACACGCTCAGCAAGCGCGCCTCGGGAACGCTGACGGTCGCGACCTGCGACAGCGGCATGCTGGCGCCATAAGCATCGACATGAATCGGATCGAGCAGATGCGCGGAGGCGCGGCCGGTCCGCAGACCAGAAAATTCCTGCTTCAGCACGCCGAGCGTGTTCTGCATCTTTCGCTTCAATTCATTGAGGTCGTGAGTTGCCGCTACCATGTTTCTCTCTCGATGCTGCGATCACCCCGCGCGGCGGTGACCATCAATTTCGTAACCCACGTCGAGCCTGGCCGTCACTCGCTGACGATTGTCGTGCGTCCTTTGCCGCGCATAACCGCCTCGATCGCTCCCGGCTCACCGATCGAAAAGACAATGATAGGCATACGGGTCTCGCGGGCAAGCGCGAAGGCCGTGCCGTCCATCACCTTCAAATTCTTCTCAATGGCTTCCTGCGGGGTCAGACGCTCGTAACGCTTCGCATTCGCGTCGCGTTTCGGGTCCGCGCTATAGACCCCGTCCACATTGGTCGCCTTCAGAACGGCCTGGCAATCCAGTTCCGCCGCCCGCAGAACCGCGGTGGTGTCGGTGGTGAAATGCGGATTTCCGGTGCCGCCGGCCAGGATAGCGATGCGGCCCTTTTCGAGATGCTTGATGGCGCGCTGCCGGGAATAGCTTTCGCAGACGTCCGGCATCGCGATCGCCGACAGCGTCCGCGCCTCGCTGCCGGCACGCGCGACCGCTGATTCGAGCGCAAGACTGTTCATCACCGTGGCCAGCATGCCCATGGAATCGCCGGTCGCGCGCGAGACACCCCGGGCCGATACTTCGACGCCCCGGAAGATATTGCCGCCGCCGACAACGACGCCGACCGCGACGCCGAAATTGCGAACGGCGACCAGATCGCTTGCGATACGATCAATGGTCTGCTGATCGATGCCAAAGCCTGCAGAGCCGCTGAGCGCTTCGCCCGACAGCTTGACGATGACGCGGCGATAGATCGGCTCTGTCATGACGCGGCCGCCTCTTTCGATCGCCAGATCCCACTATCAGGACGGCTTGACGGCCGCGGCGACTTCCGCGGCGAAATCGGATTCCTGCTTCTCGATGCCTTCGCCGAGCGCATAGCGCACAAAGCCGGTGACCTTGATCGGTCCGCCGACCTTGCCTTCGGCCTCCTTGAGCGCCTGCGCGACCGACTTGCCGGCGTCATGGATGAAGGCCTGTTCGAGCAGGCAGACTTCCTTGTAGTAGGTCTTCAATCCGGATTCGACGATCTTGTCGATCACATTGGCCGGCTTGCCCTGCGACTTGTACTTGTCGGCAAGCACATCCTTCTCGCGCGCGACGACCGCAGGATCGAGCCCGCTGGCATCCACAGCAAGCGGATTGGCAGCGGCCACATGCATGGCGACGAGGCGGCCAAGCGCGGTCAACTCGTCGGCATGGCCGGGCGATTCCAGACCGACAATGACACCGATCTTGCCGAGGCCGTCCGAAATCGAGTTGTGCACATAGGTGCCGATCGCGCCTTTGCTGACGGAAATCTCCGCCGCGCGGCGCAAGGTCATGTTCTCGCCGATGGTCGAGATCGCTGACGCAATCGCTTCCTCGATCGTCATCGATCCCGCCTTGGCGGCCTTGATCTTGTCGACATCGGCGCCCGCCGACAGAGCGACATCGGCGATCATCTTCACCAGCCCCTGGAAATGGTCGTTGCGCGCCACGAAATCGGTCTCGGCATTGACCTCAACGATCGAGGCCTTGGTGCCGCTGCGCGCGATGCCGACAAGCCCCTCCGCCGCGACGCGACCGGCTTTCTTGGCCGCTTTGGCTAGACCCTTCTTGCGCAGCCAATCGACCGCGGCTTCAAGCTCGCCTTTGGTTTCGTTGAGCGCCGACTTGCAATCCATCATGCCAGCGCCGGTCTTGTCACGCAGCTCTTTGACCAGCGATGCGGTGATCTCTGCCATTTTCTTTGGTCCGGAATCTTGAGGACGATATGCGCGCGGCTTGCGCCGCGCGCAACGTTATTCGGTTTCGGCGGTGAGTGCCTTGGCTTGCGCGATCCAACCGTCCACCCGGCCCGGCAATCCGACTTCTTCGCCGATCGTGTGCGCCGCATCCGGCTTCAGATCCGCGATCTGCCAGTAATGGAAAATGCCGAGATCGTTGAGCTGTTTTTCGATCGCCGGCGAGACGCCGGTCAGCTTCTTCAGGTCATCGGCAACGCCACGCGGTCCGGGCAGAACTTCGTAACCCGGATCCTCGGCTTTCACCGACAGATCCTCGGCCACCGGATGCGCCAACGCGCCCAGGTCGACGCCGCGTTCGCCCTGCGAACGGGAGATGCCGTCGATGGCGGCTTTGGCGATCAGATCACAATACAACGAAATCGCCCGGCTGGCGTCGTCGTTGCCGGGCACCGCAAACGTGATGCCGTTCGGATCGCAATTGGTGTCGACGATCGCCGCGACCGGAATGTTCAGCCGCCGCGCTTCCTTGATCGCGATATCTTCCTTGTTGGTGTCGATCACGAACAGGAGGTCGGGAACGCCGCCCATATCCTTGATACCGCCGAGCGAACGGTCGAGCTTGTCGCGCTCACGCTGCAGATCGAGGCGTTCCTTCTTCGTGTAGCCCTGCGCCTCGTTGGACGCGAGCATTTCCTCAAGCTTGCGCAGGCGCGCGATCGAACCGGAAATGGTTTTCCAGTTGGTCAGCGTACCGCCGAGCCAGCGCGAGTTGACGTAATACTGCGCCGACTTCTTCGCCGCTTCCGCGACGGCGTCCTGCGCCTGCCGCTTGGTGCCGACGAACAGGATGCGGCCGCCCTTGGCGACCGTGTCGGAAATCGCCTGCAACGCACGATGCAAGGCCGGCACGCTCTGGGCGAGATCGATGATGTGGATGTTGTTGCGGACACCGAAGATGTAATCGCCCATCTTCGGGTTCCAACGGTGGGCCTGATGGCCGAAATGCACGCCAGCTTCCAAAAGCTGACGCATGCTGAAGTCAGGAAGCGCCATTGATATTCTCCGGTTGATCCTCCGCGGATATGTGAGCGCAGGCCTTCCGGCTGGCGCCACCGGACGGCTGTTGACCCATTGTCGGGGCCAGAAACCACGATCCGCGTGTGAGATATGGCGGTCGTATAGCCGTCGGCCGGCCCCGATGCAAGGAAAAGCCGGCCCGCCCGGGCTGCAAGGAGGCTTTAAAACGCCGGTGCAAGCCCTTGAAAGGCCTAAACGGCCTCCACCGCCACCACCCCCGGCACCGCCTTGATGGCGCCGGCGATCTGGGGCGAGACCCGGAAGCGGCCCGGCAGCTTGACCTCGACCTCGCTGCCATCCGCCAGCATCAGGATCATGCTGACATCCCCGTCGCCGCGCGGCTCCAGCCGCCGGGTAATGCCCTCCAGCGGGCTGTGGTCGCGCAGGAAGATCCGCAGCCCCTTCTGGACCTTCTCGGCGGCCTGATCGAGCCGCTCGACCGACTGGATGCGGGCGCGCACGTCGTCGCCCTGGGCCTCGGCCGACAGGAACATCAGCACCGCGGCGCCGGGCTCCAGCAGGTCGCGATATTGCTGCAGCCCTTCCGAGAACAGCACCGCCTCGTACTGGCCGGAGGGGTCCGACAGCCCGATGATTCCCATCTTGTTGCCGGTCTTGGTGCGGCGCTCGGTCCGCGAGACCACGGTGGCAGCGGTCTTGCCGGCGCTGGCGCCCATCTTCACCGAGCGCGAGAAATCCACCCAGTTCATCACCTTCATGCGGGCGAGCGTCTGCGCATAGTCGTCGAGCGGATGGCCGGTGAGGAAAAAGCCGATCGCCTCGTATTCGCGCTGCAACCGTTCCGCCGGCAGCCATGGCTCGCGCGCCGGAATCCGCAGAGCCTCCTTGCTGGCATCGCCGAACGAGAATTCGAGCGCGCCGCTGGCGGTCACCTCGTGCGCGCGCTGCGCGGCGCCCAGCATCGCCTCCACCGCACCATGGGCGCGGGCCCGGTTCGGCTCCAGCGCGTCGAACGCGCCCGCCGCTGCGAGGCTTTCCAGCACGCGCTTGTTGACCGCGCGCGGATTGATGCGGCCCGCAAAATCCGAGAGATCGCGGAACGGCTTGTCGCCGCGCGCCGCCACGATGGTGTCCACCGCCTGCCCGCCGACGCCTTTCAGCGCGGCCAGCGCGTAAAAGATCGTGTTGCCCTCGACCTCGAAATTCTTCTCCGAGCGGTTGACCGAGGGCGGCTCGATCCTGACGCCGAGCCGGTCCGCCTCGGCGCGGAATTCCGACAGCTTGTCGGTATTGCTCATGTCGAGCGTCATCGACGCCGCCAGGAACTCCACCGGGTAATGCGCCTTCATATAAGCAGTCTGGTAGGTGAGCAGCGCGTAAGGCGCGGAATGCGACTTGTTGAACCCGTATTCGGCGAATTTCGCGCAGGCGTCAAAGATCGTGTCGGCCGTGCTCTTGTCGACGCCGCGTTCGATCGCGCCGTTGAGGAAGCGCCCGCGCTGCGCATCCATCTCCGCCTTGATCTTCTTGCCCATGGCGCGGCGCAGAAGATCGGCCTCCGCCAGGCTGTAGCCCGCCATGTCGCGGGCGATCTGCTGCACCTGTTCCTGATAGGTGATGACGCCGTAGGTGGGCGCCAGGATCGGCTCGAGCTTGGGATGGATATATTCGATCGGCTCCTGTCCGAGCTTGCGCGCGCAATAGGTCGGGATGTTCGCCATCGGACCGGGCCGATAGAGCGCGACCAGCGCGATCAGATCCTCGAACCGGTCCGGCCGCATGTCGATCAGCGCGCGCCGCATGCCCTGACTTTCCACCTGGAACACGCCGACGGTGTCGCCGCGGGTGAGCATCTCGAAAGTCTTGGTATCGTCGAGCGAAATTTTCAGAAGATCGATCTCGATGCCGCGCCGCCGCGTGAGCTTCACCGCATGATCGAGCACGGTGAGAGTCTTCAGGCCCAGAAAATCGAACTTCACCAGCCCCGCCTGCTCCACCCATTTCATGTTGAACTGGGTCACCGGCATGTCGGACTTCGGATCGCGATAGAGCGGCACAAGCTCCGTCAATGCGCGATCGCCGATCACGATGCCGGCGGCATGGGTCGAGGCGTGGCGCGTGAGGCCTTCCAGCTTCTGCGCGATGGCGAAGGCGCGCTTCACCACCGGCTCGGAATCGCGCGCCGCCTGCAGCCGCGGCTCGTCGTTGATGGCCTGTTTCAGCGTGACCGGCGCAGCGGGATTTTGCGGCACCAGCTTGCACAGCTTGTCGACCTGCCCATAGGGCATTTCCAGCACCCGGCCGACATCGCGCAGGACGCCACGCGCCTGCAAGGTTCCGAAGGTGATGATCTGCGCCACCTGATCGCGGCCGTAGCGGTCCTGCACATAGCGGATCACCTCGTCGCGCCGGTCCTGGCAGAAGTCGATATCGAAATCCGGCATCGACACACGATCCGGATTGAGGAAGCGTTCGAACAGCAGATCGAAACGGATCGGGTCGAGGTCGGTGATGGTGAGCGAATAGGCCACCAGGGAGCCCGCACCGGAGCCGCGGCCCGGTCCGACCGGGATGCCCTGTTTCTTCGCCCACTGGATGAAGTCGGCGACGATCAGGAAGTAGCCGGAATATTTCATGCGCGCGATGACGCCTAGTTCGAACGCCAGCCGCTCGCGGTAGTCCTCCAGCGTGCGGCCGGGCGCCATGCCGTGATTGGCGATGCGGCGCTGCAGGCCGGCCTCCGCCTGCAGGCGCAATTCCTCGGCCTCGTCGGTCACCACGTTTTTTTCGGTCGAGAAGCGCGGCAGGATCGGCGCCACCACGCGCGGCCGGTAGACGCAGCGCTGCGCGATTTCGGATGTGGAGGCGATGGCTTCCGGCAGGTCGGAAAACAGCGCCGTCATTTCGGCCTGGGTCTTGAAGCGATGTTCCGGCGTGAGCTGGCGGCGCTCCGCTTCCGCCACCACCTTGCCCTCCGCGATGCAGATCAGCGCGTCATGCGCCTCGAAATCGTCGGCCCTGGCGAAGAACGGCTCGTTGGTAGCCACCAGCGGCAGCGATCTGTCATAGGCGAGTTCGACCAGAGTCGGCTCGTTCTGGGTTTCTTCCGGCATCCCATGGCGCTGCAACTCGACATAGAGCCGGTCGCCGAACAGCCGCATCAGTTTTTCGGCGCGGGCATAGGCGAGCTCCTTCTGCCCGCCCGCCAGCGCCTGATCGAGACCGCCGCCCGGCCCGCCGCTGAGCGCGATGATCCCCTCCGTTTCGCCCGCGAGCCAGTCCAGCTTCAGATGCGGCGCCTCATGCGAGGGCGTTTCCAGAAAGGCGCGGGAATTCAGCCGCATCAGACTGCGATAGCCCTCCTCGCGCGCCGCCAGCAGCACCAGCCGCGGCAGTTTGCGCACAAGACCCGGATTGCGCGGATCGCGCTCCTGATCGCCGAAATCGACCGACAGGCAGCAGCCCACGATCGGCTGGATGCCGGAGGACGCCATTTTTTCGGAGAATTCCAGCGCCCCGAACATGTTGTCGGTATCGGTCAGCGCGAGCGCCGGCTGCTTGTCGGCCTTGGCGAGATCCGCCAAAGCCGCGATCTTCAGCGCGCCTTCGAGCAGCGAATAGGAGGAGTGCACATGCAGGTGCACGAAGGGTGCAGCCGTCACGACGCCCTCGCGAATCTGATTGGTTCGGGATCGATGGTGGGGATTGGCCGGCTTGAAGTCCACCCGGATCGTCGAGGCATGCCCGTTCTCCCCAGAGCGGCAAACCGCCAGGAGGAGAAGCGGCCGGCCGGGTCTACGCACTACAAACGCAACTCAGACCCGGCCTGACCGAAACGGCGTCCCACGGACGCGACAAGAGCAACAAGAGCAAGACACATCACAGCAGCGGCAAAGGGGGCCGCTCACGGAGGCGGGGTCGTGAGCGGCAGGACACCGGCGCGGGCAAACTCACAACGTGCCCAGCACCTGCGCCCAGATGGCAATCATGCCCAGAAACAGCGTCAGGGACGTCAGGGCGGCGGCTTCTTCGACAACGGCGCGAAACATGGGTCTCTCCTGAAGAACAGAAAGAGAACATAGTTCATGTTCTGTTCCAATGTCAAGGGCCGGTACTGGGTCAGTTTGATTTTTCTGAGAGTTTGCGTCGTCCGGGACGGCGGGTGGCGCGGTCAGCCTCAATCCAAGCCTCTGCCTCTTCCGGGGTAGCAAATCCGAACGTGGTTTCGTGGCCTTGGTAACGGACGTGCTTGCGAACCAGATAGCCATCGCCAATCCGCTCACGTTCAATCTCGTAGCGAACGCCAGTAGCGCGGCGGTCAGCCTCCCAAGCGTCAATCATGGCGATGATGTCTGACACTTCCCAAAGCTTGTCCGTGACGCCAGCGGCCATTGCCGGGGTCACTTTCAGCGTCTGGTGAATGCGGACGAAATTGTAGAACATCTGGTGCAACGCCACCACGTAGGCGTGGTTTTCAAGCTTCTTTGAGAAGGCATTGGTGAGCCGGGTAAAGCGGCGCATGTGCATCCGCATTGTCAGGTTCTGCCGCTCGGCAAAGCTGGTGCTGATATGCTTGGGGTCAGGATTGCCGGTGATTTCACGCTTCTTTGCGCCAAGGCATTTTGCCGGGCTGTAACGCTTCTCCCCACTCGGCTCTGAGCCGTAAATCTTCTGGAGCATCGCGTAGTCGGCATCTTCGCCAAACACAGTGTCCATTGCTGCCAGATACGGCCTATGGCCGTCGCTGGTCACTTGAACGCGATTGGCGAGGCGTTCCCGCAGGTCGTTCACAAAATACAGCGCGTAGTGAGTGTCACGGCGGCCAACCAGAGTCGTGATGAGAAGTTTTGTATCCGCGCAGATAGCCGTCCAGGTCCAAGCATCGCCCGCGTCATGCGGCGCGGCCTTGGCGCGCTTTACGTTGTCGTTCTTGGCGTAAACAAACGACCAGATTTCATCCAACTGGACCCGCTTGCAGGGCAGATCGCGGAGAGTCCTGTCCTGATACTCGGCACAGGCCCGGCCCGCGTCCGCCAACAGCTTAGCAATGGTGTTCTTGCTCGCCCCGGTTACCCGCGTAATGGCTCGGATAGCCATACCCTCGCAAAGCAAGGTGACGATTTGAGCGCGGGTCTTAGGGTCGAGCTTGTTCATGGCTCGACTATATGACCCTTTATGCTTAGCGTCAATTATATGGTTCAGTTTATATGGGGCTGTTTACCTTTAGTTAGGTGAGTCAAAATGACTCACTCGGGGTTGTGATCTGGCGGTTGATTTATATGTCAATACGTGCAGAATGGCAAAGGCACGTGAGTTCCGGCGAGTTGCACCGGGTGGAGCCGTTGGCAGGGGACCCATGCAGGCGAACTGTTTTGGTCACCGAGGAAATTCAGGATCTACTGACTCGCCCCATGGAAGAGGGGGCGGAAGCCAATCGTCGCGCGCGACTGCTCCAAACTCTGCAAGCGATAGTTTCGACAAGGAAGCTTGTCGTTTGCTTGGACCCATTCGAAGCAGCAAGAGGCACGGTCATCGGTCGGCTATGCCCGGTCGAAAAGTCTGTATTCGACATTCGCTGCGAGGACTCTCCTGGAATACGCGTCTTTTGTCATTTCATCGAAAAAGACGTGTTGTTTGGAGTTACGTGTCGCCCGCGATCAGTGCAAATCCCTTGGTTGGGGGGATGGTTGCCGCTCGGCATTCGAAATTCAAAAGAATGGAAAGATGGAATCCGGGCGACGTTGCGAACATGGCCGATGTTCTTTCCGGCGCATTCCCCCGTGAGTGGAGATAACCTAGGTGACTACCTATCCGACGCTCGACTTCAGCATCCTAAAGGCGGGACATGATGGCCCGCCAATTCCTGAATCGCAATTGGCCTACTTCAAGGACCGATGGCGGTGGAGGCTTTTCGAATTTCTTTTGAGCCGATTCGAAAAGGAGGAGGCGAATGGTCTAACTCAGACAAAGTTGTCGAAACGCACCGGCAAATCGAAAGAGGCCATCAACAGATGGCTTTCGGCCCCATCCAACCTTGAGGCCGATACGCTTTCTACGCTTTTGTTGGGGATCGCTGGTGAAGAGCCAACAATGGATGGGCTTAGTTTGTTCAACCGCCCACCATCAAACTACGCACCGCATACGGAATCTGAGCCGACAAACAAAGATTCAAAATCATCACTCAAGCCAGAAGAAGTAGAGCCGTCTGCTAACCGTTCCGCTAACGTATCCACGTTCTGGCCGACTTAAAGAACAATGCAGATTATCGGATTTTTTTGCCATGACATACGCGCAGAAAGTGCGGGCACGGAAACCATTGTCGGCGCATTTCCCGACAATATGAACGTACCGTCCCTACCTGGCGCGATCCCGCAGGCGGCCGTTTACATTCGAATCCTGATTGGCCTAGACGAAAAGCCCGAAACCGTGCGTGCAGTCCTAAAAACGGCGTGGGGCGATACTCCTATTGGAGAGGCCACAGAAGAATTATTGCGAAAGGCGCAAAGCAGCGCACGGGAAAGTGGGTTGCCCATAGCCGGAGCTATAATGCGCTCGTTAATTGCCCCGTTTCCGATCAACCAGCGCGGATTGATTACTGTTGTTGCGATAGTAAACGGCCAAGAACAGATTTGCGCAGTGATGAGCGTTAAGTCGAACGAGGCTATTTCCACCGCTTCGCCGCCGCGCGGCGAGCAATTTCAGCCCGCTTCTCCGCAGACATAGACTTGGCGCGAGCCTGACCGCCCTTCTTGCCAAGCGCCACAGCAGCAGGGTCCTTGCCCTGTTCCTCCGGGGTAGGCTCCCGGTCCTCTATCTCACCCGTGGCAATGCCTACGATGGCCTTGGCGAGGGCGTTGGGGTCGCGGGGACGCTTAGTCATGGGCCGAACTCAGTTCCGCAACGTCGCCAGGGCGTAATTTGACCCGCGCCGCCAGTTCCTTGGTCACAAGCTGGTCGGTCAATTCGGCTTTCCACCGGGCCGGAATGGCCTTCTGGACGGCCGCTGCGGCCTGGTCACGCGGTACGGCGGCGACCCATAGCTGGACCGGCTCCCCGGGAGCGTCGGCCATTGTGACCCGGACGATGTGAATTCCAGCGACGTGTTCGTTGCTCATGGGCCAGAATATGGCCCCGATTCCGACCCTTTGCCAGCCGCGTCAAGACTTGGGTTTTTTCAAACTGACCCACTACCCAAGGGCCCCGAAATGCCTGCTTGGTCGTCTCTTTTAGCCTTTTGGTTGACCGTGGAACCGTTCAGCCCAGTTCCACCACCACCCCGTCCCGCAAGGTCACCCGCCGGTCCATGCGGGC
>JALHOD010000017.1 GCA_022843165.1 Pseudorhodoplanes sp.
CGTCCCATTGAATCCTTCCGCCTGCGCTATCTGCCGGTGGTCATGGTCTATTTCGCCTATGGCGCGCTCGGGCTGATCGATGTCACCCGCGACATGTGGGTGAAGGAGCAATTGACACTGTCACCGGCGGAACTGGCGGGGATCGGCGTCTGGCTGACATTGCCCTGGACCATCAAGATGGTCTTTGGACAATTGGTCGACAGCGTTCCGCTCTTCGGTTCGCAGCGTCGCTCCTACATCGTCATCGGCGCGGGCTTCACGGCCGCGGGCCTCTTGATCTTGGCCGGCGCGGCAGGCCGGTGGCTCACCTTCATGCTTCCGGATCAACTCTACGTGCTCGGCGCTGTTCTGATCGTGGTTGGCACGGTCATTCAGGATGTGGTCGCCGACGCCATGTCGACCGAGGTGGTTCCGCGTGTCGATGCCGAGGGTGCGCCGCGCCCGGAAGACGAACTGAGGGCCGAACTCGGCATGGTGCAGGTGCTCGGCCGCCTTTCGCTGTCGGCGGGGATTCTCTCTGTGGCGGGATTGTCGGGCTGGCTCGCGCAATGGTTGGATCGCGAGACCGTGTTTCTCCTTGGCCTTCTTATCCCCGCCATTTCGCTCACCAGCATATTTCTGGTCAGGGAAACCGGCGAGCGGCGCCCGCTCGACTGGCGTATTCTCGGCTCCGGCCTGGCCTTCGGCGCCACGGTGATAGCGCTGGCGACCGGCGGCGTGCCGTATGCACAGGAACTGATCTTCGTTCTCTCGATGTCGGTGATCTGCACCATGCTGGTCTGGGTGACGCGCGACATCGATCACAAGACGCGCATGGCGATTTTCTATACGACCCTCATCATCTTCGCCTTTCGCGCCACGCCCTCGGTCGGTGACGGCTATTTCTGGTGGACGCTGGATGTTTTGAAATTCGACGAGGCATTTTATGGCAGCTTGCGGCAGACAGCGGCGCTGCTGGGCCTCGTCGTCCTGTGGCTGTTCAGCAAGCAGATCACCGAATATCCCGTGAAATGGACTTTGTTCTGGCTTGCCGTGCTGGGAACCTTGCTCGCGCTGCCGAATGTCGGCCTCTATTACGGCCTAGCCGAGTGGACCGAAGCCAATTTCGGCTTTGGCGCCCGCTCGATCGCGCTGATCAATGCGGCAACCGCGTCTCCCTTCGAGCAGTTGAGCATGATCCCGCTTCTGGCCCTGATCGCCTTCTATGCGCCGCCTGGCCGCCGCGCGACATGGTTCGCGCTGATGGCGTCGCTGATGAACCTGGCACTGGTCGCGGGCCAGATGCAGACCAAATATCTCAACCAGGTCTTCACCATCCAGCGCGGCGATTACAGTGAGCTGGGCGTGCTGCTGGTGCTGGCCACGGCGTTAGGTTTGGTGATTCCGGTTGCCGCCATAATCGTCCTGGGACGCCGCGTTTGAAGGCCGCCGGAATTGCGTGAAATATGCCGGAAAACAGCTGGAACTGGCGCATTCCCATGGTCGGGGATTAGGGGTAGAAAAATCCCGCCAGCGCGCCGAATCACCCATTTTCCAGGACCGACATGACGAGCGCCCAGAAGCTCTCGCCGCCAGCCGACCGGCGCTCATGGTACCGCACCATCGCCGGCAAGCTGGTCATGGCCTTTGTGCTGGTCGCCGCCCTGACCGTGATCGCCACCCTGGTGGCGCTGGTTCAGTTCAGAAATATCGACGCGGTGATGAGCCGGCTGACGGGCTCGAGCCTGCCGGCGGTCAAATATTCCCTGGCGGTCGAGAGCAACGCCAAGGCCATCGCCGCCGGCGGGGCGCAGATCGCCGCGGCGACCTCCGAACTGCAGCGTTTCAGCGGCATGTCGGACGCCACTGAAAAGATCGGAAATCTGTGGGGCGCCTTGTCGCAATTGCGCGCCGTCTCCGGCGAGACCGCGACGATCACGCAACTGCAGACACTGATCGCGTCCATCGACGAGCGGCTGGGGCAGCTCGACCGCACCATCCGCGACAAGATCTACACCGTCTCGGCGCGCGAGAAGGTGGCGGGACAGGTTCCGGTCTCGAGCGAGGCGCTGGCGAACAGCCTTGCGCCGTTCATCCGCCAGGACGCGACGGCGAAACCGGCGTTCGAATTGCGGGCTGACGGCTATCTCGCGTCGGACCTGCTGCACCGCGCTCTGGCGCTCGACAAAGCCGATGCGCTCAAGATTTTGCAGCAGCAGTTCGAAGCTGTTCGTTCCCGCATCTTGAGCGCCTCCGAGGGGCTACAGGCCGACGCGCAGATCGATCAGGAGTCCCGCATCGCGTTGCGGCAATCCATGCAGGGTCTGCTCGAACTGGGCCGGCCGAATGTCGGCCTGTTTCAGTTGCGCGCCAACGAGCTCGATCAGCAGCGCGCCGCGAATGATCTGCAATCTGCGTTGCAAAAGCTTGCCGCCGACCTCGAAACCCAGGTCAACGCGCTGGTCGCAGCTGCGGAACAGGAAGCGGCGGATGCCACAGCCCTGACCGCGGGGGCGCTTGAAGACAGCCGCTACTGGCTGATCGCCTTGTCCTGCGTGAGTCTGCTGGCGGCGATCCTGATCGTGTGGTTGTTCGTCATTCGCTATATCGTGGCCCGCCTGCAGACCCTGACCGGCAGCATGATGGCGGTTGCGGGCGGCAAGCTGGATGCGAATATTCCGCCTGCCGGCGCCGACGAACTGGGCGACATGAGCCGTGCGCTCGTCATTTTCCGGGAAAATGCCCGCGACATTCACCATGCGCGGGAAGAGGCGGAAAAGGCCCGCTACGAAGCCGAGGCCGCGTCCCGCACCAAGTCGTCGTTCCTCGCCAACATGAGCCACGAATTGCGCACGCCGCTCAATGCCATTATCGGCTACAGTGAATTGTTGCGCGAGGATGCGGTCGATCGCGGCGACGAGGCGAGCGAGGCCGATCTGGTCAAGATCGAAGCGGCCGGCAAACATCTTCTGGGCCTGATCAACGATATCCTCGATCTGTCCAAGATCGAGGCTGGCCGCATGGATCTGCATCTCGAGGATGTCGATCTGTCCAGGCTGGTGTCGGATGTCAGCGCCTTGGTGGCGCCGCTGATCAGCAAGAACGCCAACACGCTCGAAATCAATGTCCCCGCCAATATCGGCACGATGCGGGTCGATCTGGTCAAGCTCAAGCAGAGCCTGCTCAACCTGCTCAGCAATGCGGCCAAGTTTACCAAGAACGGCAAGGTCGGACTGACGCTTGCGCGCAATGTTGATGCGGATGGCAGGCCGGTCTTCACCTTTGCGGTGAGGGATTCCGGCATCGGCATGACCGACGAGCAGATCGGCCGCTTGTTCCAGGCCTTCACCCAGGCGGACACGACAACCACGCGCAATTTCGGCGGCACGGGCCTCGGCCTCACCATCACGCGGCATTTCTGCACGCTGCTCGGCGGCACGATCGACGTCACCAGCAAGCCGGGAGAGGGATCGGTCTTCACCATCACGCTGCCGGACGGCGGCAAGTCGGAAGCGCCGGCCGCCGTCGAGCACGGGCCGGCGGTCAGCGGCTCGGTCGCCGGCCGCAAGATCCTGATCGTAGACGATGACCCGGCCGTGCATGACGTGCTGCGCATCACGCTCACCCGCGAAGGCTACCGGCTGTTGCATGCCTATGACGGTGCCGAGGCCCTGGATATCGCGCAAAAACATCGTCCGGATGTGATCACCCTCGATGTCATGATGCCGCGCGTCGACGGCTGGAGTGTGCTCACGCAGCTCAAGTCGGATCCGAAGCTGGCGCGCATCCCTGTGATCATGCTGACCATCGTGGATGAGCGCACCATGGGCTATTCGCTCGGCGCCTCTGAATACATGACCAAGCCGGTCGACCGCGCGCGGCTTGTCGAGTTGCTGCGCCGGTTTGCTGGCCAGACGGAAGATCAGACCGTCTTGGTCGTCGACGACGACGTCGATGTACGCGCCATCGTCAAGGCGACGGTCGAGAAGACCGGCCTGACGACCGCGGAAGCCGTGAACGGGCAGGCCGCGCTCGACTGGCTGGCCCGGCACCGCAGCCCGGCGCTGATCCTGCTCGATCTGATGATGCCGGTGATGGACGGCTTCGAGTTCCTGGAACGCGTACGCGCGAATCCGGCCACCAGCCAGGTTCCGATCGTGGTGCTGACCGCCAAGGATCTCACCGAGGCGGAGCGCAAGCTCATCAACGAACGCACATTGCTGGTTCTCACCAAGGGCGCGCAACCCTTGTCGTCGTTGGGCAATGCTTTGTCTGCCATCGCCCGGCAAGCTATGGAAGGCGCGGAATAGCGCGAATCTCAGAGAGGCGGAAAAATGCCCAAGATCCTGCTGGTCGAGGATAACGAGATGAACAGGGACATGCTGTCCCGGCGGCTGATCCGAAACGGCTTCGAGGTCGTGATTGCGGTCAACGGCCAGGAAGGCGTCGACATGGCCGCGAGCGAACATCCCGACCTGATCCTGATGGACATGAGCCTGCCGGTTCTGGACGGCTGGGACGCCACCCGTCGGCTCAAGGCCAATCCGGCCACCGCGTCGATTCCTGTCATCGCGCTCACCGCGCATGCTATGCCGGCGGACAAGGAAAAGGCGCTGGAAGCCGGCTGCAATGATTTCGATACTAAGCCGATCGAATTGCCGCGCCTGCTCGAGAAGATGAAGGCGCTGATTCCGGGCTCGCAATGACATGACAGGCAAGCTGCAAGAGCTGGATGCAGGCGAAGCGGCACGGCTGCACCACGCCTTGCGCGTTCACCTGCGCCAGGAATTCGTGGCCCCGGCGGCGGCCATCGTGGGTTTTGCCGAAATCCTGCTCGAAGAAAGCGACCGACTGGCGCTTCAGGACTATCGCGCCGATCTGGAGCGGATCCGGACGGCGGGCGTGTCCCTGCAGGATTTTCTCGGGCAGGTTCTGACGCAATCCGACAATCCCTCCGACATCGACGATTATCGCGCGCGCCTGCGCCACGATCTGCGGACCCCGATCAATGCCGTAAAAGGTTACGGCGAAATGATTCTGGAGGATGCAACCGACAGCGGCCATGTCGCCTTGCTGCCGGATATCGGCAAGATGCTGGCGGCGGCCGAGGATCTGCTGGCGCGCGTGGATGCGCTGGTCGCCTATGCCGATCAGCCCGATCCGGCGTCTGATCTTGCTTTCGCCGGTGCGACCCGCGTGGTGGAGGCGTTCAGGTCGATCAAGCCCGCGTCCGTCGCCAAGGCGATGACGGGGTGCATTCTGGTCGTCGATGACAACGAATCCAACCGCGATCTGCTCGCGCGCCAGCTCACCCGCGATGGACATGCGGTAGAAACGGCTGCGTCAGGACATCAAGCGTTTGCACGTCTGGAGGAGCGCAGCTTCGATCTGATCCTGCTCGACGTGCTGATGCCGGATATTAGCGGTTACGATGTGTTGCTGCGGCTTAAAGGAAATCCGCGCACCGGCGAGATTCCCGTCATCATGATCTCCGCGCTGGATGATATGGACTCGATCGTCCGCTGCATCGAGGCAGGCGCCGTCGATTATCTGCCAAAGCCTTTTGCGCCGCCGCTGCTGCGGGCGCGCATCCGCGCGTCGTTGGAAAACAAGTTCCTGCAGGATCGCGAGCGCGACATGATGCTGGAAATCCGCGAGGCCAATGCGCGCAACGAGGCCCTGCTGCTGAGCATCCTGCCCAAGGCGGTGGTCGATCGGATCAATGGCGGCGCCTCCATGGTTGCCGACCATATTTCGGAAGCCACCATTCTCTTCGCTGATCTTGTTGATTTTACACCGTTTTCCGCAAAAATGCCGCCGGCGGACGTGGTCGGATTCCTCAATCTGATCTTTTCCGAATTCGACCGGCTGGCGGAGCGTTTCGGCGCCGAGAAGATCAAGACCATCGGCGACGCCTACATGGTGGCGGTCGGCATCCCGGAGCCCCGACAGGATCATGCCGAAGCCTGCGCGCGGCTGGCGCTGGCCATGCTCGACGCGCTGGCGGTGCTGAAGATGGAGACCGGTGCGCCGGTGCGGCTGCGCATCGGACTGCATGCCGGGCCGGCGGTCGCGGGGGTGATCGGCGAGCGCAAATTCGCCTACGACGTCTGGGGCAGCACGGTGAATATCGCCAGTCGCATGGAATCGCACGGACTGCCCGACCGAATCCATGTCTCGAAGACGGTGGCGCAGCGTCTGGACGGAAAATTCCTGCTGTCGCCGCGCGGGCCGCTCGACGTCAAGGGCGCCGGCCTGATGGAAACGTTTTTCCTGGATGGGGAGGGCGGCTTCGAATCGAACGTCACGTGACGGCGCGTCGTCTGCTGGTCGTCCGAATGGCTTTGACGGCGTCCCCTGAACAGTTCCTTGTCTCCTTGCGGTGATCACGCTACTGGACCAGTCGGGATCTGCACGCATTGATGCGAAGGCAGATCGGCGGATGCCCGCTACTGGATGGAGTCGGCGGGGCCGTTGACGCTACAAATTCATTGGTGTCGGATGAAGCATTCAATCCCTCAGCGTTACTTTGAAGACTTTGAAATCGGTATGACGTTCGAATTCGGCGACTACCGGATGACGGAAGAGGAAATCATCAGTTTCGGCAAGGCTTATGATCCGCAGCCGTATCATGTCAGCCGCAATCCCGGGCCCGGCTATGCCGCCGGCGAATTGATCGCGAGCGGCTGGCACACCTGCGCGGCAGCCATGCGCATGCTGGTGGATCATTTCATTCCGGAGACCACGGTGTTGCCGGCGGGAGGCGTCGATGCCATTCGCTGGTTGCGGCCGGTGCGTCCCGGAGACCGTCTGCGGATGAAGTTGACCGTGAAGGACATGCGGCCGTCCGCCACCAAACCCGACCGCGGGGTTGTTAAGCTGCAGATCGAGGTTTTCGACCAGAGCGACAATGTGGTGATGACGGCACTGGATGTGGTTCTGTTCAGGCGCCGTCCACCGATAACTGCAAGCTGACCCCATCGCAGAGGTTGTCGGGCGCGACGTCATTTGGCGGGAAGCGTGACGTTCCTGTTCGCCATCATGCGCTGTAATGTGCGGTGCAGACGCTTGCTGTCGCTGCCGCTGACGCCTTTCATGGCCGCGCGATGCTCCTCCAGTGCCAGCGCCAGCATTTTCCTGTACGCGGCGCGGCCATGCGGCGTGAGCTTGATTTCAACAAAACGCGAATCCTTGGCGCCGCCGCGCCGCTTCAGCAGGCCCTTGCGTTCCAGGCTGGCGACATTCCGGCTGACGCTGGGTTGAGGAATGACGGTGGCTTCTGTGAGCTCGGTGAGATTGACGTGCTCGAACGCCGCCAGCACCGCCAGAATGCGCCAGTTCTGGAATGTATAGCCCTGCGCACGGAGTTTTTCGGCCAGATTCTGATTCATCCGCGCCACCAGCCGGTTCATCAGATAAGGCAGAAAGTCATCGAGTTTCGATTGTTTTGGCATCAGGAGCCCAGCAAGCGCGGCAGCCACGTCGCGATGGGTGGGAAGAGCAGAATGAGAACCAGAACGACGACGCCAAATGCGACATAGGGCAGCGAGGCCCAATAGATCTGGTTCATGGTGACGGAGGGGGGGGCCACGCTTTTCATCGTGAACAGCAGCAGCCCGAACGGCGGCGTCAGCAATCCGAGTTGCATGCAGATCAGGAAGATGATGCCGAACCAGATCGGATCGATCCCCAGCTGCTGCACCAGCGGCATGAAGAAGGGCAGGGTGATGAGCATCATGCTGACCTGATCGACGAAACAGCCCAGGAACAGCAGGATCAGGATCATGCCGATAATCACCGCCATCATCGATAATCCTTGGGCCGCGATCAGGCCGATAATGCCGTTGACCACGCCGGAGAAGCTCAGCGCCTGCGCGAAGGTGGTGGCGCCGATGATGATGAACAGGATGGTGCCGGAAATGCCGACAGTGCCGAGCAGCGCCTTCATCAAATTGCTGACGGTCAGCCGGCCATAGAGCAACGCCGCGACGATCGTCCCGGCGGCGCCGAGCGCCGCGGCTTCGGTCGGCGTCGCCCAGCCCGCCGACATGGCACTCACTACAAGCCCGAAGATCAGCAGCAACGGCAGGACATAGATCAGGAAAGGAAGCCAGCGGTCCAGAAATGGCGGCGTTTCCTCCAGTGTCTCGCTGGGCGCCAGGGTCGGATCGAGCATGGCCCGCAGGATGATGTAGCCGACGAACAGTGCGCTCAGCATCAGTCCCGGCACCACACCGCCGATCAGGAGGCCGGTGATGGAGATTCCGGCCAGACTGCCGAGCAGGACGGTGAGGGCGGACGGCGGAATCAGCATGTCCACGCCGCCGATCCCCATGATCGGACCCATCGCCATTTTAGGGTGATAGCCGCGCGCCAGCATGGTCGGCAGCATCAGGCTGCCGAGCAGGGCGGTGGTGGCGATGGTCGAGCCCGAGATAGCCGAAAACACGGTCCCGGCCACGATGGCGATCACCGACAGCCGGCCCGGCACCCGCCGGATCAGCAGGGCAAATGCGTCGATTGCCTTCATGGCCACGCCGCTGTGAAACAGGATCTCGCCCATCAGCACGAAAAACGGGATCGGTGTCAGGGCAAAGACGGTGATCGACTGCACGGCGTTGCGGGAAAACTGGATGAGCCCGACCTGGCCGCCGAGAAAGATCGCCGCTCCCACGATATTGATGGCGAGGAAAGCGAAGGCGACCGGCAGGCCGAGCGCCATCAAGGCCATGAGGCCGCCGAACAACAGGATGCTGGCCTCGATCCAGGGCATGGCTCAGGCGACCGACGTCGCTTCCTGACGCCGCTCACGGACGGTCAGGATGCGGTGAAACCGAAAAACGAACTCGATCGCCAGGAGGATGAAGACCACGGGCATCGGCGCCAGCAGCCACCATTCCGGAAAGACCAGGTTCTTGATGGTGATCGAGCCCAGGCGCCACGCCTCGAAGGTCATTTGCCAGCCGAAGCGGATCATGGCCAGACACACCACAAGGCCGATGACATCGCCGGCGGCTTCCAGCAGCCACGCCACGCGCCGCGGGATTGCGGTCAGGACGAGATCGAGGCGGACATGCTGGCCGCGCCGCAGCAGCCACGGTCCGGTCAGCAGCGTCATCAGATAAAGCGCGTATTCGGAGATCTCGTTAGCCCAGACGAAGCCTCTGACCGCGACATTGCGCAGGATGATGTCGCCGGTGACGAGCGTCACCATGGCGAACAGAATCAGGGCCGCAACGATTGCAAGCCCGTCCAGGAGCCGCCCGAAGGCCGCTGAGAGTTTTGTCACGGCCGGTCTCTCGGGAGAGATACCGGTGCCGGGATAATCCCGGCACCGGCTGGAAGGATATCAGTTTCCGGCGAGCGCGCGCAGTTTCTTGCCCGTCTCCGGCGACTTCGCGATGACCGATTGCCAGGCGACGTCGTTCGCGCGGTCGACAAACTTTTTCGATTCGCCGGGGCCGAAATCGATCGCCTGGATGCCGGCCTTGGCGTGCTTGTCGCGCTCGGCCGCGATCGCGGCGACGCTCTCGCTGTCGAGCCCTTCCAGCCAGAGGGCGGCGTCGCTCAGCACCTTGCGCTGCTTGTCGTTGAGGGCTTTCCAGCTGTCGAGATTGACCAGTACGCTGACTTCCACGCTGTAGAAGGCCGGCTCCATCCGGAATTTCGTCACTTTCTCCCAGCCCAGATCGAAGATGCCGATGACCGGCCAGCCATAGCCGTCCGCCACGCCGCGTTCGAGCGCGGTGTAGACCTCGCCCGGCGGGGTGGTGATCGGCGTTCCGCCGAGCGCCTGCACGATGTCGCGATAAACCGGTGTGACGCGGATTTTCAACCCGGTGAAATCGAGCTTGTCGATCTTCTTGTTGAGATAGATATGGAACGGAAGGTTGTGGAATTGCCGGGCGAGGTAATAGGAATTCAGCTTTTCGTTATGCAGCTGGTTCAGCAACTCCCATGTGCCGTTCTTGCGCTGCTCGCTCATCGGCTTTGAGATCAGCTTGATCGCGTCGGCTTCCGGCATCAGGTTGGTATAGAACGCGCCGGGGGCGTTCGCGATATCGACGACCTTGGAGCGCACGGCGTTGCCGACTTCGAACGGTGGCATGGCGCGCGGTCCGCCGATGTAATTGATCTGGACAAGGCCCTTGCCGTCCTTGTTCACTTTTTCGATGAACCGCTCGAAATTTTTCGAGAATTGCGTGCCCTCCGCAAAGGCTGTCACGGCACGGAGGGTCACTTCTTGTGCAGATGCCGATAAACTGGCGGACGCGGTGGCAACAATCGCCGTCAGGCTCGCGAGAAATAGCTTACGCATGTCTGTTCTCCCCTGGATCGCCGTGACCCTGCAAAATCGGTGCTAGCAAGGTTCTTCTCTTTAGGTATATTCTTTTGAATATAATTGCCTGTACCGGGCCTCAAGTCAATTTGAAGCTGGCAGAATAAAAACCCATTTTGGCGGAGCCGACGATGGCAGAACGGTCGTTCAAAAGCGAGGTCGAGAAGCTCCGTCTCGGGGCTGGGCAGGAATTCCGCGGGGAAGCGATCCTGGCCGTGACCAAGGCGTTGCTGCAATCCGGCGTCTCCTATGTATCCGGCTATCAGGGTGCGCCGGTTTCCCATCTGGTGGACGTGCTCAACGACGCCAGCGGACTATTGAAAGAGCTTGGGGTGCGCTTTGAATCGAGCGCGAACGAGGCGGCGGCGGCGGCGTCGCTGGCGGCTTCCGTCAATTATCCCCTGCGCGGCGCCTGCACCTTCAAGGCCACCGTGGGAACGAATGTGGCTTCCGACGCCATCGCCAATCTGGCTTCCGGCGGCGTCATAGGCGGCGCCCTCATCATCGTCGGCGAAGATTACGGGGAAGGCGCTTCGATCATTCAGGAGCGCAGCCATGCCTACGCGATGAAATCGCAGGTCTGGTTGCTGGATCCACGTCCGAATGTTGCCTCCATTGTAGAGTCGGTGGAAAAGGGATTCCAGCTATCGGAGATCAGCAACACGCCCGTCATGCTGGAGCTGCGCATCCGCGCCTGCCATGTCTATGGCAGCTTCATCGCCAAGGATAATGTGCGCCCGAGCTTTGGCGGGCGGGACGCGCTGGCGCGGCCCGAACGCGACATCGGACGCATCGCATTGCCTCCGACAACCTACGTACACGAGCAGGACAAGATCGGTCGTCGCTGGCCAGCCGCCTTGCGTTTCATCGTGGAGAATAAGCTCAACGAATTTTTCGACGGCGACGCCACCGACATCGGCATCGTCATGCAGGGCGGCATGTACAACAATACCATGCGTGCGCTCGAGGTGCTGGGCCTCGCTGACATCTATGGCAACAGCCGCATCCCGCTTTATGTGCTGAACGTTACCTATCCGCTCGTCGACAGCGAGTTCGTCCGCTTCTGCGCCGGCAAGAAGGCGATCCTGATTGTCGAGGAAGGACAGCCGGAATTCATTGAGCAAGCGGTCAACACGATTCTCCGCCGCGCCGACATCCAGACCCGGGTCGAGGGTAAGGGCATGCTGCCGATGGCGGGTGAATATACCGGCGGCGTTCTGAAAAGCGGCCTGCGGCAATTCGTCGAGAAACACCGACCCGACCTGATCGCGCCGGCGCCTGACGTGGATGCGCGGATTCCCAAGGCGCGGAAGACTTTGGAAGGCAATCTCGAAGGACGTCCGCCATCCTTCTGCACCGGCTGTCCGGAACGGCCGATTTTCGCGGCCATGAAGCTGGTCGAGCGCGAGCTCGGGCCGCAGCATGTGAGCTGCGACGTCGGCTGCCATCTGTTTTCGATTCTGCCGCCGTTCAATATCGGCAACACCATGATGGGATACGGACTGGGTGGCGCGGCCGCCTCGGCTCTGTCGGGCGAAAGCGGCAGGCGTCCCATCGCCGTGATCGGCGATGGCGGATTCTGGCATAACGGCCTGGCCAGCAGCGTCGGTCATGCCGTGTTCAACAAGACCGACAGCGTGACGATTGTGGTCGATAACGGCTATGCCGCCGCCACCGGAGGGCAGGACATCCTGTCATCCTCGGCGCAGGTCGAGAGCCGCTCGACCGGCAATCCGATCGAGAAGGCTGTGCGCGGGGTCGGCGTGGACTGGGTGAGGACCCTGACCCGCACCTATGATGTCGCCAAGATGCGCGACATCCTGCGCGAGGCGCTGACCACGACATTCCCTGGCCCAAAGGTCATCATCGCGCAGTCCGAATGCATGCTGAACAAGCAGCGCCGTATCAAGCCGCTGGCGCGGGCGGCGGTGAAGCGCGGCGAGCGCGTGGTGCGCGAACGCTTCGGCGTCGATGCCGAGACCTGCACCGGCGATCATTCCTGCATCCGGCTGTCGGGCTGCCCGTCGCTGACCATCGCGCCCAATCCCGATCCGCTGCGCCGGGAGCCGGTGACGCGCGTCATCAATTCCTGCGTCGGTTGCGGATTGTGCGGCGAAGTCTCGCATGCCGCCGTGCTGTGCCCGTCCTTCTATCGCGCCTCGATCATCGACAATCCGACCGGCTGGGACCGGTTCAAGGCCCGCATTCGTGATGCCGTGATCGGTTTCCTGCAGCGGCGCATGGATCGCCGCGCCCTGGCATCCGCATGAACAAGCCGGTGATCGATACATCAGCGAGCACGAGGGTGCGCCCGATCACCATCGCGGTGCTCGCGATGGGCGGTGAGGGCGGGGGCGTGTTGGCCGACTGGATCATCGATCTGGCCGAGCATGGCGGCTATCTGGCGCAGACTACTTCGGTGCCGGGCGTGGCCCAGCGCACCGGCGCCACGATCTATTATGTCGAGCTGTTCCCCAAGGCTGCCGCGCGCGGGCAGGCGCCTGTACTGGCGCTGATGCCGGTGCCGGGCGACGTCGACATCGTGCTGGCCTCCGAACTGATGGAAGGCGCCCGCGCGGTCGGTCGCGGTCTGGTGACGCCCGATCGCACCACGCTGATCGCATCCACCCATCGCGTCTATTCCATGAACGAGCGGATCGCGTTGACCGATGGCCGCGTCAACAGTAACGCGCTGCTGCAATCTTGCACCGACGCGGCGCGCAAGCTGCATGCCTTCGACATGGCGGCGCTGGCGGAGGCCACCGGGAGTCTGGTCAGCGCCGTGCTGTTCGGCGCGCTGGCCGGCGCGGGCGTTTTGCCGTTTCCGCGTCCGGCCTTTGAGGCGACGATCCGGCGCGGCGGCGTGGGCGTCGAGAGCAGTCTGAAGGCCTTTGCCGCCGGATTCGACTATGCCGCCAATGGCGGCGCCACCCTGCCGGCGGTGAAACCGGCCGATGCCGTGGTTGAATCCGAGTTTGTGCGGTCGTTGCTCGCGTCTTTCGGCGGGAAAGTCACGGCAACGTCGCAGCCGCTCATTGTCGCGGGCGTCAGCCGAGTGCTCGACTATCAGGACAAGGATTACGCCCGGCTCTATCTGGACCGTCTCGCGCCGGTTGCGGCGATAGACGCCGCGCGGGACGACGCGCCCGACGATCTGCTGTCGGAGACTGCGCGCCAATTGGCGCTCGGCATGGCTTACGAGGACACCATTCGGGTAGCGGAACTCAAAATCCGCGCGTCGCGTTTCGAGAAGGTGCGCGAGGAAGTCGGGGTGACGGACGTCCAGCTGCTTGAGATCGCCGAATTCATGCATCCGCGCACACAGGAAATCGCCGAGACGCTGCCGGCCTCGCTCGGACGCCTGATCCTGAATGTCGGCTGGATTCGCGCTGTGACCGACCGCCTGACCCGGTCCGGCCGCGTCATCAGGACCACAAGCCTGCGCGGCTTCCTGCTGCTTTATGTCGTCGCGTCGCTGAAGCCGCTCCGGGCCCGTTCGCTGCGGTACATCGATGAGCAGAAGCGGTTGTCGGACTGGCTGGACATTGTGATCGCCGTTGCGCCGAAGAATTACGACCTGGCGGTCGCCGTCGCCCGCGTGCGCGAACTGGTCAAGGGCTATGGCGATACCCATGAGCGCGGTCGCGCGAAATTCGACGCGATCATGGCGCTGGTTCAAAAGCTCGCCGCAGATCCGAACGGAGCACGCACGCTTGATGCGCTGCGCAAGGCCGCCGGACAGGACGAGAATGGCGACGCGCTCAAGCGCGACATTGCCCGGTACAATCTCGCCTAATCAGATCGCCGGCAGCACGACCGCGCGGCATTCCCCGAATCCGATACGGGCAAAGCCTTTGGCTTCGCAGGAACCTCGGAAAATGATCTCGTCGCCGTCGGCGATGAAGCCGCGCGTCTCGCCGCCGGGCAACTGGACGGGCTCGGTGCCGCGCAGGGTCAGTTCCAGCAGCGACCCGAGACTGTCCTTGTCCGGGCCCGACACTGTGCCGGACGCCACGAGGTCGCCGATCTCCAGATTGCAGCCGTTGCTGGTGTGGTGGGTGAGCATCTGCGCCACCGTCCAGTAAGTGGAGGCGAAGGAGCCGCGACTGAGGCGGAACGGCGCCTGCTTCTGCGTCCGCATGGCGTCGGTCAGCAGATAGGCTTCCATCATGATGTCGAGACCGCCGCCGGCCTGATCGGCGTCTGAGGCGAGATAGGGCAGCGGCGCGGGATCGCCCTGCGGCCGTGCATAGGCGGTCGTGCGGTAGGGCGCCAGTGCTTCCGCTGTCACCACCCAGGGCGACACCGTGGTGGCAAAATTCTTGGCGAGGAACGGGCCGAGCGGCTGATATTCCCAAGCCTGGATGTCGCGCGCCGACCAATCGTTCAGCAGACAGAAGCCGAAGATGTGCTCTCCCGCCTGATCGATCGGAACCGGCTGGCCGAGGTCGGACGGAACGCCGACATAGAAGCCAAGCTCGAGTTCGTAGTCGAGATTACGGCAGGGTGCGAAGATCGGCACCGCCTCGTTCGGCAACTTGATCTGGCCGCGCGGGCGGCGGACCGTGGTTCCGCTGACGCGGATCGAGGAGGCCCGGCTGTGATAGGCGACCGGCACGTATTTGTAGTTCGGCAGCAAGGGATTGTCAGGGCGGAACATCCGGCCGGCATTGGTGGCGTGGAACACCGAGGCGAAGAAGTCCGTGAAATTTCCGATCTTCGCCGGCAGCAGCAGTTCGGCGTCCGCCATCGCAACCAGGTGCTTTTCGGCCGCCGCGCGGTCCTTGCTGTCGCTGCGCAGAAGCCGCGACACTTGCAGGCGCAGCGCCGACCAGGCGTCCGGGCCGGCCGCCATCAGGTCGTTCAGATGCGGAGCGGCGCAGGCTTTGGCCGCCGTTTGCGCGGGACCAGAGAGGGCGGACAGGCCGGCCACGTCGAGAATCCGGTCGCCGATGGCGATGCCGACGCGCGGCACATCCATTTTCGCGGTCCGGAACACGCCGAACGGAAGATTATGGATCGGAAAATCGGTATCCGGCGCGTTCGCGCTGTCGACGAAGGATCGCAGTTTCGGATCGTGGGTCTCGTTGATGCCTGTCATGCTCTGCTCTTAGACAAGAAAGCGGCCGCCGTCTGCAATGATGCGGGTTCCCGTGGTCATTTTCAGATGAGTAACACAGGCCAGAATGGTGCGGGCGACGTCTTCCGGCTCGACCACCGCCTTTAGCGGGGTGCCCTGCGCGATCTTCTCCAGCGCCGCGCGGTCGCGGCCGGCGACGAAGTCGGTCGCCACCGCACCCGGTGAGACGCACATGGTCCTGATCTGCGGACCGAGCGCACGGCCGAGCGACATGGTCATGGTGTCGAGCGCCGCTTTTGCGGCGCAATAGGCGATGCTGCTGCCGGAACCGGTAAAGCCGGAAATCGAGGAGACATTCACGATCACGCCGTCGCCGCTCTCGCGCAGCAACGGCACAAAGGCGCGGATCACGGAAAACGGGCCGCGCACATTGGCGATCAGTATCGAATCCATCAGGGCATCATCCATCGCCTCGAGATCGGCATGCGTAACGGGACGGGTGAAGCCGGCCGAATTGACCAGCACATCGGCGCGGCCATACTTTTTGCGAATGACTTCCGCCGCCAGCCGGCTGGTGGACGAATCCTCCAGCACGATCTGCTGCGCCATGTGGGTATCGCCGGGCAATTCCTGAATCAGTTGCAGCGCGCGATCCTCGCCCCGGTTGTAGCCGACGACGATGCTGGCGCCTTCGTCCGCCAGGATGCGCACGGTGGCTGCGCCGATGCCGTTGCTGCCGCCGGTCACCACGGCGACCTTTCCGTTCAAAGACTGCTCACGACGTCCGGCCACCTGCGGCGCTCCTTGTTGATCCTTGGGATGGCCGGTGCGTGCCACATCCGGCGTCCGGGGGTATTGTCACAAGCCAGTGTGACGGCGAAGCATCCGCCGTCACGACCGATCATGCTGCCGGTGTTGTTGAATGCGGATATCGCCGATCACAGCATCAGCCGCAACAACTCGTTCTGGCTGCTGATGCCGAGCCGCGTATAGATACGCTTGCGATAGGTGAGGACGGTATTGACGCTGATTCCCAGCTTGTCGGCGATGGCGCGCGAACTGAGACCGCGTGCGATGTACATGCAGACCTCCGATTCCCGTCTGGGAAGCTGAAGCCGGGCGCCGGTCGGGACGGTTTCGCGCGCGGGTGGGGGACTGCCCGGATTCAGGATCTCGTTGTGCTTGAGGATCAGCGCCAGAAGCATCTCGGCGGATGAATCAAAGCTGCGGGTGTCGGTCGGCCGGAATTTCCCGATCGCCGAGCGCCGGTAGAAATTCAGCCGGACGACCTCGTCGTCCTGCGCGCGGATGATGGAGAAACGATCCACGAGGTCGGCGGAGGCATAGCAATCGAAATGATAGTCGTCGTGCGCGATCTCGTCGGAACTCAGCCTCACCGCGACGGTCGAGGACAGCCGCATCTGCCGCAGATCGATGCAATTGGCGGGATCCATCTGCCAGTAACTGGACAGATATTTTTTCGCCATCAGGCGGGCGAGGGGCTGCGCCCCGGAATTGGCCGCCAGCAGAACCCGCGGCGGCGTCAGCGGCGAATGCGCGAACGCCGTGACATGGTCGCATCCGATGGTCTGGCGTGTGAAATGCAGGAGCGAGGACTCGAATCCCGGAGTACCGACCGCTGCGATCAGGCTGCTGAAGTATCTTGCAACGGCTTCCCGCTGGTGCGGAAGCACGGCCCGGACCTCCATGACGCTCCTCCCTGCCCATCCTCGCCCGCATAGTTGCATGCGGGCGGCGTTTCCCGGGAGGTATCTGACGAGAATCCGGCCGCGGCGCAATCGCCGGGCGACCGCAGGACGAAGGGTCGCAATCGAAAAGGGCGGATTTTCAATCCAGGGTTGTATTTTCTCCTCGAAGACGGGTTATTTGCCCTCTGCCAGGAACGCCTCCATCCGGGTCGTCAGATAGACCGGGGTCTCGTTCATCGGGTAATGCCCGGAATTGGCGATGACCTCGATTTTCGCGTGCGGAAAGAGTGTGGGGATGACGGCCTGCAGAACGTCGGCGCGCACCCCGTCGTCGTGTTCTCCGGCCAGCACCAGCATCGGCGCCTTCACGGACGCGGCGCCGGCAGAGAGATCGTCGCGGATAAACGAGCGCATGTAGCTCCTGAACGCCTCGGCGCGCGAGGTTTCGCGCGCCCGCCGCAGCACATGTGAGGCCCAGACCTTGGATAGGCGGTTGCCGGTCGACTGGCCGATGATCGCCAGCGCCGCCTCGTCCGCGTCGCAGGCGGAGGCGAAAAAGTTGAAGGTGGTGTCGTCGAAGGGCAGCGCGATGGCCGGCACCGGTGTGATGGCAACCACCGATTTGACGCGCGAACCGCCATCGATAGCAATCTTTTGCGCCGCCTTGCCGCTCATGGAATGGCCGACGACATGAAACTCGTTCCAGCCGAGCTTGTCGGCCAGGGCGATCGCGTCGGAGGCGATTTCGCCTATTGTGTAGGCGCCGTCCAGGCTGCGGGAATTTCCGTATCCACGGATATCGGCGAAGGCATAGGAGAACCGCTTGGTGTCGAGGTCATCGAACATCTGAGCGTAAGCGCGATGATCGCCGAACCATCCGTGCAGCACCACGACCTTGGACGGACCGTCCCCGATTGCCTTGTGCCAAACCATTCTAGCCCCCGTCCCTGAACTCGCTTCGCTAGCCCGCTCACCTGCTACATATGTCAGAGGCGGCACGATGCGCGCATCGATCCGCCCCTGCAATACAACCTGTGGTGAAGGCTTATTTCTTCAATCCCGTTGAAGCCAACACCGACGACCATTTGGCGATATCGGCGTTGATGAATTCGGCGAATTCCTTCGGGGTGCCGCCGAGCGGATCGATGCCCTGGGTCTTCAGCGAAGATGCCACGGCGTCGGTTTTCAGCGCCTCGTTGGCAACGGCCGAGAGCTTGTTGACAATGTCGGCGGGCGTTCCGGCCGGCGCGAGCAGGCCGATCCAGATGCCGACGTCGAAGCCGGGCATGCCCGCTTCGTCCATGGTGGGGACATCAGGCATCACGGATGTGCGCTTGGGCTGTCCCACCGCAAAGGCTTTCAGCTTGTCGGCCTTGACCTGCGGGGCGAGCGGGGCGGCGACGTTGAACATCAGCGTGATGCGGCCGGTCAGAAGGTCGGTCACGCCCTGGGCGGCGCCACCCTGGTAATGCACTGCGAGAATCTTGGTCCCGGCCTTCTGGTTGAACATTTCCGCGGCGAGGTGGCTCGCGGTGCCGTTGCCGGAGGTGCCGAAGGTCAGGCTGTCGGGATTCTTCTTCGCGAGTTCGATCAGCTCCTTGACGTTCTTGGCGGCGACCGAGGGATGCGCGACCAGCACGTTGGGCACCACGCCCAGAAGCGCGATCGGCTCCAGATTCTTCCCGAGATTGAAGGCGGAGCCGGTCTGCGCCGGGTTGAGCGTATTGGCGACCGTCGCCATGAACAATGTGTAGCCGTCCTTGTCCGCGCGCGAGATCGCTTCGGCGGCCAGCATGCTGCTGTTGCCGGGACGATTTTCAACCACAACGGGCTGGCCGAGCTTGGCTTCCATATGCTTGCCGACCAGACGCGCCAAAATATCGGCGGTCGAGCCGGGGCCGAAACCGACGACGATCCGGATCGGGCCGGAGGGATAAGTTTGCGCGGATGCGGGGGCGGTTGCCGCCGTCCACCCGCAGAATGCCACAGCGATCAGCGCACCAATGCGTGCAAGCGATTTCATTCGTCTTCCTCCCGCGCCGGTTGCCTGCAACCTTTGTTTTGCCGGCAGGCTTGTGATTGTGTCGGTCGTTGACACCGGCATTTTGTTTATGCGCCAAACCGGGCTCAAGACCAATGGTCCGCATAGGCAATTTATGCAGATTTGTCAGCCCCATGACCATGTGACCGCCAGGCGCGGAGCCCTGTGTTGTGACGATGAATTGCTGGCACCGGCCGGACGGGGCTGGTATCGCTCCGTCGAGTCCCGTTGCGATGCCGGGTGTCGCATGATCAGCGTGACAGGAGATATGTATGCAATCCGATCCCGCCCGCCGTGCGCGCGGCGCCAAGAAGATTGGCGAAATTCTCGGCCAGCCGCCGGAGCAGGTCGAGCGCAATCTGGGCGATATCGCGCCGGGGCTTGCGACCTACATTCTCGAAACGATCTATGGCGACATCTATCAGAGCCCGGTGCTCGATTCCAGGACGCGCCAGATCGTGACGGTCGCAGCGCTTGCGACATTGGGAACCGCCGCGCCGCAATTGCGCACCCATATCGGCGGCGCGCTGCGCTGCGGGGCGTCGCGCGAGGAACTGGTCGAGGTCATGATGCAGCTCGTGCCTTATGTCGGTGTCGCCGCGGCGATCAATGGCGTCACGGCCTGCCGCGAGGTGTTTGCGGCCGAAGATCAGAAAACCAAATCCTGAGCATCGAGAGTTCCTGACATGCCGGTCTGCAAGGGCGTTCGTGAAATTGCGACACTGGATTGCCGCGGCGGCGGCCAGGTCACTGTCGACGGCGGCTATGCCTATATAGGCCACATGAAGGCGCCGAGCGGCACGTCCATTGTCGATGTGCGCGATCCGGCCAGGCCGGAAATCGTTGCCAAAATCAAGATTCCGGACGGCATCCATTCACACAAGGTGCAGGCCGCGAACGGGATCATGCTGGTCAATCACGAGATCGTCTCCAAGGAGACGGCGGCCGCGAACGGCCTGCGCGGCGGGCTCGGCATCTACGATGTGAGCAATCCGGCCGCGCCGAAGGAAATCAACCGTTGGCAATGCGACGGCACCGGCGTTCACCGTTTTACCTTCGACGGCCGCTACGCTTACATCTCGCCGGAGATCGAGGGCTATATCGGCAATATCGTGATGATCCTCGATCTCGCCGACCCGATGCGGCCGCGTGAGGTCGGGCGCTGGTGGATGCCGGGGCAATGGACGGCCGGCGGCGAAACGCCTTCATGGAAAGGCCGTCAGCATCGCTGCCATCATGCCATCCGCCATGAGAACCGCTTGTATGTCAGCTACTGGCATGGCGGCGGCGTCATTCTCGACATCGCGGACATGAGCCAGCCGAAGCAGGTGGTCGGCTTCAACTGGAGCCCGCCGTTTCCGTGGCCGCGGCATTCGGTGGTACCGGTGCCGTTTCCGATCAACGGCCGCAATTACCTGATCGTCGCCGACGAGGACGTGAATCCGCTCGATATCGAGATGGCGCCGGAATTGGCCGCCTTCATCTGGATGGTCGATGCGACCGACGAGACGCGCCCCGTTCCGGTCGCGACCTTCCAGGTCGAAGGCATTCACGGCCACCGCAATCCGGAAATGACCGGCTGCCATCAACCGGTGGAGAAGGTACGCGGCACGGAGATTCCGGTCGCCTGGTTCGCGCAGGGATTGCGTTTCGTCGATTTTTCCAATCCGATGGCGCCGCGCGAAAGCGCGCACTACATCCCGGATATTCCAAAGGGATCGGACCGCGTTTCCAGCAACGATGTATTCCAGGACGACCGCGGGCTGGTCTATCTGATAGACCGCATGGGCGGGTTGTCGATCGTGGAGCGGGTGTAGGCGGCGGTCTTGAAGGCCACCAATCGAACCACCTCCTGACTTACGGATACTGTCGGGGGCGTTGTCCCACCTCGGGCCGGCAACCGAGACGCTGCCGATGCGCTTGAGCTCAACCGGCCTTTCGGCGGCCGGTTTCATCGTGGACATTGGTCCGCATCGCGCCGCATGGCGTCTTTTGCTGATTTTAAGCCGGTTCCAGCGCTTCCATGACGGCATGCGGAACCCGCATTGCTGACCGATGGGGTGAGGCGGTTTTAACCCTCCGTCAGGTACTATTTGCTCAAGAAGGCGGCGGACCGGTTTCTCGGTTATAGAGGTCGGGCATCGCTGGATGATTCGGGCCTGTGCGGTCGGCTGAGCGGGAGTGATGAAATGCCACTGGCAGCAGCGCTGAAAGTGCTGGTTGTGGACGATCAGACGAGCGTCCGGCAGATGACCAAGCTCGCCTTGCAGGAGATCGGCGTCCGCCACGTGCAGGAGGCCGAGAACGGTGTGGTCGCGCTGAAGCAGGCGACCATTCAACCTCTGGATTTGATTATCTCCGACTACAACATGCCGGAAATGGACGGTCTGGGATTGCTGCGTGCCGTGCGCGCGCATCAGGCCGTGCGCAAGCTGCCGTTCATCCTGCTCACCGGCCGTGGCGACCGCGAACTGGTGGTGAAGGCCGCGCAGGCGGGGGTGAACAATTATCTGGTCAAGCCGTTCACGCCCGCGATCCTGAAGGAAAAGATCGAGCAGGTTCTGGGCAAGCTGACCTGACCGGTCAACCTACCGGTGCGAGACGCCGATCAGCTGATCGAGCTTGGCCGCATCGCGTTGTAATTCCTCACTCGAACCGTCATAGACGATGCGGCCGCGATCCATGACCACGGTGCGCGGCGAAATCTGCAGAGCCACGCGGGTATTCTGCTCGACCAGCAGCAGCGCCAGCCCTTCGGCTTCGGCCAGGCGTTTCACGGCGCGGGTGAGTTCCTCGACGATCACCGGCGCCAGACCTTCCGACGGCTCGTCCATCAGCAGCACCGCCGGATTACCGACCAGCGCGCGGGCAATCGCCAGCATCTGCTGTTCGCCGCCCGAGAGTTGATTGCCGTAATTGGTCTGGCGTTCTTCCAGCCGCGGAAACAGCTTGAAGACGGCCTCGATGGTCCAGCGCCCGGGCCGCACCGCGACCTGCAGGTTCTCAAGCAGGGTCAGGGACGGAAAAATTTCGCGCTCTTGCGGCACATAGCCGAGACCCGCCCAGTTGCGGCGATAGGCGACGAGCCCGCCGATATCCTTGCCCTGCAGGCGGACATTTCCGCCATGCAGCGTGGTGTGGCCCATCACCGTCGCCAGCAGTGTGGTCTTGCCGACGCCGTTGCGGCCGATGATCGACAGGCTCTCGCCTTCCTTCAGCGTCAGCCGGACGTTTTCAAGAACCACGGTCTCGCCATAGCCGGCCGAGACGTTGTCGAGTTCAAGCGCGATCGGAGCGGTCACGGCGCCACCTCGTGATGATCCTGGCCAAGATAGACGGCGCGCACCTGCTCATCCTTGGCGATCTGCTGCGGCGTTCCCTTGGTGAGGATGGCGCCGGCGACCAGCACGGTGATTTCCTTGGCGAAGCGGAACACGACATCCATGTCGTGCTCGATGATGAGCACGGCGATGTCGGGGTCGAGACGTCCGATCACATCCAGAATGAGATGGCTTTCAGAGGAGGGCACGCCGGCCGCAGGCTCGTCGAGCAGCAGCAGGCGCGGGCGCTGCGCCAGTGCGATCGCAATCTCGATCAGGCGCTGGCGGCCATAGGGCAACTCGTTGACGCTCTTGCCGGCGTCCTCGCCCAGCCCGAGGGAATCGAGATGCTGAAGCGCCTCCGCGATCACGGCCCTTTCCGCGCCGGCCGCCCGCCACAGGCGATTGCTCGCGCCGGTGCGTTCGGCGATGGCGAGATAGACATTTTCGATCACCGTGAGGCCGCGGAACAGCTGGTTGATCTGGAATGTGCGCGCCATGCCTCTGCGGGTGCGCGCGGCCTGCGGCAGCTTGGTGACGTCCTCGCCGTTGAGTAAAATCTGTCCGGAGGTTCCGGTCAGTGCGCCGGTGATCAGGTTCACCAGCGTGGTCTTGCCCGCGCCGTTGGGTCCGATCAAGGCGTGACGCGCGCCCTTTTCCAGAGTCAGATTGATATTGCGCGACACCTGGATGGCGCCGAAATTCTTGTTGAGGTCGCGAATCTCGAGCACGTGGGCCATCACGAGGCCCTCTTTTTCGAGATGTAGCGGCCGATGTCCTCGAACAGGCCGAGCAGACCACGGCGCGCGAACAGGACGGTCACGACCAGCAGCAGACCGACACCGAACTGCCAGAATTCGGGGCTCCATTTCGCCAGGTCGTCTTCCAGCACCATGTAGATGACGGCGCCGACAAAGGCGCCATAGAGGCGTCCGGTGCCGCCGAGAATAAGAATGACCATCACCGCCGCCGAGCGTTCGAACTCGAACACGCCGAGCGTCACATAGGCGTTGGTCTGTGCGTTCAGGGCGCCGGCTACGCCGGCGATCGCGGCCGCGATCGTATAGGCGACGACCAGATGCCGATGCACGGGCGCACCGATGGCGTGCATGCGCCGCACATTTTCGCGAATGCCGGTCAGCGCCTCGCCGAACGGGGAATACACGATCCGCCGCACGATCATGAACACGACGAACAGCACCGCCAGCGTGTAGAGATAATTGGTCTTGCCGTAGAGATCGTACTCGAACACGCCGAACAGCGGAGCGATCACCATGCCCGGCAGGCCGTCATAGCCGCCGGTGATGTCCGAGCGCAGGTTGCCGAGTTCCATCAAAAGGACGGCGGTTGCCAGCGTCAGCATCAGCAAGGTGAAACCGCGATACCGCAGCAGAACCCAGCCTGACACGAATCCGGCCAGGGCGGCGACGGCGGCGGCCGCGAAAAGGCTGGAGATCGGCTCGTTCCAGCCCGCGCGGATGACCAGAAGCCCGACGGTATAGGCGCCGAGACCAAAAAACGCGGCATGTCCCAGCGTCACGATGCCCGCATAGCCGAGGATCAGATCGAGCGAGAGTGCGAACAGTACCATGATCAGCACTTGCGATCCGAAAGTCAGGCGGTCGGGCAGGAAGAAATAGACCGCGATCGCCAGAATCCAAGGCAGGGCCTCCGCCGGCTTGAAGCGGTGACGGTTGAGCAGGAAATCGACGCCGCGTCCCGACAGCGAGGAAGCCGCGGCCTTGTCGTCGCGCACAGTGTTACTCTCGGCCATAAAGACCTGCCGGTTTGATGAGCAGCACCGCCATCGCGATGGCATAGATGAAGAATCCACCGGCTTCGGCGTAAAGATACTTGCCGGTGGTGTCGAAGATGCCGAGCACCAAAGCCGCCACCAGCGTGCCTTTCACGCTGCCGAGTCCGCCGACCGACACGACCAGCAGGAACAGCACGAGATAGACCAGTGCGAAGGTCGGCGTCAGTCCGAGCAGATGGATCGACAATCCGCCGCCGAGCGCGGCCAAGCCGCTGCCGACCGCGAAGGTGAGGGTGAACAGCAGGTCGACATTGATGCCGACCGATTGCGCCATGCGGCGGTTGTCGACCGCGGCGCGGATCTTGGCGCCGAGCGTGGTGCGCTCGAAGCCGTACCACAGGGCGATCACCAGCGCGAAACCAATGAGAATCAGAAAGGCCCGATAGGTCGGCACTGTCCGCAGGCCGATGTCGATATGTCCCGCAAGCCAGTCCGGCATCGTGATGTGCTGCGGAATCGGGCCGAAGAAATAGGTGGCCCCGGCAATGGCCATGAAGGCGAGGCCGATGGTGAGCAGCACCTGATCGAGCTCGCCGGCCTTATAGAGCCGCGCATACAGCGTCCGCTCGAACACCACGCTTACCGCGCCGATGACGAAGAACGTGAGAGCCAGCGCGGCAATGAACGGCACGCCGAAGTACCGCATCGCGGTCAGCACGACATAGCCGCCTGCCATCGCAAACGCGCCGTGTGCGAGGTTCACGAAGCCCATCAGACCCATGGTGACCGACAAGCCCACGGATACGATGAACAGGAACATGGCATAGGCCAGCCCGTCGACCAGAATGCTGGCAATCGAACCGATCAAGTCCCCAATCCCGCTATTTGAGCCAGATATGAAGTCGCCGCGGAAACGATCCGCGGCGACAACGCTTCGCAGACGGTTATTTGTTACAGCGGCTCAGTTGCCGCCGCAACGTCCCACCTTAAGCTCCTTGCACTGGTCTTTGACCTGCTTGACCGTCCCGAGAACTTTGAGGCCCAGCGAGCCATCGGCCTTTTTGTAGACCTCCATGGCGTGCTCGTCCTGGACGATGTCGCGGGTGGCCGGATCGATCGAGACCTGGCCGCGCGGACCGTTACCCTTGTAGTTCTTCAGGGTGTCGACGACTTTCTCGCCGTCGCTGAAGTCGCCCTTCAGCTTCTTGATGGTGTCGAAGATCGCCGCCATCGTGTCCCAGCCTTGTGCGGACATGAAGTCGGGGATGAAGTTCTTGCCGTATTCGGCTTCCCACGCTTTCACAAATTCCTTGTTGGCCGGATTGTCGAGGTCCTTGGAATAGTGACCCATCACGATCGTGCCGATGGCGGCATCGCCCATCGCCGGCAGCTTGTTGTCGGGCGCCACGTCCATCGGGCCAATCAGTTTGATACCAGCCTGCTTCAGGCCGACTTCGCCGTAATACTTCACCACGGCCGAGGCATGCGAGCCCGACGGAATGAAGACATAGAAGCAATCCGGCTTGGCATCCTTCACGCGGGTGAAGAACGGAGTCATGTCCGGCACCTGTGCCGGGTTGCCCATCGGGATCGACTCGATGACCTTGCCGCCGTTTTTCTCGAAGCCGGTCTTGAACGCTTCGGTCGAGTCTTTTCCGGGCGGGAAGTCGGTGTAGCCCATCGCGGCGGTCTTGCAGCCGAGATTCTTCGCCGCATATTCACCCATCGGATAGGCCGGGTGCCACATGCTGAACGAGAAGCGCACGATGTAGGGCGACAGGGTCGGGATCCATGCCGTTCCGGCATTGGCGATCGCCATCGGCATCTTGGCCTGGGTCAGCACCGGCGCCAGCGCAATCGCGGACGGCGAGAACACGACGCCAGCCAGGATGTTGACCTTGTCGCGCGTGATCAGTTCGGTCGCCACGGTCTTGGCGTTGGCGCCCGAGGGCGGACCTTCATCGCGCTTGACCAGTTCGACCTTGTAAGGAGCGATGTCCTTGGCGTGCAGCTTCACATACAGATCGAAAGCCTTGTCGATCTGGGTTCCAAGGTCGGCATTGACGCCCGAATAGGGCAGCATCACGCCGATCTTGACGGTTTGAGCCTGCGCTGTGCTGCTCATGACCAGAGCGAGCGCAGCCAGGCTGGCCAGATGAAATCGCTTCATATACTTCTCCTCCCAAGAGAATGCTGTATCGCATTGCGATACAATGCAGGACGTCGCACCCAGTGAATGGGGCTACCGCCCACCTACAGCCGCGCCGGTTTTATGCCATTTCGGCGGTATTGGCGAGGCCGTTATGCGTCGCACCCAGTACCCTTCGCCGCCGCTCCATGCTGAATAGATACGCATCGGCTTCCCGTGTTCGATTAGCGAACATCGCGAAAAGAACTGCAAAACGACGCGCCAAGCGAATGGAACCTCCAACGTTCGCACCAATGTCAGCATGATTACAGAAGCGATTATGCATTCTCAAAATTTATATTTCTGATGCTGCCCATTGATAGGGTGAATGTCAGCGCCGACACCGGGAACGCCGGTGACAGGGAGGAAATGACGTGAAGAGTTTGGAGCGCGACTATGACGGCATCATTATCGGCGCCGGCCAGCACGGCCTGGTGCTGGGCTCGTATCTCGCCAAAGCCGGCCTCAAAATCTTGCTGGTCGACCGGCGGCTGACCTATGGCGGCGGGTTGTGCACGCGCGAAGCTACGCAGCCCGGCTTCTATCACAACCTGCATTCGATCAATCATTTCCACATCACCGAGACTCCCTGGTTCAAGGATTTCAATCTCGGCGAGAAAGTCACCTACATCACGCCGCGCTACGAACTGGGGCAGGCGCATCTCGACGGCACCGCGCTGGTGCTCGGCCGCGACCTTGAGGAGACCGTCGCCAACATCGCACGCTTTTCGCAGAAGGACGCCGACACATTCCGCGAGTGGAATCGCAAGGCCGAGGAGATGACGGCGCGCATCCTGTTGCCGGAGCGCTATTCCGACCCGCTGCCGCAGACCGAGCGCGAGGCTCTGCTGTCGAACAGCGCGCTGGGCCGCGAATTTCTGGATGTGACCAATCGCCAGCCGCTCGATGTGGTGGAGCAATTGTTCGAGAACGAGCATGTGCGGCTGCTGTTCCTGTTCAAGGTCTCGCTGTTCGGAACCTGGCTGACCGACACCATGTCGAAGACGAGCCCGATGGGCGCGGTGATCCGCGCCTTCGATCTGGAGAGCGGCTATCAGCTCTGTCAGGGCGGTTCGTTCAATCTGGCGCGCGGCCTGATGGAGACCTTCATCGCCGCCGGCGGCGTGTATCAGCCGCAGGTCAGCATCGACCGCATCGTGGTCGAAGGCGGGCGTGCGACCGGCATCGCGCTGGCCGATGGCCGCACGGTGAGAGCCAAACAATTTGTTGCCTCCACGATCGACGTCCACCAGACTTTCGAGAAACTGGTCGGGCGCGAGCAATTGCCCGAGGCCTATCGCAACAAGCTCGATGGTTTTCAGTACACCGCATGGACGCTGTTCGGCCTGCATCTCGCCTTGCACGAAAGCCCGCGCTTCGCGGCGGAAAAGTTCGATCCTAACATCAATCGCGCGATGAAATGGAGCATCGGAGCCGACACGATGGAGGATCTGTATGCCGCGCATAAGGACGTCGAGGCGGGGCGTGTGCCGAAGCTGATCCAGTTCGGGTCGGGGCCGCTCAGTCTGCTCGACCCGACACAGGCGCCGTCCGGCAAGCACACAACTTATGCCTGGCACGTCATGCCGCTGCTGGAGGACATGCCGGAGCGCGACTACGAAGCCTTCAAGGAGGATTTCGCCGACCAGATCCTGGAGACGTGGGCGCGCTATTGCCCGAACATGACGCGCAAGAATGTCATCGGCCAGCACGTCTACACCGCGCGCGAATATGTGCAGGAACTTCCCAACATGCGCGGCGGCGACATCTTTATGGGCGCGTTCAACGCCGAACAGGTGATGTACAATCATTTCGGCTATCGCACGCCGGTGACGAATCTCTACATGGCGGGCTCCGCCTGTCATCCCGGCGGCGGGATATCGGGCGGCGCCGGCTATATCTCCGCCGGGCTGATCGCCAGGGACCTCGGCCTGAAAACCTGGTGGACGCCCTGGAATGCCCGCACGGCCATCGACGCCCTCCCGAAGAACTGAGCCACACCATGAATGCGACAGATCGGAATTCCCAGAATCTCGTCTTTCCCTCGCTCTCGGGACGGGTCGCCATCGTGACCGGCGCCGGGCAGGGCATCGGCCGCGTGTTTGCGAAGGCGTTTGCGAAATCCGGTGCCATTCCAGTGATCGCCGAACGCAATATGAAGAATGCCGAGAGCGTGGCGCAGGAGATCGTTGCCGATGGCCGGCAAGCCGTCGCGATCGAGACAGATGTGGCCGATCCCACCTCGATCCAGCGCATGGTGGCTGCGGTCGATGCGCGCTTCGGGCGTATCGACGTCCTGGTCAACAATGCCGGCTTGTTTTCGACGCTGGAGATGCGGTCGTTCGACCAGATTCCGCTGGAAGAATGGGAGCGGGTGCTGCGTGTGAATGTCACCGGCCCCTTCCTGTGCGCCTGCGCGGTGCTGCCCGCCATGAAGCGCGCGAAATGGGGCCGTATCGTCAATATCGCGTCGGCGGCGGTGCCGCTGGGGCGTCCCAACTATCTGCACTACATCGCGTCCAAATCCGCGTTGCAGGGCATGACCTATTCCATGGCGCGCGAACTGGGGCCGGACGGCATTGCGGTCAATTCGCTCTTGCCGGGCGCGACCTTCACCGAGATCGAGCGCAAGACCGTGACGCCGCAGCAGAAGGAGCGCATCATCGGCATGCAATGCATCCCGCGCGCCGAGACGCCGGAAGATCTCGTCGGCACCGTGCTGTTCCTGTCCTCCGACGCCACCGGGTTCCTGACCGGCCAGTCGATCGTCGTGGACGGTGGGGCAACGCACCGCTAACAAGATGGATCACAGAGCGTTCAGTCCGGCCTGCAACATGTCCTTTCGTTTCATCGGAAAATCGCTGCCTCGCACCGAGGATGTCCGCCTCACGCAGGGGCTCGGCCGCTATACCGGCGACCTCGTGCCGCCCGGGCATTGCCGTCTGTACGTGCTGCGCTCGCCGCATGCGTCGGCGCGCATCCTTAGCATCGACGTGTCTGCCGCGGAGCGGGCACCCGGCGTGCATCTGGTGCTGACTGGCAACGATCCGCGCGTCCTGGCGCTGGGCTCGATGCCCTCCAAGGTGAAGCGCCAGACGCCGGACGGAAAGCCGAATTTCGAGCCGCCTTATCGCGCCCTGAGCGCGCAGGCGCAGTTTGTGGGCGACGGCATCGCCGCGATATTCGCCGACACGCTGGATCAGGCCAAGGATGCCGCCGAGCTGATCGAGATCGATTACGAGCCCCGGCCGGCCGTCACCGAGACCCGGCATGCGGCGGATGACGGCATGCCGCAGGTCTGGGAGCAGGCGCCCAACAACGTCTGCTTTGTGTTCGAGGCCGGCAATCGTGCGGCGGTCGCCGCGGCGATGGACAAGGCCGCGCACAAGGTCAGCCTGACCTTCGACATCAACCGCATCACCGCGGCGCCGATGGAAACCCGCATCGCCATCGGCTCCTACGATCCGACCGACGATGCCTACACATTGCAATGCGGCCTGCAGAACCCGCACGCCGTGCGGGCCGATCTCGCCGATGCTGTCCTGAAGATCGGCGGCAACAAGGTGCGCGTGATCGCGCCCGATGTCGGCGGCGCCTTCGGCCTGAAGGAATCGCCTTTTGCCGAATACGTGCTCACCCTGATCGGTGCAAAAATCATCGGCCGCCCGGTCTACTGGACGGCGGATCGCAGCGAGAGCCTGGCCTGCGACTATCACGCACGCGACAATCATTCGACCGTCACGCTCGGTCTGGATCGCGACGGCATCTTCGTCGCGTTGGATATCAGGACGGTCGCCAATATCGGCGCCTATATCTCGACCAACGGCCTGCATTCCTCGACCAACAATCTCGGCGGGCTGTCGGGCGTCTATCGCACGCCGCATATTCACGCGCATGTCACCGGCGTCTTCACCAACACGCCGCCGACCGCGCCGTATCGCGGCGCCGGTCGCCCCGAGGCGACCTATGCCATTGAGCGCATCATCGACGTCGCCGCCCAGCGTCTGGGGTTTGACCGCGTCGAGCTGCGCCGGAAAAACCTGATCTCGCCCGGGCAAATGCCCTACAAGACCGGATTCATCTTCACCTACGATTCCGGCGAGTTCGCGCGCAACATGGATATTGCGCTCGAGGCCACGCGCTATGCCGAGTTTGCGAAGCGCCGCAAGGCCGCCGCCCGGGGCGGGAAACTGGCCGGCATCGCGGTCGTGAACGCGATCGAGATTTCCGCCGGCCCGGTCAACGCGCCGCTGACCGAAGCCGCGGAAATCCGTTTTGATGCGACCGGCAGCGTGACCGTGACGGTCGGCTCGCATTCGCACGGGCAGGGCCATGAGATCACCTTCAAACAGATCGTGGCGGACTTTCTGGGTCTTGCGCCGGACGACATCAGCGTGAAATACGGCGACACCGATCGCATCGAGCACGGCACCGGCACCTTCGGCAGCCGGTCGGTCATCGCCGGCAGCGTGGCGCTCAACAAATCGGCCGACCGGCTGATCGAGCGCGGCAAGAAGATCGCCGCCGTGCATTTCGAGGCCGCCGCACAGGATATCGTTTTCGAGAGCGGACATTTTGTCGTGGCCGGGACCGACAAGCGCATCGGCCTGAAGGACGTGGCGCGTCTGTCCTACACCTTGCGCGATCCGAGCTTGGACGGCGAGTTCGGCTTTGCCGCCAAGGTGATTGCCGCGCCGTCGGCGCCGACATTTCCCAACGGCTGCCACGTCTGCGAGGTCGAGGTCGATCCGGAAACCGGTCGTTGCGAGATCGTGCAATATTGCGTGGTCGACGATGTCGGCCGCATCGTGAATCCGAAACTGGTGAAGGGCCAGATCCACGGCGGGGTGGCGCAGGGTGTCGGCCAGATCCTGCGCGAGAACATCGCGTATGACAGCGAGGGCCAACTGCTTTCCGGCTCCTTCATGGATTACGGCATGCCGCGCGCTTCCGATTTTCCGGAGATCGTATGCGAAAGCAACGAGGTGTTGACGCCGACCAACCCGCTGGGCGTGAAGGGCGCGGGCGAGGCCGGGACGGTGGGTGCGCTGCCGGCGGTGGTCAACGCCATTGTCGATGCGCTATCGTCGTTTGGCGTCGAACATATTGACATGCCGGTGACGCCGGAGAAAGTCTGGCGCGCGATCCAGGGCGCCAAACGAGGCGCGTGAGAGGACAGTCGCGGGAGTTGCATGCTGCAAGGATCGCCACGCTTCGCCGCCATGGCACTCGCGCTCGGGCTTGCCGCCTGCGGCGGCGTGCATAACCAGCCCACGATCAGGGGCGAAGCCAATATCGTTCCGGCCAGCTACAAGGCCGAGATTCTCGCCTTCCTGCGCACTTATCTCAACGATCCCACAAAGATCCGCGGCGCGTTCGTGTCGGAACCCGCCCTGACGCAGGTGGTCGGCACCCAGCGCTATGCGTCGTGCCTGCGGTTCAACGCCAGGAAGTCGAATGGCGAGTATGAAGGAAGCAAGGACCGGCTGGTGCTGTTCCTGAGCGGGCGGCTTGATACCATGGTGCCGGCAAAGTCCGACCAGTGCGCCAACGCCGCCTACCAGCCGTTTCCGGAACTGGAACGCCTGTCGCGCTGACGCGACAGGCGATGCCACTCATATCGCAAAGAGCCGGATCGCGGACGCCGCGGCCAGAGCGCCGCCGAATGTGATCAGGATATATTCCAGCGCGATCTCCTGCGGCTTTGGCGCGTCCTCGGTGCTCGCTGCGGCATAGGTGCTCCGCACCTCGGCCGGAAAATCCGCGACGCTGACCGGAGCGGAAACCGGCTCCTCGATCGCCGCAGATCCGCCCAGATAGTGCATGATCGTGGCGGCCGCCAGCGATGGCGAGGGCGCGGCCCGGTCGAGTTCGTTGAACTCTTCGGACGAAACCACGGGCGCCGCCTCGCCGCCGGTTTCGCGTGTGGTGCGCACAACGATTGACGGAATCGGCTCGTCGGGATCGCCGATTTCCGCGGCCGGCGCGGTGGTCTGTGGCTGTTGTTTCGCTGTTTTTGATTTTGAACTGCGCAGGCGCTGGTTTTTCCGGGCAGAGAGTTCGACAGCCGGTGCGCCGGACATTTTCTGGCTGGCCAGTCTGACATAATCCTGAATCAGCATCGGTTTTTCGGCCGACGTCGCGGTTGCGGGTTCGCAGAGATATCTGTCGTCGGTGCAGGCTCTGGACAATGTGACGTGGAATGTTCCCAGCACCAGAGCCGCGAGAGCGGTCGCGATCGCGAAATGCGCCTTCATGTCACCCTCCCTGTTTGGGCGGGCAATTCACGCGCGCGGCTGGGGCCGCGCGTTGACCGTTCCGGGGTATTTTGAGGGCGGGCAAGGCTGGGCCGGGACGCGGATATCCACAGTCACGGGGCTGTCATCCTCCTGTAACGCGCGCTCTTTAGTCAGGGCGCGTGCCCGTCAGTCTGGCGGGCCCCGTTCGTCAAGTTCCTCGACGGTCCCGTCTGCCGGTGGCAGACGGGACCGTTTTTTTTACAGCAGGGCCGATGGCCTTTCTGCCGTGCGGTAGACCGCCAGCGCGGCGTCCACGCCGGCGCCAGGTCTGGCGCTGAATCCGCATTGCCTCAGGCAGGTCTCCAGTGCCGCGAGGCAGATGAGAACATTCTCCTTGCGGCAGACATAGCCCATCGTCCCGATGCGCCAGATTTTTCCGCGCAACGGTCCGAACGAGGTGCCGATCTCGATCCCGAAATCGTGCAGCATCATCCCGCGCACGGCTTCGCCATCGACCCCTGCCGGAATGACCACGCCGGTCACATTCGGCATCTTGTTCGCCTGGTCGCCGAACAGGTCGAGTCCCATGGCTGTGAGGCCGGACGTGACGGCGTCGCTCGCCAGCCGGTGCCGGGCGAAACACGGCTCGAGTCCTTCCGCCAGAACCAGGCGCACGGCTTCGCGCGCGGCATAGAGCATCGAGGTCGCCTCGGTGTGATGGTTGAGCCGGCTTTCGCCCCAGTAATCCATCAGCATGCCGAGATCGAAATAATTCGACTGGATCACCGGCGCGTTGCCGTCCACGAAATCGTCTGGCCGGATCCCGGCCTCGATATGCTTGCGCGCCTTCACCACGTCGGCGACGCGCTCGTTGAATGTCACCGGCGAAGATCCGGGCGGTCCCGACAGGCATTTCTGCAAGCCTGCCGACACCGCATCGAGCTTCCAGGCGTCGACCGCGACATCCATGCCGCCGAGCGTCGCGGTCGCATCCACATAGAGCAGCACGTCGTGGCGGCGGCAGATGTCGCCGATGCCGGCCAAGGGTTGCGCCATGGTGGTCGAGGTGTCGCCATGCACGATCGCCAGCACGCGCGGCTTGTGCGTCTTGATCGCGGTTTCGATCTCGTCGGGCGTGAACACCGTGCCCCAATCGCGATCGAGTGTGATCACGTCGGCGCGGCAGCGGCCCGCGATTTCCGCCAGCAGATATCCGAAACGGCCGAAATTCGGCACCAGCACCTTGTCGCCGGGCGCGATCAGCGACACCAGCATCGCCTCGATGCCGGCGCGCGCCGTGCCATCGACCAGAAACGACCAGCGGTTCTTGGTGCGATATAGCTGGCGCAGCAATTCCATCGTCTCGTTCATATAGGCGGTGAAAGCTGGATCGAACTGGCCGAGCATCGGCATCGACATCGCGCGCAGCACGCGTGGATCGACGCCGACCGGTCCCGGCCCCATCAGCAGACGCGGCGGCGGGTTGAGTTCGCCGAACAATTCAGACATGGGCGGCTCCCCGCGGCTTGGCGAATTCCGACTTGGCGCGCGTCACATAGGCGCCGCCGCCTTCCGCGCCGACGAGTTTGCCGTCACGCACAACGAACTTGCCGCGCACCATGGTGGAGACCGGCCAGCCTTTGACCTTGATGCCTTCATAGGGCGTATAGTCGCTGCCGCCATGCATCAGCGATTGCGAGATGGTCTGTTCCTTGTCCGGATCCCAGATCGCGATATCGGCATCGGCGCCGACAGCGATCGTGCCTTTCTTGGGATAGAGTCCGTAGGTGCGCGCATGATTGGTGGCGGTCAGCGCCACGAACTCGTTCAGGCTGATGCGTCCTTTGCCGACGCCTTCCGAGAACAGGATCGGCAGCCGCGTCTCCACGCCGGGAATGCCGTTCGGCACCCAGCGGAAGCTGGTGCGGCCTTTGGGCGCCAGCTTGCCCTGCGGGTCGTCGTATTTGAACGGACAATGATCCGACGAGAACAAGGAAAAGACGCCTTGCTGCAGGCCCTGCCAGCAGGCCTGCTGACTCGCCTTGTCGCGCGGTGGCGGGGAGCAGACATATTTCGCGCCTTCCATGTTGAGGCCTTCGAGATCCTTTTCGGTCAGAACCAGATATTGCGGACAGGTCTCGCCGTAGACTTTCAGGCCGCGCTGCTGGGCGCGGCGGATTTCCTCCATCGCCTCGCCGTTCGAGACATGCACGATCATGATCGGCACGTCGACGAGTTCCGACAGCGAGATCGCGCGATGCGTCGCCTCGCGCTCGACCGGAATCGGACGTGACGTGGCGTGGAAATGCGGCGCGGTCTTTCCGGCGCGCTCGAGCTTGTCGGTCAGGAAGCGGATGGCGTCGTAATTCTCGGCGTGGATCATGACCAATGCGCCGGTCTCCCGCGCCACGCTCATGACGTTCAGCATTTCAAGGTCGGACAGCGCGAGGCCTTCATAGGTCATGAACACCTTGAAGGATGTGTAACCGTCCTCAACCAGGGCCGGCAGTTCCTGTCCGAGCACGGCGTCGGTCGCGTCGGCGATGATCAGATGGAACGAGACGTCCACATAGCAATGGCCCTCCGCCTTGGCGTGATAGGACGTCACCACCTGACGCAGCGACTCGCCCTTCTGCTGCATGGCGAATGGCAGCACCATGGTATTGCCGCCGAAGGCCGCCGAGCGTGTCGCCGAGGCGAAGTCGTCGGCCATGACGATGCCGGGACCGGACGGCTGCGCGATATGGACATGGCTGTCGATGCCGCCCGGCAGCACCAGCTTGCCGGTGGCGTCGACGATCTCGGCGGCCGCGCCGAGATTGTCGCCGAGCGCGGCGATGCGCCCGCCTGTGATGCCGATATCGCAAGTGAAAGTGTCGGAGGCTGTGGCGATGGTGCCGCCGCGGATGATGGTGTCGAAGGCCATGGAACGTCCTCTATGGCCTTCTGTATTCCATCTTTTCGGCGGGGTTGAAAGTCGCCGCCGATACGCGTTCAAGCTCAGTTGGTCGCCAGTTTCAGCGGGGCATCGGGCGCCTTCTTGCTGGCTTCGGTCTTGCCGGCCTTGTTGCGCGCCAGCGCCTTGGCCCGTGCGGAGCCCTTCTTGGCCAGCCTTTTGGCCTGGGCCGCTCTTGCCGCCTTGGCGGCCGCCTCGGCTCTCGCGGTTTCGATCAGCTTGAGGATGGCCGGCTCGACTGTCACGTCCACCTTTTCGGCGCTGGCTGTGCGGGACAAGCCCGCCAGGCCCTCGCAGGGCGCGCGCGCCGGCAGATGGAATGACACCTCGATCTCGCGCGGCGCGAGCCATTTTTCCGGTTCGTGACCGGTAATGATGCGGACGTAATTGCGGGTCTCGTCCGGCAGGCTGCCGCGCCCGGCGAGCCAGTTCTGGATGCGCCCCGGTCCCGCATTGTAGGCGGCGGCCGCCAGGCCGAGATTGCCGAACTGGGCATGCAGCATGCGCAGGAAACGGGCCGAGGCCGGCAGCGCCGAGATCGGGTCGAAGGGGTTCGGCAGGCCGATCCAGGCGGCGGTGTCCGGCATGAACTGGGCCACGCCCTGCGCGCCGGCCCGGCTCACGACATGCTGGGCGAATTTGCTTTCCTGCCAGATCAGCCGCGCGAAGAAGCCGACCGGCAGGTCGCTGCGCTGGGCCGCCGCTGCCATCGCCACACAGACGTCCTCGATCGCCACATCGGGCGCCGGCGGCGGAAGCGGTACGGTTGCCGCCCCGCTGTCGGCCGGGTTTGCGGGGGCGTTGTCGAAGGCCTCGTCGGGGTATGTAAGCGACATCTGCAACCCGGACAATTCAGCGGGCGCGGGATCGATCGGCAGGGAAGCGAGTTGATAGGGCGCGTTCGCGCGCGCGTCGGACCAGTCCGAAAATGGAATGCCTGTCGGCAGTTTCTCGCCCGGCCATGGGAAGACGGTGAACACGCACAGGAACAGGGGCAGCGTTGTCTGGCGCAACATACGACAATCCCTTACGAACCGGCGGGAGTTCACGCGCCGGCTCGACAATGTGAGAGATGAAGGTTTAAATCCCGGAAGCGGCTCTTGATCGCCGAAGCCGACCATTTTGTGAATTTTGTGGGGCGGCCGAAGGGTCATGTCGCGGTCGCGGAACATGCGACGTCGCAAAGTTGCCTAGCCTGTCGCGACACGACAGATGATGTCGCGGGTCAGATCGCGGCGGTTCTTTTTTGCGGCGATGCGGGGCGTCCAACCAGTTCGGAATACTCGGCAATCGGGTTCGGCCGTCCGATCAGATAGCCCTGCATCTCGTCGCATCGCTCGTGCCGCAGAATCGCGAGCTGCTCCTTGTTTTCCACACCTTCGGCGACCACCAGAAGATTCAACTTTTGTCCGAGCCCCAGCACGGCCCGCACGATCGCCGCCGACTGGGTGTTGCGTTCCAGGTTAGAAATGAAGGTTTGGTCGATCTTGATCTTGTCGAACGGAAACGACTGCAGATACGACAGCGAGGAGTAACCGGTGCCGAAATCGTCCATCGCGATTCGCACGCCGAGCGATTTCAGCCGGCGCAGAATGGACACAGCGCGCGAATAATCGTCCATCAGCGCGCCTTCGGTGATTTCCAGCACCAGCCGTTCCGGTGCGAGCCCGGTCTCCAGCAGCACGGCGTGAACGAGGCCGACCAGATCGCCGTGCCGGAACTGCACGGGCGAGATGTTGATCGCGATCTGCAACGATTTGGGCCATGACGCCGCTTCGCGGCACGCTTCGCGCAGAACCCACTCGCCGATCGGAATGATGATTCCGTTTTCTTCCGCCAGCGGAATGAACGTGTCGGGCGGCACAAAGCCGCGCATCGGGTGATTCCAGCGCAGCAGCGCTTCGAAGCCGATAATCTGCCCGGTCAGGCGCGCCTGCGGCTGGTAATAGAGCATCAATTCATGGCGCTGCGCGGCGTCCGCCAGGTCGTTCTGCAGGGCGCGGCGGTCATGCAGCAGCCTGTCCATCTCGGCTTCATAGAACCGGATCACGCCGCGGCCTTCCGATTTCGCGCGATAAAGCGCGGCGTCCGCATTTCTGAGAAGCGTTGCGACATCGGCGCCGTCCTGCGGGAAGACGGCGATGCCGACGCTGATGCCGGGCCGGAAATTCCGCCCTTCATAATCAATGTCTTCGGCCATCACGGCGATCAGCCGCTCCGCCATCTGTTTCGCCGTGTCGGGCGAACCTCTGACAATGACGGGAAATTCGTCGCCGCCAAGCCGCGCGAGGAAGGCGTCTCCGGCAACCGTTCTGAGGCGCTGGGCGATCTCGAGCAAGACGCTGTCGCCGGCGGCATGGCCGAACAGATCGTTGACCTCCTTGAAGCGGTCGAGATCCGTGCACAGCAGGGCAAAACTTTCGCCGCTTGCCTTGGCGGTTTCGATCGTCGCCGCCAGCTTGGCATTGAACGCAGCGCGATTCGGCAGGTCGGTCAGCGGATCGTGGTGCGCCAGATGAGTGATTCGCTGCTCGTTTTGCTTTCGTTCGGTCACATCCTCGAGAATGGTCAGCAGGAAATCGGGCTTTCCGTCGGGACCCGGAATCGCAACGCGCTTCGAGCTGATATAGCGCTCGCCCGCTTTCGGCGTCTTGGTGAGATAGGCGCTGACGGTCATGCTCCCCTGTTCGAGCGCCTGTCTGTCCCGCTCCGTGATGACCTTGGCTTCATCCTCGGACACCACGTCGAAAACCGTCTTGCCGATCATGTCTTCCTTTGCATGACGGTAGAATTTCTCGCCCGCGCGGTTCACCAGCACATAGCGGCGCTGCTCGGCGTCCTTGACGACCAGCGCTTCGGGAACGCTGTCAACGACGACATTGAGGAAGTTTCGAGTCTGCTGAAGTTCCTTTTCGGCGCGGCGACGTTGGCTGATGTCTTCATGTGTCGCCACCCAGCCGCCGTCTCCGGTCGGCTTGTTGGTGACGCAGAAGGTGCGGCCATCCGGCAGGTCGGTGATCGTCACCATCGGCTCGTCGGTCTTGAGCATCTGCATCACCCGGCCGATATACTCGCCGATATTGTCGGAGAAGGTTCCGGTTTGCTTGCGATGTTCGAGCAGGGTCCGAAGCGTGCAGCCTTGCTTCACGATGGCTGTTGAGAGACCGTACATCTCGATATATTGGCGGTTGCAGACGACCAGTCGGGTGTCGGCGTCGAACATCGCCAGACCCTGCATCATGTTGTTCAATGCTGAATCGATGCGGTGATTGACGTCCTTCAACTCGTTGGTTTTTTCCGCCAGTCGCGTTTCGCGTTCGGCCAGTGATTCTTCCGAGCGCAGAAGCCGGCGATACTGGCCGTTGAGCGCGGTCAGCAGCAGAAGCGAGCATAGCAGAGCAAGTGCGGTGCCGGTGGCGATCAGCGTGGCGCGGTGACGCCACGTCGTCAGCGCGGCATATTCGGATATGGCGACATTCACGACCAGCGGATAGCCGCGAATGGGCTGGGCCGCGACCAGTCTGGCCGTGCCGTCGAAATAGCCGGGCGACCGGAAGTGCCCGCCGCCCTTTTCCACCAGGCCAAACCAAGGCGAGCCGGCCGGCATCTTGTTGCCGGGAATGCCTTGCGCGTCCGGATGGCGCACCAGCACGGTGCCGTCCTTGCGCAGGAACAGGAAGGACTGGTTCCGCTCCGAGGTGAGGGATTTATAGATATGCTGAAAGTAGCTTAGCTTCACGCCCATCAGCACAACGCCGAGAAAGTCGTTATCCGGGCCGTGAATGCGCTTGCTCATGAACACCGTATGGAAGCCGGAGACGCGATTCAGCAGCAGGCTGCTGACATAGAGATCGCTGCTGATGCTGGCCTTGTGGTGCCGGAAATAGTCGCGGTCCGACAAATCGACGTCCGGAGCCGGCCAGGCGCGCGCCGTGTTGGCGGGTTTGCCGTACTTGTCGATGATGGCGACCACGTCGACCTGCGGAATTCGCGCCATGCGTTCGACAAGATAGTTCCAGGTCGCTTCGCTGCGCATGTTCTTGAGATGGGCGTCGTAGTCGACCGGACCGAAACTGGAGAATTTTTCCTCGATGTCGGTCGCGACGAGATCGATCATGTGGACCGAGCGTGCGGTCTGTTCGGCGAGAACCGTGGCGATGTTCGCCGTGTCGGCGGTCGCCTCTTTCAGTACGTCGTCGCGCAAGGCCCACAGCGTCACGCCGATCGCCACCGCCCCAAGACCGATCAGGCCGACGGCGATGCTGATCAGGGTGCGGAATGTCACGCGGTGCGCGGACGCGAGCATCTGTGCGACTTCGATTTGTGAATACCCGTCGGGCAATCTAAGCCGTCTGCATTTCACTACGCCTAAAGCGGAATTTCGATTGGCCGGTTAGCTGAAGACGGCGTTAACGAGGCCTTTAAATCTTGACGCTTGGCGCGCCGGCCTGTGGAACTCGCTGTAGTCCGAAATGGCCGATACGCGCCTTCCTGCGGCATGCTGGTGCGGGTTCGAGGGGGTGCAACCGAAAATTTCCACCAGCCGTTCAAGCATTAACGAATAATGAATTGGTTGCAGCGTAAGCCACACAGGGCAGAGCCGAGGGGGAGCGCGGTGCTCCGCGATTTCGCAGATCTTCTGGCGGGAAATGACTGGCGCCTGATCGCCGCCGCCGTTCTGGCCGGCGCCGCGATTGTCGTCCTGGCCGAGCGGCTGCGCGCCGGATTCTGGCGCCGGGGCATGGCCGACAGCGATCTGCTCATTCTGACCCTCAACAACATGACCCAGGGCGTGGTCATGTTCGATTCCGCGGGACGGCTGTTGGTCTGCAATGACCGCTACATCGAGATGTACAAGCTGTCGCGCGACGTGGTGAAGCCCGGCTGCACACTGGTCGACGTCATCGACAACCGCAGGGCCAGCGGCAGCGCCGATTTTGACGCCGACCAGTATCGTACCGAAATCCTGGCTGCGATGGCGGCGGGCCAGACCATGAGCAAGGTCATGGAATCTCCGGACGGCCGTGCGATCTCCGTGGTCAATCGTCCGATCGCGGGCCACCCGTTCTGGGTCGGCACCCACGACGATATCACCGAACGTCTTCAGGCTGAGCGCGAAAGCACGTTTCTGGCCGAGCACGAGCGGCGCCGCATCATGATCGAGACCGCCATCGAATCCTTCCGCGAGGGCGTGGATGCGGCCTTGCGGACGGTCAGCGACAGCGCCGCGAAAATGAAGACGACTGCGATGACACTCTCGGCGTCATCCGATCAGACGTCGGCGCGCGCGAGCAGCGCGATGCGGACTTCGCACGACGCATCGGCGAACGTGTTTGCCGCCGCGCAGGCGGCGGAGGGGCTCTTTGGTTCGATCGTCGATATCGGACATCAGGTCGATCATGCGGCGGAGCTGGTGGGGTTGGCGGTGACCGAAGCGGACAGCACCAACCGGGAAATTATTCGTCTGACCGACGCCGTGCAGGAGATCGGCAATGTGGTCAAACTCATTCGTCATATCGCCGGACAGACCAACCTGCTGGCGCTCAACGCCACCATCGAAGCCGCGCGTGCCGGCGAATCCGGGCGGGGCTTTGCGGTGGTGGCTTCGGAAGTGAAGTCGCTTGCGGTGCAGACCGCGCAGGCGACCGAACAGATCGCCTCGCAGATCGCCGCCGTTCAGGCATCCACCACCGGAGCGGTCGAGGCGATCCGGCGCAACAGCGAGCGCATGCAGGGGATCAACAGCTACACCTCCGCGGTTGCGAATTCGCTGGAGGAGCAAAACACCGCCACCGGCGAGATCTCGCAAAATGTCTCGAGTGCCGCCGACGGAACCAAGATCGTGGTGTCTGCGCTCGACGAAGTTACCGCGGCCGTCAACCAGTCGCGCAGCGCGGCCGACACCGTGCTGGCGACGTCATTGGCGGTGGAATCCGCCGCCGTCAGCCTGCGGCAGCGGGTCGAGACATTCCTGCAGAGTGTTGCCGTCTGACGCGGCGCAGATGCGTTCAATGCTTGCGCGCCTGCACGAGATATCCCGCGATCGTCTGTTCGCCCAGCTTGCGGCAGGCTTCCAGCCGGTGCAACCCTTCCACGAGCACAAATCGCTCGCCATCCGCCCGCACCATGATGGGGGTCTTTTGTCCCTCCTGCAGGATGCTGGCGGCGATGTCGTCCACCTTCTTCGGGTCGAGCAGAAGCCGCCGCTTGGTCGGAACGTAGATACGCGCGATCTCGAATTTCTCGATCTTCATCATGGCCGGCATCCTTCGACGCAGCGTATCACGCTTGCGTTGCCGGCGGCGGTCAGCGTTTGTCGGCGGGCGCGGCTTTCTGCGCCTTCAGGCGCTTGATCGCGGCTTCGATGGGACCAAATGGCCCGTATTTGTGCTGCCGCTGGCTGAAGCCGTCGGCATAGGGTCCGTAGGGCGTATCGGCCGATTTGTGCAGCAGGTCGGGATAATCCTTGTCGAGACCCGCGCGCTGTGGCCTGGGCTGCGAAATCACATAGGCGGCGACATCCCAGGCGTCGGCCTGGGTGAGGCGGGGCTGCGTGTAGCTCGTGCCGTTGGGCATGTTGAAATGAATGAAATTCGCCGCCGTCGTCAGCGTCGCCATGCCGGCGCCGTCGTTGAAGCTGTCAGGCCCCCACAAGGGTGGCACCATGTATCCGAGCGACGGGTCGGCCGGACTGCGCCGCAGGCCGAGGCCGCTGGGCGTGTGGCATGACGCGCAGGAGCGCGCGTAGATCGCCTTGCCGCGCACCGGATCGGCGGCACGCTTCAGGTACGGCATCTTGCCTTCGCCAAGTCCCGACAGTTTTTCCCCCGGCTGCACGCCGGTCGACAGGAAGTTGATGTAGGCCACAAAGGCCTTCATCTCGGCCGAGTCGTTCGGCAGCGGTTTGCCGTTCATGCTGCGGGTCATGCAGGAATTCAGGCGGTCTTCGATCGTGATCTCGTGACCGGCTTCCCAGCTATAGTTCGGGAACTGATCCTTCAAGCCCCAGAGCGGGATGCCGAATTTTTTCGTGCCGGCGTTAAGGTGGCAATTGCTGCAGGCGAGATTGTTGCCGGCATAGCGCTTGGCCGGATCGGCGACCACCGGACCGATATGGGCATAAGTCGCGGTGACGAGGTCGCGGCCGCGCCGCACCAGGCGGCCATGTTCGTCGTCGGGCAGGGCGCCGACCTCGGGCACCGACCAGATCGGCAGGCTGGGGATATTGTGCGTTTGCGCGGACGCGCCGTCGCCGGCGACCGTCGCAACAAGAAACAGGCTGGCAAGCCAGAGCGGGCGAATGTCCATCCGTCACATTCGCCCGACACTGGTTGCGGAATGGTTTATGCCGGCATCGGGATCTCGCCGACGTCCTTCGGGACCTTGTAGCCTCGCTGCACCGCCGGGCGCTTGGCGATCTCGAGATACCAGCGCTTCACATTGGGATATTTGTCGAGATCGACGGTCTGCCATTCGAAGCGCGAGATCCACGGCCAGATTGCGATATCGGCGATGGAATACTCGTCGGCGACGAAGGCGCGGCCTTCCAGCCGTTTGTTGAGCACGCCGTAGAGCCGATGCGCTTCCTTGAGATAACGTTCTTCTGCGTACTCGGATTTGCCCTTGTTGTATTTCACGAAGTGATGCACCTGGCCGAGCATCGGTCCGGGGCCGCCCATCTGCCACATCAGCCATTCGATCACGCGGTAGCGCTTCTCGCCGTCCTTCGGCAGCAGTTTGCCGCTCTTGTCGGCGAGATAAATCAGGATGGTGCCCGATTCCATCAGCGAGATGCCGGTGTCGTTGTCGACGATGGCCGGGATGCGGTTGTTGGGCGCGATCTTCAGGAAGTCGGGTGCGAATTGCTCGTCCTTGCTGATGTCGATGGCGTGCGCCTTGTAAGGCAATCCCATTTCCTCGAGCGCGATGGAAGCCTTGCGGCCGTTGGGCGTGGTCCAGGTGTAGAGATCGATCACTATGAACGCTCCTTTTCAGCGGCGTCGTTGGATTGAAGCGGCGGGTTAGCTACCACGATACGTGGAATAGCTCCATGGCGTGAGCAGCAGGGGCACATGATAGTGACCTTCGGCCACCGCAATGGAAAACCGGACCGGGACGACATCCAGAAATGCCGGACTGGCGGATGCGATGTTCGGCGATCTGAAATAATCGCCGGCATGAAACTCCAGTTCATAGGTGCCGATCCGCAGCGGCGCGTCGGCCAGCAGCGGCCTGTCGGTGCGCCCGTCGGCATTCGTGACCGTTTCGAGCAGGAGTCCGCGTGCACTGGCGCCGATTTCATGGAGTGAAATTTTGACGCCATGCGCGGGCTTTCCGCTCAGTGTGTCGAGCACATGCGTGGACAGCCGTCCGTCGGTCTTCGGCGGGCCCGGTCCATCGACCTTGGCCACCAGCCGCAGCCGGGTGATCAGGCCGATTTCGTCCAGCGCGGTCTCGCGTTCCTGATCGGTGTCATTGGCCAGCCGGCGTTCGACATTCCGCAGGATCGAATCCCGCGTGTGCCGCCGCACGCAGATAATGAACGGAAAGCCAAATTTCTCCCGGTAGGCGGCGTTCAGCCTGGAAAAGTGGGCGAATTCCTCCTCGCTCAGCCGGTCGAGCCCGAGGCTGCCCTGTTCGGCCTGGGAGTCCGCCGTGATATCGGGGCGTTTGACCCTGGAGCCGAGCTCCGGATGCGCCCGGATGAAGGCGAGTTGTTCAGATGCCGGGGCAGCGCGGACGGCACCCAGCATGGCCGCATGCAGGGCGGTCACGGTCGGAAAGGGGCGGGACGCGAATGCCGCCTCCGCGACCCAGGGCGCATGCTCGAAGACCTCGCCGATGGCGCTCACGAAGCCCTCGCGGGGCAGCGCATTGAGTCTGTCGAGCGTGAACGGAATCGTCATGTCCGGCGACAATATCCCATAAGTCGGAAAGGCTATTGATAACAATAAGAAAATCGACCCCAAGTTAGGGCTTTGGGAATTCCGGCGCGAATTGTAAGGAAGAGCTTGGGGCCACCAATCCCCGTTTTGAGACGCTCACAATTTTACTCACATCCATTTGAACCGGAACCGCGGGCGCCGCGACCAAACTATGAGCCGACCGTCCTGATGCAGCAGACAGCAGACGAAGTGCTGATCCAAAGGATCGCGGGCGGAGACCGGCTTGCCATGCAGGTGCTGTTCGCACGGCACCATGTACGGGTGTTCCGGTTCGTTCTCCGTCTTGTCCGTAACGAGGCGACGGCGGAGGATCTGATCAGCGAGGTCTTCCTCGATGTCTGGCGGCAGGCCGGGCGATTCGAGGGACGGAGTGCCGTCACAACCTGGCTGCTCGCGATCGCGCGGTTCAAGGCGCTGTCGGCGCTCCGGCGCAAGCCGGAAGCGGAACTGGACGATGAGATGGCGGAAGCGATCGAGGACGTGTCTGACACGCCCGAGGCCGCGATGCAGAAGAAGGATACGAGCGCGATCCTGCGGAAGTGCATTGAAACGCTTTCGCCGGATCACCGGGAGATCATCGATCTAGTCTACTACCACGAAAAGTCAGTCGAGGAAGTAGCCGAGATCGTTGGCATTCCGGAAAACACCGTCAAGACGCGCATGTTCTATGCGCGCAAGAAATTGGCGGACCAACTCAAGGCGGCTGGAATCGAAAGAGGTTGGCCATGATGACGAACGAAAAGCTTTCAGAACGCGAAGAGATCGAATCTCTCTTGCCGTGGTTCGCCGCCGGTACGTTGTCGCGCCGCGACGCCGAGCGTGTCGAGCGTGCGCTGAAGGACGACGCGGAATTGGCGCGACAGTTCGAGTGCGTACGTGAGGAACTAGGCGAGACCATCCGCGTCAATGAATCGCTCGGCGCCCCCTCGGCGCGGGCGATGAAGGCGCTGTTCGAGAAGATCGACGCCGAGGCGCCGACCATGCGCCAGAGCGTGGGTTCGTTCGGTGTCATGAACCGGCTGTCCGCCTTTGTAGCAAGCTTCTCGCCGCGCACGCTGGCTTATGCCGGCACCGCGGCGGCGCTCGCCATCATGCTGCAGGCCGCCGTCATCACCGGCAATTTTATCGGGCAGCCCGACGCCGGCAATTTCCGCACCGTCGCGATCGAGCGCTCCGCGCCGGCCGAGCAGGGCGCCTTCGCGCAGGTCCGTTTCAACCCGCAGGCGACTGCGGCCGATATCACGGCCTTTCTGGAATCCAACAAGGCGACCATCGTTTCGGGCCCGGCGGCCGGCACCGGCATGTATAAGATCAAGGTGTCGATGACCGGCATGCCCAAGGAGCAACTGGCCGAGATCGTCAAGCGGTTGCAGCAGGACAAGGTTGTGGGCCTGGCGGCACCCGCCGAATAGTGGCGGGACGCCTTAAATCGGGCGTCTTGCAGGTCGCAATTTGAACAGGTTCGATTTCAGTTGCGTCATGGAGGCATTTGCCATGCGAACGCAAAAGACAATTTTCGGAAAATGGCTTTGCCTGGCCTTGGGCGCTGCCGCTCTGGGCGGCTTGGGGCTGCCGGACAGCGCAGCGGCGCAATACAGTTCCGGTCCGCGCGCGCCCAGCGTCAATCTAGGCTCGGTCGGTCCGCGCGCGCCGGAATTCCGCACGCCGCGCACCTATTCCACGCAAAGCTATAGCGGCCCGGAATCCGCACCGAAACTGAAACCGAAGCCGAAAACCCGCTCCGTTCAGCCCGACGACGGCAAGTCGTCGGGGCCATCGCAGCAGACGGCGCAGCGCAGTTCCAACGCCCCGCCGGCCGGCGAACGCCGCTTTGTGGCGAATGAAGTGGTGATCGAGGTCGACGGGCGTCCCTCGGCACAGACCGTGGACGCGCTGGCGCGCCGGCATAGGCTCAATCGGGTGGAATCGCAGAGCTTCGAACTGAGCGGCACCACGATGTTCCGCTGGACGATTCCAGACGGACGCTCCATGCAGAGCGTGATCCGGGGCCTTGAGGCCGATCGCAACATCCGTTCCGCGCAACCGAACTATCGCTATCAGTTGCAGCAAGCCGCATCCGTCCCCGCGCGCGGCGATCCGGCGCAATATGCGCTGGCCAAGCTGCGGCTTGTGGAGGCGCATGGCATCACGCAGGGCGATCGCATCCTGGTTGCGGTCATCGATTCAGGCATCGATGCTGCGCATCCCGAACTGGCGGGTGTGATCGCGGATTCGATTGACACCGTCGGCGGCGGCGAGCCTCACGCGCATGGCACCGGCATCGCCGGCACCATCGTGGCGCATGCGCGGCTGATGGGAGTTGCGCCGCGTGCCAAGGTTCTTGCCGTGCGCGCATTCGATCCCTCCGGCGCCGGCGCGGAAGGCACCACGTTCAGCATTCTCAAGGGGCTCGACTGGGCGGTGTCGAAAGGTGCGCGCGTCATCAACATGAGCTTTGCCGGTCCGCAGGATCCGGCCTTGTCGCGCAGCCTGGCGGCCGCGCGCAAGAAGGGTGTCGCGTTGATTGCGGCGGCCGGCAATGCCGGCTCGAAATCGCCGCCGCTTTATCCGGCGGCCGATCCCAATGTAATTGCCGTCACCGCTACCGACGCCGACGACAAGCTGTTCGGCGCCTCCAATCGCGGCAATCATGTCGCGGTGTCGGCGCCTGGCGTGGATATTCTGGTGCCGTCGCCGGGCGCGGCCTACCAGGTGAGTTCCGGCACGTCGTTCGCCGCCGCGCATGTCAGCGGCATTGCGGCGCTGGTGCTGGAACGTGATCCCGGCCTGACTCCGGACGGCCTGCGGCGCATCCTGCTGTCGACGGCGCGCGATCTCGGACCCAAAGGCCGCGACAAGGATTTTGGCGTGGGTCTCGCCGATGCCTATCAGGCCGTGCTGTCCGCCGAGGGCCGGCCGAAGGAAGCCATTTCGTCCAACGACGCCGGAAGCAGGTAGCGGCCGTTGCGCAATCCTGAACAGATGCGGCGCCGGGTGATCGTCTCGGTGCTGGCGCTTGTCGCGTTCACGACGGCTGCGCAGGCCGCGTCGATTTCGGTCGGCGACGGCGATTCCTTCCGCATGGACGGCCAGCGTTATCGGCTGCAGGATATTGACGCGCCCGAACTGCATCAGACCTGCAAGGACGGCGCCGGCCGGGAATGGCCCTGCGGCCATCGGGCACGCGACGAGCTGCGCAAGATCCTGACCCGCGATGCCGTGAGTTGCCGGACCGTCACCCGCGACCGCTTTGGCCGCAATGTTGCGACCTGCAGCGCCGGCGGCCGCGATGTCGGCGAGGTGATGGTGCGCAACGGCTGGGCGACGGCGTACAAGGGCCGGGGCTTTTCCAGCCGCTATGTCAGCGCAGAGAACGAAGCGCGCGCGGCCAGGCGCGGCCTGTGGTCAGGCGCCTTCGAGACCCCGCGCAACTGGCGGCAGGGGCATCCGCGGGACGGCGAGGGGGATATCCTGTCGTCCGATGCCCAGGACTGGCTGCGGCGCAAGACGCAAGCCGTGTCGGACTGGGTGCGGTCGATCTGGTCTGGCCGCTGATCCCTGGCGGTTTATCACTAAGTCATTGATCTAAAATAATAAAAATTTTTTGAACCTCTCCCCGCGGGCGGCGACCAATGCTCATGGGGCCGCGATTGGCCCGCTGACCAAAGGGAGAGAGAGCCATGACCATCCGTTCCAAGATTGCCGCGGTTGCGATTACCGCCATCACGCTGACCGGCGCGTTTGCCGCCACCAGCCAGGAAGCCCAGGCTTCGAAATTCGGCACCGGCCTTGCCATCGGCATCGGTGCGGGCGCGCTGATTGCCTCGGGCGCTTATGCCGGCGGCTATTACGGCCACGGTTACTACGCGCCGGTCCGCTGCCACTGGGTGAAGCGCTTCGACCACTACGGCCACTATCTCGGCAAAGAGCGGATCTGCCACTAAGCACCGCTTCCCGATTTGAGACGCGGTCGGCGTTCGCGCCCCTTCCACCCAGCGCCGATCTGCTTGGCCCGCCCGGCATTGTCCCCGCCGGGCGGGTCTTTAACAAACGTGTGAAGGCGTCACATTCCGTCTGCGGTGACGTTTTAAAATGTGGAAATGGTTTAAACTGCGTCCGCTTGGTGTAGTCGGCGGGTGTCCGCGACAAGAGGGAGGCTTCGATGTTTCGCATGTTGATCTGGTCCGCGCTGATGTTGACGGCCGCGATCTTGCCGGCGTCCGACGCGCGCGCGCAGATGTCCAAGGACGAGATCGTCCGCTCGCTGAAACCGGCCCAGGGCCTGACGCGTTCGCTGACGCGCACGCGCAAGATCGAGGTCATTCCCGGCCAGGAAGCCGAAGTGCTCGACCGCAACAAGGACCTGCCGAAGATCAATCTGACGATCGAATTCGAATACAATTCCGACCGGCCGACGCCGGCGGGCATGCAGCAGCTCGGTGCGCTCGGCGATGCATTGCGCGATCACAGCCTGCAGAGTTTCCGTTTCATGCTGGCCGGCCATACCGATGCGCGCGGCTCCGATGCCTATAACCAGACGCTGTCGGAACGCCGCGCGGCGGCGGTGCAGCGCTTCCTGGCCGGCTCGGCGCAGATCGAACAATCGCGCCTGTCCACCGTCGGCTTCGGCCGCACACGCCTGCTGCGCGACGTCAGTCCGGACGACCCCCGCAATCGCCGGGTGGAAGTCGTCAACTTGCTGAACTGATCACATTGCTTTGAAACCGTTCGAACGCGGGCCGCAACGTCTGCGACCAATTGCTGACACGGCGCATATCGCCCGACGTCTGACCATTTTTACGGGAGACCATTATGAGCGGTCGTAAACAGGTAAGGGTGCAGGGCCTGATGGTCGCGGTGGCGATCGGCTTCGCACTGACGGCAATGCCGGCATGGGCGGCGACGGAAGTCGTGCCGCCCGCGGATCCGGTCGAAAAGGCCGCGTTCGACATGCTCGACAAGCATTGCGCGCGCTGCCACCAGGACGGCAAGCTCACCTCGCGCGAGCGCCCGGCCAAGAATTTCGGCAACGTGCTGAAGCTCAACGAACTGGCCGCCAATCCGAACTACATCCTTCCCGGCAATCCGTTCGGCTCCAAGCTGTTCAAGCAGATCACCGACAAGGAAATGCCCTATGACGTCGCCTATGAAGGCGACACCCGCTACGAGAACGTGTCGGAGCCGGAACTGAAGGCGCTCGAAACCTGGATCCAGCAGCTCGGCAGCAAGTCCGCCGCCGCCTGCGAGGGGCGCAAGTTCGTCAATCATGAAGACATGATCGGCCTGATCGCCTCCGATCTCGACAAGCTGCCGCGCGCGCGCAAGAAGGGCACGCGCTATCTGACGCTGACGCATCTGAAGAACGCCTGCACCGACGACGAGGCGATGAAAGTCTACCGGCAGGGCGCGATCAAGCTGATCAACAGCCTGAGCCGGAACTCGGATATCGTGCGTCTCGAGACCATCGATCCGGAAGAGACGATCATCCGCATCAACATCGACGATCTCGGCTGGGATGCGCGCGACTGGGATACCGTGCTCGCGACCTATCCTTACAACACCCAGCCCGAAACCGAGCTGACGAATGTGCTGAAGAGCGCGGCCGGCAGCCAGATGCCGTATGTGCGCGCGGACTGGTTCGCCTTCGCGGCCTCGCAGCCGCCGCTCTATGACAAGCTGCTGAAGCTGCCGAAGACCTTCCAGGCGCTGGCGCGCGAGCAGGGCGTCGATGTCGACGGCAATATCCGCAAGTTCGTCGCCCAGCGGTCGGGCTTCCAGAAGTCGGGCGTCAGCCAGAACAACCGCCTGATCGAGCGGCATTCCTCGCGCAGCGGATATTTCTGGACCTCCTACGACTTCGCCGGCAACAAGAAGCGCCAGAGCCTGTTCGAATTCCCGCTCGGCCCGACCGGCGCAAACAGCTTCGAGCATGACGGCGGCGAGACCATCTACAGCCTGCCGAACGGCTTCCAGGCTTACTACCTCAACACGGCCAAGGGCGACCAGATCGACAAGGGCCCGACCACGATCGTGCGCGATCTGTCGCGCAAGGATCTGGCTGTCACCAACGGCATCTCCTGCATGGGCTGCCATGACCAGGGCATGCGCAAGGCCAAGGACGAGGTGCGCGATGTGGTGCTTGCCGGTCGCGCCTTCCCGAAGGACATCCGCGACGCGGTGGAAGCTTTGTATCCGCCGACGGAGAAGATGGACCAGATCATCGAGAACGACGGCAAGCGGTTTGCCGACGCGATGTACCGCGCCGGTCTCGAGCCGACCCTCAAGCTCAACGGCGTCGAGATGATCAACGCGCTGGCCAAGCGTTACGAGGACGATGTGGACATCAACCTGGCGGCCGCGGAGTTCGGCATGACCAGGGACGAGTTCAAGGACGCCGCCGGCGACGCCGACCGCAAGTTCAAGTCGCTGATCCGCCGGCTGGAGCAGGGATCTGTCCCGCGCGACCAGTTCGAGGTCACCTACCGCGATCTTGTGAAGAACATCACCGACGAGGAAGAGGTCAGGGTTGCGGGCGCTGCGGCCGGCATCAAGAACGCGGCCAAGCCGGGCGGCGGAGCGGATCTCTCGCTCACCTCCGATCGCGACAGCTACACGCAGGGTGACACGCCGGTCTTCAGCGTGGTGTCCTCCAAGGATTGCTTCCTCACGCTCAGCAATCTCGACGAGAAGGGCACGCTGACGGTGCTTCTGCCGAACAAGTTCCAGCAGAACAACCGCATCAGGGCCGGCCAGGAAGTCCAGTTCCCCGGAGCCAAGGCGCCGTTCCAGTACCGCATGGCCGACCGGGGCGTGGAGACCGTGATCGCTACCTGCAGCGAAGGCAGCAGCGTGGACGGCATCAAGCACGACTTCGGCAAGTCGAACCTGACAACGGTGCAGAACTACACCCGCTCGCTCGCCCGTGCGATCGCGGTGGAAGGCAAGCCGCTGGCGATTGATGTCGCAAAGTCCGGCGGTGCGCCGGTATCCGTGCAGACCGCCAAGGCGCCGCCGGCCAAGCGTGAGATCAGCCGCGCGGCGATCAAGATCGACGTGCGGTAATCGCAGCGGGTATTTGCCAACGGTGCCGGGCTTATGGCACCGCAACAAAAAAGGAGGGCTGGAGACCGTCGGTCTTCAGCCCTCTTGCTTTGAGCATGCGCAAATCCGTGCAGCGAGCTGGTTGCCTCTTTTTGTATCTGCGCGGCCGGTCCGACCGGATGCAACGAAGTTGAACAAAGTCGAAGCCGGGGGAATCCCCACGATCCCTGCCACGGTTCCATCGGAGCCGGCTTTTTCAGCGCGCCTCTTTCCGAAAACCGGCGTTTTCACCAAAATGCTGTATCCGCCAAATATGCGTTGATTTTGCTCTGGACGCTGTGATCGAAACATGCGGAATATAGAATTCTTGTGGGGGACGTCGCATAAATGAGTTCGGAAGTGATCCTCGAAACCGAGGAACTCACCAAGGAATTCGCGGGCTTTGTCGCGGTGAACGGTGTCAACCTGCGTATCGAACGCGGCACCATTCACGCCCTGATTGGACCGAACGGCGCCGGCAAGACCACCTGCTTCAACCTGCTGACCAAGTTTCTCAATCCGACCCGCGGCCGCATCTCTTTCAAGGGACGCGACATCACTGCATTGCAACCGGCGGATGTCGCACGCCTCGGAGTCGTGCGCTCGTTCCAGATCTCGGCGGTGTTTCCGCATCTGAGCGTGCTGGAGAATGTGCGCGTCGCGCTGCAGCGCAAACGCGGCGGCTCGTTCGATTTCTGGCGATCGAGTTCCGTCCTGGACAAATTCAACGACCGCGCCATCGAGCTGATCGACGATGTCGGTCTCGCGGATTTCACCTACGCCACCGCGGTCGAATTGCCCTATGGCCGCAAGCGCGCGCTCGAGATCGCCACCACGCTGGCGCTCGATCCGGAAATGCTGCTGCTGGACGAGCCAACGGCGGGCATGGGCCACGAGGACATCGACCGCATCGCCGCGCTGATCAAGCGCGTCTCCGCCGATCGCACCATCCTGATGGTGGAACACAATCTGAGCGTGGTGGCCAACCTGTCCGATCGTATCACGGTGCTGACGCGCGGCCGGGTGCTGGCGGAAGGCGATTACGCGACCGTCTCCGGCAATCCCGAAGTGCGCGAAGCCTATATGGGGACCGGACATGCTTGATCCGCGCACCGCATTGCTGGCGGTCGACAACCTGCAGGCCTGGTACGGCGAGTCGCACATTCTGCACGGCGTGACGTTCGACGTCTTTCCCGGCGAGGTCGTCACGCTGCTCGGCCGCAACGGCGCCGGCAAAACCACGACTCTCAAGTCGATCATGGGCATCGTCGGCCGGCGGACCGGGTCGGTGCGGTTTGAAGGCGACGAGCTCATCAACAAGCCGTCCAATGTGATCGCGCGTGCCGGCATCGCCTTTTGCCCGGAAGAGCGCGGCATCTTCGCCAGCCTCAATGTCGAGGAAAATCTGCTGCTGCCGCCGCAGGTGAAGCCGGGCGGGTTGTCGCTGGAGCGCATCTTTGACCTGTTTCCCAATCTCAAGGAACGTCTGGGATCGAGCCAGGGCACCAAGCTGTCCGGTGGCGAGCAGCAGATGCTCGCCATTGCCCGCATCCTGCGCACCGGCGCGCGGCTGCTGCTGCTCGACGAGCCGACCGAGGGCCTTGCGCCCGTGATCATCCAGCAGATCGGCAAGACCATCCGCCTGCTGAAAGAGCAGGGCTTCACCATCCTGCTGGTGGAACAGAACTTCCGCTTCGCCCAGACCGTGGCGGACCGCTACTATGTCATGGAACATGGCAAGATTATCGATAAGCTTCTGAACTCAGAGGTCGAGGCCAACCTGGAAAAGCTTCACGACTATCTCGGAGTCTGAAACAGCGCGCTGGTCGCGCTGATAACAAGGAGGAATGACAATGAAACGTGTAATCGGCTTTGCAGCTGTGGCGCTCGCGCTGAGTTGCGGTTCTGTGCAGGCGCAATGGTCCGACGGGGTCATCAAGATCGGCGTCATGAACGACATGTCCGGCACCTACGCCGATCTCAGCGGCCCTGGCTCCGTGCTGGCCGCGCGCATGGCGGTCGAGGATTTCGGCGCAGAGAAGAAGGGCATGAAGGTCGAGATTCTCGGCGCCGATCATCAGAACAAGCCCGACGTCGGTTCCAACGTGGTCCGCACCTGGATCGACGTCGACAAGGTGGACGTGATCGTGGACGTGCCGACCTCGTCCGTCGCGCTCGCCGTCAACGAGATCGTTCGTGAGAAGAACAAGGTGTTCCTGATCTCGGGAGCGGCGGCCTCAAACCTGACCGGCGACAAATGCTCGCCCAACACCGTGCACTGGACCTACGACACATGGTCGCTCGCCAACGGCACCGGCAACGCCATCGTGAAGACCGGCGGCAAGAACTGGTTCTTCCTGACCGCCGACTACGCCTTCGGCCACGCGCTCGAGCGCGACACCGCGGCGGTGGTGGAGAAGAACGGCGGCAAGGTGGTCGGCAAGGTCCGCCATCCGTTCCCGGGCACCGACTTCTCGTCCTTCCTGTTGCAGGCGCAGGCCTCCAAGGCCCAGATCATCGGGCTCGCCAATGCCGGCAGCGACACCATCAACTCGATCAAGCAGGCGTCGGAATTCGGCATCGTGAAGGGCGGGCAGAATCTGGCCGCGCTTCTGGCCTTCATCACCGACGTGCATGCGCTGGGGCTCCCGACCGCGCAAGGCCTGATCATGACCGAAGCCTGGTACTGGGACCTCAACGACAACAATCGCGAATTCGCCAAGAAATTTGCACCGCAGAACAAGGGCGTGCATCCGACCATGGTGCATGCCGGCGTGTATTCCGCGGTGATGCATTATCTGAAGGCGCTGGAAGCCCTGAAGAGCGACGCCGACGGCAAGGCCGTGGTCGAGAAGATGAAGTCGATCCCGACCGAGGACAAGCTGTTCGGCAAGGGCGAGATCCGCGCCGACGGCCGTCATATTCACCCGATGTATCTGTTCGAGGTGAAGAAGCCTGCCGAATCCAAGGGCGCGTGGGATTACTACAAGCTGCGCGCCACCATCCCGGCCAATGAGGCCTTCCGTCCGCTCAAGGACGGCGGTTGCCCGCTGGTGAAGAGCTAACGCGAACAAGGCCGTTGCGGGGCGGGCTTCGGCCCGCCTCGCAGCCCGCCGTCAAACACCATGATCGAAATCTTCGGCATTCCGTCACAGGCGCTATTCGGCCAGCTGCTGCTCGGGCTGATCAACGGCTCGTTCTATGCCTTGCTGAGCCTCGGCCTGGCGGTGATTTTCGGTCTGCTCAACATCATCAACTTCACGCACGGCGCCCAGTATATGATGGGCGCCTTTGCGGCGTTCTTCCTGCTCAATTATCTGGGCTTGAACTACTGGCTGGCGCTGATCGTGGCTCCCGCCATCGTGGCCGCGACCGGTGCGATCATCGAGCGGCTGTTCCTGCGGCATCTCTACCATCTTGATCATCTCTACGGCCTGCTGCTGACTTTCGGGCTGGCGCTCATCATCCAGGGCCTGTTCCGCAACCAGTTCGGCTCCTCCGGGATTCCCTATCCCATTCCCGAGGCGCTGCGGGGCGGGCAAAATCTCGGCTTCATGTTCCTGCCGAATTACCGCGCCTGGGTGATCGTGCTGTCGCTGACCGTCTGTATTGCGACCTGGTTTGTGATCGAGCGCACGCGGCTCGGCGCCTATCTGCGCGCCGCCACCGAGAATCCGACGCTGGTGCGCGCCTTCGGCATCAATGTGCCGCGCATGATCACGCTGACCTATGCCTTCGGCGTCGGTCTCGCCGCGCTCGCCGGCGTCATGGCGGCGCCGATCTACAGCGTCAATCCGCTGATGGGCGCCGACCTGATCATCGTCGTCTTCGCCGTGGTGGTGATCGGCGGCATGGGCTCGATCATGGGCGCGATCGTCACCGGTTTCATGCTCGGCATCGTGGAAGGACTCACCAAGGTGTTTTTCCCCGAAGCCTCCAACACCGTGATCTTCGTCATCATGGTGATCGTGCTGCTGATCCGCCCTGCCGGCCTGTTCGGAAGGACGGCGTGACATGAAGCAGGAAAAGTTCGCGATTGCCGGCCTGCAAACACGCTCGCGCAGCGAGGCGATCGGCTTTGTGCTGATGGTTGCATTCGTCGCTGCGGCGCCGCTCTTCATCTATCCCGTCCTGATGATGAAGATCCTGTGCTTCGCGCTGTTCGCCTGCGCCTTCAATCTGCTGATCGGCTATGTCGGCCTGTTGTCCTTCGGCCATGCTCTGTTCTTCGGCTGGGCGAGCTATGTCAGCGCCTATGCCGCCAAGGTCTGGGGCTTTACGCCGGAACTCGCGATCATCGCCGGAACGCTGGCGGGCGCAGGTCTCGGACTGGTCGCCGGTTTGGTCGCCATCCGCCGCCAGGGCATCTATTTCGCCATGATCACGCTGGCGCTGGCGCAGATGATGTATTTCTTCGCCGTGCAGGCGCCGTTCACAGGCGGGGAGGACGGCATCCAGGCGGTGCCGCGCGGGAAATTGTTCGGCCTGATCGACCTGGCCGACCAGACCGCGATGTATGTGACGGTGGCGGCGATCTTCCTCGGCGGCTTCCTGCTGATCTCCCGCATCATCCATTCGCCATTCGGCGAGGTGCTGAAGGCGATCCGCGAAAACGAGGCACGTGCGGTGTCGCTCGGCTACAAGACCGAGCGCTACAAGCTGCTGGCCTTTGTGCTGTCCGCCGCCCTGGCGGGGACGGCGGGCGCCACCAAGGCGCTGATCCTGCAACTGGCCTCGCTCACCGACGTGCATTGGTCGATGTCGGGCGAGGTGGTGCTGATGACGCTGGTGGGGGGGCTCGGCACCGTGTTCGGACCGGTGGTCGGCGCCTATGTCATCATCGGCATGCAGAATTATCTCGCCCAGTTCGGACAATGGGTCACCGTCATCCAGGGCGTCATCTTCGTGGTCTGCGTGCTGCTGTTCCGCCGCGGCATCGTCGGCGAACTCGCGGCTTTGCTGCGCATCAGGCTGTAGGCATCCCGGAGGGAAGAATGCGAAAGGGCGGCTGGTTGGCCGCCCTTTGCTGTTGCCGACGGTATTACCAGCGATCGCGCCAGTGCCAGAAGCGGCGCGCGCCCGGCGAGGTGGCGTTGAGCTTGGATTTCTGTTCGTCGCTGAGCGAATTGTAGAAGGCCTCGAAGGACGGGCGCACCGTCTTCATCGCCTGCAGCATCGCCTCCATCCGTTTTTCCATGATGGCAAAACGCGCCGTCGGCGTGGCCGGGAATTCGGTCGGGCAGGCGCTGCGCATGGTCTCGGCTGCCTTGGCGGAAGCCGCCTTGTAGTCGTCGAGCTTCTTTTGCTGCGCTTCGTCCGGCTTGATCGCCTGTTCGATCGCGCCGATCCGCCATGCAGCGAAACCGGCCGCGCCGGGGCTGCACATGCGATTATACGCGCCGCGGCCGCGCATCATGCCCGGTCCCATCATCATGCCGGGGCCGAAGCCTGAATCCGTCATGCCGGGACCGCGGCCGGGTCCGCCCGGGCCGGGCTGCGCGGCGGCGGGGGTGAGGAAGACGAGCGCTGTCACTGCGAAAGCGCCCAATGCGACGCGCGTGGCGCGATGCGTGGAAATCGTCATCGGACTGTCCTTTGTTTTGGGTGCTGCCGAACTGCCGCTGCAGAGCGGCCGGAAAAGCGATACAGTTTCCCATCTGGCGGCAGGCGGCGCGTTGCGCTATGTCAACGGGCGAGGCGGTTGGTTAGCGCTTTGAGTTTCCTGCCTTTTTCGCTTCCGACAACTCGATCCAAGGCTTCCCATCATGAGCAGCGTCCTGTTTTCGCCGATCCGGCTCGCCGGTCTCGAATTGCCCAACCGCATCGTGGTCTCGCCGATGTGCCAGTACAGCGCCGACGACGGCTCGGCCACCGACTGGCACCTGGCGCATCTTGCCATGCTCGCCAATTCCGGCGCCGGTCTTGTGGTGCTGGAATCGACGGCGGTGGAGCGCGACGGGCGCATCACACATGGCTGCCTCGGTCTTTATTCCGACGCCAATGAATCCGCGCTGAAGGACGTGATCGCACGCGTGCGAAGGATCAGCAGCGGAAAATTCGGAATCCAGCTTGGCCATGCCGGCCGCAAGGGTTCCTCGCAGCGGCCCTGGGAAGGCGGCGGCGCGCTCAAGCCGGACGAAAAATCCTGGCCGACCATCGCGCCGTCGGCATTGCCGTTTGGCGAGAACTGGCACGTTCCCGGCGTGGCGACGCAGGCCGACCTCGACCGGGTGGTGGCGAGTTTCGTGCAAGCGGCCAAACGCGCGGTGCGGATCGGCTTCGACGCCATTGAGCTGCACATGGCGCATGGCTATCTGCTGCATGAATTCTTTTCGCCGCTCTCCAACACCCGCACCGATTCCTATGGCGGTTCGCTGGAGAACCGTATGCGGCTGCTGCGGGCGGTGGCGCAGCAGGTGCGCGCCGTGGTGCCAAAACACATTCCGCTCGGCGCCCGTATCACCGGCGACGACTGGCGCGAAGGCGGAGTCACGCCGCAGGATGCGATCGCGCTCGTGAAAGCGCTGAAGGCCGACGGACTCGATTACGTCGATGTCTCGTCCGGCGGACTGGCGGCCGATATCCGCAACCCGTCCGAACACGGCTACAACGCCCCGATCTCCGAACGGGTCAAGCGCGAGACCGGCATTGCCGTGCGCGTGGTGGGACTGATCGTGGCGCCGGAACAGGCCGAACAGATCGTCGCCGGCAACAAATCCGACATGGTCGCGCTCGCGCGCGCCATGCTCGACGATCCGCACTGGCCTTGGCATGCCGCGCTGGAACTGGGCGGGGAGGTGGCGCGGCCGCGACAATATCTGCGGGCCGCGCCGAAAATGTGGCCGGGCGCGCAGGTGCGCGCCGGGCGCTAGCGCCGGATGGACGCGGTCGTCTTCACCGCCGTTCTGGTCGCCGCCGCCTGTCACGCCGGCTGGAATGCCGTCATCAAGGTCGGGCTCGACCCGCTGCCGGCGACCACGCTGATCACCACCGGCGCCGGCGTGATCGCGCTCATCCTGCTGCCGTTCACCGGCCTGCCGCCCGCCGCGGCCTGGCCCTGGGTGATCGCGTCGGTGCTGATCCATCTGCTGTATTTCATCGGCCTGAGCGAAGCCTATCGCACCGGCGATCTCGGTCAGGTCTATCCCCTGGCGCGCGGCGCAGCGCCCTTGATGACGGCGATCGCGACCACCGTCCTGATCGGCGAGCACGTCGACGCGATCGGCTGGGCCGGAATCCTCGCGCTGGTCTTTGGCGTGGTGCTGCTGTCGATGCGCGGCGGGCGCGAGCTGGCGCAGGTCGACCGTCGCGCCATCGGCTTCGCTCTGTTCACCGCCGTCACCATCTGCGCCTATTCGCTGGTTGATGGCGTCGGCGCGCGCATCGCCGGCAATCCGCATCCCTATACTCTGGCGATGTTCGCCGGAAACGGCGTCGTCATGCTGCTCTATGCCTTCGTCCGCCGGGGTCCGGGTTTGCTTCCGGCCATGCTGCCGTTCTGGCGCTCGGGCGCGATCGGCGGCGGCTTGCAGCTTCTGTCCTACGGCATCGCGATCTGGGCGATGACGCTGGCGCCGATCGCCATCGTCGCCGCCTTGCGCGAAACCAGCGTGCTATTCGGCGCGGCGATTGCGGTGGTGTTTCTCAAGGAGCCAGTCCGGCCGGTCAGGTTCGTCGCGGCGATCCTGATCGTGATCGGGCTCGCGCTGATCCGGCTCGCCTAGCGCGGCCGCGCGCGGCTTGTAGCCGTAGCGCCTTGCCAGATCCGCCGGGTCGGCGCCGAAATAATAGGCCAACCGCAGCCGCCACATCCGCCAGATCGTGGTCCACAATCCCTGTTCGTCCCAGCGCCGCCCGGACGTCAGCACCCTGGCGCTGAGGCACAAGGGCTGCGAAATCTCCTTCAGCCGCTTCGACATCGCGATGTCTTCCATCAGCGGGATGTCGGGAAATCCGCCGACGCTGATGAAGGCTTCGCGCGTCATGAACATGGCCTGGTCGCCGGTCGCGATCCCGGTGGAGCGCGAGCGGGCGTTCATCATGCGGGCGACCAGCGGCAGCAGCCGGTGCTGGCCCTCGATCTCGACATCGAAGCGTCCCCAGACCGACTGGTCGCGGCCGGGCCCATACAGGATGAGGGTGTCGGCATCCGGCGGCAGCCAGGTATCGGCGTGCAGGAACAGCAGTACATAACCGTGCGCCACGCTGGCGCCGGCATTCATCTGCATTGCGCGCCCGCGCGGCGCGATCAGCACGCGGTCGGCCAGCGGATAGGCGAGATCGGGCGTGTTGTCCTCGCTGCCGCCGTCGACCACGATGAGTTCCACGCCGCGCTGACGGTACGGCGCCAGCGTCTGCAGGTTCGCGGCGATTCGCGATGCTTCGTTGAGCACCGGCATGACGATGGTGAGGTCGGTCATTGCCGCAGACTAGCTCAGAAGGTCAGGCGAGCGCGACCTGCTTCTGCGGCCGCGCGGTCTGCGGTGAATAATCCGGGCCGGACGTGATGCGACGGACATAGGATGCGTGCGCCGGAGAGCCGTTGGGCCAGACGTGCAGGAATCGGTCGAGAAATGCATCGTGGTCATAATGGACTGCGATTGCGCCGACATGCAGGCCGTTCCGCGCGGTTCCATGGAGCACGGGATGCGGCGATGGCGTGGTCGCGATTCGCGTCACAATGCCGAACCGCGTTCTGTGGAAATTCGGCATGCCGGCCGCGCCGTTATTGACGACAATGAGGCTGGCGGCGGGTGTTTCGATCTCGCGCAACGCCGCGGCGCAGGTATGGGTGCAGGCGAAGACATCGATATCGGCGCGGGCGCGGAGGGCGCGCAGGTCCCGCAACTGGCCGGGATCGTCCAGCATGTCCTGCGCAAATCGCCACCCCGCCAGCGACCAGGCATCGCCATGCACGATGCCGATGCGGGCCTCACCGACGAGCGCCACCAGGTGCATCGGCAGCGATTGCAGGCGCCCCCGGATCTCGGACTGCGCGGCGACGCCGCGGAGCTTCAGGAGGATTTCGTTGGAACGACGGACGACGGCGTCGTCCACCGATTCCGGATAGGCGCAGCCGCATCCCGCGCCGATATCGCCCGCGCGTGCGATCTCGGTTTCGACATTGCCGCGCAGCGCAGGGTATTGTCCGACACGGCGGTCGATCTCGGAGAACCAGCCCGCTTCGGCGTCGAACCAGTGGAAATCGCCGTTGAAGACGAGGGTGGCGGGCTGCGCTTCGGCGGCGATCAGGCGCTCGATGGCATCGAGCGCATCCGGATTGCCGTAAAGGCCGCCGGCCACATACAGCGTCCCGGCGGCGAAGTCGGGCGGGCGATTGAAGACAGACGGATTGTAGCGGTAATCGAACGGGCACATGCGCCCGGCGGCATCCGCACCGGCCGGCTCACTCGGCGGCTTCCTTCAGCGCGCCCCCGCAGCTCGAGCCTTGTCCGGCGGTGCAGCCGAAGCAATGGCCGGCGACGCGGATCGGATTGCCAGCCATGTCATCGTCCAGCAGCGCCGACAGGTGCAGACGTTCGCGCCCGTTGCGCACCAGCGGCAGATCGAGCATCTGGTTGAAGTCGCAATCGTAGAGGTAACCAAGATAGTCGACCGAGACGAGACTGCGGCACATGACGCCGTCGAGGTTGTCGTCCCGATGCGCGCCCTGCAGCAGACCGAGATAGCCCTCGAACTGCTTCTTGGAGATCAGCATCGAGCCGAAGCGCTGGATCGGCATGTTGGCGAGCGTGTAGAGCTCGTTGAACGTCACGCCATGCTGTTCGCCGAGATTGCGCTTGTAGTCGGCTTCGAGCGTCACCTGCGGCGGCGGCAGCGACGGACCTTGCGGATTGTACACCAGGTTCAGCACCAGCCCCGAGCCGGCGCGGCCATAGCCCAGCGCGTTCAGGCGTTGCAGTCCGCGGATCGAGGCATCGAATACGCCCTTGCCGCGCTGGCTGTCGACGTTGTCGATCGAATAGCAGGGCAGGGAGGCGACGATTTCGACCTGCTCAAGGGCCAGAAACGAGGCCAGGTCTTCGTGGCCTGCAACTTCGAGAATTGTGAGATTGCAGCGATCCATCACCCGCACGCCCATCTGGCGCGCGGCCCTCACAAGACGCCGGAAATGCGGATTGAGTTCGGGCGCGCCGCCGGTGATGTCGAGCGTGCCGATGCGGCGGCATTCGAGCACCGCCAGCACCAGATCGATCACCTCGCCGGACATCTCCTCGGTGCGGTTCGGACCGGCGGCGACATGGCAATGCACACAGGACTGGTTGCAGCGATAACCGACATTGATCTGCAGGGTCTCGACCGGCCCGCGCGCGATGGCGGGAAACGGGATCTTGTCGAGCAGCGGCCACGTATCTCTCATCCGCCGCAAACTGCCACGAGCGGGCGCGGGTTGTCACCCCGCGCTCCTAAAAACCGAGACAAATCAATGTGAAAAAGTGTGACCGCGTCAGCGCGGTGCCAATGTCGCGGCGTTCGCGGTCCAGAGATCCAGCCCGACCCGTCCGAATCCCGGCAGCTTGATTCCTGGCTCCCGGATATCAAGCCCTGCCACCAGGCCGAGGACGTTGAACTCGAGGCCTTCAACCCAGCCGATCTTCACGCCGAGCAGGCCCCACAGGCTGGCCTCGATGCCGGTGCCGCTGTCGCTCCAGCCGGCATAGGGGCCGGGCCGGAAATCGCGGCCGATCGCGTTCGGCGGCATGGTGGTCTGCAGTTCCGGGATCGCGCGCAGGACCGTCGCCACGAAGGTGTTGCTGTTGGGGCCGGGCCAGATGCGGTAGTCGCCGTAATTGGCGTAGCGATACTCCTTCACCGTCTGCTCGATTTTCGGAATCAGCGCCTGCGCCTCGGCGCCGTGCAGGTCCGCCACCACCGTCGGCGGCGTGCCGTACCAGCGGCCGTCCGGCGCCCAGCCGTTCAGCCGCACCGGACTGCCCCAGCCCACCACGTCGTAGCGGGTCCAGGTTTTGGCGTTCTCGCGCTTGAACACGATCCAGCTATGGACTGCGACCACGCCCTTCCAGCCGCCGGTGCGGCCCGACAGCACCAGCACGCGTGCATCCGGATGCGCGGCGGCGGCCGGCAGGCGGCCGACGCTCGACCAGTCGGCGTCGCGGAAACTGCGCGGCCGCTCCTCGAACGCGAAAAAGGCGGCGCGCGCGGCGACCGGCAACAGGAACAGGACGAAGAGGGACAGGAGCACGGTTTTTCTGCGGGTGCGGCGAGAGGCGGTCTCGGTCATGACGGTCACAGCTAGGGATGAATTATGGTGCCAAAAGGGACATGGCCCCGACATTGCGGGGATTTAATCATTCCCGTGCCGGGGGCGGTTCAATGCCGCAACGACCGCGGCCAGCACGGCTTCGCCCATGCGGTGCAGATCGCCAAAGGCGGGACGGTGGCTCCGGCGGCGGATATTCTGCCGGACATTCGGAATATGGATGAAGGCCACAACCCTCGGTCCGCCGGGTTGCGCGGCCGCTTCCAGCGCCCGCCAGTAGAGATAATTGCACAGATAGCGTCCGGCATCGCGCGACAGCCGCGCCGGAATCCGGCTGGCGCGCGCGGCCCGCAGCAAGGCCGCGCGCGGGGCGCGGATCGGCAGGCGGGAGCGTGTGCCGCGTTCGATGGTCGAGGTCGTGGCGGTTTTGCCGGAGGCATCGGGACAGGCCGACAGCGTATTGCGGGCCTGCGTCTCGATCCGGATGTGACGCGAGCGCGTCGACAGCCCGAACATGAGGACGGCGTCGGGACGAAAGCGCTTGAGCAGCGCAGGCAGGCCCTTGTCGACGGCATGATAGCTGGTCGGGAAGATATGACCGACCAGTGCCATGTCGGCGAAGGCGGGCCGGCGTGCATAAGCGAGTTTCCGCACCAGCGGCCCGGACGGATTGAACGGCGCGCCGGGGAAGGGGCCGAAGGCCGTCAGCAGGATTGTCCCGGTGAAACCATCACTGCGGCCGGTCGTTTGCTTCTCGTGTTTCATGAGGCGGCTGGTCATGGCTCTCACGGCCTTTGCACTCAATTGTTCCTTCAAATCTGCGCGTTCGCAGGAACAGTCTTCAACAGACGTGTTGCTGCGGCAAGTACTTGAGGAGTTGCAGCGCCATGATGTCCCGGGCGAGATCGTGCGGGCGGTGGATCACAATATTAAACCCGGCGTTTCGCGCCGGCCGATTGCGGTTTCACCGTTCCGGCCAACGGTATGACTTATTGGGTTGGCGAGGCGATGAAATCGAAAGACTACAAGGATTTTTCTGAGGCGCCCAAGGAAGTCAAAGTCGCGACCGCGATGGCGGCGGCCAATGCCGTGCATCTCGCAATGCTGCTCGCCAGGGAAAACTATCCCGGCGTGTCCCGCGCTCTATAAACCCATCATAAACCCATCGCGTCCGCAACCTCCTCCACCGCCAGCATCGGCGACAGCGTGCCGGCCGCCACCGCCTTTTCCAGTTGCGGCAGCTTCGCCTTCAGTTTGGGGTCGGCGCGCAGTTGCGCGAACAGCCGGTCCTCCAGCATCGCCCACATCCACGTCACCTGTTGCGCGCGGCGTTTCTCGGCGAATTCGCCGGTGGCGCTCATCTTCTCGCGATAGTTTTGCGCCTGCGCCCACAGATCGGACACGCCCTGTCCGGTCAGCGCCGAATAGGTGATGACCGGCGGCGCCCAGGTCGCCGAATGGGCTTTAAGGATATGCAAAGCGGCGCGATATTCCGCCGCGGCCTGCGTCGCGCGCTTGATATTGTCGCCGTCGGCCTTGTTGACCGCGATCATGTCGGCGAGTTCGACCACGCCCTTCTTGATGCCCTGCAATTCGTCGCCGGCGCCCGGCAGCATCAGCACCAGAAAGAAATCGGTCATGCTGGCGACCGCGGTTTCGGACTGCCCGATGCCGACGGTCTCGACCAGGATGACGTCGTAGCCCGCCGCTTCGCACAGCAGCATGGTCTCGCGCGTCTTCGACGCCACGCCGCCGAGCGTGCCGGACGAGGGCGAGGGCCTGATGAAGGCATTGTCGTCGGCCGACAGTTTGGCCATCCGCGTCTTGTCGCCGAGGATCGAGCCGCCGGTGCGCGTCGACGAGGGGTCGACCGCCAGCACCGCGACCTTGTAGTCTTGCGATGTGAGATAGCTGCCGAGCGCGTCGATGGTGGTGGACTTGCCGACGCCGGGCGAGCCGGTGATGCCGATGCGCAGCGCCTTGCCGGTATGCGGCAGCAGATCCTGCACCAGTTGATGCGCGCTCTTGCGATGGTCCGCCCGCTTGCTCTCGATCAGCGTGATCGCGCGCGCCAGCGTGGCGCGGTCGCCGGCGCGGATGCGGGCTGCCAAGTCGTGATGTGAAGGAACCGCGGACACCGATCAATCTCCCGGCACAAGGGCAATGTTCAGTTGCCGGGCCGCCTGCCGCATGTCCTGATCGAGGGTTGCCAAAGGTGCGTTCTCTTCGAATGCCAGGTGGACATAGCTTGCATCGTAGACGGTCAGTTTTTGAGATGCAGCAAAATGCGTGAGGTCGCTCATCTGATCGATGGTGATGGGCGTATCGATCATGATCCGGAAAATGCCAAGCGCGTCCAGAATGGAATCAACCTTGTCGATGGTGATACGGCGGCGGCGGACATTGGTGAGGAGGGCATTGGCTACCTCGATCGGCCAATGCGAAGGAACGAAGATATCTTGTTCGGGAAGGCTCTGACAGACTTCGGGGACAATGAGGACATCGTCCTCTTGCAACAGCCACGCGACCATCAGCGAGGCGTCGACAACGATCAATGCCGCCCCTCATTGATCCAGCTTTTGATTTCGGCCTGTGTCGGATTGATCTTCAGTTCGTTGGCGATCTCCCGCAGGCGCTTGAGTGCCTGCCGCCGCTTTTCGATCCTGTCGGGTGAAAACGGATCTGACTCGCGGGCGGCCCGCTCCGTGACCGGCGAGAGTTTTGCGACCGGCTTGCCGTTGCGGGTGATGATGACCTCATGCCCTTTCTCCGCCTGCTCGATCAGGCGGGAGAGGTTGGTCTTCGCTTCGAAGATGCCGACGTGTTTCATAGTATAAACCTAGCCAGATTAGCTAGACTAGTCTAGCTAGATTTCAAGTCGTTCAAATAGCGAGGAATAGCGCGCTACTCCGCCGCTTTCTGCCCATGTCCCAGCCGCGTGTTGAGCTTGGCGATCAGGTCCTCGGCGGCCTCCGCGATCACCGTGCCGGGCGGGAAGATGGCTTCCGCGCCGGCGGCCTTCACCGCGTCCCAGTCCTGCGGCGGCACGACGCCGCCGACCACGATCATGATGTCGGGCCGGCCCTGTTTCTCAAGCTCCGCCTTCAGTTCCGGCACCGCGGTCAGGTGCGCGGCGGCCAGCGACGACACCCCCACAACATGCACGTCGTTCTCCACCGCCTGGCGCGCGGCCTCGGCCGAGGTGGCGAAGAGCGGGCCGATATCCACGTCGAAGCCGAGATCGGCGAAGGCGGAGGCGATCACCTTCTGGCCGCGGTCGTGGCCGTCCTGGCCGATCTTGGCGACCAGAATGCGGGGCCTGCGGCCCTCATCGGCTTCAAACCGGGTGACCAGCTTCTGCACGCGCGCGACGGCGTCGGACATGGTGCCGACCTCTCTCTTGTAGACTCCGGAAATGGCCTTGATCTCGGCCCGGTGGCGGCCGAACACCTTTTCCAGCGCCGATGATATCTCGCCGACGGTGGCCTTGGCACGCGCGGCGTCGATGGCCAGTGCCAGCAGATTGCCGCCCTGGGTCGCGCCGTTGGTCAGCGCGGTGAGGGCCGCCTCCAGCCGCTTCGGGTCGCGCTCCTTGCGGAGGCGGCCGAGCTTGTCGATCTGCAGGGTGCGGACCGCCGAATTATCCACTTTCAGGACATCGATCGGCGCTTCAGACGTCGGCTTGTACTTGTTGACCCCGATGACCGATTGCATCCCGGCATCAATCCGCGCCTGCGTCTTGGCGGCGGCTTCCTCGATGCGCAGTTTCGGAATGCTGGCTTCGATGGCTTTCGCCATGCCGCCAAGCTCTTCCACCTCCTGGATATGGCCCCAGGCTTTCTTCGCAAGCTCGGCGGTGAGGCGTTCCACATAAAAGGAGCCGCCCCAGGGATCGATGATGCGCGTTGTGCCGCTTTCCTGCTGCAGGACAATCTGGGTGTTGCGCGCGATGCGGGCGGAGAAATCGGTCGGCAAGGCGAGGGCCTCGTCGAGCGCATTGGTGTGCAGCGATTGCGTGTGCCCCTGCGTCGCCGCCATCGCCTCGACCATGGTGCGCGCGACATTGTTGAACACGTCCTGCGCGGCGAGCGACCAGCCCGAGGTCTGGCAATGCGTGCGCAGCGACAGCGAGCGCGCGTCCTGCGGCGAAAACTCCTTCATCAGCTTGGCCCAGATCAGGCGTGCGGCCCGCATCTTGGCCACTTCCATAAAGAAGTTCATGCCGATCGCCCAGAAGAACGAGAGCCGCGGCGCGAACCTGTCGATCGGGATGCCGGCCTTCATGCCGGCGCGCACATATTCGATGCCGTCGGCGAGCGTGTAGGCGAGTTCGAGATCCTGCGTCGCGCCGGCTTCCTGCATGTGGTAGCCGGAAATGGAAATGGAGTTGAATTTCGGCATGTTCTGCGACGCGAAGGCGAAGATGTCCGAAATGATGCGCAGGCTGGGTGCGGGCGGATAGATATAGGTGTTGCGCACCATGAACTCTTTGAGGATGTCGTTCTGGATGGTGCCGCCGAGCTTCTGCGGCGGCACGCCCTGTTCCTCCGCCGCCACGATATAGAGCGCCAGCACCGGCAGCACCGCGCCGTTCATGGTCATCGACACCGTCATCTGGTCGAGCGGGATGCCGGAGAACAGCGTGCGCATGTCGTAGATCGAGTCGATCGCGACACCCGCCATGCCGACATCGCCCGACACGCGCGGATGGTCGCTGTCATAGCCGCGATGGGTGGCGAGATCGAAGGCGACCGAAAGCCCTTTCTGCCCGGCCGCGAGATTGCGCCGGTAGAAGGCGTTGGAATCCTCCGCCGTGGAGAAGCCGGCATATTGCCGGATGGTCCATGGCTGGTTGACATACATGGTCGGGTAGGGACCGCGCAGATAGGGCGCGATGCCGGGCCAGGTGTTCAGGAAATCGATGCCGGTCAGGTCGTCCGGACCGTAGAGCGGCTTGACCGGAATGCCTTCGGGGGTGAGCCAAGGAGCGGCAGCGGCGGACGTCCCCGGAGCGCTTTGCGTTGGGGCGAAGTCAACCGCGCTGAAATCCGGGATGCGGCTCATCGTACCGCCACATTATCATGATCATGCGCCGCCTGCAGCGTCGCCAGCGCGTCGCAGCCGGCGTAAATGAACGATTGCACGCCGGCTTTCTGCAGCATTTCAGCGGCTTCGCCGGGGCGACCTGCCAGATAGATATGTGTCGCGCCGGCCGCCGCGAGGGCTTTTGCGGCCTCCGCGCCCTGCGCGGCATAGACCGCGTCCGACGAGCACAGGCAGGCGAATTTCGCGCCTGATTGTTTGAACGCTGCGGCGAGGGCGGCAAGATCGCCACCGCCTTCCACCGCCGCGATCCCACCGGCCTCGAAGAAATTCTTCGCGAACATCGCGCGTGCGATGGAGTCGGCCGGCGTGCCGAGCGTGGCCAGAAACACTTTCGGCCGTGCGCCGGTCTTTTCGAGAATGCGGTCGGACGCATTGCGCAACGCCTCGAACGGCTCGGCGAGGCGAATGGGTGAGAGCGGTGCAAAGCCCGCCGCCGTTGCGGCGGGCGCCGGTGGCAGCTTCACATTCAGCACCTTCACCGGCGCTTCACTTAAATGCGGGAATTCGCTGGTGCCGGTGAGCGGGTCCTTGCGTGTGGCGACAGCCTTTTCGCGATCCGCGCGCGTCACCGCGACCTTGAACTGGATCATGCCGCGCTCCAGCGCGGAGACCGCACCGCCCGCCGCCTCGATCTCCTGGAAGAAACTCCAGGATGCGCGGCAGAGCTGATCGGTCAGGTCCTCGATGCCGCCGGAGCCGGCAGCGGGATCGGCGACCTTTGCCAGATTGGATTCGTCCAGCAGGATGAGCTGCGTGTTGCGCGCGATGCGGCGCGCGAAAATATCGGGTAGGCCCAGCGCCGATGTATGCGGCAGCGCGGTGATCGCGTCGGCGCCGCCGAGCCCGGCGGAGAACACTGCAATCGTTGTGCGCAGCATGTTCACGTAAGGGTCGCGCTGCGTCATCATCCGCCACGCGGTCTCGGCGGCGACAAAGACCGGATTCGGCGTCAGGCCGCAGGCCTCTTCCGCGCGCGCCCATAATTTCCTGAGCGCGCGGAATTTTGCCATGGTCAGGAACTGGTCGGCGTCCGCTGACAGGCGGAAGAAGATCATGCGGCGCGCATCGTCGAGCGCGATGCCGCTCGCCTCATAGGCGCGCAGATAGGCGACGGCGACGGCGAGCGCATAGCCCAGCTCCTGCACCTCCGAGCCGCCCGCATTGTGGATGAGCCGCGCATCCGCCGCCGCGAACGGCCCCTTGAAGCCTTGCTCGCTGAGTTTGCGCGTCATCTGCGCAAACAAGGGTGCGATCTTGTCCCACGGCGCGGCGGCCGACGAGCCCGACGCCATCAGTCCGATGGGATCGTAGCCGATGCGCAGATCGCATTTAGCGGGATCGAGCCCGCGCGCCTTGATCAACGCCGCAACATGGTCGGGCACGTCCTTCGCCTCGCGCGTGAGCTGGAATTCGATCGGCGCGCCGGCGTCGAGATAGATCCCGTCCAGCAGCCGTTCGATCCCGTCGGTAGTCGTGTCGATACCAAAGCCCTGCGACCCGACCGAGCCGGGGCAGACCAGCACCAGGCCGTTCGCGCCGTTTTCCAGATCCTCCAGCGCCAGCCTGTTGGCTTCCACGGGATCGGGATGGTCGACCCGCGCCATCACCTGCCAGGACGATCCCGGCGTGCGGCCGGGAAGGGGCGCGGTCTGCGCCCGCTCATAGAGCGGCTGGATTTTCAGTCCGTCATAGGTGGTGTGGACCAGCTTCTTGTCGAACGGCGCCCCCTTGAGGACCCCGTCCACCAGCTTCAGCCACTGGTCGCGGGTGGCGGGCGGGAATTCCGAGGCGAGGGGAAGGGTGTCCGGCACGGTCATATATTGAAAATGCCATGCCTTGGCGCTGTCGCCAAATGATCGCAGTTACGACTTTCGGTCCGGCAGACGGTGAATTCCGCCGGTATCGAGCCGGGCCAGCGCATCGCGCACCGCCACGCCCGCAATCCGCCGGTCCGGCCCGATCTCCATCAGCGGCACCAGCACAAAGGCCCGCTCCAGCACGCGGGGATGCGGCAGGGTCAGGTCGGGCGCGGCGAGGGTCTCGCCGCCATAATCGATCAGGTCGATGTCCAGCGTCCGCGGGCCCCAGCGCGTCTCCCGGTTGCGGTCGCGACCGAACATCCGCTCGACCATCTGCCCGCGCGCCAGCAGCTCGCGCGGCGGCAGCGCGGTCTCCACCAGAATGCAGGCATTGATGAAGGGCGGCTGGTCCTCGATTCCCCAGGGCGGGGTCCGGTAGTCGGACGAGCGTTTGAGCAGCCGCACATCCTGTCCGTCGCAGAACGCGGCAATGCCGCTGGCAATGGTCGCGCGCGCGTCGCCGACATTGCCGCCAAAGGCGACAAGGGCTTGAGCGATCTGCGCCTGCGTCACGATATCTGCCTTTGCCGTCCTTCATGGGTCGAGACGTGCAGCTTCGCTGCGCTCCTCACCATGAGGACGGAACAGATGTCCTCATCCTGAGGAGGTCGCCAACGGGTCCGCGCTTCGCGCGGCCTGATGACAGGCTCCGCGACCGTCTCGAAGGATGAGGGCATCGATCACGCTTTCCTGGTCCGGAAGATGGTGATCCCGACATCGCCGAAGTTCGCGGCGATCGGGGCATGCGGCTTGTGCACGGTGATCCGCACGGCGGCGATCTTGTTGAATTTCGTCAGCACCGCATCGACCACCGCGCCGGCGGCGGCCTCGATCAGCTTGTAGCGTTTTGCGCTGAAAGCCCGCTGCGCGGCATCGACCACCTGGTCGTAGGATACCGTGTGCGCCAGCCGGTCGGTGCGCGCGGCTTCCGACAGGTCGATGGTGAGATCGAGATCGATGCTGAAGGTCTGTCCGACCTTGGCCTCGTGCGGCATCACCCCGTGATAGGCGTGCAGCGTCAGTCCCCGGATGAAGATCATGTCGCTCATGGGGCGTTCCTGATCGCCTCGGTGACCCGCAGCGCCTGCACGGTTTCGGCGACGTCGTGCACGCGCACGATGGCGGCGCCTTTCTGCACCGCCAGCAGGTTGCCGGCGATCGAGCCGCCCAGCCGCTCCGCCGGTTCCGACGGCACGATGGATGAAATGAACCGCTTGCGCGACAGGCCCATCAGCAATGGCAGGCCAAAAGTCCTGAATTCCTCCAGCCGCGCGATGGCCAGAATGCTCTGCTCCGGCGTCTTGCCAAAACCGATGCCGGGGTCGAGCACGATCATGTCGCGGGCGATGCCGGCACGGTCGGCGATCGCGAGCGAGCGCTCGAAGAACGCCATCATGTCGGCGATGATGTCGATCCCGGGCTCCGCCTTGAGACGGTTGTGCATCACGATCACCGGCACGCGGTGCTCGGAAACCACGCGGGCCATGTCAGGATCGCGCTGCAGGCCCCAGACGTCATTGGCAATCTGCGCGCCCAGGCCGATCGCCCAGGACACGATGCTGGCCTTCATGCTGTCGATGGAGACCGGCTTGCCGAGCGCGATCACCGCCGGCAGCACCGGCTTCAGCCGCGCGCATTCCTCCTCGAATGACACCTCGGTCGCATCGCCATAGGGCCGGGTGGATTCCGCGCCGACGTCGATGATGTCGGCGCCCTGCGCGACCATGCGCGCCGCATGCGCGCGGGCCACGGCGGGATCGACGAAGCGGCCGCCGTCGGAGAAGGAATCCGGGGTCAGGTTGAGGATGCCCATCACCAGTGCGCGGTCCGGCGCAAGCAGCCGGGTGAGGGCGGACGGGCCGCTCGTCTCGGTCCGGGAGGCGAGGTGTCGGGCGGTGCTCATGGCCTGCCGCTTTGCGCGGTCCGGGCAGGGGTGTCAAGCGCCGCTCCCGCGCCGCCAAAGGCCCGTCAATACGTGATTTTGAGGGGCAGTTTCTTGGCGTGGTCGATCCAGCGGCCGACCGTCTTGTCGGTCGGCACGAGCTTCACGACCTTGCGCTTGTCGTTGGCTTCGCGCATGGCCGCGGCGAGCTTGGCCGGGTTGCGGTATTTCAGTTCCCGCACCGTGTCCACACCGCACACCCGCAGCAATTCGGCGTAATCGGCGCCCAGCCCCTTCACCCGCATGCGGTCGGCCATGTTGGCGAAGCGCAGCAGGCGCTTTTCGTCGATGCCGGTCTTCTCGGCGAGCAGCTTGCGGCCTTTGCTGGTGCGCGCCGATTCCAGCAGCTTGCTGGTGGTGCGGATGCCCACCGATTTTAGCGCCGCCACCGCCTCGGCATCGAGGCCGTCCAGATTTTTGATCGGATAAGACACCGACACGCGCACGCCCTTCAAAAAAATTGCCGCGCAACAGACGGCGGCTTAAACGAACTGACTGAGACCCGGGATCGCGCCGACGATCTCGCCGACGGCGTCGTCTCCGGCTTTTTCGCGGGCATAGGCCATCACGATCCGGGTGACGTTCTGGACGTCGCCCATGCTCATGCCCAGACCCATCAGCTGGGTGCCGGCGCCCATGATGCCGCCCATGCCGAACATGCCGCCGCCTTCGCTGGCTTGCGCCGCGGCTTCCGCGCCCGGCATGCGATCGAGCAGGGCCTTCACCTTGTCGGCGGGCCCTTCCTTGATCAGAAATGCCAGAATGATACCGACCGCTTTCTGCGCAACATCTCGATCGATGCCGACATCAGCGACGAGTCGCCCGACAAGCTCGTCCATGATCTCACGCCCCTTCCCGCACTGACGGCGGGTTATCGATTATTGATAATCAATATCCGCGATGAGGAAAACTCGTCCCCAAACGTTTCCGATCATGTGTGACACGATGGCCACTATGATGCCAGACCTTGACAAGCGGCGATAACGCGCGAAGGAAACATGGCGCGCGGTTGACCGCGCCGCCCTGCGGCTGAAAGATGTGTTGGATTTCAGCAAGGCTCTGAGAGGTTTGGCTATGGCGAAGTCGACGAAGACGCCGAAAAACGGCAACGCGGAGAAACCCGCCAGGTCCACGAAGTCTGCGAAGTCCGCGGCTGCGCCCGCCAAACCGAAAGCCGCTCCGGCGGAGAGCGCATCGCTCTCGACGGAGATCGATCCGGCCGGCAAGATTTTCCTCGGCCAGAGCGAGAAGCCGGAACTTCTGACGCTCGCGCTCGCCAATCGTCACGGACTGGTGACCGGCGCCACCGGCACCGGAAAGACCGTGACCCTGCAGGTGCTGGCGGAAGGATTTTCGCGCGCCGGCGTTCCGGTTTTTGCCGCCGACATCAAGGGCGACCTGTCGGGCGTCGCCGCCATGGGCGAGGACAAGGAGGCGCTGGTCAAACGCGCCGCCGGCATGGGCTTCAAATTCCTGCCCGACGAATTTCCGGTTATATTCTGGGACGTGTTCGGCGAGCAGGGGCATCCCACCCGCGCCACCATTGCCGAAATGGGACCCCTGCTGCTGTCGCGGATGCTGGGTCTCAACGATGTTCAGGAGGGCGTGCTCAATGTCGCGTTCCGCTTCGCCGACGACGACCCGGAACTGACGGGTCTGGAGGCGAACGGGCTCGTGGATCTGAAGGATCTGCGCGAACTCCTGTCCTATGTCGCCAAGAACGCCAAGGAGCTGAGCACCCGCTACGGCAATGTCGCGACCGAAAGCATCGGCACCATCCAGCGGCAATTGCTGGTTCTGGAAAACCAGGGCGGCGCCAAATTCTTCGGCGAGCCGGCGCTCGAACTGGCGGACCTGATGCGCACCGACCGCGAGGGCCGCGGCTATATCAACATCCTCGCCGCCGACAAGCTGATGGAAAGCCCGCGCCTGTACGCGACCTTCCTGCTGTCGCTGCTCTCGGAACTGTTCGAGGAATTGCCGGAGGTCGGCGACGTCGACAAGCCCAAGCTGGTCTTCTTCTTCGACGAGGCGCATCTGCTGTTCACCGACGCGCCCAAGGCCCTGCTCGACAAGATCGAGCAGGTGGTGCGCCTGATCCGTTCCAAGGGCGTCGGCGTCTATTTCGTCACGCAGAACCCGCTCGACGTGCCGGAGAAGGTGCTGGCCCAGCTCGGCAACCGCGTGCAGCACGCCTTGCGGGCCTTCACCCCGCGCGACCAGAAGGCGGTGCAGACCGCCGCCAGCACGTTCCGCCCCAATCCCAAGCTTGACACCGCCCGCGTCATCATGGAACTCGGCAAGGGCGAGGCTTTGGTCTCGCTGCTGGAGGGCAACGGCACACCTTCGATGGTGGAGCGCACCATGATCCGCCCGCCGGCCGCGCGGATGGGGCCGCTCACCCCGCAGGAGCGCCGGGTGACGATCAGCAAGAGTCCGGTCAAGGGCAAGTACGACGAGACCGCCGATCCGGAATCCGCCTACGAGATCCTGCAGAAGCGGGTGAAGGAGATTGCCGCGCCCGCCGGCACGCCCGGCGCGCCGCAGGAGGAGAGTTCGGGCGGCGGCATCGGCGGCTGGCTCGGCTCCATCTTCGGCACCAACCGCAAGCGCGGCGAGCGCCTCTCGACCGGCCAGACCATCGCGCGCGAAGTGGCCCGCACCGTCACCACCCGCGTCGCCGGTCAGGTCGCATCCGAACTGAGCAAATCGCTCGGCGGCGGCAAGGTCGGCGGCACCGTCGGCCGCGCCATCATCCGCGGCACCCTGGGCGGGATTCTCAGGCGCTAGTTCGATGTCTGTCATGCCCCGCGAAGGCGGGGCATCCAGTAATCGCTGCATTGCCGTATAATTCTGATCTGTGAATACTGGATCGCCCGCCTTTGCGGGCGATGACATTACTGGATTGAGCATGACCCCCACCGAAGCCCTGCCCAAAGTCCTCGACCGCATCGACGCCGATCTCGACCAGAGCCTGGCGCGGCTGTTCGATTTCCTGCGCCTGCAATCGATCTCGACCGACCCGGCCTATGCCGATCAATGCAAGGCGGCGGCGCAGTTCATCGCCGACGATCTGGCAAGTCTCGGGCTCGAGGCCAAAGTGCGCCCGACCAGGGGCCATCCGGTGGTGGTGGCCAAGCCGAAGAACGGCGCGGCGAAGGATGCGCCGCATGTCCTGTTCTACGGCCATTACGACGTGCAGCCGGTCGATCCGCTCGACCTGTGGCAGACCCCGCCCTTCGAGCCGCGCATCGAGGATCTCGGAGGCGGCCGCAGGATCATCGTGGCGCGCGGCGCCTGCGACGACAAGGGCCAGCTCATGACCTTCGTGGAGGCCTGCCGCGCCTTCAAGGCGGTGACCGGCGCGCTGCCGCTCAATGTCACGGTGATGATCGAGGGCGAGGAGGAATGCGGCTCGAAAAGCCTCTACCCCTTCGTCGCCGAGCATGCCGACGAGTTCAAGCTCGACATGGCCCTGGTCTGCGACACCGGCATGTGGAACGCCACCACGCCTTCGGTCACGACCTCTTTGCGCGGCCTCGTCTATGAGGACGTGACCGTCACCGCCGCCGACCGCGACCTGCATTCCGGCCTGTTCGGCGGCGCCGCGCAAAATCCGATCCGCGTGCTGACGCGCATTCTCGCCGCCCTCCACGACGACAACGGCCGCATCGCCATTCCCGGCTTCTACGACGGCGTCCCGGAACTGCCCGCCGACATCAAGGCCGATCTCAAGGCGCTCAATCTCACAGCCGATGAATTTCTCGGCCAGGTCGGCCTGAAAATTCCGGCCGGCGAGAAGGACCGCATGCTGATCGAGCAGATTTCCACGCGTCCGACCTGCGACGTCAACGGCATCGTCGGCGGCTATACCGGCGAGGGCGCAAAGACCGTGATCGCCTCGCAGGCCAAAGCCAAGGTCTCGTTCCGTCTGGTCGGCGACCAGGACCCGGAGAAAGTGCGCGACGCCTTCCGGCAGTTCGTGCGTGAGCGCATCCCGGCCGACTGCAAGGTGGAGTTCGAGAACCACGGCTGCGCGCCGGCCTTGCAATTGCCGTTCGACAGCCCGGCGATCGTGAAGACGCGCAAGGCGCTGCAGGAGGAATGGGGCAAGAAGGCGGTGACGGTGGGGGCGGGCGGCTCGATCCCGATCGTCGGCGATTTCAAGCGCGTGCTCGGCATGGACACCATCATGGTCGGCTTCGCACTCGACGACGACCGCGTGCATTCGCCCAACGAAAAGTACGACCTCGCCTCGTTCCACAAGGGCACGCGCTCTTGGGCGCGGATTCTGGCGGCGCTGGCGTCGTAAGCCGCCGGAATGCAGCCCGGGTGGAGCGCAGCGAAACCCGGGAGCGACCCGCATAGAGGCTCTTCCGCATTGCGCTTCGCGCCATGCAGGCGACTTGCTGGCGCGCCCCGCATCGCGTAAGTCCGCCGCTTCCTTTTCCAGCCCCCCGAACCCATGATCCGCCTCGACAATATCTCCAAGCAGAACGGCCACCAGATCCTGTTCATCGAAGCCTCCGCCTCCCTGCAGCGGGGCGAGAAGGTGGGGCTGGTCGGGCCCAACGGCGCCGGCAAATCCACGCTGTTCCGGATGATGACCGGCCAGGAGCAGCCCGACGAGGGCCAGGTCGCGGCCGATCGCGGCGTCACCATCGGCTATTTCAGCCAGGATGTCGGCGAGATGGCGGGGCGCAGCGCGGTCGCCGAGGTGATGGAGGGCGCCGGTCCGGTCAGCGTGGTCGCCGCCGAGCTGAAGGACCTGGAAGCCGCCATGACCGACCCGGAGCGGGCCGGCGAGATGGAGGAAATCCTCGAGCGCTACGGCGAGGTGCAGGCGCGGTTCGAGGAACTGGACGGCTATGCGCTCGATGCGCGGGCGCGCGAGGTGCTGGCGGGGCTCGGCTTCAGCCAGGAGATGATGGACGGCGATGTCGGCGCGCTGTCGGGCGGCTGGAAGATGCGGGTCGCGCTCGCGCGCATCCTGCTGATGCGGCCCGACGCCATGCTGCTGGACGAGCCCTCGAACCATCTCGATCTCGAAAGCCTGATCTGGCTGGAGAATTTCCTGAAGGGCTATGACGGCGCGCTGCTGATGACCTCGCATGACCGCGAGTTCATGAACCGTATCGTCAACAAGGTGGTCGAGATCGACGGCGGCACGCTGACCACCTATTCCGGCAATTACGAATTCTACGAGCAGCAGCGCGCGCTCAACGAGAAGCAGCAGCAGGCCCAGTTCGAGCGCCAGCAGGCGATGCTGGCGAAGGAGATCAAGTTCATCGAGCGCTTCAAGGCGCGCGCGTCACATGCGGCACAAGTGCAGAGCCGCGTGAAGAAGCTGGACAAGATCGAGCGCGTCGAGCCGCCGAAGCGCCGCCAGAGCATCGCCTTCGATTTTCCTCCCGCGCCGCGCTCGGGCGAGGATGTCGTCAGCCTGAAGAAGGTGCACAAGGGCTATGGCAGCCGCAGCATCTACGAGGGGCTCGATTTCCAGGTGTGCCGGCGCGAGCGCTGGTGCGTCATGGGCATCAACGGCGCCGGCAAGTCGACGCTGCTCAAGCTCGTGGCCGGCTCGACGGACCCCGACGACGGCACGGTGACGCTCGGCGCCAGCGTGAAGATGGGCTATTTCGCGCAGCACGCCATGGACCTGCTCGACGGCGAGCTCACGGTGTTCGAATGGCTGGAGGAGGCGTTTCCGCAGGCCGGGCAGGGCTCGCTGCGCACGCTGGCGGGCTGTTTCGGATTTTCCGAGGACGACGTGGAGAAAAAGTGCCGCGTGCTGTCGGGCGGCGAGAAGGCGCGCCTGGTCATGGCGCGGATGCTGTACGATCCGCCGAATTTCCTGGTGCTGGACGAGCCGACCAACCATCTCGACATCGCGACCAAGCAGATGCTGATCGCCGCGCTCTCGGACTACGAGGGCACCATGCTGTTCGTCTCGCATGACCGGCATTTTCTCGCCGCCTTGTCGAACCGCGTGCTGGAACTGACGCCCGAGGGCGTCCACACCTATGGCGGCGGCTATACCGAGTATGTCGCGCGCACCGGCCAGGAAGCGCC
>JALHOD010000018.1 GCA_022843165.1 Pseudorhodoplanes sp.
TGCTCGATTCCGAGCACAAGTCGGGCGATCCGTTCGCCGCGGCGATCCGCTCCACGCGCCTGTCGATGCTGATCACCGATCCGCGCCAGGACGACAATCCGGTCGTCTTTGCCAACGACGCCTTTCTGGATCTCACCGGCTATCCGCGCGAGGAGGTGATCGGCCGCAATTGCCGCTTCCTGCAGGGCGCCGACACCGACCCGGCGACGGTGCGGAAAATCCGCGAGGCGATTGCCGAGCGCCGCGACGTGACGGCGGAAGTGCAGAACTACCGCCGCGACGGCTCGCCGTTCTGGAACTCGCTCTATATCAGCCCGGTCAAGGACGAGCAGGGCGCCTGCGTGTTCTTCTTCGCCTCGCAGTTCAACATCTCGCGCCACAAGGAGCGCGAGTTCCGCATGATGCACGACAAGAATTACTTTGAGCAGGAAATCTCCGCACGCACCACCGAGCTTGAGGAGGCGCTGCGCGCCAAGACCATCCTGCTGCACGAGGTCGATCACCGCATCAAGAACAACCTGCAACTGATCAATTCGCTGCTGCTGCTGCAGATCCGCCGCGTCGCCGATCCGGAGGCGAAAAAGGTGCTGCGCGCCACGCTCGAGCGCATCGAGGCGCTCGGCACCGTTCACCAGCGGCTGTACCAGAGCAAGGACGTCGGCAGCTTCGAGATCGCGGCCTTTGTGCGCGATCTGGTCGGCAACGTCATCGATGCCGCCGGCCGCGACAACGTGAAGGTCGCGCTCGAACTGGAAGCGGCGCATCTGCCGGCGGCCAAGGCCGCGCCGCTCGGCCTTCTGATCAACGAGGTGCTGACCAATTCGCTCAAGCATGCCTTTGCCGAGGACGAGCAGGGCGAAATCCGCGTGGCGCTGTCGCGCAGCAACGGCGACCTGCGGATCAAAATCGTCGACAACGGCGTTGGTGTGACGGACGACGCGATGAATGGCGGCGGGAAGGGCACCTTCGGCCGCACGCTGATCGAGACCCTGGCGAAGCAGCTGCACGCCCGGATCGACTACAGGAATGCCAGCCCCGGAACCACGGTCGACATCACGATGCCGGTCGAGACAGTGAGTGGAAATGCATGAGGCCCGCGAGTCCCGTCTGCGCATTCTGATCGTGGAGGATGAAGCCCTGCTGGCGCTGCTCCTGCAGGAATGCATCGAGGACATCGGCCACGAGGTGGTCGGCACCGCCGCGACCTCGGCCGAGGCGCTGGCGCTGGCGCGGGCGCACAAACCCAATCTCGCCTTTGTCGATATTCACCTGGCCGACGGCCCGAGCGGCGTGGAAACCGCGCGGCGGCTGTCGGAGAGCGACGACACCATCGCGGTGTTCATGACCGCCAACCAGAAGCTCATTCCCGGCGATTTTGCCGGCGCGGCGGGGCTGGTGGTGAAGCCCTATACCGCCAACGGCGTGCTGGCGGCATTGCGCTTCATCCAGCGCTGCATCAACGAGAAGATCGCGGCCGGCCCGGCGCCGGCCAGTCTGACGCTGTCGCGCAGCTTCAGCGAGCGCTGGCGGGTGCCCGCCGCCGGCTGACGCGCCGTCTTCGCGGCGAGAATTTCTGTCACGCCCCGCGCAGCGCCTGGATCGCCGGCGCATTCGGGCAGAAGGCCGCATAGCTGTCGCCGGCGCGACCCTGCGCCAGTTCCTCGCCGCAATGCGCCTTGCTGCGGCAGCGGCTGCAGGTGCGCGCCAGCGCGTCGCGCGTTGCGGGTGCCAGCCGGCTTTCATCGAGGCCGGCCGCCCACAGCATGTGCGGCAGCAATTCGGTGTGGCCGGGATCGCGACCGGCGAGCCAGCGCAGGTCGGCCGGCGTGCGGCGCAGATGCGCGCGGATTCGCTGCGGCTCCTCGCCGCCCTGGTCCAGGAAATTGCGCTCGCCCTGCGGCGCACAGGCACTCGCCCATTGCGACAGGATATCAAAAAGCGGCCAGCGGGCCGGGATGGAGGAGGTGGTCATGCGATCCTCGTCTTAAATTTGTTGTCAAAATGCCGCTTTTGCGGACGCGCGCCTTGCGCTGGATCAACGCCGCACGCTTCGCTCATATTCATGTTATTGATAATGTTTGCCGCCCCCGGGAGGACACCATGACGCTGTCACGCTTCGCAATGCTGCTCGCCGTGCCGCTGGTCGCGGCCATGCCGGCCCAGGCGCAGGAGGCGCTGGTCACCTACAAGTCGATGAGCCCGGAAATCGCGCTCGACCTGGCGCGCGCCACGCTCGCCGATTGCCAGAAGCGCGGCTTCCAGGTCGCGGTCGCCGTGGTCGACCGCTTTGGCCAGACCCAGGTGATGCTGCGCGACCGCTTTGCCGGTCCGCATACGCCGGCGACCGCCGCCGGCAAAGGCTGGACCGCCGTCAGCTTCCGCACCAATACCACCGATCTGGTCGCCATCAGCCAGCCCGGCATGCCGCAGGCCGGTCTGCGCGATCTGCCCGGCGCCGTGATCCTCGGCGGCGGGGTGCGGGTGGAGGCAGGCGGCGCGATCGTGGGGGCGGTCGGCGTCTCCGGCGCCCCGGGGGGCGACGCCGACGACGCCTGCGCCAAGGCCGGCATCGACGCGGTCAAGGACAAGCTGGATTTCTGAGCCGGCCGCCTCACGTGCGCCGGCCTCTTGCCGATTGCGGGCGCGCGGCGCAGTCTTCTCGCTCGATCGCCGCGACGGCGACGCATCCTGGGGAGGATTTATAATGGCTCGCATCAGCATTCGTAATGCGTCCATCGGCGCGGCGCTGATCGCGCTTGCGGCCGTCACCGCCAACGCGCCGGCGCTGGCGCAATATCCCGAACGCAACGTCACGCTGATCGTGCCCTATGGCGCGGGCGGCGGCACCGACATCACCGCGCGCATGCTGGCGAAGGATCTCGAAGCCGTGCTCGGCAAGCCGGTGACGGTCGAGAACAGGGCGGGCGGCGGCGGCTGGGTCGGCTGGGGCTCGCTCGCAAAGGCCAATCCCGACGGCTACACCATCGGCTATCTCAATGTCCCGTCGATGTATGCCGGCTATCTCGACCGTCAGTACAATCGCAGCGAGACGCTCGACAGCTTCACCCCGCTGATGAACCATGTGCTCGACTACAATGTCTGGGCGGTGAAGGCGGATTCGCCGTTCAAGAGCGTGAAGGACGTGGTCGAGGCGGCGAAGAAGGCGCCCGAGAGCATCAGTATCTCGGCCTTCGGCGCAGGATCGGACGATCACCTCGCCATTCTGTCGATGCAGGCGGAGAACGGCATCAAGCTGATCACCGTGCACCACAAGTCCACCGCCGACGCCAAGACCGGCGCGCTCGGCGGTCATCTGCAGGTGCTGGGCGCCAACATCTCGGAAGTGGCGGAAGAGGCGAAGGCCGGCACCATCCGCATCCTCGGCGTGATGTCGCCGGAGCGCTCGCCGTTCCTGCCGAATGCGCCCACCTTCAAGGAGCAGGGTTTCAACCAGGTCTGGTCGGTCTCGCGCGGCATCGCCGCGCCGGCCGGGCTGCCGAAGGACGTGCAGGAAAAACTGACCGCGGCGCTGGAGAAGACGCTGACCTCGTCCGAGCATCAGGCCAAGGCCAAGCAGCTCTCGCTCGAGCCGCGCGTCATCAAGGGCGACGCCTACAAGACGTTTCTGAAGGACAACGAAGTCAGCACCAAGAAGCTGATGGGTTGGTAGCGGGTTTGACGTTTTTGCCGTCACCCTCTCCCTGTCGGGGAGGGTGACGCGCTATGGGAGAATGTGAATGACGGCGATCGCCGAAGTCGACAAGCTTGAAATCCAGATCCTGGTCGACAACGCGACCGACATGCTTTCCTCGACCCCCGCCCATGTCGAGCACGAGGGCGCCGGCCTGATGCGGCGCGGCATCCGCATGATGGGCGGCAAATGCCTGTGCTGTGCTGCGCATGGCCTGTCATGTCTTTTGACGGCTGAGCGCGGCGGCGTGCGCCACACGCTGCTGTTCGATACCGGTCCGGAGGAATATGCCTTCGAGCGCAATGTGACGCGGCTGGCGGCCGATATCGGAGCAGTGGAGAGCATCGTGCTGTCGCACGGGCATTGGGATCACGCCGGCGCCATGTTGCTGGCGCTCAACATGATCCGCGGCCGCAACGGCGGCAAGGAGATTCCCTATTACGCCCATCCCGACATGTTCCGCACCCGCGCGGTGAAGATGCCGAACGGCAGCTATCGCCAGATGGAGGATATCGCGAGCGTGGAGGAACTGACGTCGTTCGGCGCCAGGGTGGTGGTGACGCGTGAGCCGCAGACGCTGCTCGACAATATGTTTCATGTCAGCGGCGAGGTTCCGCGCGTGACCGGCTATGAGCGGGGCTATCCCGGACAGGTGCGGCGCACACTGGACGGCAAGGATTGGGAGCCCGACGAATTGCTGATCGACGAGCGCTGGATCGCGGTGAACGTCAAGGGCAAGGGACTGGTGGTGCTGTCGGCCTGTTCGCATGCCGGCGTGGTCAATGTGCTCACGCATGCGCGCGACACCTTTCCGGGCGTGCCGTTGCACACGGTGATGGGCGGATTGCATCTGTCGGGCGCCAACGAGGCGGTGATCCCGCAGACGGTGGAGGGTCTGAAGCAGTTCGGACTGAAGACCATCGCCGCCGGCCATTGCACCGGCTGGCGGGCGATGAGCGCGCTTGCCAACGCTTTTGGCGACCAGGTGCTGGCGCCCTCGGCGGTCGGAAAACTGTACCGCTTCTGAGCGGCGCTTCACAGGATCGCCGCTTTGCGGGCATGCTGTTGCCGCCGCCGCGCGCTTGGTGTCCACTCGGGTGTTCGATGGCAGGGGAGGGATGCATGAAACACGTTGGCGTCTTGTCGCTGGTGCTGGCCGCAGGAATCTTTCTGGCCGCGCCGCAGGTCTTCGCGCAAAACCGCTGGCCGGCCGGTGACGAGATCGGCATGGCCAATCATCTCGGTCCGGTCACCTGGCAGCGTTGCGCGCCGCATCTCGCCAGCCCGCAATCGCGCTCCTACGAGGTCTCGCACATCCGCTCCAACACCATGCCGCAATCGCCGTTCGGCACGCCGCTGGTCGACAAGTACCGGCCGACCGTCGGCATTCCCGGCACGCGTCACGCCTTCAACGGCGAGGAGACCGTGAGCGGCGAGGCCGGTGCGCAGGGCACGCAGATGGACGCGCTCGGGCATTTTGCGGTGCTGCCGGATGCCTGGGACGGCAAGGGCGAATTTCCCTCCGGCCGCGCCGGCTATTACGGCGGCTATACCCAGAAGCAGGTGAAGCCGACGCCGGATTCGCCGCTGCAGAAACTCGGAATCGAAAAGGTGCCGCCCATCGTCACCACGGCGATCCTGCTGGATGCCAAAAGCCACATCGGCAAGGGCCAGCCGATGGCGCCCGGCGCCGTGGTCACCGCGGCGCAGATCGAGGAGATGCTGAAGGTCCAGAAGCTGAACGAGCGCGGACTGCTGCCGGGCGACGTGCTTTACATCTATACCGGCTGGGGCGACGGCTGGGCCGATCCCGACAAGGACAAGAGCTATTACACCAAGGGTCCGGGACTGGCCTACGACGCCGCCAAATATCTCGAGAGCAAGCAGATCGTGCTGGTCGCGCTCGACAACCCGTTCACCGATCCGGTGCCCGACGGCCTGTTGCAGGGCAAGGCCAAGCCGGCCGACGGCACCCCCGCCGGCCTGCCGTTCGCCATCCATCACCACAATCTGGTGCAGGCCGGGATTCACAATATCCAGAACGCCAATCTGGGCGCGCTGGCGCGGGACCGCGTCTGGCTGTCCTGCACCATCATCCTGCCGCTGCGCTCGCAGGGCGGCTCCGGCTCGCCGGTGCGGCCGGTCGCGATCGGCGTGCCGGGGCAGTGAGAGACGCCGCATGGACGCCAAAGCGATCAACTACGAAGACGCCTCTCCGCAGGTGCGCGCGGTGTTCGACGACATCAAGCGCAGCCGCAACCTGCCGGACGTGAACAATTTCTGGAAATATCTGGCGCGCGATCCGGCCCTGCTGAAACGGACATGGGAGAGCGTGAAAGAGGTGATGGCGCCCGGTGCGCTCGATCCGCTCACCAAGGAGATGATCTATCTCGCGGTCAGCGTCACCAATGGCTGCGCCTATTGCATCGGCAGTCACACCGCTGCCGCGCGCAAGGCCGGCATGACCGAAGATATGTTCGGCGAGGTGATGGCGGTCACCGGCATGGCGAACGAGACCAACCGGCTCGCGAATGGCTATCGCGTGCCGGTCGATCCGCAATTCGAGTGAGCCGCTAGCGGGCGGAATCCGCCGGGCCGGGCCTGGCGGGCCCCGGCTGCTGCGGCTCGGCGGCGGGCGCCGCGCCGGTTGTTTCCGCGGCGGGCGGCGCTGCCGCCGTGCGTGGCTCCTTCGGCGTCTGGGTCACGCCGTACAGCACGATCCCGAGCACCAGCAATGTGCCGAAAGCCGTCGCCCAGATCTGGGTGCGGCTGGCCTTGCCGCCGCTCAGAGCCAGTTCCGGATCGGGCTGCAGGCGGGCGTCGTTCTCCATCGCGGTCTGCAGATAGCGGTCGTCAGGATAGCGAGTGTCGCGGGGGCGGTTGTCCGTGGGCATCATGGCGCATCTCCCGTGCGGTGTGCGGGATAACGCCGTCGTTCAGCTCCGGTTCCCGGGCGCCGGCTGTCAGAACGTGACCACGCCGCGGATCGACTTGCCCTGGTGCATGAGATCGAAACCCTTGTTGATGTCGCTGAGCGGCATGACGTGGGTGATCAGGGAATCGATCTCGATCTTGCCGTCCATGTACCAGTCGACGATCTTCGGCACGTCGGTGCGGCCTCGGGCGCCGCCGAAGGCGGTGCCTTTCCAGACGCGCCCGGTGACGAGCTGGAACGGACGGGTCGCAATCTCCGCGCCCGCCGGCGCCACGCCGATGATGATGCTTTCGCCCCAGCCGCGATGGCAGGATTCCAGGGCCTGCCGCATCACCGTGACATTGCCGGTGCAGTCGAAGGTGTAATCGGCGCCGCCGATCTGGTCGGCGCCGCTCTTGGTCATGTCGACCAGATAGGGGACGAGGTCCTTGCCGATTTCTTTCGGATTCACAAAATGCGTCATGCCGAAGCGTTCGCCCCAGGCCTTGCGCTCGTTGTTGATGTCGACGCCGATGATCATGTCGGCGCCCACCAGGCGCAGGCCCTGCAGCACGTTGAGGCCGATTCCGCCGAGGCCGAACACGATCGCCTTCGCGCCGGCCTGCACCTTGGCGGTATTGATCACCGCCCCGATGCCGGTGGTGACGCCGCAGCCGACGTAGCAGACCTTGTCGAACGGCGCGTCCTCGCGGATTTTCGCCACCGCGATTTCCGGCAGCACGGTGTAATTGGCGAAGGTCGAGGTGCCCATATAATGATGCAGCTTCTTGCCGCCGAGCGAGAAGCGCGACGTGCCGTCCGGCATCAGGCCCTGGCCCTGCGTGGCGCGGATCGCGGTGCAGAGATTGGTCTTGCGCGAAAGGCACGACGGGCATTGCCGGCATTCCGGCGTGTAGAGCGGGATGACGTGATCGCCTTTTTTCACGGAGGTCACGCCGGGTCCGGTGTCGACCACGATGCCGGCGCCCTCATGCCCGAGGATGGCGGGGAACAGGCCTTCCGGGTCGGCGCCGGACAATGTGAATTCATCGGTGTGGCAGATGCCGGTGGCCTTGATCTCCACCAGAACTTCGCCGGCTTTCGGGCCTTCGAGCTGGACCGTCGTCACCTCCAGCGGCTGTCCCGCCGCCACTGCCACCGCCGCGCGCACATCCATACCAGCCTCCCGTCCATGACCGTGTCCGCGGCCATTGGGTCAAATCTTGGCGAATGCCGCAATTCCTCTGTCAGAGCCGGTGCCCACAATCAAGACATGGCCGCGTCATGCGCGCGGTCCGCAAGCTGAAAGCGTGCCGGGGGCATGCCGCCAGGACACGGCTTGGCTGCGCCGGGCAGGGCTATCTGCCCGCGCTTGAATCCGCTAATCACCCTCGGCCATGCCGGGACCTGCCGACAGCCTGATCGTCCGATCGGCGCCGCTGATCTTCGTGTTCTTCTGGAGCACGGGATTCATCGCGGCGAAATTCGGCTTGCCCTATGCCGAGCCGCTGACGTTTCTGGCCACTCGCATGGCGCTGGTGGTCGCGATTCTGGCGGTGATCGTTTTCGTGACGCTGCCGGTTTGGCCGAGCCGGGCGGAGGCGGGCCACAGCGTGGTGGTCGGTCTGCTGGTGCATGGCCTGTATCTCGGCGGAGTCTTTGTCTCGATCTCGCAGGGCGTGCCGGCGGGCATTTCCGCGCTGATCCCCGGCCTGCAGCCGGTGCTGACCTCCACGCTCGCCAATCGCTGGCTGGGCGAACGGGTGACGCCGCTGCAATGGTTCGGGCTGGCGCTCGGGCTGATCGGCGTGCTGCTGGTGCTCAACGATCGCGCCATCACCATGTCGGGCTCGCTGCTGGGCTGGATCGCCACCTTCCTGTCGCTGATCGGAATCACCGTCGGCACGCTTTACCAGAAGCGCCATTGCGGCGCCGTCGACTGGCGCTCCGGCAATCTCGTGCAATACATCGCCGCTGTTGTTTTCTTCGGGCTCGGCGCATTTGTGTTCGAGACCCGCGTCATCCACTGGACCACGGATTTCATTTTCGCGCTCACCTGGTCGGTGGTGGTGTTGTCGATCTGCACCGTGGCGCTGATGTACTGGCTGATCCGCAGGGTCTCGGCGGCGAAGGTGGCGAGCCTGTTCTATCTCGTCCCCGCCGTTACCGCGCTGATGGCCTGGCTGTTGTTCGACGAGCGGCTGAATGCGCTCGCCATCGCCGGCATGGTGCTGTGCGCCGGCGCTGTCCTGATCGTCAATTACAGGCGCGCCTGATGCTCAGACCCTGATCGTCCTGAGCGCATCAAGCGCGCGCTGGCGCGCGGTGTCGTGATCGACGATGGGGGCAGGGTAGGTCGTGCCGAGCGCAACGCCGGCTTCCACGAGTTCCAGTGGAGACGCCCGCCACGGCTTGTGGATGAGCGAATCGGGCAGGCCCGCAATCTCCGGCACCCATTGCCGCACATAGGCGCCGTGCGGATCGAATTTTTCGCCCTGCAGGACGGGATTGAAGATGCGGAAATATGGTGCAGCATCCGCACCTGAGCCCGCGACCCATTGCCAGCTCGCACTGTTGCTGGCCGGGTCTGCGTCGACGAGTGTGTCCCAGAACCATCGTTCGCCGTGCCGCCAGTCGATCAAAAGATGCTTGATGAGGAACGATGCCGCGACCATCCGCACGCGGTTGTGCATCCAGCCGGTGTGCCAGAGCTGGCGCATGCCGGCGTCCACGACCGGATAGCCGGTGAGGCCGCGCTGCCATGCGCGCAGTCCGGCGGAGTCGTCGCGCCACGGAAACGCATCGAAACGCGCGTTGAAGTTTTTGGTCGCCAGATCGGGAAAGTGATGCAGCAGGTAATGGGAAAAATCCCGCCAGCCGAGTTCGCTCAGGAATTTTCCGGTGTCCGCGCCGTTCGCGCGGCCTGCCTCGGCTGCGAATCGTGCCGTGTGAAAGATCTCGTTCGGACTGATCTCGCCAAAGCGCAGATGCGGCGACAGCCGTGACGTCGCAAGCATGTCGGGCCGGTCGCGGTGGTCCTTGTAGCCTTTGATGTCGTCCAGAAAGTCCGACAGCCGCACCCGCGCGGCAGCTTCGCCCACGCTCCAGCATTCGCGCAATCCGACGGCCCAGTCGGGGTGCATCGGTTCGAGCCGCCAGTCGTCGAGATGCTCGCTGCTCATATTGACCGGCGGCGGCAGCGCCTGCGGCGCGGGCAAAGGCTTGCGCGGATCGCCGAGCGCCAGCAGCCGTTTCCAGAATGGCGTGAACACCTTCATCGGCGCGCCGGCCTGATTGGCGATCCTGTGCGGTTCGGCCAGAAGCCCGCCGGGACATGTGCCGCCGCTCAGGCCGAGCGTTTTGAGCCGTTCGATGACCTGATTGTCGATGGCGATGCCGGGCTGGTCATAGCGGCGGGTCCAGAACGCCGCCGATGCTCCGCTGTCCTGCGCCAGTGCCGGAATGACGCTGGCCGCCGCGCCGCGCCGCAGGATCAGCCGCTGGCCGTGCGCCGACAGATCTGCCGCGAGCGCGCGCAGGGATTGCGCCAGCCACCAGCGCGACGCGCCGCCAGGCGGACGCACACCGTTGCTGCCGTCGTCCATCACATACACGCAGACCAGCGGCTGCTGCGTGCGCAGCGCCGCATGCAGCGCGGGATGATCGGCCAGCCGCAGATCGTCCCGGAACCACACGATGACCGGCGGCTGCGCCATGCGGGGATTACTTCGCCGGCTTGTTCGGAATGACGATCTGGGTCTGCGTGACCATGGCGGCGAGCTTGCCGTCGCCGCGGGTGATTCTCGTTTGCCAGACCATGGTGGTGCGTCCGCGATGCAGCGGAACGCATTCCGCCCGGGCGACATCGCCGACCGCGATCGAGGCGAAGAAATTGGTCTTGCTCTCGATGGTGGCGGTAGTCATGCCTTCCGGCAGATTGATGATGGTGGCCGCGCCGCCGAGGTCGTCGGCAAAGGCCATCACGGCGCCGCCATGCAGGTTGTTGTTGCGGTTGGCGAGTTCCGGGCGCACGGGCAATTCCGCCTCGATGCGGTCGGCAGAGTAGTGAATGACCTTGATGCCGAGCGTGGAGGCGAAGGCCGGGGGAATGTCGGGGCGCATGAAATATCCTGTGAGACGGCCCGGCACCTTAGACGGCCCCGGCGCGGGCCGCCAAGATGGCCCGTGATCGGGCGTGATATGCTGAAACCCGGGCCGTGTCCGGCCCGTATCTCCACACCAATTACCCTGTCGGCGGCGGAGCGCCTCGCATGAAACGCTACATTCTTCTGTATCTCGCGACCCTATTGGTGATGGTGCCGCTGGATTTTCTGTTTCTGGGTGTGCTGGCGAGGGATTTCTTCAAGTCGCAGGTGGGCGGCGCGCTCGGCGACCTGAAGATGATTCCGGCCATTCTCTTTTACCTGCTGTATCCGGCCGGCATCGTGATCTTCGCCCTCGGGCTGGCCGGCTCGAACTGGCAGCAGGCGCTGCTCTACGGCGCGCTGTTCGGCTTCTTCTGCTATGCCACCTTCGATCTCACCGCGCTCGCCTTGTTGCGCGGCTGGACCTGGCCGGCGGCTGCGGTCGATATCGCCTGGGGCACGTTTGTTACCGCCGTATCCGCGACCCTCGGGCTGCTGATCGCCAACGCCGTGAGCCGTTACGTCTGAGCCGTGACATGCGAGCGGAGCCAGCTTTCGGCCAGCACAAGGTCCTGGCCGGTGAGCCCATGCCCGGCCGGCAGCACCTCGAAGGTTGCGTCCGCGCCGGCTTCCCCCAGATAGGCCGCCAGCAATCCGGCCTGTTCGCTCGGCGCCAGCGGGTCCTGCGCGCCGGCCAGAACCAGAACCGGCAATCCGGTGAGATCGGGCAGCGGCCTTGGATCGAACGGCACCATGGCGCGGATCAGGATCGCGCCGGCCAGCAGCGATGGATCATGCAGCAAAAGTGACCAGGCGATATTGGCGCCGTTTGAAAAGCCAACCGCGACCGGCCTGCCGATGTCGTAAACGTTGCGCGCCTGTCGCACGAAATCCGCCAGCTCGACGGTGCGCTGACTGAAATCGGCGAGATCCCATTCGCCTTCGCCGATCCGCCGGAAGAACCGCGGCATCGATCCTTCCAGCACCTTGCCGCGCGGCGAGAGCAGGGCGGCGCCCGGTGACAGGCGTTCGCCGAGCGGAATCAGATCGTTTTCATCGCCGCCGGTTCCGTGCAGCAGCAGGAGCGGAGGCCGATCCGCACTCTGCGCCGGAATGAAACGATGGATGAAGCCGAGATCGCTCATGGAGACTCCCGCCATGCCAAAGGGCGCGGCTTGCGCCGCGCCCTGCAATCCTAGTTGAAATGGCGTGCGATTGTTAACGGGGTTGCGGCACGATCCGGATATAGGGCCTGGGCGCCTTCCAGCCGTTCGGATATTGCTTCCTGGCGTCGTCGTCGCTGACCGAGCCCGCGATGATGACATCGTCGCCGTTCTTCCACTGCGCCGGGGTGGCGACCTTGTGCCTGGCTGTCAGTTGCAGCGAGTCGATCACGCGCAGCACCTCGTCGAAGTTGCGGCCGGTGGTCATCGGATAGACCAGGATCAGCTTGACCTTCTTGTCGGGGCCGATGACGAACACATTGCGCACGGTCTGGTTGTCGGCGGCGGTGCGCTTGGCCGGATCGCCCGACACCGCGGCCGGCAGCATGCCGTAGAGTTTCGAGACGTTGAAATCGGTGTCTCCGATCATCGGATAGTTCGGCGCAAAACCCTGCGTCTCCCTGATGTCGTCCGACCATTGCGCGTGCTTGTCGGTCGGATCGACCGAGAGCCCGATGATCTTCACGCCGCGCTTGTCGAATTCCGGTTTGATGCGGGCCATATAGCCGAGCTCGGTGGTGCAGACCGGGGTGAAGTCCTTCGGGTGCGAGAACAGCACGGCCCAGGAATCGCCGATCCAGTCGTGGAACTTGATCCGGCCCTGCGTGGTGTCGGCTTCGAAATTGGGGGCGATGTCATTGATCTGGAGCGTCATCGGACAACCTCATGGAAAATGCGGCGAACGGCGTCTGCGGCCCGTTCCGGGCAAGGAGTCTGGCCGGCTCCGCAGCCGGCTTGAAACTCGTATATAAATCTCTTGCTATCCGGGGTAAGGCGTCAATTCTTCCAAAAACGGCGGCGGCGGTGGAACAACATTCGGCTGGAGCAATTGCGCAGAGCATGGCTTTTTGCGTTATTGCGGCTGAGCAAGGATATTGACCATGCCGATTGAGGACCTCCTGTCGCATTTCGCCGTGGCGCTCGGAATCGGTCTTCTGATCGGGCTGGAACGCGGATGGAAGGCCCGCAAGGATCAGCCCGGAAGCCGCACCGCCGGAATCCGCACTTTCGCCATTACCGGTTTGCTCGGTGGCACCGTCGGCGCAATGGCGCTGGCGCTGGGCGGAGCAGCAAGCGCCGCCGGCGGCCTCGTGCTGGGCCTTGGCTTCGCTGCCTATGCCGCCGTCATTGCTCTGTTCTGTCTCGAGGAGAACCGGGCCGACAAAAGCTATTCGGCCACGACCGCGATAGCGGCCATGATTGCATTCGCGCTTGGCGCCTATGCGCTGGTCGGTGACGCGCGGGTGGCGGGCGCGGCGGCAATTGCCGTGACGATCCTGCTGGCGGCGCGCGAGCAGATGCATGGCTGGCTCAAGCGGATCACCGAAACGGAATTGCGCTCTGCTTTGATTTTGCTGGCCATGACCTTCATCGCCCTGCCGGCGGTGCCGGACGATCCGGTCGGTCCGTTCGGCGGCGTCAATCCGCGCGAGATCTGGCTGATCGCCATCGTGCTGGCAGGCGTGTCCTTCCTCGGCTATGCGGCGGTGAAATATTTTGGCGCGCGGCACGGCGTGCTGATCGCGGCCGCGGCCGGCGGTCTCGTATCCTCGACCGCGGTGACGGCGGCGAATGCGCGGCACGCCGCCGCCGGCGAAGGATCGCCGCGGCTGCTGGCCGCCGGCGTCGCGCTCGCGACAACGGTGTCGCTGATGCGGGTGCTGGCGATTGTCACCGCGCTCAACCCGGCGCTGCTCTGGCTGCTGGCGCCTCCGCTTCTGGCGGCCGGTGCGGTCGCGACCGCGTATGCATTCGCGTCGGTCTATTGGCGCAGGGAGCGCGCAGGGCGGCAGCAGCCGGTGACCTTCCGCAATCCCTTCGGCTTCTGGTCGGTGGTCGGATTTGCGATTTTTCTGGGTCTGGTGGTGGTGCTGGGACGCGCGCTCGGTGAGGGCTTTGGCGCCGCCGGCGCCATTGTCGGCGCCTTTGCGCTCGGACTGGCGGACGTGGATGCGGTCACCGTGTCGATAACGCGGCTTGCGCCGCAGCCGCTGTCCCTGCAGGACGCCACCTTTGCCATCCTGGCGGCGGTCCTGAGCAACTCCCTGAGCAAACTGGCCATTGGCGCCGTGGTGGGGCGGAGCCGGTTCGCGCTCGAGATCATGGTCATGTCTGCGGCCTGTCTGGTCGCGGGCGGGCTGGCTTTGGCTCTGGCCTTAGCCCTATTTCCTGCATGACATGTGATTGACATTTTTATTGCAGCGCCGAAAAGTCGCCCCTGAGGGGTCGCCGCCACATGTTCAAGCGTATTCTGATCGCCAATCGCGGCGAAATCGCCTGCCGGGTCATCAAGACTGCCCGCCGCATGGGGATCGAGACCGTTGCGGTCTATTCCGACGCCGACCGGGACGCCCTGCATGTTGAGATGGCGGATGAAGCCGTTCACATCGGACCTCCGCCGGCCGCCCAAAGCTATCTGCTGATCGAGAAGATCGTGGACGCCTGCAAGCGCACGGGCGCGCAGGCCGTGCATCCGGGTTACGGCTTCCTGTCCGAACGGGAAGCCTTTCCGAAGGCGCTGGAAGCGGCGGGCATCGTGTTCATCGGCCCCAATCCCGGCGCCATTGCCGCCATGGGCGACAAGATCGAATCCAAGAAGGCGGCGGCGGCGGCCAAGGTGTCCACCGTGCCGGGCTATCTCGGCATCATCGCCGACGAGACGGAGGCGGTGCAGATCGCCGACGAGATCGGCTATCCGGTGATGATCAAGGCCTCGGCCGGCGGCGGCGGCAAGGGCATGCGCATCGCTTATTCGCGCGAGGAGGTGGCGGAAGGCTTCACCCGCGCGAAATCGGAAGCGAAATCCTCCTTCGGCGACGACCGCGTCTTCATCGAAAAGTTCATTGTCGATCCGCGCCATATCGAGATCCAGGTGCTGGGCGACAAGCACGGCAACGTCATCTATCTCGGCGAGCGCGAATGCTCGATCCAGCGCCGCAACCAGAAGGTGATCGAGGAAGCCCCAAGCCCGCTCTTGGACGAGGCGACGCGAAAAAAAATGGGCGAGCAGGCGGTCGCGCTGGCAAAGGCCGTCAACTATGACAGCGCCGGCACCGTCGAGTTCGTCGCGGGACAGGACAGGAGCTTCTTCTTCCTCGAGATGAACACCCGCCTGCAGGTCGAGCATCCGGTGACCGAACTGATCACCGGCATCGATCTGGTCGAGCAGATGATCCGCTCGGCGGCCGGCGAAAAGCTCGCAATCAGGCAGAGTGACGTGAAGCTCACCGGCTGGGCGGTGGAAAGCCGGGTCTATGCGGAAGATCCCTATCGTGGCTTTTTGCCCTCGACCGGGCGGCTGGTGCGTTACCGCCCCCCGGCGGAATCGCAAGCTGACGGCGTCACCGTGCGCAACGACACCGGCGTCTATGAGGGCGGCGAGATTTCGCTGTTCTACGATCCGATGATCGCCAAGCTCGTGACCCACGCGCCGACCCGCGCGGCGGCGATCGACGCGCAGGCCGGCGCGCTCGATGCCTTCCATGTCGGCGGCATCCGCCACAACATCCCGTTTCTCTCCGCGCTGATGGCGCATCCGCGCTGGCGCGCCGGGCAACTCTCGACCGGTTTCATCGCCGAGGAATTTCCCGACGGCTTTCATGGCGTCGCGCCGCAGGGTGAGACCGCGCATCTGCTGGCGGCGGTCGCCGCCGCCATCGACCATGTGCTGGGCGAGCGCAAGCGCCGCATCTCCGGCCAGATGCCGCATCGCCTGGTGACGCGCGAGCGCAGCCGCGCCGTGCGGCTCGGCGACACGGAATACCGGCTCGACGTCACGCGCGAGAACGGTTTTATCGAGGCCCAGTTTCACGACGGCGCGCGGCATGTGCATCGCCTGGCATCGGACTGGAAGCCGGGCGATCCGGTCTGGTCCGGCAGCGTCGACGGCAGGCCGGTGGTGGTGCAGGTCGGCGCGGTGCCGAACGGCTTCGACCTGATGCATGGCGGCGTGCAGACCCGCGCCTATGTCTATACCGAAAGCGAGGCCGCCTATGCGCGGCTGATGCCGGTGAAGGTCGCAGCCGATACCGGCAAGAACCTGCTCTGTCCGATGCCCGGTCTGGTGGTGTCGATCGACGTCGCCGAGGGGCAGGAGGTCAAGGCCGGCGAGACGCTGGCGGTGGTCGAGGCCATGAAGATGGAAAACGTGCTGCGCGCCGAGCGCGACGGCAAGGTCAAGAAAATCCACGTCAAGAAGGGCGACAGCCTGGCGGTGGATGCGGTGATCATGGAGTTTGCCTGAGCGTGACGGGCATCGCTCCGGCCAGTATCATTGCATCATGACTCTTCACTTCGCCTACGGCTCCAACATGGATGTCGCCGCCATGGCGCGGCGGTGCCGCGGCGCGATCGCGCTCGGGCGGGCGGTGCTCGACAATCACCGTTTCATCATCACCGCCGACGGCTATGCCTCGGTGGCGCATGTCCCGGGCGAACAGGTGTATGGCGTGCTGTGGCGGCTGACGCCACGCGATCTCGCCGCCCTCAACGCCTATGAAGGTCTCGACAGCGGCCTGTACACGCGCGTGATGATGCCGGTGCGCTCCGACGAACGGCGGGTGTCGGCCATGGTCTATCTCGGGCGTTCGCGCCGCGAGGGCAAGCCGAAGCCCGGCTACATGGAGAGCGTGCTCGATGCCGCGCGCGCCGCGCATCTGCCGCTCGCCTATATCCAGAACCTGCAGCTTTGGTCGCCGTCCTTTCGCGGGGCGCGCGAAACCGAAACCGGAGACGTCGCGTGAGCGGCGCGGTGATCCGGCTGGTGATCATTCGCGGGCGCGTGCAGGGCGTCGGCTACCGCGCCTGGACCGAATACACCGCCGACATGCGGACGATCGAAGGCTGGGTGCGCAACCGCCGCGACGGTTCGGTCGAGGCGGTGTTTTCAGGTTCCGCGCAAGTCGTGCGCGAGATGATCGATCTCTGCCGCCAGGGTCCGCCCGGCGCGCGCGTGGACGCGATCGAGGAGCGCGAGGCGACGACGGAAGAATTCGAACTGCGCGGCGGCTATCGCTTTGCGATGCTGGCGACGTTCTAGCGAATCTTTTTCACGCCGGCGCTGACGAGACGGCCGTTGACCGCGGCATGCGGCGGCGGAATTTGCGCCGCGCCCACAGCCACAGGCCGGTCGACAGCAACAGGATGAAGGCCGCCGAGATCGCGACGTTGATCAGCGCCGACAGGCGGCCGCCCCAGTTGCCTTCATGAATCAGCCGCGGCCAGTTGCGCGTCGTCGGCACCAGCCCCGTGCGGGTGACGGTGAAGACCCGCATCTCGCCGCCGTCGTTGACGCGCGCGCGCAGCGCGCCTGCAAGCGGCCGGATCCACACGACATTGGCGAGATCGTGCGCCCCGCCGACAATGGTGACCGCCTCCTGAAGGCCGATGGGGGCTCCGCCCGCAGCCGGCCGCGCCGGCGGAGGCGCGAATGTAATGCCGTAGGCGAGAAACAATCCGGTGAGCGGGCTCGCGATCAGCAGCGGCAGCAGGAACCAGCCGGTGCCCTTGTGCCAGCCGGCCAGCGTGTTGCGCAGGCGCGGCCAGCCCATCAGCACGCCGAGCGCGATCAGCGCCAGCAAGGCGAAGGTGGACAGGCTGACCAGCCAGCCGAGATTCATCAGGAACGTCTCGTGCAGGCGCCGCGACGTGGTGAAGACTTCGGCGAGCGTGCCGGGCGAGGCGATCTTTTCGTTGCTGGCGAGATCGACATGCACGGCGTCGCCGCGCTGCGCGCCGCCGATCGAGACGTTGCCGGCATAGGCCCGCACCACCAGCGAACGTGCTTTCGCGTCGGGATCGTGTTTGGCGAGCACGGCGTTCAGGGTGTCGGCGCTGAGGCGGCCCGACGCCGGTCCGGTCGCCATCGGCTCGAACGACAGAACCAGTCCGGTCAGGATCAGGACGGCGAGCGGAACGGCGAACAGCAGCGTCGTCCAGCGATGAATCCGCAGGAGCCAGTTCTTGAGCATGGAACGACCGCCGACATTGTGAATGATGCAGGCAGGTTAGGCGCCGCCGCTATGGCGTTGCAAATTACCGATACTTAATTTTCGCGGCTTGATCTGGCGCAATGTGTTGCGCGCTTGCGACCGCCGTCGTGATGGCGTCAGGCGATCAGTTTCGGCTCTGCCGACGCCGACGCCGACGCCGAGGCCGCGCCGAACAGCGGCTCGAATTCCGCCCGCAGCGCCACGTCCACATCTTCCATCGTCACCGGCAGTCCGAGATCGACAAGACTCGTGACCCCGTAATCCTGTTCGCGCACGCCGCAGGGCACGATGCCAGAAAAATGCGAGAGATCAGGATCGACATTGATGGCGATGCCATGCAGCGACACCCAGCGTTTCACGCGGATGCCGATGGCGGCGATCTTGTCCTCGCGCGTCGCGCCCTTTTCCGGCCGTCGCACCCAGACGCCGACGCGGTCCTCGCGCCGCTCGCCGCGCACGTTGAAGGCCGCCAGCGTGCGGATGATCCATTCCTCCAGCGTCGCCACATAGGCGCGCACGTCCGGCCGCCGGCGTTTCAGATCCAGCATCAGATAGACCACCCGCTGGCCGGGGCCGTGATAGGTCATCTGCCCGCCGCGGCCGGCCTCGTGGACCGGAAAGCGGGCATCGATGACATCGGCGGCGGCACTGGCGCCGGTGCCCGCGGTGTAGAGCGGAGGATGCTCGAGCAGCCAGACCAGTTCCGGCGCTCGGCCGTCGGCGATGGCCGCCGCGCGGGCGTCCATCTCGGCCAGGGCGGTCTCATAGGCGAGCGGCTCCGCGCTCACCCGCCATTCGGGGGGAGCGGCGTCGGGGGCCGTTTTCAGCCCGAAACCCAGCGTATCGCGCGCATTAACCATCGATTTACCATCGCGGGGCGACTGTAGGCTTACCGGATTCCCGGTGCCGCTTTGGAAGGATGTAACCGCCTTGCCCACCCTTGACCATGTCTCCCTCGATATCTCCGTCGTGCTCGGCGATACCGTCATGCCGATCCATCAGGTGCTCCGGCTCGGCCGCGGCGCCATCATCGAGCTGGCCCAGGGGGAAGAGGACGACGTCAAAATCCTCGCCAACAATTTCCCGGTCGCCAGGGGCAACGTGATCGTCAGCGGCAACCGGATCGCGGTCCAGGTCAAGGAATTGCTGCCGCGCCCCGCCGACATGCGCTGAATCTCCCGGTTTTCAGGGCTTTTTCGATGCGGGCGGTCCACAGCCGCCCTTGTTCGCCGGGGGCTGATTTGTTACATGCAGCCCCACCTCGCGCCCGGCCTTGCCGCCTGGCGCTCTTTTGGTTCGCGGCCGTGGCGGAATTGGTAGACGCACTGCCTTGAGGTGGCAGCGGGGCAACCCGTGGAAGTTCGAGTCTTCTCGGCCGCACCAATATTTTTCCAGTTTAAATTCAGTGACATAGGACACGACTAGTCTGGCGCTTCGTAGTATCGCTGTGGTGCGCCTTTTGTGACACCGCAAAGCTGTGCGGCTATGCTTACGATGGTATTTTTAAACGTTCGCACGTCAAACTTGCGCCAAGCGGATTGCACCATGCCTTCACTCTGGAGACTGTTTTTGTAGCCGCGTTGTTTGTTTCAGCGTCGGCGCTTTCGCCAGCGCTGGGCAACATGTGTCCAAAACCGCAGGTCGGCTTGAAGATGGGTGACACCGACGTCGACGCTCAAATGGTCACGTTTGAACACCAATCCCGGTTATATCCGACTGAAATATATTCGGCTTTTGCAGCGCGCGACCCAGCAACTGCTGGATATTGTCTTCGTTACGAAGCTGAGAACCACGGGCCGGGAGACATCTCGTCATTTTATTGGAAAGTGCCGGACTTCCGGTTTTCGAATTTTCCTCCGCGTGATCGTGCATCTGTAGCATTTACCGTCGAACCGGGATTAAAACCGGTGATCAAACCAACAACGCTTCATGGGTTCTTAAACGCTACCAGAAACACCCTTGCGTATCAGACTGAAACCAAAAAGGCCGCTCTTGAAGTGAGTGACGCGGTTCGAACTGCTGAGTTGCTCAATGATGCGTCTGAAAAGATTGAGTTGGCAGACGACAAGACTCTCTCGCTCGCCGCCATTGGTATGGAATTCTCAATGCGCGGAATTAACGTCATCACTCATTCTGCCGGATTTTGGGACGGAAAAGGGCGCCTAACGATTAGTTTCGACGTTGACATGGGTGATCCAAAGGTCGCGGCGACTTTGATCTCACCTTTTAGTTCCGCAATAGCAAAAGCCGATGCCACGGTCTTGGCTATGATGGCCATGGCCAAAGATACTTGGCGCTCGCGTATGGGGCTTACTGAAAGAAAAATGGTTCTCAAAAAGACGTTCGAGATAAAGGCGTCTGACGGAGTTCGGATTGTTTCCCATCCGTTGATCTTCAATACGAGCTTTGGGCAAGTTTGCATTACAGCCCGGTCATATGCACCGGGCGGCTATAATTTGTCTGAGGGCTGTCACGTGATGAACTTTAATCGATGAAGGCTATTAAAGAAGCCGTAGCGTGGCTCGTAACGATAGCGGGGCAAGTGCCTGCTATATCCAGCGCGTTGAGCCATCCGCTTTTGTCGCTGTATCAACCGTATTATTCTGACGGAAGACATGCCTTTCTTTTTTTGCCGCTCGCAATTGCTTTTGTTGCGACCTGGTGTGCAACTCGAAGCGACAGAGGATTTATATTGGTGGCGGTCTTAACGGTTCTTACGTTTGCCGTCGTCTTCGCAGTATGGGAACTTGTCCCGGCTTCAAGCGCCATTCATAAACTAAACTGGCTTCTTTATTACTGTGCTATTTCGCTTTTGGTTGCGGTCATCGCTCGCGTTGTATCCGAGTTGTGGCCATCCTCAACAAGTGATTCTGCAGGTTCGGGAAAGCAATGATCGGAATTAGCTTCGCTCCTTTAGGGCCACATCCGATGGCATTGGTCCCAAGTGCAGAGGAGAAATGACAAGAGCAGCCATAAGTTCAGCATCCCTGCGATCTTGACCGGGCGCCGCCTCCAGGGCTGTGTTCTTTGATCTTTATATTTCACGGCGACTTGCCTTCTAATCGGCGGCATGCGTCGCGCAGCCAAGCATCATCAGTGCTGTTTACGGCTCGGCGCCTTTCGCTTCTGCGCGCTTAGCGATGTCACGGTCATGATCTTGGCGACGACCAGATCGTGCAGTGCCGGCGATTTGTCGATGCTGGTGTGATCGATGCTCTTGTCGCCGGTGAGATCCATATTGGTGAGTTCGCCCTTGAAGCCGGGCGCTGCGGCGACGCGGCGGCCAAAGCCGTTCAGCTGAAAGAGGTTGAGCAGGTAATCGACGTTTTTCGGAACGGCATAGGAATTGGTCGGATCGAAGGTGACCACGAGCCGCACCGGAACGCCGTCGCCGTCGAGGCGCTCAGCGAGCTGAAACAGCACATCGGCGCCGAGCGAATGCCCGATCAGAACGATCGGGCCTTTTTGTCCGCGCCGGTACTCGTCGATGAGCTGGGGCGCGAGGGCCGACCAGCTGTCGTGGTTGAGAACTTCCGCTCGTATTCCATTCGCATTCAGCTTTTCGGCAAGGGTGTCCATGCCGAGCGAGAAGATATTCAGAAGGCCGCGCAGCAGATAGACGCGCGGTTCGCCCGCGGTGCTGCATTTTCAGCGCGAGGTTTCGGCGCGGCGGCGACGTGCGCCGGGTAGCTGGCCGTGAACAGAAGGATGGCGGCGCCGAGAAGCGGCAGAACATAACGTCGTATCATATGAGGGTCACGGTGTTGCGATGGGGGCATGATGTGTCACGGGCCTGGCTGACGCCGTCCGGCGATGCGATGCCTTCTGTGCGCGGTGCTGCGACCGCTCATGCCGCCGCCCCAGCCGGCTCGCCGATTTCGCCTTGGCCGGCAGGCCGCAGAAATCGATCGCGCTCATGGCGTGCTGCTCGGCCAGATTGCCATTCAGGTTCCTGATGTCGCTCGCCAGCAAGGCGGGAAGCGGCGATTGCGAGGGCGGTTGCAATTCCCAGTCCTTCGGTTCGGTCTGCGTGGCGAGCCGCGTCTCGGTCGCCGCCTGCACATGCACGATCCTGTAGCCGCGCTGCTTCAGTTCCCTGAAGATCAGCGGCAGCGCTTCGACCGTCTTGGGATGAATGTCGTGCAGCAGCAGGATGCCCCGGCCCTTGGCCTCCAGCCGGTCGATCGTGCGCCGCACGATGCCGTCGGCGGTGATGCGGCGCTTCCAGTCATGCGACATCACGTCGGTGCTCCACACCATCAGCCCTCGCGCGGCGGCAACGCTCTCGACGGTGTCGCCGCGCAGCAGGCCGGGAATCCGGAAGAACGGCGCGATCTCGGCCTGTTCGCCCAGCACGCCGCGCACCGAGGCGATGCCGTCGTCGATTTCCTTTTCCGCCCGCGCCGTCGCCATCCGGTTGAAGGTGAGGGGATGTTTCTCGCTGTGCGTCCCGATGGTGTGGCCTGCGGCCTGGATGCGGCGCAGGATGTCGGGATAGTCGCGCGCATGCTTGCCGATGATGAAGTAGGTCGCCTTCACGCAATGCGCGGCGAGAATGTCAAGCGCGGGCGCCGAAGCCGGGCGCGGCGCGTCGTCGAGCGTCAGTACCACTTCCTTGTCTTCGAGCGGCAGGGTCTCGGCATACTGGAACGAACCGATGCGCGGATGCTCGCGCGGATCGACCACGATGGTGCGGCTGGTGCCGATCGCATCGGGATTGCCCGGGCAATCGGCCGCGCCGCCGGTCGCTGTGCCGACGAGCAAAGCCAGAGAGGCCGCCATCAAGATGCGCATGAAAATCCCTATCCCCGGACCCATCGGGTAGGGATTCGTACCTGAATGCAAGATTAACCCCGGTGCTTGCTGCGCTTGGGCGGTTTGGCGGGCCCGGGGAGCGGGGCGGCCGCCACCGGCGGCTCGCCGCCCGCCGGAACGACATGAACCACCTTGTAGCCGCGCGCCTTCAGCGCCCGCAGGAAGGCCGGGATCATGGCGGCGGTCTGCGGCTGGGTGTCGTGAAACAGCACGATCCCGCCGCCGGTGCGGTCCAGCCGCTCCAGCGTCAGCCGCAATTGCTGTTCCGGCGGCATCCGGTTCCAGTCGCTGGCCCAGAGGTCGGCGCCGAACACGACCATGCCCTTGTTCTCCAGCCGCCGGAGCGTCTCCGGGCTGGAGGCAAATCCCGGGAAGCGGAAGAAGCGGGTGACCGTTGTGTCGCGGGCCGCGCCGAAGGCGGCGCTCTCCACGGCGGCGACGCCGCGGTCGATTTCGGCGTCGGCGGCCTGCGGCGTCAGCCGGTTCAGCAGCCGGTGCGAATAGGTGTGATGCGCGACGGTGTGGCCCTCGGCGCGGATCCGGCGAGCGAGGTCGGGATGCGCGGCGGCGTTGCGGCCGAGCAGGAAGAAGGTGGCGCTGACGCATTCCTGCCGCAAGGCCGCCAGCACCCGCGGCGTCGGTCCCGGCATCGGGCCGTCATCGAAGGTCAGCACGACCTCCTTGCGCGCCAGCGGCAGCGTCTGCGGAAAGTGCTTTCGGCCCACGTGCGGATGCGCCGCCGCGTCCAGCGTCAGCACCCGCGCGGTGCCGAGTGTGCCGCCGCCGCATTCCGCCGCGAGCGCCGGCGAGGCAAGGAACAGGCCGAGCAGGATGAGCGTTCTGATCATGCCGTTTCATGCGCCGTTGCGATTGCCAGCGCAAATCTCCAAGCGTACAAGCCCGAAAGATCGCCCAGACCTGCGTTTTTGACGCCCCGTTCCGTGTTGAGGCCGGCATGCTCGAGCCAGAAGAGATGACCGAGACGCCGGCGCAGCGCGGCGCCCCCGAGCCGGTCGCCCTGCGCGACGAGGACGGGGCGATCCGCGCCGATTTTGTCGAGACGGTGCAGGCGGCGATCGCCACGCACGACAGCGCCACCCTGCGCGCGGTGGTCGGCGACTTGCATGAGGCCGATACCGGCGACCTGATCGAGGCGCTCGACCCGGACTCGCGGCCCAGGCTCATCGAGCTGATGGGCAAGGATTTCGACTTCTCGGCGCTGACCGAAGTCGACGACACCGTGCGCGAGGAAATCCTCGAAGAACTCGAACCGAAAACCGTCGCCGAGGGCGTGCGCGACCTCGATTCCGACGACGCGGTCTACATCCTGGAGGACCTGCCCAGGCAGGAGCAGGCGGAGATCCTCGATCAGCTGCCGCATTTCGAGCGCGCCGCGCTCGAGCGCAGCCTGTTGTACCCGGAAGAATCCGCCGGCCGGCGGATGCAGACCGAATTCATCATGGTGCCGCCGCACTGGAATGTCGGCCAGGCCATCGACTATATGCGCGAGACCGCCGACCTGCCGGACCGTTTCTACGAGCTTTACGTCGTCGATCCGGATTACAGGTTTCAGGGCGCGGTGCCGCTCGATCGCCTTCTGCGCAGCAAGCGGCCGGTTCCGATCGCCGAATTGATGGACGAGGACCGCAGACGGGTGCTCGCGACCGATGATCAGGAAGAGGTTGCGCGTTTCTTCGAGCGTTACAACCTCGTCGCCGCGCCGGTTGTCGACGAGTCCGGGCGCCTGGTGGGCGTGCTCACCTTCGACGACATCGTCGACGTCATCGAGCAGGAAGCCGAAGAGGACATCAAGGCGCTGGGCGGCGTGAAGGCGGACGAAGAACTGTCCGACTCGGTCTGGGACATCGTCAAAAGCCGTTTCCCCTGGCTCCTGGCCAATCTGGTCTGCGCGCTGGTTGCCGCTTGGGTGATCCGGCAATTCTCCACCTCGATCGAGAAGATGGTGGCGCTCGCGGTGCTGATGCCGATCGTGGCGTCGATGGGCGGCAATGCCGGCACCCAGACCATGACGGTGGCGGTGCGCGCGCTGGCGACGCAGGACCTGAGCGACGCCAATTCGTGGCGGGTGGTGCGGCGCGAATTGATGGTCGGCATCGTCAACGGCGTGGGCTTCGCGCTGGTGCTGGGCGTGATCGCGGCGCTGTGGTTCAACGTCAACGACCTCGGCATCGTGATCGGGCTGGCCATGGTCTGCGTGCTGGCCGCCGCGGCGTTTGGCGGCATCGTCATTCCGTTGCTGCTGACGCGGCTCGACGTCGATCCGGCCATTGCGTCGGGGCCATTCGTGACCACCATCACCGACGTGGTGGCGTTTTCGTCCTTCCTGGGGATCGCCACGCTCTGGTTCGGGCTGCGCTAGCCGGGCGGGGCGAGCAGGGCCTCGATCGCGATGTCGATGGTCGCCGGGGTGACGATCTTTGTATCGAGCAGGCTCTGGCCGAACAGATAGCTGTAGAACAGCACGGCCCGCGCCCGGGCATCGTCCGCCGGCCAGCCCAGTTTTTCGAACAGCCTGGTGACATGGGTGAGGCGCTCGCTGTCGACCTCGCGCACCGCTTTCGCCGCGTCCTCGTCATTGCGAGCATAGGCGCGGATCGCGAGCTCGATCGCCAGCCCGCGGCTGTTGCCGTGCCGGGTATAGAGATCGGCCAGCCGCAACAGGATCACGGTCGGGGAATCCTTCGGCTTCTCGCCCGCGGCCTGGCCACGGATCGCGGCGATCCGGCCCTCCGCCCAATGCGCCAGCATGGCGTCGAGCAGGGCGCGGCGGTCGGCGAAATGCCAGTAGAAGCTGCCCTTGGTGACCTTGAGCGCCTTGGCCAGCGGCTCGACCCGCACGCTGTCCACGCCGCCATCGGCGAGCGTCTCCAGCGCCGCCGCGATCCAGGCCGGCGCATCCAGCCGATCCTGCTTTGGCGGCGTTGCCGCCGCTTTCTTCTTCTTGGCCATCCGCCCCGCCTCATCTTGACAAAAGCCAGTTTCCGCCATACGGTCGCGTATGTCAACATACGGTAACGTATGGATGGGCCGATGAGCGATTCAGGGACGGTTCATACGCCGCGCAATCCGGACTGGGAGCGCGTGGTGCGCGAAAGCTTCGCGCGCCAGGCCTATATGACGCTGATCGGCGCCCGCATTGCGGCGCTGGCGCCCGGGCGGGTGAGCCTGGAACTGCCGTTCCGCGACGATCTCTGCCAGCAGCGCGGCTTTCTGCATGGCGGGGTGACCACCGCGATTGCGGATTCCGCCGCCGGCTATGCCGCTTTCACCCTGATGCCGCCGAAATCCTCGCCGCTGACGGTGGAATTGAAGATCAACCTGCTGGCGCCGGCTGCCGGCGAGCGGTTTGTCGCCACCGCGCATGTCCTGCGGTCGGGCCGCACCTTGTCCATCGTCGAGGCTGACGTGCTGGCCGAGGCAAAAGGCGTGCGGAAGCCGATTGCCCGGATGCTGGCGACGCTGATCTGCCTCGAAAACACCTCCGACGCTCCGGAGCGGACGGCGGTATAGTTCCATTCTGATCCGGCGGGAGGCCTGCATGATCGCGAATGCCTGGAGCGGGTTCGATTTTGGTCTCGGTGAGGACGTCGACATGCTGCGCGACAGCGTGCGCCGGTTTGCCCAGCAGAAGATCGCCCCGCGCGCCGACGAGATCGACCGCAAGAACGAGTTTCCCCGCGACCTCTGGCCGAAGCTCGGCGATCTCGGCCTGCTGGGCATCACGGTCGAGGAGAAGTGGGGCGGCACAGGCCTCGGCTATCTTGAGCATTGCGTGGCGATGGAGGAAATCTCCCGCGCCTCCGGCTCGGTGGGGCTATCCTATGGCGCGCATTCCAATCTCTGCGTGAACCAGATCCGCCGCAACGGCTCCACCGACCAGAAGAAACGCTATCTGCCCAAGCTGATGTCCGGCGCGCATGTCGGCGCGCTCGCCATGTCCGAACCCGGTTCCGGCTCCGATGTGGTGTCCATGCGCACCCGCGCTGACAAGAAGGGCAGCCGCTACATCCTCAACGGCTCGAAAATGTGGATCACCAACGGGCCGCTGGCGGAAACCCTGATCGTCTATGCCAAGACCGACGCCACCGCCGGTGCGCGCGGCATTACCGCCTTCATCGTGGAGAAGAAATTCAAGGGCTTCTCGACCGCGCAGAAGCTGGACAAGCTCGGCATGCGCGGCTCCGACACCGGCGAGATCGTGTTCCAGGATTGCGAGGTGCCGGAGGAGAACGTGCTGGGCGCGGTCGGCAATGGCGTGAATATCCTGATGTCGGGCCTCGATTATGAGCGCGTGGTGCTGGCGGCGGGCCCGCTCGGGCTGATGCAGGCCGCGATCGATCTGGTCATTCCCTATGTGCACGACCGCAAGCAGTTCGGGCAGTCGATCGGCCGCTTCCAGCTCATCCAGGGCAAGATCGCCGACATGTATGTCGGCATGAACGCGTCCAAGGCGTATGTGTATGCGGTGGCGCGCGCCTGCGACGAAAACCGCACCACGCGCGAGGACGCCGCTGGCGCGATCCTGTTCGCCTCCGAGAAGGCCACGCAGATGGCGCTGGAGGCGATCCAGACGCTCGGCGGCAACGGCTATATCAATGAATTCCCCGCCGGCCGCTTGCTGCGCGACGCCAAGCTTTACGAGATCGGCGCCGGCACCAGCGAAATCCGTCGCATGCTGATCGGGCGTGAAATTTTCGAGAAGACCAAATGAGCCTGCAATGCCCGAACCGCTCCTGACCTATCGCGGCGCCGTCTATCCCTGGCAATGCGACCACATGGGCCACATGAACGTGATGTGGTATGTCGGCAAATTCGATGAGGCAACGTGGAATCTGTTAGGTGAGATGGGTCTCAGCCCGGCCTTTCTCCGCGCGCATGATCGCGGCATGGCGGCGGTCGAGCAGATCATCTCCTACAAGAAGGAACTGGTGGCGGGTGATGTGGTCACCGTCTATTCGGCCGTCATCGAGATCAAGGAGCGAGTGCTGCGCTTCTCGCACGAGATGCGCAAGACCGACACCGGCGAGGTCGCCGCCGCCACATTGCTGACCGCAGTGCATCTCGACACCAAGGCCCGGCGGGCCTGCCCATTCCCGGCCGATGTCGCGGCACGCGCGCAGGCGCTTGTGGCATCGGTCGGCGGCTGACCGCTGATCCGCCGGCCGAGTTGCCGGCAGCCCGCCGCGATGCGCCGTTAAGGGTCCATTGACCGAATCGGCTAATCTTCAAGGCATGGATCGCAAACCCGAATTGCGGCTGCGCCTGAAAGCGGACGGACGCATCGTCGAAATCCTGTCCACCGGGCAGGAACGTGAGGTGTCGAACACGCGCGAGCTTCCGCATTTGATGCCGCATCGGCCCATGGCAATTGCAGGCGATGACGCGGCCTATGCCCGCGCCATCCGTGCCGCCAGCAATCTGACCCAGGCCGAATTTGCCACCCGCATCGGGGTGCCGCTGGAAACCGTGCGCAACTGGGAGCAAGGCAAGCGCGCCCCGCGCGGCCCGGCGCGCGCCCTGCTCAAGCTGATCGACAATGCCCCGGACCTGGCCTTTGCGGTTCTGGGGCCGGCAAAAGCGCAAAACTGACCACTGCCAAAGGCGGTTGGCAGCCGTGCGCTGGCGCGGCATTGTGGCAGCGGTTTTCTGTCCTGCGAGGTCGGCATGGTTCCCCTGATTGAGGCTCACGGCGCCCGCATTCCGGCCATCGGGCTCGGTACCATGACGCTCAAGGGCGGCGTCTGCATCCAGACCGTCAGCGCGGCCCTGCAGATGGGCTATCGGCATCTCGACACGGCGACCTTCTATGACAACGAGCGCGAAGTGGGCGAGGGGCTGCGCGTCTCCGGCATTCCGCGCGACGAGGTCTTCATCACGACCAAGGTCCGGCATGTCGATCTCAAGCCGGACGATTTCGAGCGCGCGGTCGAGAACAGCCTGTCGTTGCTCGGCCTGCCGTCGGTCGATCTGCTGCTGATCCACTGGCCAAGCCCGGACCTGCCGCTCTCCGCCTATATTCCCGCGTTGTGCAAGGCCAAGCGCGCCGCGCAGACGAAACATATCGGCGTCGCCAATTTCACAATTCAGCTTCTGGATGAAGCACTGAAGATTGCGGATGAACCTCTGGTCAGCAACCAGATCGAGGCGCATCCCATGCTCGACCAGAGCAAGCTAATCGCCGCCTGCAAGAAACTGGGGCTCGCCATCACCGCCTATTGCCCGATCGGCCGCGGCAAGGTTGCCGCTGCCGAGGTGCTCGACCGCATCGGCGCAAAACATGGAAAGAGCGGTGCGCAAGTCTCGCTGCGCTGGCTGATCCAGCTCGGGTTGATCCCCATTCCGCGCACCTCGAATCCCGACAAGCTCAAGCAGAATCTGAATGTGTTCGACTTCGAGCTGAACGCCGGCGAGATGGCCGAAATCGCAACCCTGAAGCGGCCGGACGGGCGCATCGTCAATCCGCCGCAAGCGCCGAAATGGGATAGCTGATCATGCAGTTTCTAGAGGCCAAGGGCGCCAGCATTCCGCCCGTGGGATTGGGCACCTGGGAGTTGCGCGGCCGCGAATGTGCGCGTCTGGTCACGCAGGCGATCAAGCTCGGCTACCGGCACATCGACACCGCGCAGATGTATGGCAACGAGCGCGATGTCGGCGAGGGCGTGCGCGCCTCCGGCATCAAGCGGGAGGAGATGTTCGTCGTCACCAAGGTGTCGCCGGAGAATCTCGCGCCGCGTCTGCTGGAGCGATCGGTGAAGGAAAGCGTCCGCGATTTGCGCCTGGGCGAGATCGACCTGCTGCTGCTGCACTGGCCGAACAAGGACGTGCCGCTGAAGGACACGATCGACGCGTTGGTGAATGTGAAGCGCGACGGCCTTGTGCACCAGATCGGCGTCTCGAACTATACCGTGGCTCTGCTCGAACAGGCCGATCGGCTTGCCGAACATCGCCTGGTCTGCAACCAGGTCGAGATGCATCCCTATCTTGATCAGTCGAAGGTGATTGCCGCCTGCCGCGCGCTTGACATGACGGTGGTTGCCTATTCTCCCATCGCGCGCGGCAGCGCCAAGCGCGATGCCGTGCTGGAGCGCATCGGCAAGACGCATGGCAAGAGTGCCGCGCAGGTTTCGCTGCGCTGGCTGGTGCAGCAGGGCATCGGCGTCATTCCGCGCACCAGCCGGTTGGAACGGCTGAGCGAGAACATCAGCATTTTCGATTTTGAGTTGAGTGATGCCGAAATGAAGCAGATCAGGTCTCTGGCGCGCGCCGACGGCCGCATCGTCGATTGGTCGTGGTCTCCGCAATGGGATTAAGCCGCCGTTGACTCTCTCGCATGACAAGGCGCTGGTGCTGTTTTCCGGCGGACAGGATTCCACCGTCTGTCTCGCCTGGGCGCTTCAGCGTTTCGCCGAGGTCGAGACCATCGGCTTCGATTACGGCCAGCGCCACCGCATCGAACTGGATCTGCGCCCGCGCATCCGCACCGCTCTTGCGAACCTCGATTCAGGCTGGAAGCAAAGACTCGGCGAGGATCACCTGTTCCGGCTCGACGCGCTCGGCGCGATTTCGGACACCGCGCTGACCCGCGATGTGGACATCGCAATGTCCGAAAGCGGATTGCCTACGACTTTCGTCCCCGGCCGCAATCTCGTCTTCTTCACGTTTGCCGGTGCGGTGGCCTATCGGCGGGATGCCAAACATCTTGTTGCAGGCATGTGCGAGACCGACTATTCGGGCTATCCCGATTGCCGGGACGACACGGTCAAGGCCATGCAGCTCGCGCTGTCGCTCGGCATGGATCGCCGCTTCGTCCTGCATACTCCGCTGATGTGGATCGACAAGGCGGCGACCTTCGCGCTGGCGCGCGAGATCGGGGGAGACGGGCTGCTCGACCTGGTGGTCGAGGAAACGCATAGCTGTTATCTCGGCGACCGCTCGCGGCGCCATGCCTGGGGCTATGGATGTGGGGACTGTCCCGCCTGCCGCCTGCGCGCGGAGGGGTGGGCGAAGTGGGTAAGGGAATGCACGCCGTGATGATGAAGCTCGAAGCGCGCCGCTGGATCGAAGGCCTGATTTTTCTGGCTCTGTTCTGTCTCACGGTGCCGGCCGCGAACTGGATGATTTTGAACGTCGGAACGGCCTGCAAGGCGAACGCGCCCTGTCTTATTCCCGTCGCCCCTGGATTGATGGCGCCCTCCGGCGTGCTGATGATCGGCGTGTCCTTTGTGCTGCGCGATCTCGTGCAGCGGCGTCTGGGCGTCGTGGCCTCGGTCGCCGCCATTCTGATTGGCGCGAGCTTGTCCGGCCTTTTCGCGCCGATGGCGCTGGTCTCGGCGTCGGCGACCGCCTTCCTGATTTCGGAACTCATCGATCTGGCGGTCTACACGCCGCTGGCGCGCCGGCGGATGATGCTCGCCGTGATTGCGTCGAGCTTTGTCGCGCTGATTGTCGATTCCATGATCTTTCTCTGGCTGGCTTTCGGCTCGCTCGAATTCCTGGCCGGGCAGGCGGTCGGCAAGTCCTGGATGGTCTTGCTGTCGCTCCCGCTGATTGCGATGCTGCGCCGGCGCGACGAGCGGATCGGGCTGCTGCCGGCCTGAGGATCGCCGTCAGGATGATGTGAAAACGGGAGCGATCACATGTTTTTTGTCGCTTCCAAGATTTTCGGCTTCCTGACGCTGCCGTCGAATTTGTTGTTCACGCTGGCGCTGGTCGGCATCCTGCTGATGGCGACGCGCTATGCGAGGCTCGGCCGCGTCCTGCTGATCGGGGCGGTGCTGCTGCTCACCGCTTTCGGCCTGGGACCGGTCGGCAACTGGCTGATCTATCCGCTCGAACAGCGTTTTCCGAAATGGGACCATTCGCGCGGCGCGCCGGACGGCATCATAATTCTCGGCGGCACTGTCGGGCCTGAAAATTCCGCCGCGCGCGGCGAGCCGGCGCTGAATGAATCCGCGGAGCGTCTGACGGCGGTGGCCGATCTCGCGCGCCGCTACCCGAAAGTGCCGGTGGTGTTCACCGGCGGCAATGCCAGCCTGCTGCAGATCGGACACACCGAAGCGCAGTTCGTGCGCGGGTTGCTGGAAAGTTTTGGCATCGCGCCCGAGCGCATCAGGCTGGAAGACCGTTCCCGCACCACAGCGGAGAATGCGATCCTGACCATGGCGCTGGTGAATCCGAAGCCGGGCGAACGCTGGCTGCTGGTGACGTCGGCCCATCACATGCCGCGCTCGGTCGGCGTCTTCCGCGCCGCGAATTTTCCGGTCGAGCCCTATCCCGTCGACTGGCGCACGGCGGGACCCGACGATCTCTATGCGCTGTTCTCGACCTTCCCGAGCGGACTCGGCCGCGCCGATGCGGCGATGCATGAATGGGCCGGGCTCCTGGCTTACTGGCTGACCGGACGGACGGCGGAACTCTTTCCCGGTCCGCGCGCGACGAGCGGCTGCGACACCACAAAATCCACAGACAATTGCCGGCCTTGAAACGGCCCGCCGGGGCGCGGCGCTTACAGAAAAACAATCTGTTGGTGGCAGGATCGACGGGCAAAGAAGGGGCCCGTCCATGTCGTCCGACGTTCAGTCGCATTTGAAATCGCATCTGCCGGCGCGAGTCGCCGAGATCCAGCCCGACCAGACTACGGCCTTCGACCAGCTGGAGAGCGTTCTGCTGGTGCTGGCCAGCGGCCTGGCCGCCGTTTTGATTTCAACCCTCTGGGTGACCCTGTCATTAGGCTAATCGCTTGAATTGGTTGATAGTTTGCGTGTCAGCCGAATAAGACTTTCGTATTAGTTCAAAAGTTGTATACTGATAACAGGCCGTGCCGCGGGAGCTTCCGGGCGCGTCGTCACAGGAAGCCAGCCCGGTGGCCCGACCGACAGGAAAGGCAACAGGAGGCTTTCATGGCCACCACTCCCGACACCAATCAGGCGCCTCACGAGAGCATGACGTCCACGCTGGTCTGGACCGGCGCGGCGCTGATCGTGGTCGCCGTCTTGGCGATCTTCTACATCCAGTAGCGTTGGCGTGTGTGTTGCGGACAGCCGGACGGCGGGCGATGTCCCGCCGTCCTGGCAGGATTATTTTGCCAGCATCGCCCTGCGCGCGTCAGAGGTGAACTGCCGCTGCCACATCACCATCACCACGGCGGCGGTGGTCGCCATCAGCAGCCACGGGCTGACGAACCAGCCGAGGTAACCGAGCGCGAAGAAGAACGCGCGCTGCCCGCGGTTGAAATGGCGGCCTGCGGATTCGCATAATTTTCCGGTGCGCGCGGCATGGATTTTGGCATGCGCCGATTTCTTCTGCGTGTGGGGCGGCATCGCGCCGATCATGATCGCCACGTAATTGTAGAGCCGGTAGCACCAGGCGAATTTGTAGAAGGCGTAGATGAAGATCACGACCAGCCCCATGGTCTTGACCTCCCATTCAATGCGCGACGACGGCACGCCGAATGGCAGCGACGCCACCACGGTCAGGAGATCGTCGGTCGAGCGCAGCAGCGTGAGCGCACCGCCGATCGCCAGCAGCGAGGTGGAGGCGAAGAAGGCGGTGCCGTTCTGCAGCGAGGCCATGATCTGGCCGTCCAGCATCCGCATGTCGCGCTCGAGCATGCGCTGCATCCACTCGTCGCGATAGACGTCCATCTTGGCGTTGAGACCGTTTTGGCCATGCGGAGTCCATTCCAGCAGGATGGCATAGACGATCCAGGCGCCGGCAAAGAGCGCGAGCGCGGCGAGATCGAGCGGTGAGAACAGGGTCATGGATCGGCCTCGATTCGCGGCATGGTGCCATTGCGGGCATGACCCGACAACGGGGCCTTGACCTCTCGGCCTGCTCTGCAACCATGGCGCCCCGGAACGAGGAACAACGGAATGCCGCAACAGATCACCACCAGCGTGCGCGCCCTGGTCGAAGAAGCCGAGCGAAACATCGAGACCCTGGCGGCGGACGCCGCCATCGACCTGCATGGCGATGCCGGCGTGGTGCTGGTCGATATCCGCGATATCCGCGAATTGCAGCGCGACGGCCGGGTGCCGGGAGCCTTTCATTGCCCGCGCGGGATGCTGGAATTCTGGGTCGATCCGGAAAGCCCTTATCACAAGCCGGTTTTCGCGCAGGACAAACGCTTCGTGTTCTTCTGTGCCGGCGGATTGCGCTCGGCGCTGGCGGCCGACACCGCGCACCGCATGGGCCTGAAGCCGGTGGCGCATGTCAAAGGCGGCTTCGGGGCGTGGAAGGCGGCCGGTGGTCCGGTCGAGGCGCCGGAGCCGAAACCGTCCAGGTGATCATTGCATCGTCTGATCCGGCCAATCAGCAGAATTGGCTTGTGGCCGCGCCGCCGCGCCCCGATGATCGGTTCGGGTGATGGAGAGATCGATGACGCTCAAGCTCATTCTCGGCAACAAGAATTACTCGTCGTGGTCGCTGCGGCCGTGGATCGCCATGCGCCATGCCGGCATTCCCTTTGAGGAGGAAGTCATCCCGCTTTACGAGCCGGGCAGCCGCGAACGCATTCTGCGTTATTCTCCCGCCGGCAAGGTGCCAATCCTGCTCGACGGCGAGATGACGATCTGGGAATCGCTTGCCATCCTCGAACATGTCGCCGAAAAATTTCCCAAAACGCAACTCTGGCCGGCCGACGAGAAGATCCGCGCCTATGGCCGTGCGATCTCAGCGGAGATGCATGCCGGCTTCGGCGCGCTGCGGCGGCATTGCCCGATGAACATGCGCCGGATCAACAAGCGGCGCGAACTGACGCGGGAGGTGGCCGACGACGTGCGCCGTATCGAGATGATCTGGACCGAGAGCCGGGACCTGTTCGGGCAGGACGGACCTTTCCTGCTCGGGTCCTTCTCCATCGCCGACGCCATGTACGCGCCCGTGGTGTCGCGCTTCTTCAGCTATGCCATCGGCGTGGGCGCGGCGGCGGAGGCCTATATGGCGACGATGATGAAGCTTCCGGCCTGGCAGGAATGGGAAGCGGCGGGCCGGGTCGAGCCCTGGGTGATGCAGAACAACGAGCTCGATTGATCCCAAAAACAGAAAACCCGGCGTTGCAGCCGGGCTTCCCACTCACGCGCAGGCCCGGGAGTACATCCGTCCTCGGTCGCGCCTGAGTAATCTCTCGAACCTATGTAATAACCATATGACAATTCGCAAGGGGGCCGAAAAGTTTCGTCTTTATTGCGGTTTTCCGGCCGGCCGGCGCAAGGGAAATCGCCCTTGCGCCGTCGGTCTGGTGTCTGTCGTCAGGCGTCGATCACGGCCACGATCCGGTAGGAACCCGGCTCGATGATGATGATCTCATCGGCCACCAGCACGAAGCGGTAGCCGCGCCAGGCCGGATACACCTCGACGATGGTCGCGGGCAGCGGATGCAGCTCGATTGTGCGCGGCACCACGGTGCCGACCGAGATGTTGAAGTTGACGTTGGTCACCGGCCGTACATTGGTCTGCTTGATCGTGGTCTTGATCTTGGTACGCTGCTCGGTGGTGAGGTTGGCCGATGTGGCGGCCGCACCCTGACCGGTGGTCGCGTCGTTGCTCTCGGCCTTGCCGGATGCGGACGATTTGGTGTCGGTCTTGGTCTCGGTCTTGCCGGATGCCGACGACTTGTTGTCGACCGCCGGCTTGTCGCTGGCCTTGGTGTCGCCGGCCTTCATGCCGTTGCTCTTCTGGCCGTCGCGTGCAGCCGGCGCCTGTGCGCCCTGCGGACGCTCCTGCTCCATGCGCGCGGGCGCGCCCTGTCCCGTGGTTTCGGACTTGGGAGCAGGTGCGATCTTTTCCGCCGGAGCGGACTGGATCGCAGACGGCGCCGGCTGCGCGGCGCCTTCATTCTTCATGCCCTGTGCGAGTGCGAGATTGCCGCCGGCGATCAATGCGATCGCGGAAGCCGATACAAGAAATGTTGTCCTCATGGCAAAGTTCCTCTCTGTCCCCGTTGGCTCGTGCACCGATCGCTATCGGTTGCGACGGCAACGCGTCCGGCAGGGAACGGTTCCGGCGATACGGCGTTTATGCGATTAACGCACGGTCATCGACGCGGCGAAGATGCGGCAGCGTCAATGGTTTCAACGTGGTGCAGTCGTCGTGCCGTACATGTCGGTTCCACCAGGGGAACCGAAGCAGTTTCACCACGGTTTTTCGACGTTCGTCACATGATCTCGGTCGGGCGCGGTCAGGCAGAGCGCGACGCAGTGAAACGGAAGATCGGGATGCGGATTGTGGCCGCGATGAATCTTGCCGATCGGCTCGGAATAGACGTCGCCGGCTTTCGCCTTGACCAGTATCCCCTCCTGGAAATGCGCTTCGAAAATGCCCTGCAGCGCGACGAAGAAGGTCGCGCCATTGTGGCAATGATAATTGGTGAAGCCGCCCGGCAGGATCTCCGCATTGTAGACCTGCACCTGGACCTTGGGATCGCGCGGCAGGGACTCATACAGCGTCTCCAGCAGCACGTTGCGGAAGAATTCGCGCCCCGGCGGCACGACGCCGCCCAGCTCGAGTTTCAGTGCCTTGTAGTCGTTGATCGAAATGGCGGTCATGGTCCAGTCCCCTGATTGCGACGCGAAACTAGCCGACCGGGGCCGGACCGTCATGTCCGAAGCGAGATCGGGGCAAAGAAAAAGGGCGGCCTTCCGGCCGCCCTCTCAAGTCGCTCTTGCGTTCGTCTACTGGACGTTCTTGGAATTGTTCGACGGCGTGGTGGGATCGTTGCGCTGCGGCCCCTTGGTCGCAGGTGTCTCGCCGCTCGGGCTCATCCGGTCGCCAGATGCGGCGCCCGTGGTGCCGCGCTGATCCGGCGCCGTCCGCGGATCCTGCGCCGTCGCCGGCTTGTTCGGATCGTTGTTGCTCGAGGACGAGGACCCTGGCGCCACCGAGACGCCCGGCTGGCCCGGGGTCGGGGTGGACGAGGTCTGCGCCGAGGCGATGGCGGTGGTGGCGAGCAGCGCGGCAGCCGCGCTTGTCATGAGAATCCTGTGCATGATGTCTCCCTTGAGATGTGATGTTGAAATCCCCGCTCGCATCGACAACGTGGGGTGCCGCGGATCGTTCCGGACTGCGTCTCACAGCCCCGTGAAAGTGCGTTTTCTTTCAGCGCGCGGCGCGTCATAGTTCCACTGGAACCTGAGAATCGGGAGGTCCGCTTGGCGCGCCTGGAAACTGCCATTGATACGACGTCGCGTGACTATCGCGCCAATGCCGCGCTGTGGAAGCAATTGTCCGACGAACTGAAAAGCTGTCGCGCCGCGGCGGCGCTCGGCGGCAGCGAGAAATCGCGCGAGCGTCATGTCGCGCGCGGAAAACTGCTGCCGCGCGACCGCGTCACGCAACTGCTCGATCCCGGCTCGCCGTTTCTGGAATTGTCACCGCTCGCGGCTTTTGGATTATACGAGGAAGCGATCCACGGCGCCGGCCTGATCGCCGGCATCGGCCGCATCGAGGGCCGCGAATGCATGATCGTGGCCAACGATTCCACCATCAAGGGCGGCACCTATTATCCGATGACGGTGAAGAAGCATATTCGCGCGCAGGAGATCGCGCGCGAGAACAGGTTGCCCTGCGTGTATCTGGTCGATAGCGGCGGCGCCAACCTGCCGCATCAGACCGAAGTGTTCCCCGACCGCGAGCATTTCGGCCGCATCTTCTACAATCAGGCCAACATGTCGGCGCAGGGCATCGCGCAGATCGCGGTTGTCATGGGGTCCTGCACCGCCGGTGGCGCCTATGTGCCGGCGATGTCGGACGAGAGCATCATTGTGAAGAACCAGGGCACTGTCTTTCTCGGCGGCCCGCCGCTGGTGAAGGCGGCGACCGGGGAGGTGGTGTCGGCGGAGGATCTCGGCGGCGGCGACCTGCATGCCCGCAAGTCCGGCGTGGTCGATCACCTGGCGAACGATGACGCGCACGCGCTGGCGCTGGCGCGCCGCATCGTCGGCAATCTCAACACCAGGAAGCCGAACGAACTGGCGATCATCCCCTCGCGCGATCCGCTCTACGATGCTGCCGATCTGGAAGGGCTGGTGCCGGTCGACCTAAAAAAACAATACGACGTGCGCGAGGTGATCGCGCGGCTGGTGGATGGTTCCGAATTCGACGAGTTCAAGAAGCTCTATGGCACGACGCTGGTGACCGGTTTTGCGCATCTTTACGGCATGCCCGTCGGTATCATCGGCAACCAGGGCATTCTCTATTCCGAGAGCGCGCTCAAGGCCGCGCATTTCATCGAACTCTGCTGCCAGCGCCGGATTCCGCTGCTGTTCCTGCAGAACATTGTCGGCTTCATGGTCGGCCGCGATTACGAGGCCGGCGGGATAGCTAAGGACGGCGCCAAGATGGTGACGGCCGTCGCCACCGCGAAAGTGCCAAAAATCACGCTGATGATCGGCGGCTCCTACGGCGCGGGCAATTACGGCATGTGCGGGCGCGCTTACTCGCCGCGTTTTCTGTTCACCTGGCCGAACGCGCGCATCTCGGTGATGGGCGGCGAGCAGGCGGCCTCGGTGCTGGCGACGGTGCGGCGCGACAATCTCGAGGCGGCGGGCCGCACCTGGTCGGAAGTGGAGGAGGAGGAATTCAAGGCCCCGATCCGCGACCAGTACGAGCGCGAGGGCAATCCCTATTACGCCGCCGCGCGGTTGTGGGATGACGGGATCATCCTGCCATCGGAGACCCGGCGGGTTCTGGGCCTGGCATTTTCCGCGACGCTGAACGCGCCGTTGGAGGAGACGAAATTCGGCGTGTTCAGGATGTGAGGATTTCCTATGCAAGTGTCAGATTGGTTGCCTTATGTCACCACTATATCCGTGGTTGCTTCAGGCTTGTTTGCAATTATCAAATGGGCCGACCAAAGAAACCGCGAGCTGATAGAACGGCGATTTGAACAGTATTGGAAGCTCATTGAGTTCAGCAACGAAAGTGTATTTCTGGGCACTGCTTTTGTTGAAACGTTTCCCGGAGTACCGCAGTGAAACAATTGAGTTTTTGAACGATTCACGAAAGTTGGGTGAGCTCTGGTTCCAACAAAATTCAAAGCAGATAGATGAGGTGCTAAATTTTCTTTCGAAAACGAAATAATTTCATTTGGATGTGTTGATTGTTCACGCCGCGCTCTTGCGCTTTGGCTGAATCTTCCGCAATGCCGCCGCAGCCGCATCCTGCGCGTGTTCCAGATCGTATTGCGTCTGCAAGTTCATCCAGAATTCCGCGCTGGTGGCGAAATAGCGCGCCAGCCGCAGAGCGGTGTCGGCGGTGACCGGCGTTTCCTCGCGCGCAAGGCGCTCGATGCGGGTGCGCGGCACGCCGGCCGGCCGTGGTCAACGGCGTGCGCGGTTATCGCTGCGGCAACGTCGTCTACCGGCGCACCGTGCAGGCCGGCCGCACGGTCTATGTCGTGGTGCCGTAAGCCGCGCCGTTTCACGCGCTCGTGAAAAGTGAGGTTTCAGGGTGTTAACCGGCACGTCCTAGCGTGCGCCGGGAGCCCGCATGATCACTGTGGTTAACGGATTCTTTTGCGAGAATGGCTGCGACGCCGCCAAGGCGAAGCGCGGCGTGGATCCGCATCCCAGGATCGATCCGGAAACCGGCCAGCCGGAAAAGAAAGGCGCGCTGCAAAAGTCGCGCGATCCGGAGGCCGTGACTTTTGGAGGCGCTCTCAGCGATCTCAATGCCACGCAGCGCGTGACCGGCGTGGTGGCGACCGACACGGAGCAGGCTGTCAGCGGGCGGCTGCGCGCCCCCGTCGTTGATCTGCTGGCCTAGTCGGCGGCCGCGATTGCCGGCTGGCTGCGCGTGCATCCGCTATTTCGTCGGCAAGCTACGCGTATAGGCGAGGATGTCGATCGCATCCTTGAATGGAAAGCCGCGCAGATTGATCATCGCCGCGCCTGGATGCCCGTTGCGGATCTTGTGCAGCACCTCATGCGGGAAGGTGTTGGCCTCGGTGCCGATATAGGCCGGCTCCTGCGCCGTGCCCCAATTGAGCAGGCGGCCGTCGAAGCCGTGGCAGGCGGCGCAAATGGTATGAAACAGGCCGGCGCCGCGGGTCCTGTCGCCTTTCACGTTGCCGGTTTTCAGATCGATGAAGCGGTCGGCATTGTCCTGGCCGCGGCTGACGAAAATCGCCAGGCGTCGCAATTCCTCGTCCTTGATCATCTCGGGTGTATAGCCATGCGGCGCGGCGCGCAGCAGCGACATGATGCGGGTGATATCGCGGCCTGCGGCCGTGCGGATGCCCTTGATGCCGGTAAAACGCTCGCCGCTGCCGTACAAGCCGTCCTTGCCGTTATAGTCCCAGCCGTGACATTCGACGCAGCGCCACGTGTTCGCGCCCGCGCGCTGGCCGCTCTTGGGATAGGCGGGGTGGCTGCCATCCGGCTTTTTGCGGCCGAGTGCCTCCCACCAATTGTCATAGATGCGCCCGCCGGCGGAACGCAGCCAGATTTCGGTCGGCTGGGGCGGTGCGCGATGGATGAAATCGTCCAGCGTACTGTGATCTGACGCCGGCGCGGTGTCCTTGCGCGCTTCCTGCGCATCCACGGCGGAGACCGCCGACAGGAGAAATACCGTGGCGAACAGTCGGACGAGTCGGTGGGGCGTCATGGCTGCGAAAACCTTACCTGGCTTTGACGTCGCTCTGGCGGGTACATACATATGCAATAATTTGAATGCGTTTGTCTATCCTTGGCCTATGTCATCCGCGCGCGACTGCATTGCGAAACACTCGGTGGATCATCATGCGCTGCCAATGAGGATTCCCGCCGCAAACACCAGCGCGCCGCCGAGCACCACCTGGAACGCGGCGCGGAAGAACGGCGTCTCCATGTAGCGGTTCTGGATCCAGACAATCGCCCAGAGCTCGAAGAACACCACGATGAAGGCGATCGTGGTCGCGGTCCAAAAATGCGGAATGAGATAGGGCAGGGCGTGGCCGAGACCGCCGATCGCGGTCATCACGCCGGACGAAATACCGCGTTTGACCGGCGAGCCGCGCCCGGACAGCGAGCCGTCGTCGGAGGCGGCTTCGGTGAAGCCCATGGAGATGCCGGCCCCGACCGAGGCGGCGAGCCCGACCAGAAAGGTCTGGAAGGTGTCGCCGGTGGCAAATGCCGCGGCGAAGATCGGCGCCAGTGTGGAGACCGAGCCGTCCATCAGCCCGGCGAGTCCCGGCTGCACCCAGGTCAGCACGAATTGCCGGTGGGCCACGCGATCTTCCTCGCTGCGCGTGTCCTCGGGCAGATATTTCTGTTCCAGCCTGTCGGCGGTCTTGAGATGAACCGCTTCCGCCGCCGCCAGGTCGCCGAGCAGCTTGCGGGTGGCGGCGTCGGTCGTGCGCTGCGCGGCATTCAGATAGAAATTGCGCGCATCGTCCTCCATCAGCGCGACCTCGTCGCGGATGCGTTCCAGTCCGAGATTCTCGATCAGCCAGACCGGCCGGCGTGAATAGAAGCCCGCCACATGCTCGCGCCGGATCAGCGGAATGGTCTCGCCAAAACGCCGCCGGAACAGCTCGATCAGGCTGCGCCGGTGCTGATCCTCCTGCTTGGCCATGTCCTCGAAAATCTGCGCCGATTGCGGATAATCCGCGCGCAGCTTCTGCGCATAGGTCAGGTAGATGCGGGAATCGTCCTCCTCCGAGGAGATCGCCAGCGCCAGAATTTCCTGTTCGCTCAGGTCGGAAAAGCGGCGGCGGCTGGCAATGCCGGGAATCATGCGGTCTCTCTCTGCCGTGGCGGACGCGGCATGTCCCTGCGGTCGCGTCCTCGCGTGGCGTTTTATAGCATGGCCCCGACAAGGCGCGAAGATCGGCGCAGAGGAAAGGCTGTCTGAAGTGCGCGGCGGCGCGTAAGATCGCCCGACTCGCGCAACGGAGACGGGATGCGAAGCTGCACGGTCCGGCTATTGGCGCTCTGGAGCGCGATGCTTGCTGCCATCGCGGCATCGGATGTGCGCGCGCAGGGTTCTTTCTATGATCCCGCGGCGATGGAAATTCCCGGCAAGCCGGGGACGCTGATCCGCTCGGAAGTGCTGACGGCCGGCCCCTGGGGCTCGACCGCCTATCGCGTGCTTTATCGGTCCACCAATCCGAAGGGTGAGCCGATCGCGGTCTCGGGCGTGATCGTGGTGCCGCTGCAGCCGGGGCCGCGCAGCGGACGCGACATCGTGGCCTGGGCGCATCCGACCAGCGGGGTGGCGCGCCGCTGTGCGCCGTCGCTGCGGCCGACGGTCCTGCAGCGCATCCAGGGCCTCTCCGACATGATCGGGCGCGGCTATATCGTCACCGCCACCGACTATCCCGGCCTCGGCACCGCCGGCGTGCATCCCTACATGGTTGGCGAAAGCGAAGGCCGCGCGGTGCTGGATTCGGTGCGCGCCGCGCGGGCGCTGTCGCGCGCCAATGCCGGCGCGCGTTACGCGGTCTGGGGACATTCGCAGGGTGGACATGCGGCGCTGTTCGCCGGCGAGATGGCGCGCCGCTACATGCCCGATCTGCAGCTCACCGGCGTTGCGACGGCGGCGCCGGCGACCGAGATCGGCGCACTGATGCGCGCGGACCTCACCGAACAATCCGGCAAGGTGCTCACAAGTTTTGCGCTGTGGTCGTGGTCGCAGATCTATAACGTGCCGCTCGAGCCAGTGCTGCAGGACCGCGTCCGGCTGGTGTTCAACCGGATCGTCGGCGAGTGCAACGAGTCGCTGCGGGAAGATCTCGGGCTGTGGCTGTCGGAACAGCCGTTCGAGCGCGAAGGCTTTCTGAAGGTCGATGTCACCGCCATCGAGCCGTGGCGCGATCTGATCGCCCGCAATACCCCCGGCCAGGCGCTGGCGGGGGCGCCGCTCTTCATCGCGCAGGGCGAAGCCGACACCACGGTGCGGCCCAAAATCACCGAGGATTTTGCCGCCCGGCTCTGCGCCCGCCGCACGCCGCTGCGGCTTGTCTGGATGCCGGGAGTCGATCATGCCAGTGCCGCCGTGCAGAGCGCGGGCGCCGCGGTGGCGTGGATCGCCGGGCGCTTCAAGGGTGACCCGCCGCCGGACGATTGTCCGCGCCGGTGACGCGGCCAGCGCGGCGCAGGGCGGCCCCGTTAACGGCAAGAGATTCGCAGGGAATCAGATGCGTTGATAGAATATGCCATTGTTTGTGCATTGATCCGCGAGTCCTGCCGGTTTCGATCGCGTCGTTGCGTTCTCTCTGGATTTGCAAAACACCGAGGATTGTCATGCGAGGTCTCATCGCTTTGATCGGGCTGCTGTTGCTGCCGTTCGCGGCTGCGGCCGCCGATCTGCGGATGCCGGTCAAGGCGCAACCCATTGTGGCGCCGATCCCGTCCTGGGCCGGCGCCTATCTCGGCCTGCATGCCGGTTACACCATCGCATCGGCCGAGGGCGACTATACCGGCGTGCCGCCCCCTCCGCCGATGTCGTTCTACACTTTCGACCTCAAGCCCAGCGGCGCCGCGCTCGGCGGCCAGTTCGGCTATAACGCACAATACGGGGCATGGCTGTTCGGCGTCGAAGGCGACCTGAGCTGGATCGTCAGCGGCAGCGATCTGATCTGGGACCCCGCCGGGTCTCCTCGCTTCGATGAGATCGAGCTGTTCTGGACCGCGCATGCGCGCGGCCGCATTGGCTATGTCGCGGGCGGCAGCATGATCTACCTCGCTGGCGGTGCTGCATTTGCCGGCGTGCGCGCCACGCATCAGGGACCGGTGGGAGCAAGCAGCGCCACCTGGTTCGACAGCCGCACGCTCACCGGCTTCAGCCTTGGCGGCGGGTTCGAGACATTCTTTGCGCCCAATTGGATCTTCCGCGCCGAATATCTCTACGATCGTTTCGGCAATGAGCGTTATGACTGGGCGCCCGACAGCCGCTATTCCAACTCCGATCTGACGCTGAACACGGTTCGGCTGGGCGTCATCTACCGGCCCTAGGCGGGCGCCGCTGCGATGGCCTTCACAACGACCGGCGCCGCCGAGATACGGCTGTAGAGTTGCGCGCGCCGGCGCAGCGGCCACCAGTCGTACAGGTAGATTTCGATCGGCCGCCAGTTCGCGACCCAGCCGACCAGGATGAAGCTCTCCTCGACGATCCGCGAGGTGGTCGGGTTGGTGATCAGTGGCGCGACCATCTGGCTGGCCATCAGGCAAGCGATCAGCACGGCAATGCCGATGCCAAGCGAATGCCGGCCGATGCGGAACAGCTCGCGCAAGTCGCGCTGGATCATGCGGGCGCGATAATCGAAATAATAGGCGAAGGCTTCGGGAATATGCGCCGCCTCGGGTTTGGCCGCTTCCGCGGCGGGGAGATGCACGGTGATGCCGAACGGAGCGCCGCGTGGCAATTCGCGCACCCAGCCCACGATGAATTCCTCGGCGTCGCGGTCCAGGTCTTTTTCGTGAAACGGCGAGGGGTCGAAGGAATTGAACAACTGGCCGATGGTGCGCAGGCGGATGGCAATGTCCGCGATGCCGTTTTCCGGGGCCGCTATTTCCTGACTCATAAGGACATTGTGCACCCTCCGACCGTGTCATCAAACTGAAATGCTCCTGCCGTTAGGTTGTCGCAACGCGACTCGGATGACCAACGGAGCCTGGATTGAGCGCCACCCTGGATGCCACCGCCAGCGCCCGCCTGAAACAGGCCGTCGGCTGCAAGCCCGCAATTTCGCGGCAAGGCCTGTCGGCGAAAGGACTGCTTGATCGTCTGTTCGCCTTCGCCTTCCGCGGGCTTGTCTATCCGCAGATCTGGGAAGACCCCGAGATCGACATGGAGGCGCTGGCGATCACGCCGCAATGTCACGTCGTGGCGATCGCCTCCGGCGGCTGCAATATCCTCTCCTATCTCACCGCCGATCCGGCGCGGATCACCGCGCTCGATCTCAACACCGCCCATGTCGCGCTCAACCGGCTGAAGATTACGGCGGCGCGTTCGCTGCCGTCCTGGGACGAGTTCTTCCGCTTCTTCGGTGCCGCCGATGAGGAGCGGAATGTGGATGTGTACCGTCAATTCATCCGCGCGCGGCTCGACCCGGCGACGCGCGCCTACTGGGAGTCCCGCCGCTATGGTGGCTTTGGTCCCAGGCGCATTTCGCTGTTTACGCGCAATATCTATCGCTATGGCCTGCTGGGCCGCTGCATCGGTCTTGGCCATGCCGTGGCGCGCGCCTATGGCGTGGAGCCGCGCGATTTTCTGCGCGCGCGCTCGCTGATCGAACAGCGCCGCTTTTTCGAAATGCGGCTGGCGCCATTGTTCGAGCGGCGCTTCATGCGCTGGGTGTTGTCACGCCGGATGTCGCTGTTCGGGCTGGGCATTCCGCCGGCGCAATACGCCTCGCTGGCCCTGGCCGGGGGCGGCGACATGGCCAGTGTCGTGCGTGAACGGCTGCGCCACCTGACCTGCGATTTCAGCATCGAGCACAACTACTTCTCCTGGCAGGCTTTCGGCCGCTCCTATGGCGAGGGGCCGGTGCCGCCCTATCTGCGCTACGAGCATTTCGATCTCTTGCGCGCGCGCGTCGGACGGATCGAGGTGCTCAACCGCTCTTTCACCGAATATCTGGAAGGCCGTTCGGACCGTTCGCTCGACCGCTATGTACTGCTTGATGCGCAGGACTGGATGACCGACGACCAGCTCAACTCGCTTTGGCGCGAGATCACTCGCACCGCGCGGCCCGGCGCACGGGTGATTTTCCGCACCGCCGATCTGCCGAGCCTGCTGCCCGGGCGCATCGATCCGGCCGTGCTCTCGCGCTGGCGTTATGAAGCGGACAAGTCGCAGGACTTCACCTTGCGCGACCGCTCGGCGATCTATGGCGGATTCCATCTCTATGTCTTCGCGGGATAGCGGCATGACTGGAGCTTTGGCCGCGGCCGGCGCGATGGACCGAATGTACCGGCACCAGCGCCATATCTACGACGCCACCCGCAAATATTATCTGCTCGGCCGCGATCTGCTGATCGATCGCCTGCGGCCGCAGCCCGGAGATGCGGTGCTGGAAATCGGCTGCGGCACCGGCCGCAATCTGATCCGGGCGGCGCGGCAATATCCGCAGGCGCGGTTCTTTGGCATCGACATTTCCGGCGAGATGCTGGCGACCGCGCGCGGCCGGATCGCGCAGGCCGGTTTGTCGGCGCAGGTGCAGGTGGCGCAGGCCGATGCAACCTCGTTCGAGACCGAAAAGCTGTTCGGGCGCGCTCTCTTCCAGCGCGTGTTCATGTCCTACACGATTTCGATGATCCCGCGCTGGCGTGCCGTTCTGGAGCAATCGACGGCCTCGCTGTCCGACGGTGGTGAATTGCTGGTGATCGATTTTGGCGGGCAGGAGGGATTGCCGGGCTGGTTCCGGCCGGTTCTGCGAAAATGGCTGTCGTTGTTCCACGTCATGCCGCGTGCGGAACTGGAACTGGAAATGACCGTCCTCGCCGACCGCAAGGATGCTTCGCTCACGTTCGAGCGTCCTTATCGCGGCTACGCGCAATATGCGAAACTGAAGATGCCGGGCTGAGGCCGTTCAGAACGCAACGCTCTTGCCGTCTTCGGCGACCTCCAGCTCGACATCGTCAAGATGTCCCAGCATGTCGTCGCTCAGATGGGTGAGGATGACGCGCTTCGCGCCGATCCTGCCGAGATGCTGCCGCAGAGTCGACAGCGACATGTGCGACTTGCGCGGTTTTTCGTACATATAGCACTCGCACACGAACATATCCGCGCCGCGCGCGGCGTCGATCAGCGTGTCCGTCCATGCGGTGTCGCCGGAATAGCAGATCACCTTGCCTTCGGCTTCGATGCGATAGGCAAGACAGGGGCCGGCGCGCTCGTCATGCAGCACCGGAAAGGGCGTCACGCGCAGGCCGCCGACATCGTTGGCTTGTCCGATATTAACTTCCCGCAATTCGAGCGGGAAAGGCAATGTTCGCTCGCCCGGAAAGGCCAGCGCCATGGCGCGCGCATACCAGTCCGGCAGGCCGGGCGGCCCCGCGATCAGCAGCGGCCGGGTGCGTCTCACATTCAACTGCTGGTCGAGGACGAAGAACGGAATTCCGCCGAAATGGTCGGCGTGGAAATGGGTCAGCAGGATCGTGTCGATGGCGGCCCGGTCGATACCGAAGGCCTTCATGGCCACCAGCGAGGAGGCGCCGCAATCGATCAGGCTGTTGGTCCGGGCGCCGGTCAGATGCAGGCAGGTATTGAACCGTCCGCCCGAGCCGAATGCGTCGCCTGATCCCATGAATTGCAATTGCATCGCTGTCCTCCGCCGCGACCGTGCCCGGCGCGGGTATTTTTGACGACCGGTCTTGCCCGGTTCGGGCTGGTTTACCATATGATTTCGCGGCGCCCCGCGGTTTGACGGATTCCAGGTTTCATCGTAAGGGGTGCCGCGCAACCAGGTTTTAGCTGCCTTGCTATGCTCCCGATTTTTGGGCTGCTTCAAGTCATCTCCAAAACTCGGATGTCTACATGCCGTCCTTGCGATGAGCGCAGGGGCGGAACTGCATAGCCAAGGAGGGCCACGATGGCCGTTGGTAAAGTGAAGTTCTTCAACACCCAAAAGGGTTTCGGTTTCATCCAGCCGGATGACGGCTCGCGCGACGTGTTCGTTCACATCAGCGCGGTCGAAAAGGCCGGTCTGGGCACGCTCGAGGAAGGCGAAAAGATTTCCTACGAGCTCGTCACCGAGCGCGGCAAGCAGGCGGCCGGTAATCTCGCCCGCGCCTGAGACCGCAGGAACTTCGTCGATCGACGCCCGGCGCCGCAAGCGCCGGGCGTTTCGATTCAACCGGCCTCGCGGACGTGCTAGGGTTGGATTCGGGCAGGGGGCCTGTACGGGACGACCATGACCCACAAATACGCGATCGGCCAGAATGTCTATTTCGCGGCGGGCTTTCCCCGCACCGGCGCCGACGGGACCTACCGGATCGTGAGCCTGCTGCCGGTCGAGAAGGACGAGCGCCTGCGCTACCGCATCAAGAGCGTTTCGGAAAATTTCGAGCGCGTGGCCGATGAACTGCAACTCAGCATCGACGACTGAGCGGGCGTCTGCCCGCCATCGAGCACCATCGGAACCAGGATAAAAGACCCGAATTTTCATTTTTCAGAGAACGCGATTGATCTTCCGATCGGGCCTGGATGCAGGACGGACGATGCGCGTTCGGCGGCCTGGCCACGTTACACTGGCGCCGTCATCCAGCGCCGCACCCGCACAAAGCCGACATAAAACAGCGCGGCGCCGGCGATCATCCAGCAGATGGTGGGCGCCCATTGCAGCAGGCCGGTCCAGGCCGGATCGCGCTGCAAGCCGGCGGCGATCGCCGCCATGCGTGTGAAGGTGGCAAAGGCCAGCGCCGAAAACAAGATGCCGACCATCTTGCCTTCGGTATTGGCCTTGGCGGCGTCGAAAGCGGCGCAGAACGCGCTCATCAGGATACAGCCCCAGGAGGCGCCGGCGGCCACTTGCGCCACCACCAGCAGGTTCAGTGCCGCGGCGGATTCGGCCACCACGATGGCGAGCGCCCCGATGATGCCGAACACGCCCATCACCGCGAAGCCGCCCCAGCGCTTGACCAGCAATGTGGCGGGGAACATGGCGACATTGAATCCGATCCAGAAGACCGGCATCAGCAAATCGATATCCTGGCTGAACTGCCGGAACAGCGGCGCGGTGTTGATCGCAAAATGCAGCTGGTAGCCGAGCGCCAGCACCACCATCGCGATCGCGAACACCACGGGCGTGACTTCGGCGGGTTTGCGCTCGGGCGGCGTCGCAGAGGGTGCGGGCGGTGCCGCGTCGCGGGCGAGCGCGCGCTCGACATAGACGAGTCCCAGCGTGGCGAGGACGACCGCGATGCTCGCGATCGCAAACGGCCAGCGCGGATCGACCTCCCGCAACGTGATGGCGAGATAGGGCGCAGCCGCGCCGGCCAGTCCGTAGCCGACCATCGCCAGACTGGAGAGATAGGGAATGGCGGGCTTGGCGGCGTATTTGCCGAGCAGCATCAGCGGCGGCGCGCGCAACGCCGAGGATGTGGTCGTCCAGATCACCGTCAGGGTGAAGAACACCGCCACCGAAGCCGGGCTGGCGCCGGACACGAAGGGCAGGGCCACGAAGGCGATGCACGACAGGATCGTGACCGCGGCGACGATGCGCCCCAGCCGTCCGATGGTGCGCGAGACCTTGTCGGCGGCGACGCCGGTGGCGAAATCCGACAGCGTGAAGATCGCCTGGTCCATCATCAGGATCAGGATCACGGCCGAAGGTGGAATGCCGACCTGCGCGGCCAGCCGCGGCAGGTAGATCGCATAGACCGTCCAGGTCAGCGTGAACAGCAGCTGGATCAGTGCCAGATAGAGTCCGGCGGAATGCGGGATCGGCGATCGCGTGCTCATCGTTTCTCCCGCTTGGCGAGGTCGACGCTGTCGTCGGCAATATACAGGTCCTGGCGGCAGGCCACCCGCATCTCGACGCCGAAGATCGCGCGCATGGTGATCAGCGCCACCGCGATCCCGGCCACCAGCGCGAGATAGGCCGGCAGCGCATGCGGCGACATGCTCGGAATGCCATACAGCACGAGCGCGTCGTTGCCGCCGGGCAGGAGCGCGGTGCCAAATCCCATCATCACGCCGCCGAGGATGTTGCGGATCCAGGACAGCCGCGGCCGCCAGTCGATGCGAAAGCTGCGGCGCTGCCAGGTCGAGGACAGCATGCCGAACAGCACCGCGCCGAGCACGATCCAGCGCCCGTGCGGCGGCCAGTCGCGGGTGCCGAGATAGCCCTCGATCACCTGCTGCAAGGTGGTGGTGTAGCCGGGCGATCCGAACAGCAAGAAGATCGTGCCGCTCGACAAGCCGATCAGCATGGCGGCGGTCGACAGCCGGTATTGCTTCGCGAATGCGAGTTGGCGCAGCGAGCGGTTCTTCGGGCGCGTGCGCCACAGGCGCAGCAATTCATAGACCGCCCAAGCCAGCAGAACCGCGCCGATGATCCAGGCATAGGGAAGAATCGCCGGCACCATACCCGGCGTGGACGCCGGACGCGCCAGCACCTGTCCGCTCAGCAGAACGACAAACGCCCCCACTCCCAGCACGAAACCGACGACGGTCAGCAGCATGCCGATCTCGCCGTCCACCATCCGCGCCATGGTGGAATAGGCGCAGGCCCCGTTCACCGCCGCGCCGATCCCGAACAGCAATCCGCCGATGATCGCCATGCCGGTCAGTTGCCAGCCGCCGATGCTGGCGGCGGTCTGCGGCAGCAGGACGAAGACCGGAATGGTGACGGCGAACACCCACAAGGCCGACTTGCCGATCGAGAACATCATGTGGCCGGTGCCGGAATGGGTGTATTCGGCGACCGCGCGCACGGTGCAGACGCTCGCGCGATGCGCCGCGAAACCGAGAATGCCGGCCAGCAGCACGCAAAACAGAAAAGCAATCAGCGGGAGCATTGAAAATTCCAAGCGGCCTGCATGTGATCAGTGGCCCGGAACCGGGCGGGATCGTGGCGGAACTTAGCCGCGAAGAGGGACGCCGCGAAGAGGGACCGGAACGATAACACCGGCTTTTGCGTTGGGCTTCGGTTCTTTCAGAGGAGGCCAATCATGAGGACGTCCATTGCAATGGCTGCGCTTGCCGCGGCGATGTTCACCCTTCCGTCCCTCGCCAACGCGCAGGATGCGGCCGCCGGTGCGGCGACGGGCGCAGCCGTCGGTGCCGGTGTCGGCGCCGTGGTCGGCGGCCCGGTGGGGGCCGCGATCGGCGCGGGTGTCGGCGGAACGGTCGGTGCGGGCGCCGGTGACACCAATCGTGACCGCGTGATCATCGAACAGCGCGAACCGGCTGTGCGGGAGCGCAGCTGCGTCACCAACGCGGCCGGCACGACCATCTGCGAGGAGGTCCGGCGCTAGGCCGCGCTGGACTGACAGCCGGTATGCCGCGTCCCCGGCCTCGGCCGGGGACGTTCTTTCTTACCCCGGACGTTCATGTGAAATCTGAGCGGGCCGCCGCAAAACCCTGATTATTTCTGTTAACGCTCTGATTTTTAAGGAAAAAGGCAGACCGAATGGCGCGGATTTTTCCCCCGGCCGCCATGTCAGGTGCTATAATAATTAAACGCAAAGAACCAAAATCCGGGGCCTCAAACCCCGGGCGCAGTTTGGGCGGGCTGCGTGCGTGACTGGTGGAGAGTAGCGTGCTGAAATCACATAAATATACGCTCGGCCAGACCGTGCGTTACATCGCGGGTCCGCTCAACCGCGGGACCACGGGAACGTTCAAGATCGTCAAGTTGATGCCCCCGGAAGGCGATGAGCATCAATACCGGATCAAGAGCACCGACGAGGCATTCGAGCGCGTGGCGAAGGAAAGCCAGCTCGACCGTTATCGCTGAATCCGCAACGGATCCGCTCAGCTGCGGTCAACCCGCGCCTTCAGATCGGCCCAGCCCGCTTGCGCCTTGATCTTGAAACTGTTCCAGTTGGTTTCCACCACATCCCAGTTCACCATCGTGCGGTTGGTGCTGGCATTGGTGCCGGTTGCGACCGAGGATGTCTGCATCGAGTCATAATAATAAGTGAAAGCCACCGTAAGGATGGCGCCGAAAATCATTCCGAGCAGCAAACGCATGTTCCGTTCTCCCCGTTCAAGCTGACAGTTTGAACGTTTGTCATACCGAATAGTTCCCGCGGAACAGTTCCGCGTGTGAGGAGGCCGCGATGCCGATTTTCGTCACCCAGGGGCGTTACACGCGCGAGGCCATCAAGGGCATGGCGATCAAGCCCGAAGACCGCGCGGAAGCGGTGTCGCGACTGCTGGCGAAAGCGGGCGGGCGTCTCATCGGCCATTATCTGACCTTCGGAGAATACGATTTTCTGGTGATCTGCGAGGTGCCCAGCGAAACACAGATGGCGGCTGTGCTTCTCGCCGCAGGCGGCAGCGGCGGCGTGACCGACCTGCGTACCACTCTCGCCATGACGTCGATCGAAGCCAAAGGCGCTTTTGCGGCGGCGAGCGATCTCGCGCCCGCCTTCCGCTCGCCGGGTGGGACCTGATCGGTAGAATTTCGCCTTGATCCCGCCGGTTTTACAGGCAGGATCGTTTCGCGGAAGGGGCCTGTGCGACGATGCCGGACATTGATCCTGCAACCTGGATGCTGACGATGCCGTGGTGGGCGGCGGCGGTTGCTGCCGGCTGCGCACTGATTCTCTGTGTCTTCGCGTTCATGCGCAACGGCGTCGGACGAACGCTGGCGGCAATCGCCGTGTTCGGCGTTTTGTCCCTTGGGATGGGAATTGTCTGGCAATTCCACGAGCGGCTGGCGGCGCGCGACCGCGCCGACGACCGGCGCGCGCTCGATGTGCGGATCTCCGACCTTGCGCTGCGCGCGATGGCGCCCGGCTCGTCTCTGGCCTGTCTTGCTGCGAGCGCCGGCGATGTAATCGAGACGGCTTGCGAGAAGAGTTTGTTTGCAAGTCCCGAGGCGGTGGCGGCGGCGGTCGCTTATGCCGAGGCACGCGTGACGCTGCTTGCGGACGCCAGCGATTTCGCCGCGCGCGGCAATGATTACGAGCAGGCGCTCTCAATGCTGCGCCGGCCGGTCGAAACCGACCGTTTCGGATTTTTCGCGCATGTCCTGTCGGCGCGCCCCGGCTGCGCCGCCGATAACTGTGACGCAGCGGAATTGCTGCTCCAGGATTCGTCCAGGATTCTCGCCAATCTGAAGAATGGCACGTTCCAGAGTCATGTCGGACGCCATGTGCTTGCGTGGGAGCGGCCCGCCGGCCCCGCCTTGGCCGGCATCGCAACGAGCCCGGTGACACCGGGCCCTACCGCCGCCCACACCGTGGCATCGTCGGCCGATTTCCCGACGGCCTCCTCGATTCCGCCGGTCAGCATCATGAACAATGAGCCGGGCATGCCTGGCCAGAACGGCATGGACAACGATGCCAGGCCGGAGCCGAAGCCGGCTGCACCGGCCCGCAGGACCAGCGCCAAAGGCCCCCCGCGCGCGGCCGCCGCGCCCGGTGCCCCGATCCCGATCGCGCCGCCGCGGCCGGCGGCGGCCAATTCAGCGCCGCCCGCGTCCGCGCAATAGCGACAAATCGACGAGGATAGCCGGCTCGAAGCCATGGCATGTGCCGGCGCGGCGGCTACAATCGCATGGGTAAAGCGGGTCCATGCTCTCCTCCGTCCTGATCGCCAATCGCGGTGAAATTGCCTGCCGCATCGCGCGCACCGCGAAGCGCATGCGCATGCGCACGATCGCGGTCTATTCGGATGCCGACGCCAATGCATTGCATGTGCGTATGTGCGACGAGGCCTATCCGATCGGTCCGGCGCCGGCGCGCGAAAGCTATCTGGTGATCGCCACGCTGATCGAGGCGGCGAAGAAGGCGCGTGCCGACTGCGTTCATCCCGGTTATGGCTTCCTGTCCGAGAATGCGGACTTCGCCGAAGCCTGCGCGCGCGCCGGACTCGTCTTCGTCGGCCCGTCGCCGGACGCGATCCGCGCCATGGGACTGAAGGATCGCGCCAAGGCGCTGATGGAGAAAGCCGGCGTGCCGGTGGTGCCGGGTTATCACGGCGAGCAGCAGGATCCGAAGTTTCTCAAGCGCAAGGCCTACGAGATCGGCTATCCGGTTCTCATCAAGGCGGTGGCCGGCGGCGGCGGCAAGGGCATGCGGCGCGTCGACAAGCACGCCGATTTTGACGACGCGCTGGACGGCGCCATGCGCGAAGCCGGCAGCGCCTTCGGCGACAGCCGCGTGCTGATCGAAAGATATGTCTCCGCACCCCGCCACATCGAAATGCAGGTTTTCGCCGACCGTCAAGGCAACACCATTCATCTCAACGAACGCGACTGTTCGCTGCAGCGGCGCCATCAGAAGGTGATCGAGGAGGCGCCGGCACCCGGCATGACGCCGCAGGTGCGCGACGCGATGGGGCAGGCGGCGGTCGCGGCGGCGAAGGCCGTGGGATATTCCGGCGCAGGAACCGTTGAGTTCATCGTCGACGGAGAGAACGGCCTGCGGCCGGACGGCTTCTGGTTCATGGAAATGAACACGCGCCTGCAGGTCGAGCATCCGGTAACCGAAAGCGTGACCGGGCTCGATCTGGTGGAATGGCAATTCCGGGTTGCGAATGGCGAGACGCTGCCGGCTACCCAGGAGGAGATTGCGCTGCGCGGTCACGCCGTCGAGGCGCGTATCTATGCCGAGGATCCCGAGCGCGGCTTTTTGCCGTCGACCGGAAAGATCGTGGCGCTGGAATTTCCCGAAGACGGCAGCGTGCGCGTGGACAGCGGGATCGAGAGCGGCGGAGAGATCTCGCCTTATTACGATCCGATGATTGCCAAGGTGATCGCGCATGCGCCCACGCGCGAGGCCGCGCTCGAGAAGCTTGCAGGCGCGCTCGATCGCACGACCGTGGCCGGCCCGCGGACCAATGTCGGCTTTCTGGCCGCTCTGTGCCGGGCGCGCGAGTTTCAGAACGGCCGCTTCGATACCGGTTTCATCGACCGCAATCTGACCGCGCTGCTGGCGGGAACGCAGCAATTCGATCACGCCGCGATTGCGCGCGGCGCCATGCATCTGCTGGAGCGCGACCGCAGTCGCCTCGCGGGCCGGCGCGATCCGGAGGCGCCGGATTCGCCCTGGGATGTCGCGGATGCGTTCCAGTTGTCGGGTCCGCGCGTGAGTGCAATATCCCTGGTCGTGGACGGCAAGCCCGCCCGTGCCGAGATTGTCTATTCGCCCGCCGGTCCCGTGCTGACGGTCGAAGGTGTCGCGCCGGATCCGCGCGCCGCGGTGATCGAGACCGGCGAGGCCGTCTATGTCATGCGCCAGAGCCGTCAGACCCTCCTGCGGCTGGGCTATGTCGCAGCGGACGAAGCCGATCAGGGTGAGGGCGGCGGAACGATCAGGGCACCCATGCACGGAAAGGTGCTGGCGCTGCTCGTCGAAACCGGTGCAAGGATTGCCAAGGGCCATCCGGTCGCGATCATCGAGGCGATGAAGATGGAACACACATTGACCGCGCCGTGTGACGGCACGATATCGGATGTCCGGGTGGCCGCCGGCGCGCAGGTGCCCGAAGGCGCGGCGATCGCGGTGATCGCCGCGGATGCGCAGGACTGACGGGTAACGACATGCCGCTTCATCTCATCAAGCTTTGCGTCGGTTGCGACTCCGTCGAGGAGCTCGAAGGCTGGATCGCGCAGCGCCTGAAGGAGCGCAAGACGCGCGGGCAGAAGCTCGAGCACATTCACACCACGCGCATGGTGCCCAAGCGCGCCGAGGAAATTCTCAACGGCGGCTCGCTCTATTGGGTGATCAAGGGCGAACTGATGTGCCGGGAACGCATCATCGACATCCGGCCGTTCCGCGACAGTGACGGCATCGGACGCTGCCGCATTGTGATGGACGGCAAGGTGAAGCTGGTCGCGCCGCGACCCTGGCGGGCCTTTCAGGGCTGGCGCTATCTCGTCGACAAGGACGCGCCGGCCGATCTCGCAAGCGCGGCGCCGGGCGCCGCCGCGATGCCGGAGCCGTTGCGGCGCGAATTGCGCGAACTCGGTTTGCTGTGACGGCGCGTTCGCGCGGCTCGGACAACAAGAAACCACAAGGGACGGACGCGATGATCATCGCAGGACAGGAAGACGTCACCCAGGCGGTGCTGGACGCATTCGAGAACACGCCGGATCCGCGTCTGCGCGAGATCCTCACCGCCTTCGTGCGCCATCTGCACGGCTTTGCGCGCGAGGTGCGGCTGACCGAGGAGGAGTTTCATCAGGCCTGCAATTACGTCGTCCGGATCGGCCAGAAATCGAACGCCTCCCACAACGAAGCCGTGCTGATGGCGGGATCGCTCGGCCTGTCCTCGCTGATCTGCCTCCTGAACAACGGCAACAAGGGCCAGACCGAAACCTCGGCGTCCATGCTGGGGCCGTTCTGGCGGCTGAATTCGCCGCGCACCGCCAACGGTGCGTCGATCGTGCGCTCGCCGACGCCGGGGCCGGAATTGTTCGTCACCGCGCGGGTGCGGGACGGTCAAGGCCAGCCCGTCGCCGGCGCGGAGATCGACGTCTGGCATTCCTCGCCGGAAGGTTTTTACGAGAACCAGCAAGAGAGCCAGGCCGACATGAATCTGCGCGGCAAGTTCGTGAGCGAAGCCGACGGCTCGTTCGGATTCCGCAGCGTGAAGCCTGCCGGCTACCCCATCCCCGTCGACGGCCCGGTCGGCGATCTCGTGCGTGCGGTGCGCCGGCCGCACAATTATAGGCCCGCGCATCTGCATTTCCTGATCTACAAGCCCGGCTTCAAGACCCTGATTTCGCAGATCTACGCCAGCGACGACGATCGCCTTGAGACCGACGTGCAGTTCGGCGTCACCCGGGCGCTGATCGGAAACTACGAGCGTCACGACACGGCCGGACCTGCGCCGGATGTGAAGGCGCCGTGGTATTCGCTCGACTATATGTTTGTGATGGAACCGGGTGAGGCGAAATTGCCGCGCGCGCCGATCGAATAACTTCAAACCGCGATGTTGTCGATCAGCCGCGTCGTGCCGAGCCGCGCGGCGACCAGCAGGCGCAGCGGGCCCTGTCCGGGGTTGGTGACAGGTTCCAGACTGTCGGCGTTGCGCGCTTCCAGATAGTCCAGAACAAAACCGGCCGCGGTCAATGCCTGTCCGCCATCGGCCATCACCCGGTTGAGCGGCTGGCCCTTCTTGATCTTGTCGGCGCAGTCCAGCAGCGTCCGGTGCAGCAGCGGCGCGGTCCGGCGTTCGCCCGGCGCGAGATAGACGTTGCGCGAGGACATGGCGAGGCCGTCCTCCTCGCGTACGGTCGGCACCCCGACGATCTGGACCGGGATGTCGAGATCGGCCGCCATGCGCGTCACGACCTTGAGCTGCTGATAGTCCTTCTCGCCGAAGAAGGCGAAGTCTGGCGCCGTCTGCAGCAGCAGCTTGCTCACGACGGTGGCGACGCCGCCGAAGAAATGCGGGCGGAACGCGTCCTCCAGCCCGGCATAGGCCGGCCCACCGGGCGCGATCCGGGTGGAGAAGCCGTCCGGATACATCTCCGTCTTGTCCGGCGCCCAGACCGCATCGACCTCCAGCCGCTTCAGTCGCGCCAGGTCGTCGTCCATGGTGCGCGGATAGGTTGAAAAATCCTCGGTCGGCGCAAACTGCTGCGGGTTGACGAAGATCGAGACGATGACTCGCGCGGCCTTTTTCTTGGCGGCTTCGACCAGCGACATATGCCCGTCATGCAGCGCCCCCATGGTCGGGACCAGCGCGATCTTGGCGCCGCCTTTCCGATAGGTGCCGACGGCTTTGCGCAGCCCGGCAATTGTCTCGATGACACGCGGCGTGCGAGCCATGGCGGTTCGATTCCTCATAGACCCCGGCAAGGGGACGGACACTATCAAAGCCGTTGCCGCGCCGCCACGCCAGTTAAGGATGAACGGGCAAGTTCGCAGTGTTCTCTTGACCAATCCCCAGCCAAATTGAAGGATGACGGACGTGAGAGGTGCGTCATGTTGGTGCAACCCAACAAAGGACCCAACAGATCCGCCTATGTTGTCGTTGTCGGCAACGAGAAAGGCGGATCGGGCAAGTCCACGACCGCCATCCATGTCGCCATCGCCTTGCTGAAGGCCGGCCAGCGCGTCGCCACCATCGACCTCGACGCCCGCCAGAAAAGCTTCACGCATTACATTGAGAACAGGCGGTCCTGGGCCAGGCGCAACCGCCTGGATCTGGAAATCCCGACCCATTTCTATGTCGACCGCGTCGAAGGCATCCGCGCCGACGAGAACGAGGCGGCCGAGTTCTCCTCGTTCTCGCGCACCATCGCGATGATCGAGCACAGCCACGATTTCGTGGTGGTCGACACGCCGGGAACCGACGCCTATCTGATGCGGCTCGCCCATGCCATGGCCGACACCCTGATCACACCGCTGAATGACAGCTTCGTCGATTTCGACGTGCTGGGAACCGTCGATCCCCAGACCTATGCCCTGACCGGCATCAGCCATTACGCCGAGATGGTGCGCGAGGCCCGCCGCCAGCGCCGCAAGGTCGACCAGGAGGACACCGACTGGATCGTGGTGCGCAACCGCCTGTCGACGCTCGGGTCCCGCAACAAGCGCCTGATCGCCGAGGGTTTGAACGACCTCGGTCTTCAGCTCGGATTCCGCTGCGCCGAAGGTTTTGCCGAGCGGGTGATCTACCGGGAATTCTTCCCGCGCGGGCTGACCGCATTGGACAGCATCAACGAGTCCACCCTCGGCACCCGGCCCAACATGTCGCATGTCACCGCCCGCGAGGAGGTGCAGCGGCTGCTCGCCGCGCTGCGGCTGCCGATCGACGAAAAGGGGCTCCGCCGCGCCGCGGCCCGATCCGAATGGTTTGCGTCTCTCGACAAGCCCCTGGAAATCCACGACTTGCTGGATTGAGCGGGGTGGCCAGCGGATTGTCGCGTCCCCATTGCGCCGGACCCCGCCCGTTGCGACTTATAGGCCGTGGCCCGAGTCGTTCGGGTCGAGGCGGATGACATGAGCAAGAACCGTTCTGATGCCCCGGCACCGGTCAAAGGCAAGGCCGGCCCCGTGCCGGTCTCGCCGCGGTCGGAGATCGATGCCTTTCTGGCGCAGGTGAAAACCCTGTCGCCCAGCGTGGCGCCGGGCCAGCGCGGCCGGCTGATCTTTGCCCTCGACGCCACCATGAGCCGCCAGCCGACCTGGGACAGCGCCTGCCGCCTGCAGGCCGACATGTTCAAGGAAGCTGCCGCCATCGGCGGGCTCGACGTGCAGCTGGTCTATTATCGCGGGCTCACCGAATGCCGCTCCTCGCAATGGGTGTCGCAGCCGGAACGGCTCGCGTCGCTGATGGAGAAGATCGATTGCCGCGGCGGCCATACCCAGATCGGCAAGATCCTCGGCCATGCCCGGCGCGAAGGCGAGGGCCGCAAGGTCCAGGCCGTGGTCTTCGTCGGCGACGCCATGGAAGAGCCGATCGACGATCTCTGCGCGGCGGCGGGAGAACTGGGTCTTCTGGGCGTGCCGGTCTTCATGTTCCAGGAGGGAGCCGAGCCGGTGGCGGAACAGGCCTTCCGGGAAATCGCCCGCCTCAGCCGCGGCGCCTATTGCCGTTTCGCGCCCGGCGCCGCCCATGAGCTTGCGGAATTGCTGCGCGCCGCCGCCGCTTATGCGGCCGGCGGCATGAAGGCGCTGGCCGATCTGTCGGCGCGTAAGAGCGCGGGCGCCCAGATGCTGCTCAGGCAGATGAGCTGACGCATGCCGGGGCTCCTGCTGGGTCTTGTCGCTCTGCTCCTCGGCTTGTGGGCGCTGCACGCCTTCAGCAAGACCGACCCGAAGCGTCTGGTGCCGATCGTGAAGACCAGCGGCGGCATCGGGGCATTGGCCGGGGCGGCGTTCCTGGCCGCGCGCGGCCAGTTCGGTCTGGCGCTGCCGCTTGGCGTTGCGGGCCTGAGCCTTCTCGGCTGGCTGCCGGGGCTGGCCAGTTACAGCCAGCGCACCAAGAAGAGCACCGGCCAGACCTCGCGGGTGCGAGCGGCGTTCATTGAAATGGAGCTCGACCACGACACCGGCACCATGCGGGGGCGTATCCTGGCCGGCCGGCACGAAGGCGTGCCGCTGGACGCGCTCGACGTGGCGACGCTGGTGCCGCTGCTGACCGAATTCGACGAGGAAAGCCAGGCGCTATTGATGGCTTATCTTGATCGCCGGGAGCCCGGATGGCGTGAACACGCAGACGGAGGTGCGTACACGGGGACGGCTGCGCCGCGAGGCGGAAAAATGACCGAAGAGGAGGCCTATCAGATCCTTGGCGTGCAGCCGGGGGCGAGCGCGAAGGATATCAGCCGCGCCCACCGGGCCCTGATGAAGAAACTGCATCCCGACCAGGGGGGGTCGACGTATCTGGCGGCGCGCGTCAATGAAGCTAAGGACATCCTTCTTCGGCGTCATCACACTTAGGTTCCGCTCCGATTCGCGATCTGGCGTCATAGGCGTCAGTTCCTGATAGCCATACATGCGAAATCGTTTTGTTTTAGATAACGGCAGGCGGCTTCCGCCTGGTGCTGCTTGAATCCGGCGAAACGCGCCCGGTAGAGCGTCTTGTCGCCCTTGGTGACGGGCTCGGTGAACGAATCGGCGCTCTCCAGAAGTTTTGCGGCCTTGGTCTTGGCATTGGCCAGCTTCTCGCGCGCCTCGCCCTCGTCCGGAAAGGCGCCGACCTGGATGATCCAGCCGGTGCGCTTGATCTCGCGGGTGGGCGGCGCGGCCTTGGCGGCCGCTGGCGCGGAGGATGTTGTGATGTCGGCAGCGGCCGAGGCGACCGCGACCGGTTTGGCCGCCGCAGCCATGTCCTTTGCCGTTAGCACGCCCAGGACGCCGGGCCGTGCGCCGGGAGGCGGCGGAGGCGGGCTGTCCTCTCGCGCCGGTGCCATCGCGGTGGTGTGACGGACCGGTTGGGCGGTTTCGGCGGCTGGACTGGCCTGGGCGGTGATCGGCTCGGGCGAGAGCAGCGACAAAGGCGCGACCGCCGCAACCTGGGTCGTGCCCGGGCGCATGGTCAGGGTTTTGACCAGACGCGGCTTGATCGGTTCGGTCGAACCGGCTTGCGGCTGCGGCACCAGCGGGATCGGTTTGGCCGCTTCCACCTTGACGGGCTCGATATCCTTGCGCGTGACGGATGCCGCGGGTTCCGGTTTCGGCTCGGCCTTTGCTGTCGGGGCCGCCAGGGCCACACGCACGGGCTTTGCCGGTTCGGCGGCCGCCACTTCGGTCACTTTCGGGGAGGTCCGTTTCACCGACGCCTCGACGATGCGCGCTTCGATCAATTCGCGCATGCGCGCGTCGCGCTGTCCCGCCGACGTGCCGCCCAGCACGACCGCAACGATATGGCGGGGACCGCGCCGCACCGACGTGACAAGATTGAAGCCGGAAGCGCGGATATAGCCGGTCTTGATTCCGTCGACGCCATTCACGCGCCCGAGCAGGCGATTGTGATTGCCCATGCCGCGACCGCGGAAGGTGAAGCTCCGGGTGGAGAAATACTGGTAGTAGCGCGGGAAGCGATCCTGGATCGCGAGGCCGAGCAGCGCCTGGTCGCGCGCGGTGGTGACCTGATCATCGTCCGGAAGGCCCGACGCGTTCTTGTAGACGGTCTTGCTCATGCGCAGGGCGCGCGCCTTGCGCGTCATCTGTTTCGCGAATTCCTCTTCGGAACCTGCCAGCGCCTCGGCGACGACCACCGCGATGTCGTTGGCGGATTTCGTCACCAGCGCCTTGATCGCGTCTTCCGCTGAAATCGTCTGGCCGGGTTTCAGCCCGAGCTTGGAGGGCGCCTGCGCGGCGGCGGCGGCGGACACCTCAAGCTGGCTATCGAGTTTGATCCGGCCGGACTCCAGCCGCTCGAACAGAAGATAGAGGGTCATGATCTTGGTGAGCGAGGCCGGGTGGCGCAGACTGTCGGGGTTGGCGGAATGCAGCAGGTCGCCGGTATTGGCGTCCACCACGATGGCGGCATATTGCGGATTGTGAACGATGCTCGATGTCGCGGAGCCGGAATTGCCGCGTTTCTTGCGCCAGCGCGCATCGGCGGGATCGGTGGCGGCCGTCAGGACGACGAGGGCGGCAAGCAAAGCGGCGAGACCTCCGCGAAGCCTGTGCGAGGCGCCGACCGATACGCAATACATGGTCTCACCCGTCTTCTGTCTTCGTTCAGGCCGGCGCTTCGGCAAGCGCCAACGTCCACCCCGTTCGTGCGCGACACGCGTATCCGGACCGGTGGGTCCCGATGTCCGCGGCGGCACAGTCAAAAACCGTATGGGAACGGAATTGCTAAAAAGTTAATAAAAACCGATGGTTAAGTTTTTGTGCTGCAATGCAAAATTTCTCTTGATTTATTGTGCGATGCAACATAAGTTTTGTAAGACGGTCAGGGTGACCGCCATAGAGGCAACGGCAACGCGGCCCGGGTTGGCCGGACAAAGGGCAGTGTCATGATCAAGAACTTCGATGAAATTCAGCAAATCGGAAAAGAGAATGTCGACGTCGCGATGAAGTCGTTCGGCGCCGCGTCGAAAAACGCGCAGGCGATCGCGGTCGAAATGGCCGACTATTCCAAGAAGGCGTTCGAGGACGGCGCGCAGGCTTTTGAAAAGCTGCTTGGCGCGAAGTCGATCGAAAAGGCGATCGAGTTGCAGCAGAGCTACTTCAAGGACGCCTATGAGGGGTTCGTGACCAAGGCGACCAAGGTCGGCGAATTGTATGCCGATCTCGCCAAGGAAACCTACAAGCCCTACGAAGGCTTCCTCGCCAAGGTGACGCCGGCGAAATAAGCTGCGCCGGTATGGCGTACGAGTTGCGTCAGTCTGATCAGTTTGAAATGAAAAAGCCCGGCCTTTCAGCCGGGCTTTTGTTTAGTCGATAGTTGGCGGGTTACTCGGCCAGCCGCAGGTTGGCCAGGCTGTTGGCGATGGTCGTGAACACGACATTGAGCTGCGAGGCGTCCTGCACGTCGTAATACATCGAAGTGTTGGTCGCGCAGCTTCTCAGCAGATTGGCGTTCCCGTTGATCACGCGGATCGTATAGAGCTTGATGCCGGCGGCCTTGATGTTGGTGCAGGCGAGCTGGGTGCGCGCGTCGATCGAAGACTGCTTCGTCACCTCTTCGTTTTTCTTGTTGTCCCACGCCTCGGTGTTGTCGCCGTCCGTCAGCAGGATCACGACCTTATCGAGATCGCTGTTCGGCGCCAGCGCCTGCGTCAGCGGCACCTGGGTCGTCAGCGAATGCCAGGCCCAGACCAAGCCGATCGTCACATTGGTCATCCCGTTGGGCGACATCGAATCGATCTTGCTGGTCAGGTTGGTCCAGTTCGACGTCAGCGGCATGAGTGTGGTCAGCGATCCGCAATCCGCCGTCGGGAAGAGGCTGTCTGCGACCGATATGTTCGGCACATTGTCGTTGGTGTCGTAGGGGTAGGTGCGGTCGCGGAGGCAGCCTTCCCAGTTGCTGTGGTTCTTGGGAGTCCACTTCTTGTTGTATTTGATGCAGCTATTGTAGGTCTTGTAGTCCTTGTCGCTGCAGCTGCCGTTGGCCTTGTCCCATTCGTCCCAGTCGAACCATTCGTTGTCCTTGTAACTGTTGCCAAGGTTTACGGTCGTATCGAACGGGATGATGGAGATCTTGATGTCGCCCTCGGCCTTGGCGGCGGACTTCAGCGTCGTGATCAGGTTCTTTGCGGCGATCTTGAGCTGCGTCATCTTTCCGCTCGATGACATCGAGCCGGTATTGTCGAGCGCCAGCGCCAGTTCGAGCTTCTTGAATCCCCAGATCGCCTGCGAGTCCGCGCCGAACGAGATGTCCGGCCGCCACATCCCCGTCAGGGTGGTGTCGATTTTCGCGGTGGCGGCGACGGTGAGTTTGAACTTGTTGTTGGCCAGCGGCTCGTAGCTCGCCTTGACGATCTTGAGGTCCTTGGCGTCCGAACGGTTGAAATTGGCCTGGACATACTTGAACGCCGTTCCCGGAAGATCCTGGGTCTTAGCGGCGTCTTTCGACAAGGTCAGGGTGGCCGCGTCCACAGCGGCCTGCAGCGAGGATTTGGCGGAATTGGCGCGGCTGTAATCCACCGCGGCGCCGATCAGGCCGAGCACCGGCAGGCTCGCCAGCGCGAAAGTCATGGCGACGTTGCCGCCTTGCGCCGGACCGAACTCGCGCAGCCGCACGCGGCAGGATGCGAAGAGGGACTTCATGCTCATGGCTGTCACCTGTTACCAATCTTCCGATACAGGTCGTAAACAGCGCGCATGAAATTGCAGTAAAGCTCGATGCAAAAAGACGCTTACCGGCCGTTAAGCATGCGGCTTTGGCCGCGGAGCGTGAACGAAAATGAAACCGGTTGCATAAGGTTCTAACGGTCGCGGTGACATTGCGTTAACGCTGTGCCGGCCGGGGCTATTTCGAGAGCCGCAGATTGGCGAGATTTTGCGCGATCGATTTGAACACCGTGTTCAGTTCGCTCGCGTCCTCCACGTCGTAATACATGTCGGGCTTGGTCGCGCAATTCTTCAGCAGCGACGCGTTGCCGTTGATGACACGCACCGTGTAGATCTTGATGTTGTCGGCCTTGGCGTTGTCGCAGGCTTTCTGTGTGCGGGTATCGATCGACGAGGTTGAGGAGGTCCAGCGGTTCTCGGTATTCTGGCCGTCGGTCAAAAGGATGATCACCTTGTCCAGGTCGGGCTGCGGCGCGGGCGCATTCATCGGCTCGACCGGCGACAGGCTCTGCCAGGCCCACGACATGCCGATGGTGACGTTGGTGTTGCCGGCCGGCGTCATGGCGTCGATCTTGCTGTGCAGGTCGGTCCAGGACTGGCTCAGCGGCATCATCGCGGACGGACAATTCGACGCTTGGTGGGCGCGGAACTTGGTCGCCGCCGACGCGCCCGAAGCCGTGTTCTGCACGTCATGATTCTGGTCGCGGTCCCAGACGCAGCCGTTCCAGTTGCTGCGGTTCTTCGGGGTCCAGACGCCGCCATTGGACAGACACCTGCTCTGGTTCGATCCGGATTTTGTGCAGGTGCCGTTGGCCGCATCCCATTCGGTCCAGTCGATCCAGGCGCTGGCGACATTCTGCGTTCCGACATTGACGTCGGTGGCGAACGGGATGATCGACACCTTGATGTCGCCGGGAACTTTCTCGGCCGCCTGCAGCGTGTTCAGGAGATCGTGCGCGGCGGCTTTCAGTGCCGTCATCTTGCCGTTCGACGACATCGAGCCGGTATTGTCGAGCGCCAGCGCCAGATTGAGTTTCTTGATGCCCCACAGCACTTCGCTGGTGGCGCCCACCGCCATTTGCGACTGACCGAGAAAGCCCGCGAACATCGCCGGCACGGTGGCGCTGGCGGTCAGCTTGAGCGTGAAGCTGCCCTGCTGGGGCGAGGCGAATTCATGTGTGAGGTTGACGTTCTGGGCTTCCGGCCGGTTGAAAAGCGACTGGAAATAGATTGTGGCTTTCTGTCCCAGATCGGCCGAAGGGATATCGGCGGCTTCGCGCGACAGCATCAGGCCGGTCGAATCGAGTGCCGCCTGGATCGCGACCTTGGTCGAATTGGCGCGGCTGTAGTCGATCGCCGCGCCGGTTGCGGCCATCAGCGGCAGCACGGACAGGGCGAGGAAGGGGGCGACACTGCCGTCCCGGTTCCGGACAAAGCGGGACAACAGCATGAGCATGCGGAGGGCTCCGGTACGATGATGCGCAGCGGGAAGACGGATGTGACAGGTCATTGCGGGAATGATGCGCGGCAAGTTTTGACGATTGGTGTCGGTATTTCCGAAAGATTCGGCACGATTTGCCGCGATTTGTCCGCATTTCGGTCTGCCAATCGGCTAAAGAGCCCGCAGAATCACCGCTCGTGGCGGCCCGGCGAGCCGCATAACGGCGTTGAAACAGGCGATCTGGCACACCCCTTGCTCAGTCATTATTATGAAGGCCCTGCAAGTACGGTCCTTCAAATGCCTACAAACTACGGGTCACCGGCGACACAATGAGTCCGACGACGTTTTTGGCTTCAGGGTTGGATTTGGCGGCTGTGGTCCGGCCTGCGGAGGTCCGCATGGCGGGCGACAACCGCAAGGGGCGCGGCGACCCGGGGGCGCCCGGCACCGCCGTCATCACCAAGACCAAGCCGCAGACCAAGCGGCCCAACCTGTACCGCGTGCTGCTCCTGAACGACGATTACACGCCGATGGAATTCGTGGTCCACGTGCTGGAACGGTTCTTCAACAAGGACCGCGAGGCCGCCAACCAGATCATGCTGCATGTGCATCACCACGGCATCGGCGAATGTGGCGTCTATACGTACGAAGTTGCGGAAACAAAAGTGACGCAGGTGATGGACTTTGCCCGCAAACATCACCATCCTTTGCAATGCGTGATGGAAAAGAAGTGAATCGGAGACGGCAGGGGCCCGACAGGCCGGGGGCGGCCAAGACTCAAATCCGGACGTGAGGCCGGGGACTTGAAGGACAGAGAATGCCCAGTTTTTCGCGCAGCCTAGAACAATCGCTCCACCGTGCGCTTGCGCTCGCCAATGAACGCCACCACGAATACGCCACGCTCGAACATCTGCTGCTCGCGCTGATCGACGATTCCGACTCGGCGGCGGTCATGCGCGCCTGCAATGTCGATCTCGACAAGCTGCGCCGCAATCTGGTGGCCTATCTGGAATCCGAACTGGAAAACCTGATCACCGAAGGCTCGGAGGATTCCAAGCCGACCGCCGGCTTCCAGCGCGTGATCCAGCGCGCGGTCATCCATGTGCAGTCGTCGGGGCGTGAGGAAGTCACCGGCGCCAATGTGCTGGTCGCGATCTTCGCCGAGCGCGAGAGCCATGCCGCGTATTTCCTGCAGGAGCAGGACATGACGCGCTACGACGCCGTCAATTACATCAGCCATGGCATCGCCAAGCGGCCGGGCATGTCGGAAGCGCGGCCGGTGCGCGGCGCGGACGAGGAGACCGACGCCAAGGGCGGCGACGAACCCAAGAAGAAGGGCGACGCGCTCGACGCCTATTGCGTCAACCTGAACAGGAAGGCCAAGGACGGCAAGATCGATCCGCTGATCGGCCGCGATCCCGAAATCAGCCGCACCATCCAGGTGCTGTGCCGCCGCCAGAAGAACAATCCGCTCCTGGTCGGCGACGCCGGCGTCGGCAAGACGGCGATCGCCGAGGGACTTGCGCGCCGCATCGTGCACGGCGAGGTGCCGGACGTGCTGAAAAGCTCGACCGTGTTCTCGCTCGACATGGGCACGCTGCTCGCCGGCACGCGCTATCGCGGCGATTTCGAGGAGCGCCTGAAGCAGGTGATCAAGGAGATCGAGGCCACGCCGGGCGCGATCATGTTCATCGACGAGATCCACACCGTGATCGGCGCCGGCGCCACCTCCGGCGGCGCGATGGACGCATCCAACCTGCTCAAGCCGGCGCTGGCGCAAGGCACGCTGCGCTGCATCGGCTCGACCACCTACAAGGAATACCGGCAGTATTTCGAGAAGGACCGCGCGCTGGTGCGCCGCTTCCAGAAGATCGACGTCAACGAACCCTCGGTGCCGGACGCGATCGAGATCCTGAAAGGCCTCAAGCCCTATTTCGAGGATTACCACAAGCTGAAATACACCAACGACGCCATCAAGGCGGCGGTGGAACTGTCGGCGCGCTACATCCATGACCGCAAGCTGCCGGACAAGGCGATCGACGTGATCGACGAGTCGGGCGCTGCGCAGATGCTGCTGCCGGAAAGCCGGCGCAAGCGCACCATCGGCATCAAGGAGATCGAGACCACGATCTCGACCATGGCGCGCATTCCGCCCAAGACGGTGTCGAAGGACGACGCGGCGGTGCTGCAGCATCTGGAGCAGACGCTGAAGACCACGGTCTATGGCCAGGACAAGCCGATCGAGGCGCTCGCGGCCTCGATCAAGCTCGCCCGCGCCGGCTTGCGCGAGCCGGAAAAGCCGATCGGCTGCTACCTGTTCTCGGGCCCGACCGGCGTCGGCAAGACCGAGGTCGCCAAGCAGCTCGCCAAGAGCATGGGCGTGGAGCTGATCCGCTTCGACATGTCGGAATATATGGAGCGGCACACCGTGTCGCGCCTGATCGGCGCGCCTCCGGGTTATGTCGGCTTCGACCAGGGCGGCCTGCTGACCGACGGCGTCGATCAGCATCCGCATTGCGTGCTGCTGCTCGACGAGATCGAGAAGGCGCATCCCGACCTGTACAATGTGCTGTTGCAGATCATGGATCACGGCAAGCTCACCGACCATAACGGCAAGCAGGTGGATTTCCGCAACGTCATCCTGATCATGACGACCAATGCGGGCGCCGCCGATCTCACCAAGGGCACCTACGGCTTCACCCGCAACAAGCGGGAAGGCGACGACATCGAGGCGATCAACCGGCTGTTCGCGCCGGAATTCCGCAACCGGCTCGATTCGATCGTCACCTTCAACCATCTGTCGGAAGAGATCATCTCGCAGGTGGTGGGCAAGTTCGTGCTGCAGCTCGAGGCCCAGCTGGCCGACCGCAACGTCACCATCGAATTGTCCGACGAGGCGTCGCGCTGGCTGATCGTGAACGGCTACGACGAGCTCATGGGCGCGCGGCCGATGGCGCGCGTGATCCAGGAGCACATCAAGAAGCCGCTCGCCGACGAGGTGCTGTTCGGCAAGCTGAAGGACGGCGGCCATGTCCGCGTCATCCTCGTCAAGGAAGAGGACGGCAGGGAAAAACTCGGTTTCGAGTATCTCGACGGCCCGGTCACGCCCAAGCCGGAGAAGATCCCGGTCAAGCGGCCGCGCAGCAGGCGCACGGCGCCGCGCAAGCCGAAACCGTCGGGCCCGAAGGGCGGCGGCTCCGGCCGCGGCTCGGTGCCGAAAGTGCCGCTGGTGAAAGTGTAGCCAGCCGGCAGATTGCCGATTTGTGAAAAAGCCGGGCATCAGGCCCGGCTTTTTTGTTGGCAGGCGGAACCAATGCCCGCGCCACGACTTTTATACCGCGCCAATCGCGACCGGCGTCATCATCGCTGTCTGCGACGCGCATCCGCGGCCGGATCACAAACGAGAGACATCCCATGGGCATCATCTGGACCATCATCATCGGCTTCATCGCCGGCGTCATCGCCAAGCTCGTCACGCCCGGCAATAACGAGCCGTCCGGATTCATCCTCACGACGGTCCTCGGCGTGATCGGCGCGTTCGTCGCCACATTTCTTGGGCAGGCGATCGGCTGGTATCAGCCGGGCGAGGGCGCCGGGCTGATCGGCGCCGTGGTGGGCGCCGTCATCGTGCTGGTGATCTGGGCCATGATGGCGAAAAAGCAGACCCAGCCCTAGACGGCATCTGCGACGGACAACATCTGCAACGGACAGGAGCGCATAATGGCACGCCGCGGATTTCCCTCCATGACGGCACTGCTCGGCCTGCTGGCCGTTGCGGGCTACCAGAACCGCGACAAGATCGCCGAGATGTTGAAAGGCCTGAACCAGGGCGGCGGGACTGCGACCGCCGGAAACAGTCAGGGACAATCAGGCGGTCTCGGCAATCTCGGCGGACTGCTCGGCGGCCTGAGCGCGGGCACGCTGCTCAATGGCGGGCTGAAGGAATTGCTCGACCAGTTCACGCAAACCGGCGAGAGGGACAAGGCCGAATCCTGGATCGGCACCGGTCCCAACAAGGAGGTGGCACCGACCGACCTGAAGAAGGCGCTGAGCCCCGAAGTGCTGCAGGATCTGTCCGAGGCCACCGGACTGAGTGAAGAGGAATTGCTGTCCCGGCTGTCGCGCGAATTGCCGGCGGCGGTCGACAAGTACACGCCCGAGGGCCGCATCGCGAACGCTTAAGTCTTCTTCGGCATCGTCGCGTCGTCGAGTTCGGTCGCGCGCAGATGCGCCGGCCGTTGCGCGAGCCGCGCCCAGTAATCCTCGAACGCCTTGCGCTTCTCGATCGAGCCGAATTGCAGGCCCCAGCTGATATGCGCGCCGACATAGACGTCGGCGGCGGAAAAGCGGTCGCCCGCGATGTAGGGCCGCGCGCTGACCGCGCGTTCGAGCGTGTCCATCACTGCGCCATAGGTGCCGTAGCCGATCATGCCTTCCTTGTCGGCCGGCGGCTTCAGGCCGAGCGCATTATTGCTGACGGCCGCTTCCAGCGGCCCGGCGGCGAAGAACAGCCAGCGGTAATAGTCGCCGCGCTTGTCGGTCGCCGGCGCCAGGCCTGCCGCCGGAAAGACGTCGGCGAGATAGGCGCAGATCGCGGCGCATTCCGTGACCACGGTGTTGCCGTGCGTGATGGCCGGCACCTTGCCCATGGGATTGATCGCGAGATAGGCGGGCGCCTTCATCGTGGTGCCGAAATCCAGCAGCTCGGTGCGGTAGGGCGCACCGGTCTCCTCCAGCATCCAGCGCACAATGCGTCCGCGCGACATCGGGTTGGTGTAGAGGACAAGATCGGAGGGCACGGCTAACTCCTTGGGATCGCTTTTGGATTTCAGAACACAGAAAAAGAACATAACAGGAACAATCGCGTCTGTCATCAGCAAAGATGTGCCTGAGCATGGCATGGACATGTAACCTGCCCGCTCTTGACTATTTTCCTAATAGGATTATATTCTAAATGACCTCGTCCGCCGAGGGGCGCTTGTCGCGAGGCGTTGTGCAGGCGGGACGAAGGGGAGGGCGCCGCCGGAGATGCGGCGGTTGCTTCTCCTCTGGGCGTGATCCGGCAATTCCGGATCATGACCGGTGCGGCGCCCGCGTGCGTGGTTCGCAGCCACGCCCCCGGGCGACGGCGGGGCTCCGCCCGGGACCACTGACGGGTCTCTGCCAGGAGCTGGCTGATGACAGGCGGCCCCGGTCGGCCACCGTCAAAAGCGCGGCCCGCCGTCGCAGTGAAAACGCCGCCGACGGTGCGCCGAGAGGCGG
>JALHOD010000019.1 GCA_022843165.1 Pseudorhodoplanes sp.
CCCCTAGGGAGCGCCAATCATAAGCAGCTTCGCATAGCTCGGGTACGCAAATTATACGGAAATCCTAGATGCAGATTCTGCTCTGCATCCTCAGGATGCGCTGCCGAACGAATCCAAAATGCCAAAACGACCTTTCGCCGTAGGTGTCGGTGTTGACTATGAATCGCGTGCAATACGAGTGTTGGCAGCAAGATATGGACAATCAATCTATGAGACCGCGCATCGCTCGGATCTCCAACGGCCGTTCCAATCTTGGCGTGTGTTACGTGAAGAGGCGGCCAATCAAGCTGTAGTTAATCAACGAGAGCAGGACATCTGTCACCGCAAATTGAAATTGACCGGGACCGTAAATAGCATCGCCTGTCGTGAGGGCGGTGGGGGAAACGGAGAGGTCCGCTGAACCATCGTCTGCACTTGTCGATCAAGCGCGGCGCTTCCCGAGCTTCGTGCCAATCGTACAGACGTGACGACACCATTAACATTGAGGCCGAATGTCACCGAGGCGATACCTGTCTCGCCACGGGCGAGCGCCTCGGAGGGAAAGCGCTTGTGGCGGCTGAGATGCGCGATGATGCGGCCATGATAATTCGTGTCGTGATCGGAGCGGCCCCGTCCGATGCTGTTGGCTGCCACGCTTGGTTCGGCAGCAGCGGCGATGCGCTGCCTCTCTGCCTTGCCTTTTTCCCTGGACGGCTTTTGCGGCTTCAGCGTTTCCTTGACCGCAGCCATCGCCTGCGCCAATCAAATGCGGCTCGAAAGGGGCACGGTCGCAGGTTTTCGTCGCAGAGCACTGCGGGCGCCGACGCGTCCTTGATGTAGTTGACGGCCGGGATCACATCGCTCAAGTCGTTACGCGCTGACAATTGCGGAGCATCGCGGGCCCGCAATGGTACGATCGTATCCAGAAGTTTCCCTTCTGTGTAAGAACTTGCGAGGACGCTAGGCGGCGCGTCCTGCATGGCGTAGGTCCCACCCGCTTGAAGAACCCCCAGCAAAAAATGCCCCAAGGGCTCGAAAACCTGTTGCGATTTGATATTGAGGGTGAATATTTCCAGAACAATTTCTATCTCACAACATCCGGAAATTTCCGCACGCAGACGCTGATCGACGCCATTCTGGAAGTGGGAGCCGATCGCATCCTGTTTTCGACCGACTGGCCGTTCGAGAACATCGATCATGCGGCGGATTGGTTCGATGTTGCCGCAATCAGCGAGAGCGACCGGATCAAGATCGGACGGGCCAATTCGGCCAAGTTGTTTTAGCTGGACTTGTGACGCACGTTTTCCTGGTTGGGGCACCATGGGCCATGCTGGGGGAGGTGGTTGTGCATCCGAGCGGCACCATGGATGGCGGCCACGATCGGCGGGCGGACTCGAGGGAAATCGGCATCTGACCCTGGTTGGCAGTCAGAGTTTTGATGGCAGAAAATCTGAAATCGCGCCAGTGTCGTGCGACTTCTGTTACAAAATGGACTCTACCAACGTTTCACTCATGATGTGGCCTCTCCTAACGACAACGAACGTTATCAAGGGAGCGATTAATCGTTTGATTCGTCTTGATTCTTGCTTTGAGGCGTTGCGCTCATAACGGTCTGGTTGCAGGTTCGAGTCCCGCCGGGCCCACCAGTCTTCCTCGCTAAAAAAATGCGGCGGGCGAATAGCTTCGCATCTTTGCGCCGCATGACTTGTCAGCGGCCCCACAGCGCTGGTCTTCCTGCATGTCTCGATCGAGCGCAAATACCCGCTGCGCTATCCGATGTGGTATTTAGTTCTGAAGATCATTTCCCATTCTTCATCCGGAGAAGATGATCGCTTGGCGAGGCCACCATGACTTCGATTCCGCGTTTGCGCGCCTATGATGGCCCGGCTCTTCTGTCTTACGGGTTCCGTCCCTTCTTCCTGCTGGGTGCTTTTTATGCCGGCTTGGCCATATGGCTGTGGCTGCCGATGTCTTTTGGCGAATTGTCGGTGGCGACCGCTTTTGCGCCGCGTGACTGGCATGTTCACGAGATGCTGTATGGCTATATCGCGGCCGCGATCACGGGTTTCCTGCTGACCGCGATACCGAACTGGACCGGCCGGCTGCCGATCCAGGGTGCGGCTTTGCTGGTCCTGGTGGCGGTCTGGCTGGCCGGCCGGTTCGCGATTGCGTGGTCGGCGAGCCTCGGATGGCTACCGGCAGCCATCGTGGATGTCAGCTTTCTTGCGCTGCTGGCCGCGGCGATTGCACGCGAGATCATGGCCGGCCGGAACTGGCGCAATCTGAAAATTGTCGGACTGGTCGGTTTGCTGCTTGCCGGAAATATCGCGTTTCACATCGAAGCGTACCTGCACGGTGCAGCGGATTACGGAATCCGGATCGGAGTCGCCGTGATTGTTTTGCTGATCACGGTGATCGGTGGCCGCATTATCCCAAGCTTCACCCGCAACTGGCTGGTGCGTGAGAATCCCGGTCGTTTGCCGGCAACCTTTGCGCGCTTCGATGTTGTCGTGATCGCCGCCAGCGTCGCGGCGTTGGCGCTTTGGGTCAGCTTTCCCGATTCGCCGTGGACCGGCTCCACGCTGATGATCGCAGGATTGTTGCATGTTGTCAGGATGGCGCGATGGGCCGGGGACCGCACCTGGCGCGATCGCCTCGTGCTTGTTCTGCATGTCGGCTACGTTTTCGTGCCGCTTGGCTTCTTCCTGGTCGGTGGAGCGGCGTTGAGGGCGGTCCCATTCAGCGCCGGCCTGCATGCCTGGATGGTCGGAGCCGCCGGGCTGATGACGCTCGCCGTCATGACTCGCGCGAGCCTTGGACATACCGGCCAGCCGCTTGTCGCGTCCGCTGCGACCCAAGTTCTGTACGGACTCGCTGTCATCGCTGCCTGCGCGCGCATCGGCGCGGCGCTGGTGCCACAAGCAAGCGAACCGTTGCTGTGGCTGTCGGGCCTGGCCTGGACCGGCGCATTCATCGGATTTGCGGTTGTCTATGGGCCAGCCTTGTGGGGAATTAAGCGGACTGAGAACTAGACTGCGATTGAATGCCGCGCTTGTGCGCTGGTCAGGTAGGCATCGAAGGCGGCCGCGACCAGCCGCACAAACGGCCGGCCTTCGGGGGTGATGGCGATGCGCCGTCCGTCAACCCGCACCACGCCGTCCGCCACCAGAGGTTCCAGCGCTGACAATTCGAACGCGAAATTGTCCTCAGGCGTCGCGTCCGGTTCGCCGGCGACACGGTCGAGATCGACCGACATGTCGCACATCAGCCGTTCGATGATCAGCCCACGCAAACGGTCTTCCGGCGACAGCCGCAGCCCCTTCACCGTTGCCAGCCGCCCGGCCTCGATCGCGCGGGTGTAGCCGCCGGTGTCAACCGCATTCTGCACGAAGCCCTGCGGCAATTTCCCGATTGCGGACGCGCCGAATCCGATCAGCGCATCGGCACGGTCGACGGTATAGCCCTGAAAATTCCGGTGCAGATGGCCGGTGCGTGCTGCGACGGCGAGCGCGTCGCCGGGCTCGGCGAAATGATCCAGTCCCACCGGCACATATCCCAGTCCGGCGAGGGTGTCGGATGCAGCCTGCGCCTGCGCGATTCGCGCAGAGAGATCCGGCAGGTTGGTCTGGACGATGAGACGCTGATTTTTCTTGAGCCATGGGACATGCGCATAACCGAAAATCGCAATGCGCTGGGGGTGAAGCGAGGCGGCAATCTCCGCATTCCGTCTGACGTCAGATGTGGTCTGCGAGGGCAATCCATACATGAGATCAATATTGAGGCGGGCAATGCCGGCGTCTCGCAGTTTTGCAACCGCTGCAGCGACGGTGTCGAAAGGCTGGATTCTGCCGATCGCCTGCTGCACGCGGGGTGAAAAATCCTGCACCCCAAGACTTGCGCGGTTGACCCCGATTTCCGCGAGCGCGGCCGCCAGCGGCTGGCTGACATGGCGCGGGTCGAGCTCGATGGCATGCTCCAGAAGCGCGGACAGGTCGAATGCGGCGGCCAGTCTCTCCATGATCCGGCCAAGCTGCCTGCTGCCCAGAATCGACGGGGTTCCGCCTCCCCAATGCAGATGCAGGACCTTTCTGCCGCCGGCTGTGGCACCGATCAGGGCGATCTCGTCCAGGAGTCGGTCGGCATAGCGTTCGATCGGCTCGCGCCGTCGGGCTGCTTTGGTGTGGCATCCGCAATAATGGCAGATCTCAGTGCAGAACGGGACATGCAGATAAAGCGACAATGTCGCCGCGGACGGCAATGCCGCAAGCCACATTTCATAGCTGTCCGCTCCGATGAGCGGAGTGAAATGTGGCGCCGTCGGGTAGGACGTGTAGCGCGGAACGTTCCGTTCAGCGCGGATCAAACCAATATTCATTTTGGAATGATGACAAAACGACCTCTCGGTTCCTTGATCCGGGTCAATTTGAGGTGGATCAGAATGGAGGATAATGTATCAATATTATTGAATGCGGGAGACGTGCGATGTCTGTCTTTGAACGGATTGATCGCAAAATCGATAACATGAGCGCCATGTTGGCGCGGTTTGGCATTGATCCGTCGGAATTTGCCAGACAGCGGCTGGGGACCCTATTCGCAAGCTCGATGCGCGCCTGCCAGTCCTGTCCCAGTGGCGATATCTGCGGTGGGTGGCTGGAACATGCCGGCGAGCGGATCGACCGTGTGCCGGAATTCTGTCCGAATGGCCGGCGTTTCGAAAAAGCCAAGGCGTTGATGAACGCAACGCGTATATCGAATTGAGCAGTCACGGCCGGTCCGGAGAGGGGAACTATATGCAGCGCGAAATGTTCCGGCCGATCCTGGCTGTTGTCTATACGGACGGCCTGGCGGCCGACCGGTTTCTGGCTGATCTTGGCTATGCGCTTCGGTCTGAGGGGCTGGCTGTTGCCGGTCTTGTACAACTCAATTCCTTCGAGCGCGATCCGGTCAAATGCGACATGGCAGTCGAAGAGCTGTTCTCTGCGACGGTTCTGCAATTGTCTGAGGATCGCGGCCGTGAAGCGCGGGGATGCCGGCTGGACCGGTTCGCCCTGACGGAAGCCGCCGCGCTGTTGATCAGCGCGTTGAGCGAAAAGCCTGACATTCTGGTTCTGAACAAATTCGGCAAGATCGAAGCGGAAGGAGCGGGACTCCGCGACGTCATCGCGATGGCGATCCAGACCAATGTCCCGGTCGTCGTTGGCGTCCCCTTCCGAAACCTTGACCAATGGCGCATTTTTGCCGGCGATCTGGCGGACGAATGCCCGGTCGATGCAGTTCCGGTTTGCAATTGGCTATCGTTGCGGAACATTCGACAGGATGGCGAGCCTCTGACGGGTGCAATCGCAAAGGGTGGCTCAGCGTTCGCAACTTGAAGCACAGGCGTCCGGTTGGCTGCGTTAGCCGTCGATCAGGGAGGTCGGGTGTGCATAAGAGACCAGCGCCGCGCGGTTTTCGATCACGATCTCCCGTCCGTTGCTCCTGATGCCGTGCTTGGCGAGAAGCGAGAAGTTGCGGGACAGATTTTCCGGTGTCATGCCCAGTTGCGAGGCCAGCGTCCGCTTGTCGCATGTGAGTGCCACATGTCCTGTCCCGCCCTGCTGATCGTTCGCCTTCAGTATCCAGGCGGCCAGTCGCTCGGAACTTGTCCTTAGCTTCTCGTTCTTGAGTGCACGAACAACGCTGCGATAACGCATGGCTAGTTCGTTTACGACAGCGCGGGCAAACGCGGCATCCCGGCTGAACACCTCGCGGACCCTTTCGGCCGGCAGCATCAATATGCGCGTCTCGGTGAGCGATCGTGCCGATTTCAGATAGACCTCGTCCCGGATCACTGCGGCAAGAATGAACGTCGTAATAGGTTGGAGGATGTCGATGGTGGTTTCCCGACCCTCGTGCGTGGAGAACAACTCCACGCTGCCGTCCACAACGATATGCAGAAAATCCGGCAAGACACCTTCGCTGATCAAGTCAACACGGGCGGGAAAGCGCTGCAGCAGCGCCGCTTCGGTGAGGTATTCGAACTGTGGCTCCGTCACCTCGTGAAACAGAGGCAAATTCCGGATGAGATTTAGTTCTGACAGCCGCATTTGAATTTTTTAACACAAGGCAGCTCACGCCGTTTGATTTTTATCAAGCAGAAAATGACAAGATATCAAATGAGTATTTGATGAAAGTAATCAGCATTGCTGTGAGCAGTCCTCGTATTGGCTTGTAGTTTTGAGTTAGCGCAAAGTATTTTGGCTGATCTCCTGATGTTGTGTGCGTACTGCGAATTTGCTGCACCGGCTGGGGGAGTTTCATGCAAGCCAAAGCGCAATCGGTTCCTGAGGGCCAAGGCACGGCTCTTTGGATGTCGACCATTGCTTTCACCGTCTGCTTCGCTGTTTGGACGATTTTTTCGATCATCGGTATTCAAATCAAAACCGATCTTGGTCTGAATGAAACCCAGTTCGGGCTTCTGGTCGGCACGCCGATTCTCACCGGATCGCTGGTTCGCCTGCTGCTCGGCATCTGGACCGACCAATACGGCGGCCGAATCGTCTACACGGCGGTGATGCTCTCCGCGGCGGTCGCCACGTGGCTGCTGACCTATGCCACGACCTATGAGCAAACCCTGATTGCGGCGCTGGGCGTCGGCGTCGCCGGCGGCTCGTTCGCGGTTGGCATCGCCTATGTGTCGCGCTGGTATCCGACCGAAAAGCAGGGCACCGCGCTCGGCATTTTCGGTGTCGGCAACGTCGGCGCGGCGGTGACCAAGTTCATCGCCCCGTTCGTGCTGGTGGCCTATGGTTGGCAGACGGTCGCCCAGGTGTGGGCGATCGCCATCGCCGCCATGGCGGTGATCTTCTGGTTCACGACCGCCGACGATCCGGTGTTGCGCGAGCGCCGCGCCCGGGGCGAAAAGCCAAAGAGCGTTTGGCTCGAACTTGAGCCGCTCAAGAACATCCAGGTTTGGCGCTTCGCGCTGTATTACTTCTTCGTGTTCGGCGCCTTCGTTGCGCTGTCGCTGTGGCTGCCGCGTTATCTGATCGGCGTCTATGGCCTGAGCATCACCGCGGCCGGCATGATCGGCGCGGCCTATTCGATCCCGGCCAGCATCTTCCGCGCCTATGGCGGACATTTGTCCGATCGCTACGGCGCGCGGCGGGTGATGTACTGGACGTTCCTGGTCTCGGTGATCTGCACCTTCATTCTGTCCTATCCGCCGACCGACTACGTTGTGAAAGGCATCAGGGGTCCGATCACTTTCCACATGGAGACCGGGCTGATTCAGTTCGTCGTTATCGTTTTCATCCTTGGCTTCTTCATGAGCCTCGGCAAGGCCGCGGTCTACAAGCACATCCCGGTCTATTACCCCAAGAGCGTCGGCGCGGTCGGCGGCCTGGTTGGCATGATCGGCGGACTTGGTGGCTTTGTGCTGCCGATCGCCTTTGGTGCGCTCAACGATCTCACCGGCGTGTGGACCAGCTGCTTCATGCTGCTGTTCGTGCTTGTTGCCGCGGCGCTGGTGTGGATGCACATGGCGATCCGGCAAATGGAGCACGGCGTTGCTGAAGAAGCGCTCAAGAAGCTGCCGGAACTGCCGGAGATGCAGCCGATCCACGAGGAGAAGCATGTCGGCGTGCTAGGCGCGACGCATCTCATCAAAGACTGGCGGCCGGAGGACGCGCAGTTCTGGAACGAAACCGGACGCGCCATCGCGCGGCGCAATTTGTGGATCTCCATCCCGACATTGTTGCTGTCCTTCAGCGTCTGGATGGTGTGGTCGGTGGTCGTGGCCAAATTGCCGTCGATCGGTTTCAAGTACACGACCGACCAGTTGTTCTGGCTCGCGGCCTTGCCGGCGTTGTCCGGCGCCACGCTCCGGATCTTCTATTCGTTCATGGTGCCGATCTTCGGCGGCCGGCTGTGGACCACGGTCTCGACTTGGTCGCTGATGATCCCGGCGCTCGGCATCGGCTTTGCCGTGCAAAACCCCGACACACCCTATGTGGTATTCTTGGGCTTGGCGCTGTTGTGCGGCTTTGGCGGCGGCAACTTCGCCTCGTCGATGGCCAACATCAGCTTCTTCTTCCCGAAAGCGGAGAAGGGCAACGCGCTCGCCTTCAACGCCGGGTTCGGCAACCTCGGCGTCAGCGTGGTGCAGTTCGTGGTGCCGCTTGTCATTACCGCGGGCGTGTTCGGCTGGCTTGGCGGCGATCCGGTGATCGTGACCGAGGGCGGCCGCACCACCAAAATGTGGCTGCAGAACGCCGGCTTCATCTGGGTCCCGTTCATCGCGGCCTCGGCCTTCGCCGCCTGGTTCGGCATGAACGATCTGGCGTCGGCCAAGGCCTCGTTCGCCGAACAGGCCGTGATCTTCCAGCGCAAGCATAACTGGATCATGTGCTGGCTCTATATCGGCACGTTCGGCTCGTTCATCGGCTATTCGGCGGGCTTCCCGCTGCTGATGAAGACCCAGTTCCCGGTTGTCGATGCGTTGCAGTTCGCCTTCCTCGGACCGCTCGTCGGCTCGCTGTCGCGGGTGATGACCGGATGGATGGCGGACAAGTATGGCGGCGGCCGCGTCACCTTCTGGGTTTTCCTCGTGATGCTGCTGGGTGTCGTCGGCGTGCTGTATTTCCTCGCGATCAAAGATCAGCCTGGCGCATTCTGGGGATTCTTCGCGATGTTCATGCTGCTATTCATCGCCACCGGCGTGGGCAATGCGTCGACCTTCCAGATGATCCCCGCGATCATGCGCAAGGAAGTCCCCCGGCTGCAACCAGGATTGCCCGCAGCCGAGCAAGTGCGGCATTCCGACAAGGAGGCCGCCGCGATCATCGGGTTCTCTTCGGCGATCGGGGCCTATGGCGGCTTCTTCATTCCGAAGAGCTACGGCACCTCGATCGCGCTGACCGGTGGCGTCGAAGCAGCGCTCTATGCCTTCTTCATCTTCTATGTCAGCTGCGTCGCTCTCACTTGGTACTACTACACCCGGCGCGGCGGCCTGCTCTACGACGTGGAGCGAAAACCGCCGGCAGCCCCGATGCCGCCCACAGCCGCCATGCGACCCGCATAGTGAAGGAACCCAACGATGAGTCATTTTCTCGATCGACTGACCTTCTTCACTCGGCCTGCCGCGCCGTTCTCGGAGGGCCATGGCATCACCACCGGTGAGGACCGGCGCTGGGAGGACGGCTACCGCAAGCGCTGGCAGCACGACAAAATCGTGCGCTCCACGCACGGGGCCAATTGCACCGGATCCTGCTCCTGGAAAATCTATGTGAAGGGCGGCATCGTCACCTGGGAAACCCAGCAGACCGACTATCCGCGCACGCGGCCCGATCTTCCCAACCACGAACCGCGCGGTTGCTCGCGCGGCGCGAGCTATTCTTGGTATCTGTATTCCGGCAACCGCGTCAAATATCCGCTGGTGCGGTCGCGGTTGCTCAAGCTGTGGCGTGAGGCGAGGGCGGTGCGGACGCCGGTGGCCGCTTGGTCCTCCATCGTGGAGGACGAAAAGAAACGCGCAGCCTATACCACCAAGCGAGGGCATGGCGGATTCGTGCGCGCGACATGGGACGAGGTGACGGAAATCATTGCCGCCGCCAACGCCTACACCGTCAAAAAGCATGGCCCGGATCGGGTGATCGGGTTCTCGCCGATTCCCGCCATGTCGATGGTGTCGTATGCAGCCGGCTCTCGCTATCTGTCGCTGCTCGGCGGCGTCTGCATGTCATTCTATGACTGGTATTGCGACCTGCCGCCGTCATCACCTCAGACCTGGGGTGAGCAGACCGACGTGCCCGAAAGCGCCGACTGGTACAATTCCGGCTTCCTGATCCTGTGGGGTTCGAACGTGCCGCAGACGCGCACGCCGGACGCTCATTTCTACACCGAAGCGCGCTATCGCGGCGCCAAGAGCGTGGTGATCTGCCCGGATTATTCGGAAGCTTCCAAATTCGCCGATCTCTGGATTTCGGTGAAGCAGGGCACCGACTCGGCGCTGGCAATGGCCATGGGCCACGTGATTCTGCGCGAGTTTCATGTCGATCGCCAGGCCAGCTATTTCAATGACTATGTACGCCAGTATACCGACATGCCGATGCTGGTGCGGCTCGACAAGAAGGACGGCAAGCTGATTCCCGGCCGGCTGTTGCGCGCATCTGATTTTGCGGATGGGCTCGGCGAGAAGAACAATCCGGAATGGAAGACCGTCGCCTTCGATGAAACATCGGAAGGCGTGGTGGTGCCGCTTGGGTCCGTCGGGTTCCGGTGGGGCGAGAAGGGAAAATGGAATCTGGAAGAAAAAGATTCCGACGGCCGCGACACCAGTCTCCGACTGACGCTGGAAAGCGCGCACGATCAAATTGTCGATGTGTCCTTCCCTTATTTCGGCAATATCGACCACGATCATTTTGTCAGCGACGCGCATCCCAGCGTTCTGGATCGGCGCATCCCGGTGAAAAAGGTGCAACTCGCCGACGGTGAGGCACTGGTCGCGACGGTGTTCGACCTGTTTGTGGCTAATTACGGTGTTGATCGCGGTTTTGGCGGGGCGCATGTCGCCAAATCCTATGACGAGAACGTGCCCTACACACCGGCCTGGGCCGAGAAGATCACCGGCGTGCCGCGCGACCAGATCATCACCGTGGCGCGCGAATTCGCGCTCAATGCCGAGAAGACCAAGGGCCGTTCCATGGTCATCATCGGCGCGGCAATGAACCACTGGTATCATTCCGATATGAATTACCGCGGCGTCATCAACATGCTGGTGATGTGCGGTTGTGTCGGTCAGTCGGGCGGCGGCTGGTCGCATTATGTCGGCCAGGAGAAACTGCGCCCGCAATCGGGCTGGCTGCCGCTGGCCTTCGGGCTCGACTGGAGCCGGCCGCCGCGGCAGATGAACTCGACGTCGTTCTTCTACGCGCATACCGACCAGTGGCGTTACGAGACCGTGGGCGTCGAGGAAATCCTGTCGCCAACCGCCCCCGCCGGTCCATGGGACGGTGCGCTGATCGACTACAACGTGCGCGCCGAGCGCATGGGCTGGCTGCCATCGGCACCGCAACTCCGGCAGAACCCGCTCAGCCTTGCCAAAAAGGCTGAGGCCGCTGGGCTGGAGGCCAAGGACTACGTCGTCAAGGGACTGAAATCCGGAGAATTGCAGATGTCCTGCGACGATCCGGACCATCCGGACAACTGGCCGCGCAACATGTTCATCTGGCGGTCGAACCTGCTCGGTTCTTCCGGAAAGGGCCACGAGTATTTCCTGAAGCATCTGCTCGGGACGTCGCATGGTGTGCAGGGCAAGGATCTCGGAGAGACCGGCAAGAAGAAGCCGAAGGATGTGGTCTGGCATGACGACGCGCCGATCGGGAAGCTCGATCTGCTCGTGACACTCGATTTCCGCATGTCCACGACCTGTGTCTATTCCGACATCGTTCTGCCGACCGCCACCTGGTATGAGAAGAACGATCTCAACACCTCCGACATGCATCCCTTCATCCACCCACTCACGGCGGCGGTGGACCCGGTCTGGGAAGCGAGGAGCGACTGGGACATCTACAAGTCCATCGCCAAGGCATTCTCGAAAGTCGCGCCGGAAGTGCTTGGCGTCGAAAAGGACGTCGTGCTGACGCCCATCCTGCACGACACGCCGACCGAGATCGCGCAGGCGCTGGACGTCAAGGACTGGAAGAAGGGCGAAGTCGAAGCGATCCCCGGCAAGACCATGCCGTCGGTGACCGTCGTCGAGCGCGATTATCCGAACGTCTACAAGCGTTTCACGGCGCTTGGCCCGCTGATGTCGAAGCTCGGCAACGGCGGCAAGGGCATGGCGTGGAACACCGAGCACGAAGTCGACTTCCTGAAGAAGCTGAACGGTGTGGTCACCGAAGAAGGCGCCACCAAGGGGCTCGCGCGGATCGAATCCGATATCGATGCGACCGAGGTCATCCTCACGCTGGCACCGGAAACCAACGGCGAAGTGGCGGTCAAGGCGTGGGAATCTCTGTCCAAGGCCACGGGTCGCGAGCACGCCCATCTCGCCATTCCGAAAGAGGACGAGAAAATTAGGTTCCGCGACGTCGTCGCGCAGCCTCGCAAGATCATCTCCTCGCCGATCTGGTCGGGGCTGGAAAGCGATAAGGTCTGTTACAATGCCTGCTATACGAATGTTCACGAACTGATCCCGTGGCGCACGCTTTCGGGGCGCCAGCAGCTCTATCAGGATCATCTGTGGATGCGGGCTTTCGGCGAGGCGCTCTGCGTCTATCGCCCGCCGATCGATCTCAAGGCGGTGAAGCCGGTGATCGATCTGAAGCCGAACGGCGAGAAGCAGATCGTTCTGAACTTCATCACGCCGCATCAGAAATGGGGCATCCACTCCACCTATACCGACAATCTGCTCATGCTCACCTTGTCGCGCGGCGGACCGATCGTGTGGATCAGCGAAACCGACGCCAAGGCGGCCGGCATCGTCGATAATGACTGGATCGAGGCTTACAACGCCAACGGCGCGCTGGTGGCCCGGGCCGTGGTCTCCCAGCGTGTGAAGGAGGGCATGTGTCTGATGTATCACGCGCAGGAAAAGATCGTGAACGTGCCGGGATCGGAAATGACCGGCCAACGCGGCGGCATCCATAACTCGGTGACCCGCGCGATCGTGAAGCCGACGCATATGATCGGCGGCTATGCCCAGCAATCCTACGGTTTCAACTATTACGGCACGATCGGCACCAACCGCGACGAATTCGTGATCGTGCGCAAGATGGTCAAGGTCGACTGGCTAGATACACCGACCGCCGATCAGCCCGAACCGCTCACCGTCGCCCGGAATATGGAGGCCGCAGAATGAAGATCCGCGCTCAAATCGCGATGGTGCTCAATCTCGACAAATGCATCGGGTGTCACACTTGTTCGGTGACCTGCAAGAACGTCTGGACCAACCGCGAAGGCATGGAATACGCGTGGTTCAACAACGTCGAGACCAAGCCCGGCATCGGCTATCCGAAGGACTGGGAAAACCAGGATCGCTGGAACGGCGGCTGGGTTCGCAAGCGCAACGGCAAGATCGAGCCGAAGATCGGCTCGAAATGGCGGGTGCTGGCGAAGATCTTCGCCAATCCCGACCTGCCGGAAATCGACGACTATTACGAGCCTTTCACTTTCGACTACGAGCATCTCCAGAAGGCGCCGGAAATGCCGGCATTTCCGACCGCTCGGCCGCGTTCGCTGATCACCGGCGAACGGATGGAAAAGATCGAGTGGGGGCCGAACTGGGAGGAGATTCTTGGCGGTGAATTCGCCAAGCGCTCGCAGGACTACAATTTCGAGGGCATCCAGAAGGATATCTACGGCCAGTTCGAGAACACCTTCATGATGTATCTGCCGCGCCTGTGCGAGCATTGCCTCAACCCGGCCTGTGTCGCGGCCTGTCCGTCGGGCGCGATCTACAAGCGGGAAGAGGATGGAATTGTTCTGATCGACCAGGACAAATGCCGCGGCTGGCGCATGTGCGTCTCCGGCTGTCCTTACAAGAAAATCTACTATAATTGGCAGAGCGGAAAGTCCGAGAAATGCATCTTCTGCTTCCCGCGTATCGAGGCGGGCCAGCCGACAGTCTGTTCGGAGACCTGTGTCGGCCGCATCCGCTATCTCGGCGTGGTGCTCTATGACGCCGACCGCATCGAGGAGGCGGCGAGCGTTCCCGACGAGCAGGATCTTTATGAGGCGCAGCTTTCGGTGTTCCTCGACCCCAACGATCCCAAGGTGATCGAACAGGCGCGAGCGGACGGCATTCCCGAAGCCTGGCTGGAAGGCGCCAAGCGCTCACCGATCTGGAAAATGGCGATGGAGTGGAAAGTCGCCTTCCCGCTGCATCCGGAATACCGCACGCTGCCAATGGTCTGGTATGTGCCGCCGCTGTCGCCGATCCAGTCGGCCGCTGCCGCCGGCAAGATCGGGCATGATGGCGAAATGCCGGATGTGCGTTCGCTGCGCATCCCACTGAAATATCTAGCAAATCTTCTGACTGCCGGAAAAGAGGAGCCGGTTGCGCTTGGTCTCGAACGCATGCTTGCCATGCGCGCATACATGCGGGCGAAAACCGTCGACGGCGTGATCGACGAGAATATCGCCAAGCGGGTTGGCCTGACCGCCCAGCATATCGAGGACATGTATCAGGTGATGGCGATCGCGAACTACGAGGATCGCTTCGTGATCCCGACTGCGCATCGCGAACTGGGCGAGGATGCCTACGATCTCCGCGGTTCCTGCGGCTTCTCGTTCGGCAATGGCTGCTCTGGTGGCAGCAGCGAGATCAACCTGTTCGGCACGCCCAAGCGCGCCAAAAATCCGATGGAGGTGGCGTGATGACGCGGACGTTCAAGGTGCTTTCGGCGCTGCTCAGTTATCCGACTGCGGAACTTCAACAAGCCATCGGCGAAATGAAGTCGGCGCTGGAAGCAGAGAAATTGCTGCCATCCGCAGTGCAGCGGGCCTTGTGGACGCTGCTGGACGAGATCGAATCCGGCGATCTTTATGACATGCAGGAACGCTACGTGCTGCTGTTCGACCGCACCCGTTCGCTTTCGCTGCATCTGTTCGAGCACGTGCATGGCGAGAGCCGCGACCGCGGCCAGGCCATGATCGATCTGCAGAATCTGTACGCAGAGAAGGGGCTCGCGATCGGCGCTTCCGAACTGCCCGATTTCGTGCCGCTCTTTCTCGAATTCCTGGCGACACAGCCGCGAGCGGAAGCTTACGAACTTCTGGGCCAGCCGGTCCATATTCTGGCCGCGCTCGCGGAGCGGCTGCGCAAGCGCGATTCGTCCTATGAGGCCGTGTTCCGGGCGCTGGTGGCGCTGGCGAACGCCAAGCCGAAAGGCGAGGACGTCGCGGCCGTTCTCAGCGCGCCCGATCCGGATGCCAACGATCTGGCTGCGCTCGACGCAGCCTGGGAAGACGAGCCGGTGCAGTTCGGACCGGGAGCGATCGATAGCTGCAAGGATGGTCTGATCGCGCGCGTTCGCGCGGGACGCCGCCCTGCGCCCGGCATGCCGACAGGGACCCATCGTCCCGTCCTGCCGCAATAAGGAGATGATCAATGCGCGAAGCCATCAATCATATCGTCTTCGGCTGGTATCCTTATCTTTGCCTGACGGTGTTCATCGTCGGCAGCTGGCTCCGGTTTGATCGCGAGCAATACACCTGGAAGACCGGCTCCAGCCAGTTGCTGCGCCGCCGGCAGTTGATGTGGGGCTCCAATCTGTTCCATGTGGGAATTCTCGTGATTTTCTTCGGGCATTTCGTCGGGTTGCTGACCCCGATCTGGATATTCGACGCCATGGGCATCTCGCACACCGCAAAGCAATGGATGGCGATCATCGTCGGCGGTATCGCCGGCATCATGTGCTTCGTCGGCATCACGCTGCTGGTGCATCGGCGCCTGTTCGATGTGCGCATCCGTAGCACCTCGTCGTTCGGCGATATCGCGATCCTGTTGTTGTTGTACGCGCAGTTGATTCTCGGGCTCGCCACCATTCCAGTGTCGCTCGGACATCTCGACGGCCATGAAATGGTGAAATTCATGACCTGGGCGCAGGGCATCCTGACCCTGCAGCCGGGTGTATCCGCACTGATCGCCGATACCAGTCTGATCTTCAAGCTGCACCTGTTCCTGGGAATGACCATTTTTCTCGTCTTTCCCTTCACACGACTGGTCCATGTCTGGAGTGCTCCGATCTGGTATCTCGGACGGCGCGGCTATCAGGTGGTTCGTGCCTCCCATCCGGAGGCGCGAACGAACTATGCTCGCCGTGCGTCGCAGTCGCCGCGCGCACGGCCGGCAGCGGCGGAGTGAGCGCCATGAGCTGTTCGGTTCACACTACGGTTCTACCGAAGCGGGATGGCGTTGCAGTGAACGGGGTTCCCATTCCGCGCGACCGCATCGCGCGTGAGATTCAGAATCATCCGTCGGGGTCGCCGGTTCTGGCCTGGACGGCAGCGGCCCGTTCGCTGGTGATCCGCGAGTTGCTTCTCCAGGAAGCGAAACGGCTTTGTATCGCCGCGATGCCGATGGATGACGGCGAAGGCCGGCGGGAAACGGAGGACGAAGCGTCAATTCGCGCGCTGATCGAGCAGGAAGTCACGACGCCTGTTGCCGATAGCGAAGCCTGCCGCCGCTATTACGAGCAGAATCGCCGGCGTTTTCGCTCGACTGACATTTTTGAAGCTGCACACATCCTGATCCCGGCCGTCGAACGCGATCATCAAACCTATACGCTGGCCCGCCAGACTGCGACCGATCTGCTCAGACAATTGCGCGAAAAGCCGGAATTGTTCGGGGAATTTGCCCGCCTGCATTCGGCCTGTCCTTCCAGTGCGCAAGGCGGCAATCTCGGCCAGATCTCCGATGGGCAGACGACGCCGGAATTCGAGCGTGCGCTGAACGCGCTTGCGCCCGGGGGCCTGACCGATGAGCCGGTCGCGACCCGTTACGGCTTTCATATCATCCGGCTTGACCGGCGGATCGAGGGCCGTGAATTGCCGTTCGAGATGGTTGCCGACCAGATCGCAGACTATCTGTCCGACAGCGTCCGCCGCCGTGCCACTGCGCAATATATCGCCCGCCTGTTGTCCCGGGCTGCGGTGACCGGCGTGGAGATGCCGGGTTTGGAAGAGCACCGCGTCAATTGAGGAGGGATCGATGCTGCTGGGCGACCTGATTGCGCGATTTGATGACGAAGCGGTTGCTGCGGAAGCCCTGCTTTTGCTCGATGATTTACCGTTGACTGTGCGCATCCGCGAGGCGGCCGGACAGGAGGGACTGACAGCGGGTGAATTGGCCAGCGCGGCCGTGCAGCATTTTTCTGCTTCGGCCAGCGACGAGGAATGGGTCACCGTGCTTGGTCAGATGGGAAAATCTGACGAACCGGGGCTGGTCCTTCTGCGGCGATCGCTGATCTGGATTCTGTCGGCGAGGCCTGCGGCGGAAATCCCAGGCCCCACGCAAAGCGTCGCATAATTATTCCGAAAACGAGTATCTATCGTTCAGGGATCGGTGCAGCTGATGCGGTCCGTCACCAGCTGAGGCGTGCCGGGTTGAGCGCGGCGAACCGTGCGTTTGGCGTCGACCAGCACATAGAGGCCGAGCCTTGCGCCCGCAACGATCGAAACCGTCGCCAGCACGGAGCCGATCGACAAGGTCGACAGTCCGGTGACGCCTTGGCCGACAGAGCAGCCGAGCGCCGTAATGCCGCCGAAACCCATCAGGGCGGCGCCGAGCAGACGGCGTTTCATGTCCGCGGCGTTCGCCGAGACCTCCCACTTGAACGTGCCGCTGCTCTTGGCGGCGATCAGCGCACCGACGATGACGCCGAGCACCGCGCCGACCGGGAAGTCCGGCTGCAGGGCGGTCGACAGCATGGCGTAATAGAGCGTCTCGCCGAGCGGGCCGACGAAGGTGAACGACTCGATTCGGCGCGAGTCGAAATCGTCGAAGGCGGCAATGCCGGTGGCCCACCAGCCCAGCGCGATCAGAGCGCCCACGGCCGCTCCGGTAATGGCGAATCGGAGATTGGCGCGGACTCCGATCTGCGCGAAGGCCGCGATCGCGATCAGCAATCCCAGTGCAATGGCCGCGACGGAAACGGCCGATCCGCTGAGACCGGCGATTTCCGGCAGCCGCTGTGAGAAGCCATTCGGCAGTTGGAGTGTCAGCGGTTCTGTAACGGCGATACGTCCGATTCCGGTGAGACCGCGCATGGTCATCATCGCCGTCACGCCGATGACCAGAAAGCTGACCAGTGCCTTGAGATCGCCGCCGCCGAGCTGCCGCAAGGTGCCCAGGCCGCAGGTGCCATTGAGCGCCATGCCGAAGCCGAACATCAGGCCGCCAAGGATCAGTCCGCCCCATTCCAGGCGCGCACCGAGATAGATCGAGCGCGACAGGTCGAGCCCGCCCCACAATTCAAGCGCATGCACGCCGGCGATCGCAACGCCGATCGCCACGATCCAGCTGCGCAGCCGGCGTGTATCGTTGGCATAGGTGGCATCTTCGATGGCGCCCAGCGTGCAGAAGCGGCCACGGCGGGCCGCGAAACCGAGTGCGATGCCAAGGCCAAAACCCAACAGCAGCCGGACGGCAAAAAGCGGCAGATCCTCGAACATGTCCATCATCCCGATTCGGCCAGGGCGCGTCAGCGCCGGCGCCGTGGCTCACAAAAGGCGTCGTGCAGGGCCTCGATCACCTGCCGCACTTCGGGACGGGCGAGCGAGTAATAGACACTCTTTCCGTCTCGCCGGGTCTCAACCAGATTGTCCGCGCGCAGGCGCGCAAGTTGCTGGGAGACGGCGGGCTGGCGGAGTTCGAGCGTCTGCTCGATTTCGGTGACGGATTTTTCGCCCTCGATCAGCAGGCACAGGATGACGAGCCGCGCCTCATGCGAGAGCGCCTTGAGAAACTCGCTCGCTTCGCGCGCATTGCTGAGGAGCGTATCGATATCCGGCGCGGCCTTTTTCAGGCGGCGGGCCATCGCTCCAGAACTCATCGGGGGCACTCCACATCCATTCAGAATATGGAATGTTTAGCGCGGAAAGAGAAAAATGTTCTTCCAAGTTTAGATTTGATGGTGGAGCATTAATCTCTCCAGCAGTCCCCAGAAGAAATCTTCTCCCGGATAGCCCTCGATCCGGCCCAGTTCGCGGCCCTGATCGACCAGCACGAAGGTGGGCGTGAAACGGACGGGGCTTTTCAATACGACCGGTGGCTTCTCCCGGCTGGCGATATCGACATGGCGCAAAGGGGCGCGGTTGCCCATATCGGTCTTGCCGTAGATCGGCCCGATCGCCCGGTCCCAGGCCGCGCAATAGGGGCAGCCGGCGCTCCTGTACATCAGGAGTTCGGCGGCCGTCGCCGGCAAAGCCACGGCAAGCTGGATGGTAAACGCAACGGCAAGGGAAAAGAGGCGGGTCATGATGCGGTCTGGATCGTTCGGGTGAAGACTGTAATGTATATTAGAATTTGAATGTGTGAACTCTGCTATTCATTGGAAGACCCTGATGCCGCTCGAGGTCGGATTGCTGGCGAGTTTCGGCGCTGGTTTGCTGTCGTTCCTGTCGCCCTGCATCCTGCCATTGGTGCCGGCCTATCTGTGCTTTCTTGCCGGGACGTCGATCGAGACGCTGACCGGCGAAGGACACAGGCCCGATACCCCCCGTGTTCTGGTGCGCGCAATTGCCTTCGTGCTGGGCTTCAGTTGTGTCTTCATTGCGCTGGGAGCAAGCGCGTCCGCCGCAGGTCAATTTGTGTCCGAGCATCTGACATGGCTGTCGCGGGCGGCCGGCGCCATTATCATTGTGCTCGGACTGCACATGACGGGATTGCTGCGCTGGACGATGCTCCTGCGCGAAGTGCGTTTTGACATGAGCACGCGACCGGCTGGAATTCTGGGCGCTTTTGTCATTGGATTGGCCTTCGGATTCGGATGGACACCCTGCGTCGGGCCTGTCCTGGCCTCGATTCTTCTGATGTCCGGAACCAGCGAAACGGTCGGGCATGGGACGATGCTGCTGGCCGCCTTTGCCGCCGGTATCGGCATTCCGTTCATGGCGGCGGCGGCATTCAGCGGGCCGGTGCTCCGTATGCTCGGCGGCGTGAGGCGATATCTGCCCGTTATCGAAAAAGTGATGGGCTTTGTCTTGATCGCAACCGGCTTGCTGGTGTTCTTCGGCCTGATGCCGGTGGTCGGGAACTGGCTGCTGGACACCTTTCCTGCGCTCGGCCGGATCGGGTGAACGAGTGGATACGCATGGCTTGCTCTCCCTTGGTTTAAGCCTCTACACTTGCAACGAAATGAATGTGAGGACGGTTTGATGCTGTCTCGGCGTTCCATGATCGCTGGTCTTGCCGCCGGATGGGCCTCAGGCCAGGTGCTGCCGGCGCGCGCCGGAGCGACGCTGACAGATGACGGGCTCTATACCCAGCCTTGGTTCCTGGAAAGCTTTCTGGAGCTTGCGGACGATCTTGGCGCTGCAGCCGGTGCCCGCAAGCGGTTCGCGATCATGTGGGAATTGCGTGGGTGTCCTTATTGCAAGGACACCCATTTGATCAATTTTGCCCGGCCGGAGATCGAGAGCTACATCAAGGAACGGTTTGACATTCTCCAGCTCAATATCATTGGCGCGCGCGAGGTCACCGATTTCGACGGCGAAAAGCTGCCGGAAAAGCGGATGGCGGAGAAATACGGCATTCGCTTCACGCCGACCTTCCAGTTTTTCCCGGAAAGTGCAGAGGGCCTGGCGGCCCGCAAGCCGCGTGAACGCGAGGTGGCGCGTGCGCAGGGCTACATGGCGCCTCGGCAATTCCAGGCGATGTTTCGTTATGTCGCCGAACGCGCCTACGAGAAGGGAGGCCTGCTCGACTTCCTCAAGGCCAACAGCTGATCAGCCGACCTTCAGATAGGCAAAGCCCTTGCTTTGCAATTCGGCGGCCGTGGCCACGCCCGAGGGTACGAATTTAAGAAATGCATCCTTGCGCGTCTTGGCCGGATCGATCTTCTGGCGGGTATAGGTAATCTGGCAGAGATAGGCTTCGACCTCGAATTTGGTCAGACCGACAAAGCGTTTGTAAATGTCCGGATCGATCTTGTCGTTCTCCCATGACGTTCCCGACAGATCGTCCAGGAAGAATTTGATTCCCGCGCCATGCGCCACGACCACGATCTTGATCCTCATCGGATCGAATTCGTAGACCGACAGATGGTTGCTGATATTGGTCAGCATCTGCGAAAAACGCGCGGGATCTCCGAAGTCGCAGTGATAGAGACAGGCGACGTCGGTATCCTTCTTGACGGAAGCCGGGTCAAGCTTTGCTGGAATTGCGATAGCGCGCGAGGCGCCGAACGTCGCTCCCGACAAGGCGAGGGCGCCCAGGAATTTTCGCCGGCTGGTCATCGCCATTACAGCTCCCTGTGATCGGAGCCTCCTGCCGGCCGATGGCGGCAGGAGGCGTTGTTTGCAGGTGCGGAAGCGCGAAAACGCCTACTGCCCCTTGTTGACCGGGCTATCCGGACTCATCAGCAGCGCCACGGCGTCCTTGATCTGGTCGATGGTCAGGATCTTGTTGGCGCCGAAGCGCGGCATGTTCGAGCACGGCAGCGCGACATGCGAGTTGTAGATTTTCTCGTAGGTCGCTTTCACCGCGTCCGGTTTGAAGTCCCGCAGCTTGCCGTATTCCAGCAGACTAGGACCGAGCGTGCCGTAGCTGACTTCCTTTTTCGTAAGCTGGTGGCAGGCATAACAATTGCCGCCATTGGGGCGTGCCGGCGGATAATCGCTGAAGCGCATACCGTAGCCGTTCTGCGCCAGAGCTTCGCCTTTCTTCCAGTCGCCGATGAAATTGCCATCGGCAGGATATTCGATGCTTGCCTTTTCGCGCGTCACGATGGCCGCTGCGACATTCTTGGCGGGGTCGTTATGCGATGCCGAGCATTGCTTCATGGTTTCGTCGGGCGTGAGGCGCAGCGCCCAATCGGCAGGTGCGGTCGGGAAGGCGGCCTTGATGGCAGCGTCGACTTTGACCGGATCAATGTGAGTTTTCTGTTGGGCCTGTGCAGCGGCGATGCCAATGACAAGCGCGCCGACCAGAAGTGAGATCTTCTGCATGTTCTTCTCTCCCGGGGTCAGCGCTTGAGCGCGGGAGCGGAGATGTCCCCGCCCTCGGCATTTTTGGCCAGGTACGCACTGAGCGCGATGCTGACATCGGAACCGAGCTGGAGTTCCGGCATGCGCATCTGCCAGTAACAATCATACAGGCGATGCTGCATTGTCATGACGTGGGTGGTCGACACGCGATAGGCCGGCCATTCGCCAACCACCTTCTTTGCTGCTTCCGGATTGACCAGGAAGGGCAGTCCCTGCAGGCGAATGCGTAACCCTTCTGCCGCGTGGCAAGTCGCGCATGAGAAATCGAACGGACCCGAGCGTCGATGGAAAAGTGCATCGCCCAGCGCGACGACTTCCTTTTCTTGCGGCTTGTCGAGCTTGGCCGAAAACTTCATGCCGTTGGATTTGCTGGCGACATAAGTGGCTATCGCACCGAGTTCCTTCACCGGCTGGCCACCGCCGGGATGCGGCCGCTTCACAAGGTCGGCGCTATTAAATCCCTGAAGCTGCTCCATGCACCACAGAATGCGCGTCTCAAGATCCATGACTTTCTTGGCATCAGCGAAATAGCGCGGCAATTCGGCGAATGCGCCATCGACCTTGCCCGGTCCTTTTCCAAGATCGCACGTCTCAAGCGACACATTTTTTGGACCGCGCGCCGTCGTCCAAAGCGCTTCGCCGCGATCGGCATCTAGCAGGCCGGGATTGCTCCACGGATCTTCCTTCAGCATCTGCCGATATCTTTCGATCGCTTTTTCAGTGTCGGCGTCCTGCGCAAGCGCGATTGGCGCGACCGCGAGTGATGCAACGAAAACCGTTGCTGCAATATGGTGTGTGATTTTCACTCTCTCGTCCCTCCGCTTGACAATAATTTTCTATTTCTGCCGCGATGTTTGGTCAGTTTGCGCGCTTGCATCTGCTCATGATCGACGCAACATAGGTTTCCATTTTGGCAACCAAAACATAGCTTTAGCGACATGGGAAGATGCGATCTGCAATTTCTCTAAATTGGGTTGCGGGACGATGCGAAATCCTCTAGACAGTTATCGTTATGTGAATATGTCCTGCGGACAACGCAGGCGCCGAGGAAACGCTTGCTTGTGGAGGTCGGGACCGGTTCCTGATCGCGCTGGTCTGTTGGCTCTAGCCAAATAGCCGCTTCCTCACATATGGATAAGAGCGGCTCGCGAGAGGCGGGCCGCGACGTGCCGTAAAGGGCAGGAGAATTCGACATGAAGTTGAGCTTTGATCGCCGTCAGGTTCTGACGATCGGTGTCGGCGCAGCCGTCGCGGCCGCGTTCGGAGTGTTGCCGGCCCCCGCTTATGCCGCGAACGATTCCGAGGACGTCATCAAGAAATTCACCGGCGACAAGAAGGCGACCGAAGGTCGCATCAAGTTTGATCTGCCGGAGATCGCCGAGAACGGAAACACGGTGCCGATGACGGTGTCGGTCGAAAGCCCGATGACGGAACAGTCTTACGTCACCGACGTGCTGGTATTGACCGATGGAAATCCGCGTGCCGGCGTTGCGACGTTCCATTTTTCTCCCGCGAGCGGCGTTGCCGAAGCCAATACCCGTATCCGGCTTGCGTCGACGCAGAACGTCATCGCGGTAGCCAAGATGAACGATGGATCTTTCTTCACGGCGAAGAAGCTCGTGAAAGTGACGATCGGCGGCTGCGGCGGCTGATCGCAGCGCAGCGCCACCAACATATTCCGTGAGGAGAGAATTCAATGTCCGTCAAACCGCGCATCAAGCTCGACAAGAAAGAAGCCAAGAAGGGCGACTTGATTGAAGTGAAGGCGCTTGTCTCGCACGTCATGGAGAGCGGGCAGCGCAAGGACAGCGCCGGCAAGACCATTCCGCGCAAGATCCTGAACAAGTTCATCTGTACCGTGAACGGCAAGGAAGTGTTCTCGGCCGATTTCGAGCCGGCGATTTCCGCCAATCCGTACATCCAGTTCAAATTCAAGGCCCAGGAATCGGGCCCGGTTGTGCTGACCTGGATCGACGACGACGGTTCCAAGATCGTCGGCGAGGAGAAAATTACGGTCAGCTGACGCGTTCCTGTTGGGGCGGGTGAAGGTGGAATCCACGAATCCATGAGATTCGTCGGAGGTGATGAATGCTATCCAGACGTGATTTTCTGCAGGTTGCGGCGGCGACGGCGGCGTTGATGCCGGGCGGATGGTCGCAGGCATTTGCGCAGCAAAAGCTGACGCAGGCCGATCTCCTGCAGTTCGAGTCGGTCGGAAACGTGACGCTCGTCCATATCACCGACCTGCATGGGCAGTTGATGCCGCTCCTGTTCCGCGAACCTTCCACCAATCTCGGCGTAGGGGAGGCGAAGGGGGTGGTGCCGCACATCACCGGCAAGGCGCTGCTCGATCACTACAGGATCGCGCCCGGCTCGCCGTCCGCCTATGCGCTGACCTCCGACGATTTCACCGCACTTGCAAAAAGCTACGGCAAGCTTGGCGGACTTGATCGTATCGCCACCATCGTCAACGCGATCCGGGCCGAGCGCGGCGACCGGGTCTTGCTGCTGGATGGCGGCGACACCTGGCAGAACAGTTACACGTCCATGGTCACCAAGGGCCAAGACATGGTCGACTGCGTGAAACTGCTGAAACCTGACGCCATGACCGGGCATTGGGAGTTCACGCTCGGCGAAGCGCGGGTCAAGGAACTGGTCGATAGCCTTGACTTCCCGTTCCTCGCCCAGAATATCCGGGACACCGAATGGAACGAACCGGCCTTCAAGGCATCCGCCATGTACGACCGTGGCGGCGCGCGGGTGGCCGTGATCGGTCAGGCCCTGCCGTATACGCCGATTGCCAACCCCCGCTGGATGATCCCGAACTGGTCGTTCGGCATCCGTGAGGAGGATCTGCAGAAGCAGGTCGAGACGGCGCGCAAGAACGGGGCGCAACTCGTTGTCCTCCTGTCGCATAACGGGTTCGATCTGGACCGGAAACTCGCCTCCCGTGTCGGCGGGATCGATGTGATTCTGACCGGACATACGCATGACGCGCTGCCGGACGTGGTCAAGGTCGGCAAGACGCTGCTGGTCGCGTCCGGCTGTCACGGCAAGTTCGTGTCCCGGCTCGATCTGGATGTGCGCGACGGAGAAGTGAAGGGTTATCGCTACAAGCTGATCCCGGTATTTTCCGATGTGATTGCGCCGGAACCGCAAATGGCTGCGGCGATCCAGAAGATCAGGGCGCCGCATGAAAAAATGCTGCGCGAAACCGTCGGCAGAGCCGATACGCTTTTGTACCGGCGCGGCAATTTCAACGGCACGCTCGATGACGTGATCTGCGAGGCGCTGCTATCGGAACGTGACGCCGAGATTGCCCTGTCGCCCGGCTTCCGCTGGGGCACCTCGATCCTGCCCGGGCAGGACATCACCCAGGAAGACATCTACAACGCCACCGCGATGACCTATCCGGCGGCCTATCGCATGACCATGACCGGTGCGCGGCTGAAGGAAATTCTGGAAGACGTCGCGGACAATCTGTTCAATCCTGACCCCTATTACCAGCAGGGCGGCGACATGGTCCGCGTCGGCGGGGTATCCTATACGATCGACGTCGGCAAGGCGATGGGCAACCGCATTTCCGACCTCAAGCTCTTGCGCACCGGCAAGCCGCTGGAGTCCAACAGGGACTACACGGTCACCGGGTGGGCCAGCGTCAACGAGGGCACCGAAGGGCCTCCGGTCTGGGACGTCGTCATGAGCCATATCCGCAAGAAGAAGATTGTTGCGCCGCAGGATAGCGGCCATGTGCGGGTGCTTGGCGGCTAAAAAATTTTTGCCAAACACATGCAGGAAATTGCATAATTAGAAAAAAGCAGTCAGGGAGCGGAAGATGTCAGAACAGCAGCCCCCGAAATCGCCGACGTCGCGCCGTGCCTTTCTGAAGGCAGGGCTGACGGCGGGCGGCGCAGCGGCGTTCGCACCGTCCGCGCTCGCTGGCGCACTGGGCGGCGGTGATCCGGCGAACCAGCCTCCGAATATTCCCGAATGGACCCGCTCGCTGGGCGACGGCGTGGCGGTGCGGGCCTATGGCAAGCCGTCGAAGCATGAAGCGCATGTTATCCGCCGCGATGTCGAATGGCTGACCGCCTCGCGCGAAAGCTCGGTCAGCTTCACGCCGATCCATGAACTCGATGGCATCATCACGCCCAACGGCCTGGGTTTCGAACGTCATCATTCCGGAATTGCCGAAGTCGACCCGGCCGATTACCGGCTCATCCTTCATGGGCTGGTCGACAAGCCGCTGATCTTCACGCTTGACGATCTCAAGCGACTGCCGCGGGTCAATCGCGCGCATTTCTGCGAGTGCGCGGCCAATTCAGGGATGGAATGGCGCGGCGCGCAACTCAATGGCTGCCAGTACACCCACGGCATGGTGCATTGCGTGATGTATACCGGCGTAACGCTGAAAACGCTGCTGGGTGAAGCGGGCGTGAAGCCGAACGCCAAGTGGCTGCTGCTGGAAGGGGGCGATTCCGCGGCGATGACACGCTCGCTGCCGTTGCAGAAGGCGCTCGACGATGTCCTGATCGCCTATCGTATGAATGGCGAGATGCTCTATCCGGAGCACGGCTATCCTGCCCGCGCCGTCATTCCCGGCTGGGAAGCGAACATGTGGGTCAAATGGTTGCGCCGAATCGAGGTCGGCGATCAGCCCTGGCATCATCGCGAAGAGACGTCGAAATACACCGATCTTCTGGAAAACGGAAAGGCGCGGCGTTTCACGTTCGTCATGGATGCCAAGTCCATCATCACCAGTCCCAGTCCGCAGGCGCCGGTCAACCACAAATCGGGATTGACGGTCTTGTCCGGCATCGCCTGGTCCGGGCGCGGCAAGATTGCCCGTGTCGACGTCTCGCTCGATGGCGGACGCAACTGGCGGACTGCCCGCATCGACGGTCCGGTCTGGGACAAGGCGCTGACGCGGTTCTATTACGAGTTCGACTGGGACGGCCGCGAACTGCTGCTGCAGTCTCGCGCCATGGACGAGACCGGTTACGTGCAGCCGGGCAAAGCCGAATTGCGCAAGATTCGCGGCGTGAACTCGATCTATCACAACAACGGTATCCAGACCTGGTATCTGCACAAGAACGGCGAGATCGAGAATGTCGAGATTTCATAACGTCGCCGCTGGCGGTCTTGTCGCATCGCTGCTTGTCGCGGTCGGCGCAGGTATCGGCCTTGCGGCACCAAAACCGCAGGCGGGCCATGCGGCCCAGCCGCCCGCCGTCGTGAAGAAGATCGGAATTGGCCGCGAGGCGACGGCGGAGGAAATTGCCGGCTGGAACATCAGCGTGCGGCCGGACGGTCAAGGGCTTCCTCCCGGCAAAGGCACCGTCAAAGAGGGTGAGCCGCTCTATGTCGAGCGTTGCGCCGCCTGCCATGGCGAATTCGGCGAAAGCGCCGGCCGGTGGCCGATCCTGAGCGGAGGGGCGGGAACCCTCGCCAGTCACGATCCGGTCAAGTCCATCGGCTCCTATTGGCCCTATGCTTCTACGGTGATCGACTATATCCGCCGCGCCATGCCGTTCGGGGCCGCGCAGACGCTGACCAATGATGAACTTTACGCCATTACCGCGTATGTTCTGTATCTGAACGACGTCATCAAGGATGAGAATTTCGAGCTGAGCGACAGGAATTTCGCAACGATCAAACTTCCCAACCAGCCGAATTTCATCGATGATGACCGCGAGACGACGGAAAAGGCTTTCTGGCGAAAGGACCCGTGCATGAAAAATTGCGCCGCCGGCGAGCCGAAGATTATCGGCCGGGCAAGGACCATCGACGTGACGCCGGAAGCCGGAAAGGGACCGAAGGTCGAGTAGTCATGCCAAACTCGGCGGCCGTGCGAAATCTGATTGCTGCAATCGCCGTGTCGGGCGCCGTTCTGGGGTCTGTCCCGCATATGACGGCACGTGCGAGCGGCGAGCCTTCGAAGGGCGACCGCGCGCTGGGCGAGTACCTGTCGTCGGAATGCGTGACCTGCCATCAGCTCAGCGGCCAGTTCAAGGGCATTCCGCCGATCGTCGGTTGGCCCGAAGATAGCTTCGTTGAAATCATGCAGGAATACCAACACAAGAAACGTCCGAACCAGGTGATGCAAATGATCGCAGGCCGGCTTTCTGAAGAAGAAATTGCTTCGCTTGCGGTCTATTTTGGAAGCTTAAAATCGTCTCGGTAAGCTATTTCAGGAGCTCACAGAAGCTCCAACAGGGGAGGGAAGTCCATGTCCACCAGTCGCAGACAATTTCTCGGAGGGGTCGGCGCGCTTGCCGCCGCCAGCAGCCTGCCATGTCCGGCCATCGCGCAGGCCAAGGCAAAACTCGTCGTCGTCGGCGGCGGTCCGGGTGGAGCCACTATCGCGAAATATGTCGCCAAGGATTCCGGCGGCAAGATCGATGTGATCCTGGTCGAGCCTGCGAAGCAGTTCACCACCTGCTTCCATTCCAATCTCTATCTCGGCGGCTTCCGCGACTTCAAATCGATCACGCACCCTTATTCGGCACTGGCCAAGTATGGCGTGAAACTCAATCATCAGGCCGCCACCGCCGTCGACAAGAGCAAGAAGACAGTGCGTCTGGCGAGCGGCACGGTGCTGCCCTATGACCGTCTGGTCATCGCGCCCGGCATTGATCTGAAGTTCGACTCGATCCCCGGCTACTCGGAAGCCGCCAGCGCCGTGATGCCGCATGCCTGGAAGGCCGGCCCGCAGACGCAGCTTCTGAAGAAGCAGCTCGATGCGCTGAAGGACGGCGATCTCATCGTCATGATCGCGCCGCCCAATCCGTATCGCTGCCCGCCCGGGCCTTACGAGCGCATCTCCATGATGGCGCATGTGCTCAAGGCCAAGGGACACAAGAAGTCGAAGATCGTCATCCTTGATCCCAAACCGAACTTCTCCAAGCAGGGTCTGTTTGTGGAAGGATGGGAGAAGCACTATCCCGGCATGGTCGAATGGCAGGACCCGAAGGTCCATGGCGGCATCAAATCCGTCGATGCCAAGACCAGGATCGTGAGAACCGATCTCGCCGAGTACAAGGCGCAGCTCGTGAACGTGATCCCGGCGCAAATGGCGGGCAAGATTGCGCGCGATGCGGGCCTCGCCAACGATAGCGGCTTTTGTCCGATCAATCCCGAAAACATGAAATCCGCCATGGATGCCAATATCTATGTCGTGGGTGATGCGTGCATCGCGGGCGACATGCCGAAATCGGCATTCTCTGCCAACAGTCAGGCTAAGGTCGCGGCTCTGATGATCCGGGGCGAACTGGCCGGCGCCAAGACCTTCCCGGCGCGCTATACAAATACCTGCTGGAGTCTGATCGAGACCGATGACACGGTAAAAGTCGGCGGTCGCTATGAGGCGAAGGACGGCAAGATCGCCGCGGTGGAAACCTTCATCTCCAAGACCGGAGAATCCGCCGATCTGCGCAAGCAGACTCAGGTGGAGAATATGGGCTGGTATTCCGGCATCACCGCGGACATCTTCTCGTAATGCGGGATTGTTTGCGTGCAGGCATGACAGAGAATACGGCGATGGGGGCTTGCCGTCCCCATCGCCGTGATGTTGTCGCCGGTTTCGGTGCCGCGCTCGCGGCGCCATTTCTTTCGTGCGTTTCTCTTGCTGCAACAGCCCCGGCCCGGCGCGCGTTCGGCACCAGCGAGATCATGACCGTCAGCGACGGCACGCTTATGGTGCCACTGTCCTTTTCTCTGCCGGAGACCCCGGCGCAGGAGGCAATCGCCCTCATGCAGGCGCAAGGGGTGCCGTCGGACGGTGCGGCGGTTCCCGCCAATGTGACGCTGGTGAAGACCGGCGATCAGTTCGTCCTGATCGACGCCGGATCCGGCCCGAAATTCCAGCAGACCGCCGGCAAGCTGTCGGAAAATCTCGAGGCGGCCGGGATCAGCCCGGAGAAGATCGCCAAGGTGGTGTTCACCCATGGCCATGCCGATCATCTCTGGGGCGTGATCGACGATTTCGACGAAGGCGAGCGCTTTCCGAATGCGAGCTACGTGATCTCGGCAGCGGAATGGGACTTCTGGACCCACCCTGACACGCCATCAAAGGCGCCCGACTGGCTGAAGGGCATGGCCATCGGGAGCGCCCGTATTCTCAAGCTCATCGAAAAGAGGGTCGAGCGCCGCAAGGATGGCGACACTGTCGCACCCGGGTTGACCTATGTCGCGACGCCGGGTCATACACCCGGCCATATGGCGGTAATGGCGGAAAGCGGCGGCCAGAGATTGTTTATCGGCGGCGATGTCTTCAACAACAATGCGGTGTCTTTCGCGAGGCCTGAATGGCGAGTCGGAAGCGATTTCGACCGCGACCAAGGCGTGAAAACGCGCCAGCGAATGCTGGATTTTCTGGCGACCGAGCGGGTCACGCTGACCGGCTTCCACCTGATGTGGCCCGGCCAGGGTATGGTCGAGCGCAACGGCAACGCCTATCGATTCATTCCGATCTGATCATCATCCGAGAGAGAAAAACGATGAAGCGAACGTTTGCTGCAATCATGGTCCTTGCTGGACTCACCTCCGCCGCACAGGCTCAGGACGCCGCTGCGGGAGAAAAGGTCTTCGCCGTCTGCCGTGCCTGTCACCAGGTCGGCGAAACCGCCAAGAACGGCGTTGGCCCCAAGCTCAATGGCCTTTTCGGGCGCAAATCGGGTACGGTCGAAGGCTACAATTACAGTGAGGCCAACAAGAATTCCGGTATCACCTGGGATGAGGCGGTCTTCGCTGAGTATATCAAGGATCCGCGCGCCAAGATGCCCGGCACCAAGATGGTCTATGCCGGATTGAAGGAGGAGCAGCGCACCAAGGATCTGATCGCCTTCCTGAAACAGTTCGACGCCTCGGGGAAAAAGGCACAGTAACGCCGCAGTTGCTGATCGCGATCAGCGCTCCGTCGCGCCGGCGTCGTACAGAGCCCGCAAACCCTCGCGATATGTGGGGTAGGCGAGGGTCACGCCGAGTTCCCTCTTCATGCGCGTGTTTCGCACCCGCTTGCTTTCGGCGTAGAAGCTGCGTGCCATCGGCGACATCGTCTCCATGACAGCGTCGAAGGCCATTTCCGGCGGTGGGGTCATGCCGAGCAGTGCGGCTGCAAAGGTGACCAGGTCCTGCGCCGGTGCAGGCTCGTCGTCGCTGATGTTGAAAACGCCGTTGGCGCGCCGGACATAAGCCGCCTCGATCGCTTGCGCGATATCGTCGACATGGATCCGGTTGAACACCTGCCCCGGCTTGACGATGCGCTTGGCCGTTCCGGCGATGAGATTGACCAGGGCATTGCGTCCGGGGCCGTAGATGCCAGGCAGCCGCAGGATCGCGACCGGCACTCCGATGCTGTGTCCGAATTCCTGCCATTGGCTTTCCGCCAGCAACCGTTCCCGGCTACGCGGCGAGACCGGCCGGGCCGGCATGGTTTCGTCCACCCACCCGCCGTCATGGTTGCCATAGACACCCACGGTCGACAGATAGACGATCTCCCTAAGGGACGTGGCGCGCTTCAAATGATCTGAATGGAGCGCGAGCGCGGAATCGCCATGTTCACCCGGCGGGATCGAAACGATGACAAGATCGGCGCTCGCCAGTGCGGACCATGCGGCATGTGCCGTCAGTCGGCCGTCGAACACGAGTGCCTCGATCCGGTGGCCTGCGAGGCCTTTCGCTGTCAGATGGTCCGCCTTATCGACGGTGCGAACCGTGCCGGCAATGCGGTCGAACTGCGCGCCATGGGCCGAAATATAGGCTTTTGCGGTGTAGCTCAGGCCAAAGCAGAACAGCGCGGTCATGCCCGAACCTTTGAACCTATCGCGGCGGCTGCCAGTCAGGCGCGGTGAGGCGGCGCTTGCCGTCCGGCGTCAGCCGCACGCCCGGCTGATCGAGTGCTTCCTTGTCCCACAGCTGGCAGGTCACCGTCTTGTGCTTCTGGTCGAGGCCTTCGCAGTAATTGGTGAATTCGCAGACCCGTACCCGATCGCCGAGGCCGAGTCTGATTTTCCGGAACCAGTCGGGATCGGCGAGTGATTGCCGCGCGGCACCCACGATGTCGCAGACGCCGTCGGCAAGCTGCTGCTCGGCCATCTCGAAATTGTGGATACCACCGGCGCAAACCACGGGCGTCTGAAGTCCCACGTCGCGGATCGCCCTGCGGATCGCGGCGGTCGGGTCGACATTGCGGCCGAACGGTCCGCGCTCGTCGGAAATGTATTGCGGCATGCATTCATAGCCGCTCGGTCCGGTATAGGGATAGGCGGCGGAGCCCACGCCGGGCTGCTTGGCGTCGTCGAACTTGCCGCCGCGCGAGGTGGAGATGAAATCCATGCCGGCCTTGGCGAAGGCGACGCCGAAGGGAATGGTGTCGTCGGTGTCGTTGCCGCCCGAGATGCATTCTTCGGCCAGATAACGGCAGCCGACCACATAGTCAGCGCCCACGCGCTTGCGCACCGCGGCAAAGACCTCAAGCGGCAGCCGCAGACGGTTCTCGCGCAATCCGCCATAATCGTCCTCTCGGACATTGGTGCGGGACAGGAACGAGGCCATGGTATAGGCGTGCGCGTAATGCAGTTCGACGCCGTCGAAGCCGGCCTCGCGCGCCCGGGCGGCGGCATCGGCGAACAGGCCGGGCAGCACCTGCGGTAGCGAGCGGATGTGTGGCAGATGCATATCGGTGACGCGTTCGCGGTAACCGAATTGCAGCGCCTCGTATTCGGACGGCGTCAGCGTCTGCAGCAATTGCTGGTCGTTCAAGGCCGCGAGCGCGATACGGACATCCGTCTCGGCCATGGCGGGATCGCCGAAAGCTTGCCGATGACGATCCGTGATCTCAAGAAAACGCTCGAAGAATTTCGTGCGGTCGGGCCGGCGGCGGATCGCGAGAAAATCGATCAGCTGAATGAACAGCCGGGTCTGGCCTTCGCTGGCTGCGCGCACGGCGTCTGCCAGCTTGCGCAGGCCCTCGATATAGCGGTCATGCCCGATCCGCAGCAGCGGCCCGCTTGGGATGTCGCGAATGCCGGTGGCCTCCACCACGATCGCACCCGGCCGCCCGCGCGCAAAACGTGCATACCAGTCGATCACCGCCTCGGTTACGAAGCCGTCGTCGGTCGCCCGCCAGGGCACCATCGCCGGGATCCAGGTCCGCTGTTCCAGCCCAAGCGGTCCCACAGTAACCGGTGAGAACAGCCGCGACTTTTCAGCTTCCTCGCGCGAAGGAATCCGGCCGGTTTTCGCTTCAAAGCGAATGCGCTGCGGTGGTCGCCACATGTGAAAGGTCTAGGAGCCGCCGCGCCATGCGTCAATCGCGACGATCGCGAGCCATGCGCCGGGTGATTGCCAAGGACTTCCGCCGCGCGATAGGTTTGCGAGCATGATCGGCAAGGCCGATACAAGACGAAAAGACGCAATGCTCGATCCCTCCGCCTACGTCGATTCTTTCGCACGCGATCGTCTTCCTCCGGCCGAACTCTGGCCGTCGCTCAGCAGCGCAGATCCGGCGGCCATTCAATATCCCAAGCGATTCAATGCGGCGACGGAACTGCTCGACAAGGCGGTGGCGGCAGGTTGGGGCAACCGGCCGGCGATCCGCGCTGCCGGTAATATTGTCAGCTACGCCGAGCTGCTCGATCGCGCCAACCGCATCGCCGCGGTGCTGGAGGAGATCGGACTTGCGCCCGGCAACCGTGTGCTTCTTCGCTCGGCCAACAATCCCATGCTGGCCGCCGCCTGGCTGGGCGTGCTCAAGGCCGGCGGAATTGTCGTCGCCACCATGCCGCTCTTGCGCGCGCGCGAGCTTGCCTACGTCCGGACGAAGGCGGACGTGCAGTTCGCGATCTGCGATGGCCGGCTGGCCGACGAATGGCAGAGCGTCACCGAGTCTGCCCCTCACGTCCGGACGCTGCATTTCAATACAGATGCGGCCGACAGTCTCGAATCTCGCATGGGCAGGCAGACCGGAACCTTCGAGGATGTCGTCGTCTCTCACGACGATGTCGGCCTGATCGCTTTCACCTCCGGCACCACCGGGTCGGCCAAGGCGACCATGCATTTCCATCGTGATATTCTGGCGATTACCGATTGTTTCCCGCACGTGCTTGGTGTCGAGCCGGACGATATCTTCCTCGGCAGCGCGCCCTTCGCTTTCACCTTCGGGCTCGGCGCGATGCTGCTGTTCCCGCTGCGCTATGGCGCGTCCGCGGTCTTGCTGGAACAGGCGACGCCGGAGATATTGTTGTCGGCCATCGCGCGCCATCGCGTTACGACATTGTTCACGGTGCCGACGCTATATCGCGCCATGACGCTGCAAATTCAGAGTTTCGACGTCGCGAGCCTGCGGATCTGTGTGTCGTCGGGCGAGCATTTGCCGCCGTCGGTGTTCGAGATGTGGAAACAGGCGACCGGCCTGACCTTGCGCAACAGCATCGGCTCGACCGAAATGCTGCACGCGTTCATGGCCATGCCGGACGGCGAGGTGAGGCCGCATGCCGTCGGCAAGCCGCTGCCGGCTTACGAGGCGCGGGTGGTGGATGAGAACATGAATCCGCTGCCGCCGGATACGGTGGGGCGTCTTGCGGTCCGCGGACCGACCGGTTGCCGCTATCTCGACGATGCCGATCGCCAGCGGATCTATGTGCGCGAGGGCTGGAATCTGACCGGTGACGCCTTCCTCGTCGATGACGACGGCTATTTCCGCTATCACGCCCGCTCCGACGACATGATCGTCAGTTCCGGCTACAACATTTCCGGCGCCGAAATCGAGGAAGTGCTGCTCGGTCATCCCGAGGTCAAGGAATGCGCAGTGGTCGGGTTGCCGGATGCCGAACGTGGGCAGATCGTGACGGCGTTCGTTGTACTGAAAGACGAAGCCGCAGCGGGGGAGGGTCTGACAAGCGCATTGCAGGATTTCGTCAAGTCCACCATCGCCCCCTACAAGTATCCCCGCGCTATCCGCTATCTCGCCGCTTTACCCAAGACGGATTCCGGCAAGATCCAGCGACATGTGTTGCGCAATAATAGGGTATGATTCCAGCAGGCTCTTGATGAGATCGCTCGCGGACGGCTCCACCACACCGCTGCCCTGCAGCGCACCGGCGACCAGCCAGGCGAAGCCTAGAAGCGCAATGAACATGATGAAAAACAGCGCAAACAGCACGATCGCGATGCGTCTGGCGATCTCGGAAATATTGGCAAAGCCGAGCGCTCCCGAAACCAGGGACAGCATCAGAAACAGGATCGCCCATTTGAATATGGAATCGCCCCGCTGAAACAAAGCAGCCGGTTTTAACGGATGAAACGGATTTCAGTTCCCGGCCGGCCGTGACACGTCGGACAGCGCGAACCCCGCCACTTTCTTGTAATTCTCCGACAGCGCCCGCAGTTCGTCCTGGGTGATGTACTTGTCGAGATCGTCGAACGGCTTGTCGCCGACCAGTTCCTCGACCTTGATGTTGATGAAGTCCGGCGGAAATTCCCGGTTGGTGCGTACCACCTTGGCGGTCGGCGCGAGCCGTGCGGCCTCATAAGCTTTCAGCGCCTCGCGCGGGTCGGGACTGGCCTTCAGGCAGTCGGCGAGAGTGCGGGCGTCGATCGCCGCCTGCGCCGAACCGTTGGAGCCGCGCGGGTACATCGGATGCGCGGCATCGCCCGCGAAGGTAATGCGGCCGAAGGTCCAGCGTCCCACCGGGTCCTTGTCCACCATCGGATATTCCAGGATTTGATCGGCGCTCCGGATCATCTCGGCGACGTCGAGCCAGTCGAAGTGCCAGTCCTTGTAGATGTCGTAGAAGTCGTCGAGATTTCCCGGCTTGTTCCAGTCGTTCTTGGCGACGTTCTCCGACTTGATTTCCGCCATCCAGTTGATGAGTTGGTTACCGTCGTCATCGACGTTGTCGATGATCGGATAGATCACGATCTTGCCGGTCAGAATCGATCCGACGCGCATGTAGCTGCGGCCGGTGAGGATGGGCTTGCGCCGCGTTACGCCGCGCCAGGTGTTGATCCCGGAAAAAGCCACCTGTTCGTCCGGATAGAAAGCCTTGCGTATCGTCGAATTGACGCCATCGCAGGCGATGGTCGCCGCCGCGCGCACGCTGTCGAGCGGGCGGCCGTTCGACGTTTCGCGGAAGGCGAGGGTGACGCCGTCGTCATCCTGTTCGACACCGACGCAATCGCGGTCGGTCAGGACGCGCTCCGGCCCGAGTTCGCTCAGCGCCTTCCTGTAAAGGATCATGTGCAGCCGGCCGCGATGGATGCCGACCTCCGGATACTGATAGCCGGCAAACTTGCCGCGCGGCTCCTTGTAGATGAGCTGGCCGAAGCGGTTGAAGAAGCAGCTCTCGACATTCTCGATGCCGGCCTTGAACAGTTCGTCGCCGATGCCGAGCGCGGTGAATTCGCGCATCGCATGCGGCAGGATTGTGATGCCGACGCCGAGTTCCTTCACCTCCGGCGCGCGCTCGTAGACCGTGCAGGGGATGCCCAGCCGGTGCAGGTTGAGCGCCAGCGCCAGCCCGCAAATGCCGCCGCCGATGATCGCGATGTCCTGCGTGTTTGCTGTCATGCTTCGAGACCACAATAATGCGACAACGATACGACGAGATCCAGCAGAACCTCGTCTCCGCCCGGCCAGCCTATCAGCGACAGCCCGGCGGGGCATCCCGCCACGGTTCCGACGGGAATTGATATCTGAGGCAGTCCGGCCAGACCAGCCATGCAGGTCAGCCGCATGATGCGGGTGCGCACGGAATCGAGATCAGCCGGAGAGGCGCCGATCAGCGGTGCAATGCTGGGCGCCGTGGGCAGGGCAAGCACGGTCCCCGGCTGTGCGATACCTCGCAGATGGGCGCGCGCCTGTCCATGCACGTTCTTGGCCTGCTTGAGTTCATCCGCGCCGACCATCGAGGCCGCCTGCATGCGCTCGTGGATGCCGTCGCCCAGCTTCGGCTTCACGCGGCTGACGAACTCGCCATAAACACTCCAGATCTCGCGCGCCTGGATGACGCGGAAAGCTTCTCGCCAGATGTCAAAACCGTCGGGTGCGATGCGGATATGCTCCGCCTTTGGGAGCGCGGGCGCCATGGCCGCAAGCGCGGCGGCGAGCATGGCGCACACGCCGTCATCGGCTTGCGCGAACGCGTCGTCGAGAACCAGCAGCCGTTGCACGCCGGCCTTGTGTGCGTTGCCGTCAAGGAGAACGGCGCCGACCTTGTGCAAGACGCCGGGACCGTTCGCAAACCAGCCAACCGCGTCGAAGGAGTCCGCCATCGGCATGGCCCCGGTGGTGTCAACGCGGCCATGTGTCGTGCGAATGCCGTAGACGCCGCAGAACGAGGCGGGGATGCGCACCGAGCCGCCCGTATCGCTGCCGATCGCCATATCGCAGGCGCCGGAAGCTGTCGCCGAAGCCGAGCCGCTGGACGACCCACCCGGGATGCGCCCGGGCGCACGCGGGTTGAGGGGCGTGCCGTAATGTGCGTTCACGCCGGCGACGCTGTAGAAGAATTCGTCGCAGATCGTTTTGCCGATAATGGTCGCGCCGGCGTCGAGCAGTTTTTGCACGACGGCCGCGTTTTTTGTCGCGCGTTCTTGCGCGATGAGCCAGTCGGGATTGCCGCCGCCGGTTCGCTCACCGGCGATATCGTACATGTCCTTGATCGCGACGGTCAGTCCGGAGAGTGGTCCCGCCGCCCGGCCGTTGAGCGGCGCAGTGAGATCGTGCGGCACAAATGCCGAACGGCTGCGAATTTCAGGTGTTCTGGCCTTCACTTTGTCTGCCCGAGATACCAGTCCAGGATCTTTTCGCCATTCCATGACACGACGCCTGGCTTGCTGAGCAGTTCCTTGAAAGTCCGCTCGACATGCGCGACGCGGTGCGGGACGCCCGACAGATAAGGATGGCAGGCCACGGCCATGACTTTCGGCCGCTCTGCGGATTCCTCATATAGGCAGTTGAAGTGATCCATGGCGCGCACATACATCATGTCGGACGTATGGTTCTGCAGCGCCATCAGCACAATGTCGTGAATCTCGAAATTGTAGGGCAGGGCCACCACAGGTTTGTGCGCGGTCTTCAGCTTCACCGGCTCGTCATCCAGCACCCAGTCGCCGATATATTCGACACCGGCCTCGCTCAGATAATCGAGCGTGTCGAAGGTCTGCGTGAGGCCTGGCCCGAACCAGCCGCGCGGCCGCTTGCCGCAGAATTTTTCGATCGTGTTCATGGACTTCATGATGCTGGCGCGCTGGTCGTCGAGCTTGTGCATCGGAATTTGCTCGTAACCATGGGCGTTCAACTCCCAGCCGGCATCGACGCAGGCCTGCACCACCTGCGGATAGGTCTCGCAGACCTTGGCATTGAGGGTCACGGTGGGTGTCGCGCCGACGCGCTCCAGCATTTTCTTCATGCGCCAGAAGCCGACCCGCATGCCGTATTCATGCCAGCTCCAGTTCGGATGATCCGGCAGCATCGGTTGCCCTTGTGGCGGGGAGATCACCATGCGCGCCATCGGCCGCGAAATATCCCATTCCTCCAGAGCAAGGACCGGCCAGATCACCATCCGTACCCCGTCGGGAAATTTCAGCGGTGCGCGTCCCTCGATGGCTGAATAGGGAATTCGCTCGCGCGGTTGCATGGGCATCGGAACCTCCGGTGTTCTTGTTGTGAAAGGATTCGAAGGCGGTCAGATTTTGCCGGCGCTGCGATACCAGTCGTAAATCTCCGCGCCGCTCATGAACGTCACGCCCGGCCGCTTCAGGTAGCGGTAAAGCCGCTCCAGATGCACGAAACGGTGCGGCTGGCCGGAGATATAGGCGTGGATCGGGATCGCCATGATCTTCGCGCGCCTTTCGCCTTCCTTGTAGAGCTGCTCGAACTGGTCCACGCCGCGTTCGTAGAAGTGTTTCCCTTCATGATGCTGCAGGGCCATGATGGTAATGTCGTTCATGTCGAAGGTATAGGGCACCGTCACCAGCGGACCGTGCGCGGTCTTGATCGTCGACGGTTCGTCGTCATGCACGAAATCGCCGGTGTATTTGATGCCGGCTGCAGCAAGATGGTCCATCGTCTCCAGTGTCTGCGTCATCCCGGGCGCCAGCCAGCCAACGGGACGCTTGCCGCTGATGCGTTCAAGAACATCGAGCGTACGCTTGATCGCCGCGGGCTGGTCCTCGACCTTGTGCATGGGTATCTGCTCATAGCCATGCGGCAGGAATTCCCAGCCGGCATCCTTGATCGCCTGTGCGATGCGCGGATAGTCCTCACACATCCTGCCGTTCACGGCCGCCGAGCATTGCACGCCGAGCTCCTTGAAAAGCTCGAAGAAGCGCCACACGCCGACCCGCATGCCGTATTCGTGCCAGCTCCAGTTCGGCACGTCGGGCAGCAGCGGCTGCCCCATCGGCGGGGTCAATACCTGGCGCGGCATGGCGCGGCTGATGTCCCAGGTTTCCAGATTGACGATGGTCCAGACGGCGACACGGGCTCCGTTTGGCAGCGTCAGCGGGGGACGGTCGACAATGGCGGAATATTCGGCGCGCTCGCGCGGCAGCATGGGAGAGGACATCGGGGATACTCGTGGATGCGGATCGGGCGGACTTTGACGGTTCGCACCGCCCGGTTCAAGCGTTGCAATTATCGCCGGTGCCATGCGTCCGGCGCCGGTACTGCGCCGGCGAGACGCCGAACCGGGTCTTGAAGGCCTTGGAAAAATGCGAGAGATCGTTGAAGCCCCAGCCGTAGGCGATTTGCGAGATGGTGAAAGCCGCGTGCTGGGGATCATCGAAGGCGCGGCGGCAGGCCTGCAGCCGGCTGTCCAGCACCCATTGTCCGAATGTCAGGTCCGCCGCCTCGAAACGCTTGTGAACAGTCCGGACTGAAACGCGGAACCGCTCCGCCAGCATTCTGGGCGATAGGTCCGGATCGGCGAGATGCTGCCGCATGGCGGCCAGCATCTGGTCGAGGCCGGGTTGGAACGCAGCATTGCGCGCCGACACCTGTTCGGTATCCATCCGCGCCGTCATCAGCGCGATGATGTTGCAGAGATTATCGGTCAGCGCGGCGGCTTCCGCCTCCGATCCGCAGTCGGGGCCGGCCAGCCTTTCCATATAGAATCGCAGCGCGCCGCTGAGCGAAGAGCATCCTGCCATACGGTTGAGCGGCCGGCGCTCCAGCCAGGGCGCACGGCTGTGCAGCATGGCATGCGGAATGACCGCGACCACCCGGTCTACAGGTTGCGGAAATTCCACACGGAACGGTCGGGTACCGTCAACGAGGCCGACATCGCCGGGCTGCAATTCGCATGCGTCGTCGCCCTGGAACATGCGGCTGGATCCGCTGCGTTGCAGGCTGACCAGATAATGGTCGTCGCGCGACCGTCCGATATGTGATTTCAGCCGCACTACGTCGTGCGGCGTGGAGGCGAAGGCGGCGAAGCGCAGGTCGCCATATTGCGAGCAGGTGATGTCGCCGGCAAAGCCTTCGGCGGGATGTTCGGTGGCGACGTTCAATACGGCCTCGCAGACCGCTTCGCGCCAGAACGCGAATTGTTCGTGCGTGGAGACCGTGCGGGTGGACCAGTGCCTGCTCGTCATGCCGGACCTCGTGCTTATGGGGGCCCAGGCGGCACTGCGCGCCAACTCCCCATGCACTCTTATACAAGAAACACCGGGGCAAATATGATTGGATCGGAGGGTCTAGTCCACAGGACGGCCGGAGGGCCCCGATTTGCAGACCGCCTTCTCGCGGGAACAGCTCGCACAGCCGGAGATTGCCGAAGCCGACGGCATTCTGAAGACCTGCGTGCATTACGGCTTCTGCACCGGCACCTGCCCAACCTATGTGCTGTTCCGCGACGAGAACGATTCTCCGCGCGGCCGTATCGACCTGATCCGCGCCATGCTGGAAAAGGGCGGGGCGCCCGCCCCCAGGACCGTGCATCACCTCGACCGTTGCCTGTCGTGCCTGTCCTGCATGACCACCTGTGCGGTGAAGGTCGATTACGTCCATCTGATCGATATCGCCCGCAGCTATATCGAGAAGAATTTCAGGCGTCCGCTGCCGGACCGCATGTTGCGCGGGTTGCTCGCGAAGACCCTGCCTTATCCGCGGCGTTTTGCGGCGGCGCTGCAACTGGGGAGGCTGGCGCAGCCGCTGGCAGGTTTCATGCCCGGGCGTCTGCGCGATCTGGTCGGCATGGCGAAGGCGCGGCCGGTGAAGATGGAACTGCTCGCACCCAATGTGTATCTCGCACAGGGCGAGCGCCTTATGCGTGTCGCGCTGCTGGCGGGCTGTGCGCAGCAGGCGCTCGACCGCAACATCAATGCGGCGACCATCCGCATCCTGCAGCGGCATGGTTGTGATGTGATTGTCGCGGACGGCGCCGGCTGCTGCGGTGCGCTGCCCTTGCATATGGGTTACGAGCGGCAGGCCCGGACACTGGCTGCAGCGAATGTCGAGGCGTGGTCGAGACTTCTGGACCAGGGCCTTGATGCTGTGGTCGTGAATGCCTCCGGCTGCGGCACCACGGTCAAGGATTATGGTCATCTGCTTGGCGATGAGAACGCCAAACGCATCGGCGCCATGACCCGCGACATTACCGAGATCCTGGCGCAGCTCGGTCTGCGCGTGACCGGCGACATGAAGCCCTATCGCGTGGCGTATCATGACGCCTGTTCGCTGCAGCATGGCCAGCATGTGACCGAACAGCCGCGGCGTCTGCTCAAGACGGCCGGCTTCACCGTGCTCGACGTGCCGGAGAAGCATTTCTGCTGCGGCTCGGCCGGGACCTACAACCTGTTGCAGCCGGCCATCGCCAATGCGCTAGGCCAGCGCAAGGCGGCGCATGTCGGCAGTGTCGACCCCGACATGATCGCCGCCGGAAATCTCGGCTGCATGGTGCAGATCGGCCGCTTCGCGGAAACGCCCATCGTTCACACCGTCGAACTGCTCGATTGGGCGAGCGGCGGGCCGATGCCGGAGGCCTTGCAGGGCCGCACCTTGCGCGCGCCGCCGCCTGTCGCCGAATTGAGCGAGCAACCCGCAATCATGCCGTCGGACGCGCCGCCGTCTGGTGGCGCCGGAATCTGGTGAAGAGGATCACGATCATGGCTGCCGAAAATCTTGAAGCGTTCTTTTCCGACACTGGAAAATCTCTGGGGACCGAGGGCGTCAACCGCTCCGAGGAAACCATCCGCCGCTATGGCGAGAACACCATGGCCTGCGGCGATGTCATGCCGGCGGGTGTCGTCTATCCGGCATCGACGGCCGATGTGCAGGCGATCGTGCGCGCGGCCAACACGCACGGCATTCCGCTTTATCCGGTCAGCACCGGCTACAATATCGGTCTTGGATCCCGCGCTGCGGCGCGTGCCGGGCAGGTGGTGGTCGATCTCGGTTACCGGATGAACAGGATCCTGGAGATTGACGAGAAGCTCGCCTTTGCGGTGGTCGAGCCCGGCGTCAGTTATCAGGCGCTCTATGACGAACTCGTCCGGCGCGGCAACAAGCTGATGCTGGACGTCACGTCGGGTCCGCCGCAGGGCGGCATGATCGGCAATGCGCTCGACAAGGGCGCCGGCTATACGCCGTATTTCGATCATTTCGGATTTTCCTGCGGACTGGAAATCGTGCTGGGCAACGGCGAAATCTTGCGCACCGGCGATGGCGCGCTCCAGTCCGATACGCTGGCCAACTGGCACACCTCGAAATACTCGTTTGGTCCGATCCTGGACGGTCTGTTCGCACAATCGAATTACGGCATCGTCACCCGCATGGGCGTGTGGCTGCTGCCGCGCCCGCCCATGGTGCGCTCGTTCCATTTCGCTTTCCCCGAAGACAGCGATCTTGAGGAGGTCATCGAGCTTTGCCGGCCGATGAAGATGTCGAATTTTGTCCCGACATTGTTCCGGGTGGCGAACGACCTCTATCTCTGCGGCTCGGAAGGCGAGAGCGCCGAGTATCATGCGTCAAAGGGGAAGAAATCCATTTCCGATGACGGCCGCCGCGCCTTGCGCGAGAAGCACGGACTGGGCGCCTGGAATGTGTCGGGTGCCTTCTATGGTCCCAGCGCGGCGGCGCTAGAGCCGATGATCCAGCGTGTGCGCGATCATTTCGGCCAGAGCGGCAAGGCAAAATACATCGACCATGCCGATGCCGGCGGCGTCGGACCGCTGCAGGTTGCGATCAACGCCTTTTCCGGCATTCCGAGTCTCGGCGAGCTCGGCCTGCTGAAATGGCGGCCGGGCGGCGGCAATCTCTGGTTCCTGCCGGGCACGCCGATGGACGGCAAGATCGCCAATGAATTCCAGCGCATCTGCCGCGGCATCTATGAAGAACACGGCATGGACTACATGGTGATGAATGTCTGCGGTCCGCGTTTTGCGCGCGGGCTGCACGTGATGACCTTCAACCGCGAGGATGCCGAGGAGCGCGCGCGGGCGGACGCCTGCTATCGCAAGATGTCCGAGGAAGTGGCCAGGCGCGGCGTCTATGTCGGGCGCGCGCCGATCCAGTATCACGACTTCCACATGCAGCAGGCGATGCCGGTCTATCGCGACGCCTGCAACAATGTGAAGACCGCGCTCGACCCCAACGGCGTGATCGCGCCGGGGCGGTACGGGATCGGCTAGCCGATCACCCGGATCGGCTTGCCGTCGAGGAACGCCCGGATCGCGTCCACGGTCTGGCCGTAGAACACGCGGTAATTGTCCTGCGTGACATAGCCGAGATGCGGGGTGAGCAGGGCGTTCGGCAGGCTGCGCAAGGGATGCCCCTTCGGCAGCGGCTCGGTGTCGTAGACGTCGAGCCCGGCGCCGGCGATGGCCTTGCTGGTGAGCGCGTCGATCAGCGCCGATTCATCGACGAGCGGTCCGCGCGAGGTGTTGATCAGGTAAGCCGACTTTTTCATCAGGGCGAATTCGGCGGCGCCGATCAGGCCCTTGCTGCGCGGGCTCAGCACCATGTGAATGGTGACGAAATCGGATTGCCTGAGCAGGTCGTCCTTGGTCGCGTATTCGACGCCAATCTCGGCGCATTTCTCCGGCGTGAGATTCTGGCTCCAGGCCACGACTTCCATGTCGAGCGCCCTGGCCACCTTCGCCACCCGGCTGCCGAGCTTGCCGAGGCCGATCACGCCCAGCGTCTTGCCGTTGAGATCGCCGCCGACGGTCACCTGCCACGGCTCGCCCGCTTTCATGCGGGCGCTCTCGAAGCTGATCCGCCGCGCCAGATCGATCACCAGTCCGATGGTCAGTTCGGCGGTGGGATGGCCGAGGCTCTCTGTGCCGCAAACCAGCACGCCGCGCTCGGTGGCGGCGGCGACATCGATCGCCGCATTCTTCAGACCGGTCGTCACCAGCAGTTTCAGATCGGGAAGCTTTTCGATCAGCGCGCGCGGGAAGGGGGTACGTTCGCGCATGGCGCAGACGATCTGGAAGCCCTGCAGCGCCTGCGCCACCGCGTTGAGGTCGCCCAGGCCGGTGTTGAAAACCTTGACCTCGACATCGCTGGTCACGCGTGACCAGTCGGCGAAGGTGAGAGCGACATTCTGGTAATCATCGAGCACGGCGCAGCGGTAACGCATTGCTTTATCCATTTTTTGACTACGATTTGAACCGGACGGCGTCCCGGATAGACATACACAATATTCTGACCCCTGCGGGAGAGGATATGATCGGGGCTGGCCCGCCTTGGATCGGCCGCTCCCGGCTGCTAGTTTCTCCCTTCTGGATCACGGCGCGAGGAGACCTTATGCGGCGTCTGGCGATCGTCCTGGGCTGCTTTCTGGCCGCGATGATGCTGTCGGCGACCGATTCGCGGGCCGAACGGCGCGTGGCACTGGTTATCGGCAACGGCGCCTACCAGAACGCCTCCCGTCTGCCCAACCCGATGAATGATGCCAAGGCCATGGCGGACCTGTTCCGCAAGGCCGGCTTCGACGTGGTTGACGCGCGGGAAAATCTCGGCAGCCTCGACATCAAGCGCGCGATCCGGGAATTCACCAACCAGACCCGCGAGGCCGATATCGCGGTGGTCTATTTCGCCGGCCATGGCATCGAGGTCAGCGGCACCAATTATCTCATTCCCGTCGACGCCAAGCTGGTCAACGATTTCGACGCCGAGGACGAGGCTCTCGCGCTCGACCGTGTGGTGCGCGCACTGGAGCCTGCGAAGCGCCTGCGCCTCATTATCCTGGATGCCTGCCGCGACAATCCCTTCCTGCGCAGCATGCAGCGCACCATCGCCACCCGTGCGGTCGCCAGCGGACTGGCCAAGGTCGAACCCGCATCAAGCGACACGCTGATCGCCTTTGCGGCCAAGGCCGGATCGACGGCCGCCGACGGCGACGGCGTCAATTCTCCCTTTACACAGGCGCTGCTGAAAAACCTCGCCCAGCCCGGTCTCGACGTGCGTCTTGCCTTGGGTCGCGTGCGCGACGACGTGCTGAAGAGCACCGGCAGCCGGCAGGAGCCGTTTGTGTATGGTTCGCTCGGCGGTACGACCGTTGCGCTGGTGCCGGAGCCCAAGCGCGAGGCGCCGTCCGCCATCGCCACCAACGACGTGCGGCGTGATTATGAACTCGCCGAGCGTGTCGGCACCGCGGCGGCGTGGGATTCGTTCCTGGCCGCGCACAAAAACGGCTTCTATGCGGACCTCGCACGTGCGGCGCGCGCCAAGCTCGGTGCCGGTGGGAGCAGCGTCGTTGCATCTGCACCACCGGCCGAGACCGCGCCTGCGCCGAATGCACCGGCACGTCAGTCGATTGCCGTGCTTCCGGCGCCCGACGCCGCCGCTCCGCCGCCGTCCTCGCCGGTTGATCCCGCCGCTCTCACGCGCGACCTGCAGACCGAACTCAAACGCGTCGGCTGCGATCCCGGAGAGACCGGCATATGGACGGCCAAATCGCGCCGAGCGCTGGGTCTTTTCAACAGGCATGCCGGCACCAAAGTCGACGTGAAGGTGGCAAGCGTGGATGCGCTTGGTGTCGTGCGGGGCAAGGATGGGCGCGTGTGTCCGCTGGTCTGTGGCCGGGGGCAGAAGGCGGACGGCGATACCTGTGTCGCCGTGGCCGTTCCGCCGCCCGCGAAACAGGACGAGTCGACGCGCGGCCGCGCCTTGCGCGATCGTCCGGCGGCGCGCGAGGTGATCCGCCGTGTGGATGAGCGGCGCAGCGGGTCGTCCCGCGGCGGCAGCGCCGCGGCATGTGAAACCCCCATTTCCGTGGGCGGCCGGCAATGCTGCACCGTCGATACCGGCGGGGCCCCGCGTATCGTTTGTCCCTGACGATCCTTTTGCCGAAGACAGACTCTGTCCCCTTGTCGCCGTGCCTGCCTTCGGCTAGCTAGCTGCCACTTCCTGTTTGCTTCCCAAGACAATTATTGCGAGGGCTGCTCATGGCCGGGTTGAAGACCCTTGCCGCGCTCATCGTGTGCGGTGCCGTGTTGGCTGGACCATCCCTGGCCCAGACCCAGCAGAGCCGCCCGCAGCCCTCGAAGGACGCGATCGGCAGCGTGGCCACCGTGACGCAGCCCGCGACCATGGCCCGCGGCGGCGGTTCGTCTGCCCTCAAGAAGGGCGACGAGATCAAGAAGGGCGACCGGCTGCAGACCGGACCGAACGGTTCGCTCGGTGTCACCTTCGATGACGAAACCACGTTCAGCCTGACCTCCAATGCCACCATTGTGGTCGATGAATTCGTCTACCGGAAAGGCGCGAAGGGGTCGGCCGTCTTCAATGTCACGCGCGGCACCGTCGGCTTTGTCGCGGCGCAGGTCGCGAAAACCGGCGACATGAAAATCGCGACGCCGACCGCGGTGCTCGGAATCCGCGGCACCACCGGCGTTGTCGATGTGCCCGCGGGTCAGCCGACGAATGTCAAACTCTATCCCGATGCCAATGGTGCGGTCGGGCGCATTGAGATTTTCGGGCGAGACGGCACGCGGCTGGGCGAACTCACCCGCGCTGCGACCGGCCTCGCGATCCAGTTGGCGGCGCAGCGGCTGATCGCGGTGCCGCTGAATATTTCGCCGGATCAATTGCTGCGCGATCGCAATCTGGTGCAGCAGGTGTTCTCGCTGCAGGGAATCGGCCGCCAGCTGATCAACCAGCGACTCAATCTCCGCAATCTGGATCCGCGCAACCTGCCGGGGGCGCCGCAAATTCCGTCGATCCCGGGCCTGCCGTCGATTCCGGGCCTGCCCCGCTTCCCGTAACGCGCAACGTTCGGGTCGGGCGCTGCAGAGCGCCGTCCGGGATGCCGATTGATGGCTGATCGGAAAAAAGAGCTAGCCGACCTGGTCGGCCATGGCGCGGGCTTCGGACGGTTTTTCGCCGTCAGCCAGAGCCTGATTATAGGCCCGCATGCGCAGCAGCGCCTGGTCCGGAACCTGCCGAACCACCCGCCGCGATCTTTCGTCGATCACGCGGAAAATCACTTCGCGGGTCTGGGCGTCGATGAACACCTCGCGCGACAGCGTCGCCGGCCGCAATGACGCGGCCTGCAGCTGCGCAGTGTCGACCGCCGCCGTCACGGCCTTCGGGGCCGCGAGCTCGGTCCGCACCGCCGCTCGCACCGGCGCTGCGTCGTGGCGGGCCAAGGCCGCCGGTGCGACGATCGCGGTGGGCTTTATGGTGACGCCTGGATCCACATGCATTCCATTGCTGCAAAAACGACACTGAAAACTATTCAGGGTCGACGCGATTGTGCGTTGCACGATTTTAAGGATTCGTTAGGGAACGCGGTGAATGGGCGACGACCAACTTTGTGCGTAGTTAATTTAAAATGGAGCGGTCTTGTGTGGAGAGGCCGCTAATGGCTGCATCTCTGTGTGGCTTTGCCAGAGCCAGGTGCGATCGAAGGGTGCGATCGAAAGGGATGCGGTTCGCCCCCCTGGATGTGTGGGGCTTGCCATCCAGGAACGCCGCGGGAAAGTCGTCCAAAAAAACGCGGCGCGCCTATTGACAATATTCCTAGTAGGATTATAACCCTTTACATCCTGCTCCACGCAAGGGGCGTCTGATCAGCGTCATGAGATGCGGGGCAGGGTGCGGTGGCCGCGGTTTGGCGCAAGACGTGCGCCGTGTCGCGGCGGCCCAAGCCGTGAGGTCCCGACGCGCCGCATCGCGCGTCGCTGGGGATATGACGGCGGAGGCTTTTGGCGGCGTCATACTGCCGAGGCCTTTGCCTGCGCCCCGCAGCGGTGGATAGGACCGGCGACGGTCCTGAAACGAAGTCCGCCGGGGGTCTTGCGGAGCAAGCCTCAAACGCCGCGCGCGGAACGCCGGAATTTTCGGCTTTCCGTGGTGACTGCAATCTCGTGTGGCCAACTCACATTGCCGCACGGGGCCGCGGGCAGGCTGAGAGCCCGGCGTTCCGCGCGCCCTTGCCTCCGGCAAGGGGAGAAGGGACGGAAGCTGGAATAAAGGCGCACCCGGCGCCTCCAACAATACGGGCGATGACGCGCGTCTTTACCCTCCCCTGGAGGGGGAGGGTCGCTGCGAGCGCAGCGAGCGGCGGGGTGGGGTGATCCTTGTTGCAGATGATGCTCACCCCACCCCGGCTCGTATCTCGTTTCACGCGATACTCGCCGACCCTCCCCCTCCAGGGGAGGGTGAAGGGAAGACCCGTCCCTTCTCCCGCCCCAATTCACATGCGATAAGACGACACATCATGCGAGGCCCCCATGTCGTCCAGATCCCTTGCCGTTCTCGCCGCCGTCTGTCTCGCCACCGCCGTCTCCCTGGTCTCGCCCGCTTCGGCCGCGCAATGCGGCGGGGATTTCAACCGCTTCATCGCCGAAATCTCGCGCGAGGCGGCCGGCCAGGGCGTGTCGCAGGCGGTGATCCAGCAGGCGCTCGGCGGCGTCACCCACGATCCCAAGGTGATGGAATTCGACCGCCGCCAGCGCGGCACCTTCCGCAAGACCTTTGAGGAATATGCCGCCACGCGCGTCGGCCCCGCCCGCATCAAGCGCGCGAAAGCGCTGATGCAGAAGAACGCCGCCCTGCTCGCGCGCGTCGAGCAGCGCTTTGGCGTGCCGAAGGAGCTGATCGTCGCGATCTGGACCATGGAGACCGACAACGGCGCCGACATGGGCAAGCTGCCGGTGGTCCGCACGCTCGCCACGCTGGCGCATGACTGCCGCCGCACCGAACTGTTTCAGCGCGAATTGCTCGCGGCTTTGCAGATCGTGCAGCGCGGCGACCTGCCGCTGAAGGAAATGCTCGGCGCCTATGCCGGCGAGATCGGGCAGACGCAATTTCTGCCCTCGTCCTACCTCAAGTACGGCGTGGACTTTGACGGCAACGGCCATGTCGATCTGCGCCGCTCCACGCCCGACGTCCTGGCCTCCACCGCGAATTTGCTGAAAGTGAATGGCTGGCAGCCCGGCGGCTCGTTCGAGCTCGGCACCAGGAATTTCGAAGTCATGCGCGAGTGGAATCGCTCGGAGGTCTATCGCCGCACGCTGCATTATTTCGCCGAGCAGTTGCGCTGAGCCCCGGCATGCGCCTGCTCTCCAATCTGCTGAAGAAATTCATCCGCCAGGGCAGCCTGCGGGTGATCGACGCCGACGGCGTCACGCATCTGTTCGGCGGCACGCAGCCCGGGCCGGACGTCACCGCCCGCATCTCCGACCGCAAGCTCTACAACCGGCTGTTTTTGAACCCGGAACTCTACGCCGCCGAAGCCTATATGGATGGCACGCTGACCTTCGAGGCCGGCTCCGGCATCCACGATTTCCTGCTGCTGTTCTCGGTCAACCGCTCCGCGCTCTACAGCTACGGCTCGCAGCGGCTGATGCGGCGGGTGTGGCGCGCGCTGCGGCGCTGGCACCAGGCCAATCCCGTGGGCGTGGCGGCGAAAAACGCGCGCCATCACTATGACATTTCCGGCGACCTCTACCGGCTGTTCCTCGACGAGGACATGCAATATTCCTGCGCCTATTTTCGCGATCCCGAGAACGAGACGCTGGAACAGGCGCAGCGCAACAAGCTGATCCACGCCACCACCAAGCTCGGCCTGAAACCCGGCATGAGCGTGGTGGAGATCGGCTCCGGCTGGGGCGGCTTTGCCATGCATATCGCGCGCGCAACCGGCGCGCATGTCACCGCCATCAATGTCTCGCCCGAGCAGCTCAAGATTTCGCGCGAGCGCGCGGCGGCGGCGGGGCTTGGGGACAAGATCGAGTTCCGCGAGATCGACTACCGCAATCTCACCGGCCAGTTCGACCGCGTGGTGTCGGTCGGCATGATGGAGCATGTCGGGATCGGGCATCTGGACGAATATTTCATGAAGGTGCGCGAGCTGCTGAAGCCCGACGGCTATGCCTTCATCCATAGTATCGGCCGCATGTCGCAGCCCGGCACCACCGGCCCCTTCATCCGCAAATACATTTTCCCGGGCGCCTATGTGCCGGCCCTGTCGGAAACTTTTGCCTCAACCGAGCGCTGCGGGCTGTGGGTGGACGACGCGGAGATTTTGCGGCTGCACTACACCTACACGGTGCGGGAGTGGCGCAAGCGCTTTGCGGCCAATCGCGAGAAGGCGAAAGCGATCTACGACGAGCGCTTCTGCCGGATGTGGGAATTCTACCTGTCGGCGGTCGAGCTGGAATTCCTGCACGGCTCGCACATGGTGTTCCAGCTGCTGCTGTCGACAAAACGCGACGCGGTGCCGATCACCCGCGATTTCATGTTCGACGCCGAGCGCGCGGCGCAGGCGAAAAGCCGGGCGTCCTGACGCGTGTCGCGGTGCCGTCTGAGGGATGTGTGCGCCAGGCTCGCCGTCAGCGGCCGCTATGGCGGCGCAGGTTGCGAGGGCGCGGAAAGCGTGTCCAGCAGGCGCGACGGTGTCGTTTCGACATGGGTGATGACGCGGCCTGGACCAATTCATCCACGCCGGGGCGCCAGATCTCGGCGTGCGGTGCGGTGGCCGCGCGGCGCGCGAAGGCGGCGGGGAGGCCGGCATTTTGCGTCCGGATCCGCGGATTTGCTTCGCCATGTTGCATAAGGCATGACAGTCCCGGCACGATATTTGGTCGGAGGGGCGATGTCGCAACAGACCGCAACCAGCAACGGCCGTCCGCGCGGCAATCTCACGGTGCGCATCAGCGCCATGCCGGCCGATACCAACGCCAATGGCGACATTTTCGGCGGCTGGGTGCTCTCGCGCATGGACCAGGCCGGCGGCATCGCCGGGGTGGAGCGCGCGCGCGGCCGCGTGGTCACCATCGCGGTCGAGGCCATGACCTTCATCCGCCCGGTGAAGGTCGGCGACGTGCTGGAGGTCTATACCGAGGTCGAAAGCATCGGCCGCACCTCGATGAAGATTCATGTCGAGGCCTGGGTGCGCCGCTTCGAGACGCATCACGAAGAGAAGGTCACCGACGCCACCTTCACCTTCGTCGCCATCGACAAGAACGGCAAACCGCGCCCGATCCCGCCGGAGGACGCATCATGAGCCCGGAATTCCTGCTGACCTCGCTGATCGTGGTCGCCTCCCCCGGTACCGGCGTGCTCTACACGCTGGCGGCGGCGCTGTCGCGCGGCGGCCGGGCCGGCGTGCTCGCGGCCTTCGCCTCCACGCTGGGGATCGTGCCGCATATCGCCGCGGCGATGCTGGGTCTTGCCGCGATCCTGCATACCAGCGCGCTGGCCTTCCAGACCGTGAAATATCTCGGTGTCGCCTATCTGCTCTACATGGCCTGGCAGGCCTTGCGCGAGCAAGGCGCGCTGAAGGTGGACGACAAGGTCGACGCGCGCTCGGCGCGCGAGGTGATCGTCACCGGCATTCTCATCAACATCCTAAATCCCAAACTGTCGATCTTCTTTCTCGCCTTCCTGCCGCAATTCATCGCGCCCGGCGACGCCTCGCCGGTGCGGACCATGCTGCTGCTGAGCGCGGTGTTCATGCTGATGACGTTTGCGGTGTTCGCGGTCTACGGTCTGCTGGCAGCCTCGGTGCGCGAGCATATCGTGACGCGCCCGCGCGTGATGACCTGGCTGCGGCGCGTCTTCGCGGCGGCGTTTGCCGCGCTCGGCGCGCGGCTGGCGTTTTCGGATCGCTAAGTTCGGTCGCGCGGCGCATGGCGTGCCACGCTGACGGGCTAGGCGATGCCGATGAGTTCCACGTCGCCGCCGCCCGCCGTCACCACGTCGCCGACGCTCTTGCCGAACAGCGCCCGCGCCAGCGGCGCGGCATGCGAGAGCGTGCCTTGCGCCGGATCCGCTTCGTCCTCGCCGACGATGCGGAAGGTCTGCTTGCGGCCGTCGTCGCGCAGCAGCGTCACGGTGGCGCCGAAATGGACATGGGTCTTGTCGACCGGCGGCGGGATCACCTGCGCGCTGGCGCGCCGCGAGGTCCAGTAACGCAGGTCGCGCGCCGCCTGCGCCAGGGCGCGGCGGTCGTTCCTGGCCTGCGCTTCGGCATGCTTCCGATGCGCGCGCTCCAGCGCCGCCTCGATCAGGGCAAGACCTTCGGCGGTCACGTCGTTGGGGTAGGACGAAATCGGGCGATCACCCAGATCGTCGAAGGTGTCGCCGTCCTCCGCCTCTTTCACAAAGGCCCGGCTCATTTTTTCAATATGGTGCCCCGGCCCCGCGATGGGTAGGCCCGCCGCACCCTCATACGCTGTATTTGTTGATAACTCCCGCATTGGTATTGACGTAACATTTTACCAGGAAGACGCTTCGACGCTCATCTGAGCGGAAAATCGGGGGGTCAGCCATGAAATGCGTTCGTTTTGCACTTCTCTTGCTCGCCGCGTTGTCGATGAGTTTTCTGCCGGTCTTCGCGCCTTTGGCCGAAGCGGCAAGCCCCGTGGACGTCTTTCTGGGGCAGGCGCGCGCCAACCGGGCCGCCATTCTGACCACCCAGCAAATCCAATCCCTGCAGGCGTCGAATCCTGCGCTTGCGGCCAAACTCGTCCAGGCGGCGCGTAACGGGACGGTTCCGCAATTGTCCCGGCCGGAACGCAGACTGGTGACCGCGATGTCGCAAGACAATCTGCGCAAGATCCGCGCCGGACAGGCGTCTCAACCGGCGAAAGTGACGGTCACGCCTAAATGGGATGGAACCATCGCGGGCCTGCAAGGCATCTGCGTCACGGTCGCCACGCCGCTCTTTGCGTTTGCAAATGTTTTCGCTCCGGTTCTCGCGGCCATCGGCTGTTTCCTCGTCATCGCCTTGCTGACTCCCATTCTGATTCTGTTCGGACTCATGCCGGCAAAATCGTAACGGCGTCTGTTACCGAGGGAGACTTGCGAAGGGATTTGGCGCGTGCGGCTTGAAGTCCCTTCGCTTTTTTATGCTGCTCTGACGGCGAGCAGGCCGCAGGTCTTTGTGGCGCTGATTCTGGTCGGCGCCGTGATGGCCGCTTTGTCCGGCCATGCGGCGCTGGCGGCGACCGGATCGCGCTTCACCTGGATCGGGCAGAAAACCGCGACCGATTGCGGCCGCGCGATTCTGGCGTCTGTGATAGCCGGCCTTCATTCGGTCGATGCGGAGAGCGCCTATCGATCGATCAGGCCGGGTCCATCGAGGCCGGATATCGGATTCTCCGTTGACGAATTGATCGCGCGGGCGGCATCGCTGCATCCGGAACATCTCAGAGTCGAGATGACCCTGGTCGCGCCGCAAGGCGTGACAATTCTCGGATCGAGGAAAAAGTGTTCGCCGCATTCGGAATATTACAAGAATCTGGCCGCTGTCGCGGAAGCGGGCCATCCGATTATCGTGCGCAGGTCGGGCGCCGGGCCGGCGCATTATCTTCTGATTGTCGGCCATGCCGGCGGCGAATTCAGCTTGCAGGATCCGTCCCGGCGCGGGATCGAGAAGATGAGTGTCACGCGTCTGAACGCCTTGATGTGCGCCAGTGATTATCTGGCGCTGGTGGGGAGCATCCCGGCGTCAAGGCCCGGTCAAGGAAAAAGCTCCTCCGGAACCCGGTCTGGCGAGTAGCTGCGGGGCTCGTTGCGCTGCATGGTTTTCCATAACGGCCACACGAACGCGGCGCCGGCGCCGAGAACGCCGAGCGTGTCCCAGCCGGGCTTGAACAGGAACAGTCCGAGCGGCAGCCCGCCGAAGAACAGGATCGCGACGATTGAGATGATCACGCCGAAGGTGCGGCGGGTGTCGCCGATCTGGAAATCGATCCGGGATGATGACGGGTGCTTTGCCAGCCGCTTGTGCAGGTCGCGCACGAAATCGCCGTAGATCGGCGCGCGCTCGTCGTCTGCAAGGCCGCTCGCGTTGGTGCTTTGCACGATCAGCGGCAGGCCGTCATTGAAGGTCAGCAGGCAGAGGCCGGTATCGCCGCTTTTGGGAACATGCGCGAATTGCAGCCGGACCTCCCGGAGGTCGTCGAAATTGCGCTCGCGCGGCCGGCCGTCATAGTCCCAGCGCAGCGTGTCGCCGGTCAGCGCGATGCCCTGGTTGCGCAGCTTCCAGAAAAACCGGGACATGTCCTCGCGCAGGAACAGATTGTAATGCCGCTCCGGAAATGTCCGGACCGGCGCTGCCGTCCCGGCTGCCTGCATGTTGGTCATGTCGCGCCCCGTCTCTCTGTCATAGTCGCGCGGGGCGACGAATTGTTCAAAGGGCCGGGTGGTGGGATTTGCAATATCCCGCCCATTTGCTAGGCGGGACGTTCCTGCACGGGACCAGATCAGTGACCGCCACCGCCACGCTCATCCGCCGCTATTACGACGCCTTCAACGCCAGGGACTGGGAGGCAATGCTGGATTGCGTCACCGACGACATGCGCCACGATGTCAACGAGGGCGCGGCGCGCGGCGGCAAGACGAGCTTCCGCGAGTTTCTCGCGCATATGGCGCGCTGCTATGACGAGACCCTGACCGGTATCGCGGTGATGGTGGACGGGACCGGCGCTCGCGCGGCGGCGGAATTCGTTGTTACCGGCAAATACCTCGCGACCGATACCGGATTGCCAGCGGCGCGCGGCCAGACCTACAGCCTGCCGGCCGGCGCGTTTTTCGAGGTCCGCGAGGGCAGGATCGCGCGCATCACCACATACTACAATCTGCAGGAATGGATCCGGCAGGTGTCGTGAGCCATTTACTGTCATGCCCGCGAATGCGGGGCATCCAGCAATCACGGTCTCATGAATACTGGATCGCCCAATCACAAGTCGGCTTTTGCCGACGTGTGCGCTTCAAGAATCCGGTCTCGGGAACCCGAGATCGGGCGCGGGCGATGACAGCATTGAGATTTCAATCCACCTTCGCGCCGGATTCCTTCACCAGCTTGCCCCAGCGCGCGACTTCGACACCGACGAACTTGCCGAACTCGTCGGGCGATCCCGGGACGACCTCCGCCCCGCGCTTGAGCAGCGCCTCCTGCGTCTGCGGATCGGCCAGCGCCTTGCGCACGGCGGCATTCAGCGTGTCGACGATCGGTTTCGGCGTGCCGGCGGGCGCAAACAATCCGTCCCAGGCGGTGATGACGAAATCCTTCATCCCGCCTTCGGTCATGGTCGGGATCTCCTTGGCGAGCGGCCAGCGATTGGCGGTGGTGACGCCAAGTCCGCGCAGCTTGCCGCCCTGCACCTGCGGCAGCGCGCTCGGCATCACTTCGATCATCATCTGCACCGTGCCGGCGATGAAGTCGGTCATGGCCGGACCGCCGCCGCGATAAGGCACGATCACGAAATCGGCGCCGGTGGTGTTTTTGAACATGGCGCCGGCCAGGTGCGAGGTCGTGCCGTTTCCGGCTGTCGCATAATTCACCTTTCCGGGATTGGCCTTCAGATAGGCGATCAGTTCCTTGACCGAATTGGCCGGCAATGAAGGATGCACCGCGAGCACCAGCCCGATCTGGGTGAAGCGGCCGACCGGCGTGAAATCCTTGACCGCATCGAAGCCCGGCTTGGCATACAGAGTCTGGTTGATCGCATGCGTGCCGTTGGTGCCGTAGGACAGCGTATAGCCGTCCGGAGCCGACCGCGCGGCGGCCTCGACGCCGATATTGCCGCCGGCGCCGGGGCGGTTCTCGATGACAATGGTCCAGCCTTGCTGCTCGGCGATCTTGTTGAGCACGGTGCGCGCAAGGATGTCGCCGCCGCCGCCGGCCGGGAACGGCACGATCACGCGGATCGGGCGATCGGGATAGGCGGCCGCCGCTGGCTGCGATCCGGCGGCCGCGACCAGCAGGATCGTAAGTGAAGCGAGCACGGCGCGAGCCGCGCGCAAATATGGCATTCTCAACATGACTGGTCCCTCCAGCGTTTCCTCGATGCGCCCTGAATGTTCCGGCGCCTTCTTGGCGGGCGCCGTTATCGAACGATGTTAATGGCCGTGACAGCAGCTTCCGTCCGCCGCGTGGACATGCACCGGTGCGGCCGCGACCGGATTTTTGCCCGCGGCAACTGCATGCGCGCCCGGTCCGCCGCCCCACACGCCGTAACGGTCGTGACAGGCGGTAGGATCGCCGCCGACCATCGGCATGAACAGGTGATGCCAGTTGCGGCAGATATCGAGCTCCGACTTGACCCATTTCAGCGGGTCTTTCGCATAATGATCCCAGTAATCGCCCTTCACATTGAGACCGGGCACCGCCGGGATCCAGCTTTCCTGCAGCCAGAGATCGGCGCCGCCATGCTTGTCGGCCAGCTTCCTGATATGCGGGTCGTCGAGCGCGAGCAGGCGGCCGTCCTCGATGATGGTTTCGTTGTCGCCTTCGCGCTGGAGCTGCACGGTCGGGAAATACAGATGCAGATGCCAGTGGCCGACCGGCAGTCCGGCTTTCGCGGCGCGGCGCTCGTTCATGCTGGAGATGATGGTGCCGAAACCGATGTGAATGACGCCCGAGCGCACGCGCTCGTACAGGCAGTTGATCCAGCCCGAAGGGAAATCCTTGCGCGGGCGATGGATGTGCGGATTGGTGCCGATCGAGGCTTCCCACCAGTAGAACAATCCCTTGCCGGGGAAACCCGGATAGGAGAGGTGGTCGGTCTCCGATTTCAGCTTGCGCAATTTCTCTCCGAATTCGCCGCCGGCATTGATCTCGACGATCTGGCTGCCTTCGACGACAAGCTGCGTCCAGTCCACCGGTGCGATGTGATTGGTGGTGCCGGCAATGACGCCGTTGCCGTCCTCCTTGCCGGGTAGGAAGATCCACGGCTTGCCGAGCACGTGGCCGGGCAGATAGGTTTTTCCGAAACCTTCATTCCCGGTCCAGGTGTCGTGCACCAGATCGGGATTCAGGAATTCGCGGTTGCGGTCGTAATAGCCGGCATGGTTGGTGTATTCGACGTCGGTGCCTTCCGGATCGGTGATGCGAACGCGCTTGGCGGTGCGCACGCGATTCCAGGTCCACAGATCGATCGCTTCCAGCAATTCGTAAGGCATCAGGAAGGCGGGAGAGGCGAGGATCTCCGGCGTGATGAACGGCATGCGCTGGATCTTCATGTGCGTGTCGACCAGCACCGGCCCGCCATAGCCCCACAGGAGCTTGTCGAACTTGCCCTCCTTCGACATCACGTCCCACTGGTCCATCCACTCCGCCAGTTCCTTGGTGCGGTGCAGGTAATAGGCGACCTCGTCTGCGCCGACCCAGTTCGGGATCGGGCCTTTCTCGATATGCAGGATTTCATACTTGCAGCCGTATTTTTCGAGGATGCGCTTGCAGGCCTCGATCACCAGCGGGTCGTGCCAGTTGTCGACCCGCAACTGGATGCGCTCGCCCGGCTTCAGGTCCCAGCAGGCATGCAGGCCCTGATTGTAGGGACGGCGTGCGACCACATCGAGATAGGGCAGGAGCTGATCGACGCTCGACACCTGGACGTAGGGCGGGCAGCGCGGCTTGCGGTGGCCGATCAATGGCGGGGTCTCGTAGCGCGGAAACGAGGTCGGCAGGCTCGGGTGGCGCGGCGCCTCAAGCATGACTACAATCCTTGTATGCAGTTTCCCTTTGGATGAGATTTTGCATGCAAAAAATCCACAAAGTCAAATCGGATGCCGTAAATATGAGGGAAAATCCAGAAAACGGCATGCAATATCTGGAAACCGAGGACGCCGCGGCCGAAACCCAGCTCGAACGGGCGACCGAAGCCCTGCGCGATCTCATCCTGCGCGGCACCTTTCCGGTCGACGAGAAGCTGCCTGAAACACGGGTCGCCGAACTGCTCGGCGTGTCGCGCACGCCGGCACGGCTCGCGATGGCGGTGTTGGAACAGGACGGCCTGCTGGTGCGGCTGCCCCGGCGCGGCTTTCGCGTGCGCAGCTTCAGCCTCGACGAAGTGGTGGAGGCGATCGAGGTGCGCGGCGAGGTCGAGGCGATCGCCGCCCGCGTCGTCGCCGAACGCGGATTGCATGCCGATCATTGCGCCCGGATGGAGGCGTGCATCGGGCGCGCCGAAATTCTGCTCAAGAACGCGCCATTCGAGGCGGCGCAACGCCGCGACTGGTGCCGGATGAATGTCGATTTCCATGACGCGCTGGTCACCGCCTGCGGCCTGCGTCCGCTCTGGTCGGCCTATGCCAAGGTCAATCTGGTGCCGCTGGCCTCGCCGCGCGACATCATGTTCAACGTCGCCCGGCCGGAACTCAGCCGGCGTCAGCTCGAGGCGACGCACGAGGACCATGCCCGCATTCTCGACGCCATCCAGGCGCGGCACTCGACCCGCGCCGCCGCCCTGGTGCGCGAACACGCCTATCGCAGCGGCGAGAACAAGCGCCGCAATTTTCCGGATATCCGGATGCGCACCATGGTCATCGAGACGCCGGGCGTGGCGCTGGTGCGGCCGTCCCCTGCGGAATGATGTGCCCTGACATGCAGGCGGCAGAGTTGTGCGGGCGGGAGGCAGGGGCCATCCTGCAGCCATGGCGTTATGTGTTGTTCCGCTCACCGGTCCCGCCTTGCATGCCGCGCTCGACGATCTCGCGGCGTTGCGCATCGCGGTGTTCCGCGAATATCCCTATCTCTATGACGGCACGCTGGATTACGAGCAGGGCTATCTGCGCCTGTTCGCCAAAAGCCGCGACGGCGTCATCGTCGCCGCCCGGGACAATGGCGAGATCGTCGGCTGCGCCACCGGCTCCGCGCTCGCGACCCAGCACGGCTCGCTGCAGGCGCCGTTCCGCGACGCCGGCTACAATCCCGGGGAGATTTTCTATTGCGGCGAATCGGTCCTGCTGCCGCAATATCGCGGGCAGGGCATCGGCCATATCTTTTTCGAGGAGCGCGAAAAGCATGCGCGCGCCAAGGGCTACAAGATTTCCGCCTTCTGCGCCGTGGTGCGCGCCTCCGATCATCCGGCGCGGCCCGCCGGCTATCGGCCGCTCGATGCCTTCTGGCAGTCGCGCGGCTATCGCAAGGCGCCGGGCATGATCGCGCGCCTTTCCTGGAAGGACATCGGCGCGGCGTCCGCAACCGACAAGCCGATGCAGTTCTGGCTCAAGGATCTCTGAGCGATGTCCGGTTTCCGGGTCGCGGCCGCGCAATACCCGATCGGCCGTTTTGGCTCCTTCGCCGAATACGAGATCAAGCTGACGCGCTGGGTCTTCGACGCCGCCGGCAACGGCGCGCGGCTGATCGTGTTTCCCGAATATGGCGCGATGGAGCTGGCCAGTCTCGCCGGCGGAGAGATCGCCGCCGACCTGCACCGCTCGATCGAGGCGATGCAGGATTTTCTGCCGGCGGCGTTCGATCTGCATCGCGCGCTGGCGCAGCAGCAGCAGGTCTATATCTGCGCGGCGAGCGCGCCGGTGCGCCAGGGCGACGGCCGCTATCGCAACACCGCGCGATTGTTCGCGCCGTCGGGCAAGGTCGGCACGCAGGAAAAGAGAGTGATGACCCGCTTCGAGCGCGAGCAATGGCGGATCTCGCCGGGAGAGGGACTGAGCGTGTTCGAAACCTCGCTCGGCCGGATCGGGATCGCGATCTGCTACGACGCGGAATTTCCGCTGCCGGTGCGGGCGCTGGCCGAAGCCGGCGCCGAGATCGTGCTGGTGCCGTCATGCACCGACGCCTTGCCCGGCTATCATCGCGTGCGGGTGGCCTGCGCGGCGCGCGCGCTGGAGAACCAGTGTTTTGTGATCCAGGCGCCCACGGTGGGACCCGCGAAATGGTCGCCTGCGGTGGACGAGAATGTGGGCGCCGCCAACGTGTTGGGTCCGCCCGACCGCGGATTTCCCGACGACGGCGTGATCGCGACCGGCGCGCGCGACCGGCCGGGTCTGGTCTATGCCGATATCGATCTGTCGCGCGTCGCGCAGGTGCGCCGCGACGGCCAGGTGCTCAATCACCGGCAGTGGGCGGAGCAGCCGGGCGCCGGCGCATTGCCGCAGGTCATGCAGGTGAAGCTGACGGCGTAAGTTTCAGTCGCTCAGCGCGGCGTCCTGCAGCGCCACCAGATCGTGTTCGGGCACGATGCGCTCGTGCTTCTCGGCGACGCTCTTGATGCAATAACGCGGCTCGCCCGCATCTGCGGGCAACAGCCGCACGATCGCGTAGCGGCCCTTGGCGGCGGCGCGCAATGTGGTCGGAATGATCTCGACATGCTGGCCGATCTTGAAACGGTGGTGGCGGTCGCTCACGTTCTGGCTCCGTTGCTCTGATTCTGCTCCATCAGCTCGATCAGGCGCCCGAGCTTGCGGTTGATCTGGCCGAGATGGAACGCGGCATATTCTTCCGCATAGGCGGCGCGCTCGGGTGCGCCCTGCGTCTGCGCGTGGCGGATCAGCGGCATGAATTCGGCGTCGAAGAAGCTTTGATAGCGGTCGGAAATATCGTCGGCCATGGCGGCCTCCTGATGGACTGTGTAAAGCGCGGGCGCGTCAGAAATCCGACGCTTCCAGCGCGTAGTAACTCCTGCCGCCGCGGCCATAGACCTGCGCCGCCACCTGGCAGATGCGGGCGCGGTGCCGGTCGAAGGCGCGCAGCAGAGGCTCTTCCTCCATCACCACGTCCGGCTGGATGCGCTGCAAGGCCGGCGCGCTGATGAAGAACGCGCGTTCCATCGCGCTGTCATGTCCCCAGAAGCGCACGAGATGGCGCGTGGCGTCATAGGAGCGGCTGGCATTGGGAAAGTGAATCGACATCTGAACCGCCTTGCCCCTGCGGGCGTTGTCGCGGCGTCTCAGCTCCCGGGTTTCGAGAGCCGTTCGAAATCCTCGAACACGGCGGCGATCATCTTGTGCCTGCGCGGGTCCTGCATGTCCACTGGTCCCGCGAACAGGGTGATCAGATAGCGCGCCTTTTCGGCCGCCTCTTCCCAGGTCTGGGCGGGCGAGGCGAGCAGATGGGCCTGCAATTCCTCATGCCGGTCGCGCAGATTTTGCTCGTTGGCCTCGACATCGGCCTGCAAGCGGCGCAGGTCCACCGCCTTCTGGGCCTTGAGGCCGCGATGGCTGTCGAGAGTGACCGGTGTGTCGTCGCTCATCGGCTCTGCGGGTCGCTTTTCAGGTGCAAAAAAGCCCGGCTGCGTGCCGGGCCTCTCGTCGGGTCGTTACTTCTGCTGGCCGGACTTGTCGGCGGCCGGCGCCGGATTCGACTGGCTCTGCTGCGGATTGGCAACGGCCGGCTTGGCGGTCTCGGGGGTGGTCGGCTTCTGAGGTTCGTTTGTCATTATTATAGCCTCACGATTCAGACCTAAAAACCAATTCTAGGTACAACTTGAAATGGGGACGAAAGCCGCGATTACAAGGCGTTCATGCGACGCTGCCTTAATTGGCGTCGCCTGTGCGCGGCGTCTGCGGCCGGCTGGCCGTGCTCCTGGCAATGTCCGCCGCCCGCATCTGCTGGATTTTCAGCGGCAGGTTCTGCGCCGCGGCCGGCTGCGGAGCGTCAGGACCGAGCATGGCGGAGGCGCCATAGAGCAGGCCGCACAGGGCGAGACCCGTCCAGAGAAAGTAGCGGAAGATCGGCAAGGTTGGTCTCCGGAGCGAAGGCGGGATGACGAGCGGACGCACCACAAGGGTCACGCGATAACGCCGGACGGCCGCCCTGGTTCCGCCGGAGCGCCCGGGCGTCAGCTCGCGCCGCCGCTCCGGCTGCGGACGGTGGCCTGCGGGCCGATCTGTCCGCTCGGTTTGGCCTTGGCGGCTTCCGAGGCGCGCAGCTTCTGGATCTGCAGCGGCATCTCCTGCGAGCCGTTCGGCTTCACCTCGACCGAGCCGAAGACGAAGGACGCGCCATACAGCGCCAGGCAGAGCGCGAGGCCCATCCAGAGAAAATAGCC
>JALHOD010000020.1 GCA_022843165.1 Pseudorhodoplanes sp.
CAGGCCGCGCGCGGCCGTCTCACGAACGCGTGGCCGGCGAGCGCATGCCCGCCGGCCACGGCGCCAGGCGGCCGCACGCCGCCGGCGCGTCATCACCGGCCGATGGCGAGCGGCCGATGATTTCGGATCAGCGGCCCAGGCCGCCGAATGTGTCGCATTTTCAGTCACTTGCCCTCCTCGTGAGACAAGCCGCCGTGAGACACGGCATCGGGCGGCGCGGGAAGTGCCTGATTTTGTTGGGTTTCTTTCGCCCTGTCGGCGCGCTCCAGCCAGGGCGCGATGGCCTGCATCTGCGGGCCGTTTGCGCCGCCCATGAACATCTGGAACATCGCCGGCGCGACGTTCCCGGCCGCGTCGGTCGGCGCCATCTGCGCGTAAAAGAACCGCGCCAGATCCGCGCGGATCTTGTCGAGCCGGTCGAACGCCTCCAGTTTCGAGCATCCGAGCTCGGCCGCCAGCGTCTCCGGCGTATGCATCGCCCACCGGAACCGCTCCAGCATCGGATCGCCGAACATCTGCCGGCAAAGGTCTTTGATCTCGCGCGTCGCCTTGTTCTGCGCGCCTGGCGGCCGCCCGGCCTGGTCGCGCCGCACCGCCGCCACCGCATGCGCGTGGCGTTCATCGCCCGGCTCAAACCTGGTCGGCGGCAAAAGCTGCAGCTGCTCGCCGGCCGCCGCGTCGCGCGCCGCGGCCGCGTCGCGCGCAGCATCAATGATCGCCGATTGCGTGCCGTCGCCGCCGCTCATGCGAATATCCGGCAATATTTAATTGGTCGCGGCGCGCTGGCTGACCGCTGGCTAGGCCGGTGTCTTTCGATAAGGCTTTGAAGCATTGCCTCTAATTCCAATTCTAGACACTTAAGACAGATCAGACAGACACCCACCCTCGCGCGCCCGCGCGCGCGCGCGTGCGAGGCCGATTAGGTGTCTAGAGTGGCTAATGTGTCTAAGCGCGCCATTCGCCTCGATCTCTCAACGGCTTCCGACAAGACACCGCACTAGCCAGTGGCAAGACACCACCCCGCGCCCGCCGGAAGCAGGCTGGAACGTGCCACGCCGCCCGCCGCGTCAATCACTTTCCGCGCGCGCCCGCGCGTTGCGCGAAGCCGATGCAAGGCGCGGGCGCGCGCGGAGCCTTATTTTCCTGTTCGGGCGCGGGTGCGGGGAAGATCAGCCGACGCGCTACTGGCCTTTGATGAGGCAAAGCGCGGCGCATCGCGGCGCCTGGTGCGGTGAGAACGATTGACGACGCGGCCCTAATGCGCGGCGCCGCATTCGGGCGCGCGCGCGATGCAGGGTGCGACATCCTGCCGCATTTTCTGCCTATGCAAATTCTGCGTATGCTGATTTTGCTAAGGCCGTAGCAGCGGCCGCAACCCGAAAGGACACCACATGACCACCAAGCCGAACCGCCTCCAGATGCAGCAAGAGGCGCTGAACCGCGCGCGCAACGGCGCCTCGCTCACCAATTACGCCGCGATCTTTGAAGGCTTCGCCGCCAAGGGCATCGGCGCCGCCGACATCCATCCGCGCGAGAACGTGTTGACGTTCAACGCCTGGAAGGCGCTCGGCCGCTACGTCCGCAAGGGCGAAAAGGGCGTGAAGGTTGTCACCTTCATTGAGTGCAAGGCGAAGGATGACAGCGGCGAGACATTCCGCCGGCCCTCAACCACGACCGTGTTTCACGTTTCGCAGACCGAGGCGGCCAACTAGTGGGCGCGCTCGCACCCTTCATTCCGGCCGGCGCGATCGCGCTGGCCGGCGCCCTTCTCCTGGCCGTGGCCGCGATCTGCGGCCGGCAAACCGAAAGGAACTAACATGCAGATCATGATTAACGTCCCGGCGCGCCGCATCGCTGACATGATGGTCGGCGCCATCGAAGGAAACCACATGACGCGCGCCTGGTGCGCCGGCGTGTTCCTCAAAGGCATGTGGGAAAGGCAACTCAAGGGTTTCGACGGTTGCTGGTACGACCATGCGCCGGTTTTTGAGGACGGCTTCACGGTCGAAATTCACGAAATTGCAGACGAGAGCAAGCCCGCCGAGGGGAACAACATCGTTCGGCATCGCCGCAATGCCGACGATTTTCGCAAGGGCCTTGCGCTGATGGCGTCCAAGCACGGCCGCCACTTCGGCGACATGATGGCCGAGAACGACGACAACGTGACGCAAGACGTTTTCCTTCAATGCATCGCGCTCGGTGAAGTCCGCTACGGCTGACGCCAGCACCAGCGGCCGCCGCGCGCGGCCGCTCATGGTGGCGTTGCGCCTCCCGGCCGTAGCAGCGGCCGCAACCCGAAAGGACACCACATGGCTAAGAAGGTTAAAATGGTCTGCGCGACCTGCGAAAGCGAGAATGTCAAGGCCGATGCCTACGCCACATGGAGCGTCCAAGCGCAGCAATGGGAATGCGCGCAGACCTTCGACAAAGGCGCCTATTGCGACGATTGCGACGGCGAGACCACGCTTGACGAGGTCGAGATCGGCGAGGCGACCAATGGCTAATCCGCGCGACATCCGTACCGCCTTGGAATGCGGAACGCGTCACCTCGATCGCACCCCTGCAGGCTTGCAGCACGTCCTCGCCGGCGCCGAGCGCGCCGGCCAGGGCGATCTTGCGCGCCGGAAAGCGCAGGCGCCCTTGCGGGCGCGGGCGCCGCAAGCGCCGTGCGATGTCGGTCTGTTTTCCGATGACGCGGCACAAACTGATTTGATCGACATGGCGAGGAGCGGCACCAATGACAATCCTTGAAACGCCGGCATTTCGCATCGGAAAGCACGAATGGCGCGCCGTTGTTCGGGCAAGGTGCGACGGGTCGCGGAAACTTACTTACGAATGGCGGCCGCTCAGATGTGTTTACACCGGACAGATTGACGCCTGGCGCGACTATCATGAGTGGCCGGGCTATGACTTAAACGATGGCAGTTTCGGGGGGATGCCTCGCACTGTCGCCAAGCTATACAACCAGCACGCGGCGGCGATCAAAGCCGCGATTGATGGCGATCATAACCAACCATCCCTGTTCTAGCCCACGGCGTAGCAGCGCCGGCCAACCCAACGAAAGGACACCCAATGGCGAAACTCACCAAGGCGGAAGCCAGGAAACACGCGGCCGCCGTCGCATTGCTGCAGAAGGACGTTCTCACCTTCGATGAACGCTGTTTTGTTCTCGACAACTGGCATGAAGGCGCCAACCATGTGAACGGATCGGCCGGCGCCTTCTTCACGCCGTCCGCGCTCGCGCAGGATTTTGCGATAGACGCCTGGGGCGGCCGCACCATCGACCTTTGCGCAGGCATCGGGTGCCTGGCGTTTCATGTTTACTGGCGCCACCGCGCCGGCCACGGCAGCGATTGCCCGGAGAAGCAGATCGTCTGCATCGAGAAAAACCCGGATTATGTCGCGGTCGGCCGCAAGGTGTTGCCGGAGGCGACCTGGATTTGCGCCGATGTGTTCGCCTTCGATTTTTCGACGCTCGGGCATTTCGGCTGCGCCATCGCCAATCCGCCGTTCGGTTCAACGCCGCGCGCCGGCCAGGGACCGCGCTATAGCGGCCGCGCCTTCGAGTATCATCTGATCGACCTGGCGGCGGACATCGCCGACAATGGCGCCTTCATCATTCCGCAAATGTCGGCGCCGTTCCAGTTCAGCGGCGTGCAGTGCTATCGCGAGTGCAAGAGCGAACATTATCTGCAGTTCGAGGCGCAGACCGGCGTTGAGCTCGCGGCCGGCTGCGGCGTGGATTGCGCCTTCCATCGCGCCGACTGGCGCGGCGTCGCGCCGAGTGTGGAGATCGTGTGCGCCGACTTTGACACCGCCCGCAAGGCGCGGCAGAAGCCGGAGGAGATCGCGCCGGCGCCTCGGCCGGCCGCGCCGGTGCAAGGGTCGCTGTTCGACCTGGTGGCGTAGAACGAAGGCGGGCGCGGCGGTAGCAGCCGCCGCGCCCTATGTCCAACACGTCGAAAGGACTTCAAGCCATGTCGGACGCCAAACCCTACCACAGCATGACGCCGGCCGAATACCTCGCCGCGCTGCAGCGGCTCGGCTTTGCGAGGCCGGGAGGCAAGGCTTACACCACCCAGGGCATTCAGCCGGCCGGCCGCTTCTTTGGCAAGGCGCCGCGCACCGCGCAGGATTGGGCAAGGCACGGGCCGTCAAGCGAAGCCGCGATGATGCTGCGGCTGATGGACGCCCTCAAACTCGACGCCGCCGGCGTTGAGGCGCTGCTCGGCAAGGCGGCGCGGCGCAAGCGCAACTAGGCGCCAGGCTTGTCACACTGCGCCTGCAGGCCGTCGCAGCAATGGCCGATCCCCGATCCGTTGCAGTCCGGGCAAGGCACCCAAGGCCCCTGCGCCACTTCATCGGAATTTCCGAGCCGCTTTATTTCCGCGATCTTGCCGGTTCCCTCGCATCGCTCGCAGCGCATCATTACCTCCGATCATCCTGCTCATATGTAAACGACGCGGTCATCCTTGACCGAGAACGGGCGGCGCTTCTTTGCGTAAATCACCTTCCGCAATTCATCCTCCAGTTCAGGGCGGCGCAACAGGCTGCGGCCTATGTCGTTGATCCCGTAGGTGGTGAAGGCGGTTTTGAAGCCGTCGCGGTACAAAATAGAGATCGCCAGCATTTCCAAAAGCTCGTTGACCACGCGCACTGTCGTCTGCCGGGTGCCGCAATAGACAACCCGGCCCTCCTGAGCGAGATCACAATCCTCGTCTGCGGCCAGTTCTTCCAGCACTCGGCGTGCGCCCGGTGTCATTCGTCAAGCCTCCTCATCAGGTAGATGGCATGTCGGGGAACTTCTCAACGCGATCCTTCGGCAGAATATCCGAGGTCTGACCGCCGAACCGAGACACGACGAAATAGGTCTCGTGTTCCTGCAAGACCTTCACGCTCTCGTATCCGCCGAAATAGCGTGTCGTGATCCGCCGACATTCGCTCGCCAATTCCATCTACCCCTCCGATCCGTTTGAGGATTGCTGACACTCACCGTGAGATTTTTTCTCCCACTCCCGCACTCTCGCAACGGCCCGCTCGATGTCCCGCCGTAGCCAGCCCGGCCTAAGTTCGATCTTTTTCACGGTCATCGTGAGGCACCTCCGCTGACTTTCGCCTTGCGGCGCTTCTCGCGCCACTCTGCAATCGTTTCGAGCCAAGAATAGCAGGCGACGCACAATCCTATAACAACGGACACCGTGAGGATGATCGCCCAGAACGAAATGAAGATCATGATAGGCCATCCGAGCAGCCAACCGAAAGTCCAGGCTGAGGTCCAGTCGAAGGTTGACCCGACGAACAGCGCATGAAGCATCGCGCCGATGCCTAGGTAAATCGCAAATCCGATAAGCCTCATGTCAGTCACCCGTCGAGATTTGATATGTGAACGTCAGTAGCCGCGACCAGGATTGTCGCAGTAACCGTTGCGGTCATAGTGCTCGTTGAAGCGCCACCACCCGATACGACCGCCATCCTTCACCTCGCGCCACTTGCCCTCGAAAACCTCGATCAGTTTTCCTTGAGCATTATAGACCTTGCCGTTCTTCTCGATTGCGCCTTTCGGCAGTTCGGATGTCGTCATAGTCCGCGCTCCTATCCTGTTGTGATGCGTGATAGTCATTCTGCCGCCTGCAGGGCGGCTGTTTCGGCAAAGCCGCCCCATTGGTCGGCCATAGCATTGGCAATCCCCTGGTACGTGCGACTGCGAAATTTCCACCGATCGGGGCCGGGCGACGCACGATGCACGGCGGACCATGCCTTGTGTTCTGCCGTGCCGGGCTTTGGTGGCGTAAGCCGGTTTGTCTCGACCAGCGGCGGCAAGTTCCTGAGATACAGCCCTGTCGCCTTGAAGGCGGGTTCCCCGAACCACCACGGCTGCACGGTCTGCGCGGCCGGCTGATAGTTCTCAATGCGCGCCTTGGCGTGCTTGTGCATCACCGGGTTTTCGACCGCGATGCGCGGGATCGGTGCGTTCCAGCATTTCGAGAACAGGTCGGCACCGTCGTCCAGTTCCGCCCACATGCTTTCCAGCGTCCGGCCGGGGGGCGGAACGGACAGCCATCTCACGCCCGAATTGCACAGCCGCGTGCAGGGCGGGTGCATCACGGCGAGCAGGTCCCATCCGTCATCAAGGATGTCGCGAATATCGCCTGTGATATGACGGTTGCTGCGGTCTTCTGCGGGGAGAAGGTCGCATGACCACGTGTCATACCCGCGCGCCGCGAAGGCCCGCCGCACCACGCCAGAGGTCTCGCAGCCGACCATGACGCGCATCAATTCGCCCCGCTATCTGCCTGCTGATGTGAACGCTCGCTGTCGATAAAGGCGATTAAATCGCGCGCGGCTGATACCTGCGCCACCTTGCTGTGCGCGAAGCCGCTGCATCCTATCGTCCCGAGTGCGCAGCGGGCGCGGCGCGCCCGATGGAGCCGGCAAAATCCCATTTTCGGGCGGGCGCGCGCCAGCCAGCGGTCGAAACTCTCCAAAGCGTTCCAGCCAGTTTTCTTGCCCATCGTGATCCTACCTCTCCGGCGCCGCGTGATAGCGGCTCATCACCACCAGCGTGCAACGCTCCTGTTCGCCGGCGATCGACACCCGGTTTTTTTTCGCGTCCGTCACCATCACGCCGGGCACCGGGCATTGCCGCAGCGCGTCCTTCCAGCCGCCATGCTGCCAGGGCGTGCCGCGAAACAGCTTGCGCACCTGGGGATGATCGTTCGGGATCGCCAGCGCAAAGCCTTCATCGGTGCCGTTGACTTCGCCGGGGATCAGCAGGCCGATCCCGGTGAGCGCCAGGTCGCGGCGCGCGTCGGGAATGGTATAGCCCGGCTCGCCCACCTTGTTTTCGTCGCGCGCCAGATCCTCCAGCACCTTGCCGATCGTGGTGCGATGCCCGTTGCGGAATTGCTCGACCTGCGAGGTGAGCAACCACTTGAGGCATTTGCGCCAGTTCGGCAGGGCGTCCTCGATCTCCGGCAAGGCGTCGGCGGACAGATGCATCGCCCACCATTCCGCGTTGTCGGAGAGTTTCACGTCCAGATCCTCGGCCAGTTCCGGGCCGAGCAGGATCTCCGCACAGGCCAGGAGCGTGCCGTAGGTGTCCTGACCGCGCTTGTCGTGATTGCCGGTTTTGAGCGCCTCCTGAAACCGCTCCAGCACAACATGGAAGCGCGGCCATTCGTGCATCAGCCGGCCGAGCAGGATCCGCCCCCAGGTCTGGCGCATGTGTTCGTATTGTTCGGCCGAGATCGGCGCTTTCAGGCTGCGATCGTTCGGGCCGAGCCGCAGGATGGCGACGCGGGAGAGATCCTGCGCCTCGGTGAGCGGATTGTTGATCGCCGAAAACAGGAAGGCCGAGCGCATCTGATACTCGATGCCGTGTTCGGCGCCCGACGCGGATCCGCGCCGCGAGATCGCGCCCGACGACGCGGCGCGCATCAGGTTGGTGAGCGCCTTGTTCTTGCTGTCGTAGCCGTCCGATGACGGTTCGAGCTCGTCCACAGCCACCGGCCGGGCATCGTGCTGCATCTTCTGATAGACGCCGGCGGCCGAGGTGTCGGCCGAGTGAAACAAGGCCGCGCCGAACAGATCCTTGAGGCCGTCCTGCAGGGTGGATTTGCCGGTGCCCTTGTCGCCGATCAGGCACACCGCCGATCGCCATTTCAGCGCGCCGCCATAGAACGCGACGCCGAGCCAGCCGAGCAGCAGCAGCGGGTCGATCTCGGGCCGGCCCCAATTCCACTTTCTGAAAATTTTCAGCAGTTCGCCGGACGGATTGATGTCGGGCGTGATCTTTTCCGTCCAGGGCGCGGGCAAGGGCGCCATGCGCGGATACAGCAGGCCCTCATGCAGCCCGGTTTCCAGCGCCTTGATGCGGCCGCCTTCGGCGATCCATATCTCCTCGCCGGCGTGATAGACGATCTCGCCGCCTTTCAGCGTCCATGATCCGCGCCCGCGCATCTTGTCGGTCGGCGAAAACAGGCCCTCCTTGGCGCAGGCGAAAAACAGCGCCTGGCGCACGGCGTCGTCCTCGAACGACTTGACCGGCGGGGGCTTCGGCTTCTCGCCATCCTCCACCTTGGGCGCGCGGCCAAAGCGCGGCCAGGCCCATTGCGGATAGTTCGGCGTCTGCGCAAACAGCCCCTGGATCCCGGCATGCGAAAAATCCGACGCGGTCATGATCCGAAACTGGCCGGCGCTGTCGATCAGGTAATAGTTTTCGCCCTCGATGCCGATCGGAATGACCGGGCAGACCGTGTCCTCGCCGGGCGCGCCGCGCGGCAGGCCCAGATGGTTGGGCTCCCACTTGCCCGGCAAAATATCCTTGTTCGGCCCGCGCGGCTCCATCGGGCGCGGGTCGTTGCGCCGGCGCGATTGCCGCGCGAGATCGCGCTGCGCATCGGCGAGCGACTGGACAACGGCGGACTGCCCCTTAGCCATTCAGCGTCTCGTTCAGATCCTTGCCGCCCAATGCCGCGATCTCCACAACCGGCTTGCCGGTATTCGCAAAGTGCGCCTTGCCGCGCTCGAAGGCGCTGACGGCCGCGCGCTTGCCCCAATCGTTCTGCCGCTGGATCATCCACGCCGACACGCAGGGATGATCCGGCACATTGGCAAAGTTCGACAGCGCGACCGCCGCCCAGGAGCGCAGCTGACCTTGCGCGCCCTGCGCCATCGTCAATCCATCCTCGATCCCTTCCGATATCCCGCACGGCTCGGCGAGGCCCTGCCCGGCCGCATCTTCCGGCGTCATGTTGGAGGATCCCCGGCACAGCCGGATCACGCCGCCGCGAAAATCGGGAAAGATCAGTTTTGGCTTCGCCACCGGCGCCTTGCCGCTGCCGTCCGGCAACAGATAGGTCCGGTGCAGCGAGAGGAATTTGCCCCGCCCGTCGCGGATCGCCGCCAGCATCACCGGAAAGTAAGGCCCCTTCGCCACCAGCCGGTCGCCGTCGCGCTTGCGGCCCATCCACCATTCCATGCCCGGATGAAAATGCAGATCCTCCTCAAGATTGGGGATCGCGGCGATGTCGATGCCGCGCACGTCGCGCAGATAGATTTCCGCGATCGTGCCGGCGATCGGCGCCGTCTGCCTGAACAGGTTGAAGTTGGTCTTGCGAAACGTGGCGAGCCGTTCCTCGTGGCTCTCGCGCTTGCCGTTGTCGCGGCGCACGCGCTCCAGCGCGGCCGAGCGCGCGGTGTCCGACAGATAGCCGAGGCCGAGAAAGTCGATCAGCCAGTGCGACGCGCGCGAGAGCGCGTCGCGGCTCTTGAAGTCGCCGCCGCCGGTCAGGCAATAGGCGACCAGATGGACGATGTCGCCCTTCTCCTGGTCGGGATTGGCATATTCGACAAAGCCGCCCCTTTTTGCGCCCCGAAGATAAACCACGAAGGAGCCGGGCCGGGCGTCGTTCCGGGTCGGGTTGCGCGGCGTGTAGATCCCGCCATGGATGCTGCCGCCGGGGCAGATGTCGTGATGCGCCACGATGTCCTCGACGCGCTGCAGCGCATGCGCCTTGATCTCGGGAATGGACAGGCGCTTGCTCATCTTGGCTGCGCCGACGATGCGTATTTCACCGCAGCGGTCCCATCTGCTGGTCGATCTGCACGCGCAGGGTGTCGAGTTTGCGGGCGGCGCGGCGCAGGCCGTTGCGGCCGGCGCGGGAGCGGCCGAACATGAAATGCGTCGCGGCCGCCATCAGGATGGTGAGGACATCGCGGATCGCAAGCGCCAGCTTGTGGTTGTAATCGTCGGCCATCGGATGCCTCAGTTCGGACGGATGATGTTGCCGGCCTTTTGCTGCAGCATCGGCCGCGCCTGGCCGTTGATGTGTTTGAGGATGTGGTCGAGGAATTCGACGCGGCGCTGGCGCTTCACGGTCTGCCGCACGGTCTGCGCCGTGATCTGCGCCAGCGCGTTCGCCATGCCCTCGAATGTGTCGATCGGCGATCGCTGCAGGCGCGCCTCGGCCTCCATGTAGTCGATGAAGGGCGGCGCCAGCGCCAGCATGGCGCGGGCATAGGCGCCCTCGCTGTCGTGGCGCATGGCGTCGAGCACCAGGCCCGGCCGGATCTTGTTGAATTCCTCGCGCAAGGATCCGCTCATCATCCCCTCCCCGTCAACAGGTCCGCGGATTTTGCGATCAGCGCCGCAATCGCGATGTCGCTCTCGCGCAGATCCTCCACCTGGTCGCGCGCCTGTTTCACGTTCTGGCGCGAGCATCCGATGGCGCGCCCGAGCGCGGCGTTGCTGTCGATCGCGAGTTCCACGGCGGTGATGTAGATGGCCAGCCGCCGCAGCCGCGCCGCGCGCAGCCAGTCCGGCACATGCGGCTTCTCGCTGGAGAAATCCTGCGCCAGCATCAGTTCGGGGTCGGCGCCGGTTTCGGTCGCCAGCATGACCATGAGCGCGCGATAGAACGCCACGATCGCCTCCGGCTTCGGCTTCGCCTTCACGCCCTCGATCACGGCATTCAGCTTGCGCAGCGTCTCGTCCTTCGGCGCACGCAGGCCGCGCCGCAGGTCCGACCAGGTCGAACGATGCACGCCGGATCCGCGCAGCAAGGCGCCGTGCGATATCCGCTTGTCGCGGCGGGCGCGTTCGATGGCGCGCACGCGCGCGTCGGGAATGGCGGCGAGATCGTCCTCGCTCGCCGGCGGGGATTGTGCGATGGCGATGGAATGCACGGCCAGCATGGCGCCTATCCTGCTTTCGGCGGATCGCGCCGCGCCGGCACAAGATCGTAGCCGAGTTCGTCGGCCATCAGATGCGCGATAATGCGCTTGTCGTCGTCGCAGAGTTGCATCAACGCGGCCGTGATGTCGGCGAGATCCTGCGCGCGACAGCGGCGACGGGCGTGTGGCAACTGGCGAAGGCCGCCCGCCGGGTCGGATACAAGTTTCATGCCGGGCGCGGGCGTGAAGCGCAGGATGCGGCCGGTCGGCAGGTTGATGACATTGTCGGCGCTCATGCGACGCCTTCTTTGGTTTCGTAGTTCAGCGCCTCGTAGGCATCGGCCTGCGCCAGCGTGACGAAGGGAAGCGCGGCCTGCTCCCAATCGGCCACGACGAAAGGATCGGACGGGCTTTCGCGCTTCTGCAGGATGACCAGCAGGCAGGCGGCGAGAATGGCCGGCGCGCCGGCAAGAAACTGCCCCCGGCCGGAGGGGTCGTGCTGGCCGGCCAGCTGCATTTCATCGCGCATGGCCTCGATGCGGGCGCGCCACGCCTGGCCGCACTTGTGCCGCTCGATGACCAGCATCCGGCCGGTGTCCGCCAGGTCCAGAATGATCGCCGACGCCTTGCGGTGCGCGCTCATGCGTCAGCCCCGTTGCCGCCAATGCAGCACCACGATCGCGACGCCGTTGAAGATGCCGGACGATTGCAGCACCACGGCGCGCTGCGGATGGCGCGCGCTCCATTGCTCGATCTCGCGCGCGATGTCGCGCTTGACGCTGTCGGGCCATGTGTCGAAGCGCAGCGTCAGACCGTCCTGCTTGGCCTCGTATTCGTTCAGCGCGCGGTTGATCTCGGTCGAGCCGCAGGCCGAAAGGTCGAGGCTGTCGATCAGGAAGGCCGGCGCGGTGCGGTCGGCGGATGATGTGTCGCTCATGATGCTGTCCATGAAAACGCAGCCGGCGGCGGATTCGCCGCCGCCGGCTGCAAGGCGCCTGTCTCTTGGGAGGTACGCACAACGCCACACGCGACGCGCAATTCCGTCTTGACCAGCGGCCCGCGCGCAGGCGCCGGACGCGCGGTGAGAAAGCCGAGCAGCGCGCCAATGATCGTGCCGGTGGCGGCGGCGAGCAGCACGGCATGCCAGAGATAGGCGGCGCGCCAGCCGGTGCGGAAATGCGGCAACCGCGTCTCGAAGCCGATGGGCTCCAGATCCCGCGTCATGCCGCCGTCTCCGTGCGCGCCGGCACGCCATGCACCGCCAGCAGGTGGTCGCGTTGCGCGATTTCCTGCGCCGTCACGAATGCCTCGATCCGGTCGAGGGTCGCGGCGCGCGGCTCGGAGCGGCCGGTCAGCGCGCGGCTGATCGTCATGGCGTTGAGGCCGGTCCCCTTGATGATTTCCTCGTATTTGAGCCGGAGCTCGCGCACCCGCGCGGCCAGCTTTTCCACCCTGGAGCCGCTATTCGGTCCTGCACTGACAATGGACATGGTCGCCTATCCGTGCCTTAATGTGAAACTTTTCAAAGTACGATCTGATTTGCGGCAGGCTGGCAAGTGAAATGTTTAGTGGTGTATCCCCCTCTCTGCCCCTGCATATAGCGGTCTGCAACGTCGCAGACCGGGGCCGCAAACTGTCGAAAATCAGCGCAAAATCAGACGCCAAGCGCGAATTGAACGCGCTGCATCGGGCCTGGCTGCTGGCGCTGGTGAAGGCGACGGGCCGAAAGTTATCCCGCCTCGCGGCCGATGCCGGCCTGTCGGAAAGCGCGCTCACGCGCATCGTCAACGATGAAAACTATACCGGCGTCCTCTCGCCGCTGACCATCAACCGCCTGGTCGCGAAGTTTCCGCTGCCCGGCCCGGATGCCTGGACGCCGGGCACGCCGCTGCTCGGGACCGGCGCGGAAGCCGTGCGGCTCGCCGACGACGATGCCGAGGCGGCGGGTTGCTGCAGCGGCCTGCGCAGCCGCATTCCCGCGATCGAGATCTGGCGCATGCAGGGCCGCGCGCTCGACGCGATCGGCTACATGCCGGGCGATCTGCTGGCGGTGTATCCGGGCGCGGCGCCGGCGGCCGGCGACGTGGTGATGGCGCACCTGTTCGCGCACGGCGCCGATGAGCCCGAGGCGATCCTGCGCGTGCTGGAGCCGCCCTATCTGGTCGCGGCGTCCTTCGATACCGCTTTCCGCAAGCCGCTGCTGGTCGATAACGACCGCGTCATTGTGCGCGGCGTGGTGGTCGCCAGCATGCGCGGCGCGTTCTGATTAACCATTTCAGAAACTTATCCTTAATCGTCTGGAACCTTCGCTCGCTTTGGGGAACCCGAAGCGGTTTCATTGCAAGGCGTGAAAATCTGCAATGGGATGGGAGGCTAAAATGTTCACGGGAGATTATCGCGACAGCCTGTTTGACACCGAAGCGCGCATTCTGGCGGACAGCGGCACCCATGTGGTGGTCGCGCTCCGCATCGACAAAGACCTGCTGCGGCGGAACCTCACCTTCGCCGCCGCCCTGGCCGACACCATCGGCGAGCCGCGCCGCACCGACAAGGCCGCGTGCGCCCTGCGCGGATTCTCCGGTACGGCGGCGGCGCTGTTGCTCCACCCTTTCGTTCTGGCTGCCAATTGGCTGTTGACAGTCCTGCTGCTCGCGTGAGCGGCGACGCGGAAACCTGAATTGTCTCAAGTGTTTCATGTGAAACAACAGTGATAAAAATCATAAAACTTGCACATTAAAACCATTGTGCTAGACCGCTTCTGCGACGGAGCTTTCGACCTCCGGCGCAGGAGCGAAGGCGATGCGGCCGGATCACACATGCAGCGCGGAAAAAACCACTGACGTTGTAGAGGCATCACCCCCGGCCGCATCGCTGCCTGCCTCCCCTCTCTCCGGGCGCAGCCCATCGGCGCAGGCGCTCCTGGCTGTCGGGCGCTTCGATGCCCTTCTTGCCAATGTCTGTTTCAACTGCCGCGTCCAGCCGCCGCGCCCGCCCCGGCACCCTCACCACACCGACCCCGATCTTTGCGAAGCCTGCGACGAAGCGATCGCCGGCGTCGATTTCCTGTTCTGAGGAGCCGAACCATGTCAGCACGCATCGACCTGGCGCCCGGCGACATCTACGCGCTGCAACAGGTCTGCGCGCGCGGCGCGCTTTACCACTTCGGGCATCACTTCGGTGTGCGCGTTCTTGGCCTGCATGGCTATGCCGAAATGGCGCACATGGTTTCACAGCGCGCGGTCATGCGCCTGCATCGGCATGGCCTGGTGAACCTGCGCGCGCTCACCGGCATCCCCGGCTGCGCCGGCGTCGCCGAACCGACCGCGAGCGGCAACTTCGCGGCCACGCAATTCGGGACGATCCGCGATGCCTAGCGGCCGGCACGAGCGCAAGACCTATTCGCTCGCCGACATCGCGCGCGAGCTCGGCCACAGGCCGGCCTGGATCTATCGCAACGAACGCTGGCGCCAGCTGATCGCGGACGACGACATGCCGGAGCCGATCGTCGGCACCGGCCGTCCGCGCTTTCACAAGCCGACGATGGATGCCTGGCTCGGCCGCCATCATCCCAACGCACCACGGATGCGCGCCGCCAACGACACCGCGCCGGTCGCGCAGCCGGCGAGCGATGGCGAGTGGCAGGAACATTTCGCGCGGGTTTACGGGAGACAGAGCGCATGAGCGATACGGAAGTTTTGATGACGGAAATTCTCGCTGAACTTGAGCGCGCCCGCGCCAAATTTCCCGGCGACAACGTGACGATGCTGGCCTTGATGGAGGAGGTCGGCGAATTGGCGAAGGCGACATTCGAGGAACCAGCTGCCAGCGTCCGCAAGGAGGCCGTGCAGGTTGCCGTCATGGCGATGCGCGTTGTCCTCGACGGAGACGCAACGCTGACAGCATGGCGGACAAGCAAAAATCTGGATGCGCTCGCCCGTTCATCTGCCCGGCCCGCAGACCAGCCGAAGGACGCAGAAGAACAAATTTGCCTTCGGTTGGACGAGCAACGATGGAAGGACAGGACGTGAGCAACGCCCCGGCTGCAATTCTGCTGATCCTGACCCTTTGCGCCGCCCTGGCCGGCGGCGTCATCACCCGCCGCATGCACCGCCGGCGCATCTGGCCGAACGGCGCCCATTGGGGTTAATCTGACGACGCGCGGCCGCACCCGCGCTGATGGAAACAAGATGGCGAACGCAAAACTTCCACCCTTCATCACCTGGCGCAAAGGCCGCCCGCGTTTCATTCCCGGCGCGGGCGAGCGCGATCTCGGTTTCCGGGGCGAGGATCTGCGCCACCGCGACCGCGCCGGCGCGCCGTGGCTCTCCTTCGAGGAGGCATGCGCCTGGGGCGCGGCGCGGCATGCCGAGATCCTGGCCGCGCGCGCGGCCGGTCGGCGGCGGAAGGGCGCAACGGCCGCGCGCCGGATCATGACGCTGGAGGATCTTCTGCGCGACTGGCTTTCAAGCGACGCCTTCAAGGCGATCCCCTCGCCGCGCACGCGCGAGGGCTACCGCAAGCAGGTCGATGCCATCCTGCTGAAACCGCAGACGCGCGATGATCGCCGCGCCGGCCGCGCGCGCGAGCGCGAGAGTTTTGCCGCCATGCCGGTGACGGCGATCGAGCCGCCGGAGGCGAACGGCTTCATCGAATACCAGATCCGCACGCGCGGGCTCTATATGGGCCGCGCGAGCCGCGCGGTGCTGGTGCAAGCCTTCCGGTGGGGCCGCACATCGACCAGCTGGCGGCTGAAACAGAACCCGTTCGCCGGCCTGCGCTTCAAAAAGCCGGACGGCCGGATCGTGATCTGGAGCGACGCCGAAATCCGGCAACTCGTTGACGCCGCCGACGCGCTCGGTCTCGCCTCGGTCGGCGACAGCATCCTGCTCGGCCTGTTCACCGGCCAGCGCCAGGGCGACCGTCTCAGCCTGTGCGATGACGGGCTGATCGACGGCCGCCGGCAATTCCGGCAATCGAAAACCGGCGCCATCGTGGCGATCCCCGAAACGCCGCGCCTGCGCGAGCGGCTGGAACAGGCCAGGGCGCGCGTGCGCGTGGTCATGCTGAAATTCGGCACGCGGCCCGACACCATCGTGGTGTTCGAGAATACCGGGCGCGACTATCGGCCCGATACCTACCGGCACAATTTCGAGACGGTGCGCGCGGCGGCGAGCCTCGGCATGGTCGAGATCGACGGCAGGGTGACGATCGCCGATCCGAAGATCCTGGGCGCCGACTTCGCGCATCGCCTGCACAACCGCATGACCTGGCTGCTGCAGCCGATGCCGTCCTGCGCGGACAAGCGCGACCAGGACTTGCGCGACACATCGGTCACATGGCTGGCGCGAGCCAGCTGCACGGTGCCGGAAATCGCCGCCATCACCGGGCACGAGCCGAAGTCGATCTATAACATTCTCACGCACTATCTGGCGATCACGCCCGAGCTCGCGGACGCCGCGATCGGCAAGCTGGTGACATGGATGGACCGGGAAGGGATCACGGTATGAGAAAATTAAAAAGCGTGCCGGTCGCCATGTATCTTGCGGCCGCCGAGGACGTGACGCGCGCGCGCTATCAGGGCATTGCCGTTGCGCTCGCGGCCCTCAACCGGCTGCACGGCGAACCGACGATGGTGTGCGACGTGCTGCGGAGCCTGGGTATCACGCTCGCTGACATCAAACACAACGGCGTCGAAGCCTACGATCTCGCTGAAATCCGCAAGTGCCTGATGCAAGGCGATCGAAGCGATCGCGCGCAGGCGATGGCGATCGCGGAGCCCGCCAGATATGGACGATCGCCGCTTCGCGCCGCGCTTCCACATGCTCGCACCGAGAATGCCAAACGGCGGCGCAAGCTGGTGACGTAGATGAATAGGGAAGGGATCACGGTATGAGCGCCGGACAGGCAAGAATAGCGATTGGCGGCCGGCGACAAGGCAAGACGATCGAGCGCCAGGTCGAGATCTGGAACGCCGCGATCGAGGCCGCCGCGCAGGACACGGAAGCTGTCGCGGACCAATACGCCGGAGACAAAGAGGATCCGGGCGCGGCGCGGGTTTGCGACATCATGCGTGGTCGCGCCGACAGCATCAGGCTGTTGAAAAAGCGGAGGCCGGCATGAACGGCCGCATCGCCAACCTTCACACGGTTTTTGTGCTGGACGGCGGGCTGTGCGTGCGCTGCAACGGCTGCGGCAAGCGCAACGTGCTGACCGCGCAGCAGGTCGGCGCCCACATGGGCAACATGACACAGGTGCGGGATCTGCGGCTGGTCTGCTCGGCCTGCGGCTCGCGCGACATCGACCGCTGCGTCGCGCCCTCGCGCGACGCCGCCGCCCGTTTCATGGACGGCGTTGACATCCAGAGCGCGGTGGCGGTGTGAGAAAAGTCTCACGTGAGACTTTTCAGAAAGTCTCATGTTCCCGGCCTGTTCTCCGGCGAACGCGCTTAAGTGATTGAAATCTTTGGTGGGCGCACAAGGATTCGAACCTTGGACCTACTGATTAAGAGTCAGCTGCTCTACCAACTGAGCTATGCGCCCGGTCCACCACCGGGGACCGGCGGGGCGCGGGTCGTTTAGCAAAGGGGGCCCCCCCTGTCCAGCAATTGCAGGGCTTATTTCGGACCCTGATTCAAGCGCGGCTTCCGGCTCTCCGGATCGCGGCGGCGGTAGAGATTTTCGGTGGCGCGGTCGCGAATATCATCGACGGCGGGGTTCCGGCGCTTGCGCCACGCCATCGCGCCATAGGCCAAGGCGCTGGCCAGGATCAGCACTAGGCCGACGTCAATCAATAGCCACATCCAGCCGCCCGCTTCACCGCTCATCCTGAACTCCCAAAATCGCCGTCCTGAACCCAACGTGCGACCGCCGGGAGCGATCCCCCCGGCCAGGAAAAAGCCGCCGGGCGAACCCGGCGGCTTTCAGCGTGAGGACGGTCGCGGGGTTGGGGGCATCTCCGACCGCCGCTCTGCTGGAACGGGCTTCAAAGCTTGCGATCCTCGCCGCGAGACCCGCGCGGGCCATGCGCGCCGCGCCAGTACCCTCCCCGCATCGCCTGACGGGTGAGCACCGTGAGCCGGCGCTGCTGGGCCTCATCGAGGCTCTTGTAGAGCGGCTCGCTGGCATCGGCGAGGCGCTTCAGGCCCGCCGCCGTTTCGGTCATCATGTCGGCGCGCTGCCGCAGACGCTGGATCGGATCGCGTTCACGGTCGCCGTCATGCCGCGCCTCCCGGCGGGTGGTCATGCGGTCATAACGGGACTTGGCCAGATCGCGGATAGCGGTTTCCACGGCCGGCCAGTTCTTTTCCTGGTCCGGGGTGAGCTTGAGACCGGCCTTGAGACCGGCGATGCGCGCATCGGTGAAAGCCTGCACGTCCTCCGCGGACAGCCGCCCGCGCGGCCCGTACTGACGCGCGCTGACTTCAGGCTCGGTGCCCGCTCCCGACGGCTTCTGCTGGGCGTAGACCACAGACGAACCGGCAATGACAATCGCCGCCGCTCCGGCAAGCAAAGGCTTCAACATCGCGACCTCCAAAACTGCTTCGATAGAGGCCAGCTAAGACCGCAAAGTATTCGGCCACAAATTAAATATTGGACAGGTTACAACCAAGTAATGTTCCAATATTGAGAGCCTCAAATCAGCGGCTTTTTGCCACCCTGCCGCCCTTTTTTGTGGCGTGCAGTGGTGGGCAGATCGGTTACACTCCGAGCTGACAGGAACGGCCCGATCCGGTTGGCTGGATTTCTGGACAAAAATAAAATTCGCTAGGGAGAAGATCATGGCAATTGTGAACCGAAACTACCTCTTGGCCGCCTCTGCGGTCGCGCTCGTCCTTTCCGTCTCCGCCGTCGCGCTGCATCCGGTCGAGGCGCAGGAGCGCAAGTCGATCCGCTGGTCCACCTCGAGCGTCGATTCCTACGGCTACAAGGTCGCGGCCGCGATGGTGAAAGTCGCCGAGGAAGCGCTCGGCGGCGAATATACCGTCACCGTCAATCCCTATCCGTCGACCACCGGCGCGATGAAGGCTGCCATGGATGGCACCGGCGAGATCGGCTACACGGCCGATGTCGGCATGACCCAGCTCTATGCCGGCGAAGGCGGCTTCAAGAGCTACACACCGGCCAAGGGCAAGCTGGTTCACTCCTGGTATGCCTATCCGATGGAATCCTTCATGGCGGTGCCGGCCGACAAGGCCTCGCAATACAAATGCCTGAAGGATCTGAGCGGCAAGCCGACCTTCTTCACCCCCGCCGGCTTCATGAACTGGCTGAACTTCCAGCGCATGTACAAGGCGCTCGGCTACGACTTCAAGCATGTGCAGATCGATCCCAAGACCCAGGCCGATGCGCTCAAGGGCGGAACGATCGCGGGCTCGGTGGCCTACACCACATCCGGCGCCTCGCTTGCGCCGTACTGGAAGGAAACCGAAGTCCGCATGGACGTGACGGTGATCAATCCCTGCCCGGATGAAGTGGCCAAGCTGAAGGCGGCCGGAATGGTCATCAGCGACGTCAGCCCGAAGGTGTTTGCGAAAGACGTCGGCGTGAAGGACATCCAGGCGGTGCCGATCCTGTTCGGCTACAACATGCGCGCCGACATGCCCGAAGACGTGGTCTACAAGCTCCTCAACGCCTTCTACAAGAACCGCGACGCGCTGGCCAAGTCCGACGCCGGTTTCACGCCGATGGCGAAGGATTTCGTCGGCATGCAGGTGAACGGCATCCGGGCCAATCCGGATATTCCGGTCCATGCCGGACTTGCCAAGTTCCTCAAGGAACATAAGGCTTGGGACGACAAGTGGAAGATCGCATCCAGCGGCAGCTGAGCACGCGATAGGCAGTCCGGAGCGAGGCGTCTGCACACAAGCAGCGCCTCGCTTCGCAATGCCGTTATCAGAACCTGACGGCAATGGCAGAACGGATGCTGGGGAGCGTCCGCGGGGTGACCAGATGGATTGCCCGGTCTAATCAGCCGGACCTGCATCCGTCGCCTTTCAAATCTCCCGCCAGAAAAGGCGGCAATAAAAATCTTCCAGGGGACGAGGGCAGCGATGGTGCTTGAGCAGATCAGGAAGCAGATCAATCTCGCGAACGCGATTCTTCTTTTTTCAGCCATCCTGCTGAGCTGGCTGCTCTGGTATTTCTATACAGGCTCGGGCGGCCCGCAGGAACTTGTGTCGCGGCTGCTGTCAATCGCGATGATCCTGCAAATCCTGTTCATGTACCGCGACAATTATCTTTATCCGTGGCTGCCGCCGCGCGTGAATGACATCATCGTCGCCGTCTATATCGGCATCTGCATGTATGCGTTCTGGCACTTCTGGTGGGAATTCGAGGAAATCGCGATCTACCGGCAAGGATCCTACACCAAGCAGGATTTTATCGTCGGCCTGCTGATGTTCCTGCTGGTCATGGAACTGTCGCGGCTCGCGCATCCGGTGCTGTTCTGGATCAATCTGATCCTCGTCTTCTATACCCTCTATGGTTATCTCAGCCCCGTCGACTTCTTCTGGCATCCCGGCACATCCTTCCATCGCGTCGTGACGTCCAGCACTGTCGAACTGTCGACCGGCATTTACGGCATCTACGGACAGATCGCCCTTACCGTCATTGCGGCCTTTCTGCTACTGGCGGCCGCGGCCCGCGGCTTCGGCGCGCAAAGCGCCATGATCAATGTCATGCGGCGGCTGGCCGGCCGGTCCCGCCAGATGGTGCCACAAACCGCCGTGCTGGGATCGCTCGCGGTCGGCACCATCAGCGGCAGCGGCTCTGCCAATGCCGTGGTTGTCGGCAGCATCACGATTCCGCTGATGAAGCGCTATGGCGTGCCCGGCACTTTCGCCGCCGCGGTCGAAACCGCAGCCTCGATGGGCGGCCTGATCATGCCGCCGCTGATGGGCATCGGCGCCTTCCTGATGTCGGAATTCCTCGGCGTGCCCTATTGGGACGTGGTCGCGCGCGGATTTGCGCTTGCCCTCGTCTATTACGCCTCGCTCGCCCTCGCCGTCTATCTTTTGTGCGTGCGCCTGCTGCCGCGCGACAGCATCACGCCGCCGGCGGTCGTCACATACGACCAGGTGAAGACATCCATTTTCTTCATCTCCGTGCTGTTCCTGATCTTCCTGATGGGTTGGCTCGGAACCGGCGAACTGCTGGCTGCGCTCTACACGGCTGGGTTCATGTTTGTCGTGCTGATGCTCAATTTCTTCTACTTCAAATACGTTCTGAAGGATCCGGAAGTCGTCAAGGAATCGCTGTTCGACAATATCCGCCTGAGCATCGAGACCCACGGCGACATGACGTCCTATCTGACGCTGCTGCTCGCCACGCTCGGCATCATGATCGGCCTGTTCACGGTGACGGGCTTCATCAACCGGATGGGCGCGACGTTGCTCGACCTCGGCTCCTGGAACATCATGGCCATGGTCGCCATGGCCTATATCTTTGGCTGGCTGGTGGGCGCCGGTTTGCCGCCGACAGCCACCTACATCATTGGCGCCGTCATCATCGTGCAGCCGCTGGTGAGCCTGGGCGTGAATCCCTGGGTCGCCCACTTCTTCGTGTTCCTGCTGTCGGTCTGGGGCGAATTGTCGCCGCCTACCTCGCTCACCGCGGCGATCTCCGCGCGCATCGCGGAAGCGTCGTTCATGCGGACCATGTGGGAAGCGCTGAAGATTTGTCTGCCGATCACGCTGATGACCTTCGCCATCTTCACCCGCTCGAACATGGTGATTACCACCGGCTGGCCGCAGATCGTGGACACCGCGCTGGTGCTGACCGGCACTGCCGGCGTCGCCTTCGCGATGTTCGGCCGCTACACCAAAGTTGTCGCAGGCGACATTGCTGCCCGGCTTCTTGCGGCCATCCTGTCCGGGCTGGTGCTGTTTCACCCCAATGACACGATCGCCCTAGCGGTCAGCCCGCTGGTTCTTGTCGCCCTCGGGATCGGTCTCTGGCGGCATCGGCTGGTCGCTCCCGGCACCAGCGCGATGATCGACACCGATGCAGACGTCCATGACGAAGCGGACCTGTCCGCGCTCGTCATGGAGGCCAAACGGGAAGTCTGAAAAACGAACAGGGCCGCTTCTGAGAGCGGCCCTGTGCGTATTCTAAACTCCAACGAACGCGATTATTCGAAGCGCGCCGCAACGCCGCCAAAGCCCATGGCGCGGGCCAGCGTGATGGCCTTGCTCTTCTGGTCCTGATCGAGCGTCTGCATGAGCGGCTGCGCGGCGCTGATCAGGCGCTTCATCGACGCGGCCGACAGCGCCATTTCGGTCGCCCGACTGCCGATCCGGCGCAGCATTCCGCGCGGCTCGCCGCCCTCGGACTGATCGGATGCGCGAACAAGAGAGCGCAAGGCAGCCTCGACGCGCGGCCAGTGCTTCTCCTGGTCGGGCGTCAGGCGCAGCGCCGACTTGAAGCGGGCGATACCCGTTTCCAGCTCACCGGCGGGGGCTTGCGACGCGACGCGATAATTCGCCTGAATGGTCGGGGTCTCGGCGTAGGCGCCAGTCGATCCGGTGATCGCGAGCGCAACGACACTCGCGAGTGCTGCCTTCCACATGCAGTTCTCCAGTAATGTTCGATTGCTGCGATGCGAAATACTGGATGAAAGGATCCGTTACAACCCAAATCGTGTTTGGTTCAACCCGGAAGGGATCAATTAATCTTACAGATCAGATAGTTAAGCTTGCTCGCCCGATGGCGAAAGCTGGGCCATTTTAGGGCCACGAACCCCGCGTCGCAGCATTCCCTTGATTTTTCATCAGAATCCGGAAGAGGCTGGCTCGGCGGCGCAAGCGGCAGGCCCTTCCGGGGACCTGCCGCGCCTGCACCAGCTTATTGCGCCGAGTGCTGGGCGTGGGTCCGCGCGCCGCGCGCCGTCAGCTTGTTGAGCGCGCCCAGATAGGCCTTGGCGGAGGCGACCAGCGTGTCCGGATCGGCGCCACGCGAGGTGACCGAATAGTCGCCCTGCGCCAGCCGGACCGACACTTCCGCCTGCGCGTCGGTGCCTTCGGTGACGGCATGGACCTGATAGAGCTCCAGCACCGCCTCATGCGGCACCAGCGCCTTGACGGCGTTGAAGATGGCATCCACCGGACCATTGCCGGTCGCCTGGACAGTCTGGTGCCGCCCGTCGATGTCGAGTTCCAGGGTCGCCGATTGCGGGCCGCGCGTGCCGGCGATCACGGTGAGCGACAGCAGCTTGATACGGTCCTGCGCGGTCGCGATCTCCTCGTCGACCAGCGCCTCGATATCCTCGTCATAGATGTGCTTCTTGCGGTCGGCCAGGGCCTTGAACCGGATGAAGGCGTCTTCCAGCTGATTGCTGCCGAGCTTGTAGCCCAGCTCCTCCAGCTTGTGCACGAAGGCATGGCGTCCGGAATGCTTGCCCATGACCAGCGAGGTCTGTTTCACGCCCACCGATTCCGGCGTCATGATCTCGTAGGTCTGGGTGTTCTTCAGCATGCCGTCCTGATGGATGCCGGATTCATGCGCGAAGGCATTCCGGCCGACGATCGCCTTGTTGTATTGCACCGGGAAAGAGGTCGCCGCCGACACGAGTTTGGAGGCGCGCGTCAGCATGGTCGCCTCGACGCCGCTCCAGTAGGGAAAGACGTCGTTGCGGGTCTTGATCGCCATCACGATCTCTTCCAGCGCGGCATTGCCGGCACGCTCGCCGATGCCGTTGATGGTGCATTCGATCTGGCGCGCGCCGCCGGTGACGCCGGCGAGCGAGTTCGCCACCGCCATGCCGAGATCGTCATGGCAATGCACCGAGAAGACCGCCTTGTCGGAATTCGGAACGCGCTCGCGCACCATCCGGAACAGCGCCGCATATTCCTCCGGCACCGTGTAGCCGACGGTGTCGGGGATGTTGATGGTGGTGGCGCCGGCTTTGATCGCGGCTTCCACGCAGCGGCAGAGGAAATCGTGCTCCGTGCGCGTGCCGTCTTCCGCCGACCATTCCACGTCGTCGGTATGGCTGCGCGCGCGCGTGACCTGCGAGATCACCATCTCGTAGACCTCGTGCGGCTCCTTCTGCAGCTTGTATTTCATGTGCACCGGCGAGGTGGACAGGAAGGTGTGAATGCGCCCGCGCCTGGCCGGCTTGATCGCTTCACCAGCGCGATCGATGTCCTTGTGCGAGGCGCGCGCCAGACCCGCAATCACGGCGTTCTTGGAACGCTTGGCGATCTCGTGCACGGCGGCGAAATCTCCGTCCGATGCGATCGGAAATCCGGCCTCGATGATGTCCACGCCCATCTCGTCGAGCAGCTCGGCGACTTCGAGCTTCTCGTCATGGGTCATGGTTGCGCCAGGGCATTGCTCGCCATCGCGCAAGGTGGTGTCAAAGATGACGACGCGGTCCTTGCCGGACGGTGTCTGCGTGGCCATGGGAAATGTCCTTCTTCTCGTCACGCGCCCTTGACTGTCCGGGCGCTCAATGGGGTTCACTCCTGTGTCACCCCCTGAGTGCCCAGGCGCGCGCGCCCAGCCGGCCCTCAGGGGCTGATAAGAAGCAGACCGCCGAGAATAAGGGCAGCGGCCGGCAGAGGCTGAAAAGCCTCCCGGTTGGTCGCGCGGAACGAACCTTGCGCAGACATGCCAAAACCCTCAAAAATCAAGCTTCCAGCGTCGCGGAGAATACTTAATGCCGCGTAAAGCCGGAAGCCGACACCATCTCCTTCTAGCGGAGGACGGGGCCACCGGGCAAGGCCATTTGTCCTAGGATTTCTGGCCTTTGCCGTTCCTGCCTTTCGGCAATTCAGCCTGCAATGCGCCGCGGGCCGCCTGCATCTCCTTCAACGCGGCCTCCCCGACCTTCGGAAAATGCAGGTCCAGGCCATCCAGAGCTCCCACGATGGCGGACGAAATCACGAGGCGGGTGAACCACTTGTTGTCGGCCGGCACTACAAACCAGGGGGCCTCCGGGCGGCTCGTTGCGCGGATGCAATCCTCGTAGAAATGCATGTACTCGTCCCAGAGCTTGCGTTCCTCGACATCTCCCATCGAGAATTTCCAGTTCTTGGCCGGTTCGTCGAGACGCTCGAGAAAACGGCGGGCCTGCTCCTCCTTGGACACATGCAGCATGAACTTGAGAATCAGCGTGCCGTTGCGCGCGAGATAGCGCTCGAAGGCGCGGATGTCGTCGAAACGCTGCTCCCAGATATTTTTGGTGACGAGTTGTTCCGGCAATTTCTGGCGCGCCAGGATTTCAGGGTGCGCCCGCACCACCAGAACTTCCTCGTAATAGGACCGGTTGAACACCCCGATACGGCCGCGCTCCGGCAGCGCGATGGTGGTGCGCCACATGAAATCGTGGTCGAGCTCGTGCGCGGTCGGCGCCTTGAACGAGAAAACCTGGCAGCCCTGCGGATTGATGCCCGACATCACGTGCTTGATGGCGCCGTCCTTGCCGGCGGCGTCCATCGCCTGGAAGATCAGCAATACAGACCAGCGGTCCTGCGCATAGAGCTTCTCCTGCAGCCTGGACAGCCGCTTGACGCTCTCTTCCAGCATCTCCTTGGCGTCGCCCTTGTCGATGGCAAGACCGCAACAATCCGCGGGATCGACGGACTTGAGCCGGAAGTCATCGGCCTTGTTGACGCGAAAGCGCTCCGCGAGGTTTTCGATTTTCATGGGCACATTCAGCCTTCGCCGCTCCTCTGGACAGGGGACTTCCAGCGATCCGTCAAGAATTCCGTCACAAACGGTAGCATGGCCGGCACAATGTCGCCCGGCCCTCGTGCGACATAGGCATCCGCCAGTTCCGCCGCGCTGTCTGCGGCGATGTGACGGCGGATGCGCTCGCGCAGGACCTCCGCCGTTTCCCTGGCCCGCATCGGCTTCATGAGAGCGATGCGTGGGCCGGCGAACACGACGTACCAGCCCGGGTCGATCTCGACGTCGTTTTCCGACAGCCCGGTTTCCTCGAACAGCTCGCGGCGCACGCTGCTTTCCATGTCGACGCTCCCGGCAACCACGTCGCCGGGTTCCGGCGTGCCGCTGGGGAAATATATTTTTCCGGCATTGGCGGTGCGCGGCCCCATCAGCGCCAGCACATAGGCGCCATCCGCCCCTTGCAGCGCCGCCTGCGCAAAACAGTTCAGAACGCCCGCCTCCGGACAGCCCCAATCGCGCCAACTGATGAAACTCGCGAAATCGGTTTCCAGATAGGCGCCTTCCAGCGTTTGCCCCTGCACAGCATGGTTGCACATCAGCAGCACGCGGCCGTTCCAAAGCGGCTTGTCGCGCTTCAGCGCCTCGAAATGCGCATCGATCTCCGCGCGCCGTTCGTCCGCGAAGGCCCAGCGCCGCGGCTCGACCCGCAGAGCGAGCCGCTCGATCCGGCGGATGGACATGTCGGTCATTGGACCCGCTCGGGCGCGAACATCTCGCTCGGCCTTGCCAGCTCGTCCTGCGCATCGATCAGCAGGATTTCACGCGACCCCTTGTCGGCCGTCACCTTCAGCACCCCATAGATTGACGAGGCCGCGGCGGATACGGCATCCGCCGTCGAGCCTTTGCGCAACAGATGCGCGAAAAACAAGGCCGCGATGGCGTCGCCCGCGCCGTTGACGGAGATCGGCAGCAACGGCGTGCGGACGCGAAAACGGCCGTCCGGGCCAGAGGCGAGCAGATCAAGCCTGTCTCGTGGCGTTTCTTCCGTATGCAGCGATGTCACCAGGATGTGGCGCGGGCCGAGCGCCTGCACGATATCAACCGCTGACAGCACCTCGTCGAGTGTTTTCGTTGCAAGGCCGGACAGATAACCCAGTTCGAACTGGTTCGGCGTGATGACATCGGCGGCCGGGACTGCCTTGCTTCTCATGAAATCCGGAATGCCGTCGCGCACAAAGATTCCGCGGCCGGTATCGCCGATCACCGGATCACAGCAATACAGCGCCTGCGGATTGGCGCGCCGGACTCGCGCGACGGCGTCGAGGATGGCATCTCCGGTGGCCGCCGATCCCATGTAACCGGACAGCACACCACTGCACTCACCCAGCATCCCGCGCGCTTCGATGCCCTTCACCAGGTCGCCGATCAGGCCGGCCTCGAACACCTGCCCGGTCCAGGCGCCGTAGCCGGTATGGTTGGAGAACTGCACGGTGTGGATCGGCCAGACCTCGACACCGATCCGCTGCAGTGGAAAGGTCGCCGCGGCGTTTCCGACATGACCATAGGCGACATGAGACTGGATGGAGAGAAGATTCACGGCCTCACCAAAAAGCTGAAGCCCTCTCCTAGCCGGAGAGGGCTTCGCTTGTCACTCCGTCAATCGCATCAGTTGGTCTTGCCAGCCGCCTCGACGAACCTGTTGGTGTAGGTCTTGGACAGATCGATATTGGCCTTGGCGACATCCGGGCTGGACTGGCTGAACACCGCCAGCACGGCCTGCGCGCCCTTGGGATCCATCAGGCCGGTCTGTGAATACATCGGGATCGTGTTCTTCAGGGCTGCGAGATAAAGCCCCTTGTCCGCCCCGATCAGTTCGTCCGGCATCTTCGCCATGATCTCTTCCGGCGTATGCGAATGAATCCATTTCAGGGTATTGACGATGGCCGTTGTAAGAGCCTGGGCGGCTTTCGGATTCTTCTCGATCCAGTCGGTCCTGGTGTAGAGCGCGCCGCCGGGATAGTCGCCGCCGAAGACATCGATGTTGTCCTTCTGGGTGCGCGTGTCCGACAGGATGCGCAGATCCTTGTTGCGGCCCTGCAACTGCGTGACAGCCGGATCGAGCATGACGGCGGCATCGACCGAACCTTGCTCCATCGCAGCGACGGCGGTGGCGCCGAGACCGATTCCGATCACGCCGATCGAGCCGGAATCCACGCCGTTTTTCTTGAGCAGGAAATTCAGGAAATAATGCGTTGAAGAGCCGGGCGCGCTAACGCCCACCTTCTTGCCGGCAAGATCCTTGATCGACTTGATGCTACCGACCTGCTTCGGCGAGACGACAAGGACCAGCCCGGGATAGCGGTCATAAACGACAAAAGCCTGCAGGCTCTGCCCCTTGGCGGCGAGATTGACGCAATGATCGAAATAGCCGGACACAACGTCGGCGCTGCCCCCGAGCACGGCGGTCAGCGCCTGCGAACCGCCCTTGAAGTCGACCATGTCGACCGTGACGCCGGCCTTCTCGTATTCGCCGAGCTGCTTGGCGAGTACGGTCGGCAGGTAGCACAGGCAGCTCGCGCCGCCGATCGCGATCGTGACCTTGGATTGCGCGACCGCAAAGCCGGTCATCAGCATCAGCGCGGCGAGCGCGGATATCAGCCGCCGCAGGAACATGGCCGTCATGACGTCCTCCCTGTTGTTGTGCGGCCCTTTGCGGGCCGTCTCATCCACAACGATAAAGCAGCACACCGGACGTGGAAAGGCCGGCGGTGTCACGTCCGCGTATCGGCGGCGACCGGCCGCCAGACCAGAAGACGCTTCTCCACCACGGTCACCAGACCGTCGATCACGATCACAAAGGCGGCAAGAACGAACATCCCGGCAAAGACCCCGGCGATATCGAAGGTTCCTTCAGCCTGCAGGATCAGATAGCCGAGCCCGGCCGCCGACCCGAGATATTCGCCCACCACCGCGCCCACCACCGCGAACCCGACCGAGGTATGCAGCGAGGAAAACATCCATGATAAGGCCGAAGGCCAATAGACGTGCCGCATCAATTGCCGCTCGTTCATGCCGAGCATCCGGGCATTGGCCAGCACGGTCGGGCTCACTTCCTTGACGCCCTGATAGACATTGAAAAACACGATGAAGAAGACGAGGGTGACGCCGAGCGCCACCTTCGACCAGATACCGAGCCCGAACCAGAGTGTGAAGATTGGCGCCAGTACGATCCGCGGCAGCGCATTGACCATTTTCACATAGGGATCGAAGACCGCGGCAATAAGCGGCTGGCGCGCAAACCAGAAGCCAACCAGGATTCCGGCGACCGAGCCGATGACGAAGGCCAGCGTCGCCTCGGTGAGCGTGATCCACAAATGCCGCCAGATCGTGCCTTCGGCGAACCACTTGATGATGCGGTTGATGACATCGATCGGCGTGGAGAAAAAGAAGGGCGGCACCAGCGGCTTGCCGTCGCTCATCGGGATGGTGGTGAGCAGATGCCAGGCCAGCAACGTAACGAGCGCGACGGCGAGTTGAAGCGAAATGAGCACGATGCGGTTCATCACCCGCCACCCGTCTGCGCATAGCCCTTCAGCACTTCATCCTTGAGGGTCTGCCAGATCTCGCGGTGCAGATCGTGAAACGCCTTGTCGAGCCGGACTTCGGAAATATCGCGCGGACGCGCGAGCGGCACTTTCCAGTCGCCGATGATGCGCGCGGCCGGTCCCGCCGACATGATGACGACGCGGTCGGACAAGGCGATCGCCTCCTCCAGATCGTGCGTGACGAACAGCACCGCCTTCTTGTCGGCGCTCCACAGATCGAGCAGCAGATTGCCCATGATCTGCCGCGTCTGCGCGTCGAGCGGGCCGAACGGCTCATCCATCAGCAGGATTTTCGGATCGCGGATCAGCACCTGGGCCAGCCCCACCCGCTTGCGCTGGCCGCCGGACAGCATGTGCGGATAACGGCCGCCGAAATGTCCGAGGCCGACGCGGGTCAGCCAGGCTTGCGCCTTCTCCTTTGCGGCGGCCGGCGCCGCGCCGGCCGTTTCCAGACCGATCGCGACATTGTCAAGCGCGGTCTTCCACGGGAACAGGGCGTCGGCCTGAAACAGATAACCGGCCTGACGATTGAGCGCGGTCAACGGCGCCCCGAAAATCGACGCCGTGCCGGACGTCGGCGGAAACAGGCCTGCGGCCACATTCAGCAGCGTCGACTTTCCGCAGCCGGTCGGGCCGACTATGGCGACGAACTCGCCGTCCTCAACGGACAGCGAGGCGCTATCGACCGCGGTGAAGGCCGCGTTATCGGCCAAGCGAAAGGTGATCGTCACGTCGCGCAGCGACACCGCGTGGGCTGCGGCCCGCTGCGCAGACGGGCACGCCGATGCAGCCGCACCTTCTGCCATGTCCCCCCTCATTGTTGTGGCGGGACAATCGAGACGCCCGCTGTTGCCGGCGAAGCTACCCGGCCTGACGGCAAATGCAAAGCGCAGCGCTGGACCTACGCCATCATCGTGACAAGACGTCGCTGTTCCTGCAAACTCATCAGATTGTTGGCGAAGGCGGTATCGAAGAACTGGACGAACGAGCAGATCTTTCCGTCCTTGAACTCGACCAGATCCAGCACCTCGGTCTTTGCGACATGACCCGTCTTGCGGGCGCGGACGGTGAACATGGACCGCACCGCCGCCTTAGGTCCCTCCACGACGCTGTCGACGATCTCGAAATCGCTGAACTCGAAATTGTCGATCAGGTCGGTCATCGCGCGGCGCAGTTCATCACCAGCGATGGCGTGGACCGCGGTCACGCGATTGAAGGGTGCGGCGTTGAGACGAAAGACCGCGTCCCCGGTGAAGACGCTCAGCACGCCCTCGACATCTCCACACACACGCGCCGCATAGCCTTTCCTGAGAACCTCCAGCATCTTGTCGCGATCACACATTCCCTCCCCCCACGGCAGAACAGGTGACGGCAGATGGTCGCGCGAAAATTATGATCTGTCTACCGGTGCGTGCGGCCGGCGGGGCGCATCATCGTGCCCCCTGAAGCCGCATGGACCCGACCGGTTCGAGCGCCGTCAGTTCTTGCCTTCGAGTTCCAGCGCCCGGCTCTGGGTCATGCTGCGCATGCATTCGCCGGCTTCGAGCCGGGCAATCGTCCCCTCGCCCAAACCGTAATAGAGGCAGTTTGCGTCACGGAACTGGATCCAAAGCCGCTGAGCCGCGCGTAACTGGTCCCGCTGTTTTGGCGCCATGTCCTGCAGCAGCTTCTGATAGGCGTCGTTCAGCCGCTTGTCCCAGCGCGCGGTCAGGCCCGACATGCACTCCACCATCTCGCGCGTGTTGCCGTCGCATTGCGGCTCCGGCCCGCGCCCGTCCTGCGACCGCGCGGACGGCGCCAGCATCAGAAAAACAAAAAGGAGGGCAAATGATGTCCACATCTGCCCTCCTCCAATCACTCTCATGTCTTTGGCGTCAGTTCTTGGCCTTGTCGACCAGCGCGCCCTTGCGGATCCAGGGCATCATCGCGCGCAGCTTCTCGCCGACTTTCTCGATGTCGTGCTGGGCCAGCTTGGCGCGCGTGGCCTTGAACGAGGTCTGGTTGACCTTGTTCTCCAGCATCCAGTCGCGGGTGAACTTGCCGGACTGGATGTCGTCGAGCACGCGCTTCATTTCCGCCTTGGTCTCCGGCGTGATGATGCGCGGGCCGGTGACATATTCGCCGTATTCGGCAGTGTTGGAGATCGAATAGTTCATGTTGGCGATGCCGCCTTCGTAGATCAGGTCCACGATCAGCTTCACCTCGTGCAGGCATTCGAAATACGCCATCTCCGGCGCGTAGCCGGCTTCCACCAGCGTCTCGAAGCCGGCCTTGATCAGTTCGACCAGACCTCCGCACAGCACGCTCTGCTCGCCGAACAGGTCAGTCTCGCATTCTTCCTTGAAGGTGGTCTCGATGATGCCGGCACGGCCGCCGCCGATGGCGGAGGCGTAGGACAGGCCGAGGTCATGCGCGTTGCCCGAGGCGTCCTTGTGGATCGCGATCAGGCACGGCACGCCGCCGCCCTTCAGATATTCGCCGCGCACGGTGTGGCCGGGGCCCTTGGGGGCGACCATCAGCACGTCGAGATCGGCGCGCGGCTCGATCAGGTTGAAATGCACGTTCAGGCCGTGGGCGAACAGCAAGGCCGCGCCCTGCTTCATGTTGCCATGCAGGTGCTCGCGATAGATGTCGCCCTGCAGCTCGTCCGGGGTCAGCATCATCATCACGTCGGCCCATTTGGCCGCCTCGGCGACCTCCTTGACCGGCAGCTTCTCGCCTTCGGCCTTCCTGGCCGAGGCCGAGCCCTTGCGCAGGGCGACCGCGATCTCCTTGGCGCCGGAATCGCGCAGATTCAGCGCATGGGCATGGCCCTGGCTGCCATAGCCGACAATGGCCACCTTCTTGCCCTTGATCAGGTTGATATCGGCGTCGCGGTCGTAATAAACGCGCATGGTACTGAACCCCCAGCTTGGGCGGCCTGCCGCCCCGGTTTCTTGATGGACTATCGAACTTGGCGCTGCTTCTAGGGCGCTTGGGGCGGCTCGACAAGTCCGCCCCCCCGGCATGCCCGCCAAACGGGCCTTACATCGGCTCCGGGCCGCGGCTGATGGCCACGACGCCGGTGCGGGACACCTCGATCAGGCCGAGCGGCAGCATCAGCCCGATGAACTGTTCGATCTTGTCGCTCTTGCCGGTGATCTCGAACACGAAGCTTTCGGTGGTGGCGTCGATCACCCGGGCGCGGAAGGCGTCGGCCAGCCGAAGGGTCTCAACCCGCTGGTCGCCCTTGCCGCGCACCTTGACCAGCGCCAGTTCGCGCTCGATCGAGGGGGCGCCAACCGTCAGATCGACCACACGGTGCACCGGCACCAGCCGCTCGAGCTGATGATGGATCTGCTCGATCACCATCGGCGTGCCACGCGTCACAATGGTGATGCGCGAGACATGCTTTTGGTGCTCGGTCTCGGACACCGTCAGCGAGTCGATATTGTAGCCGCGACCGGAGAACAGGCCGATCACGCGCGCCAGCACGCCCGGCTCGTTGTCGACCAGAACCGACAGCGTGTGCGCTTCGATCTGTTGCGCCGCGCCGGCGGCGGGATAGTGAGAGGACGTTGGAGCGTTCACGACTGGAAATCCTTCTTTACGCAGACGATGTGACGGCAGATCACACCATCACCTTGCCTTCTTCCGTGATCGCATCCTCGATGCTTTCGCCGGCGTCGCCCAGGATCATCTCGTTATGCGCACGGCCGGACGGAATCATCGGGAAGCAGTTCTCGTTCTGGTCGACCACGCAATCGAAGATCACCGGCTTGTCGACGTCGATCATCTCCTTGATCGCCCGGTCGAGATCGCCCGGCTTGGTGCAGCGGATGCCGACGGCGTGATAGGCCTCGGCAAGCTTGACGAAGTCCGGCAGCGCCTCGGAATAGCTCTCCGAATAGCGCCCGCCATGCAGCAATTCCTGCCACTGGCGCACCATGCCCATGTATTGGTTGTTGAGAATGAAAATCTTGATCGGCAGCCGGTACTGCACCGCCGTCGAGATTTCCTGCATCGTCATCAGCACCGAGGCTTCACCGGCGATGTCGATGACGAGCGAATCCGGATGCGCCATTTGCACGCCGACCGCGGCCGGCAGGCCATAACCCATGGTGCCGAGACCGCCCGAGGTCATCCAGCGGTTCGGCTGCTCGAAACGATAATGCTGCGCTGCCCACATCTGATGCTGGCCGACTTCGGTCGTGATGTAGGTGTCCCTGCCCTTGGTCAGCTCGTACAGCCGCTGGATCGCATATTGCGGCTTGATCACCGTATCCGAGTTCTTGAAGCTGAGCGACTTGCGCGCGCGCCAGCCGTCGACCTGTTTCCACCACTCGGCCAAAGCCTTCTTGTCGGGCTGCGCCGAGGTGCCGCGCCACAGACGGATCATGTCGTCGAGCACATGTCCGCAATCGCCGACAATGCCGACATCGACCTTCACCGTCTTGTTGATCGAGGACGGATCTATATCGACATGAATCTTCCGCGATCCCGGTGAAAACGCATCCAGCCGTCCGGTGATGCGATCATCGAAGCGTGCACCGATGCAGATCATAAGATCGCAATCGTGCATCGCCCAGTTCGCTTCATAGGTGCCGTGCATGCCGAGCATGCCGAGCCATTGCGGATCGGCGGCCGGATAGGTGCCGAGCCCCATCAGCGTGGAGGTGATCGGATAGCCGGTCAGCTTGACGAGCTCGCGCAGCAGATGCGTGGCTTCCTTGCCGGAATTGATGACGCCGCCGCCGGTGTAAAATACCGGCCGCTTTGCTTTCGACATCAGTTCCACCGCGGACTTGATCTTCTCCATGTCGCCCTTGAGCCGGGGCGTATAGGTCTTGTGCTTGACGTTGGTCGGACCGGTATAGATGCCTTTGGCGAACTGCACGTCCTTCGGGATGTCGATCACCACCGGCCCCGGGCGTCCGTTTGCGGCAATGTAGAAGGCCTCGTGCAGGATGCGCGGCAGATCGGCGATATTCTTCACCAGATAATTGTGCTTGGTGCAGGGCCGCGTGATGCCCACCGTGTCGCATTCCTGGAACGCGTCGTTGCCGATCAGGTGCGTCGGAACCTGTCCGGTGATGCAGACCAGCGGAATCGAATCCATCAGCGCGTCGGTGAGACCGGTGACCGCGTTGGTCGCGCCGGGACCCGACGTCACCAGCACACAGCCGACCTTGCCGGTCGAGCGTGCATAACCTTCCGCCGCATGCACCGCGCCCTGCTCGTGCCGCACCAGAATATGCTGCACCTTCTCCTGCTGAAACAGCGCATCATAGATCGGCAACACGGCGCCGCCGGGATAGCCGAAGATGTGCTTCACGCCCTGGTCGGCGAGCGCCTCGATGACCATCTCGGCCCCGGTCATTTCCTTGCTCATGGTCTGCTCCACTCGAACTCTGTCTGGCCTGCTCCGGAATCAAAAAGGGCCCCGAAGGACCCCGTCAGCGCACCGCCTCTCGCGGGATGGTCATCCACCCGCGGCGATGCGCCTTCCTACTACGACAAGCGAAATAAAATTGCGTGACATAGGTCTATCCAGAACGAAGATTTCGCGAATTTTTATATAGTCATCCCAGTCCTTGGTCAAGAGAAGTCGTTTTCAGCCCTTTGTGGATGGAACCCGTTATTGTGAGTATGAAACGGCGTCTTTCGGGGACATGGCCATGCAAACATCTAGAACCGTCCTGGCCGGGCTTGCCTGCCTCGCTCTGCTGCTCCCGGTGCCAGTTCTCAGCCAGTCCGCCCCGCCGACGACCCAGGAGGCCCCAGCCGCGGCCAAGGAGACGCTGCGCAAGCGGGCCTGGGACAAGGTCTCCGGCAACTGGAAGCGCTTCAAGGGCAGCGTGCGCCAGCGCTGGGGCAAGCTGACGCATAACGAGATCCAGCAGGCCCAGGGCCGCCGCGAAGTTCTCAACGGCTTCATCCAGTCCCGCTACGGGATCGACCGCGAGGCGGCCGACCGCCAGATCGACGACTGGCTGAAACTGCAGAAGATGAAATAGCCGTCCGGCGCGGCTTAGGCCTGCGCGGCTGACATCGCCTTCAGAACTGCCGCCATCCCCTCTTCCGGCTTCATCCAGATCCATCCCGGCATCTGGTTGCGAAACCAGGTGACCTGCCGTTTGGCATAGCGGCGGGTATCCATCTTGCCGCCCTCGGCGGCTTCAACGAGCGATATCTCGCCGCGCAAATAGCGGCGCAGCCACGGCACGCCGTGCGCCTTCATCGCCGGGAGATGCTCCGCCAGGTGGCGGGCATCCAGCGCACGCACTTCCTCCAGCGCGCCAGCGTCCAGCATCAGGTCGAACCGCGTCTCGATCCGGCGTTTCAGTTCGCCGCGATCCGGCGTGAGGAAGACTTTGACGGTGCGCGCGGGAGCGAGCACCGGCGGCATGCCGTCGCGATGCCAGTCCGAGATCGGCCGGCCGGTCGACTCCACCACTTCCAGCGCCCGCAGAATACGCGACTGATCCCGCACCATGACGCGCGCGGCGGTGACCGAATCGCGCGACTGCAATTCGGCATGCAACGACTCGACGCCCTCGCTTTCCAGGCGCGCGCGCAGTCCTGCCCGGATATCAGGATCGATCGGCGGAATGGCCGCGAGGCCTGTCGTCAGCGCCCTGAAATAAAGCCCGGTGCCGCCGACCAGGATCGGCATCCGTCCCGCGCCATGCGCGTCCGAAACGCTGCGCTGCGCGTCGGCCAGCCAGCGGCCGACCGAATAATTTTCAGCCGCATCGACATGACCGTAAAGCTGGTGCGGCGCCCGTGCTTCTTCCTCCGGAGTCGGGCGCGCGGTGATGATGCGCAGATCACGATAGACCTGCATGGAATCGACATTGATCACAACGCCGCCCAGGCGCTCGGCCAGGGCGAGTGCCAGGGCGGACTTGCCGCTCGCGGTCGGCCCTGCAATAAGCACGGCATCCTGGCGCCGTTCCCTGCCCCGATCGCTCATCGCATGACTCACATCGCAACCCTGATTGCCAACCCGACCGGACCCGCCTTCGGCGAGGACACCGTCGCGCGGGCGCAACCTGCCCTGTCGGGTGCCGGCGCCGTGTGCTGGCTCGATCGCGGCATCGCCGCCGACATTCCCTTTACCCCGGATAAAGGCGCCGACCAACGTGTTCTCGCCGATCTGGTGCGCGCGAGGCTCAACGGCGCGCCCATCGATGTGGTGGTGCAGCCCATTGAACACCGCCGCAAGGCGCTGTTCGTCGCCGACATGGACTCCACCATCATCGCACAGGAATGCATCGACGAACTGGCCGATCTGGTCGGACTCAGGGGGCATGTTTCCGCCATCACCGAGCGGGCCATGCGCGGTGAGATCGCCTTCGAGCCGGCCTTGCGGGAACGGGTCGCGCTGCTCAAGGGCCTGCCGGAATCCGTGGTGGAAGATGTCATCGCACAGCGCATAACGCTTACCCCCGGCGCAAAGACGCTTGTCGCCACCATGCGCCGGCACGGGGCGCATACTTGCCTGGTCTCCGGCGGCTTCTCGCTGTTCACGCAGCGGATCGCAGGCATGATCGGTTTCGACGAGAGTCACGCCAACACGCTGCTGATCCAAGACGGCAAGATGATCGGCGAAGTCGAGGAACCGATCCTGGGCCGCGAAGCCAAGCTCGACACGCTGCTCGAACTGGCGCGGCATCTGCGCGTGCCGCTGGAAGCGACGCTGGCCGTCGGCGATGGCGCCAACGATCTCGCCATGATCGGGCGCGCCGGGCTGGGCGTGGCCTATCACGCCAAGCCGGCGGTGGCCTCCGCCGCGCATGCGCGCATCGATCACAGCGACCTGACTGCGTTGCTGTATATGCAGGGATACAGGCGGGACGACTTCGTCAATCCCTAGCCGGGATGCTCCGGCGTCAGCGCTGAGCCGGCGCGACCTTGCGCGGACGAACCCGCCGCAGCACCGCGACAATATCCTGACGGCTGCACACGACCGCGCCGCGCGCAATCGCCAGCCGCCGTTCATATCCCGTCAGATCGTAGTGAGGCGCGCCGGTTTTCGGCGGCCCCTGGTAGGAAGTCCGCTTCAGGCCAAGCAGCGCCGCAAACCTGTGCAACTCGCTTATGTCGTCGGCCAGCAGATGACACCATCGCAGTCCCTGCCAGGACCACATCGCGTCATCGACATAGACCGGCATGCAGTTCCGGTCCTGTGAAGTCTATTGCAGGCCCAGCGCGACGAATCGCAATTCCCCCGCGGCATTGGCGACCAGAAGCAGCGCGGACTTGCGCCCGTCCTTCTTGAGCTTGTCGATCTTCTTCTGGAAGTCGTCGGCATTCGCGACCGCTTCCTGCGCCACCTCGACGATCACGTCGCCCGCCGACAGCCGTTTCTCGGCAGCGGCCGACGACGGATCGATGGCGGTGATCACGACACCCTTGATCGTGTCCTTGATCTTGTAGCGCTTGCGCAGTTCGTCAGAAATATTGGCGAGGTCGAGACCGAGCGCTTTCTTGACGACGCTCTTTTCCTTGTCCTGCGGTGTGGTGCTGCGCGCGGAGGCCGGCTGCGGCTTCTCGCCGTCCTCAAGACGGCCGAGTTTCACCGTCTTTCTCTCTTCCTTGCCCTTCCGAATGATGACGACCTCGACATCCTTGCCGACCGCGGTGTCGGCCACGATGCGCGGCAGATCGCGCATCGCCTTCACATCCTTGCCGTCGAACCTGATGACAATATCGCCGGGCTCGATACCGGCCGGCTTGGCCGGACCTTTGTCGTCGATTCCGGCGATCAGCGCGCCGCGCGCCTGCTTGAGGCCGAGGCTTTCGGCGATGTCGTCGGTGACTTCCTGGATGCGCACCCCGAGCCAGCCGCGGCGGGTCTCGCCGAATTGCCGCAACTGGTCGATCACCGCCGTCACCGTCTTCGACGGCACGGCGAAGCCGATACCGATCGAGCCTCCGGACGGCGAGATGATCGCCGTGTTCACGCCGATCACATCGCCGTTGAGGTTGAACAGCGGGCCGCCGGAATTGCCGCGATTGATGGCGGCATCGGTCTGGATGTAATTGTCATAAGGCCCCGAATTGATGTCGCGGTTGCGCGCCGAGACAATGCCGGCGCTAACCGAACCGCCGAGGCTGAACGGATTGCCGATCGCAATCACCCATTCGCCAAGTCGCAGTTTTTCGGAATCGCCGAATTTCACCGCCTTGAGCGGCTTGTCGGACGTCACCTTCAAAAGCGCGATATCGGTCTTCTGGTCGCGGCCGACGATTTCCGCTTTCAGCCGCGCACCGTCATTGAAAACGACGGTGACTTCGTCGGCTTCCGCAATGACATGATTGTTGGTGACCACGAGGCCGGAAGCGTCGATCACAAATCCCGAGCCAAGCGAATTGACGCGCCGCGGTGCGTTCGGAGTCTGGTTCTCGCCCTGCTGTCCGCCCGGGCCACGCCGGTTTTTGAAAAACTCCTCAAAAAATTCCTCGAACGGCGACCCCGGGGGCACCTGCGGTGTCTGGTTCTGGCCCTGCTGGCCCTGACCGGGACGCGCGGGAGAGCGGGCATTGCCCTCCACTTTCTGCGATGTGGAGATATTCACCACCGCGTCGATCACCGTTTCCGCCACATCCGCGATGCCGTCCGGGCCGCGCGCCGAGGCGGGAACTGTCAGCGCCGGCAACGCGATCGCAGCGGCGGCCAGCAAAGCCAAGGCCGGGCGGCGCGCCGTCTCAAGGGATCGGGCAAAAAATGCGGACATGATCTTCGGGGCTCCTGGAAAACGGCATAGCATGACACTGCCCCTGTCAGCGCAAGGGTGCAAGGGCAAGGCCGCTGGCCGCCATTAGCTCAGGGATTGGGGCGGAAAAGCGGCCTGAATTCCGAGGCCGGATCATTCTCACAAAGCCGTGTGCAGGCTGCGGCGACGCTATCCGCGCACCGCCCAGATCAGGATCACGCCGATCACGGCGGAGGAGATTCCCACGATTCGCAACGCCGCATCATTGGCCTCCATCACGCTGGCCATGGCGCGCTTGGTCCAGTCCGGGAAGGCTGCGAACAGCAACCCTTCCAGAACGAATACAAGACCGAGTGCGACGAAAAAATCGGACATTCCGGAAATCCGTGCGCACCCGCCCCTGAACAATCGTCTCAGCGCGGCGGACTTTGCTGGGCCGGCGTGCCGGTGGCGCCTTCGCGCGGCTTGCCGCTCGGATCGACGAAATAGCGGAAGAATTCCGAGTCCGGCTTCAGCACCATGCGGGTATCGGTGTGGCGTAATCCCGCTTCATAGGCCTGCATCGACCGATAGAACGAGAAGAACTCCGCGTCGCGATTGAACGCCTCCGCGAAAATCCGGTTGCGGGTGGCGTCGCCCTCGCCGCGGACCTGTTCGGATTTCGAGGTCGCATCGGCGATCAGAACCGTCACGTCACGATCGGCGCGCGAGCGGATTTCCTGGCCGCGCTGGTTGCCCTGGGCCCGGAATTCCGCGGCTTCCCGTTGACGCTCGGTCTGCATGCGCTGATAGACCGCCTGGCTGTTCTGTTCTGGCAGATCGGCGCGGCGGATGCGGACATCCACCACGTTGATGCCGTAGCGCTCGGCTTCGCGGTCGAGCTGCTCGCGAATGCGTCCCATCAATTGCTGACGTTCGTCGCGAACCAGCGACTGGAACGAGGCCTCGCCCAGCACACGGCGCAGAGCCGAATTCAGCAACGTCGACAATTGCGAATTCGCCGCCTGCACGGTGTTGATGGCCTGATAGAATCTCAGCGGATCGACGATCTTGTAACGCGCGAAGGCATCCACCACGAGACGCTTCTGATCCGAGGCGATAACTTCCTGCGCCGGATTTTCGAGATCGAGAATGCGCTTATCGATGTAGATCACGTTGTCGATAAACGGCATCTTGAAATGCAGACCCGCTTCATTGACCATGCGGATCGGCTGGCCGAGACGAACCACCAGCGCCTGGCGGGTCTGGTAGACTGTGAAAATGGAGCTGTAGCCGACGACCGCGGCTGCGATGATGAGGATGAGGGCAACGCCTCCGGCAATACCGAGCCTCATTGGGTGCCTCCCGTCCGGCGCTGCGGCTGTTGCGGAGCCTGCGGCCGCGCGATTTCATTCAAGGGAAGGTAGGGCACGACGCCGCTGCCGGTACCTGAATCCAGAATGATCTTGTCGGTACCGCCGAACAGCCGTTCCATGGTTTCGAGATACATGCGCTGGCGCGTAACCTGCGGCGCCTTGGCATATTCCTCGTAAACCTTCAGAAAGCGCGAGGTCTGACCGGTCGCTTCCGCCACCGTCTGCTCGCGATAGGCTTCTGCAGCCTGCAATATCTGCGCGACCCGGCCGCGCGCTTCCGGCACGACGCGGTTGGCGTAGGTCTGCGCCTCGTTCTGCGCACGCTCGAGGTCGGCGCGCGCCGCCTGCACGTCGCGGAACGCATCGATAACCTGCGCCGGCGGATCGACCTTCTGCATCTGCACCTGGGTGATCAGAATGCCGGCGCCGTATTCGTCCAGCGTCTTCTGCATCAGGTCCTGCACGGCGTTTTCAATGTTCTGCCGCGCGCCGGTCAGAACCGGCTGGATGTTCGAACGGCCGACCACTTCGCGCATCGCGCTTTCGGCCACTGCCTTCACCGTGCCTTCGGGGTTCTGGATGTTGAACAGGTAATTGCCGGCCTCGTTCGGCTTGATCTTCCACAGCACGGCGAAATCGACATCGACGATATTCTCGTCGCCGGTCAGCATCAGGCTTTCTTCCGGAACGTCGCGCATCGTGGTGCCGCGGCGCGCATCATCGACCAGCCGCATTCCGACATCGATGCGATTGATGCGCTCGATATTGGGCGTGAGCACCGTCTCGATCGGATAGGGCAAATGATAGTTCAGGCCGGGCACGGTATCGCGGACATATTTTCCGAACCGCATCACGACGCCGAGTTCGCCGGGCTCGACCCGGTAGAAGCCGGAAAAGCCCCAGACCACGACCGCGGCCAGCGTCAGCAGCAGGATGCCGCGGCCGCCGAGATTGCCGCCCGGCAGGACGTTTTTCAGCTTGTCCTGACTGCGACGAAGGAGGTCTTCCAGATCGGGCGGCGTCGAGCCTCCCGATTGAGGACCCGAACCCCAAGGACCCTTCGGGCCCGAACCCCAGGGCCCGCCGCCCTGATTGCTCCACGGCATAGACACATCTCCTTGGACAGTCCGGATTTGCCCCGGCAGCCCGTGTTTCCCGGCCGGGGTTATAGGGGAGCGCAAGCCCCCTTACAACGCGCGTTCATGCCGCGCCCCGCCGCTCATAAGTTACGAAACTAAAGCCATAATCGTCGTCCGGTCCCTTCGGCTGCGGGCGGCGTTCGATTTCGCGCCAGAGCCCCGGGTCGATCTCGGGGAAATAGGTATCACCCTCTGGCCTTGCATGCACCTCTGTGATTACCAGACGTGCGGCCTGAGGCATTATTTGCTTAAAAATCTCCGTCCCGCCGATAATGGCAATGGAATCGGCATTCCGCCGCAAGGCGTCTCCGCGTGCCGCCTCCAGCGCTTTGGCGAGATCGGCGGCCACCAGAATGCCGGGAGCGGCGTAGGCAGGGTCACGGCTGATCACGATGTTGGTCCGCAGCGGCAGCGGACGCCCGATCGACAGATAGGTCTTGCGGCCCATCACCACCGGCCGGCCGATGGTCATGGACCGGAAATACTGCAGATCGGATTTGATCCGCCACGGCAGGGTGCCGTTGCGTCCGATCACCCCGTTCTCAGCGACAGCGACGACCAGAACGATGTCGATCGGCTGTGACGCTGACGCGCAGGTTCCGCTCACACCGCGACCTCGGCCTTGATATGCGGATGCGGGTCGTAGTTCTGCAAACGGAAATCCTCATAGCGGAAGGCGAACAGATCCTTTACGTCCGGATTTATCGTCATCACCGGCAAAGCGCGCGGTGCGCGCGACAATTGCAGATGCGCCTGCTCGACATGATTGAGATAAAGATGCGCGTCGCCGAAGGTGTGAATGAACTCGCCCGGTTTCAGGCCGGTCACCTGTGCCATCATCATGGTCAGCAGCGCATAGGATGCGATATTGAACGGCACGCCCAGGAAGATGTCGGCAGAGCGCTGATAGAGCTGGCAGGACAGCCGTCCCTTGGCGACATAGAACTGGAACAGGCAGTGGCAAGGCGGCAAGGCCATGCGATCGACGTCCGCGGGATTCCAGGCACTGACGATCAGCCGGCGGGAATCGGGATTGCGCTTGATCGCCGCGACGACATTCGCGAGCTGGTCGATGGCGCCGCCATCCGGCGTCGCCCATGAGCGCCATTGCCGGCCATAGACCGGCCCGAGATCGCCTTTCGCGTCCGCCCATTCGTCCCAGATACGGACGCCGTTCTCATTCAGGTATTTGATGTTGGTGTCGCCGGCCAGGAACCAGAGCAATTCGTGAATAATGGATTTCACATGCAGCTTCTTGGTGGTGGTCAGCGGAAAGCCGTCTGCAAGATCGAAGCGCATCTGGTGCCCGAACACCGACAGCGTGCCGATACCCGTGCGGTCGTGTTTCTCCACGCCGTCGGCGAGCACATGCTCCATCAGTTCCAGATATTGACGCATGGCGGCGCCTCGCGACCTCGACTCGACTTGTCCCGCATATAATGCCGGGACCGCCGAAAACGAAACAGGGACTTTTTCGGCCTGATTTCAACGAAAAAGGGCGGCCGTCTGGCCGCCCTTCAACAGATCTTTCTGCGATCGCGCCTACTGCGTAATGCCGGACGCCTTGATGATCGGCGACCACTTATCGATTTCGCTGGTCACCAGCTTGGAGAGCGCCTCCTGCCCGCGGCGGTCCTTGCCCGGAATGTCGCTGCCCAGATCGAACAGCCGCTTGCGCGTGGCCTCGTCATCCAGAGCCTTGTCGAGCGCGGCGGTGAGCTTGTCGAGGACCGGCTTCGGCGTGCCCTTGGGCGCGAACAGCGCGTTCCAGGCAACAGCATGGAACGCCGGCAGACCGGCTTCCTTCGACGTCGGGACATCCGGGAGAGCCGGATTGCGCTCGGGCGTTCCGATCGCATAGGCCTTGATGTTGCCGGCCTTAATCTGCGGAACAAGATTGACGATCTGGTCGCACATGTAATCGACCTGGCCGCCGACCAGCGCATTCAGCGCCGGGCCGGTGCCCTGGAACGGGATCGCAGTCGGCTTGACGCCCATGAGGGAATTCAGCAGCAGGCAGGTCGTGAACGACACCGAACCGACACCGGCATGAGCCATGTTCATCTTGTCGGCATTCGCCTTCACATAGGACACGAAGTCCTTCAGGTCCTTCGCAGGAAAGTCCTTCCTGGCGACGATCAGAATCGGCGTTCCGGCAGCCAGACCGATCGTCTCGAAATCCTTCGACGGGTGATAGGCAAGCTTCGGATAAAGAGCGACGGACGCAGCATGCGTGCCCATATGCCCCATGATGATGGTGTAGCCGTCATTGGTGGCGCGCATGGCTCGCGTCGAGGCAGTGGTGCCGCCAGCGCCGACAACGTTTTCGATCACCAATTGCTGGCCCAGCGTTTTCGACATGTGATCCGCGACGATGCGGGCCACGATGTCGGTGGGACCGCCGGCGGCAAACGGGACGATCAGGGTGATGGGACGGGCCGGATATTCGGCCTGTGCGGCGACGGGAACAGCATGCGCCAGAAGGGCGGCGCCAGCCAAAAGCCCGACAAGACGGGACATAATACGCATAACGGGATCTCCCTAACGGTCTTGCGACCTAACACCGCAGAATGCGGTGTTATTTGGCGAGGGAGATAATCCAGGTGGGCGTATTGCGCCAGCCTGCGACGCCTCAGGCGCATTAGCTTTTCGTCCAAACCGCCCGGCGACTAACCAACGCTACTCGACGAAGACCTCGTCGCGCTTCTTGCGCAGTGTCGGCAGCACCGACAACAGCAGCAGGATCGCGGCAATCGTGAGCAATGTACCGGAGATCGGCCGCGTCAGGAAAACCGTCGCGTCGCCACGTCCGATCAGCATGGCGCGGCGGAGATTTTCCTCCATCAGCGGCCCGAGCACAAAGCCGAGCAGCATGGGCGCGGGTTCGAAATCATGCTTGACCAGCCAATAGCCGACCAAGGCAAATGCCGCGGTCATGTAGACGTCGGCGGGCGCGTTGTTCACCGAATACACGCCGATGCAGCAGAAGATCAGGATCATCGGATACAGGTGGCGGTACGGCACGCGCAGCAGACGCACCCACACACCCACCAGCGGCAGATTGATGATCACCAGCATCAAATTGCCGATCCACATCGAGGCGATCATGCCCCAGAAAAGATCGGGCTGCTTGGTCATCACCTGCGGGCCCGGCACGATGCCGTGAATGGTCATCGCACCAACCATCAGCGCCATCACCGCGTTGGGCGGAATGCCGAGAGTCAGCAGTGGAATAAACGAGGTCTGCGACGCCGCGTTGTTGGCGGTCTCCGGGGCGGCAACGCCTTCGATCGCGCCGCGACCGAAACGCGACGGGTCCTTGGCCAGCTTCTTTTCAAGTGTATAGGCCGCGAAGGCCGCGATGATCGAGCCGCCGCCGGGCAGGATGCCGAGAACGGAGCCCAGCACCGTGCCGCGGCCGATGGCGGGCGCAGCCTGGATCAGATCCGCACGCGTCGGCATCAGTCCGGTGATCTTGGCATTCACGATGTCGCGGTTATGCGACTGTTCGAGATTGCGGAGCACCTCGGCAAAACCGAACACGCCCATCGCGATCACGACAAAACCGATGCCGTCCGCCAGTTCGGGAATATTGAAATTCATCCGGCCGGCGCCGGTCTCAAGATCCGAGCCGATCATCGACAGGACAAGGCCGAACAGGATCATGGAGATAGCCTTGAGTACCGATCCCTTCGCCAGCACCACCGCGAAGATCAGGCCCAACACCATGAGAGAGAAATACTCGGCCGGCCCAAACAACAGTGCGATGCTGGTCAGCGGCGCCGCGGCGGCGGCGATCACGACCGTTGCAACGCATCCGGCAAAGAATGAACCGATCGCGGCGATCGCCAGCGCCGGGCCGGCGCGCCCCTGTTGCGCCATGGCAAACCCGTCGAGCGTGGTCACAACCGACGCGGACTCGCCGGGGATATTCACCAGGATCGCCGTGGTCGAACCGCCATACATAGCGCCATAATAAATGCCGGCCAGCATGATCAGCGCACCAACCGGCGGCAAACCGTAGGTGATCGGCAGCAGCATCGCGATGGTCGCGACCGGTCCGATTCCCGGCAGAACGCCGATCAGCGTCCCGACCAGAGCGCCGATCAGGCACAGCATCAGGTTCATCGGCGTTATGGCGACGCCAAGCCCGAACACGAGATTGTTGAGGAGTTCAAGCATGACGGGTCAGAACCTCGGCCAGAGCTGAAGCGGCAGCTTGAGCCCATACACAAAAAGAACGACGCAGAAGACGGTCAGGATCGCTGCCCAGATCACGCTCTCAATCCATTTCACTTCGGTCGTCGCAGCCGCCGCGATCACGAGCGTGACAAAGCTGGAGATCACGAGACCGACCGGCCGGATAGTGGCCGCGAAAAAAATCACCGAGGCGATGAACAGGATGGGGCCGCGCACGCCGTACTTTTCCAGTGGCGGTCCATCGGTGATGAACCCCATCACGGCGATGGCGAGGCCTGTAATCAGAAGCAGACCGGAAAACAGTCGCGGCGCGGTACCTGGACCGAACGCAAATCCGCGCATGCCCGGCAGGTCGCTGCCGGCCCATATCGCAAACAGCGCAAAAGCTGCGAGCACGAGACCGCCGTAAAAATCCTGCGGATTTCGGATCCGTTTGCGCGCGCTTGTGTTTTGCCCAGCGTCGGCCATTCGCCCTCCCGCCTCAAGTTTCTGTGACAATTTCCCGTTTCTCTAGCAGATCGCGTTCGGGGACCGGAAGCAACTTTTGTAAGCGGCGCAAAGATATCGGCCAGCGCCGATTGTGCGCCGAAACGCCGTCATGAGCGCTATTTCGTTTGCGCCGCGGCCGTATGGCCGCGGCCGCGGTCCCCGTCTCATGTGACAAAAAATCTGAGCGCGCGGCAGCACGGGACCCGCTCAAACAGCGAACATGAAATGAGGCTGAGCGAGCATCAGTACCACGATGCGGTGCGCGGTTTTTTGATTGCGCCCCCCTAGGCCCGGCAGAGCCGCGGAACCGGAGAGGTGGGCCAGCCCACCGGCAGCCGACGGGACCCGACAATCTGCGGTCTTTTTTCCTCAACCTTCCTTCCCTATATTGTGGGGTGCCGGCGCAAGCCGGCTATGGCGATAAACGGGCGTCGTAATAAACCTTTCGGACCCGGGGGCAGTACCCGGCGCCTCCACCGGAGCCCAGCGCGGCTGGGCTCCGGCGGGGGCGAAATAGGATCGACGAGGGCGTAAAGGGCGTGCTTTTGCTCGGCATGGTTCCGCCGTTATCGGGCCAAACGTATAGTTGCCAACGACAACTATGCTCCGGTTGCTCAGGCCGCGTAAGCGGTTTGAAAGACCAAGCCTAAAGCCCTGACGGGTTAAGCTCCGTCAGGCGGGGTTCGGAGGCACCTGGCAACAGAAGCCTCCACTTCTCCCTCTCTTCTTTATCGAGGCTGACGGGCGGCAGATGGCGCGTTAGCATGACATCGACCGAGTCTACCGAATCGAAGGGTTAGATCGCCACATGGCCGTCGATCACATCCGCTACGACCTGCTGGCCCAGGAGGCCTTGCGCGGCGTTGTCCGCCATGTCCTGGCCGACGCCGCGAAAAACGGCCTGCCAGGCGATCATCACTTCTACATTTCGTTCGAAACCGACGCCGAGGGGGTCCGCATCTCTCCGCGGCTGCGCGAGCAATATCCGGAAGAGATCACCATCATCCTGCAGCATCAGTTCTGGGATCTCAGCGTGAATGACGACGGCTTCGAGGTCGGTTTGTCATTCGGCGGCGTGCCGGAGCGGCTGGTGGTACCTTATGCCGCGATCAAGGGATTTTTCGACCCTTCGGTGCAGTTCGGGCTGCAGTTCGAGACCATCGAAGCCGGCGCCGACGCGGCGGAAGCCGAAACCGGCGAGACCGTGCCGCAAACAAAACTCGCCGCGGTGAAGCCCGCCAACAAGATCCCGGACCAGACGGATGCCCCGGTCAAGCCGGTCGCCGACATTCCGGCCAATGCGCCGCAGACCGCCGAACGTGCCGAGGACAAACCTTCCGGCGAAGTAGTCCGGCTTGATCGCTTCCGCAAAAAATAGCCGGGCGTCACGCCCATGAATACACGCACGGAAAGCGACAGCTTCGGCCCGATCGACGTGGCCGCAGATCGTCATTGGGGCGCGCAGACCGAGCGCTCCCGCAACAATTTCCGCATCGGCGACGAGCGCATGCCGGTCGCGCTAGTGCGCGCGCTGGCGATCGTCAAACGCGCCGCCGCCGAAGCCAACATGAAGCTCGGCACGCTCGACACCAGACGCGGGCGCGCGATCGTGCAGGCGGCGCAGGAAGTGATCGAGGGCAAGCTCGACGATCATTTCCCGCTGGTGGTCTGGCAGACCGGTTCCGGCACGCAGAGCAACATGAACCTCAACGAGGTGATCTCCAACCGCGCGATCCAGATGCTGGGCGGTGAGCCCGGCTCGAAAAAGCCGGTGCATCCGAACGATCACGTCAACATGAGCCAATCCTCCAACGACTCCTTTCCGACCGCCATGCATGTCGCGGCGGCGCAGGAGATCGTACAGCGGCTCCTGCCCGCGCTCGAACATCTGCATGCCGCGCTGGCAAAAAAGGAAAAGGAATTCGCCCGGATCATCAAAATCGGCCGCACCCATACGCAGGACGCAACACCCCTCACCCTGGGTCAAGAATTTTCCGGCTATGCCGCGCAGGTAAAATCCGGAATCGCGCGCATCAGGACCGCATTGAAGGATCTCTATCCGCTCGCGCAGGGCGGCACCGCGGTCGGCACCGGCCTGAATTCCAAACCGCAATTCGCGAAACTGTTTGCCCAGCGCGTCGCTACGATTACCGGACTGCCTTTTGTTAGCGCACCGAACAAATTCGAGGCGCTGGCCGCGCACGACGCCTATGTCTTTGTGCATGGCGCGCTGAATGCGCTGGCGACCGGGTTGTTCAAGATCGCCAACGACATCCGACTGCTCGGCTCCGGTCCGCGCTCCGGCTTCGGCGAACTCATCCTGCCGGAAAACGAACCCGGGTCGTCGATCATGCCCGGCAAGGTCAACCCGACCCAGGCCGAGGCGCTGACCATGGTGTGCTGCCAGGTGTTCGGCAATCACACCACAATGACGGTCGCCGCCAGCCAGGGACATTTCGAACTGAACGTATTCAAGCCGGTGCTCGCCTATTGCATGCTGCAATCGATCCGCCTGCTGGCGGATGCGGCGCGCTCTTTCACCGACAATTGCGTTACCGGCATTCGCGCCGACGAGAAACGCATCAAGGAATTGATGGATCGCTCGCTCATGCTGGTGACGGCCTTGGCGCCCGAAATTGGCTATGACAACGCCGCCAGAGTCGCAAAACTGGCGCACCAGCGCGGGACCACGCTGCGCGAAGAGGCCGTTCGTGGCGGATTTGTGTCTGAAAAGGAGTTCGACCGGCTGGTGCGCCCTGAAAAAATGATCAGGCCCGGCTGATCCCTCAAATCCGCTATTTCTGATTAAGTTAAAAGCAACCGCATTTTTGTGTGCTGTCTAATTCCGCCTTTTCAACGCCACGCTATTGGCGCAATCAACAGCCCGTATGTGACATTATGAAGGGGCCCGAGGGGTCCGTTCATACCGGTATCACCGGTCGGTAACGATGGGCGACGTCGTCAATCTTCGAAGGCTAAGAAAGCGAACCGCAAGGCAGCTGCAAGCGGAGCATGCTGCCGAGAAGCGGTTACTTCACGGCCAATCGAAGTCGGACCGTGCAACGCAAGATGCACGCAACGAGAAGGCCGCCCGCGATCTCGACCGGCACCGGCTTGGAAGCGGAGAGGCCAATGAAATCGCCGGTCGTGAAACGGTCCATCGTGATTGCGGGTCACAAGACGAGCGTGAGTCTTGAGGACGCATTCTGGAAGGGACTGAAGGAAATCGCCGACGAGCAGGAAAAGACCCTCTCCGATCTCGTCGCCAGCATCGATTCCCAGCGCAAGCATGGAAATCTGTCGTCGGCAATCCGGCTGTTCGTACTCGACCATTACCGCGGCCAGACCGGCGACAATGGCAATCATCGCGAAATGCCGCGGTCCGCGTCCTCCGGACTGCGCGCTGAATAACTAGAAACTTGATCCGCGCGGACTTGGCGCCAAAATCTGCGCCGGCCGCTCCTGCGGACGTGACCGCAAACCCGGTTGCGACAGCCCGACGCCCGGCGCCGGCTTGATGTCCACAGGCGGCGGCAGCGGTGCCGCGGCAGGCGCGGCGACGGAAGCCGCGGGCCGTGTCCGCGGCAGAATGGACAATCGTTCCGGCAATACATCCGGTACAGGCATCCGGGCGGCAGGCGGCACGGAATGCGTGATCGGCGGCGGGTCTCCGCGTTCGATCGCTTCCAGCTTTTTCGATTGCTGCTCGACTGCGCGCAAGGCGAGCCAGCCGGTCAGTGCCGCGACGTCAATCGTGCGCGCCGGCGTCGCGACAGGCCCCTTCAACTGGATGGCGATTTCCGGGCGGCCAGCGGATATGGCCACCGCGCCGTCCGTGAGCAGAATCCGCGACTCCAGGGTCCGGTCCTGCAAGTCCAGCATTCCGGTCATGACGAGATCGGCACCATCAGCTTGCGCCAACAGCATGCCAAATCGCGCCTGTCCGGCGGTGATCGTGAACGGCACCTCGGCACGGCGCAGCGATAACGCTCCACCATCCAGCGCCGGAGTCACGATGTCGCGGATGCGAATGCCATCCAGCGGCAGGCCCTGATCCACCGCACGCATCGCCACGGCAAAGGCTTTCGGATCGAGGCCGCCGATATGCATATCGGCCAGGGTCATCGTGCCGGTGCCGCTCAGCGAGCCGACCAGTGCTTTCGGACTGCGCCCCGTTCCATCGACCTCGATGCCGATATCCACCGACCCGGAAATGCGCGAACGGGATTGTCCCGGAATGATGATATCCGCGTCCGCGCCCTTGAGAATCAGACGCGCTTTGGCTGCGGTGCCATCCGGGGTGCTGCGGGTCGAAAGTTCTCCGGACAGGCGTCCTTTGGCGAGCGCCCCGTCCAGAATCTCGACGCCGATCTCCGAAGGGGAAAAACGCAACGCACCGCGCAAATCGGTCACTGCCATCGTATCGGACAGTCCCGCACTCTTTGCGCGGAACGCGACGCGTCCGGTTGCCGATGCGTGCAAGCCTCGCACGAAGGGAGTTTCGGACCACAGCGTGTCCGGACCGTGTCCCTGCGCGCCGTTCGCCGCGGCCAGCAACGCGGCCGCGTCAACGGTGTCCGTTTCGATATCGCCCTCGACACTGACCACCGGCCCAAAGGTCAGGCCGAACTGGCCGCGCAGATTTGTGCCCGCGACCTGTGCAGCCAGGCCGGTCACTTTCAGCGAAGAACCCAACAGAGTTGCACGCGCCGTCATCGCCACCGGCAAGGTAGATTGCGTCGATACCACAGGGCCCGCATCCGCCTTGGATATGGCCAGGTCGAACCCGCCCGAAATGAGTTGATCGGAGAACAGCCGCAGGGTGCCGTTCGCGCGCGCATCGAGATCGCTGGCGGCAATCCGGCTGGCAAGATGGAGATCGCCGTCCAGCGGCCCCTTGACCGAAATTGTTATATTGCCGGCCGTTTTGCCGGCGGCAATGACGCGGTCCAGGCTGGTGATGCGCAATAGCATGCCGGTGTCATCGCTGTCGATCGTACCATCCACTTGCACCATCGCCTTCATCGGATCCGCAAGAGCGCCAACCGCGCTGGTCTTGAGATTGATGCGCGCCGCACCGAGACGTCCGTTGATATCCAGGCGGGCCTCGCTTTTGCCGACTCGCTCGGCCGAGGCTCCGACCTCCAGCGTCGCGCGCAGATTGGCGCGGCCAACGCGATCGGGAATGCCGCGCACCAGTTCGAGCGTTTGCGGTGCGAATTTCGCCGCCAGAGCCGTCAGGCCGGACAGATCGCGCGCATCCAGATTGACCGTCACGTTGCCACGCGGCGACGCCGAGGCGGTGTCGATCATGCCATGGGCGTCAATTTTCATGCCGCCGAAATCGCCGACACTAAGTCGTTCGATCTTCAGCCCGCCAGCATCGAAACTGGCTTTCACCTGCGCGCGCTGCGCGTCGAGGCCGGCGAACTTCGCGCGCTCCATGTCGATCGCCAGCGATACCTCGCCGGGTTTTTCGATCTTGGTGTCTTTGAACACAGCGCCCGAAAGGGCGATCATGGCGTCGATGTCGGCGTCCGCTGCCTTAAGCTCGGCGTCGAGCCGCGCCTTGCGACCGTCCACGGCGCGGATATAGATGAGACGACCCTCAAGCGGCCGGCGATCGACTTCAAACGTGAGCCGTTCGAGGATCAGCTTGCTGTCGTCGATCGTCAAATCTCCGCGTCCGCGCAGGGGCGAGGCCGCGCCCGATGGCGTTTCGGCTGCACCTTCGATCCAGGCGACAAAGGCGCGCGGGTCCACCGAATTCACCTCGACCGGCCCGGAGAAGGACGACGCGCCAGGAGACAAAGCCAGATGTCCGCTCATCTGGACTTGCGTGAAGCCCGGCGCGCGAAACTCCACGCCGGTCAGCGACCATCCTTGCGCGTCAGCGGTCACATCGCCACGGAGCGACTGCACGGTCCCGCCGCCCAGCGTCAGGCCGTCAATTCCAAACCCGATCTGCACCAGAATGGGAGGATGCTCCGCGCCGCCAGCGAACAGGTCAGCCAAGGCCCTGATTGCCGCCACCGGATCGCGGCGCGGCTGATCCTGCATGGCCAGCACGCGATCGAGATCGATCTGGCGTGCCGACAGCACGCCTTCGATCCGCGGCGTCTCGCCTAAGGTGAATTCTGCAGTGCCGGTCGCCTTGAGCGCGCGTTCGTCGGGCCCGTACTGCAGTTCGATCTGCTCGAACAGCGCCGATGTGGTCGTTGCGGTGACGCGCGAAATGATCCGCCATGGCTCGTTCATCGCAGTCTTGCCGCCGCCCAAAGCCGCACCCGCCGGACGCGCCAGAGTCAGCTGGCCCTCGAAACGCGGAGCCCCCTGCGCAATGGAGAGCGTGCCTTCGCCCTCCGCCAGCAAAGGCTTGTCCGACGGCTCCACGCCGAACTTGATCCTGGTATCGCCGTCATCCGGACGCGTCGCCGAAACGCGATAGCCATACAGTTCGCCGCCCAGAACGAAGGCGCCCTCGCCTCTGAAGACGCCGGCGAGCGAACGCACCTCGCCGCCAAACCACAATTTCTCGAACACCGCCCGTTTGCCGCTCGCCGCATCGGCAAGAGACAGACGCGCATCTTCAATGCTCAGCTTTGAGATTGACACATCGTTGAGATTGAAACCGACCGCCATGTTGGGAACGTCAAGACGGCCGTCCATGCCTAGATTGAGCGCGACTTGGGGGCCGACCAGCCGCAGCTGCGTCGCTCGCAACTGACCGCGGATCAGACTGCCGAGAGCGAGCTCAATGCCCAGCGCTTTCGCGCGCAGAGGCTGCTGCGCGGCATCCGCGCCGATCTCGATCCCGCTCAGCAGCAACGAGGGCGATGGCAGCAACCGCACATCGATCGGCCCGCTGACCCGCACCGGAAGACCGACCAGCCGGCTCGCCTGCGCCTCAAAAGCCGGGCGATGATAATTCCAGTCAACGAAAAGCGGCCCGAGCAGCGCGGTCAACAGCGTCAGGATCAATGCGATCGCCAGACCAAGCAGGGTCGTCTGCACACATGCACCAGGGAAATTTCTTCAGCGCACCTGATCGCCCCAACAGAGCGGACCAGCGCCACCATAACCGCGGAACCCGATTGGCAAAAGCAATCATGCCAACAGCCGCAAATCCTTGCGAGCACCGGAAAATGCCGCGCAACAGCGGCATTTCTGTGGTCCCGCTCACGCCTCCGGCAGCATTTTGCCCGGATTCATGATGTTATTTGGATCCAGCGCCTGCTTGATCGCCTGCATCGCGCCCATCGCCGCCGGCCCGTGTTCGGCGGGAAGATATTTTGCCTTGCCCTGCCCCACCCCATGCTCGCCGGTGCAGGTGCCTTCCATCGCCAGCGCGCGTTCGGCCAGCCGTTCCAGAAACTTTTTCGCGGTTTTGACTTCGTCCTGACTGTCCATGTCAACCAGTAGAGAGAGATGGAAATTGCCGTCGCCGACATGCCCGACAAGCGGCGCCAGCAGGCCGGTCTCCTTGGCGTCGCGCTGCGTCTCGGTCACACATTCCGCAAGCCGCGAGATCGGCACGCAGACATCGGTGGCGAGCGCGCTGGCGCCGGGGCGCAATCCGCGCGCGGCCCAGTAGCCGTCATGCCGGGCCTGCCAGAGCCGTGTGCGGTCTTCCGCCTTGGTCGCCCATTCGAACGGACCGCCGCCGAGTTCTTTCGCGATTTCGCCGAAACGCTCCGACTGCTCGGCGACGCCTGCCGCGGTGCCGTGGAACTCCACCAAAAGCATCGGCGTCTCGGGCAAATCGAGTTTCGAATAGGCGTTGCAGGCGCGAACTTGCACCTCATCGAGCAATTCGATACGCGCCACTGGAATGCCGGACTGGATGGTGAGGATGGTGGCGTTGCAGGCTGCTTCCACCGACGGAAACGGACAGATGCCGGCGGCGATAGCCTCCGGAATGCCTTGCAGTTTCAGCGTGAGTTCGGTGATGACGCCGAGCGTGCCTTCCGAGCCAACGATCAGCCGGGTGAGATCGTAGCCGGCCGACGATTTGCGGGCGCGGCGCGAGGTGATCATCGTCTCGCCATTGGCGAGCACGACCTTCATCGACAGCACATTGTCCTTCATTGTCCCATAGCGCACCGCATTGGTGCCGGAGGCGCGCGTCGCCGCCATGCCGCCGAGCGACGCATCGGCGCCGGGATCGATCGGAAAGAACAGACCCTGATCGCGCAGATGCTCGTTCAGCATCTTGCGGGTGACGCCGGGCTCAATCACGCAATCGAGATCCTCGGCATGCACGGCCAAAATACGATTCATGTCGCGAAAGTCGATCGATACCCCGCCCTGCGGAGCATTGATATGGCCTTCCAGCGAAGTTCCGGTGCCATAGGGAATGACCGGCACACCGTGCTGCGCGCAGATGCGCACGATCTGCTGCACATCCTCGGCGGCCTGCGGAAACACCACCGCGTCGGGCGGCTGGTTGGGAATCCAGGTCAGCGTATTGCCATGCTGCTCGCGCACGGCATTGGAGGTGACCACGCGATTGCCGAAGGCGGCCGTCAGCACCTGAACGGCGGCGGCGACGGCCTTGCTGTTGCGTGAGCCGGAGACTTTATCCTGAACCAGTGAGGCCATTGCATGCTTCCAAAGGCCGTGCCCCGGCCCATGCATGCAATCTAGCAGAACCCGCGCGCCGCAAGCAAAGCGGCGCGGCCGGCTCAGATCATGGGTATCGATCAGACCGACTTGCCGAAAAACGGCACCAGCATCGAGACCCGCGCCCGGTAACGGCGATAGTCGTCGCCGAATTGCGCGATTAGATCGCGTTCTTCCAGCGCAATGCCGACCATGATATAGGCCGTGGTCACGACCGAAAACAGCAGGTGCCCGATCGTCATTACCGGCGCCGCCCAGAAGGCGATGATGAATCCGAGATAGATCGGATGGCGGACGGCCTTGTAGAAGCCGGGGGTTTTGAAGCGGACCTCTGGCGTCTTGCGGCCCATCATGTTGTTGAACACCTGGTGCAGGCCGAACAGTTCGAAATGATTGATCAGGAAGGTTGCGATCAGCACGATCACGATGCCAACCATCGCCAGCACCTGGACCGCGACCGCGAGTTCCGGATTTGGTACCTGCCACACCACGTCGCGGACAGGCCGCCACTGCCAGTACATTAGGATCAGCGACAGGCTGGCGGCCAGCACATAGGTGCTGCGCTCCATCGCTGCCGGCACGTGGCGCGTCAGCCAGCGCTTGAAGGCCTTGCGCGCCATGCCGCTGTGCTGGACGGCGAAGACCGACAGCAGCAACATATTGACGATGAGGGCTTCCTCCAGCGGCACCGCGGGCCCGCTGTCGATTGATTTCGGCACGACGAGATTGGTGACGAAACCGGCGGCGTAACAGAAGGTGACGAAGAAGATCGCATAGGCGATCACTCCGTAGGCAAAGATCAGAATGCGTTTCATGACGGCATCTCCTCTGGAAGCGTGAATTGCGCGTCGCTTTAGAGGCCACGGCCGCCGCGCTGAATGCCTGCGCGTCCGAGGGATTTGACCGAACGTCCAAATGCCGAGCGTAAACATGCGGCTAAAGCGTCTAAAATGCGGGTTTTTCAGCGGAATCCGATTTACAGGAATAATGTGGGATATCAGAATGGTGACATGCTGGACCGCATCGATTTCGAGCCCGTCTTTTTCGCGCCCTTCGTCTCCTCGGCAATGAAGGTCGAATCCGGCTGGATCGATTACAACGGCCATCTCAACATGGCCTATTACAACGTGCTGTTCGACCGCGCCGTGGACGAGATGTATGAACTCGCCGGAATCGGCGAGGATTACCTGAAAGAGCGCCGGCGATCCTTCTTCACCGCCGAAGTGCATATCCGCTATCTGCGCGAACTGCATGCCGGAGATCCGGTGCGGGTGACGTTCCAGCTGCTGGATTTCGATTCCAAGCGGCTGCACTATTTTGAGCAGTTATTTCATGCAGTTGACGGGTGGGTGGCGGCGACGTCGGAAAACATGTCGCTGCATGTCGACATCGACAGCAAAAAGACCGCGGCGTTCCCCGACGACATCGCCAAGCGATTGGACCAGCTGAAGAATTCGCATGCCCGCCTGCCGCGCCCGGAGGCCGCCGGACGCCGCATCGCGATGCCGGAACGGGCCTGATTTCCGCGCCTCCCCGCCCCGAACGCCCTGTTTTTCCAGCGAAAAAAACGATCTTCCACCGCGAATACGGGCATCGCCCGCCCGCCCTCGCGATTCCGGCTTTCGTTGCCATGTTGGGGCCGTCATGCTCGTAGAAACGCCGATCCTCGCGCGCGAGGACGGGGTTCCTCGCCGCGAGCACCTTGATCCTCGCTCCAAACAAAGAGAACACGTCCGTACACGCAGCCATGTCCGATTCGACCAAGCCCCTTTCCGTTCCTCCGCCGCCCGCCTCGGGCGGCATCGCCGCGCGTGCGATGGCCGCCGCGCGCGGGGGCGCCGCCTATCTCGAGGGGCTGAACGCCGAGCAGCGCCTCGCCGTGGAGACGCTGGACGGCCCCGTGCTGGTGCTGGCGGGCGCCGGCACCGGCAAGACGCGCGTGCTCACCACCCGCATCGCCCATATCCTCAATCTCGGCCGCGCGCACCCTTCGCAAATTCTCGCCGTCACCTTCACCAACAAGGCCGCGCGCGAGATGAAGCTGCGCATCGGCCAGATGGTCGGCGGCGGCGTGATGGAGGGCATGCCCTGGCTCGGCACCTTCCACGCCATCGGGGTGAAGATCCTGCGCCGGCACGCCGAACTGGTCGGGCTGAAAAGCGGCTTCACGATCCTCGACACCGATGACCAGATCCGCCTGATCAAGCAACTCCTCGAAGCCTTCAACATCGACGAGAAGCGCTGGCCGGCGCGCATCTTTGCCGGGATCATGGACGGCTGGAAAAACCGCGGGCTGACGCCCGACCAGATTCCCGGCGGCGAGGCGATGGCGTTTGCCAACGGGCGCGGCAAGGATCTCTATGTCGCCTATCAGGAACGGCTGAAGACGCTGAACGCGGTCGATTTCGGCGACCTCCTGCTGGAGATGATCCGGCTGTTCCGGGAGAACCCGGACGTGCTGCGCGATTACCAGCGCCGTTTTCGCTACATCCTGGTGGACGAATATCAGGACACCAATGTCGCGCAGTATCTGTGGCTGCGGCTGCTGGCGCAGGCGCCGAGCGCGCCAAAAGGCGGCCTCATCCTTCGAGACGCATCGCTGCGCGATGCTCCTCAGGATGAGGGGGAAGATGGACGCACGCTGCGCAGTGCCTCTCAGGATGGGGAGAAAAGTGACAACGCGCTTGCCATCGATCCTCATCCTGAGGAGCGCGGCGGCACGCCGCGCGTCTCGAAGGATGAGGCCCCGGCGCGCGAACTCAAGAACATCTGCTGCGTCGGCGACGACGACCAGTCGATCTATGGCTGGCGCGGGGCGGAGGTGGACAACATCCTCCGCTTTGAAAAGGATTTTCCCGGCGCGACGGTCGTCCGGCTGGAACGAAACTACCGCAGCACGGGCCACATCCTCGCCGCCGCCTCGCACCTCATCGCCCACAACGAAGGACGACTGGGCAAGACTTTGCGCACCGAGGACGTGCCGGGCGAAAAGGTCACCGTCACCGGCTCCTGGGATTCGGAGGAGGAAGCGCGCTCCATCGGCGACGAGATCGAGGAATTGCAGCGCGCAAAACATAAATTGAACGAGATCGCGATCCTGGTGCGCGCCTCGTTCCAGATGCGCGAATTCGAGGACCGCTTTGTCACGCTGGGCCTGCCTTATCGCGTGATCGGCGGACCTCGTTTCTACGAGCGCGCGGAAATCCGCGATGCGCTGGCCTATCTGCGCGTGGTCAATTCCGCCTCCGACGATCTCGCCTTCGAGCGCATCGTCAATGTGCCGCGCCGGGGCCTGGGTGACGCGACGCTGCAGCAGCTTCACGACCATGCCCGCGCGCGGCGCATCCCGCTGTTCGAAGCCGCCCGCGCCATGATCGAGACCGACGAGCTGAAACCCAAGCCGCGCGGCTCCCTGCGCGATCTGGTCACCAGTTTCGAGCGCTGGCGCGCGCAGAACCAGACCCTGCCGCAGGACGAGCTGGCGGAGATCGTGCTGGACGAGTCGGGCTACACCGCGATGTGGCAAAAAGACCGCTCGGCCGACGCCGCCGGCCGGCTGGAAAACCTCAAGGAGCTGGTGCGCTCCATGCAGGACTTTGAAAATCTCTCCGGCTTCCTCGAACACATCTCGCTGGTGATGGACCGCGACGGCGAGGCCAATGCCGACGCCGTCAACATCATGACGCTGCATTCGGCCAAGGGGCTGGAATTCGACACCGTGTTCCTGCCCGGCTGGGAGGAAGGCCTGTTTCCTCACCAACGGTCATTGGACGAGACCGGCCGCGCGGGCCTGGAGGAAGAGCGAAGGCTGGCGCATGTGGGCTTAACGCGCGCGCGCAGGCGCGCCAAGCTCTATTTCGCCACCAACCGCCGCATGCACGGCATGTGGAACTCCACCATTCCCTCGCGCTTCCTCGACGAATTGCCGGAAGCGCATGTCGAGGTGACCGAAAGCAAGTCGAGCTTTGCCGGCGGCAGCGGCTATGCCGCCTCGCGCTTCGACTCATTCGCCGCCGGCGGCTCGAGCTATTCAACGCCCGGCTGGCAGCGCGCGCAGAAGAACCGCGCGAAGAAGGATGAGTTCGACGGTTTTGGCGACGAGGGCGCGGAATACGAGGCGGAGGCGCGCTTTCTCGATGCCGACGACAGCGGCGCCGCGCGCCCGGTGCAGTCCCCTCCCCCCTTGCGGGGGAGGTCGGCGGCCGAAGGCCGCCGGGTGGGGGGTCAGCGCCGTGAGCCTTTGACCATCGAAGGCGAACTGGTGGCCAAATCCACCGGCGCCTCGCATTTCAGCGTGGGCGACCGGGTGTTTCACATCAAGTTCGGCAACGGCAACGTCACCGCCGTGGACGGCAACAAGCTGACGATTGCCTTCGACAAGGCGGGCGAAAAGCGGGTGGTGGACAGTTTTGTGGAGCGGGTGTGAGTCCGTTCCCGCCGAAGCAAAAGCAGGTAGAGAGTTAAACGCCCGGTCGTATTTTACGGCTTGACCGCTGCGGAATTCCTGCAAATTCGGGCTTTTCTTCGCGCCCGCAAGGCATCATCCTGCCTTTGCGCTTAACGCTTGCGCGCTTGGGCCGGACTTTTCCAGCATTTAAATCACAGCCAGAGGCGGCTATGCTGAGAGACAGTCGACAAATCATCGCTCGCTTAAGGCAAGAGGGCTTTGAAGAAGTAGCGGTGCGCGGCTCGCATCATAAATACGTACATCGCGCAACGCGCCGCATGGTGATCGTGACGCATCCGCGCAAGGATATTCCACTTGGCACCGTGCGTTCGATTTACAAGCACGCGGGCTGGGCGAAGGACTAGGACGCAAGGACATAGCGATGACTCACTATATCGCGCTCATCCATAAGGACCCGGATTCGGGCTACGGCGTGTCGTTTCCCGACCTGCCGGGCGTGATCACCGGCGGCGACACCATCGACGAAGCGATGCGGAACGCACCAGACGTCCTGGCCTTTGCCGCCGAGGACTGGACCGAGCAGACCGGCCGCCCCTTCCCGCAGCCGCGCAGCATCGACGACTTGCGCAAGGATGCCG
>JALHOD010000021.1 GCA_022843165.1 Pseudorhodoplanes sp.
GGTGGCGCATAGGCATAGGGAACCGTCCGCCGCGCGCAGCCCGACGCCGCCAGCGCAACCAGCACCACCGCCATGAGACGGTTCCAACGCGTAAAACGCCGCATCCTGCGAATCCGGGCGAGGGACAAAGCCAAGCCCGATTAGCGGGCTGTATGGTTAATGTTGCCTTACCCCGACATTCTGCGGCCCTGTGGGGAATTAACGCTGCGGAAACCATACTCGTTAATGATCGCCGCCAACGTAAGTTTGGAGTCGGTGATGGGTATGGGCGTCGGTTCGATCGACCGTAACGGCAATGGGCGGGCAGGTGAACACAGCCTCGATTTGAGCACGCTTGGGCGGGATGTCTGGCGCAAGCGATGGTGGATTATCGGCCCCGCCTTGGCGGCTGCGGTTGCTGCGATCCTGTTCGTCAACATCGCCACGCCGGTTTATCGCTCCGAGGCGCGCGTTCTGGTCGAAGGCAAGGAGAGCGTCTTCCTTCGTCCCGATGCCGAGAAATCCACCTCTTTCGACCGCCGGGAAGTGGACACCGAGGCGGTGACCAGCCAGGCGCAATTGCTGATGTCGCGCGATCTGGCGCGCCGGGTGATCAAGGATCTCAAGCTCGCCGATCTTCCGGAATTCGATCCGGTGCGCCGCGGCGTGTCGATTCCCGGCGTCATCCTCTCGCTGTTCGGTCTCGGCCGGGACAGCTTGCAACTGTCGCCGGAAGACCGGGTGCTCGCGAATTATTTTGAGCGGCTGAGCGTCCTGCCGATCGACAAGTCGCGTGTCATTCAGGTCGAATTCCAGTCGCGGGATCCGGAACTCGCGGCGCGCATCACCAACGCCATCGTCGATGGCTATCTCGCCATGCAGCAGGCGGCGAAGCAGGAGCAGACCCGCGCCGCCAGCCAGTGGCTGTCGAACGAAATCGACAAGCTGCGGCCCAAGGTTGCGGAAGCCGAAGCCGCGGTAGAGAATTTCCGCGCCAAGGCCAACCTGTTTGTCGGCACCGGCAACGCCAATCTGGCGCAGCAGCAATTGTCCGAATTGACGACCCAGCTCTCCACTGCCCGCGCCAGCAAGGCCGAGATGGACGCCAAGGCGCGTCTGATCCGCGATCTGCTCAAAACCAACAAACCCATCGATTCGGCCGAAGTCATCAATTCCGATCTGATCAAGCGGCTGGTCGAGCAGCGCGTCACCTTGCGCGCGCAACTGGCCGAGCAGTCCTCGACGTTGCTCGAGTTGCATCCGCGCATCCAGGAGCTCAGGGCGCAGATCAATGCGCTGGATTCGCAGACCCGCGGCGAGCTTGAGCGCATGGTCCGCAGTTTCGAGACCGACGCCCGCATCGCCGGCGCGCGCATCGAAACTCTCAATGCCGGCCTCGATCGTTTGAAGAATCAGGTCGCTGCGTCGGGCGGCCAGGAAGTGCAATTGCGCGCGCTCGAGCGCGAGGCCAAGACCCAGCGCGATCTGCTGGAATCCTATCTTGCGAAATATCGCGAGGCCTCCGCTCGCGACAGTCTGGAGGCGTCGCCCTCGGAGGCGCGCGTGATTTCACGCGCCACGCCGAACTACGTGCCGTCCTTCCCGAAAAAGATTCCCATCGTTCTGATCTCGACCCTTGCGACCGCCTTTATCGCCACGGCCTTCGTGGTGTCGGGAGCGTTGCTGGGAGAGGGAGTTACCGGGCCTGCGAGCGGCCGGCAGCCGGTACCGGCCACCGCGCCGTCGCTCTTCGGCTTCTTCCGTCGGCGGAAGACGGCGGATGCCGGCACGCCGGCAGCGCCCGCGCAGAATGTGATGGCGATCGACGATCTGGCCAGGGCGCTGCGGCGTCTCGGCGAGGCTGGACGGCGGGTGACGGTGGTGGGAGCGGCCCGCAATGTTGGGACAACCTATACGGCGCTCGGTCTGGCGCGTGGTCTTGCGACCCAGGGCGGACGGGTGGTTCTGGTCGATCTGGCGCTGGGCGCGCCCAATCTGGCGGTGGTGTCGACTAATCCCGATGCGCCCGGTTTGGCCGAACTGGTGCGCGGCACCGCAACCTTCGGGCAGATCGTGACGCGCGACAAGTTTTCCCGCATCCACATCGTGGCCACCGGCAAGGTGGCGGGCGAGGGCGCGGCCATCCTGTCGTCGCCGCGGCTGGTCATGGCGCTGGAAGCGCTGGCGCGGACCTACGATCATGTCGTGATCGATGCCGGCGCGGTGCCGGAAATGACGGTCGAGCCGTTGGCGCGGATTGCACCGCGCGCTGTGCTGGTGACTGCAGATATGGCGCATCCGGCCACGCAGGCTGCGCGCGACCGGCTGATCGCCGCCGGCTTTACCGATGTCACGGTGTTTGTGGGTTCGCCACGCGGACCGGAAGCCAGACAGACGCGGCCGGCCGCGGCCTGACCCAAAGCGAAGAGGCGTCAGGCCTGTTCGCCCTCGGCCTTGCGGCCTTTGATCCTGTTCAGGACGGCGCGCGCATTATATGCGATCTGCCACAAGACAGGATTGCGCTTGATCGCGCATTTCAGCTTGAAGAAGGCTCGCAGCGGACCGGCCACCGCGCGTCCGCGCGCGGAGAGCGGCAGGATGCTGTCGAAGATCGGCTCGAATTCCTTGCAGAAGAACGTCTTGTAGCGCGCCTCGCCCGGACCGATATCGAAACTTTCAAAGCCGCGATCGGCGCAATCGGTGATCAGGTGCTGCAGCAGGATCAGCCCCGGACTCTGGCGCGCGTGCTCGCTGGCGGTGTGCGAATTGAAGGACGACGTGAAACGGTGGCCGTCATGAATGCCGGAGAACAGCGCCAGCATGTCGCCGTCGCCCTCCAGCGCGTGCAGTTCGATCACCGGTTTGCCGTCGGCCAGACCGTCGTGGCAGGCGGCGCGGACAAAGTCTTCGACGCCGGGCTGAGCGAATACGTTTTCGATGCCGAGCGCGGTCAGCTTTGACGCCTTTTGCTGAAAGAATGCATTCAGCAGGCGGTCGACCTCCTCGGCGCTGGCGGCTTTGGCGTAGCGATAATCCTGGAGCTTGGCGAGCTTGCGCTCCTTGTTGCGCAGGCGGCTGCGCATGGTCGAGGAGATTTCGCGTTCGATGATCTGCGGCCCGGGCAAGCCCAGCCGCAGGATGAAGTTGTCCTCGGTGCCGGTCTGATGCGGGAGCAGGGCAAAAGGATTGGGCAGGCGGCGCCAGCTTTCCGGCTGGTTCGACAGCATGAGGCAATCGAGCGCGGGACGCTGACGCGCCACCTCGCCGAGCGCCATGGTCATGTCGGAGGCGGTGAAGGCGCGTGCGGCGTCCGGACGCCAGGGCGCGACATTGAGGGTGGCGTGCTTGCCGCCGAAGAAGGATGCAACCTGGAGCGGTCCGAATGTGCCGCGCACCAGAGGCCACAGGAACAGCGCCGCGCCGGCCTCGTCGAAGCCGACGACGATGCAGGGCACCTGGCCCGCGGGAGCGCTGACATGCTGATGCCAGAGCCGGACCCAGTCATAGGCCTGGTAGGGGGAATAGATGCCGCCGGCCGCGTCGAGTTCCCGCCAGTAGCGGGCGGCCTGGCCGATGTCCTGGAAAACCTCGACCCGGACCGGCCGGACGCTCAGGGCGGCGCCTGGCTTTTCGGCCGGCTCCAGATGCATCTGTCGAAGGGCGACGTTCATTGGGCCAGCCTGCTCCCTTGAAGGTCAGCAAGCTGGCAAACAAATCTCAATAAACCGTTGGCATGATGCGGCGGAAATACGAGGGAATCGGTGTCCGGCCTGAAAAAAACCATCATCCGCGCCGGTCTGGAGACGCTGTATTTCAGCGGCGCCCATCTGGTGATGCGCCCCTTCGTGCGGGGCGTGGGCGTCATTTTGACGCTGCACCATGTCCGCCCTCCGCGTCTGGACGCCTTCCAGCCCAACCGCCTGCTCGAAGTGACCCCGGCCTTCTTCTCCGATGTGGTGAGGGGATTGCGGCGCTCGAAGATCGACATCGTGTCGCTGGACGAGATGCATCGGCGCATGATCGAAGGCAATTTCCGCCGCCGCTTTGTCTGTCTCACCTTCGACGACGGCTACCGCGACGTCCTGCAATGGGCCTATCCGATTTTGCGAAAACACGAGGCGCCGTTTGCGCTCTATATCCCGACCAGTTTCCCGGACCGCATCGGCGAGATGTGGTGGCTTGCGCTGGAAAAGGTGATCGCTGGAAATTCCCGCGTCGGCCTTCTGATGAACGGGCGTGAGCAGAGATTCGATTGCCACACCGCGGCCGAGAAGCGCGAAGCCTACGAAGACATCTATTGGTGGCTGCGCGGCCACGACACCGAAGAAGAGATGCGTCTCATCGTGCGCGATCTCTGTGCCCGCTACGGCGTGGACATGAAATCGCTCTGCGCCGAATTGTGCATGAGCTGGGAGGATCTGGCGGATCTGGCGAAAGACCCGCTCTGCACCATCGGCGCGCATACCGTGAATCACGTCATGCTGAAAAAGGTGCCGGAGGAGAATGCGCGCTCCGAAATGGCGATGAGCCGCTCTGTGATCGAAGCCGCGATCGGCGTGCGGCCGGAGCATCTGTCCTACCCGGTCGGCGATTCCAGCGCGGCCGGTCCGCGCGAATATGCGATCGCCGCCGAACTCGGATTCAAGACCGCGGTGACCACGAGGCCGGGCGTGCTGTTTCCCGAGCATCGCGAGCGTTTGACCGCGTTGCCGCGCATTTCGCTGAACGGCGAATACCAGCAGATGCGCTATCTGAAGGTGCTGATGTCGGGCGCCGCCACCGCCATGTGGAACGGTTTCCGCCGCGGCGAGGCCGCCTGATCACTCGCCCGCGCGCGGACGGGACATCCAGCTCACCACCGGCATGGCCGGCAGGACCCAGCCCAGGCCCGCCACCACGTAGAAGATCCAGGCGGCCAGGCTGTTGCCGGACGCGAAGGCGAATTGCGCCACCGCCATGGCGAGCAGGGTCCAGACCGTGACCAGGATCAGCAGCGCGACCGCGCCTATGAGCTTGCGTATGCGGATCGACATGACGTCTTTTTGGGGTGGTGACGAGCCGGATGTGACGGCCTATATGTCCGATCCGCATGGCAAACACAAATTCCGATAACGCATCCCGGCCGGCCGTTCATCGCCGCGCCATCGCCGTCTGGCTGCTGGTGGTAGCGGCCCTCGTGATCGCCACCTTGCTGGTGGGCGGCGCGACGCGGCTGACCGAATCCGGTCTCTCCATCACCGAATGGAAGCCGGTGACTGGCGTGGTGCCGCCCGTCACCGAGGCGCAGTGGCAGATCGAGTTCGACAAATACAAGACCATCCCGCAATACCGCGAACTCAACCGCGGCATGTCGCTGTCCGAATTCAAGACCATCTTCTGGTGGGAATGGGCGCATCGCCTGCTGGGGCGGATCATCGGCCTCGCGTTCATCGCGCCGTTCCTGTTTTTCCTCTGGCGCGGCTGGGTCGAGCCCGGACTGCGCCGCCAGCTCTGGACGCTGCTGGGACTCGGTGCGCTGCAAGGCGTGGTCGGATGGTGGATGGTCTATTCCGGGCTGAGCGACCGGGTGAGCGTGTCGCAATATCGTCTGGCGTTTCACATGACGCTGGCTTGCGTGATCTATGCCGGCATCGTCTGGACGTTGCGTGGACTGTCAGCCGAATCTGTGCCCGCCGCGCCGCCGCGTGTGCGCTGGTCCGCGGGCCTGCTGGCGGTTCTGGTGCTGCTGCAGATCTATCTGGGCGCGCTGGTGGCTGGCCTCGACGCCGGCATGACCTACAACACCTGGCCGCTGATCGACGGTGCTCTCGTCCCGTCGGCTGAGCGTCTGTGGTTTCTGGTGCCGGCCTGGCGGAATTTTTTCGAGAATGACCTGATGGTGCAGTTCGTGCACCGGATGATAGCCTATCTCCTGTGGCTGTTCGCCATCCTGCATGCCGTTGACGTGGCGCGCGCATGGCGCAAAGGCCCGATCATGACCGCCGCGATATGGATTGCGATCACGGTCACGTTGCAGGCGGCGATCGGAATTGTCACGCTGCTTTATCAGTCGCCGATCACGCTGGCGCTGCTGCATCAGGGCATGGCGATTGTCATTCTGACCATCGCCGTCGTTCATGCCCAGCGGCTGCTCCGGCGTACGCGCAGCGGCGTTCCCGGCACGAATCCGGCACTGGCGAATTAATTCGCCAGCGCCTGTTCGAGATCGGCGATGATGTCGTCCTTGTCCTCGATGCCGATGGACAGCCGCACCACGTCGGGGCCAGCGCCCGCCTGTACCTTCTGGGAATCCGACAATTGTCGGTGCGTGGTCGAGGCCGGGTGGATGATCAGCGAGCGCGTGTCGCCGATATTGGCGAGATGCGAGAACAGCTTCACATTCGACACCAGTTTCACGCCGGCGTCATAACCGCCCTTCAGTCCGAAGGTGAAGACCGCGCCGGCGCCCTTGGGGACGTATTTCTTCGCCAGGTTCGCGTAGCGGTCGCCGGCGAGACCCGGATAGCTCACCCATGCGACCTGCTTGTGCGCGGCGAGCCATTCCGCGACGGCCTTGGCGTTGTCGCAATGACGCTGCATGCGCAGCGGCAAGGTTTCGATGCCGGTCAGGATCAGGAAGGCGTTGAACGGCGACAGGGCGGGACCGATGTCGCGCAGCCCGAGCACGCGGCAGGCAATGGCGAATGCGAAGTTTCCGAACGTCTCGTGCAGCACGATGCCCTGATATTCCGGACGCGGCTCCGACAGCATCGGGTAGCGGCCCTCGCGCGACCAGTTGAACGTGCCGCCGTCGACGATCAGGCCGCCGATGGAGTTGCCGTGACCGCCGAGAAATTTCGTCAGCGAGTGGACGACGATGTCGGCGCCGTGATTGATCGGATTGCAGAGATAGGGCGTTGCCAGCGTGTTGTCGACGATCAGCGGCACGCCGGCGCGCTTGGCGATGGCGGCGATGGCTTCGATGTCGGTGATGACGCCGCCGGGATTGGCGATCGATTCGATGAAGATCGCCTTGGTCTTGGGCGTGATGGCGCGCTCGAAGGTGCCGACGTCGTCCGGATCGGCCCACACAACGTTCCATCCGAAATTCTTGAAGGCATGATTGAACTGGTTGATCGAGCCGCCATAAAGCTTCTTGGAGGCGACGAACTCGTCGCCCGGCGTCATCAGGTTATGCATGACGAGCACTTGCGCGGCGTGGCCGGATGCCACCGCAAGTCCGGCGGTGCCGCCTTCGAGCGCGGCCACGCGCTCTTCCAGCACGGCGGTCGTCGGATTGCCGATGCGGGTATAGATATTGCCGAAGGTCTGCAGGCCGAACAGCGACGCGGCATGGTCGACGTCGTCGAAGACAAATGACGTGGTTTGATAAATCGGTGTCGCGCGCGCGCCTGTGGTGGGGTCGGGCTGCGCGCCGGCATGGATCGCGAGCGTCGAAAAGCCTGGCGTGCGTTCGGTCATCGGGTGGTCCTCAAATGGCGGGAAGATCAGGCAATTTCTGCTGGTTTATCGAACCGGACCATGCGGTCAAGGGCCGGGGTCGGGAGACGGGCGCGGGTTCTACGGGTGACGGCCGGTCTGGACCATGACCGGATGTCCGGATTTCTTGACCGAACCGCCGTGCAGACCGGACGTTTTTCGAAACCGTGTATTCCGGAAATAACCTGCTTTCGCGGCCGGCGCGGCTGGAAAGCCGTTCTCCCGCTAGGTCTGGCCGCTGTCCTTGTCGCGCTCGGCGCGATCGGTGGCATCGGTTGCGCCGCCGCTCATGGTCTGGCGATTCAGCGACATGCGCTGAACGCCCTTGCCGAGCAGCGGCGCGCGCTTAGAGGACAATGTGCGGGAATTGACGCCGATCCAGGAAATTTCCGACGACAGCCGGCCATACTCAATCTTCGGGCAGCGATTCATCACCACCTTGATTCCGGCGGCCTCCGCCTTGGCGGCGGCTTCGTCGTTGCGGATGCCGAGCTGCATCCAGATCACTTGCGGCTTGGGCGTCAGTTTGAGGGATTCGTCGACAATCGGCAGCGCAAATTGCGAGGCGCGGAATACATCCACCATGTCGATGGGTTCGGGAATGTCGGCGAGCCGGGCATACACCTTCTGGCCCAGAATCTGCTTGCCCTCCTGGCCGGGATTGACCGGGATCATCCGGTAGCCGCGCTCCAGCAGATATTTGAACGCAAAATAGCTCGGCCGGTTCTCCTTCGGAGAAATGCCGACCATCGCAATGGTCTTCACGGTGTTGAGAATGCCGCGGATATAGCTGTCGGGATAAGTGTCGTGATTCATGACGTTTTTGATGTTCAACGCAACATAGGAGCGAAGGTGTCCGCTCGAAAGGGGCGATCACGCCAATGGGAGGGGCCGACCGGAGCGGTCCGCGATTAATCGCGAGCGGTCAAGGCGGTAACGGGCGAGACGGTGGCGATACCGGCGAGGATCGACATGGCCGTCGTCACGATGGCGTCGCCCAGGCAGAATGCGCCGCACGCATAGTACGGGAGAGCCAGCAGCCCCGCCGACAGCAACAATCCCGAGAGCGTGCCGATCGCGAGGATGCGGTGCGTCGTATTAGTGGGCAGCGGGAGCCGCGGAAAGGCTATGCCATGCTTCAGAGCAGCCACCGTCATCAGCGGTCCTCCCAGTGGGGTGTGCGTTTCTCGATAAAGGCACAGATGCCTTCTTCCGCATCCCGCGCCATCATGTTCTCGGTCATCACTTCGGATGCGTAGTTGTAGGCGTCCGTGAGACTGAGTTCGGCCTGCCGGTAGAAGGCCCTTTTCCCGATCTTGAGAATATGCGCCGATTTGGCGGCGATCTTGCGCGCCAGCTCGATCGCAGCCTCGCGCTCCATGCCAGGCTCCACGGCGCGGTTGATCAGCCCGATGCGCTGCGCGTCGTCGACGCCGATCGTGTCGCCGGTCAGCAGCATCTCCATCGCCTGCTTGCGCGGAATGTTGCGCGACAATGCGACCATCGGCGTCGAGCAGAACAATCCGATATTCACGCCGGGTGTCGCGAAGGTCGCGGCGGTGGACGCGACCGCGAGATCGCAGGTGGCGACCAGCTGACAGCCCGCGGCCTGGGCGGTGCCGTGGACGGCGGCGATCACCGGCTGCGGCAGAGTGACGATCGCCTGCATCATGGTGCTGCAGGTTGTCATGATGTGTTTGAAATAGGCGCGTCCGCCATCGGCGTCGCTGCGGTGTGCGGTGAGTTCCTTCAGGTCGTGACCGGCGCAGTAAGCCGGCCCGTTGCCGGCGAGCACGACCGTGCGCACGCTCCTGTCGGCCGAGATGTCGGCAAAAGTGTCGGTCAAGGCCGCCAGCAATTCTTCCGACAGCGCGTTGCGCGCGGACGGCCGGTTCAGTGTGAGCAAGGCGATCTGGTCGATATCCTGGCGAGTCAGGACGGAGGCGCCGGCCGTTGGCTTGGACAGAACATTCATCGAGGCGGAATCCCGGACGCTTTCCTGTAATCTGGGATCATTGTATCCGATCCGTCTAGTGACACACGCGAGAAAGCACGGGGAGGGCCCACATGGCAGCGGCCGTGATGACGGTCGAGGCGCTGGAAAAGCTCCTCGCTGATGAATTTCCGCAGGCCTTTCATGCCGGCAGCGGACTGACGATCGAGGAGCTGTGGCAGGGCGGCTGCCGGGTCAGGCAGGGCTATCGCGACAATTTCATCCGCCCGGGCGGCACGATTTCCGGCCCCACCATGATGACGCTGGCCGATTTCACCTTTTATGTCGCCCTGCTGGGGGCCATCGGGCCGCAACCGCTCGCGGTTACGACCAGTCTCAACATCAATTTTTTAAGGAAGCCGGAGCAGAGGGATCTGATCGCCGGGGCGCGCATCCTGAAGCTCGGCCAGCGGCTGGCGGTCATGGAGGTGGAGATTTTCTCGGACGGGGTGGAAGAGCCGGTCGCCCATGTCACCTCGACCTATTCGATCCCGCCGCGCCAGAGATAGTTATATTGTGGTTATATAATACCAAAATTACAAGCCATTGATTTCGAACGATATTATGCCATCCATCAGCGTTGACGCTTCGCGAGCCCGCGTGTAGAAGCGCGCAACTTCATTTCCGGACAGAAACACCATGAGCACCTATTCGGCCAAAGCCGCCGACATCGAGAAGAAGTGGGTGATGATCGACGCCCAGGGGCTGGTCGTCGGACGGCTCGCCTCGATCGTCGCGATGCGCCTGCGCGGCAAGCACAAGCCCACCTTCACCCCGCATGTCGATGACGGCGACAACGTGATCGTCATCAACGCCGCCAAGGTGGTGCTGACCGGCCGCAAGCGCGACCAGAAAATCTATCACCATCACACCGGCTTCATCGGCGGCATCAAGGAACGCAGCGCCAAGTTCATCCTGGAAGGCCGCTTCCCCGAGCGCGTGGTCGAGAAAGCCGTGGAGCGCATGCTCCCGCGCGGTCCGCTCGGCCGCCGGCAGCTGGGCAATCTTCGCGTCTATCCCGGCACGGATCATCCGCATGAGGCGCAGAAGCCCGAAGCGCTCGATGTCGGCGCCATGAACCGCAAGAACAGGATCGCCTGACCATGGCTGAGACAGTGCAATCGCTCGAAGGTCTGTCGTCGTTCAAGACCGAGACGCCCGAGCAACCCAAACACGTCCAGAAGCTCGACAAGCAGGGCCGCGCCTATGCCACCGGCAAGCGCAAGAACGCCGTCGCGCGCGTCTGGATCAAGCCCGGCTCCGGCAAGATCACCGTCAACACCAAGACCGTCGAAGTGTTCTTCGCGCGTCCGGTGCTGCGCATGATGATCCAGCAGCCGCTGGTCGCCTCCAACCGCAACGGCCAGTACGACGTGATCTGCACGGTTTCCGGCGGCGGATTGTCGGGCCAGGCGGGCGCCGTGCGTCACGGCATCTCCAAGGCGCTGACCTATTTCGAACCGGACCTGCGCACGCCGCTGAAGCGCGGCGGCTTCCTCACCCGCGACTCGCGCGTGGTGGAGCGCAAGAAATACGGCAAGGCGAAAGCCCGCCGTTCGTTCCAGTTCTCCAAGCGCTAGGACGTCTGAGACTAATTTTCAGACAATTTGCGACGATAAAGAGGGGCCTTTGGGCCCCTTTTTGTTTGTTTTTTTATTGAAAAGGCGGGTTCCCAAACAAACCGCTTTTGAACGCGTGCACCCCTAGCGTTCCCGACGGTGAAATCAGGCCATGGCTTCCGCGAGAAGGGGCCCAGCCGGTGACGGATTTGCCAGAGGGTGACCATGCCGTTGGATCTGCCGACGCTCTTTGTCGTAGCGACCTGCATTACCGCGCTTCTCGGACTGTTCCTGCTGGCCCTGTGGATCCAGGACCGGTCGATCCGCGCGCTCGGCTGGTGGGCCGCGGCTTACCTGATCGGCGGCTTTGCGGTCGCGCTGTGGATCGTCACGCCGCAGGCGGTACCCTCCGGCATCGGCGAGACCGCCAATGCGCTGCTGTTCATTTCGTGCGGCATGATCTGGAGCGGCGCACGCAAGTTTCACGGCCGCGAAGTGCTGCCGCTGGCGGCGGCGACCGGCGCGTTCGTCTGGCTGCTGGCGAGTCAATTGCCGGTCGTGGCGGAATGGAATGGCGGACGGGTGGTTCTGAGTTCGCTGATTATCACGGTCTATGCGGTGCTGACCGCGATGGAATTGCGGCGCGAGCGCCGCAATCCGAAGCTCGCGCGATGGCGCGCGATCATCGTCCCGCTGCTGCACGGCGCGGTGTTCCTGTCGCCGGCCCTGACCGCCTATTTCATGCCGGATCCGCTGCCGGGATTGGGCCGCGGCTGGTTTGCGATGTTCGCGCTTTTGATCCTGCTTTACGTGGTCGGAACCGCCTTCATCGTGATGGTGATGGCGAAGGAACACAGCGCGCTGGTGCACAAGACGGCGGCGATGACCGACTACATGACCGGTCTCTATAACCGCCGCGGCTTTCTCGAGACCGCGCAGAAGCTGATCGACACGCAACACCGCAAGGGCGAATCCGTGACGGTGCTGATGTTCGATCTCGATCACTTCAAGTCCATCAACGACCGTTTCGGGCACGACGTCGGCGACGATGCGTTGCGGACCTTCGCGGCGACGGCGGCGAGCTCGATGCGCGGCGACGACATCGTCGGCCGTCTGGGCGGCGAGGAATTTGCCGCGATCCTGCCCGGCGGCGCCGATACCGCCGTGATGGTCGCCGAACGCGTGCGCGCGGCCTTCGAAACCGCCGGTGTGACGATCTCCGGTCACTGCATGAATGCGACGGTGAGCATCGGCGCCGCTGAGGCCGTCGCCGGCACCATCGACATCACCGCGCTGTTGACGCGCGCGGACCGCGCGCTGTACGAGGCGAAGTCCTCCGGGCGCAACCGCGTCATGACCGAGGCCGGCAGGGGGCCGCGGGTGCGCCCGGTGCCGGTCGTGGCGGCGCCCCAGCTTGTCCCGCAGGCGATGCCGGATTTGTCTTTCGCCCGTCAGGCCGGCGTTGCGGTGTCCTAGCGTCCGGGACGAATCTCGGAGGAAGTCGGGTTCCCGGAAAGGACTCGTTTACCTTTCGAGACGACCATCGACCTATGTGGCGATTGCGAGTCTCTCACGGACCTCAGTCCGATCTGATGCGTCAAGCCGAGCAGGCCGGTGCGGCCTTGGCCTGCGCGTTTTCGTCCTCGGATGAATTCGAGGCCGCCGTGATCCAGGCGCGCCGGGATGCGGGCGCCTACGGCCTCAGCAGCCACCAGAAGCAGGTCTATTGGGGCTGCGCGATCGGAGTCCTCTTGGTCCTGCTGGTGATCGTGGTCTGATCCCGAAATCCAGGCTTTTGACCGGGCGCCTGCGATGGGCGCCCTTTGCATTTTGGACGGCCCGGCCGATGATGGCAGCGGCTGAGTGAGCCGGGTTGTTTGCGGAGAGAGAGCGATCATGCGTTTGGGAATGGGGGCGGCTTTGGCCGCCCTGGTGATGTCGGCGGGCGTGGCCAGCGCTCAGGATTGGCCGCAGCGGCCGGTGACCATGGTGGTGTCGGCGGCGGCCGGGGGGCCGATCGACGTCTTCGGCCGGGTGATGGCGGAGCGGATGGGGCAAATCCTCGGTCAGTCGGTGGTGATCGAGAATGTGCCGGGAGCCGGCGGCATGGTGGGCGGCCAGCGCGTCGCCAAGGCCGATCCCGACGGCTATACTTTCATCCTCGGCACCATCGCCACCCACGCCCATTCGCAGCTGCTTTACAGGAAGCCGCTTTACGATGCGGTGACGGATTTCGCGCCGGTCACGCTGATTGCCGAAATTCCGCTGGTGCTGATCGCGCGCAAGGATCTGCCGGCCAACGGCCTGGAGGACTTCGTCGCATACGCGAAGGCCAACCAGGCCAAGATGAATTACGGCTCCGCCGGCGCCGGGTCCGCGACGCATCTGGGGTGTGCGCTGCTCAACGGTGCCTTGGGCACCAGCATCCAGCACGTTCCCTACAAGGGGACCGGCCCGGCGATGCAGGATCTCACCGCCGGCCGGCTCGACTTTTTGTGCGAGATTGTGGTCACGGCGGTGCCGCAGATCCAGGCCGGGACGGTCAAGGCGATCGCAACCCTGTCGCGCGACCGCTCGCCGGTGCTGCCGAATCTTCCGACCGCGTACGAAAAAGGTTTCAAGGACATCCAGGCCTATACCTGGACCGCATTGTTCTTTCCGAAGAACACGCCGGCGCCCATCGTCGCGAAACTGCGCGACGCCGCGATCGGGACCATGGAGACGCCGTCGGTGCGCGAGCAATTGCAGAAGCTCGGCGCCACCATCGTCGCGCCCGACCGGCGCACGCCTGACTATCTCGGCCGGTTCGTCAAAAGCGAGATCGAGAAATGGTCGGTCCCGGTCAAGGCCAGCGGCGCCGTCATCGACTAGGCAGTTCCTTCATCGCGAGCAAGAAAAAGGGCGCTCGTGAGAGCGCCCTTTGCAGTTGCATCGCTTGCGCGATGATTGGGAGGAACGCGGCTGCTAAGCGGAGTAATACATCTCGAACTCGACCGGATGCGGCGTCATCTCGAAGCGGGCCACTTCGGTCATCTTCAGTTCGATATAGCTGTCGATAAAATCGTCGTCCATCACACCGCCCGCCTTCAGGAAGCCCCGGTCCTTGTCGAGATTTTCGAGGGCTTCACGCAGCGAGCCGCAGACGGTCGGGATCTGCTTCAGTTCGGCCGGCGGCAGATCGTAGAGATCCTTGTCCATGGCCGAGCCGGGATCAATCTTGTTCTTGATGCCGTCGAGGCCGGCCATCAGCATCGAGGCGAAGCCGAGATACGGATTGGCCATCGGGTCGGGGAAACGCACCTCGACGCGCTTGGCCTTCGGATTGGTCGTGAACGGAATGCGGCACGACGCCGAACGGTTGCGCGCCGAATAGGCGAGCAGCACGGGTGCTTCATAACCCGGAACCAGACGCTTGTAGGAGTTGGTCGAGGGGTTCGTGAAAGCATTGAGTGCTTTCGCGTGCTTGATGATGCCGCCGATATAGTGGAGGCAGGTTTCCGACAGGTCGGCGTATTTGTTGCCGGCGAAAGTCGGCTTGCCGTCCTTCCAGATCGACTGGTGGCAATGCATGCCCGAGCCGTTGTCGCCGTAGATCGGCTTCGGCATGAAAGTGGCGGTCTTGCCGTAGATGTTGGCGACCTGATGGATGCAGTATTTGTAGACCTGCATCTGGTCGGCCATGTACGTCATCGGCGCGAATTTCATGCCGAGTTCGTGCTGGGCCGACGCCACTTCGTGGTGATGCTTCTCGACGCTCACGCCCATGCGCGCCATGGCGCCGAGCATTTCGGTGCGCATGTCCTGCGCCGAGTCCTGCGGCGGCACCGGGAAGTAGCCCTTCTTGATGCCGATGCGGTGGCCGAGATTGCCGCCTTCATAGTCGGTGTCGCCGTTGATCGGCAATTCGATCGAGTCGAGCTTGAAGCCGGTCTTGTAAGGCTCGGCGCTGAACTTGACGTCGTCGAACACGAAGAATTCGGCTTCCGGTCCGAAGAACACGGTGTCGCCGATGCCCCAGGCCTTGACCAGGCCTTCGGCCTTCTTGGCGATGCCGCGGGGGTCGCGATTATAAGGTTCGCCCGTGGTCGGCTCGAGCACGTCGCAGGTCAAAACAAGCGTCGTCTCGGCGAAGAACGGATCGATGACAGCCGTTGCCGGGTCCGGCATCAGGCACATGTCGGATTCATTGATCGCTTTCCAGCCCGCGATCGAGGAGCCGTCGAACATGGTGCCTTCGGCGAAGATTTCCTCGTCGACCATGGACACGTCGAACGTCACATGCTGCCACTTGCCGCGCGGGTCGGTGAAACGCAAGTCGACGTATTTGACCTCGTTGTCCTTCATCAGCTTCAGGACGTCTTTGGCCGAGGATGGAGCTTTGGCCGTAGTCATGGAACGCATTCCCTTTCTTGAGGGGACTTGGAGTGAGTGTGATTAAATCAGCGTGTCAGATAGCGTCCAACCCGGATTCCCCCGTCCTGATCCGAATCGCTTCTTCGATGTTGGAAAGAAAAATCTTGCCGTCGCCAATCCGTCCAGTTTGCGCCGCACGGCGAATGGCATCGACGGCTTTTTCGACCATGTCGTCGCTCAGCACAATCTCGATCTTCACCTTGGGGAGAAAGTCGACGACGTATTCGGCGCCGCGATACAGCTCGGTGTGACCCTTCTGCCGGCCGAAACCCTTCGCCTCGGTGACGGTAATGCCCTGCAGTCCAACTTCCTGCAGCGCCTCTTTCACCTCGTCGAGTTTGAACGGCTTGATGATGGCCTCGATCTTCTTCATGGACGTTCCTCTCCCGGTCCGCCGGTGGGGCGCACCGGTGAGCCCGTTTGGCGTTAGCAGGTCTTATGCCAATAACCAAATTCAGAAAAATATGATATTTATCAATGTCTTGTGGATAGTATGATGGGAATTCTCCGGCGCTGCCCAATTACCAAGATCAATTTATGAGCAGTCTGATTATTTTATGTGCGATCGCTTGATGCAATCCCCGGCGTGTTGTTCACCGCTGCTCCGCAACGTAGTTTTGCACTCATGCTGGAATTGCTGACCGTCAGGGAGATGGCCGAGGCCGACCGGCTGGCGATGGCGGGTGGCGTCGCCGGCTCCGATCTCATGGAGCGTGCCGGCTGCGCGATCGCCGACGCCGTGTCGACCGGGCATCTCGCTGGAAAACGTGTCGTGATCCTTGCCGGTCCCGGCAACAATGGCGGCGATGGTTTTGTGGCGGCGCGACACTTGGCCGAGCGCGGCTTTGATGTCCGGGTTCTGCTGGCCTCGAACCGCTCGCGATTGAGGGGCGACGCGGCGGAGGCCGCGCAACGCTGGAGCGGCGAGGTCGAGACGCTCGCCGCAGCGGCAGGTCTCGACACCGTGGATATCGTGATCGACGCCTTGTTCGGAGCCGGTCTGGATCGTGTCGTCGAGGGCATCGAACGTGCGGCGATCGAGACGGTCAATTCCGGCGCCGCGCATGTGGTCGCCGCCGATCTGCCGAGCGGCATCAACGGCGACAGCGGCGCCGTGATGGGCGTGGCCATTCGTGCGCATGAGACCGTCACGTTTTTCCGGCGCAAGCCGGGACATCTGCTGCTGCCCGGCCGCTTGCATTGCGGACGGGTGACGGTCGCGGATATCGGCATTCCGGCGGGCGTTCTTGACACCATACGCCCGCGTACGTTCGCCAATGAGCCGGGCCTGTGGCGCGGGCTTTTCCCGGTTCCGAAAATCGACGCTCATAAATATGCCCGCGGTCATGCTGTTGTGGTGTCGGGCGGCCTGTCGGCGTCGACCGGCGCGGCCCGGCTGGCCGCGCGCGGGGCGTTGAGGGCGGGGGCGGGCCTGGTCACCATCGCCAGCCCGCGGGATGCCCTGGCCGTGCATGCGGCTGAGAGCCCCTCGATCATGGTGCGGGCCGTTGACAGCCCGGATGAGCTCGCGCGGCTGCTGGACGACCATCGGCTGAACGCCGTTGCGATCGGGCCGGGCGGCGGCGTGGGCGCCGGTATGCGGGAGAGCGTCCGGCGCGCCCTCGACGGGGCGCGGGGCGTGGTGCTCGATGCCGACGCCCTGACCAGCTTTGGGGACAATCCGAAAGAGCTCTTTACAATGCTCGCGAATCGCGAAAGCGAGCGCACAATCCTGACGCCGCATGAAGGTGAATTCGTTCGTTTGTTCAAAGAAATATCTCAAAAACATCGAGTTAAACAAAAACTTGAAGTGACCCGCGATGCTTCACATGAAACAGGGGCCGTGGTCCTTCTGAAGGGCCCGGATACCGTCGTGGCGGCTCCCGATGGCCGGGCAGCGATCGCGGCGAACGGACCGCCCTGGCTTGCGACGGCGGGGTCGGGCGATGTCCTGGCAGGGATGGCGGCGGCATTGCTGGCCCAGGGCATGCCGGCGTTCGAGGCAGCCTGCGCGGCGGTCTGGCTGCACGGGGAGGCGGCCAACGAGATCGGCCCCGGCCTGATTTCGGAAGATCTGCCCGACGCGCTGCCCGGGGTCTATCGCGACCTGTTCGCGCAGATTGCCACCTGACGGTCAGGCCACCTCGAACCACGCGGCCATGCCGGTCTCCTGATGCTCCAGCATGTGGCAATGGATCATCCACTTGCCGGGATTGTCGGCGACAAATGCGATGCGGGCGGTCTGACGCGGTTGCACCACGATGGTGTCGAGCCAGAACGGCTTCCAGCCGTCATCGCGATTGTCCAGCAGCCGGAAGTGATGGCCGTGCAGATGCATGGCGTGCGGGAAGGCCGTGTTGTTGTTGAAGGCGAGCATGACGGCGCGGCCGAGCTTGACGCTGAACAGCGCCGGACCGTGATGCCCCGACGAGGCAAAGCCCGCCATGGTCCACAGCCGGGCAGACGGATCGATACCATGTCCCGGAATCGCCGTGCCGCCATGCATGCGGCCCATCATCATCGCGCTCATCGCGCCGCCTTCCAGCGGGATGTCGAGGCGCAATGCGGATTTGAAATCGATCATCTGCGGCAGCGGGTTGGCGGGCAGGGCGGCGGGTTCGGCACGCGGGGCGGGACGGGCCTTCTCGCCCTGCTCGTAGACCAGACGGGCCACCGCCACCTCGTCGCCGTTTCCGGTATCGACCAGGATCGGTGACGTGCTGCCGGGATCGCGGGTCGCATCGATGAACAGATCGACCCGGTTGCCGGGGCCGAGCGTGACGCGGGTGTCGCGGGCCGGAAACGGTTCCGCCGGCTGGCCGTCAATCGCCATGACCCAGGCGGAATGGTCCTGGATGCGCAAGGGAAACACGCGGGCATTGGCGGCATTGATCAGCCGCAGGCGCAGCCGTTCGTTGGTCCGCACCGGGATGGCGAGACCCGCTTCGCTGTTGGCGGTGAGATGCCGCCCCAGCCGCCCGGCATGCGCGGCGTCGTGGACGGAGCGGAAACTCGCCTCATGGATGCGGCCGTCCTCGGCCAGTCTCCAGTCGTCGAGCACCACGACGATGTCGCGCTCGAGCGCGACGATCGTGGGTTCTTCGACGATTAAAACCCCGTACAGACCGCGCTCGAGCTGCTCCGACGAATAGAGATGCGAATGGTACCAAAAGGTGCCGGCATCCGGCACCTTGAAACGATAGTCAAAGCTCTTACCCGGCTCGACCGGGTCTTGGGTGAGATGGGGGACGCCGTCCATGGCGTTGGGGAGTCGCAGGCCATGCCAATGGATCAGGGTCGGCTCGGAAAGTTCGTTGATCAGCCTGACCTTCAGCTCGTCGCCCTGTTTCACCCTGAGGGTGGTGCCGGGAACGGCACCGTCATAGCCCCAGATCGGCGTTTCTGGCCGGTCGGCACCCCGCAGATGAACTTTCCCTTGCCGTGCGCGCAGGATGTGGAAGCCGTCGCCGCTGGGAGCGGGATGCGCAGATTGCCCCAACCCGACCGTTGGCGCCCCAATCATGACGACCGAGGCAGCAAGGCCCTGAATGACGTGTCGGCGGGTGAGGTGGGTGTAGACAGACATGGTAGACGTGTCGGCCTCTCGGGAAGTCATCTTTACAGACATTGCGCCACACTCTTGCGGCCAGCAATACAACTCCGCGGTATCGCCGACCGGCCGGCGATCTTGCCGCCGGCCTGGCGAGGCCTATTTTTATGGTGCAGGCTCCAGAACGCATGTTATAAGCCGCGCCGCTCGGCCGGATTTGCGGTGCCGCGCGATGCCCCTGATGCGGCGTCAGAATACGGCGTCCAGAACATGGAATTTTTGGGCGGGCGTGGCGGAATTGGTAGACGCGCTGGATTTAGGTTCCAGTGACGAAAGTTGTGGGGGTTCGAGTCCCTCCGCCCGCACCAGGCCCCAGACGTTCCGGACCGGACGCCGTCGCTTTGGACGTTGCTGGTTACGGGTGCTCCCGACAATACGACGCCGCATGCGCGGCGACAAGGAACGAAGACAGTCATGCAGGTGACAGAAACGCTTTCGGAAGGCTTGCGGCGTGAATTCCGCGTCCTGATCCCCGCCGGAGAACTCGACTCCAAGGTCAATGATCGCCTCGGCGAGATGAAGGATCGTGTCCGCATCAACGGCTTCCGTCCGGGAAAGGTGCCGGTCGCCCATCTGAAGCGCGTCTATGGCCGCTCCGCGATGGCGGAGGCGATTGAGGCCGCGGTGCGTGACGTCAACGCCAAGATCGTGGCCGACAACAATTTCCGTCTCGCGACCCAGCCGCAGGTCACACTACCGACCGAAGAGAAAGCGGTCGAGGACGTGATCGGGGGCAAATCCGATCTGTCCTATACGGTTGCGATGGAGATTCTTGCGCCAATCGAATTCGCGGATTTCAAGTCGATTTCGCTGACCAAGCTGGTGGCCGATGTCACCGATGACCAGATCGAGGAAGCGCTGAAGAAGATTGCGGAGCAGAACCGGCCGTTCTCCGACAAGGGCGAGGGCGCCAAGGCCGAGAGCGGCGACCGCATCATCATGTCGTTCGTGGGCAAGATCGACGGCACGCCGTTCGAAGGCGGCGCGGGCGAGGATGTCGCCCTGCAGCTTGGCTTGGGGCAATTCATTCCGGGCTTCGAAGATCAGTTGGTCGGAATCGCAGCCGGCGAACAGCGCGTGGTGAAAGTGGCGTTCCCGGCGAATTATCCGGCGGCGCATCTTGCCGGCAAGGACGCCGAATTCGACGTCACCGCAAAGAGCATCGAGGCGCCGAAGGACGTTGCGATCGACGAGGATTTCGCCAAGTCGCTGGGCCTGGAATCGCTCGAGAAGCTGAAAGATGCGGTGAAGGAACGCCTGGCCCGCGACAACGAGGCGGCCTCGCGTCAGCGCTTGAAGCGGCAGCTCTTCGATGCACTGGACGAGATGCATAAATTCGACGTGCCGCCGGGGTTGTTCGAGCAGGAATTCCAGAATCTCTGGCAGGCGGCGCAAACCGAGATGCAGCGTGAAGGCAAGACTTTCGCCGACGAGAACACGACGGAAGAAGCCGAGCAGGCCGAGTATCGCAAAATCGCGAACCGTCGCGTTCGCCTTGGTCTGTTGCTGGACGAGATCGGCCGGCGCAACGAACTGACCGTGACCGACGACGAGACCACGCGTGCGGTGGTCGAGCATATCCGCCAGTTCCCGGGCCGCGAGCAGGAATTGTGGGACACGTTCCGCAAGAACCCGGAGGCCCTGGCGACCGTCCGCGCGCCGATTCTGGAAAACAAGGTGACCGACTTCCTGTTCGCCCTGGCCAAGGTGACGGACAAGAAAGTGACGCGTGACGAGCTTTATCGCGACGACGACGATAAGGCGGCTTAACCAACGCGACCTAGGCGACTTAACCATCGTCACCTATATGTGCCGTCGCGGGGTCACGCCCGCGGCCGAAGGCGCTATGGTAGCGCATTGCGATTCGAGCGGCGGCCCCGAGGGCCGCAGGAGATGTCATGAGAGATCCCGTCGATACCTATATGAATTATCTGGTCCCGGTTGTGGTCGAACAGACCAATCGCGGGGAACGCTCCTATGACATCTACTCGCGCCTTCTGAAGGAGCGCATCATTTTCATCACCGGCCCGATCGAGGACGGCATGGCGACCGTCATCGTCGCGCAATTGCTGTTTCTGGAAGCGGAAAATCCGAAGAAGGAAATTTCGATGTACATCAACTCGCCCGGCGGCGTGGTGACATCGGGCATGGCGATATACGACACGATGCAATTCATCCGTCCTGCCGTGTCGACCTTGTGCATCGGTCAGGCTGCATCGATGGGGTCTTTGCTGCTGACGGCCGGCCAGAAGGATTTGCGCTTCGCCCTTCCGAATGCCCGCATCATGGTTCATCAGCCGTCCGGCGGTTTCCAGGGGCAGGCCACCGATATCATGCTGCACGCGCAGGAAATCCTGAACCTCAAAAAGCGGCTCAACGAAATCTACATGAAGCACACCGGCCAGCCGCTGAAGAAGATCGAGGATGCGCTGGAGCGCGACTATTTCCTGACTGCGGATGCCGCCAAGGAGTTCGGGCTGGTCGACAAAGTCATCGACAAGCGGATGGAAGAACCGCCGGTGAAGGCCTGACGGTGTTGGGACGGCAGGTGGAACCTGCGGGCGGCCGGTGGGCATACGAATCGCGCCCGCATTCGACCGCTGTCCGGCCCGATTTTCGCGCTATGCGAGTATCGTTGCCGGTTTTCGGCGGCTGTGTCCGGAGATTTCCTATCAAAAGGTCTTATTCTGCCCCTGCAAAAGGCTTGTCTGCGGCCTCGGGCGCATTATTCAAAGTCCGGTTATCATTAATGGATTCTTGATTGTCCCGCCCTTAGCATGTTTGGCTAGTGTTAGGATAAAAGTGGGATAGGGGGAGGAATTCGAGACCATCTGTGCCTGCCGGGCCACATCATGCCAGGCGCTCGGATGCTAGGTTTTACGGGTGCCGTGAGGCGCGCGTTCTTGAGAATCGAACGGAGATTGGAATGAGCAAAGCAAGCGGCGGCGACTCCAAGAACACGCTTTATTGCTCGTTCTGCGGCAAGAGCCAGCACGAGGTGCGCAAGCTCATCGCCGGTCCGACCGTCTTCATCTGCGACGAATGCGTCGAGCTCTGCATGGACATCATCCGCGAGGAGAACAAATCCTCGCTGGTGAAGTCGCGCGACGGCATCCCGACGCCGAAGGAAATCTGCAAGGTCCTCGATGACTATGTCATCGGCCAGCAGCATGCGAAGCGGGTGCTCTCGGTTGCGGTGCACAACCACTACAAGCGCCTCAATCACCAGACCAAGCACAACGACGTCGAACTGGCGAAGTCGAACATCCTGCTGATCGGCCCGACCGGTTCGGGCAAGACGCTGCTGGCGCAGACGCTGGCGCGCATCCTTGACGTGCCGTTCACGATGGCGGACGCCACCACGCTGACCGAAGCCGGCTATGTCGGCGAGGACGTCGAGAACATCATCCTGAAGCTGCTGCAGTCCGCCGACTACAATGTTGAGCGGGCCCAGCGCGGCATTGTCTATATCGACGAAATCGACAAGATCAGCCGCAAATCCGACAATCCCTCGATCACCCGCGACGTGTCGGGCGAGGGCGTGCAACAGGCCTTGCTCAAGATCATGGAAGGCACCGTAGCCTCGGTGCCTCCGCAGGGCGGCCGCAAGCATCCGCAGCAGGAATTCCTGCAGGTCGATACCACCAATATTCTGTTCGTCTGCGGCGGCGCCTTTGCCGGCTTGGACAAGATCATTTCCGCGCGCGGCCGTTCCACCTCGATCGGTTTCGGCGCGACCGTGCGTGCGCCGGAAGACCGCCGGGCAGGCGAAATCTTCCGTGAGGTCGAGCCGGAAGATTTGCTGAAATACGGGCTGATCCCGGAATTCGTCGGCCGCTTGCCGGTGGTCGCCACGCTGGAGGATCTTGACGAGGCGTCGTTGAAGAAGATCCTGATCGAGCCGAAAAATGCGCTGGTGAAGCAATACCAGCGGCTGTTCGAGATGGAGAATATCGACCTGACCCTGGCCGAAGAGGCCCTTGGCGCCATTGCCCGCAAGGCGATCGAGCGCAAGACCGGCGCCCGCGGCCTGCGGTCGATCATGGAAGGTATCCTGCTGGATACCATGTTCGACCTGCCGAGCCTGGAAGGGGTCGAGGAGGTCGTGATCTCCCGGGAAGTCGTGGAGGGCACCGCGCGGCCGCTCTACATCTATGCCGACCGGTCTGACCGGGCAGGCGAGGCCCCTGCGAGCGCTTGATAACTCCGGCGTGGTGCGACTCTGCGCCGAGAATCGCCTTAAGCTGCACTGCCCCATGCGTTTGTGGGGTGCTTGGACGCATGCTCACGATCTTGACACGACCGCACTGCGACTCCACCTAATGCATGCGAACAGAACGCGTACGAAGGCGAAATGATCAATCCGGGCGGGGTTTCGTACCCACCTCCCGCGCATGGTGTCCGGACCGACGGACCATGCTCCCACCCGGCCTCCCAGGCACTCCCCTATGGTTGCGCATCATGCGGACCGCGAGGAGGGGCACAACAATAAGGAAATACGGGCTATGACCACGTCCAACAAGCCGCGCCCGCCGTTGATTGCCGGAGAGACCAAGGCCTATCCGGTCCTTCCGTTGCGCGACATCGTCGTTTTTCCGCACATGATCGTGCCGCTGTTCGTGGGCCGCGAGAAATCGATCAAGGCCCTCGAAGAGGTGATGCGGTCCGACACCTTCATTCTGCTGGCCACCCAGAAGAACGCCTCCGACGACGATCCGTCGACGGAGTCGATCTATGAGGTCGGCACGATTGCGAGCGTCCTTCAGCTGCTGAAGCTGCCCGACGGCACCGTCAAGGTGCTGGTCGAAGGCGCGCAGCGCGCCAAAGTGCTCAAATACACCGATCGCAGTGAATATTATGAAGCCGACGCGGTTGTGATCGAGGACGAACTCGGCGAGCCGGTCGAGGCGGAAGCGCTGGCGCGCTCGGTTGTGACTGAGTTCGAAAGCTATGTGAAACTCAACAAGAAAGTGTCGCCGGAAGTCGTCGGCGTGGTCCAGCAGATTGAGGACTATGCCAAGCTCGGCGATACCGTTGCCTCGCATCTTGCGGTCAAGATTCCCGACAAGCAGGGGATCCTCGAGACCATCAGCGTGCCGCAGCGGCTGGAAAAGGTTCTGGGCCTGATGGAGAGCGAAATCTCCGTGTTGCAGGTCGAGAAGCGCATTCGCACGCGTGTGAAGCGTCAGATGGAGAAGACGCAGCGCGAATATTATCTCAACGAGCAGATGAAGGCGATCCAGAAGGAACTGGGCGACGAGGACGGCAAGGACGAACTCGCCGAACTCGAAGACAAGATCAAGAAGACCAAGTTCACAAAGGAAGCCCGCGAAAAGGCGCAGCACGAACTCAAGAAGCTGCGGCAGATGTCGCCGATGTCGGCTGAAGCGACGGTCGTGCGCAACTATCTCGACTGGCTGATCTCGATTCCGTGGAACAAGAAGACCAAGGTCAAGAAAGACCTGAAGCTGGCGCAGGATATCCTCGACGCTGACCACTTTGGCCTGGAGAAGGTCAAGGACCGTATCGTCGAGTATCTCGCCGTGCAGCAGCGGGCCAACAAGCTGACCGGTCCGATCCTGTGTCTGGTCGGCCCTCCGGGCGTCGGCAAGACCTCGCTCGGCAAGTCGATCGCCAAGGCGACCGGCCGCGAATTCGTGCGCGTGTCGCTCGGTGGCGTGCGTGACGAAGCGGAGATCCGCGGGCATCGCCGGACCTATATCGGTTCGATGCCCGGCAAGATCATCCAGTCGATGCGCAAGGCCAAGTCGTCGAATCCGCTGTTCCTGCTCGACGAGATCGACAAGATGGGCGCCGATTTCCGCGGCGATCCGTCCTCGGCTCTGCTTGAGGTGCTCGATCCCGAACAGAACGCGACATTCAGCGATCACTATCTCGAGGTTGATTACGATCTTTCCAACGTGATGTTCATCACCACGGCGAATACGCTCAATATTCCCGGACCGTTGATGGACCGCATGGAGATCATTCGTATCGCCGGCTATACTGAAGATGAAAAGGTCGAGATTGCCCGCAAGCACCTCATTCCGCATGCGATCGGCAAGCACGGCCTCGAATCCAAGGAGTGGACAATCGACGACGATGCCTTGCTGACGCTCATCCGCCGTTACACGCGGGAAGCGGGTGTCCGCAATCTCGAACGCGAACTGTCGTCGCTGATCCGCAAGGCGGTCAAGGATCTGGTCATCTCGAAGAAGAAGATGGTCAAGGTCGATGCCAAGAGCCTGGGAGAGTATCTCGGCGTGCCGAAATACCGGTACGGCGAGGTCGAGGACACCGACCAGATCGGCGTCGTCACCGGCCTGGCCTGGACCGATGTTGGCGGCGAGTTGCTCACCATCGAAGGCGCGATGATGCCCGGCAAGGGCAAGATGACCGTTACCGGCAATCTGCGTGACGTCATGAAGGAGTCGATCTCGGCGGCGGCGTCTTACGTCCGGTCGCGGGCGATTGCCTTCGGCATCGAGCCTCCGCTGTTCGACCGCCGCGACATCCACGTGCACGTGCCGGAAGGCGCGACGCCCAAGGATGGACCTTCGGCCGGCGTGGCCATGGTCACGGCCATCGTGTCGGTGATGACCGGAATTCCGGTTCGCCGTGATGTGGCGATGACCGGTGAGATCACCTTGCGCGGCCGTGTGTTGCCGATCGGGGGCTTGAAGGAAAAGCTCCTGGCGGCGTTGCGCGGCGGCATCAAGACGGTCTTGATCCCGGAGGAGAACGCGAAGGATCTCGCGGATATTTCCGAGAACGTGAAGAGCGGTCTGGACATCATCCCGGTCTCGCGGATGGACGAGGTGCTGGCGCGCGCCCTGGTGCGCAAGCCAGAGCCCATCCAGTGGGAAGAGACGCCCGCCAAGGCGGCGCCGGATGGCGCTGTGGAGGAGGATTCCTCCGGCCTGACCGCGCACTGATCGATTGCACTTGAAATGACTGGCGGCGGCGCCTCTGGCGTCGCCGTTTTTCGTGCCGCCTGCCTTGCCTCGCATGGGGGTGGAGAGATAAGGGAAGGCGCAGGGGGCGGTTAGCTCAGCTGGTAGAGCGCCTGCTTTACACGCAGGATGTCGGCGGTTCGATCCCGTCACCGCCCACCATCAGATATCGATCCTGATAAAACGTCGTCAGGTATTCGCGCGGACATCCCAATGCGGCCGGCCGCGGCTATCCGAAAGCCGCCCGCTGTACCGATCGTCACATTTGTTTCAGGACAGTTTGCTTAAACACTCAAGCCGCAGGCCGCGTTTGTTCAGCCTGAACACACTTCTTTGTCATTGCAGCGTCATCTGTGAGATCAAACCTTTCTCAAAGCGCTGTTTTGCAATGGGTTTTTGTCGTGATCGCGCGGGCGGTCCGGACGCCTGCGGAATTTGCCGAAGGCACGAACCGGGAATATGATTTTAGGGCAAAGGAGATAATCCTATGGCCAAGATGACTTACATTGCCGCAACCCTCGGGTTGCTTGTGATTACAAGCACTGTCCCGGTTGCCGCACAACCGCGTCCAGAGAATCCTCCGGGAATGCGTCCGGAGAATCCTCCGGGAGCCCGTCCGGAAAATCCTCCGGGAATGCGTCCGGAGAATCCTCCGGGAGCCCGTCCGGAAAATCCTCCGGGAGCGCGCCCTGAGAATCCTCCAGGCGCTCGCCCCGAGACTCCTCCGGGAGCGCGTCCGGAAAACCCGCCGGGCAAGAAATAAGCTTCAGGCTTTTTAAGATTAGTTTTCAGTTGTCGCGATTTACCTCATTGCGGACGGACCTTGTCCAGCCGCAATGAGGATGTTTGTCAGCATAAGACGTCAGATGGTTGACGCGAGGTGTGTCATGAAGATGGGCGTCAGAAATCAATTTTTATCGTTTGCAGCCGCGATCGGTCTGTTGTGTTGCCCCGTGATCGCTTCCGCCGCCTACGAGCCCATTCCGGCGGAGAAGCTGAAGACCGATCAGTTTGACATCGAGTATGTCGAGCCCAAGAATCCGGCGCATCGTCCGATCTACGAGATGATGAAAGAGTCGCGCATTCTTGAGAAGTTCCAGGCTTTTCTGGCTCCTATCCGTCTCCCGATCAGGATCACCCTGAAGCTCGAAGGCTGTGACGGTGTTGCGAACGCGACCTTCTGGGACGACGCCATCAAGGTTTGCTATGAATATCTGGAATATGTTTGGAACCAGACGCCGAAGATGACGAAGCGAGGATTGTCGCCGAAGGATGCGATGGTCGGTCCGCTCGTCGATGTCTTCCTGCACGAAGCCGGGCATGCCGTGCTCGAAGTGCTGGATATTCCGTTCTTTGGACGCGAAGAGGAGGCGGCGGATTATTTCGCAACCTATCTCCTACTGCAGTTCTGCAAGGACGACAGCCGGCGGCTCATTCTCGGCGCATCGTTTCTGAGCGGCAGAGAAGCGATGGACGATCAGGGCAAGGCGCCGGAGCTGCGCCTGCTTGCAGATACCCACTCCCTGCCGGCGCAGCGTCATTTCAACCGCTGGTGCATGGCTTATGGTGCAGACCAGGTTCTGTTCGCCGATGCGATCAGTTTCGGCATGCTGCCGAAGAGCCGGGCGAAACATTGCCGCTATGAATATCAGACGAACGAATATGCCTTCAAAAAACTGATCTCGCCTTACATCGATGAGGAGCTGAAGAAGAAGGTCATGGCCCGGAAGTGGTTCCAGTTTGAAACACCGGTGGCGGCGACCATGATGGATATGCCGACAGAGACGGCGACTGTTGCACCTGAAGACGCTCCCAAGGCGTTCCGGCCGTTCGGGGACAGGACTCGCTGATCGGCAGGGCTACTTGCGCAGAGTCTCAATGAAAACGCGCCGGCATGCCTGCGCATACCGGCGCATTGGAATTTTCAGAGGACCGTTCAGGCCGCGGCCGTAACCGGCCGCAGCTCAGATCGATTCCTTCAGTTCCTTGGCAGCGCGGAATGCGACCTTTTTCGAGGCCTTGATCTGGATTTGCTCGCCCGTCGCGGGATTGCGGCCCATGCGGGCGGCGCGTTTGCGCACCTGCAGGATTCCGAGACCGCCGATACGGATCCGGTCGCCTTTTTTCAGGTGTTTGGTAATCGAGGTGACGAGGTCACCCAGCATCGCCTCACTTTGCTTCTTGGACAGCTGGTGTCCCTCTGCCAGCTGAGCCGCGAGATGCTTCAGCGTAACGGTGGGAGCTGTCGCCGGCTTCTTGTCAGCCATGGTTGGCCCTCCTTTTCATCAAGCGGCGTTAGGAAAAACCACAGATTGTGGCGTTTAGACGATTCGGAGGAGGGCGGAAATGGCTGTTTTGCCTGAGTCACAGTGGTTTTTGCGGTTTTTCGCCCGAATCGGGTTGTGTCAGGCGGTTAATGCAGCCCGGAGTAGGGCTTGGCGGGTGCCGCGGCGGCTGTGGTGAAACTAGCTATCAATAGGGAAAAACATGGCGGGAGCGACGGGACTCGAACCCGCGGCCTCCGGCGTGACAGGCCGGCGCTCTAACCAACTGAGCTACGCCCCCATGCAGGGAATAGCGCGGGCTTAAATCTCGCACTCGCGCAAGTCAACCCGCTTGCACGGGGGCATCCACTGGCAGCCGCGACATTGAACGCGCTTGCCAGCGAAGTTTTATTGCAGAAATATGACAATCACGTGCGCCGCGGCTGATCTAGGATTTCCGGCGCGGATTTGCGTCAGTCATGTCGATTTCAGACTATTTCCGTGTGTCCCGCCGCCGCAGCCTGCGGGGGGCGTTTGCAGGGCTGGCGCCCTTTAGCATCGCATTGCTGATCGCCCTGCATCTGGCGGCGATGGCCTGCATGGTGGCGACCGAATCCGACCTGCTCGGACGGGCGCTGTTCCTGCTGACCTGGGGCCTGCTGAATTTCACCTGGCTCGTGGTGTTGCGGCGGCCGGTGATGTCGGCCGCCCTGTCTTTGGCGATGGTCCTGATCGTCATCCTGATCTCGCGCTTCAAATTCGACATCACCTGGATGACCATCACCTTTCTGGACATCCTGATCATCGATACCGACACCTTTGCGTTCCTCCTGAAAACCTTTCCGGACTTGCGAACGTCTCTGCTGATCGCGGCAGTCATCGGCGTTCCCGCAGCCGCCTTCCTCTGGTGGTGCGACCGCCATCGCGTTCGTCTGCGGTCATCGCTGTTCGGAGGCGGGCTTTGCCTGGCCGGTCTGGTCGGACTGTCCGGCCATTTTCCCGAGCAGCCGTGGGAGCCGTTCCAGGGTGTCAATCACGTTTCGAATTTTGCCCGCTCCGGCGTTCTGTCGATTGCCGAACTGTCATCGAAGGGATGGCTCGAACTGGACCGGGCGGTGGCCCATCCGACCAGCGCCCCCGCGGACGAAACCTGCGAGCCAACGGGAAAGCGCCCCCATATCGTCATGGTGCTGGATGAATCGAGCTTCGACATCACCGCGGCACCCGGCATCAAGGTGCCCGCGAATTACGTCGATCACTTTCGCTCGTTCGACGGCAAGTCGCGATCGCTGCTGACGGAGGCCACCGGCGGTCCCACCTGGTACACCGAATATAACGTGCTGACCGGATTATCGGCGCGGTCCTTCGGGCGGCTGATGTTCTATGTCACCCGCATCGCGGCCGGCCGTGTCGAGCGCGGCTTGCCGCAGGCTTTGCGCCGTTGCGGTTACAAGACCTTCTCGCTTTATCCTGCCTATGGTGCGTTCCTGAGCGCGCGCCGGTTTCAGAAATCGACTGGCGTCGAGCGCATGATCGATTCCAAGGAAATGGGCGCCGGCGATGTCGAGCCGGATCATTTCTATTACGACAAAGCCTTGCGGCTGATTGAGCAGGAGCGCGGCGACGCGCCGCTGTTTCTCTTCGTCTACACGGTCGCCAATCATTTTCCGTGGACCACGACATTCCGCCCCGATCTGACGCCGGACTGGCGGCCGCTCGGCAACGCGCCGGAGGTCGACGAATATATCCGCCGGCAGGCCTTGAGCGCGCGTGACTATTCCGATTTTGCGACGAAGCTGAAAACGCAATTTCCGGACGAGCAATTTCTGGTCGTCCGGTTCGGCGATCATCCGCCCGCTCTGGCACATCGGCTGATCGATCCGTCGCTGGAGGACGCCGAGATTGCACGCCGGGTGATGGATCTGGATCCGCGCTACTACACGGCCTATTACGCGATCGACGGAATCAACTTCAATCCGGTTCAGGTCGGTGCGGCGCGCGACCGGCTGGACGCGCCTTATCTGCCGTTGATTATTCAGGAGGCGGCCGGGCTTCCGCTCGATTCCACGTTCCGGGAGCAGAAGCGCATTCTCGAGCGTTGCGACGGCCTGTTCTACCGCTGCAAGGACGGCGCCGAGGCGCGGCGCTTCAACCGGCTGCTGATGGAAGCCGGTCTCATCAAGGGATTTTGACCGACGCTGCTAACCGTCCGATTGCCGGCCGGGGGCCGGCCGGTCGGACTTGCTCGTCCGCAGCAGTCCGCTGGCCAGATCGCTCAGGGTCGGGCGGGGCAGGGCCGTGAACGGCAGCGGCCGGGTGACGTCGATGGCGGCGAGCCCCAGCCGTGCCGTCAGGAGCCCATTGAGCACCCCTTCGCCAAGCCGGGCCGACACCTTGGCGGCGACGCCGTGTCCGATCACCTGCTGGATCAGGCTGTCGCTAGCCGCCATGCCGCCGGTGATGGCGAGATGGGAAATGACGTGGCGCGCCAGACGGATCAGGCCCAGTGTCCCGGGACGGCCGCCATAGAGCTGCGCCAGCCGGCGGGCCAGGCCCAGCGCCGTGATCAGGACGAAGAACATATCGACCGCGGCGCGCGGACTGACCGCCGTGACGAGAGAGACCCGTTTGGCCGCAGCGCTGACCAGCCGGCGCGCGTCGTGGTCCAGTGGGGCCATCAGTTCACGCTCGGCCATTTGCACGAGACCGGCGCCATCGATGATGTCGCCGAGATGGCTCTCCAGCCGCGTGCGGGCGCGCGCCAGCGGCGCCGAATGCCGTTCCAGCGCGATCAGATCGCGCACCACCGCGCGACCCTCCGTGAGGTCGTCGCTGGCGATGACGGCCACCGCGCGCAGGCGCAGCTCTTCAATGACGTTGAGACGCGCCAGGCCGCGGATTTCGCGCACCAAGATGGCCAGAAGCGCGATCGCTGCCAGCACCGCGAGCGTCAGTCCGATCCAGCCCAGGGGTGCGAAGCGGGCGAACAGGTCTTCGATCAGGGTCGTGACGGCGAGGCCGAGTCCGAGCGATACCAAGCCACTCGCCGCCCAGAAGAACATGCTGCGCCAAGGCCATAACCGCCTTTCCGGCGCCGCCGGCACGAGCGCCGGTACCGGCCCGGAATCAAGTTGTTCGCGCAGATCAATCAGATCGGCATCGTCGTGCGGCGTCACGACGACATGCGGATCGTCGGGCGTGAACACCGCGGGCTTGTGCTTGCGTGTCGACGGGCTCATCGCAATTTGTCCCCGATCAGAAATTGCAGCGTCCGGTCCAGCCGGATATGCGGCAAGGCGGCGGTGCCGTCCGGCGCGGTTTCCAGCAGCGGAGGCCGGAACCGCAGGAACCGGAAATCGGCGTCGCTTTGCGACCCGGCGGTGAGACCGCGAAAGGCCGCGCTATCGCCGTCCAGCAACGCCCCGGGATCTGCCGGCAGTTCGCCTGGATAGATGACGGCTTCCGTCTTGCCGTCGAATATCTTTCGGCCTGCGGTTTCGCCTTCGGCCGGAACGCCGACAATCGAGGCGAGCTGGTCCGTGCCGCGTTTGACATGCGCCTCCCGCGTGGCGCGCACCGCGGCCAGCGCCACCACGTCGATCTGCGATCCCGAAAAGCGCGCACGGGCGATGGCGCGGTCGGTCATGCGGGCCAGAATGCGCTCGAGCCGGTCGTGCGACGAATGGTGCAGATGATCCGCCTTGGTCGCCGCGAACTGAACGCGGTCGATGCGCGGCGCAAACAACGTGCTGACCCAGCTGTTCTTGCCGAAATTGAAGCTGTCGAGAATCGACGTCAGGGAGCGCTCAAGATCGGCCAAAGCATCGGGACCGGCGTTCAGTGCGGCGAGGATATCGACCAGCACAATCTGGCGATCGAGCCGGACGAAATGATCGCGAAAGAACGGGCGCACCACCACGTCCTTGTAGGCCTCGTAGCGGCGTTTCATCATGGCATGCAGGGAGCCAGCCGGCGCGGTGCGATCCGGCGCCACGTCGAGCGGCGCGAATGTGAGGGCCGGCGAGTCCGCCAGATCGCCCGGCATCAGGAAGCGGCCGGGCGGCAGGAGACTCATGGCGAAGCGTTCGTCGCGGCAATGTCTCAGATAGTCGGTAAATCGCCTTGCCGCCTCGCGCGCGATCTGCTCATCCTCGTTCGCCGACGGATCGAGCTGCGCAAGATGACGAATCCAGTCTTCGGCCAGCGCGCGGCGCGGCTCTTGCCGCGCGAGCGCCAGCGTCTCCGCTGACCAGGTTTCATAGCTCGTGTCCAGCAGGGGCAGATCGAGCAGCCACTCGCCGGGATAATCGACGATGTCGAGTGTCAATTCCCGCAACGCGCCGCTGGCGGACTGATATTCGATGATGACGCGCAGTTCGCTGATCTGCCGGGTGGAGTCTGGCCAGACCCGGTCGGCGATGAGGGAGCGCACATGCGCTTCGTAGTCGAAACGTGGAACGGCATCGTCAGGCTGCGGCGACAGGCGCGCACGGATGATGCGGCCATTGGAGGCTTCAAAGACCGGGAAACGCCCGCCGCGGAGGAGACCATGCAGCAGAGCGGTAATGAAGACAGTCTTGCCCGCACGCGACAGCCCGGTGACGCCGAGCCGGACGGTCGGGTTGAGCAGGGATGCGCCAAACTCGTAAAGAGCTTGCGATGCGGCGCGAGCATGCTCGGCCGCCCGGGTTAAGGCGTTCGCCATCGCCGCTTACCTAATTGCGCGCGGGCGGGAGTTCAATCGGCGGTCGGCGGGCTTGCCCATAGGGCCGGCGTCGCCTCAGATGCCCCGCCGTTCGGCGGTCCAGATTCCGGAACATTCACCCTTGGCGGATCGCCACTTTCCGGCTCCGGACGTGCGGGTCATCCGGCCGGTGCCGTTGGCGCTCTTGTCGCCGCGGGTCACGCTGACCCTGATGCCGCCACCGCCGGCCACTCGCCCTTTTATCAGGAAGCTCGAACTTGACGGATCGGCATGGCCCACGACGCCACGCTTGATGCGCACGGCATAGCGGTAGCCGCGGTCGCAATTGCCTTCCTCCGTGATGATCAGGACGCTCCAAAGACCATCATAGGCGGAAGTCTGCGCACGCGCCGGTGTTCCGGCCATGACAGCCAATGCGGTTGCAACTGAAAGGCACGTTAACCAGCGGCTGGAAACCATAACGTCCCCCTGTGTCATTTTTGTCGCGTTTTAGCGCGCAGCCTTGGTTGGTCGCGCCGAAAAGTCGGGAGGTTCAGTCCGAAAGGCAAGGCCGCTTTTGCCTTGCGCATAACCGAACTCGAACAGGGTTTTCATATAATCGGAATCAAATGGTCCCCGACTGGGGGCGCTGAACACGTCATCTATAAAGGCGAGGTTGAAGGGAATGCCGCTGCGGCGCGCGAGAACGTACGCACGGTCGATGGCGTTGCGGGTGACCACCCTGATCGCCGCCGAAACTGTGCGCCCCAGAATGCCGAGCGTGCTGCGCTCGGTCACCTGGAAGTCATCGCCCAGTTTCATATTGACGATGACGTATAAGTCCGAGGCTGGAAGTTTGTAATTGCTGGTGCTGACCTGCAGCGCATCCGGCGTGATGTAGAATTGTGCGCCGAGGCCGCCGTCAACGTGCATTTCATGAAACCTCGTATTGCCGGCCTGGGCCAGGATGAGGACGGGCGGGAATGCCCCGGGAACGCTGATCGCAGCCATCAGGATGCTGCGCACAAGGTCGAGAGCCTGCTGGTCGCGTTTGCTGGCGATCGCGCCGATATCCCACGCCACCGGACGTCCGGCATCGAGATTGGTGGTGAGGACGAAGAGCCGGCGGCCGCGGGCATGTTCGGTGGCAATATCCTCGAGCAACTCCTTTGTGAATTGTTTGACGACCAGATCTTTGAGCGGCCATGTATCGAGCAGGCTTTCGCCCTTGCCGCCGATCTCGAAAATGTCGATCGCGTTGACGGTTGTATAGGCCGTTCGCAACTGCTCGTCGTATTTCTTTCCGGCAAAAATGTAGGGCGCCATCAATGAGCCCGTGCTTACGCCGGTGATGACGGAAAATTCGGGCCGTGTGCCCGCGGCGCTCCAGCCGCTCAGCACGCCGGCGCCATAAGCGCCATCTTCTCCGCCGGTCGACAGCGCCAACCAAGGCCCCGGCGTCTGCGGCAATGCGCGCATGAATTCCTGGGGTGAATCCGCCCAGAAGCGCCCTCCGGGGATTCCCGGTATGATTGCAAGTTCTTGATCGCTGGCGGTGAAATCCTGCCGGGGAACAATGACCGGCTTGTCGTCGGGGGGCGTTTTGGTCCGCTTTTTTGCTTGCGTCGGCGCGGCGGCTTTTTGGGGCTTTTTTGCCGCACGTTCCTGACTGGAAAAGTCGGTCGAAAGTCCGGCTCCTGCCATGCCGGCGGACATGGTCCAATGGACCGCGGGATCGGCCGCGGTCGAAACCGAACATGCGACGCCTGTCAGCACGGCGAGAAGCAGGTAGGCCGGGCCAGCCATGATTCTGGAGAGAGTCCGCATTGGCGTAATTTTGTAACAGCCGGTTCAACATAGCAATTCGGTGTGACCGTCAGACGGTTTCATCCACATACGAAAGTAGGTTGCAGGGGTTTCTGCGCCGGGACGGGCCTCGGCGCCCGTCCCGACGCTTGCCACTGTGTATGCACTGCGGTAAGGGTCGCGCGTTCTCGCCGCGTCGCCATTTCGAACCGTTTCCGGGCTGTTTCGTGCTGGCGCCGCCCCACCGGCCGCTGTGGTCATGGGCGGGAATCCGCAAGGCGCGGGCGGATGTCGGTTCGCGGTCATCGGGGTCCGAGACAGGGTCAGCATGAGCGAGCTTCTCCAGCATTACCTTCCGCTCGCCGTTTTCATCGCAGTCGCTCTTGGATTGAGTGCGGCATTGCTGATCGCTCCCTTTATTGTCGCCTACAAGCAGCCGGACCCGGAAAAGTTGTCCGCCTATGAATGCGGTTTCAATGCGTTCGATGACGCGCGCATGAAATTCGACGTTCGCTTCTATCTCGTGGCCATCCTTTTCATCATTTTCGACCTCGAGGTGGCGTTCCTGTTCCCCTGGGCCGTCGCCTTCGGCAAGCTTGGCCTGTTCGGGTTCTGGTCGATGATGGTCTTCCTTGCGGTCCTGACCATCGGCTTTATCTACGAGTGGAAGAAGGGGGCGCTGGAATGGGATTGAGGGCGCACCCATGAACACCGTTCTGAGTCCGGTCACCGCGCCTGCGGCCAAGGGCATCATCGATCCCCGGACCGGCCGGCCGGTGGGAGCGGACGACCCGTTCTATGTCGGCCTCAATAACGAACTCGCCGACAAGGGCTTCCTGGTCACGACCGCCGACGATCTGGTCACCTGGGCGCGTACCGGCTCGCTGATGTGGATGACCTTCGGTCTGGCCTGCTGCGCGGTCGAGATGATGCAGATGTCGATGCCGCGTTACGACGCCGAGCGCTTCGGTTTCGCGCCGCGTGCGTCTCCGCGACAGTCCGATGTGATGATCGTCGCCGGCACGCTCACCAACAAGATGGCGCCTGCGCTCCGCAAGGTCTACGACCAGATGCCGGAGCCGCGTTACGTCATCTCGATGGGAAGCTGCGCCAATGGCGGCGGCTACTATCATTATTCCTATTCGGTGGTGCGCGGCTGCGATCGCATCGTGCCGGTCGACATCTACGTTCCCGGCTGTCCGCCGACCGCAGAAGCCCTGCTCTATGGCGTGCTTCTGCTGCAGAAGAAGATCCGCCGCATCGGAACGATCGAGCGCTGACAATGGACGAGAAGCTTTCCGCACTCGGCCAGACCATCGCCGCCGCGCTCGCCGGATCGGTCACCGGACATGCCGTGTCGAATGGCGAGTTGACCGTCCACGCCAGGGCGCAGGACATCGTCAAGGTGATGCGTTTCCTGCGCGATGACCCCCGCTGCCAGTTCGTCTCCTTCATCGACGCCACGGCGATCGACTGGCCGGCGCGCGAGAACCGCTTCGACGTGGTCTATCATCTGCTGTCGCCCCGGCTGAATGCGCGCATCCGCGTCAAGGTGGAAACCAACGAGGCGACGCCGGTGCCCTCGATCATCGATGTGTTTCCCGGCGCCGACTGGTTCGAGCGCGAACTCTACGATCTCTACGGCGTGCTGATCACCGGCCATCCCGACATGCGGCGCCTGCTGACCGATTACGGTTTCGAAGGCCATCCGCTGCGCAAGGATTTTCCGCTTACCGGTTTCGTCGAGGTGCGCTGGGACGATTCGGTGAAGCGCGTGGTCTACGAGCCGGTGCGCCTGAATCAGGAATTCCGCAATTTCGATTTTCTGTCGCCGTGGGAAGGCACCGAATACAAGCTGCCGGGCGACGAAAAGGCCGGCGGGAAGGGTGGCTGACATGAAGGACAGTCTCAGGCCCGGCCTCACTCATCGCTTTAGCTACCGCGTCCCCGACGACAAGACCGTGCCGCATCTCTATCCGGAGGCGGCCGATTTCCAGAGCATGCCGGCGGTCTTTGCCACCGGCTATATGGTCGGCTTGTTTGAATGGGCCTGCATCGACCTGATGAAGGAACATCTCGATCCGGGCGAGGGCAGTCTTGGCATTCGCGTTGACTTCAGCCACCTGGCGGCGACCCCGCCCGGCCTGACGGTCACGGTGGAAGCCGAATGCGTGGCGGTCGACGGCAAGCGCTTGACCTTCAAGGTGCGCGGCCATGACGGCATCGACGTGATCGGCGAGGGCCGCCACGAGCGTGCCGTCGTGACTTGGGACAAATTCAACGCACGCGTGGCCGACAAGGCAAAGCGCGCACAGGCGGCGGCGTAGGAACTCTCATGGCACAATCCGCCGAACGCAACTTCACCATCAATTTCGGACCGCAGCATCCCGCCGCGCATGGCGTGCTGCGGCTGGTGCTGGAACTCGACGGCGAGATTGTCGAGCGTGTCGATCCGCATATCGGCCTCCTGCACCGCGGCACCGAGAAGCTGATCGAGCAGAAGACCTATCTGCAGGCGATCCCGTATTTCGACCGGCTCGACTATGTCGCGCCGATGAATCAGGAGCACGCCTTCTGCCTCGCGGCGGAAAAGCTGCTCGGCATTATCGTGCCCAAGCGCGCGCAACTGATCCGTGTCCTGTATTGTGAGATCGGCCGTATCCTTTCGCATCTGCTCAACGTGACGACGCAGGCGATGGACGTCGGCGCGCTCACCCCGCCGCTCTGGGGTTTTGAGCCGCGCGAACAATTGATGGTGTTCTATGAACGCGCGTCCGGTTCGCGTATGCATGCCGCCTATTTCCGCGTCGGCGGCGTGCATCAGGATCTGCCGCAGAAGCTGATCGACGACATCGGTGCGTGGTGCGATCCGTTCCTGAAGACGCTCGACGACATCGACACGCTGTTGACCGGCAACCGCATTTTCAAGCAGCGCAACGTCGATATCGGCGTGGTGTCGCTGGAGGATGCCTGGAAGTGGGGCTTCTCCGGCGTGATGGTGCGCGGCTCCGGCGCCGCCTGGGATCTGCGCAAGAGCCAGCCCTACGAGTGCTACGGCGAGGTCGAGTTCGATATCCCGATCGGCAAGAACGGTGATTGCTACGACCGCTATCTGATCCGCATGGAAGAGATGCGCCAGTCGGTCCGCATCATGAAGCAGTGCATCGAGAAGCTGAATGCACCGGACGGCAAGGGCCGCGTCTCCAGCGACGACAATAAGATTGTGCCCCCCAAGCGCGGCGAGATGAAGAAGTCGATGGAAGCCCTCATCCATCACTTCAAGCTTTACACCGAAGGTTTTCATGTGCCGGCAGGCGAGGTCTATGCCGCGGTCGAGGCGCCGAAGGGCGAGTTCGGCGTCTATCTCGTCGCCGACGGCACCAACAAGCCTTACAAGTGCAAGATCCGCGCGCCCGGTTTCGCGCATCTGCAGGCGATGGATTTCCTCTGCAAGGGTCATATGCTGGCCGACGTCTCCGCCATCCTCGGTTCGCTCGACATCGTGTTCGGAGAGGTGGACCGGTGACCATATTTGTCCGCGTGCTGCGAATTCTCCTTAGACAAGATCGCGTGTAGAGAACTGGAACGACACGATGGCCGTCCGCCGCCTCGCCCCCGCCGAAGTCCAGCCGAAGGAGTTTTCCTTCACGGCCGAGAATCTGGCGTGGGCGAAGACGCAGCTTGAGAAATATCCCGATGGCCGGCAGGCGTCGGCGGTCATTCCGCTGCTGTGGAAGGCGCAGGAACAGGCCGGCGGCTGGGTGCCGGAAGCGGCGATCCGCTACATCGCGGATTTCCTCAACATGGCGCATATCCGCGTCATGGAAGTCGCGACCTTCTACACCATGTTCAATCTCGCACCGGTCGGGCGCTATCATGTGCAGCTTTGCGGCACGACGCCCTGCATGCTGCGCGGCGCGGAAGACCTGAAGAAGGTATGTCACAGGAAGATCGGCGAACAGTTCGACGTGACCCCGGACGGCGCGTTGTCCTGGGTCGAGGTCGAATGCCTCGGCGCCTGCGTGAACGCGCCGATGGCGCAGATCAATTACGACTTTTACGAAGACCTGACGCCGGAAATTCTCGCGCGCATTCTCGACGATCTTGCCAAGGGCAAGGTGCCGCCACCCGGGCCGCAGATTGATCGCCATTTTTCCGCGCCGGTTGGCGGAGCGACCACGCTCACCGATCCTGCGCTGTATGCGACCGCGCCGAAAACCGCGGGCGCTTCGCTGAAGGACAGCAAGGCGAAGAAACCCGGCGCCGCCGCCAATGTGCGCGAAGCGGCCGTGCCGGCCGGCCCGGTCGGCGATTCCTCAGGCAAGAGACGCAAGTGATGCTCGCGGACAAGGACCGGATATTCAAAAATCTCTACGGCCAGCATGACTGGGGCCTTGAGGGCGCGCGTGCGCGCGGCGCATGGGACGGCACCAAGGGCATCCTCGAAAAGGGCCGCGACCACATCATCAACGAGATGAAGGCGTCCGGTCTGCGCGGTCGCGGCGGGGCGGGATTCCCGACCGGCCTGAAATGGTCCTTCATGCCGAAGGAATCCAAGGACGGCCGGCCGAGCTACCTGGTCGTGAATGCCGACGAGTCCGAACCCGGCACCTGCAAGGATCGCGAGATCATGCGGCACGACCCGCATCTCTTGGTCGAAGGCTGCCTGATCGCCGGGTTCGCCATGAATGCGATCGCCGCCTACATTTATGTGCGTGGCGAATTCATCCGCGAGCGCGAGCGGCTGCAGGCCGCCATCGATCAGGCCTATGAAGCGAAGCTGATCGGCAAGAACAATATCAACGGCTATGATTTCGACGTTTACGTCCATCACGGTGCCGGCGCCTATATCTGCGGCGAGGAAACCGCGCTGCTGGAAAGCCTCGAAGGCAAGAAGGGCATGCCGCGGCTGAAGCCGCCATTTCCGGCCAATGTCGGTCTCTATGGCTGTCCGACCACGGTGAACAATGTGGAGTCGATCGCGGTTGCGCCCGATATCCTGCGCCGCGGCGCGGCCTGGTTCGCCGGCATCGGACGTCCGAACAATGTCGGCACCAAGCTCTTCTGCATTTCCGGCCATGTGAACAAGCCGTGCAATGTCGAAGAGGCGATGGGCATCACGTTCCGCGAACTGGTCGAGATCCATTGCGGCGGCATCCGCGGCGGCTGGGACAATCTGCTCTGCGTCATACCGGGCGGCTCGTCGGTCCCGCTGGTGCCGGCCGACCAGATCGCCGACGCCTATATGGACTTCGACACGCTGAAAAATCTCAAATCCGGTCTCGGCACCGCCGCCGTGATCGTGATGGACAAGTCGACCGATATCGTGCGCGCCATCGCGCGCCTCAGCTATTTCTACAAGCACGAAAGCTGCGGCCAGTGCACACCCTGCCGCGAAGGCACCGGCTGGATGTGGCGTGTGGTGTCGCGCATGGCGGAAGGCCGTGCGCAGAAGCGCGAGATCGATCTGCTGCTGGAAGTCACGACCCAGGTCGAGGGACACACCATCTGTGCGCTGGGCGACGCGGCGGCCTGGCCGGTGCAGGGCCTGATCCGGCATTTCCGCCACGAGATCGAGCGGCGCATCGACGACTATGCGGCCAATCCGCATTCCGATCGCGTGCCGGTGGCGGCGGAGTGATGCAATGACCAAACTCATCGTTGACGGTATCGAAGTCGACGTCCCGGCGGACTACACGCTGCTGCAGGCGTGTGAGGCGGCGGGCAACGAGATTCCGCGCTTCTGCTTCCATGAGCGGCTGTCGATCGCCGGCAATTGCCGCATGTGTCTGGTCGAACTGGTCGGATCGCCCAAGCCGGTCGCATCCTGCGCCTGGGCCGTGCGCGACTGCCGCCCGGGTCCCAACGGCGAGCCGCCGGTCGTCAACACCCGCACGCCGATGGTGAAGAAGGCGCGCGAAGGCGTGATGGAGTTCCTGCTGATCAATCATCCGCTCGATTGCCCGATCTGTGATCAGGGCGGCGAATGCGATCTGCAGGACCAGGCCATGGCGTATGGGGTCGACACTTCGCGTTATTGGGAAAACAAGCGCGCGGTCGAGGACAAGTATATCGGCGTCCTGGTCAAGACCTCGATGAACCGCTGCATCCATTGCACGCGTTGCGTCCGCTTTGTGACCGAAGTCGCGGGCGTGCCGGAACTGGGCGCCATCGGCCGCGGCGAGGACATGGAGATTACGACTTATCTCGAAGGTGCGATGACCTCCGAGCTGCAGGGCAATGTGGTCGATCTTTGCCCGGTGGGCGCGCTGACATCGAAGCCCTATGCCTTCGCGGCGCGGCCCTGGGAATTGAACAAGACCGAGTCCGTCGACGTGATGGACGCCGTCGGCTCTGCGATCCGCATTGATACGCGCGGACGCGAAGTGATGCGCATCCTGCCGCGCGTCAACGAGGACGTGAACGAGGAATGGATTTCCGACAAGACCCGTCATGTGGTGGACGGTTTGCGGTCTCAGCGCCTCGATACGCCTTATATCCGCGAAGCCGGACGGCTGCGTCCGGCGACGTGGAGCGAGGCGTTCACCCTGATCTCGATCAGGATCAAGGATGCCCGGCCCAATCGCATCGGCGCGATTGCGGGCGATCTTTGCGCGGTCGAGGAGATGTTCGCGCTCAAGGATCTGATGACGCGGATCGGATCGAAAAATCTCGATGCCCGTCAGCGCGGTTCGATGATCGATCCGCGCTGGGGCCGCGCACTCTACACATTCAATGCCACCATCGCCGGCATCGAAAAGGCGGGTGCCGCGCTGATCGTGGGTACAAATCCGCGCCACGAAGCCGCGATCCTGAATACGCGCCTGCGCAAGCGCTGGCGGATGGGCCAGTTCCCGGTCGCCCTGATCGGCGATCGCGCCGACCTGACCTATCCCTATCACTATCTCGGGGCCGGTCCCGACAGTCTCGCCGAGATTGCGGCCGGCAAGGGCGATTACGCCGACATTCTGAAAGCGGCCGAACGACCGCTCCTGATCCTGGGAGCCGGCGCACTGGCGCGAAATGACGGCCCGCGTGTGGCCTCGCTCGCGGCGCGCGCGGCCTTGAAGATCGGCGCGGTGAAGGACGGCTGGAACGGATTCTGCGTGCTGCACAGCGCGGCCTCCCGCGTCGGCGCGCTCGATATCGGCTTTGTGCCGGGCGAGGGCGGCCAGACCGCCGTGCAGATGGCTGACAGCGGCAATGCCGACATGCTGGTCCTGCTTGGCGCCGACGAGATCGACGTCGCGCCCGGTGCGTTCGTTGTCTATATCGGCACGCATGGCGATGCCGGCGCACATCGCGCCGATGTCATCCTGCCGGGCGCCGCCTATCCGGAGAAATCCGGCATCTACGTCAATACCGAGGGCCGTGTGCAGATGGCGGCGCGGGCGGCCTTTCCGCCTGGCGATGCGCGCGAGGATTGGGCGATCCTGCGCGCCCTGTCCGAGCATCTCGGCCACAAGCTCGGCTACGACTCGCTTGCGCAACTGCGCCAGGCGCTGTTCGCGGCGCATCCGCACCTGATGCGGATCGACCGGATCGAACCCAGCGACAGCGGCGACATCCGCCGCATGGCCGACGTCGACGGCGCGCCCGACAAGACGCCGTTCGCGCCGGTCATCGAAGACTTCTACCTCACCAATCCTATCGCGCGCGCATCCGCGGTGATGGCCGAATGCTCGGCCATTGCCGAAGGCCGCAGAAACCTGACGGCGGCGGAGTAGGGCGATGGCCGAAATCTGGACCAGCTATCTCTGGCCGTTGATCATCATGGTGGCACAAAGCCTGCTCCTGATGGTCATCCTGCTCGTGGCGATCGCCTACGTGCTTTACGCCGACCGCAAGATCTGGGCGGCGGTGCAGATCCGGCGCGGTCCGAACGTGGTCGGTCCCTGGGGTCTGTTCCAGTCCTTCGCTGACTTGCTGAAATTCGTGCTGAAGGAGCCGGTCATTCCGGCCGGCGCCAACAAGGGCGTGTTCCTGCTGGCGCCGTTTGTCACCTGCGTGCTGTCGCTCGCGGCCTGGGCGGTGATCCCGGTGCATCCCGGTTGGGTGATCGCCGACATCAATGTCGGCATCCTGTACATCTTCGCGATCTCCTCGCTCAGCGTGTACGGCATCATCATGGGCGGCTGGGCCTCGAACTCGAAATATCCGTTCCTCGCTGCGTTGCGCTCGGCGGCGCAGATGGTGTCCTACGAGGTCTCCATCGGCTTTGTGATCATCACCGTGCTGCTCTGCGTCGGCTCGCTCAATCTCAGCGCCATCGTGGAGGCGCAGAATGGTCCCTACGGCGTGTTCAACTGGTACTGGCTGCCGTTGCTGCCCATGTTCGTGATCTTCTTCGTCTCGGCGCTGGCGGAAACCAACCGTCCGCCCTTCGATCTGGTGGAGGCGGAATCCGAACTGGTCGCCGGCTTCATGGTGGAGTACGGCTCGACGCCCTATATGATGTTTATGCTCGGCGAATACGTGGCCATCGCCACGATGTGCGCCATGGGTACGATCCTGTTTCTGGGCGGCTGGCTGCCGCCGGCGCCGTTTGCGCCCTTTACCTGGGTTCCCGGCGTGATCTGGTTCACGCTGAAATGCCTGTTCATGTTCTTCCTGTTCGCCATGGCGAAGGCGATCGTGCCGCGTTATCGCTATGACCAGTTGATGCGGCTGGGCTGGAAGGTATTCCTGCCGATCTCGCTCGCCATGGTCGTGATTGTCGCGGGCGTTCTGCAATTTGCCGGATGGGCGCCGAAATGAGGTCTGCCATGCGATTGGATCAGGCGGCGCGGTCGATATTCCTGGCGGAATTCGTGCAGGCTTTCTTTCTCGGCATGCGCTATTTCTTCAAGCCCAAGCCGACGCTGAACTATCCGTTCGAGAAAGGCCCGATCTCGCCGCGTTTCCGGGGCGAGCACGCCTTGCGCCGCTATCCCAACGGCGAAGAGCGCTGCATCGCCTGCAAGCTGTGCGAGGCGATCTGCCCGGCGCAGGCGATCACCATTGAGGCCGGCCCGCGCCGCAACGACGGCACGCGGCGCACCACACGCTACGACATCGACATGGTGAAATGCATCTATTGCGGACTGTGCCAGGAGGCCTGTCCGGTCGATGCCATCGTGGAAGGTCCGAATTTCGAATTCGCCACCGAAACCCGCGAAGAACTCTATTACGACAAGGAACGCCTGCTCGCGAACGGCGATCGCTGGGAGCGGGAAATCGCCCAGAGCATCCGGCTCGATGCGCCTTACCGGTAACCCCGCACAATGATCCCCGCCCTGTTTTTCTATCTCTTTGCCGGCATCTGCATCGCCTCCGCGCTGATGGTGATCGCCTCGCGCAATCCGGTGCATTCGGTGCTGTATCTGATCCTGGCCTTCGTGAACGCGGCCGGGCTGTTCCTGCTGCTGGGCGCCGAATTCCTCGCCATGATCCTGGTCGTGGTTTATGTCGGCGCGGTCGCGGTGCTGTTCCTGTTCGTGGTGATGATGCTGGACGTCGACTTCGCGGAATTGCGCGAAGGATTTCTGCAATATCTTCCGGTCGGCGCGTTGGTCGGCGTGATCTTCCTCGCCGAGATCCTGCTGGTGGTGGGAGCCGCCACGATCGGTGGCGGAGGCCCGCGGGTGGTTGTTGCCCCGATCCCGACCGATGTCAGCAACACCGAGGCCATCGGCCTCGTGCTCTATACGAAATATCTATATTTCTTCCAGGCCGCCGGCGTCATTTTGCTGGTGGCCATGATCGGCGCCATCGTGCTCACGCTGCGCCACCGCACGGGCGTCAAGCGCCAGAATATTGCCGAGCAGGTCGCGCGCACGCCGGAGACGGCGATCGAGGTGCGCAAGGTGAAATCGGGGCAGGGGCTCGAAGTATGACGATTGGGCTGGGCCATTACCTGTCGGTCGCCGCGATCCTGTTCACGCTCGGGATTTTCGGCATCTTCCTGAACCGCAAGAACGTCATCATCATCCTGATGTCGATCGAGCTGATCCTGCTGTCGGTCAACATCAACTTCGTCGCGTTTTCGAGTTTTCTTGGCGACATCACCGGTCAGATTTTCGCGTTGCTGGTGCTGACCGTGGCCGCGGCGGAAGCCGCGATCGGGCTTGCCATCCTCGTCGTCTATTTCCGCAACCGCGGTTCGATCGCGGTTGAGGATGTCAATCTGATGAAGGGCTAACGCATGATCCCGAAAAGTGGACACCGGTTTTCGGCCAAGATCATGCGTTTGGAGAAATAACGCATGTATCAGGCGATAGTCTTTCTGCCGCTGATCGGCTGCCTGATTGCCGGCCTGTTCGGCCGCGTCATCGGTCCGCGCCCATCGGAGCTGGTGACCACGCTGCTGCTGTTCGCCTCGATGGTGCTGTCCTGGATCGCGCTGGCGCAGGTCGGTTTCGGCCATCACGACGAGCGCATCGTCCTGATGAACTGGATGACCTCCGGAAACCTTAAGGTCGACTGGGCGCTCCGCATCGACACCCTGACGACGGTGATGCTGGTCGTGGTCACGACCGTGTCCGCGCTGGTGCATCTGTATTCCATCGGCTACATGCACGAGGACCCGCACCGTCCGCGCTTCTTCGCCTATCTGTCGCTCTTCACCTTCGCTATGCTGGCTTTGGTCACGGCCGACAATCTGGCGCAGCTGTTCTTCGGCTGGGAGGGCGTCGGGCTCGCGAGCTATCTGCTGATCGGGTTCTGGTATCACAAGCCGGAGGCCAACGCCGCCGCCATCAAGGCATTCGTGGTCAACCGGGTGGGCGATTTCGGATTCGCGATCGGCATCTTTGCCATCTTCATGATGACGGGTTCGATCGACTTCGACATCATTTTTGCGCAGGCGCCGGCTCTGGTCGGCAAGACCATCAATTTCTTCGGCTGGCAGGCCGATGCGCTGACCCTGATCTGCCTGTTCCTGTTCATGGGGGCGATGGGCAAGTCGGCGCAATTCCTGCTGCACACCTGGCTGCCGGACGCGATGGAAGGCCCGACCCCGGTCTCCGCGCTCATCCATGCCGCCACCATGGTGACGGCCGGCGTGTTCATGGTCGCCCGGCTCTCGCCGCTGTTCGAGCTGGCGCCGACCGCGCAGACCGTGGTGATCTTCTTCGGCGCCACCACGGCCTTGTTCGCTGCAACAATCGGCCTCGTGCAGAACGACATCAAGCGCATTGTCGCCTATTCGACCTGCTCGCAGCTCGGCTACATGTTCGTCGCCATGGGCGTCGGCGCCTATTCGGTCGGCATGTATCACCTGTTCACCCACGCCTTCTTCAAGGCGCTGCTGTTCCTGGGCTCGGGTTCGGTGATTCACGCCATGCATCATGAGCAGGACATCCGCCATATGGGCGGTCTGAAGAGCAAGATCCCGTTCACCTACTGGATGATGGTAATCGGTACGCTGGCGCTCACCGGCTTTCCGTTCACCGCCGGCTATTTTTCCAAGGACGCCATCATCGAGGCCGCCTATGCCGGCAAGAACCCGATGGCGATCTACGGCTTCGTCTGCACCGTGGCGGCGGCGCTGCTGACCTCGTTCTATTCCTGGCGGCTGATCTTCAAGACCTTCCACGGCAAACCGCACGATCATCATCATTACGACGGGGCGCATGAAAGTCCCTATGTGATGCTGGTGCCGCTCGGGGCGCTGGCGGCGGGCTCGATCCTCGCCGGCTGGCCGTTCTATGAATATTTCGCCGGCCATCACGTCGCGGACTTCTTCCGCGCATCGCTGACATTCGCGCAGGGCAACACCATCCTCGACGACATGCATCATGTCCCGAAGGCGGTCGTGTTCACGCCCACCGTCATGATGGCGCTCGGCTTCCTGCTCGCATATCAGTTCTATATCCGTCGCCCCGACATTCCGGTTTCGCTCGCGCAGCAGCACAGCGTCCTGTACCGATTCCTGCTCAACAAGTGGTATTTCGACGAGCTGTACGACTTCATCTTCGTGCGGCCGGCGAAGTGGCTTGGCTACACGCTCTGGAAACGCGGCGACGGCTGGCTGATTGACGGCTTCGGCCCGGACGGCGTTTCCGCCCGCGTGCTGGATGTGACGCGCAATGTGGTGCGGCTGCAGACCGGCTATCTCTATCATTATGCCTTCTCCATGCTGATCGGCGCCGCTTTGCTGATCACCTGGTTCATGTTTGCCGGAGCGCACTGACATGGCGAGCTGGCCCATTCTCTCGGTCACGACCTTCCTGCCGCTGGTGGGCGTGCTGTTCCTTATGGCGCTGCGCGGCGACGACGAGGCCGCCAAACGAAACGCGCGCTGGGTGGCGCTGTGGACCACGCTGGTCACCTTCGCGCTGTCGCTGATGCTGGTGTGGCGCTTCGATCCGTCGACCGCAGATTTCCAGTTTGTCGAGAAGGCGCGCTGGCTCGGCGGTTATGCGTCCTACCACATGGGCGTGGACGGCATTTCGCTGCCGCTCATCATTCTCACCACCGCGATCATGCCGTTCTGCATCATCGCCAGCTGGGAGTCGGTCCAGAAGCGCGTCAAGGAATACATGATCGCGTTTCTGGTGCTGGAAACGCTGATGATCGGCACCTTCTCGGCGCTCGATCTGGTGCTGTTCTATCTGTTCTTCGAGGCCGGACTGATCCCAATGTTCCTGATCATCGGGATCTGGGGCGGGACGCGCCGCGTCTATGCCAGCTTCAAGTTCTTCCTCTACACATTGGCCGGCTCGGTGCTGATGCTGCTGGCCATCATGGCGATGTACTGGAATGCCGGGACCACCGACATTCCGGCGCTGATGAAGCACGGCTTCCCGCATGGCCTCCAGACCTGGGCGTGGCTCGCCTTCTTTGCCTCCTTCGCCGTCAAAATGCCGATGTGGCCGGTCCATACTTGGCTGCCTGACGCGCATGTGGAGGCGCCGACTGCCGGTTCGGTGATCCTCGCCGCCATCCTGCTGAAGATGGGCGGCTATGGCTTCCTGCGCTTCTCGCTGCCGATGTTCCCGCTCGCCTCTGCCGATTTCGCGCCGCTGGTTTTTGCGCTGTCGGTCGTGGCCATCATCTACACCTCGCTGGTGGCGCTGATGCAGGAGGACATCAAGAAGCTGATCGCTTATTCCTCGGTCGCCCATATGGGCTTTGTGACCATGGGCATTTTTGCGGTCACCTCGCAGGGGGTCGGCGGCGGGATCTTCCAGATGGTGTCGCATGGCATCGTGTCGGGCGCGCTCTTTCTCTGCGTCGGTGTGGTCTATGACCGCATGCATACCCGCGAGATCGCCGCCTATGGCGGTCTGGTCGAACGGATGCCGCTCTACGCCGCGGCCTTCATGGTCTTCACCATGGCCAATGTCGGGTTGCCCGGCACATCCGGATTTGTCGGCGAATTCCTAACCCTGATCGGCACCTTTAAGATCAACATTCCGGTCGCCACGCTGGCGACGCTGGGCGTGATTCTGTCGGCGGCCTATGCGCTCTGGCTCTACCGCAAGGTGATCTTCGGCAAGCTGGAAAAACCCAGCCTGATCAATATTCAGGATCTCAACTACCGCGAGATCGTGGTTCTGGCGCCGCTGGTGGTGCTGACCATCCTGTTCGGCGTCTATCCGAAGCCGGTGCTGGATATGTCATCGGTGTCGGTCGAGGCGCTGATCGCGAACTACAACCAGGCCGTCGGCGGCAAGAAGACCGCCGCCATTCAATTTTTAGTTCGGGATTGATCGATGACCGCGTCTGCCCAGATCCCCGACCTGCTGCCGGTGCTGCCGGAGATCGTGCTCATCGTCGGCGCATTGGCGTTGCTGATGGTGGGCGCGTATGGCGGCGAACGCTCGTCGCCATTGGTCAATGTGGCCTCGATCATGCTGCTCGCCGCCGCCGCCGCGATCGTGACATGGCTGCCGTCGGGCAAGCTCGTGACGTTTGGCGGAAGCTTTGTCCTCGATGATTTTGCGCGCTTCCTGAAGGTGCTGGCCCTTGGCGGCTCCGCCGCGGCGATTCTGATGTCGCTCGACTATTTCAGGCGCGAGAAGATACTGAAATTCGAATACCCGGTGCTGATCCTGCTGGCGACCGCCGGCATGGGCATGCTGGTCTCGGCGGGCGACCTGATCGCGCTCTATCTCGGGCTCGAACTGATGAGCCTGTCGCTTTACGTGATTGCGGCCTTCAATCGGGATTCTGCGAAGTCGACCGAAGCCGGCCTGAAGTATTTTGTGCTCGGCGCCTTGTCCTCGGGCATGCTGCTCTATGGCTGCTCGCTGATCTACGGCTATACCGGCACCATTGCATTTCCCGGCATTGCCCAGGCCGCCGCGCAGGGCGGTCTTGGCGTGACCTTCGGACTTGTGTTCCTGCTCGCCGGACTTTGCTTCAAGGTCTCGGCCGTGCCGTTCCATATGTGGACGCCGGATGTCTATGAAGGCGCGCCGACCCCGGTGACGGCCTTCTTCGCCTCGGCCCCGAAAGTGGCGGCCATGGCGATTTTCATGCGCGTGGCGATCAGCGCTTTTCCGACCATCCTGGTGCAATGGCAGCAGATCCTGGTCTTCGTTGCCATCGCCTCGATGGCGCTCGGATCCTTCGCCGCCATCGGCCAGCGCAACATCAAGCGCCTGATGGCCTATTCGTCGATCGGACACATGGGCTTTGCGCTGGTGGGGCTGGCCGCGGGAACGCAGGCAGGCGTGCAGGGCGTCCTGGTCTATATCTCCATCTATCTTCTGATGACGCTCGGCACCTTCGCCTGCATCCTGTCGATGAAGCGGCCGGGCGGTATGGTGGAGGATATTTCCGATCTTGCCGGTCTCTCGCGCACCAGCCCGACCATGGCGTTCCTCTTGGCCATGCTGCTGTTCTCGCTCGCCGGTATCCCGCCGCTCGCGGGCTTTTTCGCCAAATTCTATGTCTTCATCGCCGCGATCAATGCCGGGCTCTATGCGCTGGCCGTGATCGGCGTGCTGACCAGCGTGGTCGGCGCCTATTATTATCTCATGATCGTCAAGATCATGTATTTCGACGAGCCGCAGCGGAGTTTCGATCCCATGCCACGCGAGCAGGTCGTGGTGCTGGCCGTGGCAGGGTTGTTCAACCTTCTGTTCTTCGCCTATCCGGCGCCGCTGCTGGATGCCGCGACGGCGGCGGCGAAATCGCTGTTCTGAAGCATGGCCTTCACGCTCGGGCCGCGGGCCGCTCAGGCCGGCTATCGTCTCGCAGGCTACCAGAGTATCGGATCGACCAACAGCGAGGCGCTGGACCGCGTCCATGCCGGCGAACGGGGCCCGTTGTGGATTGCCGCGCGCGCGCAGACCACCGGGCGCGGCCGGCGCGGGCGAGGCTGGTCAACGCAGGACGGCAATCTGGCCGCCAGCCTGGTGATCGTCGTCAATGCGCCGCTGCCCGTCACGGCGACGTTGGGATTTGTTGCGGCTCTGGCGCTGCATCGGGCGCTGGTGAGTTGTGCGCACGGTTTGCCGGTGTCCCTGAAATGGCCCAACGATGTGCTGGCGTCGGATCGAAAGCTCGCCGGCATTTTGCTCGAATCGGAAACGCTTGATGGGGCGGTCGCCATGGTGGTCGGAATGGGCGTGAATATCGTATCGGCGCCCGCAGACGTGCCGTTCCCGGCGACGTCGCTTGCCGCGCTTGGTCAGGCGGTCAGCGCGGAGCATGTCTTCGCGGAACTGTCTGACGCGTGGATCGACGTCTATGCTGCCTGGGATCAGGGGCGCGGCCTTGCGACGATTCGCTCGCAATGGCTGCGGCACGCCGCCGGTCTTGGCGGCCCCATCGCGATACACACGGGAGACACGGTTCTGCAGGGTATTTTTCAGACGCTCGACGAGCAGGGACGCCTTGTGTTGCGCAAGCCCGACGGCTCCGACGTGCTGGTGACGGCCGGCGATGTTTATTTCGGATCGGCCGCAACCGGCGCAGCCGTGGAAAGGCGTCATTGATGGCGGCCACCGGCGAACTCGTCTTCGCGCCGCTCGGCGGCGTCGGCGAAATCGGAATGAATCTTGCGCTGTACGGCCTGGGCGACGAACGGCGCCGGAGCTGGCTCGCCGTCGATCTCGGTGTGTCGTTCGCATCCGAGGAGCATCTGCCGGGCGTCGACCTGATCTTCCCGGACATCCGGTTTTTGGCCAGCGAGAGAAAGAACCTTGCCGGCATCGTCCTGACGCATGCGCATGAGGATCATTTCGGCGCGGTGCTCGATCTGTGGCCGCAACTGAAAGTGCCGATCTACGCCACGCCGTTCACCGCCGCCCTGCTTGAGGCCAAGCGGCAGAGCGAACCGGGTGCGCCGGAAATTCCGGTGCAGGTCGTGCAACTGGGCAGCCGCTTCAATGTCGGTCCGTTCGACATCGAGCTGGTGTCGGTCGCGCACTCGATCCCGGAATCCAATTCGCTCATCCTGCGCACGCCGCACGGCAATGTGCTGCATACTGGCGACTGGAAGATCGACCGCACGCCGATAATCGGCCAGGGCACCGACGAAGAAAAACTCAAACGTCTCGGCGAAGAAGGCGTGCTCGCGGTTGTCGGCGATTCCACCAACGCGGTCAGGTCGGGGCGCTCGCCGTCCGAAGCCGATGTCGCCAGGACCTTGGCCGAACTGATCCGGGCTGCGCCCGGGCGTGTGGCGGTGACGACATTTGCGTCGAATGTCGCGCGCATCAAGGCGGTGGCCGATGCCGCGCGCGCCTGCGGCCGCGAGGTGGTTCTGGTCGGCCGCGCCATGGAGCGCGTTGTGCAGGTGGCGCGGGAAACCGGCTATCTCGACGGCGTGCAGGATTTCCGCGGCACCGACACCTACGGCTATCTGCCGGGCGACAAGGTGGTTGCGCTCTGCACCGGCAGCCAGGGCGAACCGCGCGCGGCATTGTCGCGCATCTCGCAGGACCAGCATCCCGACGTGACGTTGTCGCGTGGCGACCGCGTGATCTTTTCCTCGCGCACCATTCCGGGCAACGAGAAGGCGGTGAGCGGAGTCATCAACGGTCTGGTGGCGCAGGGGATCGAAGTCATCACCGACCGCACCGATCTCGTCCATGTCTCCGGTCATCCGCGGGTGGAAGAAATGGAGGAGATGCTCGGCTGGGTGAAACCGCATATTCTGGTGCCCGTACATGGCGAGGAACTGCATTTATACGAGCATGAACAGATCGGCCGGCGGCTCGGGATCAGGCATGTGGTGCGCTGCCGCAACGGCGACATGCTCCGCCTCGCCCCCAAAAATCCTGAAATCGTTGATGAAATTCCGGCCGGACGGCTTTACAAGGACGGCGCTTTGCTGATCCCCGCCGACGGCAAGACCATTTCGGAGCGCCGAAAGCTGTCGTTTGCCGGCATTGTTTTCGTCGCCATCGCCCTGACCGAAAAGGGAATTCTGGCCGCCGACCCGGAAGTCGATCTGATGGGAATTCCGGAGCGCGGCCGCGGCGGTGCCGATCTGAACGATATCGCTTATGATGCGGTGATGACCACAATCGAGACCTTGCCGAAAGCGCGGCGGCGCGATCCGGATTCCATCGCGGAATCCGTCCGCCGGGCCGTGCGCGGCGCACTGGCCAGCCAGTGGGGCAAGAAACCGGCATGTCATGTGCATGTCTTGGTCGTGTGACGGAGTGAAGGGATGATCGGACGATTGAATCACGTGGCCATCGCGGTGCCCGATATCGCCAAGGCCGCCACTATGTATCGCAAGTCGCTCGGTGCAGAAGTCTCGGCCGCCGTGCCGCAGCCGGATCATGGCGTGACAACCGTGTTCATTACGCTACCGAACACGAAGATCGAGTTGCTCGAGCCGTTGGGCAGCGATTCGCCGATCAACAAATTCCTGGAGCGCAATCCTGATGGCGGGATGCATCACGTTTGCTATGAGGTCGACGACATTCTGGCCGCGCGCGACAAGTTGAAAGGCGAGGGCGCGCGCGTGCTTGGCGACGGCGAACCGAAAATCGGCGCCCATGGCAAGCCCGTGCTGTTCCTGCATCCCAAGGATTTCTGCGGCACCCTCGTTGAACTCGAACAGGCCTGATCCGTGTCAGTAACGACCGCGATCGCAATCTATTTCCTGATCTGGTGGGTGACGTTGTTTGCGGTGCTGCCGTTCGGCGTGCGACCGCAGGGCGAGGGCGACAGGACGCCCGGCAGCGATCCCGGCGCACCGGGGATCCCCCGCATTTTCATGAAACTGGTCTGGACCACGATCGTGTCCGGCGTGATTTTCGCGCTCTGTTACTGGGTCTATGTCAACCGGCTGATCACGCTTGAAGATCTTATCCGCTGGCTACGATTGCCGGACTGATCCGCTGTGGACAATTCGGGTTTTGCCACACCGTCGCCGCAACCGGCCCGGAACTTCAGCCCGTGATCGCCGTTAATCCGCGCTGAGATCGACTGCAACCTGAGGAGACGTCCATGCCTCACTCACGGTATTTCATCGTCCGGGATCGCGACGACTGGCTGATCCGCTTTCATGGCGAGGAATTCGGTCCGTATCTGAGCCAGAAAGAGGCGATTTTGTTTGCCGTCGACGCTGCCCAGAAGCTCGGAGAGCGGGGCGAAGCCACCGAGGTATGCCTGATGGGCGAAAACGGCCATTTCCGGCCGCAATGGCGCTACGGCCAGGACAGCTACCCGCCCACTCTCTGACCTGTCTCTGGCTGGCACAGGGCGGGAACAAAATGGTTGAACCGGCGTTGGGATTTTATGCGGCCCACAGTCGGCTGCGGACCGCGCCGGACGGCCTACACCCCTCCCCCGACAGAGGTCGTCCGGCGCTTTTTTCACATAAAAGACGGGCCAGAACCCTTTCAAAAGAAAAAGCAGGGCAACCGCCCTGCTTGATGTGATTTCGTACGCTTCGTTGGTGTGTCTGGCTGAAGCGACGGCGGCGTGTTGGCGCTCGCAATTCCTCCCAAGACTTGGACCGGCCAGGCCAGAAGCCCAACGCGGCTGGACCGTAGCCCGGGTAGCAAAATCTGGCAAGGGGGCGGCAGAAATGAGAAAAATGCCCCCGGCCAGGCCTGAGGAACGAGCCGGCGCTTGTATTTTGCAGCGCAATCCGCCACTCAACCTGCGCCGCCCAGACCCTCGATTCCGAAACAACCGTCGTATGCGACTGTCGCGCTTTTTCCTGCCGATCCTTCGTGAAACGCCGAAAGAGGCGGAAATCGTCTCGCATCGCCTGATGCTGCGCGCGGGCATGATGCGGCAGGAGGCGGCAGGAATTTATGCCTTTCTGCCGCTTGGCCTGCGGGTGCTGCAAAAAATCTGCAACATCGTGCGCGAGGAGCAGAACCGGTCCGGCGCGATCGAACTGCTGATGCCGACGTTGCAGCCGGCCGATCTGTGGCGGGAGAGCGGGCGCTACGAGGATTACGGCAAGGAAATGCTGAGGATCAAGGACCGTCATGCTCGTGAAATGCTGTATGGTCCGACCAACGAGGAGATGATCACCGACATCTTCCGCGCCTATGTGCGCTCGTATAAAGACCTTCCTCTGAACCTCTATCACATCCAGTGGAAATTCCGCGACGAGGTGCGTCCGCGCTTCGGACTGATGCGCGGCCGCGAATTCCTGATGAAGGACGCGTATTCCTTCGATGTCGACCAGGCGGGCGCCGTTCATTCCTACAACAAGATGTTCGTCGCCTATTTGCGCACCTTCGCGCGCATGGGCCTGCAAGCGATTCCGATGGTGGCCGATACCGGCCCGATCGGCGGCAATCTCAGCCACGAATTCATCATTCTCGCGCAAACGGGCGAAAGCGAAGTCTATTGCCACAAGGAATATCTGGATTTCGCCGTTCCCGACGAAGGCGTGAATTTTGACGACATTCCCGGCCTGCAGACGACCGTCGACAAATGGACGTCGCTCTACGCCGCGACTTCCGAGAAGCATGATGCAGCGGCATTCGAGGCGCTGCCGGCCGACGCCAAGGTGTCAGCGCGCGGCATCGAGGTCGGGCATATTTTCTATTTCGGTACCAAATATTCCGAACCGATGAAGGCCGTGGTGCAGGGGCCGGACGGCGTGGAGAAGCCCGTTCACATGGGCTCCTACGGTATCGGGCCGTCGCGGCTGGTGGCCGCGATCATCGAGGCCCACCATGACGAGGCCGGCATCAAATGGCCGGACAGCGTGGCGCCGTTCCATGTCGCGATCCTCAACCTCAAGCAGGGCGACGGCGCGACCGACCAAGCCTCGGAAAAAATCTACACTGCGCTGCGCGGGAAAGGGATCGACGTGCTTTATCACGATCTCGACGAGCGGCCGGGCTCCAAATTCGCCACCGCCGATCTGATCGGCGTGCCCTGGCAGATCCTGATCGGCCCGAAGGGACTGGCCAACGGGCAGGTCGAACTGAAAAAGCGCGCCGACGGCAGCCGCGAAATGCTCGCGCCCGAGGATGCGATCGCGCGCCTGTCCTGATTGTCGCACGCGGGGCGCTTTCCGGCTCCCGCGTCACGAAATATGTGTGCTTCGGCCCGGCACGGGTATCCGGCGGTGGCTTGAAAGTGCCAGAATCGGGTGAAATCGGGGGGCTGGGGAGAATTGATGAACGAGCCCACCGGTACCAGACCTTTTGCACCGTTCGAATGGATGTTGTCGCTGCGCTACCTGCGGGCGCGGCGCAAGGAAGGATTCATTTCGATCATCGCCGGGTTCTCGTTTCTCGGAATCATGCTCGGCGTTGCGACTCTGATCATCGTCATGGCGGTGATGAACGGCTTCCGCAAGGAACTGCTCGGAAAGATCCTCGGCATCAACGGCCATGTTCTGGTGCAGCCGCTGGAATCCCCGCTCACCGACTGGGACGCGGTGGCCAAGCGCATTTCCGGCGTGGCCGGCGTGCGGCTGGCGGCGCCGATCGTCGAAGGCCAGGCGCTGGCGTCCGGTACCCAGGCGAGCGGCGTTCTGGTGCGCGGCATTCGCGCGGCCGATCTGGAAAAGCTGCCGTCGATTGCAAAGAACATCAAGCAGGGCACGCTCGAAGGTTTTGACGACGGGCAGGGGCTTCTGATCGGGCGGCGTCTCGCCGACCAGCTCTCGCTGCGTGCGGGTGACAACATCACGCTGGTGTCTCCGCGCGGCGCGGTCACGCCGATGGGCACCACGCCGCGCATCAAGGCCTACAAGATCGCTGCCGTGTTCGAGATCGGCATGTCGGAATACGACTCCGCCTTTGTGTTCATGCCGCTGCCGGAGGCGCAGGCCTATTTCAATCGCGCAGGCGACGTCACGGCGATCGAGGTCTATATTGACAATGCCGACAACGTGCAGGCCTTCCGCAAGCCGATCGCCGATGCCGCGCAGCGGCCGATCTTCATGGTCGACTGGCGGCAGCGCAACGCCACCTTCTTCAATGCGTTGCAGGTCGAGCGCAATGTGATGTTTCTCATTCTCACGCTCATCGTGCTGGTGGCGGCGCTCAACATCGTGTCCGGCCTGATCATGTTGGTGAAGGACAAGGGCCGCGACATCGCGGTCCTGCGCACCATGGGCGCGACACAGGGCGCCATCATGCGTGTGTTCTTCGTCACCGGCGCCTCGATCGGTGTGGTCGGGACGCTGCTCGGCGTGCTGGTGGGCACCGTGGTCTGTCTCAACATCGAAAGCATCCGGCAATTCGTGTCATGGCTCACCGCCACCGAATTGTTCTCGCCCGAACTGTATTTCCTGTCGCGTCTGCCGGCGGAGATGTCGGTCGGCGAAACCACGGCCGTGGTGCTGATGGCACTGGTCCTGTCCTTTGCCGCAACCCTGTATCCGTCCTGGCGTGCCGCGAGGCTCGATCCCGTCGAAGCCCTGCGGTACGAGTGAGGATGCGCAATGGCTGATCCGAATGTGCCGCCGGTTCTGTATCTCGAGGCTGTGGAGCGGCGTTATCACCAAGGCGACGAGACGCTTGAAATCCTGCGCGGCGCGGAGATGGGCTGCTGGCTCGGCCAGTCCGTGGCGCTGATCGCGCCCTCCGGCGCGGGCAAGTCGACCTTTCTGCATATCGCCGGCCTGCTCGAACATCCCGATGCCGGCGAGGTCTATATCGACGGCATCGGAACCTCCGGCATGAGCGACGCCGAGCGCACGCAGATCCGCCGCACCGATATCGGCTTCGTCTATCAGGCCCATCATCTGCTCCCGGAATTTTCCGCGCTGGAGAACGTGATGCTGCCGCAGATGGTGCGGGGCCTGAGCAAGGCGGAAGCCAGAAAGCGCTCCGCCGAATTACTCAGCTATCTGGGACTGAAGGCGCGCCTGACGCACCGGCCCGCCGAACTCTCTGGCGGCGAACAGCAGCGGGTGGCGATCGCGCGCGCGGTGGCGAATGCGCCGCGCATCCTGCTCGCCGACGAGCCCACCGGCAATCTCGATCCGCACACCGCCGATCATGTCTTCGATACGCTGATGCAGCTTGTGAAGGCGTCGGGCCTTGCCGCGATCATCGCCACCCACAATCTCGAACTCGCCGCCCGCATGGACCGGCGGGTGACCTTGCGGGACGGGGTGGTGGTGGAACTGGGCTGAACGGTTCCACGGTCAACCAAAAGGCTAAAAGAGACGACCAAGCAGGCATTTCGGGGCCCTTG
>JALHOD010000022.1 GCA_022843165.1 Pseudorhodoplanes sp.
CGGAGGGCGGACAACACGCCTCTTCGGCGCTGCACAGCCCCGGCCGGTGATTCCGGCCTCTAAAAACAATGTACACTATTTGTTCTCTGTTCGCAATATGTTCTTATGCGGTCCGGGGTGCTGTCCGGGTTTGACCCCGGTGTCCTAAGTCAGAATGAAGAGTGTCCTAATTCCATTTGGGGGCGTGAAACCAAGGGGTATGATGCATTTGCAGGGGCGCGCGTCATGGTCGAACACCTCAAGCGATCTTTGGATGGGCTAGAATCCCCAGGTTGCCCGAATTGCCACTTGGATATGCGCTGGTATCGGTCCGAACTCGATAAAACGGCCCCCAGGATCGTCTCGCATTTCTTCATGTGCCCGAACTGCAACCGGATCGGCACAACGAAGGCGGCCACACCCAATATCGACGAACCGCCGCCCCCGTCGAAGTTGTCACGCCCCCGCCACGCGCCATAGGCCGCCTCAGTTGGCGGCCTCTTTGTCTCTCGAACCGGGACGGCGTTTCACAACACCCGCCCCCGTGGCGAAACACAGGATTGACGCAATTCGTTGTGGCCTCATTCATGTGTTCCACGTCATTCTTGCGAAATTAGGGAGTTTCACATGCGCCGAATCATCCTCGCCTTGGGCTTGTTGCTCAGCCTCGCCTATACTGCCGACGCCGCTCCGATCCGCGGCACTGGTCTTTCCACTGCCCTCGCCTCCGAAGCCCTGATCAGCAAGGTGGCCTGCGGCTACGATGAGTTCTATTGCAGCCGCGGCAGCCAACGCGTCTGCCGGGGCGGCCGCTGCTGGTGCGCGCCCTGCGGCGGCCCGCGCTACGCTCCTCCACCCTATTACGGACCGGGTCCGGGCTATGCCCCGCCGCCCCGCTACCGGAACCGGGGTTATAGACGAAGCCCCGATTGCGGGCCCGGCTGGTCCTGGCAGGACGGCCAGTGCAAGCCCTATCGCGGCTACTGATTTCTACACCGAATGACAGAGAGGCCGCCCCTCGCGGGCGGCCTTTTCTTTGGCGGCCTGACGCCCGGACGGGAACCCGGACCGCGCTTGCGCGTTTGCTTCCGCCCGCCGCACCGGACCCCGCATGACGACCCCGCAGATTCTCGCCTTCGCCATCCTCGCCGCGATGATGGCGCTCTTCGTCTGGGGCAAGCTGCGCTACGACCTCGTGGCCATGCTGGCGCTGCTGGCGGCGGTGCTCACCGGCATCGTTCCATACGACAAGGCATTCAGCGGCTTTTCCGACGACATCATCTTCATTGTCGCGAGCGCACTGGTGGTGAGCGCGGCGGTCGCGCGCTCGGGCGCGATCGAGACCGTGCTGCGCCCGCTCGCGCCGTACCTCACCACACCCACCATCCAGATCTTCGTGCTCACCGCCGTGGTCGCCGCTTTGTCCGGCTTCGTGAAGAATATCGGCGCGCTCGCCATGATGATGCCGGTCGCCTTCCAGCTGGCGCGCAAGACCGGCACCCCGCCCTCCGCCATGCTGATGCCGATGGCCTTCGGCTCGCTGCTCGGCGGCATCGTCACGCTGGTCGGCACCTCGCCCAACATCCTGGTGTCGCGCGTGCGCGCGGAAATTCTCGGCGAGCCCTTTCGCATGTTCGACTTCACCCCGGTCGGCGCGCTGCTGGCGATCGGCGGCGTCGCCTTTCTCGCATTCGGCTGGCGGTTGTTGCCGGCGCGCAAGGGCGCGGCTTCGATGGACGCCGCCTTCACCATGGAGGGCTACACCACCGAGGTCAGCATTCCGGACGGCTCCGACTTCGCCGGCAAGACCGTCAAGGATCTGGAGACGCTGGGCGAAGGCGACGTCGAGGTGATCGCGCTCTTGCGCCGCCGCCAGCGCAATTCGGCGCCGTCCGGCAGCATCAAGCTGCGCGAGGGTGACATCTTCATCCTGCAGGGCGAGCCCGCCGCGCTGGAGAAGATCGTCGCCGCCGCCAAGCTCAAGCTGGTGCGCGACGAAGCCGCGAAGGAAGTGGATTCGCCGAGCGACGAGATCGGCGTGATGGAAGCGATCGTCACGCCCGACTCGCTGCTGGTCGATTACTCGCCGCAGCAATTGCGGCTCTACGATCACTACCAGGTCAATCTGCTGGCGGTGAGCCGCAGCGGCCAGCGCATTTCGCATCAGCTGCGCCAGGTGCGGTTTCAGCCCGGCGACGTGATCGTGCTGCAGGGCGACCTGTCGCGGATGCCGGAGACGCTCGGCGAATTGCGCGTGCTGCCGCTGGCCGAACGCGGCATGGGACTGGGCCGCGGCCGCAACCGCTGGCTCCCGATCCTGGTGCTCGCCGCCGCCATGGGGCTGGTGGCGTTCAACCTGCTGCCGATCGCGATCGCGTTTTTCGGCGCCGCCGTGATCGTGATGCTGATCCGCTCGCTCTCGCTGCGCGAATCCTATGACGCCATCGAATGGCCGATCCTGGTCATGCTCGGCGCGCTGATCCCGGTCTCCGACGCCTTGCGCACCACCGGCGGCACCGAACTGATCGCGGGCTGGCTGTCGCAGGCCGCGGGCACCCTGCCCCCGCTCGGCACGCTCACCCTGATCATGGTGGCGGCGATGGCGGTGACGCCCTTCCTCAACAACGCGGCGACCGTGCTGGTGATGGGACCGATCGCCGGCAGCTTTGCGCAAAGCCTCAATCTCAACCCCGACCCGTTCCTGATGGCGGTGGCGATCGGGGCGGCCTGCGATTTCCTCACTCCCATCGGGCATCAGTCCAACACCCTGGTCATGGGCGCGGGCGGCTACCGCTTCACCGATTACTGGCGGCTGGGCCTGCCGCTCTCGGTCTATGTGGTGATCGTGGGCGTGCCGCTGATCGCGCTGTTCTGGCCGCTGATGCCGCGCTAACGCCCCGGTAACGTCTGCCGCGGACATGGCCTTGCGGACAGGAGGGGTCACGGCGGGTTCGCCAAAAGTCTGACGGGCCGGGCCTTGCAAAGGCCGCGCCTTGCATAAGACTTGCTTTAAAAATCAGAGGGAACGAAAGGGAGCGGCCGCGCATTCTCGCCGGGGCGGGCCGGCAATCGTAGCGACGGATCAGGAGCGTCTCATGCGTTATCTGAAATCGGGTCCCGTGAAATTCGGCATCATCGGGCTGGCCGCCGTGCTCTGGCTGGTCGGCCTCGCAGACCAGATGGAATCGGCGGAAATGACGGCCGGCTATCTCATGGTGTCGGCGGCGATCGTGGCAGTGGCGCTGGTGTGAGACCGGCCTTGGGCCGGCGTTAGTCCCATCTGCACCAAGGCCGCGCGGCCGAGCAGGCCATAGGGGTTCGCCAGCGTCTCGGCGATCTCGAAATGATTATAGCCCTCGCCGACCAGCAGTTCGACCGCCTTGCCGGCCGCCGCCACCGCTTCGGCAAACTCGCGCGCCTGACGCTGGAATTCCGGCGTCTCGAGCGTGCCGTGAGCCACCACCAATGGTGCATCCAGCTTGTCGAGATGGCGCTGCGACGACAGCGCGTTCTCCACGTCGTCGGTGAATGTCACATAGGATGAGCGCGCCGACAGCCGCACCGGCTTCAGGTCATACATGCCGGAGACCAGCACCGCGCCCTTGATGACGTCTTTCGGCAGGCCGTAATCCTGTTCCCAGTCGGTCACCATCACCACGCCGCCGAGATGCGCGCCGGAGGAATGCGCGGACAGATAGATGCGATTGGCATCGCCGCCGAAGCGCGCGGCATTGCGGAAGGTCCAGGCGAGCGCGTCGCGGCATTGCTTCGCCATCGCCATCAGGTCGCCGCCGGTCTCGATCACATTGTTGAAATCCGCCACGAGATAATGCGCGCCGGCCGCGACGAAATTCTCCGCCGCATAGGCATAATCCTTCGCAAACCCCCGCCGCCACGCCCCGCCATGCAGGAAGACATGGACCGGTGCGTCCGGGTTCTTCGCCGCATACAGATCCAGGCCCTCGATCGTCCTCGCGCCATAGGACAAGCGCTGCGGCGCGCCGAGGCGCGCGCGCACGGCCGCGGAATTGCTGGCGTAGCGCTGCACGATCTGCAGCATGTTCGGCGCATATTTGATCTGGTCGTAGGCGTCGTCGAGCTCGGTCTGGTCCATGTTCATCCAGACCAGCGGGCCGCGCGCGCGCGGCGTATCCGCCGGCGAACCCGCGGCGGGACTGGCTGCGGGGATTTCGGTCATGACGACACGGTGTCGGAAAAACGATCTGGCGGCAGGCAGGAGCGCGGCATGCTGTGATCCGGAGGCAAGGCCCGGACGCATTATCATGCCGTCCCGGGGCGCGCTACCAGCGCAGGACGCGACTGCCGGCCAAGGCGCCGAGGCCGGTCGCAATGACGATGGCGAGCGTGAACCAGGCCGCGACGAAAATCGGCGAGTCGTCCGGACAATGCGAGATATAGAGCGTCGCCGAGAGCGCGCCCGACAACAGGCCGGCCGCCGCGCCGGCGAGCGCCGGCCGCGTCGGCGCGCCATAGCGCAATCCGAACAGGATCGCGGCCAGCATCGGCAAGGCCAGCAACACCATGTTGATCACGCAGATATACCAGTGCGCGCCGGCGAGCCGGGTCATCCATTCGCCGCGCGGCACGGTCATGAGTTCAACCGCGAGCGCGGCGATCATGATCGCGGGTGCGAGCGCCGCGACCAGCGCCACCGCGCGCGCCGACAGGCCGGGCTTGGCCAGCCGCAGCACGATCGCCGCCGAGGCTGCGACCAGCAGTCCCATTTCCAGCGGCTTGAGCATGAAGGGCAGCGACATCATCGCGCTGCCGAGATTGGGGCGCAGTCCCACCCAGATCGCAAACGCCAAAGCTGACACCGCGAAGCCGCAGGCCCCAGCCAATGTCAGGGCGCGGCCGGGCGACGGTCCGGCCGATTGCTGGTCCGCGGCCAGAGCGCGGATGAGTTCGTCGGTTCTCATGCGTCGCGTCCATGGCGCTTGGCGAGCGCGCTCAGGCCGCGATGCAGCGCCACCCGCACTGCGCCCTCCGTCATCTTGAGCCTGGCGGCCGTGGTCGCAATCGACTCGCCGTCGACCGCGATGCTTTGCACCACGTCGCGCTGGCCCTGCGGCAGGGTCTGTAGCGAACGGCTGACATCGCTGTCGCGGCCGGGCTCCGGGCCATCCTCGGCCGCCAGCACGTCAGCAAAATCCTCTACCGGCAGTTCTATGCGGTTGCCGCGCCGGCGCAGGGCGTCGATCATCTTGTAGCGCGCAATCCCGTAGATCCACGGCCCGATCGGGCGATCCGGATCCCAGGTCTGCCGCTTCAGATGCACGGCGATCAGAATGTCCTGCACCACATCCTCCGTATCGGCGGCGCTCCCGCCGGTGCGGGCGAGCCCGCGCCGCACCGTCGGCCGTAGCACCCGCGCGATGTCGCGCAGGCAGGCGTCATAGGCCGCCCGGTCGCCGGCATTGGCCGCCCGCATCAGGGCGGCCCATTCGTCTTCGCGCTCTTTCACGCGCTGTCCTTATCCCAGTTCGCGACGGAGGGGTCCGTTGTTACACCCGAATCCGCCCGATCACATGGACGTGAGCGCGTAACACACCGCGCCGCCCCCCCGAAAGACCCAGTAAGGCCGGATCATCCGGCCTGCACGCCGGCCGAGGCCGCGCGATGTCATTGTGACCATCGACTGGGAGACATTCATGAACGCCAAGATCACCGCCGCCGCCCTTGCCGGCTCCTTCGCCGCCGCCCTCGCCGTCACCGCCACCCCGGCCCTCGCGCAGGACAAGGCCAACATGGAAAAGTGCTACGGCGTGTCGCTCGCCGGCAAGAACGATTGCGCCGCCGGCCCCGGCACCACCTGCGCCGGCACCTCCAAGGTCGATTACCAGGGCAATGCCTGGAAATACGTCGCCAAGGGCACCTGCGTGTCGATGAAGACCCCGAAGGGCACGGGCTCGCTCTCGGTGATCAAGAGCTGAAACTTTTTATCCCTCCCCTGAAAGGGGAGGGTCGACGCGAGCGACAGCGAGCGTCGGGGTGGGGTCACCGGCAAAAAAGAAGCGGCCCCCACCCGGCTCGCGGCTTTCGCCGCTCGCCACCCTCCCCCTTACAGGGGGAGGGATAACCGAACGGCAGGTTGAGCGGACACATCACAATGCAGCAGCACAGCACCCTCCCCCGCACCGCCGGCGTCGGATTCAAATCCGAACACTTCGCCGACATCGTCGGCGGCGATCAGCCCATCGGCTTTGTCGAGATTCATGCCGAGAACTACATGGGCGACGGCGGCGCGCCGCATGCGCAACTGCGCGCCCTGTGCGAGCGCTACGCCCTCTCGGTGCATGGCGTCGGGCTGTCGATCGGCTCCATGGCGCCGCTCGACCGGGACCACCTGGCGCGCCTGAAACGTCTGTGCGACCGCTACGATCCCGCCAGCTTTTCCGAACATCTCGCCTGGTCCTCGCATGGCGAGGTCTATCTCAACGACCTGCTGCCGCTGCCTTACACCGACGAGACGCTGGGTCGCATCGTCGGGCATGTCGACCAGGTGCAGCACGCACTTAATAGGGAGATGCTGCTGGAAAATCCGTCCACCTATCTGCAATTCACGGAAAGCACGATTCCGGAATCCGAATTCCTGGCCGAGATTTCCCGCCGCACCGGCTGCGGCCTGCTGCTCGACGTCAACAACGTGTTCGTGCAGGCCAAAAATCACGGCACCAGCGCCGAGGCTTACCTGTCGTCCTTTCCGCTCGATCGCGTGAGGGAAATCCATCTCGGCGGCCACGACGAACAGACCGACGACACGGGCGCGCCGCTCCTGATCGATTCCCACGGCGCGCCGGTCGCCGATCCGGTCTGGGCGCTGTATGAGCGCGTGATCTCAGCCACCGGCCCGCTGCCGACCTTGATCGAATGGGACAACGACGTGCCCGCCTGGCCGGTGCTGGCCGCCGAAGCGCGCGCCGCGAAAGCCATTCTCGACCGCGCCGCGCGGCAAAGGGCGGCCTGACATGTTCGCTCCGCTCCAGAACGATTTTGCCGCGGCCCTGCTCGACGCCCACAAGGCGGTGCCGGACGCGCTCACCGCGCACAATGCGAATCCGCCGGTGAAACGTTTTGCCGTCTACCGCAACAATGTCATTGTCGGCCTGGTCAATGCGTTGCGCACGCGTTTTCCCGCGACCGAAAAAATCGTCGGCGCGGATTTCTTTTTCGCCATGGCGCGGCTCTTCGTCGCCGCGCATCCGCCGCGCTCGAAAATCCTCAGCGCCTATGGCGAGGATTTCCCCGATTTCATCGCTACCTTCGAACCCGCGGCGGAACTGCCCTATCTGCCCGACGTCGCGCGCCTGGAAGCCGCGCGCACCCGCGCCTATCATGCGGCCGACGCGGAGCCGCTCTCGCCGCAGGATTTCGGCGCGCTCGATCCGGCACAGATCGGAAACCTGCGCGTCACGCTGCATCCCTCGCTGCAGATCGTGCGCTCCCGCCACCCGGTCGTCACCATCTGGGCGATGAATGCGGGCGACATGGCGCTCGGCCCGGTGGACGAGAATCGGGCGGAAGACGCTCTGGTGTCGCGTCCCGGTTTCGACGTGCTGGTGCGGCAATTGCCGCCCGGCGGCGCCGCCTTCCTGCTGGCGCTGGCCCGGGGAGAAGCGCTCGCCAGCGCCGCCGGCGCGGCGCTCGACGAGGCATCCGATTTCGATCTCGCCGCCAATCTCGCCGGACTGATCGGCTCCGGCGCGACGACAAGCTTCACCCTTTCCGACCAGAAGGACCCTGTATCATGACCGGCATGACTGTTGCCTCGCATTCGCAGACCGGCCTCGCCGGGCTGATTGTCCGCGCCAATGCCGCGATGGCGTGCATCCCCTACTGGTTCGTGGCGCTGGTCGGACGCATTTCGATCGCCGCCGTGTTCTGGCGCTCCGGCCAGACCAAGCTGGACGGCTGGCATGTGTCGGACAGTGCAATCGAGCTGTTCCGCAACGAATACAAGCTGCCGGTGATCGACCCTGTGATCGCGGCTTATCTTGCGACCTTTGCCGAGCATTTCTTTCCGGTCCTGCTCGTGATCGGCCTCGCCACGCGTTTCTCGGCGCTGGCGCTGCTGATCATGACGTTGGTGATCGAGATTTTCGTCTATCCCGACGCCTGGCCGACGCACGGCTCCTGGGCCGCGATCTTCCTGATGCTGATGGCGCAGGGCGCGGGCAAGATTTCGGTGGACGAACTGATCGCGCGGAGAAACCGGCCGGTGCAATCGCATTAGGGGTACGTGGCGTCCGCAAGAACACAATTCGCGCCAGCGTCGCACTCGATCTGCATCGTGACGTGCGTGATGCCGAACCGGCTCTCCAGGCCCTCGGCAACCCGCCGAAGAAACGCGTCACCCCGCTCTCCCTCCGGGATCACGAGGTGAACCGTCAGCGCCGTCATTGTCGTGCTGATGGCCCAGATGTGGAGGTCGTGCAGATCGGTGACCCCGGGCAACGCGCGCAACCATTTCTCGACCGCGGGCCGGCTGACATTGTCGGGCACGCCTTCCATGGTCAGGTGCAGCGCCGACTTGAACAGGCCGAAGGCCGACCAGGCGATCACCGCACTCACCAGAATGGCGGCGATCGGATCGACGACCGTCCAGCCGGTTGCCAGCATGAGCGCCGCCGATAAAACGACGGCCACCGACACTGCCGCATCGGCCGCCATGTGCAGGAAGGCGCCACGAATATTCAGGTCATTGGCGCGGTCCTTGAGAAACAGCAGGGCGCTGGCTGTGTTGACCACAATGCCGGCACCGGCCACCCACATCACCGTCGTCGCTGAAACATTCTCCGGGACACCGATGCGTTCGATGGCCTCCCGGACCAGCGCACCGACACCGATCAGGAGTATGATACCGTTCGCGAGCGCCGCCAAAATGGTGGCGCGGCCGAATCCGTAAGTGTGCCGCTCGTTTGGCTTCAGCCGGCTGAGGCCGATGGCGCCCCATGCGACAAGAAGACCGAACACGTCGGTCAGATTGTGCGCCGCGTCGGCCAGCAAGGCCAGCGAGCCCGTCAGGAACCCCGCCGCACCTTCAATCAGCACATAGCCGAGGTTGAGAGCCACAGCCCATTTGAAGGCACCGCCATGGTCCGGCGCGGCGGCGCGGGCATGTCCGTGGTCGTCGAGATGTTCATGCACCATTGATGTCGGCTCACCGGCTGATATCTGAAGCAAGCCGCCCTTCAAGGCTTCCGAAGGATCGCGCCCTCCAGGCGCGTGGCGGCAGCGACCGTATTTGAAATGGTGCCATACTTTCGCACATTCGTGTGCAGCAGATCGAGTCTGCGGTCGTCCTCGTCTGTGTCGACGATAATTTCATAGTCGACCGAAACCATCTTCGGCGGACTGTCCTGCCGGACACCATGCAGCCGCACCTCCACGCCGCGCAGATTGAATTTCAGCATCGGTATGGCCCGCTCGATGCCCTTGATCATGCAGGCCGCAATCGCAGCCAGGAACAATTCCGCTGGGTTGAAGGCGTCGGTGCGGCCGGCAACGTCGGTATCGAGAACGATTTCGGCACCCTTGCAGCGCGCCAGACTCCCGTGAGTATCCATGCGATGCGCAGAAACGCGATATTCGAGCATGGAGAGCCTCCTTTAGATCCAATAGAGCGGATCAGCCCAGTTCGCTGCGCCGCTTGTCCAGAATCGCGCCGATGCGCGTGAGCAGAAGCTCGAAAGCCGGCTGCTGGTCGGAATCTATCCCGCCCTCGAAAATCAGTCGCGACGTCTGCGCCACAAGCTGATCGATCCGCCGCTCGATCATGTCGATATCTGCCGGCGTCGGCGCCACGCGCGCGGCATCCATCAACGAGAGCAACTCCGCATGCTCGCTGCGCACGAGTTCGCGCCGCCGGGGAAAGGCCATGCTGAAAAGCCATGTTGCAAGCGAAACCACCCCGCCGAAGCCGAACAACATCAGCCACAGATAATCGCTATATTGTTCAAGGAATCCCGTCTCGCTCGCGTCATAATAAGTAACCGCACCTGGGTGGACATAAAATGAGGAGTCGCGCTCCGTCGACAAAGCCTCGATACGGGCGGCGGCCTGATATTCGCCCGCCAAGGCCTGACGCAGTGTGAACAACTGCTTCGTGAATTCATAGACCGCGCCCGAGGAAAGGCTGCGATGCGCCATGATCAGCGCCGGAAAAGTCACGGTGGCTATCGCCTCGGCTGGCAAAGCCGGGGTGGTGCGGATCTCCCCCGGCGCCACTTCCGTACCGGTGAAGATCGGGTTTCGCCGTACCAGCGCAGCGGCGTCGTGAATAGGAACAAGAACCGGCGGAGTCCCCACAGCGTCATGAAATGCCTTGATCGCCTGGTTGATGCCGCGCCCGCCTCGTGGCCCTGCCACGAATAGAGCGTCGATCTCATTATTCGCTGCGGCCTTGCTGACGGCGTCGGGCGAGCCCAATGGCACGATCTCGATTGCCTCGGAGAGCAATCCATAAAATTCCGCCAATCGTTCGAGCAAGTTCCTGTTTCCCAGTCCTTGCCCCAGCACACCGATCTTTCGCCCCCGCATGTCTGAAAAACGCGAGATCCCCGCATCCGGATGCGCAGCCAGAACCACGATCAACTGGTGCAGGATGGCAACGCCGTGGCCCGAGGTCGGCAAGGTCAGATCGGATCGCACGACCGCCAGGTCGACCTTCCCGGCATCGAGCGCTGCTGCTGTCTGCCGGTTGTCGGCATAGGCCTGTACGATCAATCGGACGGACGCTTTTTCGCGGTTTAAGGCGTGCGCAAGGGCGGCGAGAAATTGCGCAGGCTCGCTGCCAGCGGGTGCGACTGCAATTCGCAACGTGTAGGGAACAAAAAGGATGTACCACGCCGTGACCACCGCCGTGAGCAGCGCAAACAACAGCGCGGCACGGCGAAGGATCTCACGCTTGGTCATCGGGGCATCCCCGGAAGCTCGCCATAGTCAATCATATCACCATCGATACCGCCTGCAGCACTACGTCTGCGCACGAAATCGCCCCACGACCGCCGCCGCGGGGCGCCCTATCGCATCGGAAAACGGTCCGGCTATTTCGCCGACTTGACCTCGATCTTTTTGGCCTGCGCGGGCGCCGGCTTCGGCACCGTCACCTTCAGCACGCCATTGGCGATCGTGGCCTTGATCGCATTGGCGTCGACGCCGCTCGGCACTTCCAGCGTGCGCGAGAATGAGCCGTAGCTGCGCTCGATCAGACGGTAATTCTTGTCCTTCTCTTCCTTCTCGGCTTTCTTCTCGCCGCGGATGGTCAGGATATTGTCGGACAGGTTGATCTGAACATCCTTCTCCTCCAGGCCCGGCAGTTCGGCCGTGATCTCGATCTCCTTGTCGGATTCCACCACGTCGGTCGCCGGCATCAGGTCGCGAGCGCCGAAGGAGGGCAAGCCCCGCCCGAATTCCTCGAGCATGCGGTCAAGCTCCCGGTGCAGATTGGCAAAAGGATGAAAATCCTGTCGCGCAACATTGCCGCTGCGGCCAACGGGAATGAGGGATTTCAGATTCATGACGACCTCCACTCGTTAAACGCCGTTCCTCACGGCGGACAGATTTATCGCCTCAGCGCGCGATCATGGCCTTGACCGGCGTCACAAGCGTCACGGCGTGGCGCCGCCGGCCCGCATTTCGTCGGATTCCAGCGCCATGCCCGAGACCGGCTCGATCCAGACCAGATGATCGCGGACCTTCTTCACGCCCGGCACGTTTTCCGCCAGTACCTTCAGCGCCGCGCGCTGGCGCTCGTCCAGCACGCAGCCGCTCAGGGTCACGACGCCCTCGCGCACGATCACGTCGACGCTGGTCACCGGCGCCCATTTTTCGGCCTTCAGGTCGGCGAAAATCTTTTCGCGGATCGTCGCATCGTCGGTGGAGGCCGGCGCCATCTCGTGCGTCAGGCTTGCGAGGGCGCGCAGCAGATTGGCGCGGGTCACGATCCCGGCCAGCCTGTCGCCGCGCAGGACCGGAATGCGTTTGATGTGGTGACGCTCCATCAGGGCCACGATGTCGTCGAGCGGCGTGTCTTCGGTCGCCGTCTTCACATCGCCGGTCATTACCTCCGACACCTTGCGGCCATGCGCCTTGACGTATTGATCGGCCAGTAGGCCGGGGCCCATCAGGAACTCGATCCAGCGCGGCTGGGTGAATTGCGTGCCGGCTTCGGCGCGGCGCAGGAAATCGCCTTCGGTCACCATGCCGGCCAGACGGCCCTCGGCATCGACCACCGGCAATCCGCTGATCTTCTTTTGCAGCATCAGGCGAATGGCGTGGCTGATCGGGGCGTCGGTCTCGACCGACACAACCGGCTGCGTCATCACATCGCGCGCCTTCATGACCCCGCCTCCTTTATCAAAGATAAAGTCTGGCAATCGGTGCGGGCAGCCTCCTTGCGATAGATCAAGAAGCCCTTGCGCGGCCCGGGATCATTTGAATTTAACTCAATCCGGCCGGCGGAATGAGACCATGATCACAAGCTCAAATCCGGGCAATATCGTCTTATTCGCGCAAGCCGAACCCCAAAATCGCCAGGCCCCGCAATCTCGGGACTTTCCCCATCCGCGCTGCCGTCGAACGGCATGAGCCCGCGGTGCAGTTCTTCAACCGTAAGGGTCAGCAGCGCTCAGCCTGACCGCTGAGCCCTCAGTCGGGCTAGCGCTTGCGCGGGCGCCGCGGCCCGCCTGGCACGTCCGCCGCCGCATGCCCGCGATGCTCGGCGATGTTCTGGTACATCCGCCGCAGCACCGTCTTCACCAGTGCGATGTCCTTGGCCGGCAGATTGCCGAACGCGGCCTCTTCGTCGGCCAGCATTTTCGGAACCAGGTCCTCGACCACGCCCAGTCCCTTTCTTGTCAAACGCACCGTCACCTCGCGGTTGTTGGTGTTCGAGCGCGTGCGGGTGACAAAGCCTTTCTTCGCCGCGCCGGTGATCAGCCGCGACACCGTGGGTGGATCAAGGCTGGTGGCGTCCGCCAGATCGACCTGACGCATCTCGCCGCGATGCGCCAGCACCGCCAGCATGCGCCAGAGCGGAATCGTCAGGTGAAAATGCTTGAGGCCGGGCGAGGCGAAATCCACCATCGCGGCGCCCACGCGGTTGATCAGGAAGGGCAGCCGGTCGGTCAGGTCGTAGATTTTGCGGGGGGTCACGGGCGGCAGACTCAGCTCCTGGCAATGGCGGGCATTGTCGCCGAAAGCCCTTGTCTGTCAACGCGAAGGCGCCCCCTGCGATTTTGTTGAGCCGCAACCGGACCGGCCTCACGCCGCGCCGCCAGCGCGTACGAGTACATTTACAACAGTTGTATTTACAAGTATCATGCCCGGCAACGATAAGGAACACGGCCCGGAAACGAGGAGCGGCCAGCATGGCGCAGGATCTGTGCAAGGCGGAATTCCGCAAGGCGATGCGCCGGCTGACCAGCGCGGTCACCGTCATCACCACCGCGCATGGCGACAGCCGCTACGGCATGACCGCGACCGCCGTTACCTCGGTCTGCGCCGATCCGCCGGCCCTGCTCATCTGCATCAACCGTTCCGCCAGCCTGCACGAGCCGCTCATCCGGTCGGTCCGCTTTTGCGTCAACATCCTGCTGGCCGAACAGACCGGCATCGCCGGCGCTTTCAGCGGCGGCGTGCCGCAGGAACTGCGTTTTGCTGAAGGCGCCTGGTCCGCGGACGATGCCGGCGTGCCCTTCCTGCGCGAGGCGCAGGCCAATATCTTCTGCGAGGCCGACGCCATGTCGAGCTATGGCACCCACAGCATCATCGTCGGGAAGGTGTCGGATGTGCTGGTGGCCGGCCGCGTCACGCCGCTGCTCTACCAGGACGGACAATATACGGTGGGCCTCGGCGAAGGCGTGGACTGGGTGGTCCCAGTCGCGGGCTGGTGAATGTCCTCACCCTTCGAGACGCGCGAACTGACGTTCGCGCTCCTCAGGGCGAGGCCGCAAAGAAATAGCGTCATCCTGAGGAGCCCGAGCGCAGCGAGGGCGTCTCGAAGGATGAGGCAACCAAGGAGGAGCACATGGAATTCGGATATTTCACGCTGTCCGACAATCACTACGAGGGCAACACCCGCGACGCCAACACGTTCGTGCAGGACCTCACCGCCGAAGCCCTTTATGCCGACCAGCTCGGCATGCATTCGGCATGGATCGGCGAGCATCACTTCAACTCGCTCGGCGTGAATTCCTCGCCCGAAATGGTGCTGGCCTATATCGCCGCGAAGACCAAGCACATCCGCCTCGCGCCGGCCGTCACCGTGCTGCCGCTGCACAATCCGATCCGCGTCGCCGAGCAATGGGCAACGCTCGATCTTCTGTCGGGTGGCCGCGTCGATTTCGCCGCCGGCCGCGGCTATGACCGCCGCGAATACATCCCCTTCGGCGTGTCGTTCGACAACAACCAGTCGATCTTCGACGAGGGCATGGAGGTTCTGCGCAACCTGTGGAATTCCGGCGGCAAGCGCATCGACCACAAGGGCCAGCATTTTCACTTCGAGGACGTGCGCATCACGCCGCAGCCGTTGCAGCACCCGATGCCGATGTATGTCGCATCTTTCTCCAAGCCCTCGATCGAACTCGCCGCGCGGCTGAATTGCGGCCTGATCGTCGCGCCCTTCGCCGCCGCCATGAGTTTTGGCGGCCTGAAGCAGGTGGCCGACCTCTATCACGAGAGTTGCGCCAAATACGGCACCAAGCCGCATCGCCTGATGTGCAGCTACTTCACGCATTTCGCCGACGACGATGCGAGCGAGAAGGCGCAGCGCGCCCGCCAGATCCGCTACTACAAGGAATGCGTGATCCCCTCCTTCCCGGGCGACCCCAAGACCGCGCCGCCCAGCTACCGCTATTTCATCGACATGGTGGAGCGCCTGCACAAGGTGAAGCCGGAAGACCTCACAGAGAACTCCGTACTGATCGGCAACTCCGCGCGCATCACTGAGATCCTGAAGAAGGTGGAAGCCGCCGGCTTCGACGAGGTCATCCTCTACTTCAATGTCGGCATGAAGCCGCACAAGCAGGTGAAGGAAGAGATGGACCGCTTCATGAAGGAAGTCGCGCCCCAATTCGAAGGCAAGCACAGGCTGCGCGCGGCCTGACACGTCTGCGTCGCGGCCGTCGGCGCACAAATGTAAAAGCGCGGGCGATGAGAATCGCCCGCGCTTTGCTGTTCGCAGCCCTTAGCGATCGAAGTGACGATGCCGCGGCCCCATGCCGGCGCCGCGCATGCCGGGGCCGAAAGCGAGACCGGGCAGGATTTCCTTCGCGACCGCCTTCTGCTTGTCGTCGAGGGTTTTCAGCAGTTCGTCCGTGGCGGATTTCACCGCGTCGAACTCCTTCTGCCGCTGCTCGCGCATGCCGTCGCGGAACTTGCGGTGGTCTTCCGGCGACATCTTGCGAATCGCGTCGCGGTCGATGCCCTCATGCCGGGCCTTGGCCGCATCGGCGGTGTCCTTCAGCGCGGCCGCGTATTTGGTCCACGCCGCCTCCTGCTGCGCCGTGATGCCGAGTTCCTTCTTCAGGCTGTCGACCTGCGCGGGATCGGCTGCGGCCATGCGGCCGAAGCCGGGCCGTCCCTCGTGCATCCCGCGGCCCATTCCACGACCCATCGGGCCGTGTTCGCGCATGTCACGGCCCATATGGCCATGCATGCCATGACCCCTGCCATGACCCCTGCCCTGACCCATGCCCTGACCCATGCCCTGACCCATGCCCTGACCCATGCCCTGACCCATGCCCTGACCCATGCCCTGACCCATGCCATGGCCACGGTCATGATCCCGACCATGCCCGCGCCCATGCCGCTCGCCGCGGGGCTCGTCGTGGTCGCGCCGGCCGTGCCAGCGATCGTCATGGCGTCCCCGCCGGTCATCTCCACGTGCGCCCTCGTCCCGCGTATAACCCGGGCCGCGCCGCCAATAGCCGTCATCGTCCGACGCAAAAGCCTGGCCGGCCAGACCGGCCAGAGCGGTGACGCCGGCCGCCATCGCGCCGGCCATGAGCCATTTCCGTGTCATGTCTCTCTCCATTGTTGCGCAACGAGGACGTTGCATGACCTGACAATGGGGAGCGCATTTCGCGGAAGTTTTTCAGGATCGACAGATTCTGTGACAAAGTGTGTCGGCGGCCGGCACGGACACATCCGGTGACAACATTTCCGCGAATTCATCCTTGTCCCTTCCTATAATCGCGGCATGACCGCGGCGCCGCATATCCTGATCGTCGACGACCATCGCGAGATTCGCGATCTGGTGTCGCGCGCGCTGGTCAAAGAGGGTTTCCGCGTCAGCACCGCCGCCGACGGCCGCGCCATGCGCAAGGTCATGGCCGACAGCCGCATCGACCTGATCCTGCTCGACCTGATGCTGCCGGGCGAAGACGGCCTGTCGCTGTGCCGCAGTCTGCGCGCGGACTCCGGCATCCCGATCATCATGCTCACCGCCAAGGGCGAGGAAATCGACCGGGTGGTCGGCCTGGAAATGGGCGCCGACGATTATCTGCCCAAGCCGTTCGGCAGCCGCGAACTGATCGCCCGCATCCGCGCCGTGCTGCGGCGCGGACAGCGCAGCGACCAGCCGAAGGCGGACAAGCCGGTGCATTATCGTTTCGACCGCTGGCGTCTGGACATCGCCGCGCGCGAACTCGTCCGCGACGACGGCGTCACCGTGCCGCTCAGCACCGGCGAATTCGATCTCCTGCTCGCCTTCGTCGAGCGCCCGCAGCGCGTGCTGAACCGCGACCAGCTGCTCGATCTCGCGCGCGGCCGCGCCGCATCGACCTTCGACCGCAGCATCGATACCCAGGTCAGCCGCCTGCGCAAGAAGATCGAACGCGATCCGGCCGATCCGAAAATCATCAAGACGGTCTGGGGCGGCGGCTACACCTTCACCGCAGCGGTGAGCCGCGAATGAAACGCCTGCTGCCGCAAAGCCTGTTCGGACAGACGCTGCTCCTGCTGCTGGCCGGGCTCGTGGTCTCGCATCTGATCGGCTCCTGGATCTATTCGCTGGACCGCGAAAGCGCCGTGCGCGCGGTGGGCGGGCTCGCCACGGCGCAACGCATTACCAATGCCGTGCGCTTGGTCGACGAGGTGCCGGCGGACTGGCGGCGGCGCCTTGTCGCCGGGCTGAGCGATCAAAGCCTGCGGGTGACGCTGACACCGAAACCGCTCATCGCCCCCGAGGGCGATGGCGGCCCGGTCGCGGAGGCGATCCGCGACTATCTTGTCCAACAACTCCGCCTCCCGCCTGCGCGCCAGCCGATCGTGCTGACCGTGGAGGATTTCGGGCCGCCATTCGGCTGGGGCGGCCGGCGACATGGCCGCGAGCGCAACGAGAGAGAGCGCGACGACAGGGGGCACGGACCGATGATGCGCGGTCCCGGCCGGCCGCTCGATTTGCAGGTCGCGGTGCCGCTCGCGGACGGCCAGTGGCTGTCCTTTGCGACCGATCTGCCGATGGCGAGCGCGGGCTTTTCGCGTCAGTTCCTGATTTCGATGCTGGTGATGGCCGCATTCATCCTCGCGATCTCGATCTGGGCAGCGCGCCGGCTGACCGCGCCGCTCGGGGCCATCGCCAACGCGGCGCAACAGCTCGGACGCGACGTGACATCCCCTCCGCTGCCGGAAAGCGGCACGGTGGAGATGCGCAAGGCGGCGCACGCCTTCAACGACATGCAGGCGCGGCTGCGCGCCCTGATCGAAAACCGCACCCGCCTGCTGGCCGCCCTGTCGCACGACCTGCGCACGCCGCTCACGCTGTTGCGGCTGCGGGCGGAGAATGTCGAGAATGCCGAGGAACGCGACAGGATGCTGGCGACGATCGCGGACATGGACACGATGATCGGCGCCACGCTCTCCTTCGCGCGCGAGGAAGCCATCGCCGAGCCGAAGAAATCCACCGACATGGCCGCGCTGGTTCAGAGCCTGGTCGACGACATGGCCGAGGCCGGTTTCGATGTCGCCTTGGCCCCGGCCGAACCCGTGCCGCTGACCTGCCAGCCGGTCGCGATCAAGCGCGCCTTGACCAACCTGATCGACAACGCGATCAAGTACGGACAGCGGGCGCGCCTCAGCTTGCAGACAACGCCGCAGACGGTCGAGATCATGATCGACGACGACGGTCCGGGCATTCCGGAAACGGAACTCGCGCGGGTCTTCCAGCCCTTCTACCGCGTCGAGAGCTCGCGCAGCCGCGAGACCGGCGGGGTGGGGCTCGGGCTGGCCATCGCCCAGGCCATCGTTGACGCGCAAGGCGGCACCCTGACACTCCGCAACCTTGAGCCCAGGGGCCTGCGTGCGCGCATGACCTTGCCGCGCTCGCTTTGATCCCGGTCAAGGCGCGGACTCAGCTCTCCTGCCGTAGTGATAAAAAACACATGGCAGGGTGGGAACATGACATCGATCTCAGGTAAAATCGATCCGGTGGTGCGCGCGGTGACGGCCGCCGACATCGCCGAGGCGCTCGTCCAGGGCCTGCGCGATTTCCAGGCCGCGCCGCTTTACGGCCTGATGTTCGGCGCGCTCTACGCCGTCGGCGGTCTGCTGGTCGTGGCCAGCGTCACCGCGCTCGGCATGAGCTATCTCGCCTATCCGCTGGCCGCCGGTTTCGCGCTGATCGGCCCCTTCATCGCGATCGGCCTGTATGACGTGAGCCGGCGCCGCGAGGCCGGCGAACCGCTCTCCTTCGCCGCGGTCTGGGCCGCCATGACCAGCCGCCGCGAACTCGCCTGGATGGCCTTCGTCACGCTGTTCGTCTTCATCATGTGGATGTACCAGGTGCGCTTCCTGATGGCGTTGTTCCTCGGGCTGAACGCGTCCTTTTCCAGCCTGCAGCAATTCATCACCGTGGTGCTGACCACCAACGAGGGCCTGCTGTTCCTGGCGGTCGGCAATGTGGTCGGCGCGGCCTTGTCGCTGATTCTGTTCTCGCTGACGGTGGTGTCGTTTCCGCTGCTGCTCGACCGCGATGTCGATTTCGTCACCGCCATGATCACCAGCGTGCGGGCGGTGGCGATGAGCCCGGGGCCGATGATCGGCTGGGCCGCGATCATCGTGATGCTGCTGATCGTCTCGGCGATCCCGTTCTTCCTCGGGCTGCTGATCACTCTGCCCGTGCTCGGTCATGCCACCTGGCATCTCTACCGGCGCATCGTCGCGCCGGTCACCCCAGATTCAACTCCTTGAAGAAATCATTGCCCTTGTCGTCGATCACGATGAAGGCGGGGAAATTCTCCACCTCGATCTTCCAGATCGCCTCCATGCCGAGTTCGTGAAACTCGATGGTCTCGACCTTCTTGATGCAATGCTCGGCGAGGTTCGCGGCCGAGCCGCCGATCGAACCCAGATAGAAGCCGCCATGTGTCTTGCAGGCCTCGCGCACCGCCGCCGAGCGGTTGCCCTTGGCCACCATCACCAGCGAGCCGCCGGCGGCCTGGAACTGGTCGATATAGGAATCCATGCGGCCCGCGGTGGTGGGCCCGAACGCGCCCGACGCATAGCCCTTCGGCGTCTTGGCGGGGCCGGCATAATAGACCGGGTGGTTCTTGAAATAATCCGGCAGACCCTGGCCCGCCTCCAGCCGCTCGCGCAGCTTGCCGTGCGCCAGATCGCGCGCCACCACCATGGTTCCGGTGAGCGAGAGCCGCGTCTTGATTGGATATTGCGACAGCGTCTTGAGAATATCCTTCATCGGCCGGTTGAGATCGATCTGCACCACCTCGCCGCCGAGCGTCGCCTCGTCGATCTCCGGCAGATACTTGGCCGGATTGTGCTCGAGCTCCTCCAGGAACACGCCGTCCTTCGTGATCTTTCCCATCGCCTGGCGGTCGGCGCTGCACGACACGCCGAGCCCGATCGGCAATGACGCGCCATGCCGCGGCAGACGGATGACGCGCACGTCGTGGCAAAAGTATTTTCCGCCGAACTGCGCGCCGACGCCGAGCGACTGCGTCATCTTCAGGATCTCCTGCTCCATCTCCAGATCGCGGAAGGCGTGGCCGTCCTCCGATCCTTCGGTCGGCAGGGTGTCGTAATAGCGGCAAGAAGCGAGCTTCACCGTCTTCATCGTGAGTTCGGCCGACGTGCCGCCGATCACGATGGCAAGGTGATAAGGCGGGCACGCCGCAGTGCCGAGCGTCAGTACCTTCTCCTTCAGAAAGGCCAGCATGCGGTCGCGCGTCAGGATCGACGGCGTCGCCTGGAACAGGAACGACTTGTTGGCCGACCCGCCGCCTTTTGCGACGAACAAAAATTTGTATTCGTCCTCCGCCTCGCCCGCGCCCTGGGCATAGAGCTCGACCTGCGCCGGCATATTCGATTTCGTATTGCGCTCCTCGAACATGGAGATCGGCGCGAGCTGCGAATAGCGCAGGTTCTTTTTCAGGTAGGAGTCGCGCGCGCCTTCCGCGAGCGCGGCCTCATCATCCCCCTCGGTCCAAATCAGCCGCCCTTTTTTGCCCATGATGATGCAGGTGCCGGTGTCCTGGCACATCGGCAGCGTGCCGCCGGCGGCGATGTTGGCGTTCTTCAGGAAATCGTAGGCCACGAACCTGTCGTTGTCGGAGGCCTCCCTGTCGTCGAGGATGTTGCGCAACTGCTGCAGATGGCCGGGCCGCAGATAATGGTTGATGTCGTTATAGGCGGCTTCCGCCAGCGCCTTCAGCGCCGCTTCCGGCACCACCAGCACGTCCTTGCCCAGCACCTTCTCCACGCGGACGCCCGCGACATCGAGCTTGCGGTAGGGCGTCTTGTCCTTGCCGAGCGGAAACAGGGGCGTGTGCCGGTAGGCCGGGGCGGGCGGGGTGACGGGGGCGTTCATGCGGGTTTCTCTAGGTTTTCAGGGGCGCCGGGCAGCCCTGCCCGGCACGGTCGCAGCGGTTCTAGAGATTTTCAAAAGCAGAGGGAAGGTGGCTTGCGGACTAGGCTCCGGCCCCCAATTGCCGCATCAGCCCGGCCTCGTCGAAATTGTGCCAGTGTTCGGCGATGCGGCCGTCGGCCATGCGATAGAAATCGGAAAAGGTCACGCTCACGCGCTTGCCCGTCGGCGCCAGCGGACCGAAGGCGCCTGTCTGCGTGCCGGTGAAAACCGAACGCGCCGCCACGCGCTCGCCGGCCGCCACAATGTCCTGCAGCGTGAAACGCCCGTCCGGAAAAGCCGACCACAGAGCCTTCAGCTTTGTCACCACGCCGTCCCGGCCCGCGTCATTTGTCTGCGCGGGATCGCGGTCGACAAAGTCGTCGGCGAGAAACGGCAGCGCCGCGTCCGCCTGCCCCTTGGCCAACACTTCGGTGAAGAAGCGCACCACAAGATCGGCATTCGCGCGGGCGCTGGCGGAGTCGGCGGAAACCACCGGCGGACCGCTCACTCCACCATCCCGCTCTGCTTGTGCACGGCGGCGATGGCGTCCGGCTTGACGCCATGCGCGCCGCGGAACGGCGCGTCCAGCACCGCCACCATGTAGATCACGAGCCCGACGAACAGCGACAGCGACCCGCCGATGATCGCGTGGGTGCCGGAGCGCATGTCGAACATCCAGATCAGGATCACGTTCATCACCGCCCCGCACAGCACCACGAACCACATGATCTTGGGAATCGCCGAGCCGCCGGCGGAGATCCGCAGCCGCCGGCTTTCCACGAAATTGTCGAGCGTGCGCAGCGTCTGCGCGTGTTTCAGGCTTTCGCTCACCGAGTTCGGCTCGAACTGCCCGAGCCTGTTGTGAAAGGCGTTCATGATCGCGATCTCGGCGGGCGAGGCGTCGCCGCGCGCCTGGAAATCCCAGCCGCGCGCGATCACCTCGTCGGTATAGGTGTGCAGCATGGCGAGCAGCGGGGTGCGCGCCTGTTCGGGATATTGCTGGATGTCGCGGATGAGCTTGATCAGGCCAGCGGCCTCGCGGTCCACCGCGTCCTCCGCCCGGTTGTGGTTCTCGAACACCGCGATCGACAGCAGCGCCAGCAGCACGCCGAAATACAGCGCGAAGGCATTCAGCAGGAAGCCGAGCACGGTGTTGATGTCGCGCTCGCCCCGGAACAGGCGCGCCACCGAGGGCTGCAGCAGATAGGAGCCGAGCAGCGTCGGCACCACGAAGGCGGCGCAGACGATCAGCAGGCCTGCGGCCGGAGGAAGCTGATGCAGCCATTCGAGCATGTCGGGAATCCGCCAAACGGGACGCGCTGCGGCCCACACACGCCGCCTGCGCCGTTCTAGTCAGATTCCCGTGCGATGGGAAGAAGCGCGCACAAGACGCGGCAGAAGGCAGGCTCTTGGCGTAACCCGCCGCGTGAAGCCTCATACACCGCGGCGGATGACGCTTCGCTCATCCGCCCTACGCGCTGTCGCGCTCGCGGCCTGCTCGGGAACGGCCGGCCTAGACCGCGGTTCCCACCAGCTTGCCGATGCCGGCGGTGAGCGCCATCGCAAACGCGCCCCAGAAGGTCACGCGCGCGGTCGCACGCAGGACATTGGCGCCGCCCGCCCGCGCGCCGATGGCGCCCAGCAAAGCCAGAAACACCAGCGACGCCGCCGACACCGCCACCACAAGAAGGTTTGTCGGCATGATCAGCACCATGAGCAGCGGCATCGCTGCGCCGACCGCGAAGGTCGCAGCCGACGTCAGGGCCGCCTCGATCGGGCGCGCGGTTGTGATCTCGGAAATACCGAGTTCATCGCGCGCATGCGCGCCGAGCGCATCCTTGGCCGTCAACTGGTCGGCCACCTGCAAGGCCAGTCCGCGCTCGAGGCCGCGCGCGACATAGATGTCGGCCAGCTCCTGGCGTTCGAAGTCCGGCTGGTCGCGCAGTTCGGCGCGTTCCCGCGCGAGATCGGCCTGTTCGGTGTCCGACTGCGAACTGACCGACACATATTCGCCGGCCGCCATCGACATCGCGCCGGCTACAAGCCCGGCGATACCGGCGAGCAGGACATCTGCGTGCGAGGTCGCCGCCGCCGCCACGCCCACGATCAGGCTGGCGGTCGAAACGATCCCGTCATTGGCGCCCAGCACGGCCGCGCGCAGCCAGCCGATGCGGGAGACCAGATGGCTTTCCGGATGCTGCTTGAGACGGCTCATTCGCGATGTCCTTGGCTATGGGCGGCCTATGATACCCCATCCAAGCGTAGCGCGGACGAACCGTTGCGCAATCCGGAATAACCCGTAGGGCGGGTTAGCCGACATGTCAGCCGAAGCGTTGAGAGCGGAGGCGGACGGCGCAATCCGCCACTTGAAGCCCCATACATTGGCGGATTACGCTTCGCTATCTGCTCAGGGGCTTTCATTATGACGAATAGTCTCGCAGCCATTCGCGACCGCATTCATAGAAAATCCGAAAATTACTTCACTTTCTCTTATCGAAGTCGCGGCCCAGACAAATGGCGCATGTTTTACGGAGCGACCGATGCGCTACTAGATGCCAGCATGGCTGCATCAGCATTTGATAAAGCGGTAAGAGCCAATTCAGCCATCGATCTCCTTGTATGTTATGGTTTTTTGCAAGCCCTCTATATTCAACAAGATGCTGTTTGGACGCTCTCCCGCGCTCTCGGGCTAGATTGGCGACCAAACAATGACTCTAGAATCAAGGAAATTCGCGATCTGCGAAATCGTTTGACGGGTCATCCTGCGCTGGCGGGAGAAAATGAGAAGCCTCCTCGGCTATCATCCGCGATCATCGCCTACCATGATGTCAAACCGGATAGCTTTAGCGGCCATATTTATTTTGATGGCCGCATCGAACAAGCGCACGTTAACGTGCCTTCAGTCCTAAAGGCCAACGAAGAGCGACTCGCAATTCAACTGCTAGCTGTTGAGGCAGAGATGGATAACAGAGAACGTCAATTTCGTTCCGAACAGGCAAAGAAGCCCTTTGGCAATCTATTTGGAACTGATTTTGACTATCTCATTCAGAGATTGCGCCCCGAATTAGACAACGAAGGACGTGTCGTTCAGGCGACAACACATGCCGCGATGATTCGGGATCGCGTGAACTTGCTTAAACAAGAATTGACCAGTCGAAGCCTTGACGCCGAATACTTGTCTTATGAGCTTTCCGTTGCCTTGGACGGGCTTGACCTTATCGAGAGAATGATTGCGGAAAGCGATCGTTCCTCGAAAAGTCAGAATGAGATTGATATCGTTTGTGATGGCTTCGTCACCAACATGGACAAACTAAGAAACCTTGTGGCCGAACTCGATAAAAAACTAAGCTCTTCTGTTTAAGCAACAGTGCGTAGGGCGGGTTAGCCGAAGGCGTAACCCGCCACTCGCGATCTCACTCAACCAGCCCGCAAACTCACCCCGTCTTCAGTTTGCGCGCCTTGCGCAGATCCGCGTTGATCCGCGTCTGCCATCCCTCTCCGGTCTTGCGGTAGGCGGCGAGCACATCGGCGTCGAGCCGCAGTTTCACGGCCTGTTTCGGATTGTCCAGCGGCGGACGGCCGCGACGAACGACCTTGCTGCCTTTCCGAATTTCGGCGCGGTCGAAGAACGCGTCGGTCAGCGCCGGCGCGTCATCGGGATCAACCCATGCGGAGCCAGATTTTTTCTTCCTTTGCATGACATCAAGCGTAGCCCGGTTGGAGCAAAGCGCAATCCGGGTTTGGCGGGTCATCACGGTTTGCACGCCGCATTTCGCTTCGCTTTATGCGGGCTACACCCTCTCCCCCTGTCATGCCCCGCGAAAGCGGGGCATCCCGTAAACACAAAAATCGCTTGTGATTACTGGATCGCCCGCCTGCGCGGGCGATGACAGCTACAGGCGCCGAAAACAATTCGATCCCATTCCTCTTGACTTAATTCCTATATGACTATATACCTACTCCCGTCCCGTTCGACGAGGGGCGTCAACCGGTGACGCCGTTTGACGGAGCGGGATGCGGCGCCCTGCGCGCGCGGCCTCGTCAGCCACGCTCCCGGGTGGCCCCGGGGCTCCGCCCTACGGGCACTACGACCCGTGCGCGAGGAGCTCGCTGGAGCGGTGCAGGCGCAAATGCCCGCATACGTAAGCGCGGCCCGGGGTTAGGGGATCAAGGCCCAGCGCCTCCCCTCAGAACGCCGCGGCGGAGCGCCGCGAGGCGAGCGCGCTGCGTCAATGCGCGCGCCGCGTCGCAAGGCGCGGAACTGGCTGACGCGCCTCGCGGCGCTCCGCCACCCCTCGGCGTTCGGGCCGGGGGACAGACCAGGCAAAACCCGGGCGCGGACGCGCCGCGGGACGAAAAAACATGGCCGGCGTTCAGGTTAACGCGGCGGAGACCTTGTTTATGGCAGGCTTTCGGGCAGAGTGCGGCGCGGCATGTGCAGGTAGCGTAGGCGTGGACGTATGACGGCGTTGTTCGGAATTCCGCCAGAGATGCTGGTGCTGCCGCTGATGTATGCGGCCATCGGCTTCCTGTTCGCCGCCCTGCTCGCGCTCGCGCTGTCGCCGGCCGTGCATCGCCGCGCCGAGCGCCTCACCCGGCGCAATCTGGCCGAGAAGGTTCCCGCCTCCGTTCTGGAACTGCGCGCCGCCAAGGACGCCATCCGCGCCGAGCACGCCATGGCCGCGCGCGAACTCGAACTCGGCCTCGACAAGTTGCGCGAGAAGCACGCCGCGCAGAGCGGCGAGCTCGGCCGCAAGACCGAGGCGCTGCATCGCCTGCAGATCGCCTTCGCGGAAAAAACCGCCGCGCTCGCCGCCCTGCAAGGGCAGGCCGCCGGACGGGATCTCGCCGGAGACGATCTGCGCGGAGAGCTCAGCCTCGCGCGGTTCGAGGCCAATGCCAGCCGCGCGGCGTTGCAGGAGGCCGAACAGGCGATCCGCGCCCTGCAGGGCGACATCGCCGAACTCACCGCGGCGGTGGAAAGCCGTTCGCGCCTGATCGACCGCCAGCAGCACGACATCATGGCGCTCACCGCGCAGATCGACCGGATCAGCAACGAGCCGCCGGTGCTGGCGCCGGTGCTCGCGCAGGCGGCGATGACAAAGCCAATCACACAGCAATATGAAATGCGTCAGGACATGCGCAGCGACCTGCGCGCGCCGCTTTCGCCCGCAGCGCCTGCGATCGCAGCCGCCGCCAAGACCGCGCCGTCCGCCCCGAACGCGCCCGGCATCGTCTCGTTCCAGGCGCGGCTGGCCGCCATCCGCGACGACAAGCCGTTGCGCGACGTGCGCGCGGCGGCCGCGGCCAAGCCGGCCGTGACGATCGAGCCCGCGCCGCCGATAGCGCTCGCGCAGCCGGCGCCGGCGCCGGCCAAACCGGTCGCGACGCAAAAGCCCGCACCGCAGCCGCGTCCGGCCGCCGTTTCCGCCGAACCGGTCCGTCTCGCCACCGACATCCGCTACGACGAGCCGCTCTCCACCGCCGACCTGCTGGAGCTCGGCAAGGCGATGCTGCGGCAATCCGCGGCCGACGGCCCGCCGCACAAGACGCACTGAGCGCGCGTCTGCGCGGCGGACGCGATCAGTTGACCGCGAAGCAATAGAGCAGCCCGTCGCCGCCGGTGGAGCGCAGATCGGCCTGCGCGCAGCCGCCGCCCGGCCCGCGCGAGGGATGCGACGAGTTCCATGACCGCGACGGTTCGTCGTCGCGCAGCCCAACGCGGTCGTGATGGCCGACCATGGCGGCCCCCTCGCCGCTCTTGGTCCAGTTCCCGCAGGTGCGGTCCTCGCTGCCAGCGAACGCCGTGCCGTCCGGCTGCGAGCCGGTCAGGATGTCATGACGGTTCGGCTGGTCACCGCGGCCGCTGATCACCTCGCCTTTCTCGTCGAGCGCGGTCTGCTTGGTCAGATTGTTGGTGCCGTGCAGATCGGCCACGTCCTTGGCGATCACAACGCCCTTGGCGTTCTGCCAGGGCCCCTTGCCGATGCGGTCGCGCGCATTCACCGCGCCCGCGCCCTGGGTTGAAAGATAGGCCCGCCAGGTCTTGCCGCCCGCGCCGGCCGCCTGCGCCAGCGCCTGGCAATGCTTGTCGGCGCCGTCCAGCCCGCCGAGATCGGCGCCCTTTCCGGGTCCGGCGCTGGTGATGAAGAAGCTCATGGCATTCTGCTGGGCTTGCGCCGCGCCGACGGGAACCAGGCAGCCCAAGGCTGCCAGTGCGAGGCCCGCGATCCGGGTTCCGGTTGTCATGGTGTTTCCTCCGGTTGGTTGACTTCAGGCAGACCAACACCGCACAGGGACTATTCATCCGCCCGTTCGGAGGGCTGGCCTTCAACCGGACGAATCAGGCAGATGAACCTGTCGTCCCTGTAACATCGTCGTAGCGCCCCACCCGCATGCCAAAATATCCCTTCCGCGTCGGACGCGCCCGCACCGGGCTCGGCCTGTTCGCCACCGAGCCGATCAAGAAGCGCGCCTTCATCGTCGAATATAAAGGCCCGCGGATGAGCAACGAGAAGGCGGACAAGCTCGAAGCGCGCGGCTCGAAATACATGTACCAGATCAACAGCAAGTGGACGATCGACGGCTCCAGCCGCAAGAATATCGCGCGCTATGCCAACCATTCCTGCCGCCCGAATGCCGAATCCGACACGGTGCGGGGCCGGGTGATCATCCGCGCCATCAAGAACATCAAGCCGGGCGACGAGATCGTCTACGATTACGGCGACGATTATTTCAAATACGTGATCACCCCGAGCCGCTGCAAATGCGACAAGTGCCGGGGCAAGCGTGCCGCCGCCCAGCGCGAGGCGCGGCTGAAGGCCAAGCGGCGGGCGACGCGCGCGAAAAATGCCGCCCGCAAGGCCCGCGCCGCCCGCAAGAAGCGGCGCTGACCCACCTTCCCTTCGGCAGGCCGAATAGATAGAACGCCCCCGGGGGACCTCTCTCACACTGCCTCTCCGCATCATCCGAGGCCGCGCGGCGGACCACGCGCAGCCGCATCGATTTCCGCGCCGTGCCGCATCCCTGGCTGTCGCATCTACGCAATGACATTGCGGGCGGACTCGTGTCCGCCGCGGTCGCCATCCCGCTGGCGATGGGCTTCGGCATGTTCGCCTTCATCGCGCTCGGCGACGAATATTTCGCCGACGGCGCGCGCGCGGGACTGATCTCGGCGCTGGTTGCCGGCATCGCGCTGGTCCTGATGGGCGACCGAACGGCGAACATGTATGCGCCGCGCGTCACCACCACCTTTTTTCTCGGCGCCCTGCTCTATCAGCTGATCCATTCGGACGCGGAATTCATCCGCTCCGGAAGTTTCTCGCTCACGCTGCTGGTGTTCTTCTCGATCATCCTGCTGGGGGGCGTGTTCCAGTTCCTGTTCGGACTGACAAAATTCGGAACCCTGATCCGCTACACGCCGCATCCGGTGATGGCCGGTTTCCAGAACATGGCGGCCTTGCTTCTGTTTCTGGTGCAACTGGGGAATGTCTGCGGCTTCGACACGAATATCGCGTTCACCGCCTTGCCGGCGCATCTCAGCGAGATCAGGCCGCTCAGCCTACTGGTCGCCGCCGTGACCTTCCTTACCATGTGGCAGGCGCGCGCGTTCCTCCCCAAGGTGCCGCCATTGCTCACGGCGCTGATCGTCGGCACGGCACTCTATTACGCGCTGATCGCACTTGGGCTGCGGCCCTATCTCGGACCGGTCATCGGCACATCGAGCGCCCCGATCACGCCGATGCCGGTCAGCAATCTCACCGATCTGACCCATAGCGGCAAATTCTCGGAGATCGTCCCGACCATCCTGACCGGCGCGGTCGCCCTGGCCATCATTGCCTCCATCGACGCCCTGCTGTGCGCCAAGCTGGTCACCCCGCCCGGCGGCGAGAAAATCGACGGCAACCGCCTGCTGATGCGGCTGGGAATCGGGAATGCGCTGTCGGCGTGTTTCGGCGGCATCACCAATGGCCTCAATATCGGCGCCAGCTTGGTGAACCGGTCCATCGGCGCGCGCACGCCGATGTCGGTGCTGGTCAACATCGCAGTACTTCTGCTCGCGATCCTGGCGCTGTTCCCGATCGTGACGCACATGCCGCGCGCCGTGCTATCGGCCGCCATCATGGTCGTCGCCGTCCAGCATTTCGACGCCTGGACGCTCCAGCTGGTCAGGCGCGCCGTCAGCGGCGCCACGCGCAATCGCGGCCTGATCGTCCTGGAATTGCTGGTGGTGATCATCGTCGCGGTCCTGTCGATCGCCGTGAACATCGTGGCCGCTGTCTTCCTGGGGGTGATCATCGCGGTGCTGCTGTTCGTCCTGCGCATGAGCCGCTCCAACATCCGGCGGCAATATCGCTGCGATGCCATCCGCTCGCGCAAGGCGCGCAGCCGCGACGAAGCCGCGTTCCTGGAACGGCGGGGCGGCACGACCCTGGTCATGGAATTGCAGGGGCCGCTGTTTTTCGGAAGCGCCGAAAAACTCTCGAACGAGATCGATGCGGCGCTGCAACGGGAAACACGCTGCCTCGTCCTCGACCTGCGGCGGGTGACGGAGATCGATTCCACGGCGGCGCGCATTATTCTCGACATCCAGGCCGCGCTCGACAAGCGGCAGCAGACCCTCTCCCTCGCGATCGCCAGAAACAGCGACAGCGCCCATCAACTCGGGGAATTCGGCATACTTGACGGAGACAGTCTGGGGCAGACCTTTGAAGATGTGGACCGCGCCATCGAGCGTGCGGAAGACGACCTGCTCAGGATGGAGTTCCAGGGCCACATCCCGGACCAGGAAATTCCGCTTGACGATGTCGCGATCTTTGCCAATTTCGACGGCGGCGAAATCGCCGCCATCTCGCAATACATGTCCCGCCGCGAGCATGGCGCCGGCAGCACGATCTTCCGGCAGGGCGATCCGGGACGGGAGCTGTTCATGATCACACGGGGAACCGCCAGCGCCTATCTCGAGCAGGACCATGGCGGCCATATTCGTCTGGTCACCTTCGCGCCGGGAACGATTTTCGGCGAGCTCGCTATTCTGGATGGCGCGCCGCGTTCGGCGACCATCGTCGCCGATACCCGCCTTGTGTCCTATATCCTGAGCGCGGATGCATTCGTGGCACTGTCGCAGGCGCACCCGCCCATCGCCATCAAGCTGCTGGCGAGCCTCGGGCGCGAACTGAGCGCGCGACTGCGGCAAGCCAACCGGACGATCCATCAGCTCGAGAGCTGAACGGCCGTCACTGCGACATGTATCTAACTGCCGCCGACGTGGCCGCGCCGCCCAGCACGCATGGCAGGCCCATGGCCACCTGCCCCGTGACGGCCGCCGCGACACAGCCAAGTCCGATCGCGCCCTCCCCGATTTTGCCCCATGTGGCCATCTCGCGTTTGGAGCCGGGGCCATAGCGCTTGAGGTTTTCCAGCGAGCCCAGCGCTTCCTTGCGAAGGCGCGCGGTATCGGCGATGTCGGCGGAGTCGATCACGTCTTTCAGGATCGGCGCCGTTGCCTTGTCCTGATGCCGGGACACGCGCTTGAGCATGGCGAGCAATGTATCATCGCGTGACGCGTTGCGGGCGAGCGTGAACTTCGCCATCGCGCCCAGCATCAGCTTTTCGACATTGTCCTTTTCCGTGGACCACGGCAGCATCGCCACGATCCGCAGGACCGGGCCGTAGCCGCCGGTGGCAAAATAATATCCCCAGAAGGTATCGAGCAATTCAGGGCTCACATCGAGCGCCCAGTTTTTCGTTCTTTCATGCGGGTTGTCGCGTGAGAAGTGACGCCGCAATTTATCCAGCGTGGTCGGGTCTTTATCCGGCGCCAGATCGAACAGACTGGGCAGCGCACCGGTCACATATTTTTCAATCATGGCCTTGCGCGACGGCAGCAGATCGGCAAATTCCTGCAGCAGGATCTTCCAGTCAGGCAATCCCGAATAGGCCACCGCGCGAACGATCAGCCACTGGTCCTCGCCCGGCAGCGGCAGCATTTTTTCCAGCAGGGGCGCAGCCTTGTCCGGGTTGGCGCCGAGCACACCGGCGATGAAGCCGACATAGACGCCCGCCGTTTCGGGATCGCGCAAGGCGCCGGCCTGCGAGAGCGCCCTCACGGCCGCCGGCAAGGCACCGGGGTCGGGTTTGGCGCGATAGGTATTGATCCAGGCAAGAATGACTTCCGGCGTAGACAGCACATTGCCGCGGGTCGGCGCCGCCTGCGCCGGCCCTGCGCCCAGCCACAGCGTCCCGGCCGCAAACAAAACCTTCAGCACGCGCATGATCCCCTCCCGCACACCATAAGCGGTATCAGAGGAGCAGAAGGCCGGGACCTTTTCGTGTCGGGGACGCGGCAAATATCACGCGTCAAGCCGCGATTTCGCCGCAAGCGTTACCGCGCAGTTGCGTGAATTTCCCAAGGCTATCCGGCCGGCGCGACCGCATATTGCTCGTCGGTGACGTGTTCGAGCCAGTCGACATGCTTGCCGTCCTGCGCCTCCTGCACGGCGACATGCACCATCGCGGCCTTGGGCGATGCGCCATGCCAATGCTTCTCGCCGGGCGGAATCCACACCACGTCACCGGCCCGGATCACACGCACCGGCCCGCCCCAGGTCTGCACATGCCCAAGTCCCGACAAGACATACAGCGTCTGCCCCAGCGGATGGGTATGCCACGCCGTCCGCGCGCCGGGCTCGAAGGTCACACGCGCCGACCGGACGCGCGCCGGCGCCGGCGCTTCGATGATCGGATCCTGCCAGACCGTGCCGCAGAAGGCATCCGCCCCCATGCGCCGTGAAGGCCGGGAGCCGCACGCAAGAATATCCATTGCCAAACCCTTGTTCTGTGTCGTCGACCGGAAGCGTCGTGTCGGCCGCGAATTTGGCGCTCATTCGGGAATTGAATCAAGCCGTTGACAACATGAAAGGCACCGGTCGCACGACCGGCATACGAAACGAAATCGAGTTCCACCTACTCTCCGTCGGACAAACGATAGGCCGATCCGGTCGTGGACATCACATCCGCCGCGTTGCGATCCCATGCGAGAAACGGCGAAAGTTCCGGGTTGTTCGTGGCAATCACGGGATTGTCGCTGGTCTCGTTTCTGCTGTCGGCGGCATCACTGTCGACAAAAACATGTCTTCCCGAATTATAGATCACATTTTCCGTGATGTCGCGGTTGCTCCACGGATATTGGGCGACGGCGGGCGAGATCAGACTGCACCACATGGCAAATCCGGCAATCAGACGGCACGCGAACACGGGCATGGCGGCCTCCATTTTTCGCACTATGCGGAGAGGCTTCTCACCAATTCGCTTCCGGCGGCGGCGGCATTCGCGTCGATCCAGCCGCGAATTCGCTTCGATATTGTGCCAGAGTAATTCGGCAATGCCCGCATCAAATAAAAAAAGCCCGGCGAAATACCGGGCTTTCTTTAATTCAAGTTGTGTCGGGATAGATCGCCGATCACGCCTGCTGGATCGCGGACAATATCCACTGACCGCCCGGCGACCGCAGGAAGGTCCACAATTCGGTCGCTTCCTGCTTTTGATCGGACCCTTCGACGATTTTTCCGCTGGCGCGGTCGATGGTCTTGTCGACCAGCGAATAGCGCATGGCGACAGTGGCATACTCATTCGCACCTTCGCGCCAAGCTTCCGCCAGATCACCCTGCTCGAGCTTCACGTCGCTCACCTGATTGCTCACGCCCTGGCTGGTAGTCTCAGCGAGCTCTTCGGCGAAATAGCTCAGCATTTCGGGGGTCGCGAGCGTGCGCAGTTTGCCGAGATCCTCGGCGGAATACGCAGCCTGAACCTCGCCAAGCAACCGCTCGAAGCTGTTGAAGTCCGCTTCGTTGATCGCAACCTCGCCCATGGCAGCGCCCATGACCGGCGCGCCGCCACCGGACATATTGTTGCGGGCATGGGCGTTCGAGCCGTGCCCGGTCATGTCGCGCAGTGACGGACCGCCCGCGGTTGCATAGGCGCCGGCGTTGCGGCGCTGCCACCAGTTCCAGATCAGCCGCGCCACAATAACGATGAGCGCAATCTGCAGGATCAGACCGAGCATGGAGGCAAAACCTGCGCCCAAGCCGCCGAACAGTCCGTTTCCGAACAACATGCCGAGCAGACCGGCGCCGAGGAAGCCGGCAACCATGCCGCCGAGAAAACCGGGACGGCCGAACATCCCGCCCGGCTGCTGCGCCGTTGACGGCGCGCCAGCCGTTGCGGGGCGCTGCTGTTGCGGCTGGGTCATGCTGCGCTCCACCGGAGCCGCCTGGCGCGGCGCCGTCTGGGTCACCGGAGGGGCAGAAAAGGTGCGCGAACCGCGGCTGCCGAAGCTCTTGCCGCCGCCGACGCGCGCTTCGGCGTCACCCGCCAGCAGCACCAAGGCCGCCAGCACGGCGACAGCCGCCATCAGCCCACGAACGCGGTTCCAGATCATAAATTTCCTCCCGGCTTATGCACTTCGGCAATTACCATTTGTATATAAGCGAGGTCGGAACCAACAAGAAGGCCGCCCCTTGAGCCGTCCTGCGGCATCCTGCCGCTGTGAATGTGGCGCCCGCCGAAGCTGTGATTTAGGATGTCATTGGAAAGGGCCGCGACTCGACGGCCAAGGATTTTCGGAAAAAGAGATCAACTATGTCCCGTCTGTCTCGCCGCCTCGGCCGCAACTCCATCCGCGCTCTGTCCGGCGCCCTGCTCGGGGTGTTTTTCTGGTTCGGCTCCGGAGTCAAGGGCAACGATACCGGCGGCATCATCCCATGGACCCCCGGGGTTGAGGATTACGCCCTTGCGATGGTGTCCAATCACTGCGGACGCTACGGCAAATATGGCGTGATCACCTCGGTCCACCCTTGGCCCGGTGATTATATCGGCTTTGCGTGCCGGCGCGGCGGACGCAGCGGCCCCATGTATAATTGACCGACCCAAAAACACAGGCCGCAACTCGCGCCGCAAAATGGCCCAAGTTCCCCCGGGAACGTGATTGTGTATGAGCAGTTGGCTCCTCGCAAACAGAGGAGTCACCTCATGCGAAAAATCCTGATCGCCATGTCCGCCGCGGTCGCCCTTTGCGCCGCCAGCATTGCCGCACCCTCGCCTGCTCAGGCGCATGCCTGGTGGGTGGTTCCGGCCATCGTCGGCGGCGTGCTGGTGGGTGGCGCTGCCATCGCCTCGGCGTCAAGCCCGTATCGCTACGGCTACGCGCCGACCTATTCGTATCGCGGCAATGTCGCGGTTCAGCCCCGGTGCCGCATCGTGCGCGAGCGTGTCCCGGGCGGATGGCAGCGCTATGAAGTCTGCCGGTAAATGCCCATTACGCTCAGATGCCGGGCTGACAATTCCAGCCCGGCATTTCTATGACGCCATCGTTTCCTTCACCGTCGCAACCAGTTGCTTGAGGGTAAACGGCTTCGCCAGAAACGCGAATTGCCCGCCGGGGGGAAGATTCTTCTGGAAGGCTTCTTCCGCATAACCGGACACGAAGATCATCTTGAGATCCGGATTTTTAAGCCGCATTTCCTTGAGCAGGGTCGGTCCGTCCATTTCCGGCATAACCACGTCCGACACCACAAGATCGACCTCGCCGTTGCGGCGCTCCAGAACCTCAAGCGCCTCCACGCCGTTGCCGGCTTCCAGCACGGTATAACCGCGCGATGTCAGTCCGCGGGCATTGAGCGCGCGCAATCCTTCCTCATCCTCGACCAGCAGGATGGTGCCGCGTCCGGTGAGGTCGGGATTGGCCGCCTGCGCGAGGCTGTCGGCGGCGGCCAGCGCACCGGCAATGGCCGGAGATTCCACCCGCTCCAGCTCCTCGCCGCCCACATGCCGCGGCAGGAAGATGCGGAAGGTCGTGCCCTTGCCCGGTTCGGATTCCGGATAGATGAAGCCGCCGGTCTGCTTGATGATGCCGTAGACCGTCGACAGGCCAAGTCCGGTGCCCTTGTTCACCTCCTTGGTGGTGAAGAACGGCTCGAAGATTTTTTCGAGAATCTCCGGCGGCATCCCGGTGCCGGTGTCGGTCACTTCCACCAGCACATGATCGGAGGCCGGCAAGCCGGTATAGCCGAACCGCGCCGCATCCGCGCCGGCGACGTTACGCGTACGCACGGTGAGGTTCCCGCCTTCCGGCATGGCGTCGCGCGCATTGACCGCAAGATTGATGATCACCTGCTCGAATTGCGAGAGATCCGCCTTCACCGGCCAGAGATCGCGGCCATGCACGACGTCGAGCTTGACCTTCTCGCCGATCAGGCGGCGCATCAGGATGGTCAGATCCGAAAGGGCCTCGCCGAGATCCAGAACCTGCGGCCGCAGGGTCTGACGGCGCGAGAACGCCAGCAACTGGCGGACCAGCGACGCCGCGCGGTTGGCGTTCTGCTTGATCTGCATGATGTCCTGGAAAGACGGGTCGGTCGGCTTGTGCGCGTTGAGCAGGAAGTCGGTCGCCATCATGATGGCCGACAGCACGTTGTTGAAGTCATGAGCAATACCGCCGGCCAGCTGGCCGACCGTTTCCATTTTCTGCTGCTGCTTGATCTGGTTTTCCAGCGTGCGGCGTTCGGTCGTCTCCAGCGCATAGACGATGGCGGACTCAGTTTCGCTTTCGTCGTCTTCAATGGCGGTGACAAAGAAGGAAGCCGCCCGGTCGCCATTGCCGGCCATGACCGCTTCGACCGGCGCAATATCGCCCTGCCCGTCCGCCGCTTTCAGGATCGCGGCTTCCAGCGCCGGCCGGTCGCGATCGGTCAGCACCGACAGGATATTGCGGATGTCGCCTGAGGGTTCGTCCTTCAGCAGCCCATGGAACAGACGCGCGAACAAGGCATTCGAGCGCGCGATGCGGCCATGCCTGTCGACCGTCGCAATCGCCATCGGCGTATTGTTGAAGAAACGCATGAAGCGCACTTCCGCCGCGCGCTGCGGATCGGAGCCGTCGGCGCGCGCGCGATTGAGGACAAGCGTCCGGGACGGACCGGCAATGCCGTCGGCGCCGAACGCCACCTTGTGAAACAGCCGGACCGGCACCGAGCGTCCGCTGCGAGTCTTGAAATCGAGGTCGAACACCTCCGTCTTCACATCGCCGGGCGCAGCCGACAGCGTCGTGAGCAACGATGCGCCCTCGCCCGACACGATATCCGAGAGCTTGAGGCCCCCCGATCCGACCTGGGCGAGATCGTGATCCAGCCATGCGGCCAGCGTCGCATTAAGGTAGACGATGTCTCCCTTGGCATCGACCGAGAAAAAGCCGGCCGGCGCGTGATCGAGATAATCGATCGCGTGCTGCAATTCCTGAAAAACGTTTTCCTGGCGCTCGCGGTCCCGGGTGACGTCGGCAATATTCCAGACCGTCGATCGCGAGGCGCGCTTGCCTTCGCCCAGCGGACGAACCCGCATCCGCAGCCAGCGCGCGGGGCCGCCCTGCGGGTCGGCGATGCGCACCTCTTCCTGCAGGCGGCGGCCTTCGCGCGACGCCTTCAGCAGGCGGTAGACCGCTTCCGAGACATCCGGGTCGCCGATAAAGACCCGTTCGACCGGGCGCACATCCTTGGCGTCGACCGCGTCGATCAGCTGGAGATAGGGCGCATTGGCATAGACCACCCGGCCGCTCGGATCGGTGACAACCAGCCCGTCGAACGCGCCGTCGACCAGGCTCTTGATCATGGGGTTTTCGGCATCCTTGCCGGCAAACCGCAGAAGGCCCGACGCCAGCGCGAACAGGGAAAAGACCCCGATGGTGGCCAGCGCCGCCAGCAGGAAAAGAATGTAAAGCCCGGCATCGGCCCGGCCGACGTAAAGCAGGCCAGCCGCCGCTCCGACCAGCGCGATCGCGACCAGGAGGACAAGACCTATGCTGCCGCCGCGTCCGCTGCGATCAACCGCGCCGCGCCCCTGATCCTCGCCGGTATCCGTCGTGGTCATACGTCCCTTTGCCTCAAGGCCGCGGTGATCCGCAAGGGGCCATCATGCCCGCCCCCGCCCGCCGCGCCGGAGATTCATGACATATCCGATCACCTCGGCGACCGCCCGATAATGCTCAGCCGGGATTTCCCCGTCGATCTCGACCGTGGCGTGCAGGGCGCGGGCGAGCGGCGGATTTTCCACGATCGGCACGGAATGGGCGGTGGCCACCTCCCTGATCTTGAGCGCCAGAGCGTCCACGCCCTTGGCGACGCAGACCGGCGCGTTGTCGCCCCGCTCGTATTTCAGCGCGATGGCATAGTGGGTCGGGTTGGTGATGACCACCGAGGCTTCCGGGACCGCCGCCATCATGCGCTTGCGCGAGCGCGTCTCGCGGATGCGCCGGATGCGCGCCTTGACCATCGGATCGCCTTCCGCCTGTTTGTATTCCTCCTTGATTTCCCGCAGCGACATTTTCTGCTTTTCGTACCATTGGCGGTACTGGAAGAAGAAATCGGCGGCGGCGATGACGGCAAGAATCGCGACCACAAATCCGAGCAGCTTGAGCGCCAGCACCGAGGTCAGCGGCAAAATGGCGGCCGGATCGGTGGCGACCATGGTTTCCAGGCGGTCGCGCTCCGGCCAGAGCAGCATGGTCATGACCGTTCCCAGCAGCGCGATCTTGAGCAGGCCTTTGGCGAAATTCACCAGAGCGATTTTCGAGAACAGCCGCTTCATTCCGGCAGCCGGCGAAATCTTGCTCAGCTTCGGCTTCATGCTTTCCGTCGACCAGACCAGCCGGTGCTGAATCATGTTGCCGGCGATCGCCGCCAGCGCGAGCAGCAGAAACGGAATGGCCAGAAGCGCGAGGACTTCGACACCAGCCTTGGTGGCAAAATGCATGATCCCCCGCCCGTCGGTGGGGATGCGGTGCGCATTGGCCAGAATTCCGGCAAGGGTGGTTTTCAGGCCGCCGCCCATGGGGCCGGAAAACATCATCAGCAACAAGGTCGCGCCGGCGATCACAAACCAGGTCGAGACTTCCTGACTTTTCGCGACGTCGCCGCGCTCAAGCGCTTCCTCCAACCGTTTTTGGGTTGGGTCTTCCGATTTCTCGTTGTCGTCTTGCCCCTCGGCCATTTCGCGCTCCGGTTACGAATAAGGAGCCAGCTGGCGCAAGACACCCCCGAGAAACTCAAGAAACGTGCCCATCATGACACTGACGACCAGAAGCAGCACCAGGAAGCCGAGCAGAATGGATAACGGCATGCCGACAAAGAACACCTGCATTTGCGGCATCAGACGGGACAGGATGCCAAGGCCGAGATTGAACAGCAATCCGAAGACAAGGAATGGCGCCGACAGCTGGATACCGACCTTGAAGGCGGCGGCGACCGTTTTTGTCACCAGCGATGCGACGTCGCCGGCAAGAAAGGTGGAGCCGGGCGCGAACAGCCGGTAGCTGTCGTTGAGCGCCGCGATCACGAGATGATGCAGATCGGTGGCGAAGACCAGCGTGACGCCCAGCAGGGTGAGAAAATTGCCGACAATGACGCTTTGCTGCCCCTGGGTCGGGTCCACGGCGGTGACAAAGCCGAGACCCATTTGCTGCGCGATCACCGATCCCGCCACCTGCAGCGCCGAAATGGTCAGTCGTGCCGTCATTCCCAGTACCGCGCCGATCAGCAATTCCTGGCCCAGCATGATCAAGACCGGCCCGAATTCGCGCAAATCCAGGGTATAGGCGCTGCGGTGCAGCGGCAGAAAGATCGCAGCCAGCACCAGCGCGATCGTCAGGCGCACCCGAACGGGGACGGTCAGCTCGCCGATTCCCGGCAACAGCATCACCATCGTTCCGATGCGGGCAAAGACCAGCATGAAGGCCGCAGCCAGCGACGGAAGGACGGTGACGTCGACGGTCATGCCTCGTGCGGTCTTCAGCCGCCAGTGATGCGGCTGGCCAGTCGCAGCATATGCGCCTGCATGGCATCGGCCATGAAAGGCAGCGCCACCAGCATCGCGACAAACATGGCGAGAATTTTCGGGACGAAGACCAGCGTCATTTCCTGAATCTGGGTCAGCGCCTGCAACAGCGAAATGGCGACGCCGACGAACAGCCCCACCAGCATCAGCGGACTCGACACAAGAACGATTGTGATGATCGCATCGCGCGCGACATCCAGAACTTCAGGTCCAGTCATTAACGTTTATCCTCTCGTCCGCGAATGCCGTCAGATTGGCATCCGCATGATTTCCTCATAGGCCTGGATCACCTTGTCGCGCACCGAGACCAAAGTCTCGATCGCGGTTTCCGATTCCGCCACCGCCGTCACCACATCCACAACATTGGCCTTGCCGTTCACGGCGGCCTGCGATTGGGCATCGGCGGTGCGGCCTGCCTGCGCGACCGCGCTGACGGCATCCTTGACCATGGCGCCGAAACTGTCCGTGCCGCCGAGACCCGTGGCGGCCTTGGTCAGACCCGACGCGATCCCGGCGCCGGGATCGGTGAGTTTCGCAAGGGACGCATATGCATTCGCGGCGCCTATTGGTGATGTCATGATTCTCTCCGTCAGGCCTTGAGGATTTCAAGCGTGCGCTGGATCATCCGCCGCGTTGCGCTGATGACATTGACGTTGGCTTCGTATGACCTTTGCGCTTCGCGCATGTCGGTCATTTCCACCAGCGAATTGACGTTAGGAAATTTCACGTTGCCTGCGGCATCCGCCGAAGGGTGTCCGGGCATGTGCTTGGTGGTGAAACCCGTCGGATCGTTGCGGATTCGTCCCAGCCCGACCGTGCGCGCGTCGAGCGCGCGATCGACCTCGCTGGTGAAGGTCGGAATTTTCCGGCGATAGGGATCGCCCCCCGCCGTCAACGCGGTCGAATCGGCGTTCGCGATATTCTCCGCGATGATACGCATCCGCCCCGACTGCGCTTTCAGTCCGGAGGCCGCGATCGCGATCGACTTGATGAAATCCATGATATCCTCCGTCAGCGTTTGCCGAGCGCGGTTTTCACCAGGCCGAGACCTTTTGCGTAGAGCGTGGAGGCCTGCTGGTAATCCATCTGGTTGGACGCCACCTTGAGCATCTCATCTTCCAGCGTGACCGCGTTGCCGGCCGGCCTGGTCTCGAATCCACCGGGACGCTCCGGCCGGAACTTCTCCGGCGCGAATCCCATGCCCGCGATATGCCCGGGGTCCGTGCGGGTCAGCCCGACGGCCATGGCGACCGGCGCCGGCTTGTCGAAGCTTGGCTGGACAAGGTCGCGCGGCCGGAACTGGGGCGTGTCAGCATTGGCCACGTTCTCAGCCAGCAGACGCTGGCGTTCCTGATGCCATTGCATTTTCGTGCGCAGCATCGAGAAGATCGGCAGTTCGGAAATGGCCATGACACCCCCTCAGCCCTGAGCGACGCGCGGCCCGTCCGCGCCCGGCAATCTTTGCCGGGCGTATGGTTAATGCGAGGTAAAGATTGCGATCCTCTCCCTGCCTTGAAACCGCCGCCAAATACCAATTTACCAAGCACACGAGAAAATGCCGCGGCACGTAAAATAATGCGGGCCTCGCGCTTTAAGAGTTTGTTAATATCTACGGCAGCAAATATTGCTGAAGGCTTAACAGATCGGGCGATTCACGGCTCGGACAGCCCGATTGCGAGCGAGGAGCCTGTTCGATCCAATGTTGGAAAGCCTTTTTGGCGCGGAGACGCCCCTCGCAGTGCGCTTTTTCATCGCGTTCATCGTCGTTTTTGCCTTGATCGGTGTGACAGCGTGGCTGGTGCGCCGTTTCGGCTCTGGTGCGCTCGGTTCCCAGAGTTCGCGCGGTCGCGCGCCCAGGCTGGCGGTGATCGAGGCCGGCGCCGTTGATGGCCGCCGCAAGCTGGTCCTGATCCGCCGCGACAATATTGAACACCTCATCATGATCGGCGGTCCCACCGACATCGTGGTCGAGCAGAATATCGTGCGCGGGCAGACTGCCGGCCGCGAAGTCGCTTCTGCACGCGGAACCGGTGCCGGCGAATCCCTCCCACGCGCCGTGCCACTCGGTGACGAAACCACATGGCCACTGCAACCAGAGGTTGCTCAACGCCCCGCGCGCGCAACGCGTCCGGTCCCGGCCCTCGAAGACACCATGCAATGGTCAATGCCGCCCGAGCCGCAGGTTGCGGCTCCCAAGCGGCAACGGCCCTCAGACACGCTCGCCGGCCTGGCCGCCGAATTGTCGGTCCGCCCGGGCACCCATGTAGAGCCCGACATCGCCTCCGCCCGCCCGGCGCCGAAAATCGAGCCGCGGGTCGAACACCGGGCCGAGCCCCGAATCGAACCCAAGATCGAATCCAGGTCAGAGCCGAAACTCGATGTCCGCGCGCCGCAGCCTGCAGCCGCACCAGCTGACACGTCCGACCAGAACCTCGCCGACATGGCGCATCGCCTGGAGGCCGCCTTGCGGCGTCCAGGCGCCCCGTTGGCGTCCACTACAGCCCCGACGGCCAAGCCCGCCACTGAAAAGCCGGCAGCGCCTGCAAAGCCCGACAACGTGTTCGGCAGTCTTGAAGAAGAGATGGCCAGCTTGCTTGGCCGTCCTCCAGGGAAAACGTGACGGCCAAGATTGCCGCGAGCTGCGTTCGTCTGGTGACGGTGGCGGCGGCGATCCTGGCAGTAACAGAACCGGTTTCCGCGCAAGATATCAGCATCAATTTCGGCCAGGGCGCCGGCTTGACCGAGCGCGTCATTCAGTTGATCGCGCTTTTGACGGTGCTCACGCTGGCGCCGTCGATCCTGATCATGATGACGTCGTTCACGCGCATCGTGGTCGTATTGTCGCTGCTGCGAACGGCGCTCGGCACAGCAACCGCCCCGCCGAACGCCGTGATCGTGTCGCTGGCATTGTTCCTCACCGCCTTCGTGATGGGGCCGGCTTTCCAGAACGCCTATGACGTCGGCATCCGGCCGCTGATGAACAACGAGATCTCGGTCGAACAGGCGTTCCAGCGTTCGTCCGAACCCTTCAAGACCTTCATGCTCAAGAATGTGCGCGAGAAGGACCTGAAGCTGTTCATCGACCTGTCGCGCGAGCCGCCGCCGGCCACCCCGCAGGACTTGTCGCTGCGCATCCTGATTCCGGCCTTCATGATTTCCGAACTCAAGCGCGCGTTCGAGATCGGCTTCCTGCTGTTCCTTCCCTTCCTGATCATCGATCTGGTGGTGGCGTCAGTGCTGATGTCGATGGGCATGATGATGCTGCCGCCGGTGGTTGTGTCCCTGCCCTTCAAGCTGATCTTTTTCGTGCTGGTGGACGGCTGGACGCTGGTGGCAGGATCGCTGGTGCAGAGTTACGGGACCTAGCAACCACCACGCTCCAAGCACCGGCGAACAATCTCTCCGACCACTGAAGGCGTGTTCCGGCTACCAGCTGGCGGCGCGTTGCTTGGGTACTGATCCGGTCGACCTGACATCGGCCCGCTGCGGCTGCGGCTGCGGCGATTTTTTGCTCTGCGTCTGCGGCAGGGGTTCGGAGGGAGCGACCGCCCCGATTTCGGGAAAGCGCGACCGCATCTCGCGGAGAAAATTCTCCAGCGTGTCGAACGCGACCAGCTTGGCGATATCGCGGAACTCCGCCGCCTTCACCCCCTGAGGCGAGGTCGCGATGTCGAAGGCCCGCCGGTCGGGACCGTCCAGCATCTTGGCGCCATAGCGCTCACGCAAACGGGAGATTCCGATTACGTCATCGCCGAGCGCATAGCCGATAGCGGCCCGCAGGATATCCGCGCGCTCCGGATCGGTCATCGGTTCGAAGTCTTTCCAACTGTCGCCATGCAGCAACTCGATCTGCTCGGCCGCCTCAGGAAAGCGCTTGGCCGCCCACAGAATATCGGCGCGCAGCCTCACCGCCTCGCGGCGGTCGATATTGCTGACGACGTCGAGCGCCACGTCGTAGCGCCCCAGATCCGACAACGCACGCGCTTCCAGCAGCAGCCGCAGATGGCGCAATTCGGTCGACAATTCGGACATGCGCGTGGTTCTGAGGATGTGCTGGGCCCTGTCCGGCTTACGGTCCATCAGGTAGATCACCGCCAGCCTGGTCGCGACCTGAGCGCGCGCGGCGCCCTGCAGGCGGTGGTCGATCTGATGCTGCAGCAATTCCGCCGCCTGCGACAACAGATCCACGGACACCAGACGGTCCGCGAGCCTGCGGATCATCTCGTCACCGCGCCGGCCGATCGGCGTCAATTCGCGAAAATCGTAGAACATGCTCAGCGCATCGATCGCAGGCAGCGTGTCGCCCTTGCCCGCCAGATACAGCGAGTCGAATGTGATGGCGGCCTCGTCGTGAATCCGCCGCGTCATGTCGGAGTTCGGATGGGCGCGCAAGGCGGTGCGCATGACATGGAAGGAGTCGCGATAGCGATGTTCCTCGGTATACAGGCGCGCGAGCTTATACAGGGCTTCGATTTCTGTTTCGTCGCCGCGCCACAGGGCGGTCAGTGTCTCGAGCTCGTTGATCATTTCGGTGCGCTTCAGGTCGCCCAGATCATAGCGCAACGTGAGTTCCCGCAATTGTCCCTGTGCCGCCGATGGCCGGTCCGGAGAATCCGCCGCGAGCCGGTAATGTCTGAGCGCTTCCTCCGTCTTGCCGAGCCCTTGCGCCAGTCGGCCGTTCAACACGGAAATGGCCGGTCGCATCTGGATCGGCAATCCGATGGTTTCGAACTCTTCGATCTGGGTCGAGGCGGTCTGGAAATCGTTCACTTCGATCGTGGAGCGCAGGGCCTCCTTCAGGGCCAGCCGCTGCAATTCGATCGGAAGCGTCGCGATGGCGGCCTCCACATTCTTGAACCCCCGGCGTGCTTCCGCCCATTTTCCCTGACGCGCGTAGGCGAACGAACGCCAGAGCGGCGCGTCATGATGATCGCCGACCACCGGGTTGGCGAGATCCTTGAGCGCCGCCTCCGGGCGGTTCAGCATGATATTGGCCACCGCGCGCAGCACCAGCGCCGCGCCATCTTCCGCCGTCGAGCGGTCGTCGGCCATGGCCACATCGAGAACGGCTTTGCCCTCGACGAACATCTCGCGCGACAGATAGAAGCGGGCGAGATCGAGGCGCGGGCCGGACCGCCGATCCTCCGCCGCGTCGGCGGCGGCCGCCACCAGCTTGTATTGCCGCTCGGTGAAGTTCGACTGCCGGTCAAAGCCCCACAACTGGGAATCGAACACCATCGGCCGATAAGCCGCCGCGTTCTTGCTGCTCGGCATGACGCCTGACAGGGTCAATCCGCTCGGGCGGCTCACAATGATCTTGTCGGCGGACAATTCCAGCAGCACGTCGTCGGCGATCGGCTGCAGCGCGACGCCATGCGTCGACGCCAGCGCCCGGAATTCAACGAAGTCCTGCGGCTTCAGAAAACCGCGGGCCGGGCCAAGCCCGGTGACCACCAGCATCGTGTCGCCGATCTCCGGGTCGTGAATCTGGTGGGCCTCACGCGGCCGATCGAATGGGACGGTCACGCTCGGTTTGCGGGTGCCGTTGATGTTGCGGGCAATGCCGAGCGGCCGGGTCTCCTCGACCACGGAGTCACCGATCGTGACGGTCCAGGTCGCTCCATCCATCGCCGCGCTCACAAGACGCGGGCGCTCCAGCAGCACGCGTACAACCTGCCCGTCCTGCGACGTGGTGGCTTCGGTGGCGCGGATCGTCCCGCTGGTATCGGCATTCAGAGCCGCGAGGTCGATCTTGTCCTTGCTGTCGAACACCAGCCAGAGCGTGCCCGCGCGGCGGAAGATCGCGGCCGGCGTCGGCTTGGCAAACGGAAACGCAAGACGCACATTGTCGCCCTGACGGCCCAGTTCCGCGACAAGGGCGGCCTGCGGGTCGCGCGACGCCCGGTCTTCCTTCGTGGTTTCGGTCTTGGTCGCAGTCTTGATATCGGCTTTTGTCTCAACCTTGGCTTCGGCAGGTGCCGACATCGGCGCCTTGATGTCAGCAGCAATGGCAGGTGACGGATCGCGCCTAGGTGCGGCCGGCTCGGCCTTGTCAATCTTCGCATCCTGCTGAAGCGCCGGCTGGCTCGCCGGCGTCGGTGCAACAGCCGCTTTGACTTGCGCGGCGGGTGCCGGTTCCGTCCGCGCCGGTGCGCCTGACATCTTCTCCGCACCGGGCTTCACCGCATCGGCGGCGGGACGCGGCGCTTGCACAGGAGCTGCTGCCGGAACCTGCGCCGCGGCGGGCGCACGGTTGGCCGGAATCGTCTGTGGTGCCTCTACCCCGCCCGGCGGGACGTTCGCCGAGGCCGCCGCTGGCGGCGGCACCGGAATTGTTGCCTCGGCGGCTTCGGAGGCGCCAATATCGACGACGTAGTTGTTGTCTTCGCGAAAACTGCGGATGTCGGTCTTGCCGTTCAGCGCGAAACGGACAGAAACCGATTCTCCCAGATCGACCGCTTCAATCGATTTCACCGAGGACGGCAGTCTGGTTCGTGCATCAGTCAGTTCGAACTTCAAAGGTGCCGAGAAAGTCAGCGTCAGATTGTCCTCGCCGCGATCGCTGGAGATCGGGATCACGTCGGGCAGTTCGAAGACATAGCGAATGAAGGTCGGCTGGATCGCAACGCGCACGCGCGCCGGTTTAGCGGTCTTTTTTATGACCTGCCGCTGCGCGCGCAGGGTCTTCTCGGCTTCGCGCGCCCGGCGAGCCAGATCCTCGATCACCTCTTTGGGCAAGCCGGGCGGCAGGCCGGTCCAACTTTCCGGCAGCAGGTCGATGAAGACCCGCTCACCTGCGGCCATCGAATTGACGTTCACCTTGCGATTGAGGGCCAGCCGGATGCCAAGACCATCGGGATCGCGGCGCGCAGCCGCCACATACGTAGGCGCCTCGGTGGAAATCCGTTCCGCTGACATCTCGACCGGCTGCTTGAAGCCGATCACGACAATAGCTCCCGCCTGCCGGACGTCGGCTTCCACTTCTTCGGAGAGATGCAAAATGATGCGCGCATAACCGCCGGTGGTTTCGACCCGCACCTCACCCTTGACCGGCGCCTGGGCCAGTGCACGATTGTCGAAACCGAAGGTGACGCACGCGGCCAGCCAGAGAGACGACAGCGCGCATAGCGAAGTGCGCGCCAACGATGCCGCGCTCATTCTGTCCGTTGGTTCTGTTTGGAGCATTCTTTTCTGGAAAGCCGCCATACCCGTTCACGCCAAGCATTCAATATAAAGTCATTTAGCGCACAGGCTTGAGCCTAGGCGGCGGCGTTTAAACTAGCGTTAACCGTCCGTTTATCGCGGGCTAGCTACCGTTCGGGCGGCCTTCAATCTTTGGTAATTCCGCGGCGGCCGGGATCGCCTTTTCCGCGCCTGAGCCACGGTTTGCGAGTTCAACCGTCAGCCGCTCGGCCGATTCCGGGGCCATTTGCGCCATGATGTCGGACATCCGGCGCGGATTGATTAGATTGGCCACTTCGGTCGCCAGCTTGATGTCCAGTCGGTCGAATATCCGGGCGGCGTCCTTGGCCTTCATGTTTTCGTACATGGTCACCAGGCTTTTCAGCCGGGCACCGTCGGCCTCTTCCTTCTTCTGGGTCGCGGCCACGATCCGGGCTTCGACATCCTTTAATTCGGTGACGCGCGACTCGATCCGCTTTTCAGCGGCCTGCAACAGCGTTTCCCGCACGTCGAGCTCGCGCGAACGCTGTTCAAGCTCGGACCGTCGCTCGGTCAGACGCTCGAGAATGGCGCGTTCGGCCGCCGAGAGCGGCTTGGGATCGAGTTGGATCGGGATTCCGTCCGGCTCCTTCTTGGGCTCAACCGGCTTGGGCTTCTTGTCGGCGACCGCCTCCGCGCCCGCTTCCTTCGGCGCCGGCGTGGGCGCCTTGGTCGCGCCGGTGGTGACGACAGAACCGGTGACATCCGGAAAGAACATTTCCTGCGCCCATGACTTCTTGACCGGCTCCTGTGCGGCGACGGTGGCCGGCGCATTCTTGTTGAGAGCGACCTGACGGGACTCGTAGATCATCCGGTCCGACTTCGAGAGGTTCCCGGCTCCCAGCGTGTAACCGCCTTGAGTAAAAATGCCGACCACCTTCAGGGTGAACAAGGCCGCGGCCGCCACCAGAACGATGGGGATCAGACGAAACTCTCGCAGCAGGCGATTCATGCCGCCCGACCATTGACGCGCATACGGGCGCGTTCCGCAAAGGCCTGCGCCGCTTCAGCGATCGACCGTGCATCAGCTTTCTTGACTACCGGTTCGGGCTGGGATTCCGGTTCGTCGTCGGTCTCCGCCGTTGAAAGGAGTTGCTTCGCATAGGCGATCTTGCGCAACCGGCCGAGCACCTCCTCGCCGGATTTCACATGTTCGGCCATTGTGCTGGAATAGAAATCGGCGTCCCGCAGCCGCGAGCCAAGAATATCCTCGGCCTCACGCACCGTCAGCTTGAGGCCGGCAATGGCGCGCTCCGCGCTTTCCGTCGCCATCATGAGTTCGGAAATCGTCATCCGCATCGATCGCTCGTCGGACTTCAACTGCGTGATCTGTTTGTTGAGGCGTGCGCAATACATGATCGTGAGCAGCAGCAAGACCGCCACCAGACTCTCGATCGTCAGGCCGAATAGGTTGCTCACGGTGCCTCCACCCTGTGTCTGGATTCTTCCGCGTTCTCGAACATAGCCAGGGTCATCTTCGGCTTGCGCAGCGGCTTGGAGACCCGCACGGATACCCGGTCTCCCACGCGCCCCATGCGCCCTTCGGTGAGCGTGACGTCCCCGCAGCGCACCGAGACAAGCGCATCCGGCTTGATCTCCAGCGGCAGGGTATCGCCCACCTGAAGCTGCATCATCTGGCGCAATGGCAGCTTGGCCTCGAACAGGACCGCGTCCACCGCCATTTCCGCATGGCCGATTTCCGTCGCCAAATGGCCTTCCCAGATCGGATCGCGACCGAATTTTTCACCCATGAACATCTGCAGCAGCACGCCGCGGATCGGTTCGATGGTGGCATAAGGCAGCAGCAATTCAGCGGTGCCTCCGCGGTCTTCCATGTCGATGCGCAGACGCACCAGGATGGCGGCGTTGGCCGGACGGGTGATGGCCGCGAAGCGCGGATTGGTTTCCAGCCGATCGATATTGAACTTCACCGGCGACAGCGGCTTGAAGGCGAGTTCGGCATCGGCCAGCACGACTTCCAGCATGCGCTTGACCAGATTGGCCTCGATGGTGGTGTAAGGGCGGCCCTCGACGCGGATCGCGCCGGAGCCGCGGCGGCCGCCAAGCAGCACGTCGATGATTGAATAGATCAGGCTGGAATTGACGGTAATCAGCCCGAAATTCTCCCACTCCTCCGCCTTGAACACGGCCAGGATGGCGGGCAGCGGAATCGAGTTCAGATAATCGCCGAAGCGCACCGAGGTGATGCGGTCGAGCGAGACCTCGACGGTATCGGAGGTGAAATTGCGCAGCGAGGTCGTCAGCAACCGAACCAGCCGGTCGAAGACGATTTCCAGCATCGGCAGACGTTCGTAGGAGACCATCGCCGAATCGATGATCGCCCGGATGCCGGAATTGTCGGCCAGTGCCACGTCGGCCAGGCTGAAGCCCAGCAGGCCGTCGATTTCTTCCTGCGTCAGGATCCGTTCAGTGCCGGCCTTGGCGCTCTGCATGAACTGGTTTTCATCGAGCAGCGCGTCGGCCGCCGCAGTATCTGCGCCGGCCTCCACGTCAGGCGCGGCACCGGGCGCATTGCCCTCGGCCTCCAGCGCCTGCCCCCATTCGGCGGCGAGTGCGTCTTCGTTGATCTTGTCGTTCGCCACCGGTCGCCCCTCGCCCGTTATTGGACCACGATTTCCTTGAACAGGATCGCGTTGACACGGTTCGGCGCGATCGAAGCATTGACCCGGCGCGTCAGCTCTTCCTTAAGCCGGTATAGCCCGGCAGAGCCGTCGAGATCGGTCGGGCGCAATTCGCGCAGATAGGTCTGAAAGGCGTCCATGACGCGCGGCAGCATCGGCTGCACCTGCTGCGCCATGACCTGGTCCGGCAGTTCGAGCACGACTTTCACTTTAAGATATTGCGTGCGCTCGGAGCCGGTATTGGAGAGGTTGACCAGTGTATCCGGCAAGTCGAGGAAGACCGGCGGCTTCATCGGCGCGGCGGTCGCGGCATTGCCTCCACTCTTCTTGCCGAAGAACATCATGTAGGACGCAGCCCCGCCACCAAGCACCAGCAAGGCGGTCGCACCCATGATCATGAACTTCAGCGGCAGTCTCTTGAGCAGCGACGGCGGTTTCGGGGCGGCTTCGGCCTGGTCGTCGTCGGCTTCAACTTCGGCCTCAGCCTCTTTCTTCTTTTTCGGTGCCATAAAATCTCGACCCCTCGACCAGTTTCTGTCGGCGTGACCGGCATTTGAGAGGCACCGAAAGGTGTCTGTCGGAAACGCGGCCCGTTGCGCCCAATTGTTGCGACGTTAGAGCCGCGATGGTTAACGAAACCTTTCTACAGGCCCGAAAGCGGAAAAATTTGCCGGGTTGGTGGGGCCAAACTTGCCGAAACGGCGGCCCCGCCGACGGCCAAAAATAACACAAGCTGCTGATTTTACATGAAAATCATCGTTGGCACGGAGCCTGCAAGACTTTGTTTGCCATCTTGCTTGGGAGAGCCGGTGGCAGGAACGCGGCCCGCCACCTCGGGAGGGTGACCGGCGCGATCAGGGGAGCTGAGCGATGGAGAACGCACTTCTCATCGGACTGTCGCGCCAGATGAGTCTGAGGCGCGAACTGGATGTGGTCGCCAACAACGTGGCCAACATCAACACGACCGGCTTCAAATCCGACACCGTCGTATTCGAAGAACACCTGATGCCGGTGGCCAGACACGACCACTTCACCGGCCGCGACCGCCGTCTGAGCTACGTGCAGGACCGTTCGACCTGGCACGACATGGGCCAGGGGCCGATCAAGCAGACCAACAATCCACTCGACGTCTCGGTCGACGGCAATGCGTTCCTGGTGGTCGATACCCCCCGCGGCGAACGCTATACCCGCAACGGCTCGTTTCAGATCAATCCGCAGGGCGAACTGGTCACCAGCGAAGGCTATCGCGTGCTCGGCGATGGCGGCCCGGTGCAATTCCAGAACAACGATCGCGACATCACTATCGCGCGTGACGGCACGGTGTCGGTGCCGGAGGGAGCGCGCGGACGGCTGCGACTCGTCACGTTCGCGAATGCCCAGCTTCTGCAGAAAGACGGTTCATCCACATTCGCCGCACCCGCCAATGCGCAGCCTCAGGCCGCCGAGCTGGTTCATGTCATTCAGGGCACGGTCGAACAGTCCAACGTGCGCGGCGTGGTCGAGATGACACGGATGGTCGAGGTCACCCGCAGCTACACCCAGATCGCCACGCTGTTGCAGCAGCAGGGCGATCTCCGCAGATCCGCGATCGAGCGGCTCGCCGAAGTACCGGCCTGACGCAGGGCGATTGAGGAGCAACGACGATGAGAGCGCTTCACACCGCAGCGACCGGAATGATGGCCCAGGAACTTAACGTTCAGGTCATCTCCAACAACATCGCGAATATGCGGACCACCGGCTACAAGCGCCAGCGGGCCGAATTCCAGGATCTGCTTTATGAGCAGGTCCGCCGCGTCGGCACCCAGGCCTCGGCGCAAGGAACCATGGTCCCGGCCGGCGTCGAGATCGGCTCCGGTGTCAAGACCGTCGGCACTCCCCGCATCATGACGCAAGGCGCACTGACTCAGTCCGGCAAAGAATATGACGTCGCGGTGCGCGGCGAAGGCTTTTACCAGATTCAGCTTCCGGACGGCCGCACCGCCTATACCCGCGACGGATCGTTCGAACTCGACGCGCAGGGCCGGCTGGTCACCGCGCAGGGAAACCTCGTGCAACCCGGCATCACGGTGCCACAAAATGGTTCCGGCTTTACCATCAACGCGCAAGGCCAGGTGTTCATAACGCCGGTCGGAACGACCACCCCGACACAGATCGGGCAGATCGAGCTTGCAGTCTTCATCAACAAGGCGGGCCTGCAAGGCATCGGCGACAATCTCTATCTCGAAACGCCCGCATCCGGGGCACCACAGACCGGACAGCCGAACACGCTCGGCTATGGCAGCCTGCTGCAGGGCTCGCTCGAACAAGCCAATGTCGAGGCGGTCAGTGAAATTTCCGATCTGATCGCGGCGCAACGCGCCTACGAGATGAATGCGAAGGTCATCTCTGCCACCGATCAGATGTTGCAATCCACCACCGGCATGATGCGCTGAGGAGCAAGAACCATGATCCGTATCGTCATCGCCGCCGCCATTCTGGCGCTCGCCACCGCCGCCTCAGCCCAGCAGAGCGGATCGCCCGCTGCGCCCTCGCTTCGCAGCGACATTCTCGTCTCGTCCGATATCGTTCGCATCGGCGATCTGGTGGACAATTCCGGCGCCAGCGCGTCGATTGCGGTGTTCCGCGCGCCGGATCTGGGGGGCACCGGCAACGTGGCGGTGAATCGCGTGATCGAAGCCCTGCGCGCCCACAACGTGATTGCTGTCGACACCCGCGGGCTCACCGAGATCACCGTCACCCGCGCCAGCCGCGCCATCGGCATGAAGGAAATCGAGGCGCGTATCGCCCAGACCATCGCAACACGCTACGGCCTGCGGAATCAGGCCAATCTAAGCGTAACCTTCGACCGGGACTTTCGCACGATTCATATCGATCCGAACGTGTCGGCGGAATTTGCCGTCTCGCGGATGTCGTTCGAGCCGCGTAGCGGACGTTTTGACGTCGTCCTCGACATCCCTGGCAATGCCGCGGCTGGCCGGGTGCCGATGCGTTTCACCGGCATAGCCATGGAGACCCAGGAAACCGTCATCCTTGCACGTCCGATCACGCGCGGCGATGTCCTGCGCGAGTCCGACATTGTTATCGAACGCCGCCCCAAGACGGAGATAGCCAGCGATACTCTGCGGGACCCGCAGGCCATCATCGGACTGGCCGCACGCCAGGCTTTGCGCGCCGGGCAGACCGTTCGCCGCACCGATCTGACCAAGCCCGAACTGGTGCACCGCAATGAGCCGGTGATCCTGGTGTTTGAAGCGCCGGGTCTCAATCTCACGCTGCGCGGCAAGGCGGTCGATTCCGGCAGCGAAGGCGACACCGTGAATGTCGTCAATCTGCAATCCAAGCGCACCCTGCAAGGCGTGGTGACCGGACCGAACCAGGTCACTGTCCTCTCGTCCGTGCCGCGTGCCACCACCAATGTTGCCGCCATATCCCAGTCCAGCGCGCCCGCGCGCCCTTGAAAGCCGAGTGAGGTTTCATGTCGTACCGAGCAAAATTTTCGCCGCTCCTGCGTTCCGCCGCATGCGGCCTGGCGATGACCTCGCTGATGTCGGGTTGCGCGGCGCTCGACCGGCTCAAACTGATCGGCGAACAGCCGCCGCTCTCGGCGATCGAGAATCCGACCGCCGCGCCGGGCTACAAGCCGGTGCAGATGCCGATGCCGATGGCGCAACCGGCTTCTTACAATCCCAACTCGTTGTGGCGAAACGGCTCGCGCGCCTTCTTCAAGGATCAGCGCGCCCACCAGGTCGGCGACATACTCACCGTCAAGGTGAAGATCACCGACAAGGCCACCGTCGAGAACGAGACCAGCCGCAGCCGCAAGAATTCCGAAGATTCCGGCGTCGACAATTTCTTCGGCAAGACCAAGTTGCCGATCTTCAGCTCGGTCAACGTGCCCGGCAAGATTCTGACGGCGGATTCGACCGCCTCAAGCGACGGCAAGGGCTCGATCGACCGCAAGGATGAGATCACTACCAACGTCGCCGGCGTCGTGACCCAGGTCCTGCCAAACGGCAATCTTGTGCTCGAAGGCAAACAGGAAGTGCGGGTCAATTTCGAAGTACGCGAATTGATCGTTGCCGGCATCGTGCGGCCGGAGGACATCGAAAGCGACAACACGATCGATTCCACCAAGATCGCGCAGGCGCGCATCGCTTATGGCGGCCGCGGCCAGATCACCGATGTGCAGCAGCCACGCTATGGCCAGCAGGTGCTCGACGTGCTGTTGCCGTTTTGATGTCCGCCCCTGCTCCTTCTCCAGAAGGATGCAAGAGCTCCCACGTCGCTCCTGAGCAAATGGAACGACGACACGACGCGGCCTCCGGCAGGCTCCCCGCCGGAGGCCGTGTTCTTTTGTGCGGAGCACGACGTGGGCGGCTCGACGGCCTACTCAGCCAATGGCCGATCCCGATCGCAATCAGTCGTCGCGATAAACGCGCTCGCGTCGTTCGTGCCGTTCTTGGGCCTCGACCGAAAGCGTGGCAATCGGGCGGGCTTCCAGACGCTTCAGGGAAATCGGCTCTCCGGTTTCCTCGCAATAGCCGTAGGTGCCTTCATCGATGCGCTGGATCGCGGCATCGATCTTGGCGATCAGCTTGCGCTGGCGGTCGCGGGCCCGCAACTCAATGGCGCGGTCGGTCTCTGAACTGGCGCGATCGGCGAGATCGGGGTGGTTCTGGTTCTCGTCCTGGAGGTGCTGCAGCGTTTCCTTGGCTTCCTTCAGGATTTCGTCCTTCCAGGCCAGCAGCTTGGCGCGGAAATACTCCCGCTGCTTCTCGTTCATGAACGGCTCCTTATCGGACGGCCGGTAAGTTTTGGTCTTGTCCGAAGGCATTCCGCACTCCCGTCTTCTTGTCTTTAGCCGGTAGAGTCGCCCCTATGAGGGGCAGGCTTATAGCCGGGGAGTCGGAGGTCGACAACAGCGATTTATGCCCTGTAAGGGCTCGCATGTCACACTTAAGTCATTGAAATCACTTATTTTCGGAAGGCAGCGTTACAGCCGGTCGGCGGCTCATTTTGGCGATTTCGACCTCCACCCTGAGGTCGATTTCCGCCAGCACCTGATCGAGCCCGATCTCGCCGGTCGTTTCCTTCAATTCCGCGGACAGGGAGCGCAAGCGGCCGAGCGCTGCCGCATCGAACTGGCCGCTCAGCAATCCGAGCTTGAGCTCATCGAGCGCGTCAAGTGCCCGGCGGCCCCGGGTCACGGCGCGCCGCCGCCGTTCCGTCGCGTCTTCGACACCCTGCAGGGCAACCAGCGCATCGATGCCGCCAAGACCGCGTACGCCGCTCACCGAATTTTGCAGCCGCACCCCCTCGCCGTCATCCAGACGGAAGGTTCCGGAGCCCGCGCGACGGGTCGCCTGGCCTTCTCTGGCCAAAGCGGTTGCATTCGGTCCGGTGATGCGCATGCGCAGACAGTCGGGCTTTATGGTTAATCGAACGTTAACGACCCGGCAAAAGCTGCCGGTACGCGGCAATGACTGCAGGATAAACGAACCCGGGACATCCCGCACCGGATTCAAAAGATCAGCATTCACAAGCAATTAATGTTGCTGCCGACATTGGCATGGCATTCGCATCAGTTCATTCGGCACGATCTCTTGTGGGAGCTTGGGATCGCGCCGTGAGAAGGCGGGGAGCCTGAAGATGCAAAGAGTTCGATTTTTGATGCGAGCAACAGCGATCGCAGCTTTTGCGATCCTGGTCCACGCATGGCCGGCACAGGCAACCTCGCGCATCAAGGACCTCGCCAATATCGAAGGCGTCCGCCAGAACCAACTGATCGGATACGGCCTTGTCGTCGGCCTCAACGGCACCGGCGACACCCTCAACAACATCCCCTTCACCAAGCAGTCGCTGCAGGCGATGCTGGAACGCCTCGGCGTCAACATCCGCGGCGCTCAGATTCGCACCGGCAACGTCGCCGCTGTGATGGTCACCGCCAACCTGCCTGCTTTCGGCACCCAGGGCACCCGCATCGACGTGACGGTATCGGCACTGGGCGATTCCAAAAGCCTCCAGGGTGGCACCCTGCTGGTCACCCCCCTCCTGGGCGCCGACGGCAATGTCTATTCGGTGGCGCAGGGCTCGGTCACGATCGGCGGTTTCGAAGCCCAGGGCGAGGCTGCCAAGATCACCCGTGGCGTGCCGACGGTCGGCCGCATCGCCAATGGCGGCATCATCGAACGCGAAATCGACTTCCAGCTCAACCGGCTGAATCAAGTGCGTCTGGCCTTGCGCAATGCGGATTTCACCACCGCGAAGCGGATCGCCGCCGCAATCAACGACTATATCGGCCATGCGACCGCCGAACCGCTCGACGCCTCCACCGTACAGCTCACCCTGCCGGGCAAGACCGACACCAACATGGTGGCGCTCCTCACCGAGATCGAACAATTGCAGGTCGAGCCCGATCTGGCCGCCAAGATCATTATCGACGAACGTTCCGGCATCATCGTGATGGGCCGCGATGTACGGGTCTCCACGGTTGCGGTCGCGCAAGGCAATCTGACGGTGACTATCTCGGAATCCCCGCAGGTCAGCCAGCCAGCGCCCTTCTCTGAAGGCCGCACCCGCGTGGTGCCGCGCACCCGGGTCGGCGCGACGGAAGACGGCAGCAAGCTGGCGCTGGTCAAGGAAGGCGTGTCGCTGCAGCAACTGGTGGACGGGCTCAACGCACTGGGGATCGGCCCGCGCGACCTGATCACCATCCTGCAGGCGATCAAGGCCGCCGGCGCGATGCAAGCCGATATCGAGGTGATGTGATGGCTTCCGCGGTCCCCGGCCCCAGCACCAGTGCGGCGCAAGCTTACGCAATGTCGTCCGGCCGCATCCCCGCCAATCTCACGGCGGGCAAATCCAGCATGGCGCGTCAGGCGGCACAGGACTTTGAGGCCGTCTTCCTCAATTCGATGTTCAGCCAGATGTTCACCAGCATGGACGGCGAAGGCCCGTTCGGCGGCGGACAGGCCGTCGGCGTCTGGCGGTCGTTTCTCACCGACGAGTACGCCAAATCCTTCGCCAAGAAGGGCGGCATCGGCATCGCCGATCACGTTTACCGGGCGCTGATGGAACAACAGGAAGTGGCGCCGCATGTGGCAGCCGGCGCGGGAACGAAGTGATGACAGCACCAGCCCAGCCAACCGATGCCGGCGCCCTGATATCCCAGCTCACCACCGTGATGGCGGCGATCATCAGGATCGTGGAGGAAGAGACCGAACTGGTTCGCGCCGGAAAGCTGACCGACGCCGCCAAGCTCGAGCCGGCCAAGACAGCGCTGGCGCAGAAATATGTCGCCGATGCCAGCCTGCTGAAGAACAGCAAGCCCCTGCTCGGCAAGGTCGCCCCCGATCAGCTCGATCATCTGCGCAGGCGGCATGACGAATTTCATGCGCTGCTGCAGATCAACCTCACAGTGCTGGCGACCGCTCATGCCGTCTCCGAAGGCATCATGCGCGGGGTCTCGACCGAAATGGCGCGCAAATCCGCACCGCAGACCTACGGCGCTTCGGGCCAGCATTCCGGTCCCAAGCCCGGCGCCTCGCAGCCGCTTGCGGTGAGCCGCGTCCTGTGAAGACGACCTCTTTACCCTGTTCGCTAACAGAGAGTTAAAGTCCCTGTTGTAGTCTGCCTGTGTCCCGATCGGTTTCCACGCAAGCGCGTGCCGGAGGCGGACATGATAGACTCCAGTCTCACCATCAAACCGCGCGATACGGTTTCGCGGACGGGCGTCGGCCGCACCGGCCTCGTCCGCACGGACCTGGCGCCCTCGCAGAGCGTGAGCGCCGTCAGGCCGGCCGTCGAAACCCATATTCCTGTTGTGGAAGGCGCCGGCCGCGAGCCGGTGATCAATCCCGAAGCCCAGGCCCTGCTCAGCCGCGAGCAGGAGGAACGCTCGCGCCGGGCGGCACGCCAGGCGGCGGATGACGCGCTGCTGCGCCAGCGCGCCTATGGCTGCGGATCGCCGGCGCAAAATCCCGCACGCGATATGCACGATCATACGCAGGATCCGCACGCCGACATCGAGGCGTGATTTAACAGCCGCTTTCCGGCGTCGTTAACATCGCCCTAAAGGGCATGTCGATGCCCCTTTTTTATCGAGCGATTCAAACGCATTGCAAGCCGTCAATCGAATACGACGCAACGCGCATACCTGCGCTTAAGCATCCTTTTTTACCCGGCCTTACGCGAGCCCATGCGATCAAGACGCCGATCCACACGGATCGAGAAAAGCATCGTTCAAACCAGAAAGGTTTCGTACAATGGCGTCGAATATCACTCTCTCGGCTGGCGTTCGTCAGAATCTTCTCTCCCTGCAGAACACCGCCACCATGATGGGCACGACCCAGAACCGCCTTGCCACCGGCAAGAAGGTCAACTCGGCCCTCGACAACCCGACCAACTTCTTCACCTCCGCTTCGCTCCAGGGCCGCGCCTCCGACATGGGCGCGCTGCTCGACGCGATGTCGAACGGCATCAAGACCCTGGAAGCGGCGGATAACGGTTTGTCGTCGATCACCAAGACTGTCGAGTCGATGCAGTCCACGCTGCGCCAGGCCCGCCAGGAC
>JALHOD010000023.1 GCA_022843165.1 Pseudorhodoplanes sp.
GGTGGCGCATAGGCATAGGGAACCGTCCGCCGCGCGCAGCCCGACGCCGCCAGCGCAACCAGCACCACCGCCATGAGACGGTTCCAACGCGTAAAACGCCGCATCCTGCGAATCCGGGCCCACAAATCTGAAGCCCGATTAACGCGTTATATGGTTAACAAAACCTCACCGATTCCAAGATGACACCGCCAGGGACATTCGTCAGCTTTTGCGCGGACGTCGCGAAGCCGGCTTCTCTTCCGCCGGCTTCATCTTGTCGGTGAGGCGGTCCGCGACGGCAGCCGCCAGCATGGACCCCAGAAAGACCACATGAATGATCGCCAGCCAGTAAAGCTTCTTGTCGTCGTAGCTGCCGATATTCATGAAAGCCTTGAGCAGCTGGATGGCCGAGATCGCGACGATGGACGAAATCAGCTTCTGTTTCAGGCCGGCGAAATCGACCTTGGTCATCCAGTCCGGACGATCGTGTCCCACCTCCTCGAAGCGAGAGACGAAATTCTCGTAACCCGAAAAAATCACGATCACGATGAGATTGCCGACCAGCACCAGATCGACAAGGCCTAGAACACCAAGAATGACGTCTGATTCCGAGGCAATATGGATATTGGTGACGAAGGAAATTAGCTCAATGAGAAAATGCACGAACAGCAGCAGCAGACTGACAACCAGCCCGATGTAAAACGGCGCCAGCAACCAGCGGCTCTGAAAGAGAATGAATTCCAGCAGAAGCTCGACCCGACGCACGCCGACCCTCCCGCGTTCGTCCCTCAACCCTAAACAAACAAAATGACGCGGCCGGTGACCTGCGTCAATCGGGCCGCGCCATCGGTTTCAGATTGTCAGGCTGCGGCGACGCCGGTTCCGATCGGGCAACTCACGCCGGTGCCGCCGAGACCGCAATAGCCCATCGGATTCTTCGCCAGATATTGCTGATGATAATCTTCGGCGAAGTAGAATTCCGGTGCATCCAGAATTTCCGTGGTGATGGGCCCATAGTTTTTTGACGCTATCGCCTTCTCATAGGTCGCCTTCGACGCCTCCGCGGCTTTGCGCTGCGCCGCATCGAACACATAGATGCCGGAGCGATATTGCGTTCCGACGTCATTGCCCTGCCGCATGCCCTGCGTCGGGTCGTGGCTTTCCCAGAAGGTCTTGAGCAACTGCTGATAGGAGATCTTTGCGGGGTCGAACACGACCAGCACCACCTCGTTATGGCCGGTCTGCCCGGAGCAGACTTCCTGGTAGGTCGGGTTCGGCGTATGACCAGCGGCATAGCCGACCGCGGTCACATAGACGCCGTCGTCCAATTCCCAGAACTTGCGCTCCGCACCCCAAAAGCATCCAAACCCGAACATCGCCATCTGGCTGCCCGCCGGATATGGCCCTTTCAGGGGATTGCCGTTGACGAAATGGGCGTGGGCGGTGGGGATCGGATGTGTGCGGCCCGGCAGAGCCTCGCCGGGGCCCGGAATGGTCAGGGATTTCTTGAACATGAACATGGCAGGTCTCCCGATGTCGGCACCAATATATGTGCTAGGAAAAGATTGCGCATCGGGTGCCAGCCGCACGCGACGCCCCCGGCAGTCATCCTCATGTTCACAGCTGCGCGAGCAGCCTTCTTTCTATTGGGTCCTGCGCACTTTATGCTGGAAGGGTCAGCCGCCGGTAAAAGCCTACAGGAGACACCATGACGTTGAAGATGCTTGTGATCGCGTGCGCGGCCTTTTTTCTGAGCGCGGCACCATCCTCCGCCCAGCAAACGCCACCGCCTTATGGGCCTCCGATCACACTGGACGTGGCCAAAAAGATCATGGCGGCGGCTGAAGCCGAGGCCGTCAAGAACAGCTGGCAAGTGGTGATCACCATCATCGACAGCGGCGGCCACATGGTCATGATGCAGAAATTCGACAATACCCAGCTAGCCTCCCTGTCGGCCTCCGAAGGCAAGGCGCAGACCTCGCTCGCCTTCAAGTTGCCGTCCAAGGCCCTGGAAGACGCCATTGCCGCAGGCGGGTCCGGAACACGGCTGCTGGCGCTGAAGAACATTTCGCCCTTCGAGGGCGGATTGCCCATCGTGGTGGACGGAAAGATCATCGGTGCGATCGGCGTTTCGGGTGCGCTTTCGGCTCAGGATGCCCAAGTGGCGCGCGCCGGCATCGCAGCCGTGGGCAACTAGTCCCGCGCATAGCCGATCAGCCGCTTTTTCCTGCGGCCCAGCAGAATGAAAAGAATGCCGACCACGCCAAGGACCAGCCAGGCCGGCTGGTCCAGCAGCGTGAGCATGATCGAATTCCAGAACCAGACGGTCAGATGCTGCTCGACCAGCGCCTGCAGGGACTGCAGGCTGGCGGCGTGAATGTCGGTCCAGAGCTGGCCGAGCTTGTAGATATAGATCCGGCTGTCGGCGATCGATTTGGCGCCGTCATAGACAAGCAGAATGAAGGCCGCTGCCAGGATCAAAACGCCCAGGAATCGAAACAAAAATCGGATCATTGCGGGTCCAAATGGGTCGCCGAGAAAATACAGTGTCCGGCACGGCTTAACCTCCCGGTCTGTCGCGTTCAACCGATTCGCGGTTCACATGCGCGACATCACGCGCCGGTCCCTTGAGGTCGGCGCTTTTATTCCGCTAACGTCGCAACGGGCGGGGGTTCCCGTCGCCCAGGGAGTTGAAATGGCCGAAAAGCCAAGTGGCCGCACGAACCGGCCGACCTTTACCGAACAGGAAGCGCTGCTGTTCCACTCGGAAGGCCGCCCCGGCAAGCTGGAGGTGGTGGCCACCAAGCCGATGGCGACCCAGCGCGATCTGTCACTGGCCTATTCGCCCGGCGTGGCGGTTCCGGTCCTGGCCATCGCGGAAGACGAAAGCCGAGCCTACGATTATACGACCAAGGGCAATTTTGTCGCCGTCATCACCAATGGTACGGCCATTCTGGGGCTGGGCAATCTCGGGGCGCTGGCGGCCAAGCCCGTGATGGAAGGCAAGGCGGTGCTGTTCAAGCGCTTCGCCGATATCGATTCCATCGACCTGGAAGTCTCGACCGAGGATCCGGACGAATTCATCAATGCCATCAAGCTGCTCGGGAAGGGCTGGGGCGGCATCAATCTGGAGGACATCAAGGCCCCGGAATGCTTCGTGATCGAGCAGAGATTGCGCGAATTGCTCGACATTCCCGTCTTTCACGATGACCAGCACGGCACCGCGATCATTGCCGCCGCGGGTCTCATGAACGCTCTCGATCTCACCGGCCGCGACATCAAGAAGACCAGGCTGGTCTGCAATGGCGCGGGTTCCGCCGGCATCGCCTGTCTCGAATTGCTCAAGGCCACCGGCTTTTCGCCGGAAAACCTGATCCTGTGCGACACCAAAGGCGTGATCTACCAAGGCCGCACCGAGGGAATGAACCAGTGGAAATCGGCGCATGCCGTGAAGACCAAGGCGCGCACGCTGGCCGAGGCCATGGAAGGCGCCGATGTTTTCTTCGGCCTGTCGGCCAAGGGCGCCGTCACCCAGACGATGGTGAAGTCGATGGCCGCTCGGCCCATCATTTTCGCCATGGCCAATCCTGATCCCGAAATCACCGTGGAGGAGGTGGCGCAGGTGCGCCACGACGCCATCATGGCGACCGGCCGCTCGGATTATCCGAACCAGGTCAACAACGTACTGGGCTTCCCCTATATCTTCCGCGGTGCACTGGATGTGCGCGCCACCACCATCAACATGGAAATGAAAATCGCCGCCGCGAAGGCGCTGGCCGAACTGGCGCGCGAGGACGTGCCGGACGAGGTTGCGGCGGCCTATGGCGCGCGCCCGAAATTCGGGCCGGATTACATCATCCCGGTCCCGTTCGATCCGCGGCTCATCTCCTTTATCCCGCCGGCGGTGGCGAAGGCGGCAATGGAGTCCGGCGTGGCGCGCAAGCCAATTATGGACATGGACGCCTATCGCCAGCAACTGCGCACACGACGCGACCCGGTGGCCGGCGTTCTGGCGCGGGTCTATGAACGGCTGCGCCGGGCGCCCAAACGCGTTGTCTTCGCCGAAGGCGAGGAGGATCAGGTCATCCGGGCGGCTGCCAGTTTCGTCCACGAAGGCCTTGGCACCGCCCTGCTGGTGGGACGCGAAGACCGCGTGCGCGAAAGCGCGCGCAATCTCGGCATCGAGCTTGGCGGCAAAATCGCGATCGTCAACGCCAAGATTTCACAACGAAATTCGGACTATGCCGCGTATCTTTACGAGCGCCTTCAACGCAAAGGCTTCCTGTTCCGCGATTGCCAGCGGCTAGTGAACCAGGATCGCAACCATTTCGCGTCCTGCATGGTGGCGCTCGGCGACGCCGACGCCATGGTCACCGGCGTAACCCGTAACTTCTCCGTTGCATTGGAAGACGTTCGGCGTTGCATTGATCCCAAACCGGGCCATCGCGTCATCGGCGTGTCGCTAGTGCTGGCGCCGCGCGGACGTACGGTGATCGTCGCCGATACCGCGGTGACCGAGATGCCGGATGCCGAGGATCTCGCTGACATTGCCGTCGAAGTGGCTGGCGTCGCGCGCCGGCTCGGTCACGAGCCGCGGCTGGCGATGCTCGCTTTCTCAACCTTCGGCCATCCACCGGGCGAACGCTCGGCGCGCGTCCAGGAAGCGGTCCGTATTCTCGACCAGCGCAGGGTCGATTTCGAATATGACGGCGAAATGGCCGCCGATGTCGCGCTCAATCCGGAAGCGGCGGCGGCCTATCCGTTCAATCGGCTGACCGGCCCGGCTAATGTGCTGGTGATGCCAGCGTTCCATTCTGCTTCGATCTCGACCAAGCTGCTGCAGGAACTGGGCGGCGCCACCGTGATCGGGCCTTTGCTGGTCGGACTGGACAGACCAGTGCAGATCGTTCAATTGGGCGCCAAGGATTCCAACCTCGTCAACATGGCGGCGCTCGCGGCCTTCAACGTCAACGGGTAGCCGTCGCCAAGGGAGTGCAACGTGGCCAGTTCTGCATTAAGTGGCGTGATTGCCGCGGTCGCCACCGCGATCGACGACAAGGGGGTGCCGGATCGGGAGCGCGCGTTGAAGCTGGCGCGCTATCTGCTCGATAACGGTTGCGACGGCCTGAATGTCCTTGGCACCACGGGCGAGGCGACGTCATTTTCGCTGGCCGAACGCATGGGGCTGATGTCGGCCTATCGCGAAGCCGGGATGCCGATGGATCGCCTGATGGTCGGCACGGGTGCGGCCGCGGTATCAGACGCCATAGTGCTCACCCGCCACGCGTCGGAACTCGGCTTTGCGGGAGCGCTGATCCTGCCGCCTTTCTATTACAAGGGTGTCCCGGATGATGGGCTGGTTGCCTATGTGGAGGCCATCGTGAAAGCGACCGCCGACAAACCGATCCCGATCTATCTCTATCATTTCCCGGCACAGTCGGGCCTGCCGTGGCACATCGCGCTGATCAAGCGTCTGGTCGACGCCTTCGGCCCGCGCATTGTCGGCCTCAAGGATTCCTCCGGTGACATGCCTTTCGCGCGGGAGGCTGCCAAAATCGCCCGCGGTTTCGCGGTCTTTCCGTCCAACGAAGCCGCCTTGCTGGAAGCCCGCAGCGGCGCCTTCGCCGGTGTGATCTCCGCAACCGCCAACTGCAATCCCGACCTCTGCGGCCGCGCGTGGCGGCACGGCGATCAGGCCGCCCTCGATCAGGCTGTCACCATCCGCAAGCTGTTCGACGGCAAGGCCCTGGTCTCCGGAGTCAAAGCGTTGCTCGCGCATATTCATAACGATCCGGCGTTGGCAAAGGTCAAGCCGCCACTGGCGGCCTTTCCGGCAGCCGACGGGGCCGCGGTTCTGGCCGGATATGACGCGGTCCGGGCCAAAAAGGTCGCCTGACGGCCCCTTTTTGGCGCGTTGACGCCTCCCGGCCCAGTCATTATAAGCATCCCCAGATCGCGGCGGCTTTTGAGCCGCCGCATTTTTTACCGACACAAACCAGGCCGGCGCCGTATCGATCAGGCAGCCCCGCGCCGTGGAGAGGGCTTATGGCCAATACGAAATCCGCGAAGAAAAAGACGCGCGTGATCGCGCGCCGCACCGAGATCAACAAGAACCGCCGTTCCGGCATGCGGACTTATATTCGCAAAGTCGAAGAGGCAATCGCGAGCGGCGACGGCAATGCCGCGCGAGATGCCCTGCGCGCCGCCGAACCACAGATGATGCGCGCCAGCCAGAAGGGTGTACTGCACAAGAAGACCGCCAGCCGCAAAATCTCCCGGTTGACCCATCAGATCGCGAAAATCAGCAAGTAAAATCCCGCTACGGGATTTTTTGTCTACGAAAGCCCGGCATATGCCGGGCTTTTTTGTTTTCGATTGCGCAAATATCCCATCATCGGTCGGAGAATGTTGGTCACCGCATCGCATCGCACGCTGTCGCTGCCGGCGCGCGCCGCGGTGAAAGCTAGGTGAAATTTTGAACAGGAAAAGCCACGACTCAAGAACAGCTTAACGACATAGTTGTTAGGGGGCCTATGAATCCTGTCTCCCGACACCACACAAGAATGCAGCGAAATAGGGGGTTTCTTGAGATGGCGTATGCAGCGGTCATACGCGCGCGTCCGAAAAACCATACGACGATTCAAGACGTTGTGATGACACTTTGCACACACGCGTTCGACCGGAAGGACACACCCGAATTACGAATGCGTTAATGCCGACAAAAGCCGTTGCAGTTTGAAGATGCGCGTGTATTTTTAAATCGCTGTCGCGCCAGCGACGGTTTTCAGTAAATGGTCTTTCTTCGAACTCATCGAAGATGAGAGCGGGCGTCATGTGTCTCGAATTCTCAAACTCGAAGATTTCTCGGCGAGGACCGCCTTTGCGTAAAATGATCGCCTGATATTCGCGTTGCCGTTTTAGTGTCTGGCATCGCGAAGCAAGGCTCCCGGTAATTAACCTTCGACAATAAGCGGCCCACCGAGCAAACTGCGCGGCTGGGAGGGGGAACATATGACGACGGACCATAAAGCAGACGACGCCGCCTTTTCGGATCGGCTCGGCTCGAATAAAGAATACAAAATAAAGCCTGGCATCGGTTTCTCCGGGATCGCCATGCGATTCTATGGAGCAGCGTCCCCTCCCACGAGATGAGACTGCGCGTATCGTTTCCTGCTGGTGAGTGTTGCGCTGTCTCTCAAGGCTGGCGGCCTTCGGACAATAAAAAGCAACTTCATCGAGGGAAGCGCTATCGCGCTCATGACAGCGGCATAGGCGTTGTCACTCGCTTGTTTGGAATTCGACATTCGGGAAGAGGCGACCGAGATGACGAGCATGGATCAGGAGCGCTGGTCACGCGTTAAAGGCAGATTGAAAGCGGAAGTCGGCGACGACATCTTTTCAAGTTGGTTTGCAAGAATGGATCTGGAATCGGTCGAGCGCGACACCGCAAGGCTGTCAGTGCCGACGCGATTTCTCAAGAGCTGGATTCAGTCCCACTATAGCGACCGGGTTCTGAGCTGCTGGCAAGCCGAGGAAGAATCGGTCCGCCGCATTGAACTGACGGTGCGCACGGCGGTACTCCGTCCCAATCCTGCAAAGACCAAGCAGGAAGACAGCCCGGACGCGTCGCGCGATCTGCGGCCCTTGAAAACCCAAGGTGGCGAGCAGCGCACCATGATCGCGCCGGTCTCGGCGGCGCATGAAGCGCTCGGTGGGTCTCCGCTCGATCCGCGTCTAACATTCGACAGCTTTCTGATCGGGCGCTCTAATACGCTGACCCACGCCGCCGCCAAACAGGTAGCCGTGGCGCGGCGCGGCGACGTGGTGATGTTCAACCCGCTTTACATCCATGCCGGAGTCGGCTTGGGCAAGACGCATCTGCTGCACGCCATCACCTGGGCCGGCAATGCCGGCGGCGAACGCAAGGTTCTGTATCTGACCGCCGAGAAGTTCATGTACGGCTTCGTCTCGGCGCTGAAAACGCAGACCGCTCTCGCCTTCAAGGAAGCCCTGCGCGGGATCGACGTGCTGGTGATCGACGATCTGCAGTTCCTGACCGGCAAGAATTTGCAGGCCGAGTTCTGTCACACCCTCAATGCGCTGATCGATGCCGGTCGTCAGGTGGTGATTGCCGCCGACCGACCCCCGACCGATCTGGAAAGTCTGGACGACCGCGTTCGGTCCCGGCTGGCCGGCGGCCTTGTCGTCGAGATGGGTCCCTTGGGTGAGGAACTACGCCTGGAAATCCTGAAGAGCCGGATTTCCGCGGCCCGCGGTCATCATGCCGGCTTCGACGTTCCGGAGCCCGTGATTTCGTTCATCGCGAAGTCGGTCACCCATAACGGCCGCGACCTGGAAGGCGCCCTGAATCGCTTGCTGGCCCATAGCAAGCTGACCGGCCAGCCGGTGACGCTCGAAATGGCGGAACGTGAGGTGCGCGACCTGATCCGGCCGCAGGAACCCAGGCGGGTGAAGATCGAGGACATCCAGCGCGTGGTGGCCCGGCAGTACAATGTCAGCCGCGGCGACCTTCTGTCCTCGCGCCGGACCGCGAATGTGGTGCGGCCGCGGCAGGTGGCGATGTATCTCGCCAAGACCCTGACCTTGCGGTCACTGCCGGAAATCGGCCGGCGCTTCGGGGGGCGGGACCACACCACGGTTCTGCACGCCGTGCGCAAGATCGAGGGCCTGGTCGGCAACGATAACGCGCTGGCCGACGAGATCGAGGTCCTTAAGCGCCAGTTGCAGGAATAGGCAAGAACCGAAAACTCTTGCCGAAACCCTTCCGCCGCGCCAATTTCTGTTCCCCCGGTCATCCGCCTCATCGCGGGCGGCCGGGGTTATCGTCACCGCGGCGCGTTCAGCGCCGAAAATCCTTTCCCCAGGCGGGGTTACGCAGATGAAGGTCACCGTCGAGCGCGCGCAATTGCTCAAATCCCTCGGCCATGTGCATCGCGTGGTCGAGCGGCGAAATACCATTCCAATTTTGGCCAACGTGCTGATCCGCGCCGAAAAGTCGAAACTCGGGCTGAAAGCCACCGATCTCGATCTTGAGGTGAACGAAACCATTCCGGCGGAAGTGGCGCCGGGCGGCTCGACAACCGTGCCGGCCCACATGATCTACGAGATCGTCCGTAAATTGCCGGACGGTGCGCAGGTCGTGCTGGAGGCTTCTGGCGATCGCGCGGTCCTCACGATCCGGGCCGGACGCTCGCGCTTCACCTTGCAGACATTGCCGGAAAGCGATTTCCCGGACCTCAATGCCGGCGACATGACGCACAAGTTCACCCTGCCGGCGTCCGATCTGAAGCGCATGATCGACAAGACCCAGTTCGCGATTTCGACCGAAGAGACCCGCTATTATCTCAACGGCATCTATCTGCACACCGCGACGACCGGAAAGACCGAGACCTTGCGGGCAGTGGCGACCGATGGTCATCGTCTGGCGCAATACGAAATTGGGCTTCCTTCGGGCGCCAAGGGTATGCCGGGCGTCATTATTCCGCGCAAGACAGTGGGCGAAGTGCAGCGTCTGATCGAGGACAACGATGCCGAGATCGGCATCGAACTGTCGCAGGCCAAGATCCGCTTCACCATCGGCGACGTGGTGCTGACCTCGAAACTGATCGACGGCACCTTCCCCGATTATGCGCGCGTCATTCCACTCGGCAACGATAAGGAACTGAAGGTCGACAAGAGCGAATTCGAACACGCGGTCGACCGCGTCTCGACGGTGTCGAGCGAGCGCGGCCGCGCGGTAAAGCTGTCGCTGACCGGTGGCAAGCTGACCCTCTCCGTCACCAACCCGGATTCCGGCAGTGCGACCGAGGAGATCGAGGTCGAGTACGATTCCGATCCGCTCGATATCGGCTTCAATTCCCGCTATCTGCTCGATATCGCCTCGCAGATCGAGGGCGAAACGGCCCTGCTCAAATTGTCCGATCCCGGTTCACCGACCCTGATCCAGGACAAGGAAGCCAAGGGCGCGCTCTATGTCCTGATGCCGATGCGGGTATGAGTTCATTTTTCCTCTCCCCGTACGCGGAGAGAGGAACTAACTGAGCTCTTCCATGACCGCCGCACGCATCCGACGCCTGACCGTCACCAATTTCCGCAGCTATCGCGCGGCAAGCCTCGAGGCCGGGCCGGGACCCGTTGTCCTGGTCGGACCGAATGGCGCCGGCAAGACCAATCTGATCGAAGCCATCTCCTTTTTTGTCCCAGGCCGCGGCTTGCGGCGCGCCACATTGGAAGAGGTGGCCTTCAGCGAGGGCGACAGCGCGGGCGAAGCAACCCGCGACGGTTCTTGGGCGGTCTCAGCCGAGATCGAGGGCGCGCTGGGTCTGGCGACACTGGGTACCGGTATCGAACCGCCGCCTGGAGAAGCGCCGACTTCGCGCAAATGCCGCATCGACCGTGAGCCTGTCGGCTCCGCCGCCGCCTTCGCCGACCATCTGCGGGTGATCTGGCTGACACCGGCGATGGACGGGTTGTTCTCGGGACCCGCCTCCGAACGCCGGCGCTTCCTCGACCGTCTGGTGCTGGCAGTGGATGCCGAACATCCGGGCCGCGTTTCCGCGCTGGAACGCGCGCTGCGGTCACGCAACCGGCTGCTGGAAGAGCAGAACCCGGACGCGCATTGGCTCGATGCCATTGAACACGAAACCGCGGAGCTGGCCGTGGCGGTGGCCGCCGCGCGGGCAGAGACAGCACGGCGCCTGCAAGGCGCGCTGGCGGCGGGAAAAGCCACCGACCCCGCCTTCCCCTTCGCCGAAATCGCGCTCGCAGGCTGGATGGAGCACATGCTGCTTGCGGCGCCGGCCAGCGATGTCGAGGACCGCTATCGCGCCGTGCTGAAGGACAACCGCGCCCGCGATGCCGCCGCCGGCCGCACGCTCGACGGTCCGCATCTCACCGATCTGGCGGTAACCTATGGTCCTAAAGGCATTCCCGCGTCGGATGCATCCACCGGCGAGCAGAAGGCGCTGCTGATCCGCCTGATCCTGGCGCATTCAACCCTCATCGTCGAAATGACCGGATTCGCGCCGGTGCTGCTGCTGGACGAAATCGTCGCGCATCTCGACCCGGCGCGGCGGGCGGCGCTTTACGATTCGCTCGGCAAGCTGGGGGCGCAGGTCTGGATGACCGGCGCGGATCCACAGGCCTTCGCCGACATTGCGGATCGCGCGGAGATGTTCGAGATCACCGGCGGTCAGGCCAGACGGATACCGCGCACCTGATCGTCGGTCTGCCGATCACCGACCACGCTGGTTCCCGCCGTGCACGACAAAGTGTTTGCAGCCATTCCGGAACATCCGGTCCCGCGTCCCGCTTTACGTCCATAATGGAGGAAATGGCCATGACTGCGCACGATCCCGTCAGGGACGATATCCACAATCGTCTGCAGCAAGCCATTGCCGGCCTGCGCAAGGACCTGCTGCGCGTCGAAGTCTGGGCTGGGGCTTTGCAGGGCTTCTCTGAGCCTGTGCCGAACTACCGTGGCGACAGCAGATTTGACCTGCCGCCGCGGACCAAAAAAGGCCGCTGACTCGGCGGTCGGAGGCGTTCAAAAATTCGCTTAAATTCGCCCGTGTCAGCGCTTGAAAATCCTTTTGCGACAACTAGTTAGGTCTTATCAAATTGGGCTGTACGGCTCTGCATTTTCGTGTCACACAACGTCTACCCTCACACCGATTTTCAAACCGATTCGAAGGCGCTCCCATGCCCGACACGGCTCGCCAGCCGGCCAGAAATCCGTCCGATTACGATGCGGAATCGATCAAGGTTCTGAAGGGCCTCGACGCGGTCCGCAAGCGGCCGGGCATGTATATCGGCGACACCGACGACGGCTCCGGCCTGCATCACATGGTCTACGAGGTGGTCGACAACGCAGTCGACGAAGCGCTGGCCGGCCACGCCAAGGAAGTCGTCGTCACGCTCAATCCCGATGGCTCCTGCACCGTGCGCGACGACGGCCGTGGCATCCCGGTTGACATCCACAAGGGCGAAGGCGTGTCCGCCGCCGAAGTGATCATGACCCAGCTGCATGCCGGCGGGAAATTCGACCAGAATTCCTACAAGGTCTCGGGCGGCCTGCACGGAGTCGGTGTCTCGGTCGTGAACGCGCTGTCGACCTGGCTCAAGCTCACCATCTGGCGCGACGGCCAGGAGCATTTCATGGAATTCCGCGACGGCGTCGCCGTCGCACCGCTCAGGCTGATCGGCAAAGTTGAAGGCAAGAAAGGCACGGAGGTCACTTTCCTGCCTTCCACCAAGACCTTCACCATGACCGAATTCGATTTCCCGACGCTCGAGCATCGACTGCGCGAGCTCGCATTTCTCAATTCCGGTGTCACCATTACGCTGTCCGACATGCGCCACGCGGTCGAGAAGCGCGAAGAGATGCATTACGACGGCGGCGTCGAAGCCTTTGTAAAGTATCTCGACCGCAACAAGTCGCCGCTGGTGCCCCAGCCGATCATGATCAAGGCCGAGCGCGACAACATCGTGGTAGAATGCGCGCTGTGGTGGAACGACGGCTATCACGAGAGCGTGCTCTGCTTCACCAACAACATCCCGCAGCGCGACGGCGGCACCCATCTCGCTGGCTTCCGCGGCGCGCTGACCCGCCAAGTCACCGGCTATGCCGACGGCGGCGGCATCGCCCGCAAGGAGAAAGTGACGCTGACCGGCGACGATTGCCGCGAAGGCCTGACCGCCGTTCTGTCGGTGAAAGTGCCCGACCCGAAATTCTCCTCGCAAACCAAGGATAAACTGGTCTCCTCGGAAGTGCGGCCGGTGGTCGAGAATGTCATCAACCAGGCCCTGCAGGACTGGTTCGAGGTGCATCCCGCCGAAGCCCGGGCGATTGTGGGCAAGGTGGTGGAAGCCGCCGCCGCGCGCGAGGCCGCCCGCAAGGCGCGCGAACTGACCCGCCGCAAGGGCGCGCTCGACGTCTCCTCATTGCCCGGCAAGCTTGCCGACTGCCAGGAGCGCGATCCGGCCAAGTCCGAGTTGTTCATCGTCGAGGGCGACTCGGCCGGCGGCTCCGCCAAGCAGGGCCGCAACCGTGAATTCCAGGCCGTGCTGCCGCTGCGCGGCAAGATTCTCAACGTCGAACGCGCGCGCTTCGACAAGATGCTGGGCAGCCAGGAAATCGGCACGCTGATCACCGCGCTCGGCACCGGCATCGGGCGCGACGAATTCAATCCCGACAAGCTGCGCTATCATAAGATCATCATCATGACGGACGCGGACGTGGACGGCTCCCATATCCGCACCCTGCTGCTGACCTTCTTCTACCGGCAGATGCCGCAGTTGATCGAACGTGGTCATCTCTACATCGCGCAGCCGCCGCTCTACAAAGTCTCGCGCGGCAAGTCCGAGCAATATCTCAAGGACGAACGTGCGCTTGAGGATTATCTGATCGACTCGGGCTTCGAGGAAGCCGTGCTGAAACTTGCCAATGGCGAGGAACGCGCCGGCACCGATCTCCGCAAACTGGTGGAGGAAGCGCGCAACATTCGCAGCCTGCTGCACGGCCTGCACAGCCGCTACAATCGCAAGGTGATCGAACAGGCCGCGATCGCGGGCGTGCTGCGTCCGGAAGTCGCGAGCGATCCGAAGACCGCCAATGCCGCCGCCGACTACATCGCCAAGCGGCTGGACGCGCTGTCGGACGAAACTGAGCGCGGCTGGAAGGGCAGCTTCGATGAAGCCGGTTTCCATTTCGAGCGCACAGTCCGCGGCGTGAAGGAAGCCGCGATCATCGATCAGGCCCTGCTCGGCTCGGCCGACGCCCGCAAGCTCGACGAATACGCGGCTTCGCTGCAGCAGACCTATCCGCGCCCGACGCCGCCCGCCCAGTTGCGCCGCAAGGGCGAGGATGTTGCGATCCACGGCCCTGTCAGCCTGTTCGAGGCCGTCACCGGCGTCGGCCGCAAGGGCATCACCATGCAGCGCTACAAAGGACTGGGCGAAATGAACCCCGAACAGCTTTGGGAAACCACGCTGGACAAGGATGCGCGCTCGCTGCTGCAGGTGAAGGTGCGCGAGGTCGACGAGGCTGACGACATTTTCGGCCGACTGATGGGCGATCTTGTCGAACCGCGCCGTGACTTCATCCAGGAAAACGCGCTGTCGGCCAGCGTAGATGCCTGACGTCCGCTAGGATTGCGCTCTAAAATTCCTTCCAGTCATTCGGATCGTCTGCGAAGGCGGTCGCGCCGTGCACGGCCGACGAACCAATGCACTAGAATAAATCAAAATATTCTTTTTGCTCCCAGCGGGTGACATCGGGCGTGTCGTCCTTTTGTTCGGAACGGTAACGCGCAATCTCCGCGTCCTTGATACGTAAAAAATAATCAACAAAGCCGTCACCGAATCCTTCACGGAAACACGCATTGGTTCGTAACGCATCCAGTGCTTCGGCGAGCGACTTGGGCATCGGTTCGGCCTTGGCTTCGTAAGGTGTGTCCGCGGACGGGCCGGGATCGAGCCCGCGCGCGGCGCCATCAAGGCCGGCGACTACCTGCGACGCCATATACAAGTACGGATTGGCTGCCGGTTCGCCGATCCGGTTTTCCAGATGCGTCGCCGGATCGCCGACGCGCCCCAGCACACGCACCATCACCCCACGATTGTCCTGCCCCCAGATCGCGCGGTCTGGCGCCAGCGCATAGGGGCGATAGCGCTTGTAGCCATTGAGCGTCGGCGTCGTGAATGCGGCTGACGCCTTGGCATGGCTGAGCAGGCCGGCCAGATAGGAACGACCGAATGGCGAGAGCACGTGCGCTCCATCGCTTGAGACGAAGGCATTGTCTCCGGTTCTCGACTCCAGCAGCGACTGATGCAGATGCCAGCCACTGGAGAAGATATTCGGCAAACCCGGCCGGCACATGAAAGTGCAATGCAGCCCCTGCCGCCGTGCGATCTGCTTCATGGCGCTGCGGAACAACACCATCATGTCGGCGGCCGACAGCCCCGGCGCGGGCCGGAATGTGAATTCGCACTGGCTTGGTCCAAGCTCGACTTCCATCGACCGGAACGGCAGGCCAAGCGCGGTTACCGCGCGCCAGAACGGCTCAAGAACGGGTTCAATCTGGTCGGCACGGGCTTCCGTGAGAAGCTGAAAGCCCTGATGAATGAAGCTGACCTCGGGCGGCTCGCCTGGCCAAGTGCAGTCGGCCGGCGCAAGCCGCGGATTTTCCAGCTTGAACAGGTGAAACTCGACCTCGAGCCCAGCGATAAAATCATAGCCGGCGTCGGTCAGACGCGACAGCGCATTGCGATAAAGCTGCCGTGTGGAAAACGGCACCGGCTTGCCGCTCGGGAAATAAATGTCGCAAAGCAACCATCCGGTGTTCGGCGCCCACGGCAACACGCGAAACGTCGGCGGGTCGGCGATCATCAGAAAATCGCCAGCGCCTTCCATCTCCGGCATACCGAACCCCCCGCCGGGCGTGAAGACCGGAAACACCGTGCGATGCGACGTATCCTTCGCCAGCAATGTGGACGTCATCGCGACGCCATTGCGCATTAGGGCACCAGCGTCGCCGGCGACAACTGTCTTGCCACGCAGCACGCCGTGCTGATCGACGAAGGAAAATCGCACAAGCTCAAGCTTGTGCGTCGCGATGTCCTTTTCAACCGACTCCGCCGCCATCGCCTGCTCGCGAGACCACAGGTCATGGCGCTCGACAAAGCTCATGCGGGATGGGCGATGGTCACGCGAGGACATCGGGACTCTTCCGCGCAACAACCATCAATGACCGTTGGCCCAGGAATTCCTGCGCCGCTTCTGCTCCGCCATGCGCCAATAGCCTTGCCAGTCATCGGTCGGCCCGATGCCGTCAATCGCCGCCGGGCCAGTGACTTTTCCGGCCGCTTCAGGATCCAGAACCATTAGGAGCTTTTCGTCATCCTTGCTGGCTTTGACAATCGCATCGCGCAAGATCCGGCGATAGATGGTGATCGCCTTGTCCGACTGGCCCAGATGCTCCTTGGTGCGGTCCTGCACTTCGCCCATGGACTCGCAAGCCCACTGGTCGTGCACGTTGATGTCGGCGCCCATGCCGGTATAGGTCTCGTGGGCCTGCTCGTGCGGATCGAAGCCGTAATCGTTGCGCTTGTTCTTGCGCGGGATGTAATCCGGCAATTCATATAGTTCGAGGCGCTGGCGGCGCATTTCATCCTTGTCGACGGGGCCGCCGAAGCTGGTGAAGATCGCATACCAGTAATGCTTGGTGTCATCGACTGGCACATGCCATTGGGTGATGGTCATGTCGCTCGACATCGGAATGGTGAACGTATTCGGGAACAGAAGATTGGTGACCCGCACGTGCATCTTGGCGTCGCTGATCTGCCGCAACGTCATCAGCCGCAGACCGAAATCTGTGTGCTCGACCTCGATGCGAGGACGGGGAAATTCCCGCATGATTTTGGTCATCGGCATGTCGGAATCGACCGAATGATCGCGGAACAGTTTTCCGTAACCGCTATTCGGATCCTCGTCCTCGAAGAAGCGATGCAGAAACGAGGTGTGCGCGGGATCGATACCGACCTCAAGCGATTGCAGCCAGTTGCACTCGATCAGGCCCTTGAACGCGAAGGTGTGCGAATCCGGCGCAATGAAACAGTCGGTCTCCGGAAAGGCCGGCGGTTCGCCGGGACCCATATAGGCGAACAGGATTCCGCTCTTTTCCACCACCGGGTAGGATTTCTGCCGGATATTGGTGCAGAGCTTGCTGCCGTCCGGTTCCGCCGGCGTTTCCAGGCATTTTCCGTCGACATCGAACTTCCAGCCGTGAAAGGCGCAGCGCAGACCGTCGGCCTCGAGCCGGCCGAACGCGAGATCGGTGCCGCGATGCGGGCAAGCGCGGTCGAGAAGTCCGTAGCGCCCCTCCCCGTCCTTGAAAATCACCAGATTCTCGCCGAGAAGCTTGACCGGCTTGATCGGCCGGTTACCGGACAATTCGTCGACCAGAGCGGCCGGCTGCCAATAACGCCGCAGCAACTTGCCGGCCTCGGTGCCCCGACCCGTCCGGGTGATGAGGTTGTTCTGCTCTGCGCTCAGCATGAGAAAACTCCGTTCCGTTTACTCGGGCTTCGCAGCGAGTTTATACAATTGCAAAAGAATACAATATCTCTGAAATCTCAAAGAAAAACGGCCGGGTTTCCCCGGCCGTTTGTGCAGGCAGACACAAAAATCAGGCCCAGCCGACTGCCGCGCGTCGGCGCATATAGGCTTCGCGCCGTTCGCGCAGCCGCTCCGCCATGGTACGCGCTTCGTCGAGGCTCGCCGCCGAGCAGGTCCGATATTCGAGTTCGGCGCTGCGATAGTGAGTCCGCTTGCGGGCGAACAGAAGCCGCAAGCCCGACGCGGGCTTCGGCAACAAGATCGCCAGGCTCTGCGCGACCTTGCCGGAATGAGCGAAGGCGATCTGCTCGCCGGTTCCGGTGTGCCGGACTTCAAAGACGCCCGGTCCGATGGGAGCGTCAATATGACCGCCATGGTCCGGATTTGGGAAGGGCTTCCAGTTGGCCCAAGAGCTGACCATTTTCTTCTGATCCTTGTCGTTCGAGCCGGTCCCGGCCCGTTGTTGCATAATGCCGTCTGATGCGTTCAAACGTGGCACGCGGCCAAGCGTTCCACGCAACGACAAATCGCTTCAAATTGGGGGGTTGGGCGTTGAGCGAGGGCTTAACCGACCCTCAGCGGCCAGGCAAGACCAAGACTTTAGGCTTAGACGGCAGGGTGCCTTTGGACACCACAATCGACGGTGTCTCGTTCATCTCCACATCGAACTTGTCCCGCATGCGGTCCAGGAACCGGTTCAGCGTGAAGACGCTGAAATAATGCATGGGGATGATGAGCGGCGCCTTCAGGCTTTCGAGCACCTCCACCATGCCTTCCAGATCGAGAGTCGCGCCCCCGTCGACCGGCACCATCACCGCATCCAGCCGGCCGATCTCGTTTACCTGCTGCGCCGTCAATGTGTGGTGCAGATGCCCGAGATGGGCGATGCAGAGATTGGCGACCTCGAAAATGAAGATCGAATTGCCATGCTGCTGGGTGCCGCCGCCGTAATCACGGATATTGGTCGGCACGTTGCGCACGCGGACATCCCTGATCTGTGCGTCATGCCGCACCGGCTTACCGTATTCGCTCGCCCAGCCGCGCAGGACATGCGCGATTCCGGCTTCCGGACTGTCGGTGTAATGTGTGGAGTGCGCGCGATTCATGGTGACGACCTCAGGCAGCAAAGGCGGCTTGACGTAGTCGTTGTAGTCGGTCGCAACTCGCACCAAGCGCGGACTTTCGAGAAGAAATGTCGAATGTCCGATATAGGTGATGCGGACCTGATCGGCAGATAACGCCGCGAGTTTCAAGGATGCCGGAAACGCGCGCGGTTGCGGCGACGCCACCAGCCCCGGACAATTTTCCATCGTATCGAGCTGGGCCGGTTTGACCTGCACACGTTCGAAAGCGGCGGATGGTCCGGCTGCGGGAAGCAAAGCCGCCAAGGTCATGGCCGCCGTGGCAATCAGGCCCAGTTTCATCAAGCCGCTCCCATCGATCTCCGGAAAATATGACATGGAACCGGCAAGTCGGCCACATCACGAGATCGGCAGAAAGCGCCAAAAAAATAAAGCGACGCCCCGATCGCGCTGCCTTCACAGCCGGCCGCGGAATCAGCGCGAAACGATGATGCCCTTCGGGGTCACCACAACCCAGCGGCCATCCCGACGGTGAATGGTCTCAACCCGGCCAAGGCCCGGCAAATTCGCGCCTGGGACCGCTTCATAGAGACCATGGCGGCTCTCAACCATGGCGGCGCCGTCAAAAACTTCACGGAGCACCCAGCCGGACACAACCTGCGGCTTGTCCTGCTGTTTGGGTATGATCGAGCCGGTGGTTTCGGGCGAGGCAACAGCGGTCTTGCGCTCAAGCTTTTCGAGTGCATCGCCGAGACGCGCGATCTTCGCCGCCGGTTCTGCCTGGGCTTTCTCGGCACGCTCAACCCGCTCATTAAGTCTGGCGAGTTGCGCGTCCGAATTCTTGGTCGAGCCGTCGATGCTGGCTTTCAGTGCGGCAATGTCGGCCGACAGTTTCGCGACGGCGTTCACGTCGGCCTGGGCGACCATGGTTCGCACGGCTGCGGGTTCGGCGGCCGGCCGCACGAAGGCAGCCGCCGCCAGCGCACCGACCACGGAACCGAGCGCGGCCGAAATCGCAATGGACGCCGCCAGCACGGTGACACGGCTCAGCCGTGGTCGCGCGGCCAGTGCCGACATGATCGGCGCACCGGCGGACGTCCGGGCGCGCTGAAAAAGCGAGGGTCCTGAAGCCGGTGCTGTCGCGGAAGTGTCGGCCGACACAACCACAATGGGATCGGCCGCCGTCACAGTGTTCTCGGTGGTATTCATCACTGGCTCCGATTGACGAAATATTCTTCATCAATCGGTAACCATGGCGGATCGGGCTTACCATTCTGTTAAGACTGCGCTTTTTACCTCCGAGCGCGGCCTTACAACAGTCCGTTTTCCTGCCCGAGCGCCTTCAGCGACGTTTCCGGACGGGCGCCAAGATGCTGAATCACTTCCGCCGCGGCCAGCGCACCGAGCCGCGCGGCCATGACATGATCCGACCCGCGCGCCAAGCCAACCAGAAATCCTGCCGCGAAAAGATCGCCCGCGCCTGTGGTGTCGACGACCTTGTCGACCGATGCCGCCGGCACCGCTTTCACGCCGTCCGCGCTGACCACGACACAACCCTTCTCGCTGCGTGTGACCACGGCGAGCTTCGCATCCTGACGCAAGGCCGCAACGCCGGTATCGAAATCTGCGGTCTCATACAAACTCTTCAGTTCGGCCTCGTTTGCGAAAATCAGATCGACGGTCTTGTCGCGCAACAGCTTGAGAAACTCTGCGCGATAGCGATCGACGCAGAACGAATCCGACAGCGTGAGCGCCACCATGCGCTTGGCGTCATGCGCCGCCTTGGCCGCCTTGCGGAAAGCGTCCTTGGCATGCGGCGGATCCCACAGATAGCCTTCGAGATAGGTGATCGCGGCCGATGCAATCGTGTCGGGATCGATATCGTTGGGATGCAGATCCTGAGCGGCGCCGAGATAGGTGTTCATGGTGCGCTCACCGTCCGGCGTGACCATGATATAACAGCGCGCCGTCGATGGGCCGTCCGAGGCCGGCGGGGTGTCGAAGCCAATGCTCGCGGCGCGGATGTCATGCGCGAAAGCCCGACCCAATTCGTCGTCCTTGACCTTGCCCACAAACGCCGCGCGGGCTCCATAGCTCGCGACACCCGCGATGGTGTTCGCCGCCGACCCTCCGGAGATTTCGGTTGCCGGACCCATGGCGTCGTAAATCGCCTGCGCCCTGGCTTCGTCGATCAACGCCATGCCGCCCTTCTGCATATTCTGGGCAACCAGGAAATCGTCGTCGGCGCGCGCGATCACGTCGACAATCGCGTTGCCGATGCCAAGGACGTCATAGCGGGAAGCGGTCATTCTTGTTACCTCGCAGGGAAAGCGCGGCGCACTATAACGGCGGATGCCACGCGAGCAACCGCCGATGCGGCGATGCCGGTGACGGCCGAACAGGGGCAAGGCTAGAGTGGGCGGGAGGGGCCATATCCCATGTCGATAATACGCCATGTCGCGGCCGTTGGCTCGGCGACGCTTGTGTCGCGCCTGCTCGGCTTTGTCCGCGATATCGCCATAGCCGGACTGTTCGGCGCCGGTGCGCGCGCCGATGCATTTTTTGTTTCGTTCCAGATCGCCAATCTCGCACGCCGCCTGCTGGCGGAAGGCGCGCTCAATGCGGCGTTCGTGCCGCTTTATCTCAAGATCAGAACGGCACAGGGCCAAGAGGCCGCCGACGTCTTTGCCGGCCGCGTGGTCGGAACCATCACCGTCACGCTGCTCGGGCTGGCTTTCCTTCTGGCTGTCGCCATGCCGGTGCTGATCCTGTTTCTGGCGCCCGGATTTGCAGCGAACGATCCACGCATGGGCATGGCGATAGAGTTCGGCCGATTGTCGCTGCCCTACCTCGTCTTTGCCGGTCCGGCCGCACTGATCGCGGGTGTATTGAACGCCAATCAGCGCTTCGCGGCCGTCGCATGGGTCGCGGCGCTGTTCAATATCGTCGTGTTGTTCGCGCTGGCCATCGTGTTCGTCGCCCGCCTCGACGACAGCGGTCTGTCGGGCCGAATTCTTGCCGCCTCGATTGCGCTGGCCGGGTTTTTTCAGCTGCTGCTTGTCGTCGCGATCCTGTGGCGGGGGCCGTATCGCATCGCGCGTCCCGTCATTTCATTCGGGCCGCAGACACGCGATTTCATGCGCCTTGCGATTCCGGGACTGATCGCGAATGGAATTCCGCAATTCACCATGATCGCCGGCGTGATGGCCGCGTCCGCTTTGCCCAGCGCGATCTCGTGGCTTTACTACGCACAGCGGCTGATCGAATTGCCGCTCGGCATCATCGGCATCGCCATCGGCACCGTGCTGCTTCCCGCTCTCTCGCATGCCCTGAATTCGGACCAGCCGGACGACGTCGCAGCGGCAGAATCGCGGGGGCTGGAACTGGCACTCGGACTCGCGCTGCCAGCGGCGATTGCACTGGCCTTGCTGGCCGAGCCGATCGTGCGAACCCTGTTCGAGCGCGGCGCATTCTCCGCCGCCGACAGTGCCGCAACTGCGGCAGCCCTTGCCGTTTTCGCGCTCGGACTGCCAGGACACGTTCTGGCAAAAACCTGGGCGCCGCTCTTTTTCGCCCGCGGCGACACACGGACTCCGATGCTGGCCGGCCTGTTCGGCCTTGCCATCGCGAGCCTCGGCAGTTTTGCACTGATGCCGATGATCGGCCATGTCGGCGTGGCGACGGCAATTGCCGCATCCGGCTGGGCCAGCGCCGGCCTGCTCGCCATTCTGATCCACCGCAAAATGGGGCTTGCCTTCGAGCGGGACACCCCGCGCCGGATCGCTCTGATTCTGCTTGCCAGCCTGGTCATGGGGGTTGGGGTCAATTTCCTGAACGGGCTGTTGCAATCATGGTTTACGCCGGCCGCCGATACGCTCCCAAAACTGGCGGCGCTCGGGTGCATCGTCGGCGCTGGAATCGGCATCTATGGCGCGGCGCTGATGGCATTCGGAGTTGTGCGATGGAGCGAACTCCCGAGCCGATCCTGACCGGCCCCTTGCCACCCGGCGTTGCGTCATGGCATCTGACCCCGCGCGCGCAGCGCGGGGAGTCCAGACATGGCGTTCAAGGAACGCGTTTTTTCCGGCGTCCAGCCGACCGGCAATCTGCACCTCGGAAATTATCTGGGGGCAATTACGAAATTCGTGGCGCTGCAGGAAAGCCATGAATGCATCTACTGCGTGGTCGACATGCATGCGATCACGGTCTGGCAGGATCCCGCCGAACTCACCCGCAATACCCGCGAAGTGACCGCCGCCTTCCTCGCGTCAGGCATCGACCCGAAGAAGCAGATCATCTTCAACCAGAGCCAGGTCGCCGAACACGCCGAGCTCGCCTGGGTGTTCAATTGCGTCGCCCGGCTGGGCTGGCTCAACCGCATGACCCAGTTCAAGGAAAAGGCAGGCAAGGATCGCGAGAATGCCTCGGTCGGCCTCTACGCCTACCCCAATCTGATGGCGGCGGACATTCTGGTCTATCGCGCCACCCATGTTCCGGTCGGCGAAGACCAAAAGCAGCATCTGGAACTCGCGCGCGACATCGCCCAGAAATTCAACAATGACTTTTCCGAATCGATCAAAGCGCATGGATTCGGAGACGCCTTCTTTCCACAACCGGAGCCGCTGATCCAGGGGCCGGCGACGCGCGTCATGTCGTTGCGCGACGGTACGAAGAAAATGTCGAAATCGGACGCGTCCGACAATTCCCGCATCAACCTGACCGACGATGCGGACGCGATCGCGCAAAAGATCCGCAAGGCCAAGACCGACCCTCATCCATTGCCGAACGACGTGAAGGAGCTCGATCAACGACCGGAAGCCGATAACCTCGTCGGCATCTATGCGGCGCTGAAGGAAACGACCAAGGCGGAGGTGCTGCTGGAATTCGGCGGGGCGCAGTTCTCGACCTTCAAAAACGCTCTGGTCGATCTTGCCGTGGCGAAGCTCGGGCCGATCGGCGCCGAAATGAAAAAATTGGTCGGCGATCCCGCCTATATCGATTCCATTCTTGCGGACGGTTCTGTGCGCGCGAAAGCAATCGCCAGCGAAACGATGAGCGCCGTCAAGGATATCGTCGGCTTCGTGCGGCGATGAGCCCGGCGTAAGCTACCTGCTTATTCCGCGGACGGTGGCTTGTTCCTGCCACGATTCTTATGCCACCATTCAACTCGCGCGCGATGCCACTCGCGACCGAAGTTAACGGCGGGACTTTGGGGGACGACGATGAGCCGCAAGCGGCGCAGCTATGAGAGCGGTCACAAGCCGAAATATCTGGTCGTCATTGATGACTCGCCCGAATGCGACCGCGCGATTTATTACGCAAGCCGCAGGGTCGCGCGCATCCAGGCCAGCATGATCATGCTGCGCGTCATCGACACCTCCGACCGCAACCAGCAGTGGCTCGGCGTCGCCGACATCATGCGTGCGGAAGCGTATGAGGAAGCCAACGCCGCGCTGGAACGTGCTGCCGGCCGCGCGAACGGCGTGGCTGGCATCACACCGGAACGCGCGATCAGGGAGGGCGACATGGCCGAGCAAATCCTCAAGCTGATCGACGAGGACGAGGATATCGAGGTCCTGATTTTGGCCGCCGCCACCAGCAAGGAAGGCCCCGGGCCACTAGTGTCCAATATCGGCAAAACCGCCGGCGAATTCCCCATCCCGGTCACCATCGTTCCCGGCCACCTGACCGACGAGGAACTGGACGCCCTGTCCTGACGGACCGGCCGGGCCCGTTGACCTTTGGCAAGGAAAGTCCATTTATAGAGCAGCAAGAGGGAGTCGGCCGGCGGTCACCGCCTCGCCAGACACGCTCCGGAGCCGTAAACCATGTTCATCCAAACGGAAGCCACGCCCAATCCGGCAACCCTGAAATTCCTGCCCGGACGCCCCGTTCTGGAGACGGGAACGCTGGACATGCCCGACCGGGAACAGGCTGCCAAATCCCCATTGGCCGAGCGGCTATTTGATATCGCCAAGGTGTCGGGTGTGTTTTTCGGCTCGGACTTCATCACCGTCACCAAAACGGACGGCGACTGGCAGCAGCTCAAGCCGCTGATCCTGGGCACCATCATGGAGCATTACATGTCCGGCGCTCCCATTCTGAAGGATGGGACCAGCACCGGCTCCTCCGATGATGAGGAATTTTTCGACGCCGCCGACACCGAGACCGTGAACACGATCAAGGAACTGATCGAAACCCGGGTCCGCCCTGCTGTCGCCAATGACGGCGGAGACATCACCTTCCGCGGCTTCAAGGACGGCGTCGTTTTCCTGTCCATGAAAGGCGCTTGTTCCGGCTGTCCGTCGTCGACCGCGACATTGCGGCACGGCATCCAGAATTTGCTGCGTCATTTCGTGCCGGACGTTACAGAAGTCCGCCCGATGTAGGCACCCGGATCAGGGACTGCGGTTCTTTCCGGTTCATCAATGGCGCAGGTTGCATTAGGCTCGCGCAAACGCCTGTTCAGGCTTCCGTCACCAGCGTCCGGCTTATCGCAACATGCGTGTGCTTGCCATCGACACGGCTCTTGAAGCCTGTTCAGCAGCCGTGCTCGACACCGAGCAGGCTGCAATTCTAGCCAGCGAATCGCACATCATGGTGCGAGGACATGCGGAAGCGCTGATGCCGCTGATCGCTTCGGTCATGGCCCAGGCGTCGTTGCGCTTCAGCGAGCTTGACCGAATCGCGGTCACCGTCGGGCCCGGCAGCTTCACCGGGTTGCGGGTCGGTATCGCCGCGGCCCGCGGAATCGGGCTTGCTGCGGCCAAGCCCGTGGTCGGCCTGACCACTCTGACAGCCCTCGCCGCCCCTTATATCGCCGCCGACGATTCCCTGCCGATCGCAGCCGTTATCGACGCGCGACACAGCCACGTCTATTTGCAGCTTTTCGGCACCGGCGGCCGGACCTTGATCCCACCGCGCATTGTGCCGTTGCGCGAAGCCGTACACGCGGCAGCAGCTGCGTCTGCCAGACTGGTCGGATCGGGCGCGTGCATGATCGCGCAGAACTGGTCGAACCAGGAACCTCCGCAGCTTGTCGACGAGCGTCGCGCACCGGACATCGATTGGGTCGCGCGCGTCGGTGCAGCCGCCGACGAAAATCAATCGGCGCCCAAGCCGCTTTATCTGCGCGCGCCGGATGCGCACCCCCAAAGCGCCGCCCAGCTTCCGCGCCGATGACAAAGTTTCTCGACCTGATTCTCGGTTCATCCGAGCCGGTCTTGTCCGAAGCATCCGCTCCGGACGCTGCGGCGATCGCGCGGTTGCATGCGGCGTCTTTTCATCGGGGATGGGGTGAAGACGAAATCGAGCGCCTACTGCTGGACCGCAGCATTTTGACCCATCGTGCGATGATCCGCCGCAAGCTGGAGGGTTTTATCATGTCGAGGATTGTTGGCGGCGAGGCCGAAATCCTCAGCGTAGCCGTCCATTCTGCACAGCAAGGACAGGGGCTTGCACGGATGCTGCTGCGCCTGCATTTGGGCCGCCTCGCCGGCCTGGGCGTGAAAACGGTGTTTCTTGAAGTGGACGAGAGCAACGAGCCGGCCCGCCGGCTGTATCGGCGGACGGGATTTCACGAGGTCGGCCGCAGGCCGGGTTATTACGCCGACAGCCCCTCGGGACCCGCAACGGCGCTGACTCTGCGCCGCGACCTTGCCTGAACCGCCGGACAATGGACGGCCCTGCGCCTGCCAAATATGATAATATTGCACGACTGGAGACATGCGTGGCCAAGACGAAAAATACCATTGAGGCGCGCTGCGCCGAAAAAGGAATGCGCATGACCGAGCAGCGCCGCACCATCGCGCGCGTGCTCAACGATGCCGATGACCATCCCGACGTGGAAGAACTCTACCGGCGCTGCATCAAGATCGACGACCGCATCTCCATCTCCACCGTCTATCGCACAGTGAAATTGTTTGAGGACGCTGGCATCATCGAGCGCCACGACTTCCGGGAAGGCCGCGCCCGTTTCGAGCAAATTCCGGAATCGCATCACGACCACCTGATCAATCTGCGCACCGGCGAAGTACTCGAATTCCAGTCGGAAGAAATCGAGACGCTGCAAGCGGAAGTCGCGCGCAAGCTCGGCTATAAGCTGGTCGATCATCGGCTTGAGCTTTATGCGGTGCCGCTCAAGGACGACGAAACGCGCTGATACAGCGGCGATTACGTCTGCGGTTACAGGTCGCCCGTAGCGCCATGACTCCGATACGGGCGACGCAGGTTCCTCCCGCATCGCCGGAGCCAGGTCCGAGAACCGCGGCTAACGCTGCAATCTCCCTGGCGGACTGGTTCCCGTCAACGGGATCGCCTGCCAAGCCCGAAGCCGCTCCATTGAAACGCCGGTCCGGCGGCTTACATCGGCGGTACTGTGCGGCAAATCCGGTTCCGGCGCGACTTGACGGCGGCATTCCTTTTGCAGCGGAAAAACGTTATGAGGAGCGGATCGCGGCCGGCGCCGCGTGGATCAGGCGGAATGGCTGATATAATTAGATATCGAGCCAAAAACCTCAGATATTTGAGGTGCTTGTGGTTGAAACAGCCCGACCGAGCGGCATGAGCAGACCCCGAAAACTTTACGTCAAGTCCTACGGTTGCCAGATGAACGTCTACGACTCGCGTCGTATGGCTGACACCTTGGCGCCTGAGGGATTCGCAGAAACCGAGCGTATCGAGGATGCCGATCTGGTCATCCTGAACACCTGCCATATCCGTGAAAAGGCCGCCGACAAGGTCTATTCCGAGCTTGGCCGCATCCGGCAGATGAAAGCCGACACCGCCGTCCAGGGACGCGAGATCGTGGTCGCGGTCGCGGGCTGCGTCGCGCAAGCGGAAGGCGCGGAGATTCTGCGGCGCGCGCCGGCTGTCGATCTGGTTGTCGGCCCACAAAGCTATCACCGGCTACCGGAACTTCTCGATCGCGCGAAGCGAGACGGCAAGGCGATCGACACCGATTTCCCGGCCGAAGACAAATTCAATTTTCTCAAAAATCCGACGCGCGAAGCCGTGCGCGCGCGCGGCGTCAGCGCCTTCGTCACGGTGCAGGAAGGCTGCGACAAGTTCTGCACCTTCTGCGTCGTCCCCTATACCCGCGGCGCCGAGGTCTCCCGTCCCGTCGTCAAGATCCTGGCCGAGGCCGAACATCTGGCGCAGGCCGGCGTGCGCGAGATCACGCTGATCGGACAGAACGTCAACGCCTTCCATGGCAAGGGCCCCGACGGAACGCCCTGGACGCTCGCGCGGCTGCTCCATCGCGTCGCGGAGATTCCCGGCATTTTGCGGTTACGCTACACCACAAGCCACCCCTGCGACGTCGATGACAGCCTGATCGCGGTTCACCGCGATTTGCCGCAACTCATGCCGCAACTGCATTTGCCGGTTCAGTCGGGATCCAACCGCGTTCTCGCCGCGATGAATCGCCGCCACACACGTGACGATTATTTGCGCGTGATCGACAAATTGCGGACGGCACAGCCGGCTATCGAATTCACATCCGACTTCATTGTGGGCTTTCCCGGCGAAAGCGACGACGATTTCCGTCAGACGATAAAACTGGTCGTGGACGTCCGCTTCGCGGGCGCCTATTCGTTCAAGTATTCCCCACGCCCGGGAACGCCCGCCGCCGAAATGACGGACCAGATTTCCGAAGACATCATGTCGGCGCGTCTGCAGGAATTGCAGGCCCTGATCGACCGACAACTCAAGGCGTTCAATGAAGCCAGCGTCGGCAAGACATTCGACGTGCTGTTTGAAAAAGCCGGCCGCTACCCCGGACAGCTTGTCGGCCGTTCGCCTTATTTGCAGCCGGTCCATGTCATGGCGACGTCGGATCTGATCGGGAAAGTCGTACGCGCTCACATCACGGAAACGACTGCCTTCAGCCTGCATGGCGCACTTTCAGACACAGACAATGCCGCTCCAAGATCATCATCCCTTCTTGCCACGGCGGAGGCCTGACGCATTGCGCAGTTTCAAACCGAATAACGGACCTGTCACTCCGGCACCGTCGGAAGACAGCCCGATGACGCGCACCGTGCTGGCTTTCGACGACAACCGGCTGGCCTCTGTGCTGTTCGGGCAATACGGGCAGAACCTCGCCCTGATCGAGCGCAAGCTCGGAGTGGTCGCGGACTCGCGCGGCAATCACGTCACGATCGAAGGCACCCGCGACGCCTGCGATCAGGCCAGGCGCGTGCTTGAAACGCTTTATGAGCAACTCAAGACCGGGGGCGATCTGGTTGTGGGCGACGTCGAAGGCGTGATCCGGCACGCACTCGCACAGGGCTCCCTGTTCGACTACGACCCGGCTGCAGCCCGACCGCATTTCGAGGAAATCAACCTGAGAAAGCGCCCGGTTCGCGCCCGCACAGGCGGACAGGATGCCTATATCCGCGCGCTCAAACGCAACACGCTTGTGTTCGGCACCGGACCGGCCGGCACCGGCAAGACGTGGCTGGCAGTCGCGCATGCCATCTCGCTGTTCGAGCGCAAGGAGGTTGACCGCATCATTCTCTCGCGGCCCGCGGTGGAGGCCGGCGAACGGCTGGGATTCCTGCCGGGCGACATGCGCGAAAAGGTCGATCCCTATCTCCGCCCAATCTACGACGCCTTGTTCGACCTGATGGACATGCGGATCGTCGAACGCGCGCTGCAAGCTGGCGAAATCGAGATTGCGCCGCTGGCTTTCATGCGCGGCCGCACGTTGCATAACGCAGCCGTGATTCTCGACGAGGCGCAGAACACGACCTCGATGCAGATGAAAATGTTTCTAACCCGATTGGGCGAAAACAGCCGCATGATCGTCACCGGCGATCCGAGCCAGGTCGATCTCCCGTCGGGACAGACGTCGGGCCTCGCGGAGGCAGTTCGGCTGTTGTCGAATGTGGAAGGTATCGCTCAAGTCGCATTCACGGGCGAAGATGTGGTCCGCCACGAATTGGTGGGGCGCATCGTCGCCGCCTACGACCGCGCCAGTGCCGCGCGGCTGAAACGGGAATGATGGCATGCCGTCCGCTTCTGCCATCGCCGACAGTTCCGCGGTTACGCTCGACGTCATGATCGAATCGCCGCTATGGGACGCAGAACCCGGCGCCGAAGCCGTCATCCGCAACGCCGTCGCGATTGCGGCGGCCGGGACCGGGAAGACGGGCATCAAAGTCGCTATTCAGCTCACCGACGATTCGACGATTCGCGGGATGAACCACCAATGGCGAGGCCAGGACAAGCCGACCAATGTGCTGTCATTCCCGTCGGCCGCGACCGCTCTGGACGCGGCGCATCTGGGAGATGTTGTCATTGCCTATGAAACGCTGGCCCGCGAAGCAAAGGCGGACGACAAGCCTTTTGCGCATCACCTCGCGCATCTTGCCATTCACGGCTATCTTCATCTGCTCGGCTACGATCATATGACCGACGTCGAGGCGGAAACGATGGAACAGCTGGAGACAGCATTGCTGGCACAGCTTGGAATTCCCGACCCCTACGCCCATTCAGAACCAGGGGCCTGACCCGAATCGCCATGCCCGACAACGACACTCCCGGTCGAAAGGACGCGACGGCCCAAACCAGCGAGCTGCGTAACCTCCCTGCTCTGGTGCCGCCGACTGTCGACGTCGCCCGCGATTCCGGCGATGGCATTTTCAGCCGATGGATACGCGCTTTGTTCGGCTGGCGCGCCGGATCCATGCGCGCCGATCTCAAGGAGGTTCTGGAAGAAGGAATCCAGACCGAAACCGGCTTCTCGCCGGAAGAGGTCACTATGCTCAAGAATATTCTTGGGCTGCGTGAACGCCGCATTTCCGATGTCATGGTGCCGCGTGCCGACATCATCGCCGTGCAGCAGGACATTCCAATCGGCGAACTTGTCAAAGTATTTGAAGGCGCTGGTCATTCACGGCTCGTGGTGTTCAATGACACGCTCGACGATCCTGTGGGAATGGTTCATATCCGCGACCTGATCGCGTTCATGACAAAACATGCGACTGTCACGTCTGCGGCCAAGACCAAGCGAAAGAAGCCTTTGCCGGCCGGACTGGATCTGAAGGCCATCAATCTGTCCATGCAGCTTTCGACCGCCAGAATCACCCGCACCATTCTCTTCGTGCCGCCATCGATGCCCGCGATTGACCTGTTGGCGAAAATGCAGGCGACGCGCATTCATCTCGCTCTTGTGGTCGACGAATATGGCGGAACGGACGGCATCGTCTCCATGGAAGACATCGTCGAGCAGATCGTCGGGGAGATCGAAGACGAACACGACGACGACGAAGATCCGAGTGTGGTTCGGCAGGCGGACGGCTCGTTCGTGGCCGATGCCCGCGCCAGTCTTGAGGATGTGATCGCAATTGTCGGCAACGGCTTCGACGTCGGTGAAGCGGCCAAGGAAGTCGACACGCTCGGCGGCTATCTTGTCACTCGCGTCGGGCGTGTGCCCGTGCGCGGCGAATTGGTGCCGGGTCCCGGCAGCTTCGAATTCGAGGTGCTCGACGCCGATCCGCGCCGCGTCAAACGCGTCAAGATCCATTCCGGGAAAGGTCATCGATCAACGCGCGCCCGCGATGTGCGAAACGTTGCAACGGCGGTGACGCCGAGCCTTGCGACGAGCGAAAGATCCGCGTCTGGCGCCAATCCGACACCCGCTCCATCTGCTCGAGGCACGCGGCGGCCGTGATTGTCGCGCGGCTCGCCCACAAAGTCGTGCTGGCGTGGGGCTGGCGGCGCGCCTTCCTTGCCTTCGCCGCGGGCGCCATTTCAACTCTGGCGCTGTCGCCTTTCGATGTCTGGCCAGTCCTGTTCCTGACCTTTCCGGTTCTGGTCTGGTTGACGGACGGGTCGGCGGCCGGCCGCTTTGGCGGCGTCATCGCCGCCGCGATCGCCGGATGGTTTTTCGGCTTCGGTTATTTTGTCGCCGGGCTTTATTGGATCGGCCATGCTTTTCTGGTGGATGCCAAGACATTCGGATGGCTGTTGCCATTCGCGGTCACCGCATTGCCGGCCGGACTCGCTGTATTCTTTGCATTCGGCCTCGGTCTGGCGCGACTGATCTGGTTACGCGGGCCGCTGCGGATCCTGTCGCTGGCGATTGCGTTGACTGCCGCCGAATGGTTGCGCGGTCATATGCTGACGGGCTTTCCGTGGAACACCATCGGCTATGCGTTGACGGGACCGCTGGTGCTGGCGCAAGGCGCCGCGCTGGTTGGTCTTTGGGGTTTGACCTTCATCGCCGTCGCCGTTTTTTCCAGCCCTGCGGTGCTCGCCGACGAGCGCACCGATTCCAGACGGCCCTGGCTGCCGCTGGCTGTCAGCCTGACGGTGCTCGCGGTTTTGACCACTTACGGTGCAATACGGCTCGCGCGCACGCCGACACAGTTTGTCGACAAGATCCGGCTGCGCATCATGCAGCCCAATTTGCCGCAGGACGAGAAGTTCAATTACTCCGCCAAGCAGCAGGTGATGAATCGCTATCTGTCGCTGTCGGACCGCTCAACCGGTCCACAGACCACCGGCATGCGGGACGTCACGCACCTGATCTGGCCGGAATCGGCCTTTCCGTTTTTTCTGACACGTGAAGCCGAAGCCCTCTCGCAGATCGCGGCCTTGCTGCCGCAGGGAAGCGTGCTCATCACAGGTGCGGCGCGGTTCGCGGACAACGTTACAAATGGCAAACAAGGCCGCGCCTACAACTCCGTCTATGTCATCGATCACGACGGCACTATTTTGTCGGTCTACGACAAGGTTCACTTGGTGCCATTCGGGGAATATCTGCCATTCCAGGCCCTGCTTGAGAAAATCGGCTTGATGCAACTCACCAAGGTGCAGGGCGGCTTCCTGAACGGTGATCGGCACCGCGCCCTCGCCATTGCCGGGACACCGCGCTTTGTTCCGCTGATCTGTTACGAGATTATTTTTCCGCGCCAGGCCGTTCCGCGCGGTGAGAGGCCGGAATGGTTGCTCAATGTGACCAACGACGCCTGGTTTGGAATCAGTTCAGGCCCCTATCAGCATTTCCAGCAGGCGCGGGTGCGCGCCATCGAGGAGGGACTGCCGCTGGTCCGCGCGGCCAATAACGGTATTTCAGCTGTGATCGATCCGGCGGGGCGAATTTTGCGATCGCTGCCGCTCGGGACCGACGGCGTTCTTGATTCCCGGCTGCCGCGCCGGCTGGAATCAACGATCTACAGCCGGTTTGGTGACAGCACCGCCGCCCTTCTAACCGGGGCTGTTTTTGTTTTCATCCTACGAAAGCGGTCTAGACGCTGGTAAAATAACAACATCACAGTCTTGCGTGACCACTTGAACGAAGTGGGTCACCGTACTGGCGGTTATCGCCAATAACAAAAAATATATTCGGGCTGCAACGAAAGAGATATTCCCAACAATCCCAGCAAAAGTAATGTAGTATCCTAACGAAATCGACTATGTCTGGTTGAACTGGAAAATGGTGTGCGTGAAGGCCTGGAGAATGGAATGGTGAAGAAGGCTCCAAACCCGACCGATAAACATGTCGGCAGCCGTGTGCGTATGCGACGGATGATGCTCAGCATGAGTCAGGAAAAACTCGGGGACGCGCTGGGTCTGACATTCCAGCAGGTTCAGAAATACGAGAAGGGCACGAATCGCATCGGAGCCAGCAGGCTCCAGCAAATTTCCGCGATCCTGCAGGTGCCGGTCTCGTTTTTTTTCGAAGGCGCTCCCAATATCGGGGAGCCGATACCGGGCATGCAGGATGCGCCGTCCCCGGCCTATGTCTCGGATTTCCTCTCGACCGCTGATGGCCTGGCCCTCACCAAAGCCTTTATGCGGATCAAGGATGGCAAGCTCCGGCGGAGAATAGTCGACCTCGTCGAGCAGATTGCGGGAGAAGATACCCGCTAACGGGCGCCCATTTCCGCCCACACCGCTCGCCCATCCAGCCCACATCTTGACCGCGCTTGCGGACACTGCAAGAAACACGGCCTCAATCTGACGGTGAAAGTCGTACTTTCACCACGCGAGGAGTGCTGACCGTGCCGCGCAAGAGCCATCTGTTTACCAGTGAATCCGTATCCGAAGGTCACCCGGACAAGGTCAGTGACCAGATTTCCGATGCCATCCTCGACGCCTTTATCGAGAATGACATCAAGTTAGGCATTGCCGACGACAGCCTCGTGAATACGCGGCTCGGCTGCGAGACACTGACGACCACCAACAAGATCGTCATTGCCGGCGAAGGACGCGGCCAGGCCCCGTTTTTCAAGAAATACGGCTCCGGAGCGGTCATCAACCGCGAGCAGATCGCCCAGATCGCCCGCGATGTGGTCAAGGACATCGGCTACGACCAGGATGGCTTCTCCTATCATGGCGCTGACGTCGAGGTGCTGCTCCACGGACAATCCCCCGACATCGCGATGGGTGTCGACGCCAAGAAGAGAAAGAGCGGAGAACAAGAAGGCGCCGGCGACCAAGGCATGATGTTCGGTTTCGCCTGCACCGAGAGCGAGGTCTATGAAAAGAACTCGTTCATGCCGGCCCCGATCTATTTTTCACACAAGATCCTCAAAGTTCTAGCCGAACAGCGCCACTCCAAGAAGCTGTTCGACCTGCAACCGGATTCCAAGAGCCAGGTCACGGTGAAGTATGTCGACGGTAAGCCGGTCGGCTGCACCAAGGTCGTTGTCTCCACGCAGCACAACGCCACCAATCGCAACGGCAAGAGATACACCCCGGCGATGGTGAAGGACCTGATCGGTGACGCGGTCGCCTCCGCGCTGCCGAAAGGCTGGATGCCGGCCAAGGACTCTGACTTCCTTGTCAACCCGACCGGCAATTTCGTTGTCGGCGGTCCGGACGGCGATTGCGGTCTGACCGGCCGCAAGATTATCGTCGACACTTACGGCGGCTATGCCCCGCATGGCGGCGGCGCATTCTCCGGGAAGGATCCGACCAAGGTCGACCGCTCGGCCGCCTATGCCGCTCGTTATCTTGCCAAGAACGTGGTCGCCGCCGGCCTCGCCGAACGCTGCACGATCCAGGTGGCCTACGCGATCGGCGTCGCCGATCCGATGTCGCTGCTGGTCGACACGCATGGCACCGGCAAGGTCGATGACGCCAAGCTGGAGAAGGTTCTCGCCGAACTGTTCCCCCTGCGCCCGACTAATATCCGCCGGACGCTCAAGCTGAACCGGCCGATCTACCGCCGTACCGCGGCTTACGGCCATTTCGGCCGCGCTCCGGAAAAGGACGGTGGATTCTCCTGGGAGAAGACTGACCTCGCCGATCAGATCCGACGAGCGCTCAAGTAATCCCGATCATTACAGGTTGAATTTTGCAGCGGCCGCATCAAGGATGCGGCCGTTATGCATTCAGACGACCTCAGCGGTGATCATCCGCATCGCAGCAGCGGGGCCTTTTTCGGCCGTCGCAAGGGCAAGAAGCTTCGTCAGCATCAATCTGATCTGATTGAAACGCTGTTGCCCCGGCTTGCCGTCGACCTCACTCAGCCGCCGCCTGCAAGGCTCGAAAGCCTGTTTGCGGTGCCGGTCGATCTGGTCCGTCTTGAGATCGGTTTTGGCGGCGGCGAGCACCTGATCGCGGAAGCCGAACGCCATCCCAGCAGCGGATTCATCGGAATCGAACCGTTTGTAAATGGCATGGCGAAGGCCTTGGCCGCGATTGAACACAAGCAATTGCGGAACGTCCGACTGTATCACGGCGACGCCACCGACCTCATCGGCTGGCTTCCGGAGTCGCAACTGGCGCGGATTGATCTGCTGTATCCCGACCCGTGGCCCAAACGCAGGCACTGGAAGCGGCGTTTCGTTCAGGAAAAAAGCATTGCCGATCTGGCGCGCATACTGCGTCCCGGCGGCGAATTCCGTTTCGCCAGCGATATCGCGCATTACGCCGCATGGACCTTGCGGCGCGTGACAGCAACGGCCGAATTCACATGGACTGCGGAACGCGCAGACGACTGGCGCAAACCATGGCCGGGATTTGAAAGTACGCGCTACGAGGCGAAAGCCAAACGCGAGGGTCGCGCACCCTGCTATCTGATTTTTCGTAGAACTGACGCAGGCAGACTGAAGGCCTGATTACTGAAACTGGCCCTGTCCGACCTGCCAGAAACGGACCACACGCTGCGCGGTCGACACCGAGAGCTTCTCGAAATTCACGAAGGCAGCGTCAAGCGTGGGCGACGACTTTCCCTTGTCGCTCATGCGAAGCAGGATGACGGTTTTGGCGGTCGGCCAGGAATAGCCCGCAGCCTTGCAAAGAATAAGGATTGGGTCCGGGCGCTCGCCGCTCATCAAACGATCTACGACATCGACCGACACTTCGGTGAGCTCCGACAACGCGGCAACCGTATCGTCATAGGCTTTCGCCTGCGCAAATTCCGCCAATTGCGCTTCGTCCAGCACGCCCTGATCGCTCAGCGCGCGAACCTTTTTCATCGCCGTAGCGAAATTGCGCGGTGGCCGCGCCTGACTTCCGACCTCGTCGGACACCTTGGCCATGACACGGCGGATTTCAGCCTGCGTCTCCGGACGGGCCGCAGCCAGCAGACGCTGCTGCACGACTGCGGTGGCGCGCACCAGCAATTCGCGGAACAGACGGTCCGGAATATCGGGACGCCCGGCGACAGCTTCCGCCAGCGTGCCGTCGGAGACAGCGCGCTTGACCAGATTGGAATAGCCGCTTTCCGACAGGCGGGCAGTCGTGTTGCCGGCCACGCGAAGAACCACGTCGCTGTTGCCGCGCTGGACCAGCACATCCGTGACGGATTCGTCGAGCCCCTCTCGGCTCGAAATCGCGAACAGATGTGCCTGGCCTTTTGATGTGGCGATCTTGGCCAGATCCGCATTGTCCAGCCGCGGCGACTGAATCAGAACCGGTCCGGCCACGGAAATGTCGTCGTCGCTGGCCAGCCGGCGCATTAATTCGTGCGGGGCGTTACCGAGCGGTGCGAGCCGGCGCGACAATTCGGCCCGAGCCTTGGTTTCGATTTCCGAGATCAGCCGGGTCAGGACGTCGTCGAACAGCCCGACCTGTTCCTCGTTGAAATGCGGCGATCCATCGAGAAACAGGGCGGTAATCCTGCGAAGGGTCTCGGCGCGCTTCTCCGCACTCCCGCGCTGGAGGACATCCTCGATTTCGGGGATCAGTGAAGGGGCAGCCGTCATCGCGACCAAGGGTTAAAACCGGAAAAATACCGGAACATACGAAATGTAGGCCTTGAATCTGAACGAAGGGTTAGCCCGGCGGGCACCGGCAACCCTTGCGAAAAGGCAGAAAACCGCTATATTCCGGCTGTCTGTTATGGACACCTCATAACGCTCGGATGTGATCCGAACGGTTTTTGAGAGTGGGCCCCACCCGGGACCCGCTCTTTTTTGTTACCAAAAACAGCCGCTGGCCAGATCCGGCGGCCCAACCGGGCGAGAACGGCTCCACATGGGATGCCGAACGATTTTCAGATGAATATGACGATCGAAACGAACCGCGATGCCGAACCCCGCTTGATTGCCGAGCCGGGGCTGGCTGCGCGCGTCGCCGCGATTGTGGAGCCGGTCATCGAGGGCATGGGGTTCCGCCTGGTCCGGGTGCGCATCTCCGGTGCCGAGGGCTGCACCGTCCAGATCATGGCCGAACGGCCGGACGGAACCCTGACCATCGAAGATTGCGAAGAATTGTCGCGGGGATTGTCGCCCGTTCTCGATGTCGCCGACCCGGTGGACCGGGCCTATCGGCTGGAAATCTCCTCGCCCGGCATGGACCGCCCGCTGGTGCGGAAATCCGACTTCGAGCGCCACACGGGCCATCAGGTCAGGATCGAGATGTCGGTCGCGGCCGAAGGCCGCAAGCGCTTTCGCGGAACGCTGACCGGCGTCGAAGGCGAATCCGCGCGCGTTCTGCGCGACGACGCCAAGCCCGACGAGAAGCCTGACGTTTTGTTGCCGATCGAGGATATGGCCGAAGCCAAACTCGTTCTCACCGACGCGCTCATCGCCGAGGTCTTGCGTCGCGGCAAAGCCGAAGCGCGCGAGGCGCTCGAAGCCATGAACGAAAACAATCCGCGTGAACCTCACGGAAAGAAATCTCCCGCGAACCACGCTCGTCCCAGGAATTTCCGGCCCGCCGGCGGCAAAAGCCGCCGCGCGGCCCAGCATGAAGGAGAGTAGCCTATGGCTGCCGTCAGCGCCAATAAACTCGAGCTGCTGCAGATTGCAGACGCCGTCGCGCGCGAGAAATCAATCGACCGCTCGATCGTGATCGCGGCGATGGAAGATGCGATCGCGAAAGCTGCGCGTTCCCGATATGGCAGCGAGACCGAAGTACGCGCCGAGATCGACCAGAAGAAGGGCGAGTTGCGTCTCGCCCGCCACATGCTGGTGGTCGAGAATGTCGAGAACCCGTCGAACCAGATGAGTCTCGAAGATGCCCGGCGCCTCAATCCGGCGGCGCAGATCGGCGACACCATCGCCGACGCCCTGCCGCCGCTCGAATACGGCCGCATCGCCGCGCAATCCGCGAAACAGGTCATCGTGCAGAAGGTGCGCGAAGCCGAGCGCGACCGGCAATACTCGGAATACAAGGATCGCATCGGCGATATCGTGAACGGCATCGTCAAGCGCGTGGAATACGGCAACGTGGTGGTCGATCTGGGCCGCGGCGAAGCCATCGTGCGGCGCGACGAGATGCTCCCGCGCGAGGTGTTCCGCAACGGCGACCGCGTGCGCGCCTATATCTACGATGTGCGCCGTGAGCCGCGCGGGCCGCAGATTTTCCTGTCGCGCACGCATCCGCAATTCATGGCCAAGCTGTTCGCGCAGGAAGTGCCGGAAATCTACGACGGCATCGTCGAGGTGAAATCGGTCGCCCGCGATCCCGGCTCGCGCGCCAAGATCGCCGTGATTTCCCGAGATTCCTCGGTCGATCCGGTGGGCGCCTGCGTCGGCATGCGCGGCTCGCGCGTGCAGGCTGTGGTGAACGAATTGCAAGGCGAGAAGATCGACATCATTCCGTGGTCGCAGGACATCGCGACTTTCGTCGTCAACGCGCTGGCGCCGGCGGAAGTCGCCAAGGTCGTGCTCGACGAAGACAAGGAGCGCATTGAAGTTGTCGTTCCGGATGCACAATTGTCGCTCGCGATCGGACGGCGCGGCCAGAATGTGCGTCTCGCCTCGCAGCTGACCGGCTGGGACATCGACATCCTGACCGAACAGGAAGAATCGGAACGCCGTCAGGCCGAGTTCCAGAACCGCACCAAGACCTTCATGGAAGCGCTCGATGTCGACGAAGTCGTCGGCCAACTGCTTGCATCCGAAGGCTTCAATTCGGTCGAGGAACTTCTGCTGGTCGATCCGAAGGAAATCGCCGGCATCGAAGGTTTCGATGAAGAGACCGCGCAGGAATTGCAGGCGCGCGCGCGCGAATATCTCGACCGCATCGAAGGTGAATACGATGCCAAACGCAAGGAACTCGGTGTGGAAGACGACGTGAAAACGGTTCCGGGCGTGACCTCGCCGATGCTGGTCAAGTTCGGCGAAAACGACATCAAGACGGTGGAAGACCTGGCCGGCGCGGCGACCGACGATCTGATCGGCTGGACCGAGCGCAAGGATGGCGAAACCACGCGCTTCCCGGGCATTCTCGACGGCTTCGAATTGTCGCGCGAGGAAGCCGAGGCGATCATCATGCAGGCGCGCGTCAAGGCCGGTTGGATCAGCGAAGCCGATCTGGCGCCCAAGCCGGCGGAAACCGCCGCCGAAGAATCCGCCGAAACGGAAAACTGAGGATCATCCATCGGAATGCTCGCACGCGTGAACGATAGCGAACTCGACAATGGCCCCAAGGCGACGGGGTCGGAGCGGCTTTGCGTTGTCGCGCGCGCGGTCAAACCGACCAGCGAGATGATCCGCTTCGTGCTGGCGCCGGACGGTTCGGTCGTTCCCGACCTCAAGCACAATCTGCCCGGCCGCGGCGTCTGGATGACGGCGACCCGCCAGGCCCTGGCGGAAGGCGTTCGCAAGAAGGCCTTCGCAAAGGGGTTCAAGGCAGATATTCGCACCCGGCCCGATCTGGTGGACTTCACCGAGAAGCTGCTGGAACGGGCGGCCCTGGATGCGCTGGCGATTGCCGGCAAGGCCAAGGGCGTCGTCACCGGATATTCGAAGGTAGAGGTGGCCATCACCGGCGGAAAGATTATTGCGGTGCTCCACGGCAGGGACGCCTCGGCCGACGGGCTCCGCAAGATCGAGGCCGCGTTGCGCCGCACTATGCTGGAAGACGCCGATGAAATCGTGGTTATCGGCGAATTCACGACAGACGAATTGGATTTGGCACTGGGGCGGTCAAATGTGGTACATGCAGCCCTGCTTGCCGGGCCGGCGAGCAAGACTTTTCTGACGAGATTGCAGCGCCTGAGGCGTTTTCGGACCGGCGACACCGGCAAGCCGGAGCACGGCGAAACGCGGCATAATGATGCCCGGAGACTGGATTCGGAATGAGTGACACCAAGACACCTGACAAGAAGCTCGGCGTCAAAACGCTGACCCTGAAGCGCGGCGTCGAACAAGGCACCGTGCGGCAGAGCTTCAGTCATGGCCGCAGCAAGCAGGTCGTCGTCGAGAAGGTGAAGCGCCGCATCATCGGCGCGTCCGGCGAGACCAAGCTCGAGCCCGCTCCCGTCGAGGCGCCCAAGGCCGCGGCGCCGAAAGCCGCTGCCGCGCCCAAGCCGGCTGCCGCCGCGCCCGCGGCGCCGGGCGCGCCGTCGAAAGCCTCCGGCGTCGTGCTGCGCACGCTCACCGAAGAAGAACGCAGCGCCCGCGCCCATGCGCTGGCAGATTCGCGCGTGCGCGAAGCGGAAGAGCGAAAGATCGCCGAGGAAGAAGCCCGCCGCCGCGCCAGCCGCGAAGTCGTTGAGCGCGCTGACCGCGAAGCCGCGGAGGCCCGCAAGCGCGAAGAGGATGAGCGCCATCGCCGCGAGGAAGAAACCAAGCGCAAGGCCGAACAGGAGGCCAAGAAGCGCTTTGGCGAAGACACCACCGTCAAGCTTGCCGGCACTGGCGTCCGTCCGGTCCTGGAGGCCGAGGAGGACGAAGGTCCCCGCACTGTGCGCCGCGGCGCAGGCGGAGCGGCCCGGCCGGTTCCGGCTCCCAAGCCCACCCGCAGTGCGCCGCAAAAACAGCGCGGCCGTCTGACCCTCGTCACCGCCTTGAAGGCCGACGAAGTTCGCGAGCGTTCGGTCGCCTCCTTCCGCCGCCGCACCCAGCGCCTGAAGGGCCATGCCAGCGACGAACCGAAGGAAAAGCTGATCCGCGAAGTGACGATTCCGGAAACCATCACCATCCAGGAACTCGCCAACCGCATGTCGGAACGCGCGGTCGACGTGATTCGGATGCTGATGAAACAGGGTCACATGGCGACGATCAACGACGTGATCGACGCCGATACCGCGCAACTGATCGCCGAGGAGCTCGGCCATTCCGTCAAGCGCGTCGCCGAATCCGACGTCGAGGAAGGCCTGTTCGATGCGTCCGATGATCCGGAAGCGATGGTGACGCGCGCGCCCATCGTGACCATCATGGGCCATGTCGACCACGGCAAGACCTCGCTGCTCGACGCCATCCGTCAGACCGAAGTCGCGGCCGGCGAAGCCGGCGGCATTACCCAGCATATCGGCGCCTATCAGGTCACCTCGCCGTCGCATGGCAAGATCACCTTCATCGACACGCCGGGCCACGCCGCATTCACGGCGATGCGCGCGCGCGGCGCCAAGGTCACCGATATCGTCGTGCTCGTGGTGGCCGCCGATGACGGCGTGATGCCGCAAACCGTCGAGGCCATTCAGCACGCCAAGGCGGCGAAGGTTCCGATGATCGTCGCCATCAACAAGATCGACAAACCGGACGCCAAACCGGAGCGCGTGCGCTCCGAGTTGCTGCAGCATGAAATCCAGGTCGAATCGCTCGGCGGCGACGTCCTCGACGTCGAGGTTTCCGCGATCAAGAAGCTCAATCTCGAAAAACTGCTTGAGACCATCGGCCTGCAGGCGGAAATCCTCGATCTCAAGGCCAATCCGCAGCGTCCCGCCGAAGGCACCGTGATCGAGGCCAAGCTGGATCGCGGCCGCGGCCCGGTCGCCACCGTGCTCGTGCAGCGCGGCACCCTGCGCGTGGGCGACATCATCGTCGCCGGCGCCGAATGGGGCCGTGTGCGCGCGCTGGTCAATGACACCGGCCTGTCCGTGCAGCAGGCCGGACCGTCTGTTCCGGTCGAGGTGCTCGGTTTCAGCGGCACCCCCGACGCGGGCGATCGTCTTGCAGTGGTCGACAATGAAGCGCGGGCCCGTGAAGTCACGGCCTATCGCGAGCGTCAGAAGCGCGACAAGCAGGCGGCGCGCGCCACCGGCATGCGCGGCTCGCTCGAGCAGATGATGTCCCAGATCAAGACCGCGGGCCGCAAGGACTTCCCGCTGGTGATCAAGGCCGACGTGCAGGGTTCGCTGGAAGCCGTGGTCGGCGCGCTCGACAAGATCGGCAACGAGGAAGTCGGCGCCCGCGTGATCCTGGCGGGTGTCGGCGGCATCACCGAATCGGATGTGCGCCTCGCGGAATCTTCCGGCGCCGCCATCATCGGATTCAACGTGCGCGCGCACAAGGAAGCGCGCACGGAGGCCGAACAGGCCGGCATCGAGATCCGCTATTACAACATCATCTACAACCTCGTGGATGACGTGAAGGCGGCCATGTCCGGCCTGCTGGCGCCGACGCTGCGTGAAACCATGCTCGGCAACGCACAGATCCTCGAAGTCTTCAATGTCTCGAAGGTCGGCAAGGTCGCCGGCTGCCGGGTCACCGACGGCACCGTGGAACGCGGCGCCAATGTGCGCCTGATCCGCGACAACGTCGTGGTGCACGAGGGCAAGCTGTCGCAGCTCAAGCGTTTCAAGGACGACGCCAAGGAAGTGACGGCCGGCCAGGAATGCGGCATGGCGTTCGAGAATTACCAGGATATGCGTGCCGGCGACGTGATCGAATGTTACCGGGTGGAGTCAATTCAGCGCTCGCTGTGAGTCCAAGTCTCAGGCGCGCGATGAATTCGATTGGTCGTCATTGCCGGAATTGATCCGGCAATCCGGCCGCAAAGAAGCAAAGTCTCAGGAACAGGTGCATGTCCGGACAAAGATCCGGGCATGGCAAGCTGAACGCTCATGGCACGACAGCATCAGAAGCAATCCACCAAAGGTCCCTCACAACGCCAGCTGCGTGTCGGGGAACTGATTCGTCACGCGATGGCCGAGATGCTGACGCGCGGCGACATCCACGATCCGGTACTCGAGGGCCACCTCATCACCATCCCGGAAGTGCGCATGTCTCCCGACCTGCGCATGGCGACGATCTACGTCATGCCGCTGGGCGGACGCGATTCGGTGAAGGTGATCGAGGCACTGAGCAACAACAGGAAATTCCTGCGCGGAGAAATCGCGCATCGCGTTAACTTAAAATTTGCTCCCGATATCCGGTTCCGCATTGACGAACGATTCGACGAAGCGGAACGGATCGAGAAGATATTGCGAACACCGCGCGTCCGCCGTGACATCGAAAATACCAGCGGCGAAGACTGACGGAACAGAACGGAGAAGATGACGGAAGCAGATTCACCATTAACCGCGTCCGCGCGTCCGCAAGGCCAGCGCAGGCGCGAGAAGCGCGACGTGCACGGCTGGATCGCGCTCGACAAGCCGGTCGGCATGACGTCGACGCACGCCGTCGCGGTGATCAAGCGGCTATTTTCCGCAAAACGCGCCGGCCATGCCGGCACGCTCGATCCGCTCGCCTCCGGCGTCCTGCCGATTGCGCTCGGCGAAGCGACCAAGACGGTCCCCTTCATCATGGACGGCCGCAAGATGTACCGCTTCACCGTCCGCTGGGGCGAGGAACGCGACACCGACGACACCGAGGGCCGCGTGGTCGCCACCAGCGACGCCCGCCCCTCACCGGAGGCCATCCGGGCGCTGCTGCCGCGCTTCACCGGCCTGATCGAGCAGGTGCCGCCGAAATTCTCCGCCATCAAGGTGGATGGCGAGCGCGCCTATGACCTCGCCCGCGACGGCGAGGAGGTGGAACTGAAAAGCCGCCCGGTCCAGATCGACCGGCTGGATCTGGTCGAAATGCCGGATGCCGATCACGCGGTCTTCGAGGCCGAATGCGGCAAAGGCACCTATGTGCGCGCACTGGCGCGCGATTTCGGGCGCGTTTTGGGCTGTTACGGCCATGTCACCGCGCTCCGGCGCATGGTGGTCGGCCCCTTCGGTGCGGTTGAGATGATTTCACTGGCACAACTTGAGGCTTTATGTCATAGAGCCGCCGCCGGCGAGGGAAGCCTCGCCGACGCTCTGATGCCCGTTGAAACCGCGCTGGACGACATCCCGGCGCTGGCTGTCAGCAAGGCAGACGCGGCACGGCTCCAGCGGGGCCAAGCCGTCCTAGTGCGTGGACGGGACGCTCCCATCCTCAGCGGCACGCTTTATGTCACCGCATCGGGCGAGTTGATCGCCCTGGCTGAAGCAGACCGCGGTGAGATCGTCCCCAAGCGCGTGTTCAACCTGACCGGACTGCATGGCAGCGCCGGCGCAAGAAAAGGTCATTGACGATGTCGATTACCACCAGCCGCAAGGCTGAAGTCATCAAGACGTATGCCCGCAAGTCGGGAGATACCGGTTCGCCGGAAGTCCAGGTCGCGATCCTCTCGGAACGCATCAACAACCTGACCGAGCATTTCAAGACCCACGCGAAAGACAACCACTCCCGCCGCGGGCTGCTGAAGCTCGTGTCGCAGCGCCGTCAATTGCTCGATTACATCAAGAGCAGCGACGAACAGCGCTACAAGAATCTGATCGAGCGGCTGAATATCCGCCGCTGATTGCCGCGCGCGTATTCGCGCGTCTGTAGACGGAGGCCATGTGGCCTCCGCTGTTGTCCGGCAGTTTGAACTGCCGGGTCATGAATGGGCGAAAAGGTTCCCCATTCACATCCCGGAGGGATGAAAGCCATGGCAGGATCGCCGGATGCTGTTGCAACGCACGGCCCGATCGCGCGCAACAGCCTCTCGCCGTCTTGCTCATGGCTTTTTCCCTCGTCCGAAACCGATGAGAGAAAAAGACATGTTCGATATCAATCGTGTTGAGCTCGACTGGGGCGGGCGCACGCTCACCCTCGAGACAGGCCGCATAGCCCGTCAGGCCGACGGTGCCGTTCTCGCCACCTACGGCGAGACCACCGTGCTTGCGACCGTGGTGGCCGCCAAGCAGCCGCGCGAGGGCGTGGATTTCCTGCCGCTCACCGTCGACTATCAGGAAAAATATTACGCCGCAGGCCGCATCCCCGGCGGCTATTTCAAGCGTGAAGGCCGCCCCACCGAAAAGGAAACCCTGGTTTCCCGCCTGATCGACCGGCCGATCCGTCCGCTCTTCGCCGACGGCTGGCGCAATGAAACCCAGGTGATCGTCACCACCCTGTCGCACGATCTTGAAAACGACCCCGACATTCTCGCCATGGTCGCCGCCTCCGCGGCGCTAACGCTGTCGGGCGCGCCCTTCATGGGTCCGATCGGCGCCGCACGTGTCGGCTTCATCAACGGCGAATATGTGCTGAACCCGCAACTCGACGAGATGGCTGAATCGCAGCTCGAGCTCGTCGTTGCCGGCACGGCGGACGCCGTGCTGATGGTGGAATCGGAAGCCAAGGAACTGCCCGAAGAAGTCATGCTGGGCGCAGTGATGTTCGGGCACCGGCATTTCCAGCCGGTGATCAAGGCGATCATCGACCTGGCCGAAAAGGCTGCTAAAGAGCCGCGCGAGCTCACCGTTGCCGATAATGCCAAGGTCGAGAAGGAAATCCTCAACCTCGTTGAGAAGGATGTGCGCGCCGCCTATTCGATTCCGGTCAAGCAGGAACGCCAGAACGCCGTCGCCGCCGCCAAGGCCAAGGTGATGGAGCACTTCTTCCCGGGCGGCATCGATAACCCCGACTACAGCAAGCAGCGTATCGCCGGCGTGTTCAAGGAGTTGGAAGCCAAGATCGTTCGCTGGAACATCCTCGATACCGGCAAGCGCATCGACGGCCGCGATCTCAAGACCGTGCGCAATATCGTCGCCGAAGTCGGCGTGCTGCCGCGCGCCCATGGCTCCGCCCTGTTCACCCGCGGCGAAACCCAGGCGCTGGTGGTCACCACGCTCGGCACCGGCGAGGACGAGCAGTGGATCGACGCCTTGCAGGGCACCTACAAGGAAGCGTTCCTGCTGCACTACAACTTCCCGCCCTATTCGGTCGGCGAGACCGGTCGCATGGGCGGCACCAAGCGCCGCGAAATCGGCCACGGCAAGCTAGCCTGGCGTGCGGTGCATCCGGTGCTGCCGCCGAAGACCGAGTTCCCCTACACCATCCGTGTGGTGTCGGAGATCACCGAGTCGAACGGCTCCTCCTCGATGGCCACCGTCTGCGGCGCCTCGCTGGCGCTGATGGATGCCGGCGTGCCGCTGAAGCGGCCGACCGCGGGCATCGCCATGGGCCTGATCCTGGAGGACAAGCGCTTCGCCGTTCTGTCCGACATCCTCGGCGACGAGGACCATCTCGGCGACATGGACTTCAAGGTGGCCGGCACTGAAGACGGCATCACCTCGCTGCAGATGGACATCAAGATCGCGGGCATCACCGAAGAGATCATGAAGGTGGCGCTCGGCCAGGCCAAGGACGGCCGCCTGCACATTCTCGGCGAGATGGCCAAGGCCCTGACCACCGCGCGCGCTGAACTCGGCGAACACGCGCCGCGGATCGAGACCTTCAAGATCCCGACCGACAAGATCCGCGAAGTGATCGGCACCGGCGGCAAGGTGATCCGCGAGATCGTCGAAAAGACCGGCGCCAAGATCAATGTCGAGGACGACGGCACCGTGAAGGTCGCGTCCGCCAATTCGGAATCGATCAACGCCGCCATCAAGTGGATCAAGTCGATCGCCTCCGATCCGGAAGTCGGCCAGATCTACGAAGGCACGGTCGTGAAGGTGATGGATTTCGGCGCCTTCGTGAACTTCTTCGGCGCCAAGGACGGGCTGGTGCATATCAGCCACCTCGCGCAGCAGCGCGTGCAGAAGACCTCCGATGTCGTCAAGGAAGGCGACAAGGTGAAGGTCAAGCTGCTCGGCTTCGACGACCGCGGCAAGGTGCGGTTATCGATGAAGGTCGTCGACCAGACCACCGGCGAGGACCTCGAAGCCAAGCAGAAGGCCGAGCGCGACGAGCAGCCGCGCGACGCCGCTGTCGGCGGCGAGTGATCGGTTCTTCCCTTCAGAAACGAATTGTGAAAGGCGGCCGAAAGGCCGCCTTTTTCATTTGTACGTTCGCTTGCTCGCTGATTAGCCGCTTAATAAGCTCGTGGTATTTTCCGAACCTGCTTTCGTTACGAATATGTCCAACCAAGACACAGAGGCCGCCGTCGATGAAATTCTGGCCCGTTTTCCGGGACCCGTGCGTATTGTTCCGAATAAATTTCGTCTCGTCATCAACGTGGCAATTTTGTCGGCGCCCTTATTCGCCTTCTTTGCTCTCGTCCCAGTGAAATGGTGGCTTATACTGCAAATCGACGGCCTGATTGCTTCCCTTCTGGCGCTGGTTTGGGTCATCGGATTGATAAGATTGCTTTGGACCAACAAGCCGATCCTTATTCTCGATCAGAAGGGCATGACATCAAATCGAGCCTTGGGTCAGCAGCAAACTGCCGAATGGAAGGATGTCGAGTCCTGTGAAATTGGTGGAGAGTTAGGAGCCGTATTGGTCACAGCGCGAGATCGCTCCCCTCATCGCTGGCGCGATCAGAAAATTATCAAAGTATCTTGGCTTATTGAACCCAACTACGACGCGCTCATAAAGATATTGACCCAATGGCGCGAGCGGGCTCTGCAAACTAAGGGCTGACTCTCCCTTACTTCGCCGTCTCCATCACCACCTCGCCCAGCATTCTGAAATCCGCCGCGCGCGAGGAGGTCTTGCGCCAGGCCAGACCGATGGTGCGGCGCGGCTTGGGATCGGAGAACGGCAACAGCTTCACGCGGCTGTCGCGCGCCTCGATCTCCACCGCGATTTCCGGCAGCAGCGTCACGCCATAGCCGTTGGCGACCATCTGCATGACGGTGGTGAGGCTGGTGGCGCCGAATTCCACGCTGTCGCGGTTGGTGACCGCGCAGAAGGCGAGCGCCTGATCGCGCAGGCAATGGCCTTCCTCGAGCAGGATCAGCCGCCGCAGGTCGATGCTGGCGGGCGTGATCTTGCCGGACCGCGACAGCTTCTCGCCGGCCGGCACCGCCAGCAGGAAGGCGTCCTCGAACAGGGCCATGGTTTCAATATCGGCATTGCCGAGCGGCAGGGCGGCCATGACGGCGTCGAGGCTGCCGCGCTCCAGTTCGTCCAGCAGCGCCCTGGTCTGGGTTTCCCGCAATTCGAGCCGCAACTCGGGATAGCGCTCCTGCAGTGCCGGCAGCATGCGCGGCAGCAGATAGGGTGCGACCGAGGGGATGATGCCGAGCCGCAGCGGCCCGCACAGCAGCTGTCCGCGGTGATGGGCGAAATCGGCCAGATCGTTGACGGCGCTTAGGATCTGCTTGCCACGGCGGGCGATGTCGGCGCCGGTCTCGGTCAGCGCCGCGTCCCCCGTCCGGCGCTCGACCAGTTCGACGCCCAGATAACGTTCCATGTCCCGGATCTGCATGGACAAGGCGGGCTGGCTGACCGCGCAATCCTCCGCCGCCCGGCCGAAATGCCGGTGACGGGCGAGGGCGTCGAGGTAGCGGAGCTGGCGCAGGGTGATCATGCTGATAAGATAATCTTATCGTTGATCCTAATCAATCCGATTGGACCTTATCTAACCTAAAGGCCAATGTGCGCGGTGATGGGCAATATCCGAGTTCAGGAGGAAGACATGGACGCAAAGACAGACGACAAGGGCACATGCCCGTTCACAGGCGGCACGCGCGGACGCAGGAACCGCGACTGGTGGCCGGAGCACCTGGATATCGACGTCCTCCATCGGAACTCCTCGCTGTCCGATCCGATGGGCGAGGCGTTCGACTATGCCAAGGAGTTCAAGAGCCTCGACCTCAATGCCGTGATCAAGGATCTGACCGCCTTGATGACGGACTCGCAAGAGTGGTGGCCAGCGGACTTCGGCCATTACGGCGGTCTGATGGTCCGCATGGCCTGGCACAGCGCGGGCACCTACCGCATCACCGACGGCCGCGGCGGCGCCGGCGCCGGACAGCAGCGCTTCGCGCCGCTCAACTCCTGGCCGGACAACGCCAACCTCGACAAGGCGCGCCGGCTGCTGTGGCCGATCAAGCAGAAATACGGCCGGAAAATCTCCTGGGCCGACCTGATGATCCTTGCCGGCAATGTCGCGCTCGAGTCGATGGGCTTCAAGACGTTCGGTTTCGCCGGCGGCCGCGCCGATGTCTGGGAGCCGGAAGAACTTTACTGGGGTCCCGAAGGAAGCTGGCTGGGCGACGAACGCTATAGCGGCGAACGCCAGCTCGCGGAGCCGCTCGGCGCCGTGCAGATGGGCCTCATCTACGTCAATCCGGAAGGCCCGAACGGCAATCCGGACCCGGTCGCGGCGGCCAAGGACATCCGCGACACGTTCTTCCGCATGGCGATGAACGATGAAGAAACCGTCGCGCTGATCGCCGGCGGTCACACCTTCGGCAAGACCCACGGTGCCGGCGATCCCTCGCTGGTCGGCCCGGATCCGGAAAGCTGCGCGCTCGAGGATCAGGGCCTCGGCTGGAAGAGCAAGCACGGCACCGGCATCGGCGCCGACACCATCACCGGCGGTCCGGAAGTCACCTGGACCACGACGCCGACGAAGTGGAGCAACAACTTCTTCTGGAATCTGTTCGGCTATGAATGGGAGCTCACGAAGAGCCCGGCGGGCGCGAAGCAGTGGCGGGCGAAGGGTGCGGGAGCCACGATCCCGGACGCCTTCGATCCGACGAAGAAGCATGTTCCGACCATGCTCACCACCGACCTGTCGCTGCGGTTCGATCCGGCCTATGAAAAGATCTCGCGGCGCTTCATGGAGAACCCGGACCAGTTCGCGGATGCGTTCGCCCGCGCGTGGTTCAAGCTCACGCACCGTGACATGGGCCCGCGCGCGCGATACCTCGGGCCGCTCGTGCCGAAGGAGACGCTGATCTGGCAGGACCCGATTCCGGCCGTGGATCATCCGCTGATCGATGCCAAGGACGCGGACGCGCTGAAGACGAAGATCCTGTCGTCGGGTCTGACGGTGTCCCAGCTGGTCTCGACTGCCTGGGCGTCGGCATCGACGTTCCGCCGCTCCGACAAGCGCGGCGGCGCGAACGGTGCGCGCATTCGTCTCAGCCCCCAGAAGGATTGGGAAGTCAACCAGCCGGCCCAGATCAAGACCGTTCTGCAAAAGCTCGAAGACATCCAGAAGAGCTTTGGCAAGAAGGTCTCGCTGGCCGACCTGATCGTTCTCGGCGGTGCCGCAGCGGTCGAAAAGGCCGCGAAGGACGCCGGGGTCAACGTGAAGGTTCCCTTCACGCCGGGCCGCATGGACGCATCGCAGGAGCAGACCGACGTCGACTCCTTTGCGCCGCTCGAACCGCGTGCCGACGGCTTCCGCAACTACATCAACAGCAAGAAGATTCAGTTCATGGCACCTGAAGAGGCGCTGGTGGACCGGGCACAATTGCTGACGCTGACGGCGCCCGAGATGACGGTGCTGGTGGGCGGTCTGCGCGTGCTCGGCGCGAATGCTGGCGGCTCCAAGCACGGCGTCTTCACCAAGCAGCCGGAAAAACTGACCAACGACTTCTTCGTCAACTTGCTCGACATGGGCACGGAGTGGCAGCCCGCCGGCGACAACGTCTACGAGGGGCGCGACCGCAAGACGAAGGCGGTCAAGTGGACCGGCACCCGCATCGACCTGATCTTCGGTTCGCACTCGCAGCTCCGCGCCTTCGCGGAGGTGTATGCGTGCGCAGACTCGAAGGAGAAGTTCGTGAAGGACTTCGTGGCGGCGTGGACCAAGGTGATGGACGCCGACCGCTTCGATCTCGGCAAGGACGATCTTCGCGAGGCCGCGTAAAAAATCCTGCTGTTGAGCGACGCGGCAAAAAGGGCGGCCGAGCGGCCGCCCTTTTTCATGTTACCCGAACACCAGACCAGCCAGATCGCCGCAATCAGAGCCAGCGCCAGAAAACCGGTCGCGATTTTCAGCCAGATGATGCGATGCGCGAACGCCATCGCGGCCTTGTCGGCGGGCGTTCCGGCTCCCTGTAAAGCGGATCATCACCCGCCTCCGGCTACTGGCCGTTGTCCTTGCCGGTCTCGGCCTTCAGTGCGTCGGGATGCGGCATGGCGATGATGTTGTAGCCGGAATCCACGAAATGAATCTCGCCGGTCACGCCGCCGGACAGACCCGACAGCAGATAGACGCCTGCGCCGCCGAGTTCCTCCAGCGTCACGCCGCGGCCAAGCGGCGAGTATTTCTGCTGATGCGCGAACATATAGCGCGCATCGTGAATACCGGCGCCCGCCAATGTGCGGATCGGACCGGCCGAGATCGCGTTCACGCGGATATTCTGCTTGCCGTAGTCGACCGCCAGATAACGCACCGACGATTCCAAGGCCGCCTTGGCGAGACCCATGACATTGTAATTCGGCATCGCACGGTCGCCGCCATTATAGGTGAGCGTGATCATCGCCCCGCCATTCGGCATCATGTCGGCGGCGCGCCGGGCGGCCTCGGTGAAAGAGAAGCAGGAGATCACCATGGAGCGGATGAAATTCTGGCGCGAGGTGTCGGCGTAGCGGCCCTTCAGCTCGCTCTTGTCGGAAAAGCCGATGGCATGGACCAGGAAATCGAGCGAACCCCAGCGCTTTCCGATCTCGCCGAAAACCGCGTCCACGGTCGCAATGTCTTCCACGTCGCACGGCATCAGGAACGATGAGTTGACGGACTCGGCGAGCGGCTTGACGCGCTTGAGCAGCGCATCGCCCTGATAGGTGAAAGCCATCTCGGCGCCATGCTCCGCGAGCGATTTCGCGATGCCCCAGGCGATGGAATGATCGTTGGCGACGCCCATGATGAGCCCGCGCTTGCCTTGCATCAATTTGGTCATTTTTTAACTTCTACCAGTTGAAAATCCGTCGCCTCGGCTTCGATGACACCGCCCAGAAGCGACACGGTCAGGATCTCGGTGTCATCGGTCAATTCGATTCGCATGAAATCGATATTTCCGGACTTGCCATTCTTGATGAGTCTCCGAATATCCCCGTTGACCAGAACCTTCTTCAGCCCCCTGCCGACGCAGCAATAGCGCCGGCGTGGGACATCGCCGTCTTCGTTCGGATACAAATCCAGATAAAGCCGGATGTCCTGGCTTTTCGCAGATAGTCCGTTGACATGGACATCAACCAGATTTCCGTCATGCCAGTCGATGTCCTGATCGACAAGCTTCATTGCCCGTCATCACGCATCGAGATGCTTGAACGCTACCGAAGCGTTGGTGCCGCCAAATCCGAAGGAATTCGAGAGAACGCATCCCAGCGTTACGTTGTCCCTGCGTTCGCGTACGATTGGCATGTCGGCAAAAGCAGGATCGAGGTCCTTGATGTTGGCGCTTTCGCAGATGAAGCCGTTTTTCATCATCAGCAGCGAATAGATCGCCTCCTGCACGCCGGCGGCGCCGAGCGAATGCCCGGTCAGCGACTTGGTGGCCGAGATCGGCGGGCATTTGGCGCCAAAGACTTCGCGGATCGCCTCGATCTCCTTGAGATCGCCGACCGGCGTCGCGGTGGCATGCGGATTGATGTAATCCACCGGCGCCTTCACGGTCTCCAGCGCCATTCTCATGCAGCGCACCGCGCCCTCGCCCGACGGCGCAACCATGTCGTGACCGTCCGAAGTCGCGCCGTAGCCTGCGACTTCCGCGTAGATCTTGGCACCGCGTGCCTTGGCATGCTCAAGCTCTTCGAGCACCAGCACGCCTGCGCCGCCGGCGATCACGAAGCCGTCGCGGGTTGCGTCATAGGCGCGCGACGCGGTTTCCGGCGTGTCGTTGTATTTCGAGGACATCGCGCCCATAGCGTCGAACAGATTGGACAGCGTCCAGTCCAGCTCTTCGCAGCCGCCGGCAAAGACCATGTCCTGCTTGCCCCACTGGATCATCTCGGCGGCGTTGCCGATGCAGTGGTTGGATGTCGCGCAGGCCGACGAGATCGAATAGTTCACGCCCTTGATCTTGAACCAGGTCGCGAGCGTCGCCGATGCGGTCGACGACATCGCCTTCGGTACCGCGAACGGTCCGATGCGTTTCGGCGAATTGTTCTTGCGGGTGATGTCGGCGGCTTCCACGATCACGCGGGTCGAGGGGCCACCCGAACCCATGACGATGCCGGTGCGAACGTTGGAGATGTCCTTGTCCTCGACGCCGCTGTCGCGGATCGCCTGTTCCATCGCGACGTGGTTCCAGGCGGCACCCTGTCCGAGGAAGCGCATTGCACGGCGGTCGACCGATCCTTCCGGATCGAGTGTCGGCGCGCCCGCGACCTGACACCTGAAGCCGTGCTGCACGAACTGCTCCGAGCGCGTGATGCCGGACCTGGCCTCGCGCAAACTCGCCAGCACTTCCTGCGTATTGTTTCCGATGGACGAGACAATGCCCATCCCGGTGACGACAACCCGTCTCATGCTCGCCTCGTCCGCCTTCTGTGTCCGCGCCGCGCGCTCTCGCGGTATGCTTAAGACGCCGCCGGCGCCATGGCGGCGTCCTGCTTGAACAGCCCGACCTTCAGGTCGCTGGCGCGATAGATAATATTCCCGTCCGCCGACAGCCAGCCATCCGCCACACCGAGCACGAGCTTGGAGCGCATGATGCGCTTGATCTCGAGACCGTAGACCACCTTCTTCATGTCGGGCAGGACCTGACCGGAGAATTTCAGCTCACCCAGACCGAGCGCCCGGCCGTTGCCGGAAGAGCCGAGCCAGCCCAGGAAAAACCCGACCAGCTGCCACAGGGCATCCAAGCCCAGGCAACCCGGCATCACCGGATCGCCCTTGAAATGGCAGGGGAAAAACCAGAGGTCCGGGCGGATATCGAGTTCGGCCCGAATGAGGCCCTTGCCGTGTTCCCCGCCGGTCTCGGAAATGTCCGTGATGCGGTCGAACATCAGCATGGGCGGGAGCGGCAACTGAGGGCCTCCAGCGAACAATTCACCGCGTCCACAGGCCAGAAGGTCCTCATAATTGAACGAATTGCGCCGACTCTGCATTACAGTCCTTTTTCAGAAGACGGCCCCCGCGGCCAATTCGGGAATTCCCTAACATAGGCGTCCAGCACGGCAAAGCTGACCTTTCCGCCTCCTCCCAGATGCGAAATGGTTGCAAATAGAGGGCGCTCGCGTATATAATTTCAATTGCAACAAATCCCCGGCCTTGAACCGGGCAATTTGGGCAAGGGAACATGACTCAGCAGCGTACCGTCGTTTTTTCCACACCTCACGAGCCGGCCTCCGGATTGCGCATGAGCGATCCGCGCAAGGCTGATCTCAATGGCTGTCCCTGGCACGACGTCAAGTCGATGCTGCGCGATGTGGGCTTGCGCCCGACCCGCCAGCGCATGTCGCTGGGCTGGATCCTGTTCGCCAAAGGCGACCGGCATGTGACGGCCGAGATGCTTTACGAGGAAGCGACCAAGGCGAAAGTGCCGGTGTCGCTGGCCACCGTCTACAACACGCTGCACCAGTTCACCGATGTGGGCCTGCTGCGCCAGGTCGCGGTCGACGGCTCGAAGACCTATTTCGACACCAACGTGTCCGACCATCATCATTTCTTCGTCGAAGGCGACAACGAACTGGTGGACATCGCCGGACCGGAAGTGATTGTCGACAAGACGCCGATCGCCCCCGAAGGCTACGAGATCGCCCGCATCGACGTGGTGGTGCGGCTGCGCAAGGCCGGCTCGGAGCCGCGCTGACATTTCAGCTTGTGAAGATCGATTGAGGCTGAGCCGCCTGCGGCTCAGTCGACTTTCTCGTTCGGATAGACGCCCCAAAGGCGTTCCTGCGGAATCCAGCCGTCAAAGCCCTCGCCGGAAATGCGGCACCAGCCGCCGCTGCAACGCCTGACCGCCGCCAGCACGCCCGATTGCAGCTTGGCCGTCACCGAACCGGTGGTCTCCGGGCTTTCATTCAGCGGGACCAGATCGTCCTTGTTCTTGGGGGTCACCACCGCCGTGCGGCGCCCGGACAGGAGCGAATGATAGACCCAGCCTTCCGCGCCTTCCCAGTCGCGGATCCGGCGCCAGTTCTCGAATTCAGCGGTGATTTCCACCGGCAGCCCGGAACGGGTAAAAACCCAGGCCACGTCATGGTCCTTGGTCGGGCCGGCGCGGACATTCACGCGGTCGGATTTCAGGCTGACATAGCGCGGCACCGGCAGACCGCTGGCCGACCCGCTGGCCACTTCCCCCGCCGCACCGGCGTCAGGGGCGCCCATGAGCAGGGCGACCGCGACCAAAGCCGCAGAGCCAAGCCAGTTCATCCGGGTGTTTTGGGTTGCTATGACCATATCGAACATGAAATATCGGCGCCGGAACCGAGCGCCGATCAACCGGCGCAGTGTCGGCGAGCAGGGTTAAAGAGGGCTGAACGGATCCGCCAAGGACGGCGCCGGACAGCGCCGTTTCCAAGAACCGAGGCGTGACAGATGCCCAAAAGCAAGAAGCCCTTGGTCGTCGTGACGCGCAAATTGCCCGACACCGTCGAAACCCGCATGCGGGAACTCTTCGACGCACGCCTCAATCTCGACGACAAGCCAATGAGCCAGGCCGAGCTGGCGGCGGCGCTCAAGACCGCCGACGTCCTGGTCCCCACCGTCACCGACCGGCTCGACGCCTCCGTGCTCAGCCAGTCGGGCGAGAACCTCAAGCTGATCGCCAATTTCGGCAACGGCGTGGACAATATCGACGTCACCACCGCGCTTCAGCGCGGAATCACCGTGACCAACACGCCCGGCGTTCTCACCGAGGACACCGCCGACATGACCATGGCGCTGATCCTCGCGGTGCCGCGGCGGCTGACCGAAGGCGCGCAGATCCTGACCGGCGACAACGAATGGAGCGGCTGGTCGCCGACCTGGATGCTCGGCCACCGGATCTGGGGAAAGCGGCTCGGCATCATCGGCATGGGCCGCATCGGACAGGCGGTCGCGCGCCGCGCCGGCGCCTTCGGGCTGCAGATCCATTATCACAACCGCCGCCGCGTCGCGCCGAGGATCGAAGAAGAGTTGAGCGCGACCTATTGGGAAAGCCTCGACCAGATGCTGGCGCGCGTCGACATTGTGTCGGTGAATTGCCCGCACACGCCGGCGACCTATCACCTGTTGTCGGCACGGCGCCTGCAGCTGATGCGGCCCGAGGCCTATATCGTCAACACCGCGCGCGGCGAGGTGATCGACGAGAATGCACTGATCCGGCTGATCGCCGCCGGCGACATCGCGGGCGCCGGCCTCGACGTGTTCGAGCACGAGCCCGCGGTCAACCCGCGTCTGGCCAAGCTGGCGCGCGAGGGCAAGGTGATCCTGCTGCCGCATATGGGATCGGCGACGGTCGAAGGCCGCATCGACATGGGCGAGAAGGTCATCATCAACATCAAGACCTTCATGGACGGACACAAGCCGCCGGACAGAGTCTTGCCTTCCATGTTGTAGGCACAGGCCGGCAGCTTGTTGTTGCATAAAGACGGCCCGCGCACGCGCGGGCCTTTTGCCGCCGGACAGAGTCTTGCCTTCCATG
>JALHOD010000024.1:0-41360 GCA_022843165.1 Pseudorhodoplanes sp.
ACCCCGGACCGCATAAGAACATATTGCGAACAGAGAACAAATAGTGTACATTGTTTTTAGAGGCCGGAATCACCGGCCGGGGCTGTGCAGCGCCGAAGAGGCGTGTTGTCCGCCCTCCGAATCTGAGGTCTTAAAGGAGCGCGATTATGGCCCAAGCTGCTGCCCGGCAAGCCGCCCTGCGTGTGGTTGAAAGTACGTCCATGGACAAGTCCAAAGCTCTTGATGCCGCGCTCTCCCAGATCGAGCGCAATTTCGGCAAGGGCTCGATCATGAAGCTGGGCAAGTCCGACAAGTCGATGGATGTCGACACGGTCTCCACCGGCTCGCTCGGCCTCGATATCGCGCTCGGCATCGGCGGCCTGCCGCGCGGCCGGGTGGTGGAAATTTATGGGCCGGAATCCTCCGGCAAGACCACGCTCGCTTTGCATACGGTGGCGGAGGCCCAGAAGAAGGGCGGCATCTGCGCCTTTGTCGACGCCGAACACGCGCTCGACCCGATCTATGCCCGCAAGCTCGGGGTCAATGTCGACGAACTTCTGATCTCGCAGCCCGATGCCGGCGAACAGGCGCTGGAAATCGCCGATACGCTGGTGCGCTCGGGCGCGGTCGATATCGTGGTGATCGATTCGGTGGCGGCGCTGGTGCCGCGCGCCGAACTGGAAGGCGAGATGGGCGACAGCCTGCCCGGCCTTCAGGCGCGGCTGATGAGCCAGGCGTTGCGCAAGCTCACCGCCTCGATCAACAAGTCCAAGACCATGGTGATCTTCATCAACCAGATCCGCATGAAGATCGGGGTGATGTATGGCTCGCCGGAAACCACGACCGGCGGCAACGCGCTGAAATTCTACGCCTCGGTGCGCCTCGATATCCGCCGCATCGGCGCCATCAAGGACCGCGACGAGGTGGTCGGCAACCAGACCCGCGTCAAGGTGGTCAAGAACAAGCTGGCGCCGCCGTTCAAGCAGGTCGAGTTCGACATCATGTATGGCGAGGGCGTCTCCAAGCTCGGCGAACTGATCGACCTCGGCGTCAAGGCCGGGGTGGTGGAGAAATCCGGCGCCTGGTTCTCCTATGACAGCCAGCGCATCGGGCAGGGCCGCGAGAATGCAAAAGCCTTTCTGAAGGCCAATCCCGACATGGCGGCGCAGATCGAGGCCGCGGTGCGGCAGAATTCCGGCATCCTGGCCGAAAAAATTCTGGAAGGTGAACCTGAAGCCGATGCCGACAGCGAGGCCGCGGAGGATTGAGCGCCTCCTGTGCCGATGAAACCGCGCAACCCCCGGCCCGAAAGCCGGGGTTTTGCGTTGGGGCGTTCGCCCATGGGGCGGATGCCGTTTGCGCGCCGGCCGGCCCCCGCCGCCCGGCGGCCCGGGACGGACAGGCCGGTCCGGGGCCGATTGTCGCCATTTCTGGACACGTCCCGACCCCCTCGCTACATATCCCTGACATCCTGAAAGGGCCGGGGCGTGATGCTTGGCCATTGCACAGGCTAAGGGGCCGGCGCTGACAGCAGCGCCGCGAGCGACAGAAACGGCATTTTCGTCCATGAGCGGCGTCAACGAGATCAGGTCCAGCTTCCTCGACTATTTCAAGCGGCACGGCCACGAGGTCGTTCCGTCGTCGCCGCTGGTGCCGCGCAACGACCCGACCCTGATGTTCACCAATGCCGGCATGGTGCAGTTCAAGAATGTCTTCACTGGCCTCGAGAAGCGTCCCTACCAGCGCGCGGCCTCCTCGCAGAAATGCGTGCGCGCCGGCGGCAAGCACAACGATCTCGACAATGTCGGCTATACCGCGCGCCATCTCACCTTCTTCGAGATGCTCGGCAATTTCTCGTTCGGCGACTATTTCAAGGAGCGCGCGATCGAGCTCGCCTGGAACCTGATCACGAAAGAGTTCGGGCTGAAGAAGGACAAGCTGCTTGTCACCGTCTACCACACCGACGACGAGGCGGCGGTTTTCTGGAAGAAGATCGCGGGCTTTTCGGACGATCGCATCATCCGCATCCCGACGTCGGACAATTTCTGGGCCATGGGCGACACCGGACCGTGCGGCCCGTGTTCGGAGATTTTCATCGACCGCGGCGATCACATCTGGGGTGGACCTCCGGGCAGCCCGGAGGAGGACGGCGACCGCTTCCTCGAGTTCTGGAATCTCGTGTTCATGCAGTACGAGCAGGTGACGAAGGAGGAGCGCGTGCCGCTGCCGCGTCCCTCGATCGACACCGGCATGGGACTGGAGCGCATGGCCTGCATCCTGCAGGGCGTCGACAGCGTCTTCGAGACAGATCTGTTCCGCCACCTGATCGATGCGACCGCGACGGCTCTCGGGCGCGGCGCCGACGAGCAGACTGTGGCGTCGTACCGGGTGATTGCGGACCATCTGCGCTCGTCGTCCTTCCTCGTCGCGGACGGCGTGCTGCCGTCGAACGAAGGCCGCGGCTATGTGCTGCGCCGGATCATGCGCCGCGCCATGCGGCACGCCGAACTGCTCGGCGCAAAAGAGCCGCTGATGTGGAAGCTCATGCCTGCGCTCGCCCGCGAGATGGGGCAGGCCTGTCCTGAACTCGTTCGGGCCGAGGCGCTTATCACTGAAACGCTCAAGCTCGAGGAAACCCGCTTCCGCGCCACGCTGACGAAGGGTCTGTCGATCCTCGACGAGGCGTCGAAGTCGCTGAAGAAGGGCGACATGTTCGACGGCGAGACCGCCTTCACGCTCTACGACACCTATGGCTTCCCGCTTGATCTCACGCAGGATGCGCTGAAGTCGCGTGGCATCGGCGTGGACATCGCGTCCTTCACCGACGCCATGGATCGCCAGCGCGAGCAGGCGCGTTCGGCGCGCTTCTCGTCGGGCGAGACTGCTACCGAGGCGATCTGGTTTGCGCTGCACGAGAAGCTCGGCGCGACCGAGTTTCTTGGCTATGACACCGAAAACGCCGAGGGCGTCGTCACCGCGCTCCTCCGCGACGGCAAGGAGGTTGCCGAGCTGAAGACCGGCGAAAGCGGTCTCGTGATGCTCAACCAGACGCCGTTCTACGGCGAATCCGGCGGCCAGACCGGCGACACCGGCGTGATGACCGGCGAGGGCGTGCGGCTCCGCGTCACCGACACCCAGAAAAAGGCCGGCGACCTGTTCGTGCATTCCGGCGTGGTGGAGCAGGGCGTGCTGAAGGTTGGCGCCGCCCTGCAGCTCGACATCGACCATGCGCGCCGCGCCGCGATCCGCTCCAATCACTCCGCCACCCATCTTCTGCACGAGGCTTTGCGCCAGGTGCTGGGCGATCACGTCGCGCAAAAAGGCTCGCTGGTGGCGCCTGACCGGCTGCGCTTCGATTTCTCGCATCCCAAGCCGATGAACGACGACGAAGTGCTGCGGGCCGAGGACATCGCCAACACCATCCTGCTGCAGAATACCCCGGTCACCACCCGCCTGATGGCGGTGGACGACGCCATCTCCTCCGGCGCGCGCGCGCTGTTCGGCGAGAAATACGGCGACGAGGTGCGCGTGGTGGCGATGGGCGAGGGCAAAGGCAACCAGATGGGCTGGTCGGTCGAGTTGTGCGGCGGCACCCATGTGAAACGCACCGGCGATATCGGCCTGATCGCGGTCGCGGGCGAAAGCGCGGTCGGCGCCGGCGTGCGCCGCATCGAGGCGATGACCGGCGAGGCCGCGCGCAAGCATCTGGCGTCGGAAAGCCGCAGGCTGCGCGATCTCGCCGGGCTGCTGAAGGTGCCGGTGGGGGAGATCGACGCCCGCGTCACGCAACTGATGGACGAGCGCAGGAAGCTCGAGCGCGATCTGGCGGACGCAAAAAAGAAGCTGGCCATGGGCGGCGGCAGGGCGAAGGATGGCGCGGCCGAGGCGATCCGCTCGGTCGGCGACGTGAAGCTGCTCGCTCGCGCGGTCGAGGGCATCGACCTGAAGGACCTGCGCAGCCTGGCCGACGAAGGCAAGAAGCAGGTCGGCTCCGGCGTGGTCGCCATTGTCGGCAAGACCGAGGACGGCAAGGCCGGGATCGTGGTCGGCGTCACCGCCGACCTGACCGCGCGTTTCTCCGCGGTCGATCTGGTGCGCATGGGCGCGGAAGCACTCGGCGGCAAGGGCGGCGGCGGGCGGCCCGACATGGCGCAGGCCGGCGGTCCGGACGGTTCCAGGGCCGACGCCGCGCTCTCGGCCATCGAGGCCGCGCTCGGCGGCGGATGATCCGCCGCTTCAAGCCAAAAAGTTTCATCGGGGCGGGTGACGAATCCGTCCATTCCCCTGATAAGAGGGCGCGAGGACGAGCGTTGTCGACGCGGGAGAAAGCGCATTGCTGCACGCCGAGGGGCTGAAAAGCATCCTGATTTTCCTGGTCGCGGCCGGCATCATCGTGCCGCTGCTGCACCGGCTGCGGCTCGGCACTGTGCTCGGCTTTCTGATCATCGGCCTGGCGCTCGGTCCTTTCGGGCTGGGGCTGCTGGTCGACCAGTTTCCCTGGATCCAGTACATCACCCTTGACGATCCGGCGCGCGCCGAGCCGCTCGCCGAACTCGGCATCGTCTTCCTTTTGTTTCTGCTTGGCATGGAACTGTCCATGCAGCGGCTGTGGCAATTGCGCCGCTATGTGCTGGGCGTCGGCGCGATTCAGGTGGTGGTGTCCATCCTGGCAATCGGCACGCTCATCCGCTGGAGCGGATTGCCGCCGCCGACCGGCCTTATTCTCGGGATGTGTTTTGCGCTGTCATCCACGGCGATCGTGATGCAGCTCCTGATCGACCAGCACCGCTCGGCGGCGCCGGTCGGGCGCATTTCGCTGTCGATCCTTCTGTTTCAGGACCTGATGGTGGTGCCGGTGCTGTTCACCATCGGCATTCTGGAGGCGCGCAGCGCCGGCGGACATTCCTTCATCGACCTTGTCAAGCCGTTCGGCCAGGCGCTGGCTGCGGTGGTGCTGATCATGGTGATCGGAAAATATGTCATCACCCCGCTGATGCGGTCGGCGGCGCGCACCGGCAGCCGCGAACTGATCATGGCGATCTCGCTGGTCATCGTGGTCGGCATTTCGGCGGCCACCGGCGCGTCGGGCCTGTCGGTCGCGCTTGGCGCTTTCCTCGCCGGACTTCTGCTCAGCGACAGCGAATACCGCCATCAGATCGAGGTCGATCTCGATCCGTTCAAGGGATTGCTGCTCGGCATTTTCTTCGTCACCGTCGGCATGCTGATCGATCTGAAGGTGGTGTGGCAGCATGTCGGCTGGGTGCTGCTGGCGCTCGTTGCCCTGATTGCAGTCAAGGCATTGATCCTGTATGGCGCGGCGCGGCTGTTCGGAGTGTCGCGGCCGCAGGCGGCGGAAGTCGCGCTGCTGCTCGCTCAAGGCGGCGAATTCGCCTTCATCGTGATCGGACTGGCACGCGGCAAGGGCCTGCTGCAGCCCGATATCGCAACCTCGGCGATCGCGGTGGCAGGCCTGAGCATGATGCTCACGCCGGTGCTTGCAATCGCGGCGCGCCGGCTCGGCGAATATCTCGAGCCGCTGGATCACGATCACCAGACGCCGGAAGCGGAGGTTGCCGAGTTGCGCGATCACGTCATCATCGGCGGGTTCGGCCGGGTGGGACAGACGGTGGCGCGGGTGCTGGATTCGGAAAATGTGCCCTGGGTCGCGCTCGATACCCATGGTGCCGTCGTCTCCGAGCATCGCGAGAAAGGCCGCATGGTCTATTTCGGGGATTCCAGCCGCCGTGAATTGCTGGAACGGGCCGGCGCCAAGCGGGCCCGCGCCTTCGTCGTGACATTGAGTAGCGCCGAGCACACCGAACGCATGGTCGCCGAAATTCTCAAGCTGCGGCCCAAGGCCAGCGTGCTGGCCCGCGCCCGCGACGCCGAGCATGCCGCCCGCCTGATGCGGCTGGGCTGCCATGGCGCCATTCCGGAGACAGTGGAGGCCAGTCTGCAGCTTGCCGGCCGTCTGCTGGAGGCGCTGGACTTCCCCGAAGACGTCGCGGACCGCCGCATCACCGAGATCCGCATGACGGAGGTCGAGGGGCTGCGCAAGGTCAGCAAGAAGCGGAAAAAATAAGGGCGCGGCCAAAGCTGCGCCCTTTGTTCTTCTGAACGCATCTCCGCCCTCACGATGAGGCCGATAGGGGCGACGCTAGCGCATTATGCCGCCACCGCCTTTTTCAGGTTCTCGTCGATCTTGTCGAGGAAACCGGTGGTCGAGAGCCACTTCTGCTCGGGGCCGACGAGGAGGGCGAGGTCCTTGGTCATGTAGCCGGCTTCGACGGTGTCGACGCAGACCTTTTCCAGCGTGGTCGAGAATTTTGCCAGCGCCGCATTGTCGTCGAGCTTGGCACGATGGCTAAGGCCGCGCGTCCAGGCGAAGATCGAGGCGATCGAGTTGGTCGAGGTCTCGTTGCCCTTCTGGTGCTCGCGGTAGTGGCGGGTGACGGTGCCGTGCGCGGCTTCCGATTCTACCACCTTGCCGTCGGGCGTCATCAGCACCGAGGTCATCAGGCCGAGCGAGCCGAAGCCCTGCGCCACCACGTCCGACTGCACGTCGCCGTCGTAGTTCTTGCAGGCCCAGACATAGCCGCCGGACCATTTCATCGCCGCCGCCACCATGTCGTCGATCAGGCGGTGCTGGTAGGTGATCTTCTTCTCGGCAAATTTGTCTTTGAATTCCTTGTCGAACAATTCTTGGAACAGTTCCATGAAGCGGCCGTCATACTGCTTCAGAATGGTGTTTTTGGTCGACAGATACAGCGGATAGCCGCGATTCAGCGCATAATTCATCGAGGCACGCGCGAAATCGCGGATCGAGGAGTCGAGGTTGTACATCGCCATGGTGACGCCGCTCTCAGGCGCCTTGAAGACTTCCTTCTCGATCACTTTGCCGTCCTCGCCGGTGAACTTGATCGAGATCGTGCCCGCCGTCGGAAACTTGAAATCGGTGGCGCGATACTGGTCGCCGTAGGCGTGGCGGCCGATGACGATCGGCTGCGTCCAGCCCGGCACCAAGCGCGGCACGTTCTTGCAGATGATCGGCTCGCGAAAGATGGTGCCGCCGAGGATGTTGCGGATTGTGCCGTTGGGCGAGCGCCACATTTCCTTCAGGCCGAATTCCTTCACGCGGCCTTCGTCGGGGGTGATGGTGGCGCATTTCACCGCGACGCCGACCTTCTTGGTCATTTCGGCGGAATCGATGGTGATCTGGTCGTTTGTTTCGTCGCGCTTCTGGACGCTCAGATCGTAATAGAGCAGGTCGATATCGAGATAGGGATGGATCAGCTTGTCCTTGATGAGCTGCCAGATGATGCGGGTCATTTCGTCGCCGTCCATTTCGACGACGGGATTCTTAACCTTGATCTTCGCCATTTTCAGGAGCCACCTTGTCAGAGCCGGCATCGGCGACGGTCGTCGGAATGACGGAAAATTTGGCGCGCACTCATCGAAGACGCCGCCCGCAGCCACGGCGGGCTCTATAGCATTGACCTATTTGCCGTAAAAGCGGCTTGGCTTGTGGACTTTAGCCGCATCCAGACCGCTACGCCCGGACTGAAGACCCGCTCGATGAAGTCGTCATCGAGCGGGTCACGGTCTCGGGAGATGCCGGCCGTCCGGCTTCGGCGTCAGAGCGCGGCGAGCGCGGCGTTCAGCGTGGCGCTCGGCCGCATCGCGGTCGATGCCTTGGCGTCGTCGGGCATATAGTAGCCGCCGACATCGACCGGCTTGCCTTGCGCGGCGATCAGTTCGGCGTTGATCTTGGCCTCGTTCGCGGCGAGTGTTTCCGCCAGCGGCTTGAAGCGGGCTTGCAGCTCCGCGTCCTTGGTCTGCGCAGCCAGCGCCTGAGCCCAGTACAAAGCGAGGTAGAAGTGGCTGCCGCGATTGTCGAGTTCGCCGACCTTGCGCGCAGGATTGCGGTTGAACTTGAGGAAATTGCCGATGGCCGTGTCGAGCGTCTCGGCGAGAACCTGCGCCTTGGCGTTCTTGTAGGTCTGCGCCAGATGCTCGAGCGATGCGCCGAGGGCGAGGAATTCGCCAAGCGAATCCCAGCGCAGATAGCCCTCTTGCTGGAACTGCTCCACGTGCTTGGGGGCCGAGCCGCCGGCGCCGGTCTCGAACAGACCGCCGCCCGCCAATAGCGGAACGATCGACAGCATCTTGGCCGAGGTGCCGAGCTCCATGATCGGAAACAGGTCGGTCAGATAATCACGCAGCACGTTGCCGGTGACGGAGATCGTGTCCTGCCCCTTGCGGATACGCTCGAGCGAAAACTTCATCGCGTCGACCGGCGCGATGATGCGGATATCGAGCCCCGACGTATCCTGACCTTTCAGGTACCTTTCGACTTTTTCGATGACCTGTGCGTCATGCGCGCGCTTGGCGTCGAGCCAGAACACCGCCGGGGTGTTGGTGAGGCGTGCACGGCGCACCGCGAGCTTGACCCAGTCCTGAACCGGTGCGTCTCTGAGCTGGCACATGCGGAAAATGTCGCCGGCCTCGACCGGGCGCTCCAGCAGCACCTTGCCGTCATCGGCGACGACTCGAACCGTTCCGCTCGCGGGCACTTCGAACGTCTTGTCGTGCGAGCCGTATTCCTCGGCCTTCTGCGCCATCAACCCCACATTCGGCACCGAGCCCATAGTCCTGGGATCGAACGCGCCGTGCGCCTTGCAGTCCTCGATGACCGTCTGAAACAGCGTCGCGTAGGAGCGATCGGGGATCGCGGCCTTGACGTCGTGCAGTTTGCCGTCGGGCCCCCACATGCGGCCGGACTCGCGGATCATCGCCGGCATCGACGCGTCTACGATGACGTCGCTGGGCACATGCAGGTTGGTAATGCCCTTGTCGGAATTGACCATGGCAAGGCCGGGCCGTTTGGCGTACTCCGCCGCGATTTCGTCCTTGATCGCTTTCTTTTCGGCGTCCGGCAGCGTTTCGATCTTTGTCAGCAGGTCACCGAATCCGTTGTTGAGATTGACCCCGAGACGTTTGAGCGTAGCGGCGTGCTTCTCGATCACATCGGCGAAGAAGATGGAAACGGCGTGGCCGAATATGATGGGATCGGCGATCTTCATCATGGTCGCCTTCACGTGCAGCGAGAACAGCACGCCTTCCTTCTTGGCGGCTTCGATCTGCTTGGCAAAGAAGGCGCGCAGCGCCTTGCGGCTCATCACCGCCGCGTCGATGATCTCGCCGGCCTGGATCGGCGTCTTCGCCTTCAGTATCGTGACGACGCCGTCGGCGCCGACCAGCTCGATACGGGCGTTGGTCGCAGCCTGAACAGTGGTCGAGATTTCCGAGCCGTAGTAATCGCCTTCCGGCATGTACGCCACATGCGATTTGGAGTCCTTGCTCCAGGCGCCCATCTTGTGCGGATTGTCGCGGGCGTATTGCTTGACGGCGCCGGCGGCGCGGCGGTCGGAATTGCCCTCGCGCAAGACCGGGTTGACGACGCTGCCGAACACCTTGGCGTAGCGGGCCTTGATGTCCTTCTCGGCTTCCGTCGTCGGGTTATCCGGATAGTCTGGAACGGCGTAGCCCTTGCCTTGCAATTCCTTGATCGCGGCCTTGAGCTGCGGGATCGAGGCGGAGATGTTGGGCAGCTTCATGATGTTGGCTTCGGGCTTCGTCGCGAGTTCGCCGAGTTCGGCGAGTTCGTCGTGGGTCCGTTGCGCAGGTGGAAGCTTGTCGGAGACGCTGGCCAGGATGCGGCCGGCCAGCGAGATGTCCTTCAGCGTCACGGACACCCCCGCCGCGCCCACGAAGGCTTTGACGATCGGCAGCAGGGAATAGGTCGCCAGCGCCGGGGCTTCATCGACCTTTGTCCACATGATTTCGAGATCTGGCATGCTTGCACCTCTGGGCGCCGTGCTTGTTGGGCCGACCGGAAACTGACCATTGACGGGCGCGGGGAATGGCTTCCCCCTCGGGCCCTCAAATGAATTGTTCTCGGCGCGGAGACCGCCAATCGGGAATTCGACTGACGAGAGTTCGGCGCGCGCCCTATAGCATCCCGCACTGCGCTGGTAAAAGCCTTGTTGGCAGGTGCGAGACAACCACCTCCGGGAAGGGTTTCCCGCAAATTAGCGGCGCACGCGGCCACCGACCGCGCCGAACCGAAATCCCGGCGGGAGCTGCCGGGTGTTTCGGCCGGAAGAGGGTGCAGCCGCTTGACGCAAGCGGCCGGCTTCGGCAGTGGCTGCATCTTCAGGGCATTTGCCCGCCGAGGAGCACCGCATGCCCGGCGCCGGAACCGACCATACCAAGGACTGGACCGAGACCGCCGCACCCGTGGTGATTCTGGTCGAGCCCCAGCTCGGCGAGAATATCGGGGCGACGGCGCGCGCCATGGGCAATTTCGGATTGTCGCGGCTGCGGCTGGTCAAGCCGGTGCAGGGATGGCCGAACGAGCGCGCGCGCGTGATGGCGTCGGGCGCCGACCGCATCCTGGAGCAGGCGGAATTGTTCGACAGCGCGGCCGCCGCCGTCGCCGACTGCCACCATGTCTTCGCCATGACGGCGCGGGCGCACGACCAGGCCAAGCCGGTGGCCGGCGCCGAGGAGGCCGTGCGCCTGATGGCGCCGCGGATCGCGGGCGGCGAGACGATCGGATTGATGTTCGGGCGCGAGCGCAACGGACTCGAGAACGACGAAGTCGGGCTGGCGGATTGCATCGTGACGCTGCCGGTCAATCCCGCCTTCGCCTCGCTCAATCTGGCGCAGGCGGTGGTGATCCTCGGCTATGAATGGTTCAAGCTGGCGAGCGCGGGCGGGCTGCCGTTCGGCATGCCGGCCAAATCGCCGCCCGCGCCCAAGGAGCAGCTGTTCGCCTTTTTCAGGGATCTGGAGCGCGAACTGGAGGCGGTCGAATATTTCCGCCCCGCCGAGAAGCGCGGGACCATGATCGTCAACATGCGCAACATCTTCACGCGCATGCAGCCGAGCCAGCAGGACATCCGCACTTTGCACGGCGTGATCACGGCTCTGGTGCAGGGACGCAAGGGCCCGGCCAAGGGCGGCGTGCTCGACGGCCCGCAGGCGGAATTGCTGCGCACGCTGTTGAGCGGCCAGGCCGCCGCCGAAGGTGCGCCGACGCGCGGTCCGATGCGCGGGCTGGCGCGGCTGCTGCGGCGAAACCCGACCGACGCCGAACGCATTTTCTGGACGGCGCTGACCAACGACCGGCGCTTCGCGACGTCGGGCTTCAAGCGGCAGACGCCGGTCGGACCGCATGTGGTGGATTTCGTTTCTTTTCCGCTGCGGATGGTGATTGATCTGGTGCCGGATGGGGAAGCCAACGAGGCGGCGGGTGCGCGGGTCGAGAGGCGGCAATGGCTCGAGGAGCGCGACTATCGCATCGTCGCGGTGAGCGCGGGCGAGGTGGAGGCCGATGTCGCGCAGGTGCTCGATCGCCTCGCCGCCAGGATCGCCGCGCTGCCATCCGGCGGCTAGCCGAGCGTGACGTCGAGCAGCATCATGACAATCAGCCCGATCATGAGACCGAAGGTCGCCAGATTTTCGTGTCCGGCCCGATGCGTTTCGGGAATGATTTCGTTGCTGACCACGAAAATCATCGCGCCGGCGGCGAAGCCCAGCCCCCATGGCAGGAGCGGCGTGAACACCGACACCGCGGTCACGCCCAGCAGGCCGCCGACGGGCTCGACGAGGCCGGTGGCGAGCGCGATCAGAATGGCCGTGCTGCGGGAATAGTTGAGCGACAGCAGCGAGGCCGCCACCGCCAGGCCTTCCGGCATGTTCTGCAACCCGATGCCGATCGCCAGGGTTGTGCCGCGGCTGACATCGCCGCTGCCAAAGCCGACGCCGACCGCCAGTCCTTCCGGAAAATTGTGCAGCGTGATGGCGATCACGAACAGCCAGATGCGGCGGATCGCCCGCACATCGGCGCCGCTGCGACCGAGCACAAAATGTTCGTGTGGCGCGTAGCGATTGATCAGCGCGAGACTGGAGGCGCCGAGCATCACCGCGGCGGCAACGATGGTTGCGGCGATCGGTCGGCTGCCGGAATCAATTGCGGCATAGCGGAGCGCCGGGATGATGAGGGAGAAGAACGAGGCGGCCAGCATCACGCCGGCGGAAAATCCGAGAAAGGCGTTTTTCACGGTTTCGGACAGGGTGCGAACCAGCAGGATCGGCAGGGCGCCGATGCCGGTCGCGACGCCGGCCACGAGGCTTGCTGCGGTACCGATGCCGATCAGGTTCCAGTCCATGACCGCACCGTGGCGAAGACCCTCTAGCGCGCTTGCAGGATTTTCAACTGCTCTGCGGCTCCCGCGCGCAGGAAGGCAAGATCGCTGCCGACCGTCAGGAATTTGAATCCGCGCTTGGCGGTGGCGGCCGCGCGCTCGGCGTCGATGCAGTAGAGGCCGGGAATTTTTCCGGCCTTCTTGCATGCGGCCAGAATCTGGTCGAGCGCGGCTTCGACCTCGGGCGAATGCGCGTCCAGCGTCTTGCCTTCGCTCAGCGCCATCGACAGATCGGACGGCCCGATGAACAGAACGTCGATGCCGGGCGTCGCCGCGATCGCGTCGAGATGGGCGAGCGACGCGCGCGTCTCGATCATCGCGAAGGTGAGGGTGCTGGCATTGGCTTCCTTGAGATAGGGTCGCTGGTCGGGAAATCCGCCGAGCGCGGCGGCGCGATGGGCGCCCACGCTGCGTTCGCCGAGCGGCGGATATTTGGTCGCCGCCACGAACGCGCGTGCGTCGGCCGCGCTGTTGATCATCGGCGCGATCACGCCTTCGGCGCCGAAATCCAGCATGCGCGCAGCGCCGGCGAAATCGTTCAGCGGCACGCGCACCAGCGGGGCAGCGCCGGCCTGATGAATGCCGGCGATCGCCTGCAGGGTTGTCGCGGTGTCCCAGAGTCCGTGCTGCTGGTCGATGACCGCGGCGGAAAATCCGGCGCGCGCGACATTCTCCGCCACCAGCGGCGAGGGCAATCCGCACCAGGCTGAAAAGACGGTCTCCCCGGATCGCAAGCGGCGGGCGAGCGAAAATCCCGGTGTCGAGGACATGTGCGCCCGCCCTTTATGACAGAATTATTCGGATTGAATTTGTGCAACGGCGATGGCGAGCAATTCGTTCATCTTGGCGCGCACCTGCTGGTCGTTCACCCCTGTGGGGGCGAGATCCGCGATCACCTTGCGGGCCACGTCGTCCTCGCCGGCTTCCTCGAAATCCGCCATCACGACTTCCTTGGCATAGGCGTCGGCGTCCGGACCGGTCTTGCCGAGAAGTTCCGCCGCCCACAGCCCGAGCAGCTTGTTGCGGCGGGCATAGGCCTTGAATTTCAGTTCCTCGTCATGCGCGAACTTCTTCTCGAAGCCTTCCTCGCGCTTGTCGAATGTGGTCATTCCGGGCCCTCGCAAATTTTAAGAAACATCGGGCGCATACTGCGCATTCCGCCTTGCATATCGGGGGAAAGGCGTCAAGGCAACCATGGACGTCTGCAATTTAGACGTTATATGCGGTGGATGACAGGCCTTGCCCTGCATTGTATCCCACCGGTCGATCGGTTAGGTTCGCCTGACCGGTCAGGCCGCTCGCGTTGCGTCTTTGAGTCGCGCCATGCCGTTCCCGCCGCGGGCAAAGCACACGAAATGGAGCCACGGCATTCATGGATTTTCTCAAACCACGGTATATTCCGATGAGCCGCCGCCGCCGCATCTATGAAGGTAAGGCGAAGGTCCTCTATGAGGGCCCCGAACCTGGAACGCTGATCCAGCATTTCAAGGATGACGCCACCGCCTTCAACGCCAAAAAGCACGAAGTGATCGAGGGCAAAGGCGTCCTGAACAACCGCATATCGGAATACATCTTCCAGCACCTGAATGACATCGGCGTGCCGACGCATTTCATCCGCCGGCTCAACATGCGCGAGCAGCTGATCCGCGAAGTCGAGATCATTCCGCTGGAAATCGTGGTGCGCAACGTCGCCGCCGGCTCCCTGGCGACTCGCCTCGGCATCGAGGAAGGCACGCAATTGCCGCGCTCGATCATCGAGTTCTATTACAAGAACGACAAGCTCGGCGATCCGATGGTATCGGAAGAGCACATCACGGCGTTCGGCTGGGCGACCCCGCAGGAGATCGACGACATGATGGCGCTCGCCATCCGCGTCAACGATTTTCTCTCCGGTCTTTTCCTCGGCGTCGGCATCCGCCTTGTGGATTTCAAGATGGAGTGCGGACGGCTGTGGGAAAACGAGATGATGCGCATCGTCGTCGCCGACGAGATCTCGCCCGACTCGTGCCGGCTGTGGGACATCAAGTCGAACGAGAAGCTCGACAAGGACCGTTTCCGCCGCGACCTCGGCGGGCTTGTGGAAGCCTATACCGAAGTCGCCAAGCGGCTCGGCATCATGAGCGAGGGCGAGCCGCCGCGCGGCACCGGCCCGGTGCTGGTGAAGGGCTAATCCGTTCGCATGGAACGTTCGCATGGAAAATGAGAGAGCGGGGGCCGGCTGGCCCCCGTTTTTGTTTCGGAGCGGTCCAGCGCTTGAACGCAAGGGCGGTTCGGACCGACCAAGCGAGACCGGGTCAGCACAGGGCTTTGCGAATGTCGGTTGGGTCTTTCTCGCGCATGGGCGCGGTGGCGGTGCTGCTCGCGGTGTCGGTCTTGCCGGCGCGCGCGGCGGAATATCGGCATCCCAAGAACGTTTTCGCGGTGACTTATGACGAGCGCATCTGGTCGCCCGACATCGACGCCAGCGGAGATTTCGGAATTCAGTGCCGCGAGGACGCCTGCAAGGGCGCGCTGGCCGGCTGCTTTGTGAACACGCAGCGCGTCGTGTTCGGTTCGGTCGAGCGCATCATGCAAGGCTTCGACGGAGAGCGGATCGCGCGCGACCAGATGGCGGCCTTCGCCGAGCAGAAGGCGGCGCTGGAGCAGAAGGTCGCCGGCAGCGTGAGCTGGGACCGGACAGCCGACGTGCCGCCGCAGGTGGTGCTGGCCTATGCCCCGCGCCAGATCGCCGGCCATCCCGTCCTGCAGGCCGAGTTCCGCATGTCCATGGCCGGCCAGGTCGCCCGCTATGTGTCCTACATGACCGCGGGCGCCAGCCATTCCATCGCCATCGTCTGTCATGCCTCGGAAGAGTCGATCGCCGAGTGGCGGCCGCGTTTCGACGCGCTGATGGCCGCGTTCCGCACCCCGGCTCCGAAAACCCGCTGAAACCGCCTAAAAATAGACGGGGATAGCGCATTGAGAGCGCCCCCGAACGATGCTAGGCGGAAGCTCTCGGCCGCCGAATCCCTGCGCCGGCCCCTTGTCCCGCCCGGTTTCGCGCCGGGCCGGTGGTGAAAGCATGAAAGCCCGCGTCACAGTCACTCTCAAATCCGGCATCCTCGACCCGCAAGGCAAGGCGATCGAGGGCGCGCTGAGATCGCTCGGGGTCGAGGGCGTCGCCTCAGTCCGCCAGGGCAAGGTGTTCGATATCGAGCTGGAAGGCACGACCGACCGCGCCAAGGCCGAAGCCGCGCTCAAGGCCGCCGCCGACAAGCTGCTGGCCAATACCGTGATCGAGAATTATCGCATCGAGGTGGTGGGATGACGCGGTTGCGCGCATTCCGCCCCGCTTCCATATCCGGACCATGAAATCCGCCGTCCTCGTCTTTCCTGGAATCAATCGCGAGCGCGACATGGCGCGCACGCTGAAACTCGTCTCCGGCGTCGAGCCGGCGATGGTCTGGCACGCCGACACCGCGCTGCCGGCGGGCACCGATCTGGTGGTGGTGCCGGGCGGCTTTTCCTACGGCGATTATCTGCGCTGCGGCGCGATCGCGGCGCGCGCGCCGATCATGGATGCGGTGCGCGCTTTCGCCGCCAAGGGCGGACTGGTGCTCGGCGTCTGCAACGGTTTTCAGATCCTGTGCGAGTCCGGCCTGCTGCCCGGCGTCCTGATGCGCAACCAGCAGCTCAAGTTCATCTGCCGCGATGTCTATCTGCGCGTGGAGCGCTCCGACACGCCGTTCACGCGCGGCTACAATGCCGGCCAGGTGATCCGCGTGCCGGTGGCGCATGGCGAGGGCAATTACATCGCCGACGGCGAAACCATCGCGCGGCTGGAAGGCGAGGGACGGGTGCTGTTCCGCTATTCGTCGCCGGACGGCCTCGTCGATCCGGACTGGAACCACAATGGCGCGATCAATGCGATCGCGGGCATCGTCAACGGCCAGGGCAATGTGCTCGGCATGATGCCGCATCCGGAAAACCATGTCGAAGCGGTGATCGGCTGCACCGACGGACGCGGGCTGTTCGCGGGGCTCAGCGACCATTTCGACAAGGCAGCGTGACGCAATGGCGATTGCGAAAGACACGCTGTTGCGCAACGAGCCGAGGATCACGCCGGAGCTGGTCGCCGAACACGGCCTCAAGCCCGACGAGTACCAGCGCATTCTGGACCTGATCGGCCGCGAGCCGACGCTGACCGAACTCGGCATCTTCTCGGCGATGTGGAACGAGCATTGCTCCTACAAGTCCTCGAAGGTGCATCTGCGCGGCCTGCCGACCGAAGCGCCCTGGGTGATCCAGGGGCCGGGCGAAAATGCCGGAGTGATCGACATCGGCGACGGGCTCGCGGTGGTGTTCAAGATGGAGAGCCACAACCATCCGAGCTTCATCGAGCCCTATCAGGGCGCGACCACCGGCGTCGGCGGCATCCTGCGCGACGTGTTCACCATGGGCGCGCGACCGATCGCCTGCCTGAACGCAATTTCCTTCGGCGATCCGAAGCACCCCAAGACCCGGCATCTGGTGTCGGGCGTGGTCGCGGGCATCGGCGGCTACGGCAATTCCTTCGGGGTGCCGACGGTGGGCGGGCAGACGCGCTTCCACACCCGCTATGACGGCAACAATCTGGTGAATGCGATGGCGGTCGGGCTGGCGCGCACCGACTCCATTTTCTACGCGGCGGCTTCCGGCGTCGGCATGCCGATCGTCTATCTCGGCTCGAAGACCGGCCGCGACGGCATCCACGGCGCCTCGATGGCCTCGGCCGAGTTCGGGGAGGATTCCGAGGAGAAGCGCCCGACCGTGCAGGTCGGCGACCCCTTCGCGGAGAAGCTGCTGCTCGAAGCCTGCCTCGAGATCATGCGGAAGGATTGCGTGATCGCGATCCAGGACATGGGCGCGGCGGGGCTCACCTGCTCGGCGGTCGAGATGGGCGCCAAAGGCGATCTCGGCGTGACGCTCGATCTCGACAAGGTGCCGACGCGCGAGACCGGCATGAGCGCCTACGAGATGATGCTCTCGGAAAGCCAGGAGCGCATGCTCATGGTGCTGAGACCTGAGAAGGAACAAGAGGCGGAAGACATTTTCCGCAAATGGGGACTCGATTTCGCCATTGTGGGCGAAACGACTCCAACCAAGCGTTTCATCGTGCGCCATGGCGGCGACGTGATGGCCGACTTGCCGATCAAGGAACTGGGCGACGAGGCGCCGGTCTATAACCGCCCCTTCGTCGAGAGCCCGAAACTGCCGGTCATTCATGCCGGCGACGTGACGCATCCCATGTCGATGGCCGATGCGCTGGAAAGGCTGATCGGCTCTCCCGATCTCTGCTCCAAGCGCTGGGTGTGGGAGCAATACGACCACATCATCGGCGGCAACACCGTGCAGCGTCCGGGAGGCGATGCCGGCGTGGTGCGGATCGAGGACGGGCCGAAGGGACTGGCGATGACCGCCGACGTGACGCCGCGCTATTGCGAAGCCGATCCGTTCGAGGGCGGCAAGCAGGCGGTGGCGGAAGCCTATCGCAATCTCTGCGCGGTCGGCGCCTTGCCGCTGGCCATCACGGACAACCTGAATTTCGGGAATCCGGAAAAGCCGGAGATCATGGGGCAGTTCGTCGGCTGCGTGCGCGGCATTGCCGCCGCCTGCAAGGCGCTGGATTTTCCGGTCGTGTCGGGCAACGTCTCGCTCTACAACGAGACCAACGGCCGGGCGATCCTGCCGACCCCCACCATCGGCGGCGTCGGCCTGCTCAACGATTTCATGAAGTCGATGAGTTCTGGATTCAAGGATTCAGGCGACACGATTCTATTGATTGGAGAAAATCCCGGCTGGCTCGGCCAATCGCTCTATCTGCGCGAGATCTGCGGGCGGGAAGAGGGCGCGCCGCCGCCGGTTGATCTGGAACATGAGAAGCGCCATGGCGCGTTCGTGCGCCGTCTGATTCTCGACTCGCAAGTCACTGCCGTGCATGACATTTCCGACGGCGGCCTGCTGGTGGCGCTGGCCGAAATGGCGCTGGCGTCCGGTCTTGGCGCGACGCTCGACGCCGCGCCTGCGGCGGTGCCGGCGCAGGCCTTCTGGTTCGGCGAGGACCAGGCGCGTTATGTCGTGACGGCGAAAGCGGCCGATGCCGAGAAGGTTCTTGCGAAGGCGACAGCGGCCGGCATTCCGGCCCGGACGCTGGGCACCGTCGGCGGCAAGGCGATCGCCGTCAAAGGCGAGAAGGCGGTGCCGCTCGCAACACTGAATGCGGCCTTCGAAGGCTGGCTGCCCGCCTACATGGCCGGAAAGGCCTGAGCGAACTTACGCCGGCAGCTCTTCGATCGTGTCGATGCGGTTCGGATAAAAGGCGAGGTGGTCCTTGATCGCGGCCACCGCATCATAGGGGTGTTCGTAACGCCACACCGCATTGTTCGCCGCGCCTCCTTCCACCGACACGCTGAAATGGGCGGCATCGCCCTTGTGCGGGCAATGCGAGGCATGCGGGCTGCGCGTCAGCAGGGTCATGTCGGCATCGTCGCGCGGGATGTAATGCACCGGCGGGTAGGATGCTTCGCGCAATGTTAGCGCGCGCCTCGTGTCGGCGATCACGCGGCCGCGATGCGTCACGCGCACGCGCTTCGGATTGGCTGCAATCGCGATCGGATGGTCGGGACCGGGGATTTTCACGGGCTGTCACGTTAGCGCAGTTTGACCGGCCGGTGACGTGGTGATGGACAGGCGGAATGACCGCCCGCCCGTCGTCTGCCGGCAAGGCCGTCAGCGGCTCGCCTGCGCCATCGCCTGTTTGCAGCCGGGCGACAAGGCCGGCGCGTTCGCAGCCAGACATTGCAGCGCGCGGCCCTGGCCGAGCCGCACGCCCTGGCACAGCACCTTGAAGTCGGTGAAGCAGAACCGCTTGATCAGTTGCGCCTCGCGCGGGGAGTCGAGTTTCGGCGCCGGCATCGCGGCGGGCGGCGGCGGCGCGGCGACTGCAGCCGGGGGAGTAGCGGCGAGCGCGGGCTTGGGTGCGGCCGCCGGCTTCGGGGCGGCGGGTTTTGGCGCGACCGGCGCAAGGGTGGCGGTGGCAGGTTTTGGCGCGGCCGGGGGCGTCGCCGCCGGAGCAGGGGCCGGCGTCGCGGCTGCTGCTGCGGGCGGTGCCGGTTGCACGGGCTCCGCCGGCTTGGCTTGCTGGGCGGCCGTGCCGCCGCCGGCATTGCCGGCGATCGCGTTGACGGCGGTCTTGCAGGCCGCCGACAGGGTGGCCTCGTTCTTCTTGAGACACTGGAACGCTTCCGGGCCGCCCGGCTTCACGCTCATGCATTTGGCCATGTAGTCGGAGCGGCAACTGGACTTGATGGCGTTGGTCTGGGCTTCCGTGGGCTGGGCCAGAGCGGGGACGGCAAAGCCGAAGGCCAGCAGGGTGCAGGCAGCGACTGTCAAAGGGCGGAGCGAATTCATGGGGGGTCTCCTGTGCCGGGCGGGGGGCCAGCGTGCGGTCACGCCAAACGCTCCAAAAACCGGGGTGGCCGGAAAACCGGGAGCCTAGTGGCCGGGCCCGATTTGTCACCTGTAGAAAAATGACCATATGTGCTGAGAATAGGGCTGCGCGGCATTGCGTTTGCAGGCTTTTCGGCGCTAGGAGGTCGGCATGCCGATGAATGCCAACGATATCGAGCGGATGATCCGGGAGGCCATCCCAGATGCCCAGGTCACCATCCGGGATCTGGCCGGGGACGGCGACCATTATGCCGCCACGGTCATTGCCGAAAGCTTCCGCGGCAAGTCGCGGGTGCAGCAGCACCAGCTTGTCTATCAGGCCCTGAAGGGCCAGATGGGAGGCGTCCTGCACGCCCTTGCATTGCAAACCGGCGTGCCGGAAGGCTAGAAAAGGGCGGCTGCGCCCGTCAGGATCGAGACCCATGAGCATCAACCAGTTCATCGACAATGAAGTGAAGAGCAACGATGTCGTCCTCTTCATGAAGGGCACGCCGCAATTTCCGCAATGCGGGTTTTCCGGCCAGCTCGTGCAGATCCTGGATTATCTCGGCACCCCGTATAAGGGCATCAATGTGCTGGAATCCGGCGAACTGCGCGAAGGCATCAAGGCTTATACGCAATGGCCGACGATCCCCCAGCTCTATGTGAAGGGCGAATTTGTCGGCGGCTGCGACATCGTGCGCGAGATGTTCCAGGCCGGGGAATTGCAGACCCTGCTCAAGGAAAAGGGCCTGACGGTTCAGGGCAACGCGGTCGCCTGATTGTCCGTGTCGCGCCGGCGGTTATCGCCAGCGCGGCGCGATGAGGTAGACGATGGTGACGATGATCGCGATGCCGATCAGGCCGGGCGCGGTGATCGCGGTCACGAATTTTGCGACATTGTCGGCGACCGAGGTGACGAAGCCACCCGAGCTTGGTCCCAGGATCAGATGGATCAGGATGATCGCGAGCAGCGCGAGGAATCCGATCTCGACGAACTCGCGCAGATAGCGCTTTGCGTTTTCCAGAAAATTCAACATCGCCCGCCCTCGTTGCCCCGGCATGATTGCATTGGGTGGGGAACGGGGTCCCCCACCCAAAGGTCTTGTTCGGTGTTGGACTGTCCGCCGGTCAGGACAATTGGCGCTTCGAGAACAGCCAGAGGATGAGGCCGAGCGCGATCAGGCCGACCAGGCCGTTCGAGCCGAGCTCTTTCACAAAGCCGACGATGTTGGCGGTCACCGTGCCGAAGAACGGCACATTGGCGCCGACCAGAAGGGCGCACACGATCGCGAGCGCGAGCAGCATGAGCCCGATTTCCGTCAACGCCCCGATCCACATTTTTGCCGTCTGTAACCCGTTCATGAACGATTCTCCCCTTGCCATGATTTTTACGCGCTTTTTACCAACGCAATCAGAAGGCTACTTGACTTAGCCTTTAGTCGCAAGGTGGTGTCGCAGTTTCCTGTGCGCGGAAAACACAGCATTATCAAAATGATAAGGCCGGCCTGCGGGTTTCGCAGGCCGGCCTGTGTCGCTTGCATAAAGCGGTTTTGAAATCGTGATTCGCGCTTAGCGCGAGTAGAACTCGACCACCAGATGCGGCTCCATCATGACCGGGTAGGGCACTTCGGCGGGCGCCGGAATGCGCACATACTTGGCGGTCATCTTGGAGTGATCGACTTCGATGTAGTCGGGCACGTCGCGCTCGGCGAGGGCGACGGCTTCGAGCACAAGGCCCATCTGCTTGGAGGCTTCCTTCACCTCGATCACGTCGCCGACCTTCACCTTGTAGCTCGCGATGTTGACGCGGCGGCCGTTCACCTTGACGTGGCCGTGATTGACGAATTGGCGGGCGGCAAAGATCGTGGGGACGAACTTGGCGCGGTAGACCACCGCGTCCAGACGCCGCTCCAGCAGGCCGACCAGGTTGGCGCCGGAATCGCCCTTCAGGCGGATGGCCTCCTGATAGACGCCGCGGAATTGCTTCTCGGAAATGTCGCCGTAATAGCCCTTCAGCTTTTGCTTGGCGCGCAGCTGCACGCCGTAATCGGAGAGCTTGCCCTTGCGGCGCTGGCCGTGCTGGCCGGGGCCGTATTCGCGGCGGTTGACGGGGCTTTTCGGACGGCCCCAGATATTCTGGCCCATCCGGCGGTCGAGCTTGTATTTCGCAGTCGTGCGCTTTGTCATCGCGTCCTCGTTAAAAGTGACAATCGGGTGAGGAACCGCGCCCTCCTCTGTCCCGGGCTTCCGGCCCGGAACCGACAGGTTTTACGGCCTAAGCGTCGGCCAAAACCACGGGTCGCGAAACGTCGCACGGGCCCCAAATGGGCCCGTGCGACCGGCGGGTTCTAGGGACAAAAGAGGGGGGTGTCAAACCCCGGCAGCCGGCCGGCGGGGGCGGTCGGAAATGCCGAACGAGGTTAAAACGGCCGTCAGGGCCTCGCCCGTGCGGCAGCCGGAGGTGAAATGGATGAGGGCCTCGGCGGGACCCGTGGCCGAGTCCGGCGCCGGCCCGATCAGGTCGACCACCCGACGCGCAATCGCCGGCGCCGGATCGACAAAATTCACCGGCCAGGGCGCAAGCGCGCGCAGGCGGTCGAGCAGCAAAGGATAGTGAGTGCAGGCGAGCACCACCGTATCGGTGCGCGCGCCCGGCTTGGCGACGAAGCAGGGGGCGATTTCCGCCGCAATAGCGGAATCGTCGACCATCTCGCCGCGCAGATGCGCTTCCGCCAGCACCGCGAGCGTCTTCGATCCCACCAGCGTCACGTCGCAGCCGCGTCCGAAGTCGCGGATCAGTGCGCGGGTATATTCACGTTGCACGGTGCCTTCGGTGCCGAGCACGGACACCAGCTTGCTTTGCGACGCCGCGCAGGCCGGCTTGATCGCCGGCACCGTGCCGATGAAGGAGATGGAGAAATTCCGCCGCAGCTCCGGCAGCACCAGAGTGGATGCGGTGTTGCAGGCGATCACGATCAGTTCGGGCTGATGCGCATTGATCAGCCCGAACATCACCTTGCTTACGCGGTCAGACAGGTCGCGGTCGCTGAAGCGTCCATAGGGAAAGGCGGCGTCGTCTGCGACATAGAGATAATGTGCGTCGGGCCGCGCGGCCGCGACCTCGCGGAAGACGGTGAGTCCGCCCAGACCGGAATCGAACACCAGAATGGTTGGACCGCGATCCTGCATCAGGTGCCGACGCGCAAGGGTGCGTTGAGTTTCCGCAGGGCCGCCAGCACCGACAGCGCCACGATTTTCCCGGTCTTTGGATTCTCGGACGGCACGTTCTCGATCGCCATGCTGAAATTCGCGGAATCGGCGACCACGTCGATGGTGTGACAATTGCGCGTCACGGCGGGATCGGCCCAGATGTCGATCATCGTCCGGTCGGGGCCGATGCCGGCCAGCGACAGCGCCGCGACCACGTTCAGATTGGCGGGAAATCCTTCCGCCGCTTCGCGCGCGGTGCCGCTGAACACGCGCTTGGCTTCGGTCAGCCCGTCGACGGAAATGCCGTGACGCTCCAGATAGGGCGCGCCCTTCAATCCGACCGGCGGCTTGCGCGTGGTCATGCGTACGGATTCGATCCTGCCTTCGGCCGCGCCGGCGACGGCGTCGAGACCGATCAGCGCGCCGGTCGGCACAATGATGCGTCCGCCTTTTGCTCTGGCGAGGTCCGTCAGTTCGGGACGCGGAAGCAGCGCGCCGACGCTGAGCACCATGACGCTCTTGCCGGTCTCCAGCATGGGGCGGCAAATCTGCTCCAGCAAAGCGGCTGGGGCGCATTCCACAGCGATGTCGGCGTATTTCGGAAAGTCCGCGAGCGGCACCAGCGGACAGGCAATGCCTTCCGCCGTCAGCCATGCCTCGGCCTTGGCCCGGTTTCCGGCGGCCGCGCAGGCCAGTTCCAGTCCCGGAACCCCCTTGTTGAGCTCGCGTGCAAGCGTGCGGCCGATGGCGCCGAGACCGGCAATGGCGATGCGAAGAACTGCCATAATGAAGAACTCTCCCCTGAAGTGCCGGGGTTCTTAACGTGGAGCCTGTGGCCGTCACAAGCCTGTTCGGCTGGGACCAAGGGCCGTCTTGACCCCGCCGGTGCGGCGGGCAAGTCTGCGGCCAGTTCAAGGGAGACGTCCAATGAAGAAAATGCTGTCTGGCGCGGTTTTGGCCGCGCTTCTTGCCGTGTCGGGTGCCGCCAATGCGCAGAATTACCCGAACCGGCCGGTCACCATGGTTATTCCGTTCGCCGCCGGCGGACCGACCGACGTGCTGGGCCGCATCGTCGGCCAGCGCATGAGCGAAATCCTCGGCCAGCAGGTGGTGATCGAGAATGTCGGCGGCGCCGGCGGTCAGACCGGTTCCAAGCGGGTCGCCGATGCGCAGCCGGACGGCTACACCTTCGTGCTCGGCACCGTCGGCACGCATGCGCAGAGCCAGACCCTGTACAAGAAGCCGCTCTATAACGCTGCCGCCGATTTCACGCCGGTCGCGCTTCTGGCCGAGGTTCCGATCGCGATCACCGCGCGCAAGGACCTGCCGGTCAACGGCCTCAAGGAATTCGTCGCCTATGCCAAGGCCAACACGGACAAGATGACCTTCGGCTCCGCCGGTGCGGGCTCCGCGACCCATCTGGGCTGCGTGGTGGCCAACACCGCGATGGGCACCAACATCACGCACGTGCCTTATCGCGGCACCGGCCCCGCGATGCAGGACCTGCAGGGCGGACGCATCGACTTCCTGTGCGAGATCATTTCCACCGCCAAGCCGCATATCGACAGCGGCGCGGTCAAGGCGATCGCGATCCTGACCAAGGAACGTTCGCCGGCCTTGCCGAATCTGGCCACCGCGGCCGAGCAGGGCACGCCGATGGAAGCCTATACCTGGAACGCGATCTTCCTGCCGAAGGGCGCGCCGGCCGATGTGGTGAAGAAACTGGCCGACGCCGCGTCGCAGGCAATCGATACGCCGGCGGTGAAGGACCGGCTCGCCGGTCTCGGCGCCACCGTGGTCACGCCCGACCGCCGTACGCCCGACTATCTCGGCAAATTCGTGAAGAGCGAAATCGAGAAATGGGCGGCGCCGATCAAGGCCAGCGGCGCCTCGGCGGATTGACGGTTCTGAAGCGGCGGGTGAAAAGACCCGCCGCTTCACACCAATGAAATTTCGCGACGGCCGCATGTTTCGCCGAAGAGAGCCGAGGGGAGTTGTGAGTCAAAAGCGTGTGCTGGTGGTCGAGGACGAGATGCTGATCCGCATGCTCGCCGTCGACATGCTGTTCGATCTCGATCTGGCGGCGGACGAGGCCGGCACCGCCCGTGAGGCGCTGGACCATCTGCACGCAGCCGATTCCGACTACGCGCTGGTGTTCATGGACATCGGATTGCCCGACCAGCGCGGCGACGATCTGATCCGCGACATCCGCAAGACGCATCCCGCTCTGCCGCTGCTGGTCGCCAGCGGCGAGGAGCAGACCGAGCTGAAGTCACGACTGGATTCGTTCTCGCCGATTGCCTTTCTCGGCAAGCCCTATGACATGGATCAACTGGGCCATGCGTTGAAAGCGCTGAATATCTGACCGGTCAGGCGGCGGCGGATCAAAGGCGGGCGAGGGTCAGCACCACGATCAGGGTGGACATAATCAAACCGGACACGACAGTCAGCGTCAGGACGCTCCCGGAGACGGGATCGGCGCGGTTGTTGAGAGTCATCGGAATCATGTCGGCTACCTCGGATCGTGTTCGCGATCCGATATGGCGCGAGTCGGGCCGGCGGAGGCGAGTCATTTATTCGGCGCCGCTTGCTTGACTCCCGGCGCGCGACTCGACTCGGCAACCCTTCAGAACCGGGTATTTTCGGCCACGCTCCAGCCCATCGCCTTGAGCCGCTCCTTGGCGGTGGCGGTGGCCTGCCCGGTGATGCGGATTTCCGGCCGGCCCGGGAAGCCGCCGCGCTTGTGCGCCTCGTTGATGCGGCCCATCGCCTTGGCGGTGCCGTCGGTCCAGGACAGGGCGTCGACCGGCCAGACCGCAGTGATGGCGCCGGTGCGGGTCTGGTTGAACGGGAAATCGCCGAGCGAGACGAAGCTCGTGATCGCGCCGCCCTTGGCGTTGTAGTCGGCGATCAGTTCGGCGTAGCGGCGATTGAAATAGGCCGCCTCGCGCTTGTTCGCAGTGGCCGCGCGGCGCAGGAAATCGGCGCGGCCATCGGCCTTGATGGTCTCGAGCGAGGCGACCATCGAGGTCATGTCGAGCGGAGTATAGGCGCGGTTGGTCACCAGCTGCTCGATCACCGGCGGCTCGACCCCCATCGCGCCGAGCTTCGTGCGATTGATGTCCATGAGCTGGGCGGCGGAATAGTCCTTCATCATCGTGGAGACCTTGTCGCCGGTGGCGACATTCGACACCACGATGCCGACCGCGCCGGGAATCACCATCAGCGCGCCGGAGACCACGAGGCCGCCGGCCGCGGCGGCTTCCGACAGCTTCTGCAGGCGGTGGGCCAGAGGCTCGAAATCGGTATAGGGATCGACGGCCAGCCGGGCGGCGAGTTCGCGCCGCTTCTGGTCGGCACCGAAGCCGCCGAAGGCGGTATCCTGCGATTTGCCGGCATTGGACATGCCGGAACCGATCTGGCCCATGGCATTGCCAATTCCGCCCAGCGTGTTGCCGATGGTCTGGATCGGATTGATGATCAGGTTGCCCGCGAACTTGATCGGGGCGACGCCGGCCTCGACCAGCGCCCTGTTGAAGCTGTCGGAGGTCGTGATCTTGTCGAGTTCCAGAATGGCGGCGAGCTCGCGCTGGCGCGCCTGCATCATGGCGTCGCTGGTGACGCCGAAATCGCCATAGGGGCTTTTGACCCGGTACACGCGCAGGAAGCCGTCGCTGCGGACCGGGTTCACGATGCTGTAGTTGGGGCCTGCGGCCTTGATGCCGGGAATCCGGCTGGGGTCGAAATTAGGGGCGGGTTCCGCCTGCGCGGCCGCAACCGACGCCAGCAGGACACCGCCGCAGGCCAGGCCAGACAGGCCACGAAAGGCTGAAACGCGCATCGCAACTCCCCCAAAACGCCGGAATAATGGTCCGGCGGCAGTTTTGCCCCTATCGCGGCGGCGGCGCAAGCGGAGCGCTTTGCGCCGTCGGACCGATCTCGGCGGCGGCCCGGGCTTTCCCTGGGCCGCATTTTTTTTGCATGGCTGCACAACTTCAGGGCGAGTCATCACGCCCGCGTGAACGAAATTTTGAGGGTCTGACCACCACAATCCGCCGAATTCGATTCGGCTGGAAGTGGACCATTCTCATGAAATTTCTCGATAATCTCAAAATCTCCGTGAAGGTCGTTGCGCTGCTCGGTCTTCTGGCCGTTGCAACCAGCTTTCTCGTCATCGAGAGCAGCCGGAAAATGGGCGCGATGAGCGCAGCCTTCGACGAGATGGCGTTCAAGCTCGCGCCCGCCCGGCTGGAAGTGACCCGCGCCACGCGTCAGGCCACCAATATCGGGTTCGGGGCGTTCCGGACGATCGGTCTTGATATCGGCTCCGAGCAGGCCAAGAAGGGCGTCTTCGACGTCGATGACGGCTACAAGCGCGCCGTCACCTTCCTCGGCAACGCCGCCAAGGCGAATCCCGAGAACAAGCCGACCTACGACAAGTTTCTCGGCTATTTCAAAAGCCTGCACGAGACCGCGCGCAAGGTGATCGATCTCAGCCAGAAGGACATCACCGAAGCCACAACGGTCATGCAGGAGGCCGAGAAGCAGATCGACAAGATTCTGAAGGAAATGATCGCCTTCACCGGCCAGCTCGAGAAACAGACCAATGAGATGGCCACAACGACATCGGCATCCACGCACTCCGCCATCGTGCTGAACATCCTGATGGGCTTCTCGGCCTTGCTGATCTGTCTCAGCCTCGGCATCTGGATCGCGACGTCCAAGGTTTCAAAGCCCCTGGTGCAGTTGGCCCAGCGCATGGGCGTGCTCGCGCATGGCGATCTGAGTGTCGACATCGACGGCCAGCAGCGCGGCGACGAGGTCGGCATCATGGCGCGGGCCGTGCAGGTGTTCAAAGACAATGCGGTGGCGCTCAAGACGGCCGAAGCGGAGGCCGCAGACCAGCGCCGCGCCGCCGAAGCCGAACGCGCCCGCAACGAGACGGCGCAACGCGAAGCCGCGCAGCAGGTGGCGCGCGTGGTGGAAGGTCTCGGCGCCGGCCTCGAGCGGCTGGCCCAGGGCGACCTGACCTATCGCGTCACCGACGAATTCGCCGACGAATACAGGAAGGTGCGCGACGATTTCAACGCCGCCATTGGCCAGTTGCAGCAGACCATCAAGAACATCGCGATGTCGAACAGCGAAGTGTCGAACGCGGCGTCGGAGATTTCCGCCAGCACCACGGATCTGTCGCAGCGCACCGAGGAGCAGGCCGCGAGCCTGGAGGAAACCTCGGCCTCGATGGAGCAGATTTCGGCCACGGTGAAGAAGAACGCCGAAAACGCCCAGCACGCCAACCAGCTCACGCAGGGCACGCGCGACGTCGCCGATCGCGGCGGCGCGGTGGTGGCGCAGGCGGTCACCGCCATGGCGCGGATCGAGGAGTCCTCGCGCAAGATCGCGGACATCATCAGCGTGATCGACGAGATCGCACGCCAGACCAACCTGCTGGCGCTCAATGCTGCGGTGGAGGCGGCGCGCGCCGGCGAGGCCGGCCGTGGTTTCGCTGTGGTGGCCTCGGAAGTGCGCAGCCTAGCGCAACGCTCGTCGCAGGCGGCCAAGGATATTAAGGATTTGATTACGAATTCCTCCGGGCAGGTGAAGGAGGGCGTCGATCTCGTCAACAAGGCCGGCGCTTCACTCAACGAGATCGTGGAATCGATCAAGAGCGTTGCTACCATCGTGGCCGACATCGCTTCAGCCTCAACCGAACAGGCCTCCGGCCTCGACCAGATCAACCGCGCGCTGAACCAGATGGATCAGGTGACGCAGCAGAACTCGGCTCTGGTCGAGGAAAATGCCGCCACCGCCAAGACCCTGGAAGACCAGCAATCGGCCATGAGCGAACAGGTCGGCTTCTTCCGCTTCGACGAAGGCGGCGAGGCGTCCATCCCCGCTGCGGCGGCAAAGGCCACGGCTACCGCCCTGCGGAGCCCGGCGAAACCGAAAGCGGCTGCCCCGGCGCCGCCAGCGGACGGCGGCAATCGCGGCCCGGTCGGGCGTTTGCAGGCCAATCTGGCCACCGCGCTGAAGCAGGACGCGGATTGGCAGGAGTTCTGATGCGACAGTGCATGGGACATAGCCACGCGGAACATTTGTATTTTAAGTAAATTCTAATTTTTGGCGTGAAATAGTGGGCCGCTCTCGCGCAGCTTTGACTGCGCCGGATGCGGCCCTTTTCGTTTGCAGGGCGCGCGCGGGCCCGGCCCGACTGGAATCCAACTGGGAATGGAAATGGGAATTTTTCGCTAACTGGCCACTGCGCCGTGAGGACCATGCTGATGATCAAGCTTCCGACCTTGTCGATTTCCACCAAGCTTTACGCCTTGTTCGCGCTGCTCGGGACCTTGACGATCATTCTGGCCGGATACGCGGTGTACAATTCCCGCCAGAGCGCGGTCCTTTCGCAAAATCTGGAATCCGCTTTTGCCGGCGCGCAGAATGTGGAGCGCGTGAACAGCCTGATCTACGCCGTTGTGATGGAGTCGCGCGGGGTCTACATGTCTCCCGACACCAAGACAGCCAAGAGATACGGCGACAATCTGCTGAAATTCAACGGCCAGATCGCGGATGTGGTCAAGGATTGGCAGCGCGTCGTGCAGGCTGACGATGCTGCCCAGTTCGAGACCTTCTCGAAACGAATCGCGCAGTTCCAGGAGTTTCGCCGTGAACTCGCCAGGCTTGGCAGCGAGGTCAGTCCGGCCGCAGGACGCGAATACGGTGACAACGAGGCCAACCGCAGCGTGCGGACGGCCCTCAACAAGGACATCGAGGCGCTGGCCCAGCTGTACAAGCAGCGGGCGCAGCGGATCAACACAGAACTCGAAAATGCCATCAACCGGATGTCGATCGTGATGGGCGTCCTTGGCGTGATCTCCCTGCTGTGCGCGGTGTGTGGCGTGCTCATCACCTGGCGCAGCGTGATCCGCCCCTTGGCGCGGCTGGTTCATACCATGGGCGTTCTGGCACAGGGCAATCTGACGGAGGTGGTCGACGGGCAGCAGCGCAGCGACGAGGTCGGCAGCATGGCCAAGGCCGTGCAGGTGTTCAAGGACAACGCCCTGGCGCTGAAGGAGTCCGAGGCGCAGGCGGAAGCGCAGCGCCGCGTGACGGAAGAGGAGCGCGCCCGCAACGAGGCGGCCAAGGCCGCTGCCGCGCAGCAGGTGGCGCGCGTGGTGGAAGGTCTCGGCGCCGGCCTCGAGCGGCTGGCCACGGGCGATCTGACCTACCGCGTCACCGACGAATTCGCCGACGAATACAAGAAGGTGCAGGACGACTTCAACGCCGCTATCGGCCAGTTGCAGGAAACCATCAAGAATATCGCCCAGTCGACGTCGGAAGTCTCCAACGCCGCGTCCGAAATCACCACCAGCACCACCGATCTGTCGCAGCGCACCGAGGAACAGGCCGCCAGCCTGGAGGAAACCTCCGCGTCGATGGAACAGATCTCGGCCACGGTGAAGAAGAACGCGGAGAATGCCCAGCATGCCAACAAGCTGGCGCAGGGCACGCAGGAGATCGCCGATCGCGGCGGCGCCGTGGTGGCGCAAGCGGTGACGGCCATGGCCCGGATCGAGGAATCCTCGGGCAAGATCGCCGACATCATCAGCGTGATCGACGAGATCGCACGCCAGACCAACCTGCTGGCGCTCAACGCGGCGGTGGAGGCGGCGCGTGCCGGCGAAGCCGGCCGCGGCTTCGCGGTGGTGGCCTCGGAAGTGCGCAGTCTTGCCCAGCGCTCGGCGCAGGCGGCCAAGGACATCAAGGATCTGATCACCAACTCGTCCGGTCAGGTGAAGGACGGCGTCGAGCTTGTGAACCGCGCCGGCGCCTCGCTGAACGAGATCGTGGAATCGATCAAGAGCGTCGCCACCATCGTGGCCGACATCGCTTCGGCCTCAACCGAGCAGGCCTCGGGGATCGACCAGATCAACAAGGCACTGAACCAGATGGACGAGGTGACGCAGCAGAACTCGGCTCTGGTCGAGGAAAATGCCGCCACCGCCAAGACCCTGGAAGACCAGCAGCTGGCCATGAGCGAGCAGGTCGGGTTTTTCCGCTTTGGCCAGCCCACCGGCGAAGCCTCTGAAACCTCAGAGGTTGTGGCGATGCCGCGCCCGGCACCGGCAAAGGCCGCATCCCGGCCGGCGTCGAAGGCCGCCATTGTGCGGCGCGGAAGGGCGGGCGGCGGCGCCGCGGCGGCCTTGGCCGAGGACAAGGAATGGCAGGAATTTTAAACTATTTCCGCCGCATGATGCGGGGGACAACGAGCTGCAGCGGCGTGTGATTCGCGCCGCGTTTGTAAAAGTTGCAACGAGTGGATGGAAACATGACAGCGCAGGCGATCGCCACGTCCGGACAGTCCGCGGCGGGCTGGAATGCGTCGGAGCAATCGGCCGACGCTTCAATTGGCACCGAACTGATCAGCTTCGCGATCGACAACGACCAGTACGGTGTCGACATCATGGCGGTGCGCGAGATCAAGGGCTGGTCTGAGATTACCCATCTTCCGAAACAGCCCGATTATGTGCGCGGCGTGCTCAATCTGCGCGGCGTCATGGTTCCGATCATCGATCTGCGCTGCCGGTTCGGTCAGGGACTGACCGAGGCGACGCCGATGCATATCGTGATTATCGTGCAGGTCGAGGACATGCAGGTGGGCCTGCTGGCCGACCGCGTGCTCGACATCGTGTCGTTTGAAGCCTCGCAGGTGCAGCCGGTGCCGCGCGCCGCGCAAAGCTCCCGCATCGATTTCCTGTCCGGCCTGGTGACGATCGAAGGCGGCATGATCGCGGTCATCGATCTGCATCACCTGCTGTCCTGATCCCCGGCCAGTTCCGGCAGGCCAGGTTCCAGTAAGCGTTGCGTCAATCCGCGTGCGGCGCGCACCTTCCGGTGCGCGTATCCTCACATCCGGAGCGCTGGCGGCGCTCCAATAACAAAACAGGTACTGGACATGTCCGAAGACCGGGCGCTGGCGCAACGTCTTGAATTCATGAAAATCGATGCCTCGTCGAAAGAGGCGCTGAAATCCCTCAAGCCGCTGATCGACAAGGAACTGCCCCGCGCGCTCGATATCTTCTACGCCCAGGTCAGAAAATTCCCCGACGTCGCCCGCCATTTCACCGACGAGGGCCATATCGGCAGGGCGAAAGACGCCCAGATTCGCCACTGGAGCAATATCAGCGGCGGGAATTTCGGCGACGATTACGCCCAGAGCAGCCGCGCCATCGGCCAGACCCATGCACGGATCGGTCTCGATGCAAGATGGTATGTCGGCGGATATGCGCTGATCGCCGAGCAACTGATCACGGCGGCGGCCGGCGAGCTCTGGCCGAAAGGCGCGTTCGGCGGCAAGGCCAAGAAGGCGGAATCTGCTGCCAGCACCATCGCTGCGCTGGTGAAGGCGGTGTTCCTCGATATGGAGCTGGGCATTTCCGCCTATATCGACAGTGCCGAGGCCGCCCGCCGCGAGATGGAAGCCGCCCGCACCGTTGCGATCCAGAACAAGACCGCGGCGATCGAGGCGTTGACCGCGGCGGTGTCGGATCTGGCGCAGGGCAATCTGCAGGCCCGCCTGACCGGAGAATTCTCCGAGGAATATCGCGCGCTGCAGAACAACTTCAACAGCATGGCGGCGGGGCTGGAGGACGTGATCCGGGCGATCGCCGCCTCGACCTCGGAACTCGCCTCGGCGGCGGCGGAGATTTCGTCCAGCACCACCGATCTCTCCCAGCGCACCGAGGAACAGGCGGCCAGCCTGGAGCAGACCTCGGCCTCGATGGAGGAGATTTCGGTCACGGTGAAGAACAACGCGGAGAACGCCACCCGGGCCAACGACCTGACCCGCGCCACGCGCGATGTCGCCGATCGCGGCGGCAAGGTGGTGTCGGAGGCGGTCGCCGCGATGAGCCGCATCGAGGATTCCTCGCGCAAGATTTCCGACATCATCAGCGTGATCGACGAGATCGCGCGCCAGACCAATCTTCTCGCGCTCAACGCGGCGGTCGAAGCCGCACGCGCGGGCGAGGCGGGCCGCGGCTTCGCCGTGGTAGCCTCGGAAGTGCGCAGCCTGGCGCAGCGCTCCTCGCAGGCGGCCAAGGACATCAAGGACCTGATCACCAGCAGCGCCGGCCAGGTGAAGGACGGCGTCGATCTGGTGAACCGCGCTGGCGCCTCGCTGAGCGAGATCGTCGAATCGATCAAGAGCGTCGCCACCATCGTGTCCGACATCGCCAATGCCAGCAGGGAACAGGCGTCCGGCATCGACCAGGTCAACAAGGCGCTCAACCAGATGGACGAGGTCACGCAGCAGAACTCGGCTTTGGTCGAGGAGAACGCGGCGACCGCCAAGACACTGGAAGAGCAGCAGGCGGCGATGAGCGAACGGGTCGGTTTCTTCCGCTTCGGACACGCCCAGACCGCAGTGGCCAAGCCGCGCGCCGCGGCCGCCAGGCCCGCTGTCCCGGCTCCCAAGCCGGCTCCCAAGCCGGCCCCGCGCGGTGCCATCCTGCGGCGCGACCGGCCGGCTTTGCCCACGCGCGGCGCCAATGCGCTGGCGGTTGACAACGACTGGCAAGAATTCTGAGCCGGTCGCAGGGTCTATGGTGAAGTAGCCTATTAATTACTTTGGCAATGATCCGGCGCGATGCGCTGGACATGCCCGGAGCTTCGCTCCGGGCATTTTCTTTTTAAGTCATTGGACAGGATATGTTTTTGGGTGGGCAGCCTGAGCGGCGCCGTGGGCAAGGTGGGCGGCAATGGCGAGGAAGTGAAGCCCCCGATCCAGAATGGTGTTTCAACTTGGGCGGGTGCGGGGTAATTTCACGGCACTGATTTGGATAATGGAATCACATGCTCATCCTGTTCGACGGAGAACTGGGACCGCGCGACACGCTTCGCTTTGTGGAGGAAAAGATCGGCGTTGGCCTGTGGAGTCTCGACGTCGATTCCGGCGCGATGAGGTGGTCGCCCGGCCTTTACGCGCTGCTGGGCCTGGAGTTTGGCGCCGTCGAGCCGACGCTCACGCTGTTCCGAAGCATGATGCATCCCGACGACCGGCTCAGCCGCGGCGACGTTGACCGGATTCTGAGGGGCGGCGCGTCGATCGACCGCGAATTCCGCATCATCCGCCGCGACGGCCGCATCCGCTGGGTCGCCAATCGCGGCGAGCCGGTGCTCAACAGCACGGGACAGGCGGCGCGGGCGATCGGCGTCATCTATGACATCACCGGCAAGCAGAACGCCCAAAGCGAACTACGCGCCAACGAGAAGCGCTACCGTACGCTCACCAGAGCGGTCGCCACCATTGTCTGGCGGTCGCCGCCCGACGGCGAGGTGATTGATTTTCCCGAATGGCAGGAAATCACCGGTCAGTCCCAGTCGGAGATCCAGGGGAAGGGATGGCTGGATGCCGTGCATCCCGACGACCGCGCTTACGTGGCGAACGCACGCGCGCGCTCGATCGCGCTGCGCACAACGTACAATGTGAACTATCGCGTCCGTCTGAAGGACGGCAACTATCGCTGGTTCAACGCGCGTGCGGCGCCGGTCCGTGGCCCGAACGGCGAACTGGTGGAATGGATCGGAATCCTGATCGAAAACTTCTCGGCGCCCGAGGATGTCCGCATGAATGCCGGCGAACTGACCGGCGCACAGGCGCGGGCGGCGCGGGCGATTTTGAGCTGGACCGTGAAGGACGTGGCCGTTGCGGCCAAGGTGTCGATCTCGACGGTGCGGCGGCTTGAGGACACGGACGGCTCCTCGCAACTGCGGGATGATCTGCGCGACGCCATCAAGGCGGCGCTTGAAAAGGCCGGGGTGGAATTTCTGTATCTGCCGTCCGGGCCGCCAGCGGTCAGGCCGCGCCGGACTGCGCTGTAATTGAGCGATATCCGCCGGCTTCAGCGACCAAAAGAACAGTTTTTGTTCAAATCAGACGAAGACCGGCACGATGTGAGTGATTATTGCTCACGGGCGGAACCTGTGCTGAGACAAAAAAATCAACAGCATGTCAATGGTAAATCGGCAAACTCCGGATAGCTGAAAACTGCATTGGAATGTTGGGGGCCATGCATATGCGCACATTCGCCGCAATTTAATGTCGGCCGACGATCTGCGCGCGACATTCGCGATCGCGCAGGTTCCATTTGCCGCGTCTTTCACAGCGCGCATCAAACGCTTTTTAACACGTCGTTCGGGCCGTGCTCCGAAAGGCGCAGGCGAGTCTGCGTCCGATTTACCTTGCACCAATTCGCCGCCCGTTAGGTCCCCGCCGCATTCATGTCGCTTGCTCAAGGAATAGGAAAGCAGATGTCACAGATGTCCGGAACGTCCGCCGCCGTGGATCAAGACAATCCCGCACGCCATCAGACGGTGGTGGAATCCGGCGACGCCGAATCGACCGAACTGATCAGCTTCGCCATCGGCGACGACCAGTATGGCGTCGATATCATGGCGGTGCGCGAGATCAAGGGCTGGTCGGAAATCACGCACCTTCCCAAGCAGCCGGAATATGTGCGCGGCGTGCTCAACCTGCGCGGCGTCATGGTCCCGATCATCGACCTGCGCTGCCGGTTCGGCCAGGGCCTGACGGAGGCCACCGCGCTTCACATCGTCATCATCGTGCAGGTCGAGGACCGGCAGGTCGGCCTGCTGGCCGATCGCGTGCTCGACATCGTGTCGTTCGAGAATTCGCAGGTGCAGCCGGTTCCGCGCGTCGCCAGGAACGGCCGCATCGATTTCCTCGGGGGTCTGGTGACGGTCGAGAACGGCATGATCGCCCTGATCGACCTGCCAAACCTGCTTTCGATTTCGGACGTTGCCGGGCTGGACGGTCCGACGCCCGGTAACGGCGACTAGCCGGACGGACGTTGGGCATCATTCGATTTTCTAACAAGAACACTGGATCCGGAGTTGAACATGTCTTGGCTCAACCGTTCGAAGGCGCAAGGCGACACTGCGGGCGGCCGCAAGGGAAGCTACAATCTCGACTATCTCAAGGGTCGGATTCCGGAAAACATCACCACGGCGGTGATGATGGTCGATCGCGATTTCATCGTGACCTATGTGAACCAGCCCACGACAGAGTTGCTCACGGCCAACGTCGATGCCTTCCGGAAGGCCTGGCCGACCTTCGACCCGAGCAAGATCGTCGGAACCTGCATCGACATGTTCCACAAGAATCCGGCTCACCAGCGCAAGATGCTGGCCGATCCGTCCCGCCTGCCGTTCAAGACCGAAATCACCATCGGAGACCTGAAGATCTCCCTGCTGGTGAACGCCAGCTTCGACAAGAAGGGCAATTACGTCGGCAACATCCTGGAATGGAAGGATGTGACCGAGGCCCGGCTGAACGAGGGCATGCTGGCTGCGATCAACAGGACGCAGGCGATGATCGAGTTCACGCTGGACGGCAAAATCGTCCATGCCAACGAGAATTTCCTGAACACGCTGGGCTATTCGCTCGACGAGATCAAGGGCCGCCACCACAGCATGTTCGTGGAGCCGGGCTATGCCCAGAGTCCCGAATACAAGTTGTTCTGGGAGAAGCTCGGCCGCGGCGAGTTCGACGCCGCGCAGTACAAGCGCATCGGCAAGGGCGGCAAGGAGGTCTGGATCCAGGCCAGCTACAATCCGATCCTCGATTCAAGCGGCCGCGTGTTCAAGGTCGTGAAATTCGCGACCGACATCACGCCGATGCGGACGGCGGTGGAGCAGACCCAGGACGTGGTCACCGCCGCCAAGGGCAAGGATCTGACCCGGCGGATTCCGATGGCCGGCAAGACCGGCGAACTCGAAATGCTCTGCGGCGGCGTGAACGATCTGCTCGACACCATTTCGGCCGTGATGATCGAGATCAAGGATGCCTCGCGCGAAGTCTCCAATGCCGCGGCGGAAATCTCCACCAGCACCACCGACCTCTCCCAGCGCACCGAGGAACAGGCCGCCAGCCTGGAACAGACCTCGGCCTCGATGGAACAGATTTCCTCGACCGTGAAGAACAATGCCGAGAACGCCAACCGTGCCAACACCCTGACCCGCGGCACGCAGGACGTGGCGGATCGCGGCGGCCAGGTGGTGTCGGAAGCCGTCTCCGCCATGAGCCGGATCGAGGATTCCTCGCGCAAGATTTCCGACATCATCAGCGTGATCGACGAGATCGCGCGCCAGACCAACCTGCTGGCGCTGAACGCGGCGGTGGAAGCCGCCCGCGCCGGCGAGGCCGGCCGCGGCTTCGCGGTGGTGGCCTCGGAAGTGCGCAGCCTGGCGCAGCGCTCCTCGCAGGCGGCCAAGGACATCAAGGACCTGATCACCAGCTCGTCGAGTCAGGTTCAGGACGGCGTGCAGCTCGTCAACCGCGCCGGCACCTCGCTGAAGGAGATTCTGGACTCGATCAAGGAAGTGGCCGTCATCGTCGCCGACATCACCAATGCCAGCGCCGAGCAGGCCTCCGGAATTGAGGAGGTCAACAAGGCACTGACGCAGATGGACGAGGTGACGCAGCAGAACTCGGCTCTGGTCGAGGAGAACGCGGCGACCGCCAAGACACTGGAGCAGCAATCCGCCGCCATGGACGCCCGCGTCGGCGCGTTCCGGCTCAGTGCCGGCGGAACGGGTTCGGCGCGTGCAGCGACGGTCACGCCGATAGCGCCGCGTGCGGCGCCGGTTGCCAAGAAACTTCCGGCGAAAACCGCGGCTGCGCCGGTGCGCGGCACGGCGCGCCAGATGCAGACGGCGCTTGCCGCCGCCGTCACGCAGGACGAATGGCAGGAATTCTGAGGATCACACCGCTTCCCTCAATACTGGAGAATGTTATGTCGATACTGAAAAAGTTCGCTTCGGATGTGCGCATATCCACCAAGATTGCCATTTCATCCGTATTTGGAATCGTGCTCGTTCTGGCGATTGTCGGGATGCAGCTCTACGGCGATGGCAAGATCCAGGCAGCCAAAGTCAATGCCGACCGCGAACAGACCATCGTTGCGGACGCCATCTATGCCACCTCGGCGTCACGCGGCATGCAGATCGCGGTGCGTGACCTGCGTCTCGCCGCGACGCCGGACGATATCCGTGGTGCGACGGAAAGGCTGGAGGCGCAGCGCAAGACGGCGGACGGCTATGCTTCGGAAGCGATCACGCTTATCAAGGCCTCCGGCCGGCCCGGCGAGAATGCCGCGAAACTGCAAGCCCAGATTGAGCAATATGCGGCCGGCGCCAAAGAGGTGGCGGCGTTGCGGCTCGAATACCTGACCTTGCTGGCCAAGGGCGAGTCGAGCGAGAAGATCGCCGATCTGCAAACCCGGGCCGCGTCGATTGTCCGCGAGCGCACCCTGCCGGCTGCGGTGGAAATGGACGTCGCCGCTGCCAAGATGATCGAGATGGCGCGCGGACAGGTGGCGGCGGAAAACGAAGCCTTCACCAGCACCCTGGCGACTGTCGAACTCATCAATGAATCATTGGCCGGTGTGGTGATCTTCGTTCTGATCGGCACCGCCGTGTTCATGTTCTTCACCGTCATCCGGCCGATCCGCGCCCTGACCGGCGGCATGCGGGAGCTTGCCGAAGGCAATTTCGACGTCGTGTTGCCCGGCGTCGGCCGCAAGGACGAGATCGGCGGCATTGCCGGGGCGGTCGATACCTTCAAGATCAAGCTCGAGGAGAAAATGCGCCTCGATGCCGAGAAGGAGCAGGAGATTGCGCGGCGCGAACAGGCGGAACGCGACGAGCGCGCCCGCAAGGACGCCGAGAATGCCCGGATGGTGGCGCAGGTCGTGACCGCGCTCGGGGAGGGACTGGCAAATCTCGCCAAGGGCGATCTGACCTACCGCGTCACCGACGAATTCGCGGCCGAGTACAAGAAAGTGCAGGACGACTTCAACGCCGCCATCGGCCAGTTGCAGGAGACGGTGAAGAATATCGCGATGTCGTCGTCGGAAATTTCCAACGCGGCGGCCGAAATCTCCACCAGCACGACCGATCTCTCCCAGCGCACCGAGGAACAGGCCGCCAGCCTGGAAGAAACCTCGGCCTCGATGGAGCAGATCGCGGCGACGGTGAAGAAGAACGCCGAGAACGCCCAGCACGCCAACAAGCTGACCCAGGGGACGCAGGAGGTCGCCGATCGCGGCGGCGCCGTGGTGTCGCAGGCGGTCACCGCCATGGCGCGCATCGAGGATTCCTCGCGCAAGATCTCCGACATCATCAGCGTGATCGACGAGATCGCGCGCCAGACCAACCTGCTGGCGCTCAACGCGGCGGTGGAGGCGGCGCGTGCCGGCGAAGCCGGACGCGGATTTGCGGTGGTGGCCTCGGAAGTGCGCAGCCTGGCGCAGCGTTCTTCGCAGGCGGCCAAGGACATCAAGGACCTGATCACCGGCAGCGCCGGCCAGGTGCAGGAAGGCGTCGAACTGGTCAATCGCGCGGGTGCCTCGCTCGCCGAGATTGTCGAATCGATCAAGAGCGTCGCGGCCATCGTGGCAGATATCGCTTCCGCCAGCGCCGAACAGGCCTCCGGCATCGACCAGATCAACAAGGCGCTCAACCAGATGGACGAGGTCACGCAGCAGAACTCGGCCCTGGTCGAGGAGAATGCCGCCACCGCCAAGACCCTGGAAGACCAGCAATCGGCGATGAGCGAGCAGGTCGGGTTCTTCCGCTTTGGCGGCAATGACGGTGCAGGGGCAAGTGCGGATCATGCACCGGCCAGGCGCACAGCTCCCGCATCCACCCCGGCGGCCAAGCCGGCTGCGCAGCGCACCCGGCCCGCGCTCCGCACCGCCGGCGCCACCGCGCTTGCGGCCAATCCGGACTGGCAGGAATTCTGATTGCAACGACCGGCGCGGCGGGTGATCCGCCGCGCCGGACCGGAGGTGGGAGAACAATCGACGATTGGGAAACCGGGGGCGACCGATGCGCAATGTGCTTTTGCTGGCGGACCGCCACGCCGACGGCGCCTGGCTTCAGTACAAGATCAGCAAGGTCCGGCCTTGCCGGTTTGTGTCCATCCATGACGTGACGACGGACATTCCCGACATCGGCCTCATTGTCGCTGACGTGGCGCTGGACAATGAAGTCCTGGTGAAATTCCTGCGGCTGGCGCTGGAGCGGCACCGGGCCGCGAATACGCCGCTCCTGTGCCTGGTGAAAAACAAGACACATCAGACCCGGACGCAGGCCTATGCCATCGGCGCGACGGATGTTCTGCTTGCGGATTCGCCGACGCCTGTCCTGATCAGAGCCATCACGAAACTGATGGATCCGAATGACCGTTCCGCTGACACCGTGCCGGACGACAGCGACGAGGCTTTCATGCTGCGCTCCGTACACGAAGCCGGCGCAGCTCTCACCGACATCATGGATGCGGCCGGACGCGATGCGGCGATTGCACCCGATGTCGTTGCGGCGGGCGCCGCGTCCGTCCTGGAGGCGTGCCGGAGATTCGACATCCGCGCCTGGCTCGACATCGTGTGGAACTACGACGACGTCACCTATCAGCATTGCCTTCTGGTCACCGGACTTGCGGCGGCCTTCGCCATCAAGCTCGGGTTCAATGCCGCCGATTGCCAGCGGCTCACATCGGCGGCGCTGCTGCACGATATCGGCAAGGCGAAGATTCCGGTCAACATCCTGAACAAGCCGGGCCGCCTGACCGACGACGAAATGAAGATCATACGGACGCATGCCGAGATCGGCGCGAACCTGCTCGCGGAGCAGGGCGGGTTCGAAGACGACATCGTGTCGGTGGTGCGCCATCATCACGAACATCTCGACGGGGCCGGATATCCGGACGGCCTGCATGCGGCGGACATCCCCGATATCGTCCGGCTCACGACCATCTGCGATATCTATGCGGCGCTGATCGAACGGCGTTCCTACAAGGAGCCGATGAGTCCGGACAGCGCGTTCGCGATTTTGCAGGACATGAAAGGCAAGCTCGATCCCGACCTGACGGCCTTTTTCCATAACGTGATGCTTGATTGCCGTGGCGGAGAATCGACACCCCCCCTGGCCCAGTACGCCTGACCTCGGCCGCCTGCGGCGGGAACTGGACGCATTGCCCGGGCCCGGGCGATGTGCGCTGGCGCGCGTGCCGCGCCGCAATAATCACAGGACCGATGCCGGAATTAGGCGGTCAGTAATTCTTTCACCCTAGATTCCGTCAAGGCTGACGGTCTGCCGGCAAAAACGAATCGCCGGCATCGGCGTCACCGAGTATTCAGGCGACCCGTTCTTCTCCCGCAACGCAGCGACGGAGAACGGTGAAGCCCTGTCAGGACTACGAAGGCCGGGTGGCTTGCGGGATTTTCGCGGCCAGCAAGCGGATCGTCCGGTCTTTAGGAAATCTGGCGCAGTGTTGCCAAGGCGGCCGGGCCCGGCCGCATTCACAGCCTCGCCATATCAGTGCCTGCAGGCCCGGTCGGCCCAGCATGATTCAATTTGACGCGGCGG
>JALHOD010000024.1:41460-50609 GCA_022843165.1 Pseudorhodoplanes sp.
CGAGGAGGTCGAGATGGTAATGATCCATTTACCACAAGCGTTCACATTTCTCCGACGGGTCGGATTCTTATCATCCATCACCGGCAACGTCGGGAACAGGGCCATGACGCTGAGTGTCACAGCGCTAGCCGCATATAGTGCCTTCACGGCGCTGGCTGTCCCTGCGCGCGCTGAGAATGGCGTCAGTCCCGATGCCATCACCTTCGGTCAGGCGGCGGTTCTGAACGGAGCCGCCTCGGCGCTCGGCCAGGGCATGAAAGCCGGCCTGGAAGCCGCCTTCGACGAGGCCAACCGCAAGGGCGGGGTGCATGGCCGCAAGCTCAAGCTGGTCAGCGTCGACGACGGCTATGAGCCGTCCAAGGCCATTGTCGCCACCCGCAAGCTGATCGAGGACGAGAAGGTCTTCGCGCTGATCGGCGCCGTCGGCACGCCGACCTCCGTCGCCACCCAGCCGATCGCGGCCGCCGCCAAGGCGCCCTTCATCGGCGCCTTTACCGGGGCCGGCTTCCTGCGCAATCCGAAACTCGACAACGTCATCAATATCCGGGCGAGCTACGACGCGGAGACCGAAGCCTGGGTCAAGCACCTGACCGAGGATCTCCGGATCAGCAAGATCGCGATCTTCTATCAGGACGACGCCTATGGACGCGCGGGATTGTCCGGCTTCAAGAAAGCCATGGACAAGCGCAACATGCAGATCGTTGCGGAAGGCACCTATGAGCGCAACACCACGGCGATCAAGACCGCCTTGCTGGCCTTGCGCAAGGCTGCGCCGGAAGCGGTGGTGATGGTCGGCGCCTACAAGCCGAGCGCGGAATTCATCAAGCTTTCGCGCAAGATCGAGTTCAATCCGGTCTTTGTGAACATCTCCTTCGTCGGCGCGTCGGCGCTGGCCAAGGAACTCGGACCCGACGGCGCCGGTGTCATCGTGAGTCAGGTCGTGCCGTTTCCCTGGGATGCATCGCTGAAGGTGATCGCCGATTACCATGCGGCCATCAAGGCGAAGGATCCGAAAGCGGAACCCGAATTCGTGTCGCTTGAGGGATATCTCGTCGGCCGGCTGACCATCGCCGCGCTCGACAAGGCCGGGCCGAATCCCACGCGCGCCGGGTTGCTGCGCGCGATCAAGGACACCGGCAAGTTCGATATCGGCGGTCTCGAAATGACGTTCGGGCCCGAGGACAATGAAGGTCTCGACAAGGTGTTCATGACCGTCATCCAGTCGGACGGATCGTTCAAGGCGGTCGAGAAGCTGGTCAGAGTGTCTGCGAACTGAGGCTTCGGCGCTCCGGCGACCGCGTCCTCGGCAATGTGAATGGTGCGGAATCGGGGAACGGACGCGTTGCCGTTTCGGGGGGAATGAAAATGGCTGCTGTCGGTAAGCTGAAAACGGTCGTATCGCGGATCAATCCATTCGCTCTGCTGAATGGGTTCGGCATCAAGGTCAAATTGCAGCTTGCCTTCGGCGCAGCGGCGTTGATGACCGTGATCGCCTCCGCGGTTGCGATCGTCTCGTTCCAGTCGACGGAGCAGGGCGTTGAACGCGTCGCCCAGCGCGAAGTGCCGCTGATGACCGAGGCGCTTCGTCTGTCCGTCATGTCGGGCGAGATTTCGGCGGCCGCGGCGCGGTTCGTCAGCGCCACGAATGTCCGCGACCAGCGCACCATTGCCTCGCAGATCGACGACCGCAGCATGCAGTTGCGCGGGCTGATCGACAAGCTGCGTGCCGGCAGCAGCAAGGAAGCTTTCGGCGCGGTAGAGACCGCGTCGCGGCTGCTCGAGAACAATCTGTCCGATCTCGATACCGTCATCGTATCGAAGTCGAATCTGAAGGTGCGCCTCGACCGGCAGCTCGACGTATTGCACAAGCTGCACACCAAGATCGCCGAGGATCTGACCCCCATCGTCGACAAGTCCTATTACGACACCGTCACCAAGGCGGAGGACATCGGCAAAATCGGAGACCAGACGGTCAAGACCCTGGTCGATGACGGCATGCAGATGATGCAGACCGTGGTCCAGATCGGTTCCGAAACCAACCTGGTGACGGGCCTGCTGACGGCCGGCGCGCTGACCAATTCGCCCGCAATTCTGGCGCTGCTCGAGGACCGCTTCACCGCGTCGGCTCAGCGGGCGACAAAGCAGCTCGCGAAATTGCCGAAGGATGAAAAATACAACAGCCTGCGCGACCGGACTTCCGTTCTTCTCAAGCTCTCCGATTTCAAGTCCGGCGCCGCGGGCGACAGTGAAACAGCACGGCTGCAGAATGTGTTCCGGGCTCACGAAGGGCTGGCCAATGTCCTGATCACGCTGATTGACGATCTCAACTTCGACGCGGTGATGGAGGGCGAGCAGGCCGTCAAGCGGACGGGCAAGCTGGTCAAGGAACTCGTGAACAACCAGCTCACCGACTTCCGCAATGCGCTTGAGCTGAAGATCCAGACCCACCTGATCGCCAGCCTGCTCAGCGAGGGCGCGGTGGCGAAGGACGCCAATGCGCTGTTGCCGATCCTCGATCGTTTCTCGACCTCGACCAATCTGCTCATGCTGGCCTCACAGGGCCTGAAGAACGACGAGATCAAGAAAAACCTCGACGAGCTTCTTGAGCTTGGCCGCGCCACCGAGAACATCTTCTCACTACGCGGACAGGAGCTCAATGTCACCGCCGGCGCCAACCGGGTGATCGAGGACAATGTCAGCATCCAGCGCAAGCTCGATCAGGCGGTTTCGGCGCTCGTGAAGGAAACCGAGACCACGATGAAGAGCGGCACCTCGCAATTGCTCGAGGAACTCGCGCGCAATCGCATGCTGCTGCTCGGCGTCGCCATCGCCAGCCTTCTGGCCGCGGGCGCCATCGCCTATTTCTACGTGCAGCGCAACCTGGTGCGCCGTCTCAGCAGCCTGGGCGAGACTATGCGCCGGCTGTCGTCGGGCGAGAACGACATCACCGTTCCAGCGGTCGAGGACCGCGACGAGCTTGGTCAGATGGCGCGGGCGGTTCTGGTGTTCCGCGACGCGGCGATCGATAAGGAGCGCCTCGAGGCGCAGGCAGCCGAACAGCAGCGCCTCGCGGACGAGGAGCGCCAGCGCAACGAAGCGGCGAAGGCCGATGCCGCGCGCCAGATCGGGTTCGTGGTGGAATCCCTCGGCGCCGGTCTGGAGCGTCTGGCCCGGGGCGACCTGACTTACCGTCTCAGTCAGTCCTTCGCGGAAGATTACCGCAAGTTGCAGGACGACTTCAACGGCGCGATCGACCAGTTGCAGGAGACCATCAAGAACATCGCGATGTCATCGTCGGAAATCTCCAACGCCGCCTCCGAGATTTCCAGCAGCACGACCGATCTCTCCCAGCGCACCGAGGAGCAGGCGGCGAGCCTGGAGCAGACCTCGGCCTCGATGGAGGAAATGGCTGCGACGGTGAAGAAAAATGCCGAAAACGCCCAGCATGCCAACGAACTGACCCGCAGCACCCGCGAGGTCGCGGATCGCGGCGGCAAGGTGGTGTCGGAAGCGGTGTCGGCGATGGCGCAAATCGAGGAATCCTCGCGCAAGATTTCCGACATCATTTCGGTGATCGACGAGATTGCCCGCCAGACCAACCTGCTGGCGCTGAACGCGGCTGTGGAAGCCGCCCGCGCCGGCGAGGCCGGCCGCGGCTTCGCGGTGGTGGCCTCGGAAGTGCGCAGCCTGGCGCAGCGTTCCTCGCAGGCGGCGAAGGACATCAAGGACCTCATCACCAACAGCGCCGGTCAGGTCAAGAACGGCGTGGAACTGGTCAACCGGGCCGGCGCCTCGCTCAGCGAGATCGTGGAATCGATCCGCAATGTCGCGGCCATCGTGTCCGATATCGCCTCCGCGAGCGCCGAACAGTCTTCGGGCATCGACCAGATCAACCGCGCGCTGAACCAGATGGACGAGGTGACGCAGCAGAACTCGGCTCTGGTCGAGCAGAATGCGGCGACCGCCAAGACCCTGGAAGACCAGCAATCGGCCATGAGCGAACGGGTCGGCTTCTTCCGTTTCGGCGATGACGGCCAGGAGGGCGTTCAGGGAATCGAACCGCAGAATGGCGAGGTGGCCGAGGATTCCGATCCGATCCCGTCGGCAGTGAAGGAATTGCGTGCCGTCGCGGCCAAGATGCACGGGTCCGACCGCGCTCCGGCTCCGCGTAGGCAGGCCGCTGCGGCGGGCGCGCTGGCGGAAGAGCGGGAGTGGCAGGAATTCTGAGACATTCGCCGCGGCTATTTTCAAGCGGCGAATGGGGAATGATTGGAATTGAAAGATTTGCGCCATGAAGATCAGATTTGCGATCTATCTGTTTGGTGCGGTGATCGGGGCGAGCATTGCCGTCGCCATTGCGATCAACCTGCTGGTCGTCAACCGCATCAAGGTTGGCGGCCCGCTATACGAGCAGATCGTGCAGGGCAAGGATCTGGTGGCGGACATCCTTCCGCCGCCGGCCTACATCATCGAATCCTATCTCGAAGCCACGCTCGCCTATAATCGCGCCAAGCCGATTTCCGAAAGCCGCGCCCGGCTGAAGGAATTGAAGGCGCAGTATGACGAGCGCTGGAAATACTGGACGGATTCGAATCTCCGGACCGACCTGCGCAGCAAACTGATCGAAGGTTCGCACGCGCATGTGGCGCAATTCTTTGCCGTGATCGACCAGAAGCTGTTTTCGTCCCTGGGGCGGCGCGATGAGGAAGGGGCCAAGGAGGCCTACAGGGATCTGACCGCGGCCTATCAGGCACACCGCGCCGTGGTCGACGATATCGTCGCCGGCGCGGAGAAGATGAACAAGGCTCTGGAAGAGGAGGCCGCGCATAAAAGCTGGAGCGCGCTGCTCTGGCTCCTGGGCATTGTCGGCGGACTGTTTACGGTGCTCGTGATCGGTATCGCCGCCATCGGGCGCGGCGTCGTCACGCCGCTGGTGAACCTGACCAAGGTCATCGCCCGCACGTCGGCGGGTGAACTCGATGTCGAGGTGCCCTCCAGCCAGCGCAAGGACGAGATCGGCCAGATGGCCCGCGCTCTGCTCGTGTTCCGCGACGCCGCGGTCGAGAAGGCCGCGCTGGAAAGCCAGGCGGCGGAGACGCGTCGGCTGGCCGAGAGCGAGCGCAGCCGCAACGAGGCCGCGCGAGCGGAAGTGTCGCGCCAGGTGGCGGCGGTGGTGGACAGCCTGGGAGTCGGGCTGGAAAAGCTGGCACGCGGCGATCTCACCTTCCGGATAGGCACCGACGGCACGACCCAATATCAGAAGGTGCAGGCCGACTTCAACGCCGCCATCGACCAATTGCAGCAGACCATCCGCGACATCGCGCTGTCCTCTGCCGAAGTGTCGAACGCCGCATCTGAAATCTCCGCCAGCACTGCCGACCTCTCGCAGCGCACCGAGGAACAGGCCGCCAGCCTGGAACAGACCTCGGCGTCGATGGAAGAGATTTCCGTCACGGTGAAGAACAATGCCGAGAATGCGCTGCGCGCCAATGACCTGGCCAAGGGCGCGCGCGACGTTGCCGATCGCGGCGGCACGGTGGTGTCACAGGCCGTCACCGCGATGGCGCAGATCGAGGAATCGTCCGGCAAGATCTCCGACATCATCAGCGTGATCGACGAGATCGCGCGCCAGACCAACCTGCTGGCGCTCAACGCGGCGGTGGAGGCGGCGCGTGCCGGCGAAGCCGGACGCGGATTTGCGGTGGTGGCCTCGGAAGTGCGCAGCCTGGCGCAGCGTTCTTCGCAGGCGGCCAAGGACATCAAGGACCTGATCGTCAGCAGCGGCGGGCGGGTGCGGGAAGGCGTCGATCTCGTCAACCGCGCGGGCGCGTCGCTGGCTGAAATCGTTGAATCGATCCGCAGCGTCGCCGATATCGTCTCCGATATCGCCCATGCCAGCACCGAACAGGCCACCGGCATCGACCAGATCAACAAGACGCTGGCGCAAATGGACGAAATGACCCAGCAGAATTCTGCCCTGGTCGAGCAGAATGCCGCCACCGCCAAGACGCTGGAGGACCAGCAGAAGGCCATGAGCGGGCAGATCGCGTTCTTCCGCTTCGACGCGGGCGAAAACGCGGCGCCCGCGGCCCCGCAGCGCAAGCCCGCTGCGGCGCCCGCCAAACAGGCTCCGGCGGTGCGTGAGCCGATCCAGCGGCGCGGCCGCGCGCTCGCCGTCAGCGGCAATACCGCGCTGGCGGAAAGCCAGGAATGGGAAGAATTCTGAGCCACGCGTCCGATTGCCGCCGCGCGGCGAAAGGGACATGATTGCCGGAAGGGGAAGGCAGCCCGCCGCTGCGGCGGGCTGCGAGGCGTGGTGGGCGTATGCGTCAGAAACTCTTGGTTGCGCTGGTGCTGGGGCTGGTCGCGCTGAGCGCGGCGGGCTGCGACAAATGCGGGAATTTCCTCGGCCAGCCGATGGGCCAGCCGCGCGGCTGCAAGTGACACCGCCGCCTCCTTCAAGCGACTGATTTTGTTCAGGAACTGGCTGCCTTCCTGAATGCTTTATCGCACTATGTGCATTGCACCGGAGCCCGGTTTTCGCAGGCTACTTCAAGAAATCTATGATTTCGACGCGGCGGCTTAGCGGACATTCGTGCGTTGCGCTGAAAACGGCCGCTTCGAGCCTATAGTCGACACCTCGGAAGGATTACCTTTCGCTCCTGCCGCATCATAACGACCTGCTCGAACGGCCCATTGCGGACATGCGAGCATCAGGCCGCGAGCGTCCGCTTCAAAAACTGAGTCCCTCGGGGAGCCTCACACGAGGATCGGATTTTGGCGCACGTCCAAGACTTCTCCGTTTGGTCAACGACGTAGGTAGCCCTGGACCGAATGGGTGCGAAATTATGGGGATATCTCGCGCTAATCGAACTGCACCGGGATCTGGCGTTTCCGGTTCACCGTGAGAGAGAAGACGTCCGGTCTGGCGTAGTGTCCGCTTACGTCGAACTTCCGGCGAGAAGCGCGCGCGGCCTCGACATTGATCTCGGAGATCAGCAGGCCCTTCTCCCGATGCATCGGCCCCGCGACGACGCCGCCGAAAGGCTTGTACACGACAGCGTCGCCCGCGTTGATCCACTCCTCCTTGTTCGGGAAGAGTTCGTCGCGATACGGCACGCCTTCGGGGATGTCTGAGGCTTCGAGTGCTGTCGCGCAGCCGACGACCCAGCAACCGCCCTCGCGGGCGATGTGCTGCATCGTCGCGAGCCAAGTCTCGCCGCTGTCCCATGTCGGTGCGACGTAGATGTCGATGTTCTGGGCATAGAGCGCGTATCGCGCGAGTGGCATGTAGTTCTCCCAGCAGATCAGCGCGCCGATGCGGCCGACGGCAGTGTCAACGACGTTTAGACCCGAACCGTCGCCGAAGCCCCAGACCATCCGCTCGGGATTGGTTGGCATGAGCTTTCGGTGGTTGTTGGCGAGCCTGCCGTCTGCGTCGATGATCGCGCAACTGTTGAAGAGCGTGCTGCCGCTGACGGCACCGTCGATCTCCTGGTAGCCAAGCACGATCACAACCTGGTGCTCTTTCGCGGCCTCCTGTAGCGGCCGCAGGCCGTCTTGGCTCAGGTCGACCGAGTTGGCCTGCGAAAGAGCGTAAAGCTCATCCGTCTTTGCCATCCCCGCCCCCGGCGGCAATCGCCAGACGAAGGTCGGGTAACCGGGAAGCCAAGTTTCGGGAAAGACCACCATGCCGCAGCCTTGGGCCGCAGCGTCCTGCACGAGCTCGACCGCGCGGGCCATGGACTTGTCGAGATCGAGGTAGACCGGCGGTTGCTGAACCACTGCAAGCTTCATTGTCTTTCCTCCGCGCCCCGAAAGCGGGGAAGGGCCACCCCTATCACACCGGCCGCACTTCTTTCAGTTCATTTGACGGGAGCGCCGTGACCGCCGCCGCCTGATGGCCGCCGTCACATCTTGAACAGCTTTTTTGAATTGCCGCTGAGAATCTTGGCTTTGTCCTCGTCCGACAGCGGGATGGTGTCGATCCAGTTGGTGCCCGCCGGATTGGCGACGAACGGCCAGTCGACCGCGAACAGGATCCGGTCCACGCCCATTTCCATCACACAGCACAGCAGCGCGGGATTGGAGAAGAAGCCGCTGGTGGTGATGTAGAAATTCTTGCAGAACACATCGCGGAACGACATCGCCTTGTGTCCCGGCCGCGCCAGCGCCTGGTCGATGCGCCAGACCAGAAACGGCAATGTTTCACCGAGATGCCCCAGGATAATCTTGAGTCTCGGATGCTCGTTGAACAACCCTGACAGGATAAGCCGGATCGCGACCGTGGCGGTTTCGACCGTGAATCCCCAGGCGGCGCGGATCACCATGGGATAATCCTTCGCGTAATCCTTGTAGTACACGTTCATGACATCCGGATGCGGCAGCGACGGATGCAGATAGATCGGCACGTCGAGCGCCTCCGCCCGCGCGAAGATCGGCCGCAGGCTTCTGTCGTCGAGAAACAATCCGTTGGCCAGGCCGTGAATCATGGCGCCCTTGAATCCGAGTGCGATACATCGCTCGAGTTCGTCGGCGGCGGCGTCCGGATCGCTGGTCGGCAGCGCGGCAAAACCTGCGAAGCGATCGGGATGAGCGGCGATGGCGGCGGCGAGGCGGTCGTTCACCCGCCGGGTCAGCGCGACGGCATCGGGTCCTGCCAGTTTCTGCGTGGACGGCGCGCCATGCGAGATGATCTGCATGTCGATCCCGGCTTCATCCATCTCGCGCAGGCGCAGCTCGGCCAGATCCTTCAGCCGCAAAATCTGGTTGGGATCGCGCGTCGCCGCCTCGACCCCCTGATAGGTCGCGGATAATTCCTCATCCCAGTAATGTTCTTCGATCGCAATCACGGGGCATTTCAGAGTCTTGAGCATCGTTCTTCCCTGGGGTTTCTTGTGCGCGGGCGGCTGCACACTACATTTCTTCCCGCCGTTTGCCACATGCCGCGCCGGACGCACGCAGCGCCGAGCGCGCGGGGCGGAACGAGGGGCCGTGCGAGCGGATGTCTCGGCCGCGGTGACGGCGGCCTCGGCGCCTGCGGCCGGATTGGGCCGGCGTGATCGCGCCGCCGCCGGTGCCTGCGCGGCGCCAGCCCGCTGGCGAAAATCTATATATTTGAATGGGTTGCAGTGGCTGGGGAACTAGGA
>JALHOD010000025.1 GCA_022843165.1 Pseudorhodoplanes sp.
GAAAAAATGGCGCGCCCGAAGAGATTCGAACTCCTGACCCCCAGATTCGTAGTCTGGTGCTCTATCCAGCTGAGCTACGGGCGCGTATCGCGTGCGACCATAACGCCGGCGCGCGACGGGCGATAGCTATAGCCCGGGCCTCCTATTGGCAAGGGATTTTGAACGTTTCAGGCCCGTGCGCGCTCGGGCCGGTGCGCGTCCAGATCGACCGCCCGATCGGGAATGCTGAACTGGAACGTCGCCCCGATGGTGCCGTCAATCAGCCGGATTTCGCCGCCATGGGCATGCACCAGTTCGGCCGCGATGGCGAGGCCGAGGCCTGATCCGCCCATGCGGGTGGAGCCCTGGAAGGCCTCGAACAGATGTTCGCGCGCACGCGGCGGCAAGCCCGGACCGGTATCCGACACCTCGATCACTACCACGGCGCCCTCGCGCCGGCCGGTCATCCGGATCTGATCGCGTGACGGATCGTTGGGGGCGCGGCTTTCCAGCGCCTGAGCGGCATTGCGCGCAAGATTCAGCAACACGCGCAGAAGCTGATCATGGTCGGCATCGACCTCGATGCCGCGTTCGATGGCTGTGATCCACGCGATCCCACTGTCCTCCATCAGACCGAGAGTCTCTCGTACCTCCTCGACCAGCGATTCAAGGCCGACCATTCTGCGATCGGGCGGCGGTTCCTGGGCGCGGCCGTAAGACAATGTCGACTGACAAAACGCGATGGCGCGCTCCAGCGCGCGCACCAGCTTGGGTGCGAAGCGCTGTACGCGCGGATCCGGCAAGGTCGACAATTGATCGGACACCAGCTGCGCCGAAGCCAGCAAATTGCGAAGATCGTGATTGATCTTCGACACCGCCAGCCCCAGCGCCGCCAGCCGGTTCTTCTGATGCAGCATGGATGCCAAATCGCGCTGCATCGTCGCCAATTCGCGCTCCGTCGTTCCGATTTCATCCTCGCGCTTGGAGGCCAGCATGACACGGGAGAAATCTTCCGGGTCGGCGCGGAACCACACCATGTTGGCCGTAATCCGCCGCATTGGACGCACAAAGAGATAATGAAGCGCGAGATAAACCAGGGCCGCCGTGATCGCCGAGATAATCAGAGACAAGAGCAGAATGTTCCAGGAGAAGCGCAACATCGCCCGTTGCAAAGGCGCGTTGTCGATGACGATTTCAACAAACTCCCCGCCGCGCGGCGCCGGGCCGATGACTCGCAAAATATAATCGCGGGGATCAGTCATGGCGTGAAACGCGTCCACGATCGCGCCAACCCATGACACATCGCGCATATCGAAATCGCGATGAATTTCCTGCGGCATATCGGAGACGGCCAGCAACCGCCGCTGCTGACCCGTCTTCATCGCAACCGCACGCGCCCCGATGCTGCTCAGGATCTGCCGCGCCAGGCTTTCCGGAACCATGCCGCTGGGTGCCGCGTCCAGGACCAGCGCCGCGGTATGCGCAGCCGCCAGCCGGTCGTTGAGCCAGTTCACGCGGAAATTGGCGACCGACGGCACATAGATCAGGACTTCCGCCATCATGATGAACAGCGTCGTCAGGACAAGCAGTTTGCCCGAAAGCCCGAAACGCGGCTCGCGCGGAGGACTGATATGTTTGCGTCTGCGTGCCATCGTGTTCCTGCGGCGACCGGAAAATCAGCCGAACCGGCGCAGCAAGTTTATGATGCGGCGCAGCAAGGGACTCGTCAAACTGGCCGCAAAAAAGTCAATGGCCGCGCGCTTTCCGGCTTCCGCACGGGTCGGGTAAGGTAACACCACCGACGTCATGGCGCGGATATTCAGCCCTTGGTTGACCGCGAGCGACCAGGTCGAAATCAGTTCCCCGGCCTGCGTCCCGACAATGGTGGCCCCCAATATCCTGCCGCGTTTGGTGGTAACGACCTTTACATGGCCCCGCGTGTCGCGTTCGGTTTGCGCGCGATCGTTGTCGCAAAATGGCCATCGCAGTATACGGATCGATGCATGCCGCTGCCGTGCGTCGGCTTCCGTCAGTCCCACATGCGCAAGTTCCGGATCGGTGAACGTCACACGCGGCACGATATCGTCGTTGACCGACACCGGGAGCCGGAACACGGCGTTCCTGATCACAAGCCCTGCATGATAATTGGCAAGATGGGTGAATTGCTGTCCGCCGGCGGCGTCTCCGATGGCATAGACACGCCTGTTGGTGGTCTGCAACCCCTTGTTCACAATGATGCCCGCAGGCCCGGCCTTCACGCCGGCTTTGTCGAGATCGAGCCCGTCAACGACAACGCGCCGCCCGGTCGCAACCAGCAAGTGACTGCCTTCGAGCACTTCGCTGCCGTCCGGTATCTCGACCGTGATTTTCACACTGCCGCCTTTGATGCGCGACATGCGCGTGACCTTGGCGCCCGGACGGATGATGACGTCTTCCCGTGCAAGCTGGTCAAGAATGACCCGCGCGCATTCCGGATCTTCTTTCGTCAGCGGCCTCGCCGCTTCGAGCACCGTCACCCGCGCGCCGAGCCGCCGATAGGCTTGCGCCAGTTCGAGTCCGATCGGTCCACCGCCGATCACGATCAGATGCGATGGACATTCCTTCAGGTCGAAGATCGTTTCGTTGGTCAGATAAGGCGTCTTGTCGATGCCGGGAATGGGCGGAACAGCAGGAGACGAGCCGGTGGCAATGACAAAGCGGCGCGCTTTCACCAGCCATTTGGTTCCCGCGGCAACGGTATCAGCGTCAACGAAGCGCGCTTCGGCTGTCAACACTTTCACGCCCATCCCGGTGAAGCGCTGGACCGAATCGTTCGGTGCAATCGCCGCAATGACCTCGTGGATGTGGCGATGGAGCCGATCGAAAGCGATGTCGGTTCCTTTCACAGTTACGCCGAGACCACCGCCGGTGCGGGCATCATGAGCACGCTTCGCCGCTGCGATCAGCGCCTTGGACGGCACGCAACCGGTATTCAGGCAGTCGCCGCCCATCCTGGCCTTCTCGATCAGCACAACCGGCACGCCGAGGACCGCGGCCGCCGCCGCAACCGAAAGGCCGCCGGAACCGGCGCCGATCACGCAGATGTCGGGTGTTAGGATTTCGGGCATCCCGGCTGCTTTCACCATCCGGTCCTGATCATGGCCGGGCTGTCGGGCCGCGCAGCCGCTTGACGACGACCGGAATCAGCGCGAGCAGCCCGAGCACAGCAAAGGCCGCCAGCAAGTGCGGAGTCAGCGCCGCGCCAATGTCGAAATCGATCCTGCAATCGCCTCGCCCTGCCGCCTCGCAATCGTGAAAGCTTTGCGCCTGCGACTCGATCACGCTGTTGAGTCCGACGCCGACAAACGCGAACGCGAATGTCGCCGGAATGATACCCAGCGCTGTTGCGGCGACAAAGGGTGCCAGACGCACGCCGACCAGGGCGGGTGCAAGATTGACCAGAAAAAAGGGGAAAACCGGCACCAGCCGGAGAAACAACAGATAGTTGAACGCGTCTTCGCGAAAACCCTGCGCCAATTTTGCAAGGCGCGGTCCCGCGCGACGCGTCAGGATTTCGCCAAAGGCGCTGCGGGCGATCAGGAAGAGAAGAGTCGCGCCGATCGTCGCACCGATCAGCGCCGTCACCCCGCCCCAAAGACAGCCGAACAGCAATCCGCCGGTGACGCTGAGGATCGTACCGCCCGGCAGCGACAGCGTCACGACCGCCACATAGATCGCGACGAACGCCGCCAGCGCCACCACGAAATGGCGCCCAACCAGATCCGCCAGCGTGGCGTGGTGGCGAGCGAGATTTTCCAGCGACAGGGCGCGATGCCAGCCCATGGCGAAAATCACCAGCGCCAGGATCGCGATCAGCACAAGCGGAGCGAACCGGCGCGAGGCGTCTGCAGGCTTTTCCGCTCTCCCCGAAGGCATGTCCGTTTCCAGGTCCCGCATGCCGTCCTCGCCGCTGCCTTGGGGCCATAACCCGCCCATCTCACGAAAGTCGCAGCGATCTATACACTCCCCCCATCCGGCTCCATGTCACTGTTTTTTGAGGACAAACGTGAACGAAACCGCCTCAGGCCGCCTGAACCCACTCGGCCCGGCGCCAAATTCGGGCAACCAAATACGGTTAAAGAGCCCGTTTGCATTGACGAAAGCGGCCTGCCTCCCTTATAAGCCGCGTGAATTTGAGCGCCGGTGCCCCTGCGGAAAAGCAGGCGAAAACCGCCCCGGCGACGGCACCCTCACCATCCGGCGTTACGCCGCGACCAGCGGAGACCATACGCGTGAAACGGACCTATCAACCGAGCAAGCTCGTGCGGAAGCGCCGTCACGGATTCCGCGCCCGCATGGCCACCGTCGGTGGCCGCAAGGTCGTCGCCACCCGCCGCGCGCGCGGTCGCAAGCGCCTCAGCGCCTGACATGGCGGGCCGAAAAGCCGGCCCTGCTGCAATGGAACGTTTGAGGCAACGGGCGGATTTTCTGGCCGCTGCGACGGGCATCAAGGTTCCGTCCGCCGCCTTTGTCCTGCAAGCCCGCAAACGCCAAGACCAAGGTCGGGTTCGGGTCGGCTTTACGGTATCCAAAAAGGTCGGCAATGCAGTCGAGCGTAATCGCGTCCGGCGCCGGCTGCGCGAGGCGGTCAGGCTGAGCGGTGGCATACATTTCCAGGCCGGACACGACTATGTCCTGATCGGGCGGCGAACGGCGCTGGGACTGAATTTCGACCGGATCAGGCAGGATTTGGAAATCGCGGTAAAGCGGGTCCATTCCCGCAAAGCCGCCACGGCCGGCAGGCAGCCGGCCCCCTCTATCGAGAGTGCAGGATGAACGACCAAAAGAACATGCTGCTGGCCATCGGGCTCTCCGCCTTGGTTCTGATCGTGTGGCAATATTTCGTCGGCCTGCCGCAGATGGACAAGCAGCGCCAGGAAGCGCAGCTCAAGCAACAGCAGACCCAGCAGCAGCAAGTGCCGGGCGCACCAGGCGCACCGGCCGCCCCCGCGCAACCGGGCAGCGCCGCACCGCAAGTGCCCGGACAGTCGGCCGCCATTCCCGGCGCGCAACTGACCCGCGAGGCGATCATTGCCGCCTCTCCTCGCGTCGCCATCGACACCACCGACATCAAGGGCTCGATCGCGCTCAAGGGCGCCCGCATCGACGACATCGCGCTGGTAAAGTTCCGCGAGACCGTCGATCCGAAATCGCCGCCAATCTTCTTGCTGTCGCCGTCAGGCTCGCCACATCCGTTCTATTCGGAATTCGGCTGGGTCGCCGGCAGCGGCGCCAAGGTGAAACTGCCGAATGCCGATACCGTCTGGACCCAGCAAGGCGCCGGTCCCCTGGCCGTCGGACGCCCGGTCACGCTGACCTACAATAACGGCGAGGGGCTGGAATTCCGCCGCGTCATCACGGTGGACGACAAATATCTCTTCACCATCGAGGACAGCGTCGCGAACAAGACCGCCGCACCGATTTCGCTGTTCCCTTATGCGCTGATCTCCCGTCACGGTCTGCCGCCGACGCTCGGCTATTACATCCTGCATGAAGGCCTGATCGGCGTGCTGGGCGAACAGGGCCTGAAGGAAGTCACCTATTCCGATATCGAGAAAGCAAAAGAGCAGACCTTCAAGGTCACCAATGCCTGGCTCGGCATCACCGACAAATACTGGGCGGCGACATTGCTGCCGGAGAACACCGCCAACCTGCAGGCCCGCTTTTCGGCCGGCACGCTGGGCACGCTCAAGACCTTCCAGACCGATTATCTGCTCGACCAGCAGACCATCGCGCCGGGCGCGACCGGCACCGCCAAGGCCCGCCTGTTCGCCGGCGCCAAGGAAACCAACGTCGTCGACAACTACGACAAGACACTCGGCCTCAACCGTTTCGAACTCCTGATCGACTGGGGCTGGTTCTATTTCATAACCAAGCCGCTGTTCTGGGTGATCGACTGGCTGTTCCGCTATCTCGGCAATTTCGGTCTGGCCATCCTCGCCGTTACCGTCATCATCAAGCTGGTCTTCTTCCCGCTCGCCAACAAATCTTACGCTTCGATGGCGAAGATGAAGGCCGTGCAGCCGGAAATGACGGCGATCCGCGAGCGCTACGCCGAGGACAAGGTCAAGCAGCAGCAGGCGCTGATGGAACTGTACAAGAAAGAGAAGATCAATCCGTTGGCCGGCTGCTTGCCGATCCTGGTGCAGATCCCGGTCTTCTTCGCGCTCTACAAGGTGCTGTTCGTCACCATCGAGATGCGGCATGCGCCGTTCTTCGGCTGGATCAAGGACCTGGCCGCGCCCGATCCGACTAACCTATTCAGCCTATTTGGACTATTGCCTGAACCAACGGCGTACCTTGGAGTGGCCATAGGGTCGTTCCTAGCACTCGGCATCTGGCCGATCATCATGGGTGTCACGATGTGGTTCCAGATGAAGCTCAACCCGTCGCCGCCGGACCCGACCCAGAAGATGATCTTCGACTGGATGCCACTCATCTTCACGTTCATGCTGGCGAGCTTCCCGGCGGGTCTCGTGATCTACTGGGCCTGGAACAACACGCTCTCGGTGCTGCAGCAATCTTACATCATGAGCAAGCACGGCGCCAAAATCGAGTTGTGGGACAACATCAAAGAGCTGTTCGGAAAGAAGAAAGCGCCGCCCGCCTCCTGACCGGCACAACATCATGACGGCCGACTTCACCCGCGGAGAAATGGAAGCCGGCCGCGCGCTGTTCGCGGCCGACTGGCAATTTGCTTGGGCGGCGCGCTCGATGGAGACGCTGCCCAAGATGACGGGCATCGAGATCGCCTTTGCCGGCCGCTCCAATGTCGGCAAGTCGAGCCTGATCAACGCGCTCACCAATCGCAAGGCGCTGGCGCGCACCTCCAACACGCCGGGCCGCACCCAGGAAATCATCTTCTTCGAGAGCGGCGGAGATCTGCGTATCGCCGACATGCCCGGCTACGGCTATGCCGAGGCGCCGAAGGAAAAGGTGAAGGCCTGGACCGCACTGATCCATTCCTATCTGCGCGGCCGTTCCAATCTCGCCCGCGTTTATATGCTGGTCGATTCCCGTCACGGCCTGAAAAGCGCCGACATCGAAACGCTGGACCTGCTGGGACAAGCCGCGGTCAGCCACCAGATCGTGCTGACCAAATGCGACCAGCCGAAAGCTGCTGAACTGGAAGTGCGCATCACCGAAATCGAGGCCGTGACCAGGAAGCGTGCGGCGGTGTTTCCGGGTATCCTGACGACATCCTCGCGCGAGGGCGCGGGCATCCCGGAATTGCGCGCGGCCATCGCCCGGCTGATCAAAGAACGGCTCTAGTTTTTTCGCGAAATCGGACGGAAAATCGGTATCCACTTTTCCTGCTTTCACTTGGGGACCACAACCATGATCCTGCAAATCCTGATCGCGCTGGCCGCCGTGATGGGAGCCGCGGGGATCGTGCTGGCCGCCGCCGGCGCGCATGCCAAGCCCGGCGCCGGGCTCGAAAGCGCGAGCCAGATGCTGCTGTTTCACGCCCCGGCCGTCATCGCCGCCTGCGCCGCGATCGCGCAGGGCCTGCTGTCGCGCCCGGTCGCGCTGGTCGCCGTGATCGGCCTGATCTGCGGTGTCGCGTTGTTTTCCGGCGATTTGGTGCTGCGCGCCTATGCCGGACACCGGCTGTTCCCCATGGCCGCGCCGGCCGGCGGCACCATCCTGATCGGCGCATGGATATTGCTGGCGATTGCCGCGCTCGCCGCCTTGCGATCCTGAACGCCCTGCCCCTTGCGCATCGAATCCCACCCCGCTTTTGCTTGAGCATGATCTTGTCGGAAAACCGGTTTCCACTTTCCGGGATCATGCTCTAAAAGGTCCGCCGTAGCTGCAAGGACCGACCGCATGACCACGAGCCCCCAAGAACAGGCCCGCATTCTCTCGGAAGCTCTGCCGCATATGCAGCGCTATGACGAGGAAACCGTGGTCATCAAGTATGGCGGCCACGCCATGGGCGAGGAGGAAAGCGCCCGGCTGTTCGCGCGCGACATCGTCCTGCTGGAGCAGACCGCGATCAATCCCGTCGTGGTGCATGGCGGCGGACCGCAGATCGCGGCGATGCTCGACCGGCTCGGCATCAAGTCGCAATTCTCCGGCGGCCTGCGCGTAACCGACGCCGCAACCATCGAGATCGTCGAGATGGTGCTGGCCGGCTCGATCAACAAGCAGATCGTCAGCCACATCAACCAGGCCGGCGGCAAGGCCGTCGGGCTGTCCGGCAAGGACGGCAACATGGTGATCGCCCGCAAGGTCAACCCGCAGGCCGGCTCGCCCGCCGCCGATCTTGTCGATCTTGGGTTTGTCGGCGAGCCGGAAAAGATCGACACCACCGTGCTCGACCAGATTATCGGCCGCGAACTCATTCCGGTGCTGGCGCCGGTCGCCTCCGGCCCGAACGGCGAGACCTTCAACGTCAATGCCGACACCTTTGCCGGCTATATCGCCGGTGCGCTCAAGGCCAAGCGCCTGCTGCTGCTCACCGACGTGCCCGGCGTGCTCGACAAATCGAAGAAGCTGATCGAGAAAATGTCGGTCAACGACGTGCGCAAGCTGATCGCCGACGGCACCATTTCCGGCGGCATGATCCCGAAGGTGGAGACCTGCATCACTGCGCTCGAACAGGGCGTGGAAGGCGTTGTCATTCTCGACGGCAAGGTGCCGCATGCGGTGCTGCTGGAATTGTTCACCGACCACGGCGCGGGCACGCTGATTCACAAGTGATCTGTCCAGCCTCCCCCTTTTCATCTTGCGTCATGGCCGGGCTTGACCCGGCCATCTCGTTTAGGAATGCACTGCCCGCCTAAGCGGGATCGCCGGCTCAAGCCCGGCGATAACGGCGGAGAAAAGGCGCGCGTCATCGCCCGTATTGTTTGAGGCGCCGGGATCGCCTTCAGTCTCGGTCCCTCTTTTCACGCGCGCGTCGGGTGTTCCCGATTTCGCGCCACGTAAAAAGTGAGGGGGGACGGCGCGCCGAAAGACGCAGGGCCGTTCCTGATAATGCCGCGTTGCGCGAACAACGCAGCCGCCTCTCGGCGCGCCATCGCGGCGAACTCCTTGCGGCGCCGGGCCGCGCTTTTGACGGAGGCCGACCGGGGCCTCCTGCCATCAGCCAGCTCCTGGCAGAGGCCCGTCAGTGGCCTCGGGCGGAGCCCCGACGCCGCCCGGGTGCGTGGCTGCGAACCACGCCCGCGGGCGCCGCACCGGCCGAGGGCGGGAATTGCCCGCCGCCGTCCAGGACGGCGATGCGGCGAATCTCCACCGCATCCCGTCCTTCGTCCCGCTCTCACGACGCCTCATGACAGCGCCCCTCGGCGGACGAGGTGACAGGAATATAGTCCGATCCATGAGAAATGTCAACGGGGGCATCTCAAGTCAGCATCATAATTCATATCTGGGAATTGGCCGCCGATGGAGGAAACGATGCGCAGGGTTCTTCAAGTATGTGCGATTGCCATTTTCGCATTTTTGGCATCTCAGACAGATTCTCTTGCCGCAACATTCTGTGCAAAATATGCGGACGGATCAGCACTATGTGGCTTCAGTTCGCGTCAAGCCTGCAGCAAGGCGCTGCCGGGAGTCTCGCTTCCCTGCGTTCAGGTTCAAGCCGGTGCGGAGAAGAAGGCTTCTTTTCGTCTCGCGGCCGATGAGGGGCCGCCCACCGTCCATGGCTGTGGGTGCCGTATTGTCGGCTATGATTGTGGACCGACACTGAGCGGACTAACGCTGTGCTTGCCAATTCGCGAATGTGGCTGTTGGTAACGCTTCGATTCCATCACGCGGCAGATCTCACGCCCCGACGGAAATTCGGCAAAGTGTCTCCGCAGAATGCGAAGCCGCAGACGCGCTCGTGCAAGCGCGCCTGCGGCTCCGGTCAGCTCGGATTGTCAGAGTGACAACGACGTCGCGAGGACGTCAGTTCGGCATCACATACGCATAGACGCGGCTGCGCGGATAGGTCGCTTCCGCCACGCGCTTGTTGTGATTGCCGGAGATGACGATCGGATTGCCCGATGCGTCGATGCCGGACACGACGCCGACATGGCCGCCGCGCTTGCCGCGCGACATGACCGCGATGGCGCCGACCTGCGGGCCGGAAATACGCCGGCCATAGGAGGCGAAGGAATTCGCCATGTTTGAGCCAGTGCCCTGCCTGCCCGAGCGCTCCAGAACCATGTTCATGAAGCGCGCGCACCAGAGCGCGCCCATGCCGGTCGGATTGGTGCCGAGATAGCGCCGCGCCTCCGCGACGATGCCGGCGCCACCGAAGCCGCCGAAGCTGCCCACGCCGGTGGTGGCCGACGCCTGCGCGTTGCGCGCCGCGCGCGACAGGCGCGGCGTCTCCACCGCCGCATTCTGATAGGCCGGCATCAGGTTGGAGAAGCGGTCACCGCCCATCATGCCGGGCGCCTGCGCCATCACCTGTTGCTGCATCTGAGGGCGCACGATTTTCTTTTTGTAGCGGCGTGCTTCCGCCGGAGCCGAGAAAAGGAAGGCTCCACAAAGTCCGATAGTGCATGCCGCCCATACGGCGGTCTTTTTCGAGCTGAGATTCATCAGTTCGTCCCATGTTGTTGATCCGAATCGCGCGTGCCGCCAGCGCGCCCCCGCTGAACGGCACTCACGAAGACGCCGCCGTGGCGAGCCGCGGCGGCGTCGTGGGTGCGCGATGACGGTGGAAGGGGGCGAGAATGCGACGACAATCCGGCGATGCGGTCAATTCGCAGCAATGTTTCGCAACATTGAAACGAGCGAACGATTGTTGCGCGTTAACCCGCCGGTATTCGCGCAACGCAGGTGCGCCATTCGCCGAATCGCATGATTCTAAAAGGGGTTAACGCCCGCGCGAGAGGCGGAACACAGCCTGTTCCCCGAACAGGTTCCAGAACCACCACGGCACGTTGATGCGCAGCCGCGCGCCCCAGGCGTTGAGCGCCACGGCGGTCTCGATCTCGGCGCCGATCTCGTCGCAGAGCTGGCGGAAATCGCGGATGGTGCAGAAATGGATGTTGGGCGTGTCGTACCAGGTGTCCGGCAGATTGTCGGTGCGCGGCATGCGGCCGAGGAACAGGAGCTTCAGCCGGATCTTCCAGTGGCCAAAATTCGGGAACGACACGATGGCAAAATGGCCGATGCGCAGCATGTGCTCCAGCACCTGACGCGGCTGCCATGTCGCCTGCAAGGTCTGCGAGAGGATCACGTAGTCGAAGGCGTCGTCCGGATAATCGGCAAGGTCGGTGTCGGCATCGCCCTGGATCACGGCGAGCCCCTTGGCGACACACTGGTTGACGCCTTCGCGCGAAATCTCGATGCCGCGGCCGTCGACGTCTTTCGTCTCGGTGAGAATCTTCAGCAACTCGCCATCGCCGCAGCCGACGTCCAGCACGCGTGCGCCGTGATCCACCATCTGCGAGACCACGAGCAAATCGACGCGCGCCGAACCCGGCATGCGGTTGGTGTTGGCTTCGCGCTGCTGCGGCGGGCGGGCGAGCAAGGTCATGGTGCCACCTTGAGGCCGCGCGCATGCGCGGCGCCGTCGAGGAAGCCGCGCACGATGGCGAACAATTCCGGCTCGTCGAGCAGGAATGCGTCATGACCCTTGTCGGTGACGATCTCGGCAAATGAGACGCGCGCGCCCGACGCATTCAGCGCATGCACAATGGCGCGCGACTCGGAGGTCGGAAACAGCCAGTCCGAGGTGAAGGAGACGACGCAGATCCGGGTTGGCGAATTCTTGAACGCGTTGGCGAGAATGCCGTCGTAATCGGCCGCCAGATCGAAATAGTCCATCGCGCGCGTCAGATAGAGATAGGAATTGGCATCGAAGCGCTCGACGAACGAAATGCCCTGATGGCGCAGATAGCTCTCGACCTCGAAATCGGCATCGAAGGAGAATGTCGGATTCTCGCGATCCTGGAACTTGCGGCCGAATTTTCGATGCAGGGCGGCGTCGGACAGATAGGTGATATGCGCGCCCATGCGCGCGACCGCGAGGCCGCGGCGCGGATTGGTGTTCTCGATGAGATAGCGGCCGCCGCGCCATTCCGGATCGGCCATGATCGCCTGGCGTCCGACTTCGTGGAAGGCGATGTTCTGTGCCGAATGACGCGTGGCGCAGGCGACCGGCAAGGCCGCGAACACCCGCTCGGGATAGCTCGCCGCCCATTGCAGCACCTGCATGCCGCCCATCGATCCGCCGGCGACCGCGAATAGCGTGCCGATGCCGAGATGATCGAGCAGCATCGCCTGCGCGCGCACCATGTCGCGGATAGTGATAACCGGAAATTCCAGCCCCCAGGGCTTGCCGGTCTTCGGATTGGTGGAAGCTGGCCCAGTGGTGCCCATGCAGGCGCCCACCACATTGGCGCAGATCACGAAATAGCGCTCGGTGTCGATCGGACGGCCGGGGCCGACCATGGTCTCCCACCATCCGTTCTTCTTCGTGACCGGGTGGACGCTGGCGACGTGGTGGTCGCCGGTCAGCGCATGGCAGATCAGCACCGCGTTCGAGCGCGCGGAATTGAGTGTGCCATAGGTCTTGTAGGCGATCTGGAAGGGCGACAATTCAACGCCGGCATCGAGCTTGAGCGGCTTGTCGGGGCCGAAGTGGACGACAAGGGACTCGCGCGGATTGTCGGCCTCGCTGGTCCCCGGGGCGTCCTGGGCCACGTTTAAATGTGCCTCAACCATACTCTTCGTAAACCCGGCTCGCCCCCTGTCTGGGGGCTGTCTTAGGTAGGCTGCCGGGCATTTCTGTCAATGTTTTCTTTGATTTCGGGACCTGCCCACCCTATCAAGGCTGCGCTGCGCCTGCAGAAACCCCGTAAAGCCGCGCCATGTCGAATCCGCCCAAACCCGCCCCCTCCCTTGCCGACCTGCGCGCGGAGATCGATCGCATCGACGAGGGCATGCACAAGCTCCTGATCGAGCGCAGCCAGATCATCGAGAACCTGATCAAGGTGAAGGGCACGCAGGATTCCGGCTCCGCCTTCCGCCCGGCGCGCGAGGCGTCGATGATGCGCAAGCTGGTGGAGCGCCATCGCGGGATTCTTCCGCTCGACACCGTGGAGAGCATCTGGCGCGTGATCATCGCGACCTTCACGCATGTGCAGGCGCCTTATTCCGTTCATGCCGACATGACCGCAGGCGAGCCCGAGATGCGCGACAGCGCGCGCTTTCATTTCGGATTCACGGTGCCGTTCGTGCCGCATAAAAGCGCGGCCGGCGTGGTGGCGGCAATCGCGTCGTCGAAAGGCGATCTCGGACTGGTGCCGGCCAAGGACGTGGCGGGCGCGGGTGCCTGGTGGACGGCGCTGGAAGCCGACGCTGCGCCCAAGATCATCGCCCGCCTGCCATTCGTGGAGCGGCCCGATCATCCGGCCTCGCTGCCGGTCTTCGCGATCTCGCGCTCGGCGCCGGATGCGCTGGCGACCGAAGTGCAGGTCCACAGCGTGCGGGTCTCCGGCTGGAGCGCCAAAGTTGCGAAAGTATTGGCCGCGAAGACCCTGGCCGGCCTCGCCGACGCGGTGGCAGTGCCGGACGGCGCCTATGACGGAGCGGCTTTGCTGATTTCGGTACCGCAAGGCCAGAATCTCGCCGATATCACCGATGCGCTGGTCAAGGCCGGCGTCTCGATCCGTTCGACGGCCCTCGTCGGAAGCCACGCGACCCGCTATACGGTCACCGGCGGCGGGCAGCCGCATCCGGCCGCCCGCTGATCTTCAAGTCCCTGGAGTGTTGCAATGACTGCCCCCCTGCGTCCACAGCCGCGTCCCGGCGTGCTTGACATCGCGGCCTATGTGCCGGGAAAGAGCACGGCGCCCGGCGTCGCCAAGGTGTTCAAGCTGTCGTCGAACGAGAGCCCGCTCGGTGCGAGCCCGAAGGCGATCGCGGCATATCGGCATTGCGCGCAGCATCTTGAGGACTATCCGGACGGCTCCGCGACCGAACTGCGCGAGGCGATCGGGCGCACCTATGGTCTCGACCCCGACCGTATCGTCTGCGGCGCGGGTTCCGACGACATTCTGAATCTGCTGGCGCGCGCCTATCTCGCCGACGGGGATGAAGCGATCCACACCACGCACGGCTTTCTGGTCTATCCGATCGCAACGCTCGGCGCGGGCGCAAAGCCCGTGGTCGCGGCGGAGAAGAATTTCACCGCCGATATCGACGCCATGATCAAGGCGGTCACGCCAAAAACCAAGATCGTGTTCCTGGCCAATCCGAACAATCCGACCGGCACCTATGTCCCGTTCGACGAAGTCAAGCGCCTGCACCGCGCATTGCCGCCGCATGTGCTGCTGGTGCTCGACGCCGCCTACGCAGAATACGTGACCAAGAACGATTACGAATCCGGCATTGAGCTGGTGGCGACCTCCGAGAATGTCGTGATGTGCCGCACCTTCTCGAAGATCCACGGCCTCGCGGCCTTGCGGCTCGGCTGGCTGTATGGACCCGCGCATGTCGTGGACGCGCTCAACCGCATCCGCGGGCCATTCAACGTCAACGCGCCGGCGATCGCCGCCGGCGCGGCCTCGCTCGCCGATACCGCTCATCTGGAGAAAGCGCGCGCGCACAATGAAAAATGGCTGGGCTGGCTGACCGACGAGATTTCCAAGCTCGGACTCAAGGTGACGCCGAGCGTCGGCAACTTCCTGCTGATCCACTTCCCGGAGACGCCGGGCAAGACGGCGGCGGACGCCGACAGGCTGCTCACGTCGAAAGGCTGCGTGCTGCGTGCTGTGAAGGCCTATCACCTGCCGAACGCCTTGCGCATGAGCGTGGGCACCGAAGAGGCCAACCGCCTCGTGGTGAAGACGCTCGCCGAATTCATGTCGAAGTGAACGGCGTGAGCACGGACACACCCCTCGTCGGCAAGCTCGCGCTGATCGGCACCGGCCTGATCGGTGGCTCGATCGCGCGCGCAGCACGCGCCTCGGGCGCGGTCAAAGGCATCGTCGCCACCGCGCGCTCGGCGGAAACCCGTCGGCGCGTGGTCGAACTCGGATTCGCCGACCAGGTGACCGAGACCAATGCCGAAGCGGTGAAGGATGCCGACCTTGTCATCGTGTCGATTCCGGTCGGCGCCAGCGGCACGGTGGCCAGGGAGATCGGCCCGCATCTGAAGCCCGGCGCGATCGTCTCCGACGTCGGCTCGGTCAAGGCTTCGGTGGTGCGCGACATGGCGCCGTTTATTCCGGAAGGCGTACATTTCATTCCGGCGCATCCGGTCGCCGGCACGGAAAATTCAGGACCGGATTCCGGCTTCGCCGAACTGTTCGTCAACCGCTGGTGCATTCTCACGCCGGTGGAAAACGGCGACGAGGCCGCTACCGAGAAGCTGAAAGCGTTCTGGGAAGCGCTTGGCGCCAAGGTGCAGACCATGACGCCGGAGCACCACGATCTGGTGCTGGCGATCACCAGCCATCTGCCGCATCTGATCGCCTATACCATCGTCGGCACCGCCAATGAGCTCGGCGAGGTGACGGAATCGGAAGTGCTGAATTTTTCCGCCGGCGGCTTCCGCGACTTCACCCGCATCGCGGCTTCGGACCCGACCATGTGGCGCGACGTGTTCCTGCACAACAAGGACGCGGTGCTGGAAATGCTCGGCACCTTCAACGAGGATCTGGCCAAGCTGACGCGCGCGATAAGGCGCGGCGACGGCGAGGCCCTGTTCGAGCATTTCACGCGCACGCGCGCCATCCGGCGCGGCATCGTCACCATCGGCCAGGATTCGGCGGCGCCTGATTTCGGCCGCAAGCACGCCCCTCTCCCGGGCGCGCCGATCGCGCGGCCCTATGCGATGGATGAAGATTAGGGTGGCATGACCACGAGCGTCAGGTGATCCCACCAGGGGTTGGCCTTGATGCGGTGATTCACGACGCGAAAACCTGCATTCGCGACTTCGGCTTCAATCTCGGAACCGGGCTTCAAGGTCCGATACGGTCGCCCGTGATCCAGCAATGCACGCGCATCACAATCGAATTTCGCGCGTGCGTCGTCAGATTTCGGGTCTCCGCACATTGTACTTACGACGAAAACGCCCTCCGGCCGCAAAATCCGGCGTACTTCCTCCAGACACTTCCGGCGGTCGTCGCCGAAAATGCAATGCAGGCAGTTTCCGTCGATCACGATATCAAACAGGCTGGCGGCGAAGATCGGCATCGCGCGCACATCGCCGCGATGAAACGACGTCACAAGCCCCGTCGACGCGGACCGCTCTTGCGCCCATGCGATCGCCTCGCCTGAAATGTCGATGCCGTCGACGCGATAGCCCCGGCGCGCAGCCTCCAGAGTCACCATTCCGTTTCCGCAGCCAAGTTCAAGAAGCCGTCGCGGCGCCGGCGGGATGAGTTTGTTGTCCTGGAGCCAGTCGAAGGTTTCGATCCAGCCGTCGCGGCGCCGATCAAAATTCAACCGCCCCATCCTAGCTCGGCTTCCTGTCTCAGCCGGGCATATTCAGCGTCGATGTCGGAGAGGCTCTGCATGCGGGCTCGCTCTAGAACAGCGGCGCCACTTTTCCGAGCTTGAGCGGTCCGAGCTGAATGTCGCCGTCGACAAACTTCAGCGGCAGACGTACCGCCTTGCGGCCTTCGAGTTCCGCCGGCTGGCCAAGCAAGGCCGCGCCGACGGCGACGCCGATGCCGGCTTTCTGACGGGCGAAGCCGCCGAGTCCCGGGATGACGCGATCCAGCGAATTGAGCGCCGAATCCAGCTTCTGGCCGGCGGCGCTGTCAGGTCGCACCAGCTGGTCGGCACCGAGCGCCGGCAGCAGCTTATCGAGGCCCGCGACCGTCACCTGCAATTCGCCGTTCAGATGCCCGGTTTCGGTCAGTCCCAGATTGCCCGCGGCGACCGCGAGCGCGTCGCCTTGCCGGAGACGGGCGTTGCGAACCTCGATACGACCGCCCGCCTGCTGGATCTCGCGGAAGCGCTGCACCCAGGGCTTGGGATCGAAATTCCGCAACCCGACAAGCTGGGTATCGATGTCGGCGTCGAACGGCTGCGCTGCCAGCGGATGTAGCGCCGGCGCGATGGCCGCAACAAGATTCACGGCAATGTCGATCACCGGCTTGTCGCGCACGGTGCCGGAGGCGATGCGGCCGTGCAGTTCGGCATGCTTGCCGGAAAACGCGCGCTCGGGCGCGGAGCGATCATTGCGGTCGAGCACCGGATTGTCGAACACCAGCGACACCCGCTCCGGATTGCGCGGCGTGCCGCGCACGGACGCGCGGCCGAGCGACCAGTTGGCGGTGAATTTCGCGGGCTCGCCGGGATCGGCCATGGTCAGCGGTCCGGAAAATTCCGAAATCAGCAGATTGGGCTGATAGATCTGCAGCGCGACCAGGAGGTCGGCGGCGCGCAGCGCCATCGGCGGACGCATGGCGCGGAATTCCGCCTGCGGATCGGAGCAGCGCACCTCGATGCGGAACGGAAAACCCCCGATGGTCTGTTCGGCGCAGGCATACAGCCGGCTGGCCTTGGCTTCGCGGTCCAGCCAGCCGGCGATGGTCTCTTTCGCGCGGGCGGCCGCATAGAACCAGAACGCGCACCAGGCGCCCGCGAGAATCACCAGAATCAGGAGTGGGACCAAAATGGGCCAGGACCGGCGCCGGGCCGGTTCGGGATAGTCCATCCTGTAAGAATCCATGGGGCATTCCCGCGATAGAAGATATTGCTGTGAGGGCCCTTAAATGCGGCGTTTCAATGAATAGCTGGGCAGAATGTCGGCCCGGTTGCAGGAACAGCATCCTTCCTGTTACCCGAAGCTCAACGCCTTTTGCGGACTATTTTTCCGTCTCATGACCCTCCCGATCGACGAAATTCCCGAGGATTTGTGGGTGTTCGGTTATGGCTCGCTGATGTGGCGGCCGGATTTTCCGTTTGTGGAAAAGCGGCCCGCACGCATGACCGGCCTGCACCGCTCGCTCTGCGTCTATTCCTTCGTACATCGCGGGACACCGGAACGGCCGGGACTCGTGCTGGGGCTGGATCGCGGCGGCGCCTGCCGCGGCGTGGCCTTTCGGGTCGCTGCCGCCGAGCGGCCGGGCACCATCCGCTATCTGCGCCAACGCGAACAGGTCACCGCCGTGTATCGGGAAACCCTGCGCGGCGTCTGGCTCGACGGCCAGCCCGAGCGCCGCGTGGAAGCGCTCACCTACATCGTGGATCGCGGCCATCCGCAATATGCCGGACGGCTCACGCTCGACCAGCGCCTGCATCACATCCGGCAGGGCCATGGGCAGTCGGGCGCCAACCGCGACTATGTGCTGGCGACCGTCGACGCGCTCGAATCCATGGGATGCCGCGATGCCGAACTCCATGCGCTGGCGGAGCGGCTGAAAGGCGTGCATGATGCTCACACGGCCGCGGCCGTCAACACCCGCTAGCGGGAGCGCGGACCCGCAAGGTCGCTCCGGCCTTCCTCCACCAGCCGCGCGGTGGCGGCCTCGATCTTGTCCTGCAGGCGCGCCGAAAATTCCGGCTTGTCGAGCCCCGGCGCGATCGGATCGAGGATCTCGACGCGGACGATTCCCGGATAGCGCATGAACGAGCGACGCGGCCAGAACAGGCCGGAATTCAGCGCCACCGGCACGCAGGGAACGCCCAGTTCGGAATACAGATGCGCGACGCCGAACTTGTATTTCGGTTCGGCGCCGGGCGCGCGTCGCGTGCCTTCCGGGAAGATGATGATCTGGCGGCCACGCGCGGCCTCGACCTTGGCATGTTCGGTCATGCGGGTCAGCGCCTGCGACCGCGCGCCGCGATCGACCGGGATCATCTCCGCCTTGCGCGCGCACCAGCCGAAAAACGGAATCCACATCAGTTCGCGTTTCAGCACATAGGCCGGGTCGTCAAAGATCGTGATCAGCGCGAAGGTCTCCCAAAGCGACTGATGCTTGGACGCGACCAGCACCGCGCCCGATGGAATTTTCTCAAGTCCCCGGAACTCGGCCTTCACGCCGCAGATCAGCCGCAACAGCCCGAGATTGACCTGGCTCCAGTTCCGCACCAGCCGGAGCAGTGCGCGGCGCGGCAGCAGCAACGTCGGCATGGCGACGATGAGATAGACTAACAGCACCAGATAGAAGGCGAGATTGAACAGAAGAGAGCGGATGGCGATCACGGAAGGGATTCCAGACAAGGACAGGGCCGTCAGGCCATCAACATGGGCAGCCGCATGCGCGCGACGGCGACGATATACTTCACATATTCCAGAAAGAGGAGCCGCATTGTGGGTCCATTCGACCAGCTCGCCTTCAGCTGGTCGGCCACCACCGGGAATGGAATTAGCGCAATGTCGGGAAGCTGGTGCCGGAGTTCGGCCATGGCACGCGGCATATGGTAATTCGACGTCACCACGATCAGCGAGGTGAAGCCGCGCTCATGCGCCCAGCGCTTGGTCTCGGTGGCGTTGCCGATGGTGTTGACGGCCGACCGGTCAAGATCCACGCAGCAGGTGAAGGCGCGGTTGTGTTCCGGTTTCAGCCGCGCGATCTCGCGCTCGCTGGTCAGGCGGTGCACGCCGGTGATCAGAAGCCTGCGGCCGCGGCCGGAGGCCAGCAACTCGACGGCGTCCTCGATGCGGGACGCGCCGCCCGTCAGCACCACGATGCCGTCGGCATTGCGCTGGAGCGCGATTTCCTGCGGCGGCACGTTCAGGAGGAACAGGCCGAACCCCGCCCCGAAAGCGAGCAGGACGCAGCCGACCACGACCGCGGCGACAAGGATCAGCCGCACCAGACGACTGCGCCGGGGGCCCTGCCCCGCGCCATTATCGATCTGCGAGCTCGTGGCCAGCATGTTCAACCCCGACCGATCATAGCGCGAAATCCGGCGGACACATGACCTCCTCAGAACCCGTCCAGCGTCTGATAGACGGTGCGTCGGGACGTGATGGCGGCGATCGCGGCGATCAGCGCGATCTGCGCGAAAATCGCCATGTAGCCGGTCATCCCGATTGAGAAGCTGCCGAACAGGGCCTCGAACTGATCGGCCCAGGCTGTGCCGGCGAACAGCGTGCTGCCCGAACCGAAAATCAGGAACAGCAGGATGGCGGCGCCGCCGCCGATCAGGCCGCCCTTGAGGCCGAGCAGCAGAAAGTGGCGCTGAAACTGGCCGGCGATGAAGCCATCCCGGGCGCCGATCAGATGCAGCACCTCCACGATCGAGCGGTTGGCCGCCATCGCGCCGCGGGTGGCGAAGGTGACCGAGAGGATGGTGGCCGCGAACATCAGCCCGAGGATGACAAGCCCGGCGATCACCGCGCTGCCCGACATGGCGCGCATGCGGTCGACCCAGCCGCGATGATCATCGAGCGTCGCGCCGGCAACCCGCTCGGCGAGCTGACGCCGCAGGCCCGCGAGATCCGCACTCGCACCGGGCACCAGCTTGACCACGATCATGCGCGGCATCGGCAGGTCGTCGAGCACAACGCCGCTGCCCAGCCAGGGCTCGAGCAATTGCGCCGATTCCTCCTTGCTGAATACCCTGACCTCGGAGATTCCGGGATGGCCGCGCACCAGATCGGCCGCGCGCTTCACCTCGACTTCGACATCCCGGCCGCTTACCGGCCGCACCTGCACCGTGATCTCGCGCGCCACATCCGATTGCCAGTCGCTCGCCGTCGCCCGCACCAGCATGACCGCGCCGGTGGTAAGCGACGCCAGAAAGGTCATGATCGCCACCACCGCCACCAGCGCGCGGCCGCTGATGGAATCCCTAGGCACGATCGGGCTCTCGACATGCAGGGCGGCGCCGCGCGGCGGCCCCTGCGATGTGCCCGGAAGATGATCGTGCGGATGGCTCATGACGGTCTCAATCGTAAAGATGCAGGCGGCCTTCGTGAAGCACGAGGCGGCGCGCGTCATATTGGTCCATCAGCGCGATATCGTGGGTCGCGATCACGACCGCGGTGCCGGTCTTGTTCAGTTCGACAAACAGCCGCAGCAGCCTTTGCCCCAGACTGGGATCGACGTTGCCGGTCGGCTCGTCGGCCAGCAGCAATTCGGGCCGCGCGATCACCGCGCGCGCGATGGCCGCACGCTGCTTCTCGCCGCCCGACAGGACCGGCGGCAACGCCCACATGCGTTCGCCGAGACCGACCCATTGCAGCAATTCCACCACCTGATAGCGGTAGCTCGCCTCCTCGCGACCCATCACGCGGAACGGCAGAGCCACATTCTCGTAGGTGGTCATGTGGTCGAGCAGGCGGAAGTCCTGGAACACGATCCCGATGCGCCGCCGCAATGCCGCGAGATCGTCGCTGTCCAGCGTCGCGATATCGTTGCCGAACAGCGTGATCAGCCCTCGTGTCGGCTTGATCGACAGATAAAGCAGCTTCAGCAGCGAGGTCTTGCCGGCGCCCGAGGGACCCGTGAGAAACTGGAAAGAGTGCGGCGCGATGCGGAAACTGAGGTCGCGCAGCACCTCCGGCCCCAGTCCGTAGCGCAATCCCACATTCTCGAATCGGACCAAGCCCCCGCTCCTGCTCTGCCGGCCGCCACCCGCCGGATGATTCGGGCGTTTTTCGCCGATCCTTGTGACTTTTACAGGATTGCGGGAGCGCGGCCAGACCGGGCGCGTCCGCCACGCCCTACCATCCCGGCTTTCATGGTTTCCGATGCATTAACGGTCCGCTGCTAGGGTTTCAGGTCAGAAGGCAGTGGCGTAGCGATGATATTGATCGTTTGTCCCCAATGTGCGGCGTCCTACCAGGTCTCGCCGGCGTCCCTTGGCGCCGACGGCCGCTCGGTCCGTTGCGTGAATTGCCAGACGATCTGGTTTGCGACCGCCCCGGAGCCAGCGCTGGAAATGGTCGCCGCGGTCGATCCGCAGATGGCCGCAGCCGATCCCGGACAGGACATGTCCGCTGACGCCGGCGCCTATCCGGCCCCCGAGACGAATGCTTTCGACATCCCGCCCCCCGGCTCGGACGGAATCGCGCCCGGCATACCGGGAGACAATATCGACGCGGCCGCGGTGCCCGTTATCGACCAAGCCGAGCCCGCCATGATGGGGGATTCGCCCTCGATCGTTCCGCCGATCGAGGATGCCAGCGTGCCGACCCGGGCCGCCTTCGCCCTGCCGGGCGAAGACATCGAAAGCCTCGCCGCCCGGCGTCAGGCCGAACTGGACCGGCGCCGGTGGCGGCTCCGCGTGCCGAGCCTGGCGACCGGAATCGTTCTGCTGGGCGGCATCGTGCTAGTGCTGGTGTCCGCTCGCAACTTGGTGGTCCAGTACGCGCCGCAGACCGCGTCGTTCTATGCCGCGATCGGGTTGCCGGTGAACCTGCGGGGGCTGGATTTCGAGAATATCCGCGTCACGCGCGACGTCCATGAGGGCGTGCCGGTCATGGTGGTGGAAGGCAAGATCGTCAGCACCAACAAGGGCATTGTCGAGGTGCCGCGGTTGCGTTTTGCGATCCACGACGCCACCGGCCGGGAAATCTACACCTGGACCATGATGCCGAGCCGGACCCTGCTGGCGGGCGGCGAGACGCTCCCGTTCCGCTCCCGCCTGGCCTCGCCGCCGGTCGAGGGCAAGGACGTCAGTTTACGCTTTTTTAACCGTCGCGATGTGATGACCGGCTTCCGCTGAGAATCGCCGATGGCCCGCATCCTCCTCGCTGAAGATGAAGACTCGCTGCGCACCCTCGTGGAACGCGCGCTCCGGCAGGACGGCCACGACGTCGTCCCCGCCAGCGACGGCGCGGCCGCGCTCGACCGGCTGGTGCGCGACAAGGGCCATTTCGACCTGCTGCTGACCGACATCCGCATGCCGATCATGGACGGGATCGCGCTGGCGCTCACCGCAAGCCGCGACTATCCGGGCCTCACGATCCTGCTGATGACCGGCTATGCCGACCAGCGCGAACGCGCCCACGGCCTCAATATCCTGATCCACGACGTGATCACCAAGCCGTTCACGCTTGCCGCCATCTGCGGGGCCGTGAACGAGGCCCTGACCGAGCGCAAGGTGCACTAGCTCTCAGAAATCCCGCAGCAGGCGCTCGAGATAATCGAGTTCGATCTGCGGGCGCGCGGGATCGGAGAAACGTCGGCGCAGTTCCTCAAGAATGCGGCGCGCCCGCTGTACGTCGATCTCGCCCGGCACCTTCACCGTGACGTCGTCATTGTAGCCGCGGGTCGGCCGTCCGAGCGGATCGGTTTCCTGGCCAGCGCGCTGCTGGCCGGTGCGGCCCGGCTGGCCCGGTCCCTGCCCCATGCCCTGTTGCTGCTGCATCGCCTGCGCCATGCCTTGCGCGCCGCGCCGCAACGCCTCGAGGGCGCGGCCTTGCGAATCGACGGCGCCATCGGAATTGCCATCGCCCAGCGAGCCTTCGGCCTCGCCCATGGCGTCGCCGGCGCGGCCCAGTTGCTGCATGCCGCCATCGCCCGGCTGGCCCTGTTCAGCCTGATCGCCCGGCTGCTGTCCCAGACCGCGCTGGCGCAATTGCTCCAGCAGCTTCTGCAATTGCTCGCGCAAGGCTTGCTGGTTCTGACGCAATTCGCCGAAATTCTGTTCACCCTGCTGACCGCGCTGGCCCTGCTGGCCGCGCTGGCGTTCGCGCCGCTGATCCTGTCCCTGACGGAATGTGCGGTCGCGCAATTGCTGCTGTTCGCGGATCATGTTGCCGAGCTCGTCTAGCGCCGACATCATGTCGTCCCCGTCCTCGCCGTCCTGCTGCTGGCCGGGACGCGCCATCTGCAAATTCTCGAGCATCGACTGCAACTGTTCGAGCAGCCGCCGTGCGGCGTCCTTGGCGCCGGACTTCGCGAGATCCTCGAGCCGATCGATCATGCTCTTGAGATCCTGCGAGCGCAGCATGCGGGTATTGGGATCGAGTTGCCGCGCCTGGCGCTGCGGATTTTTCCGCATCTCCTCCGCCAAGGCCTGCAGGAACTTGTCGAGCGCCGCGCGCAGATCGTCGGTGAGCTTCTTGATCTCCTCGTCGCTGGCGCCGCGCTCCAGCGCCTGGCGCAGCGCCTCCTGCGCGGCGCGCAAGGCGGCCTCGGCTTCGGACACATTGCCGTCCTCGATCGTTAGCGCCATGTCCCAGAGCCGGACGACCACGTCGCGCAGCGCATCGTCGGTGCGCGCGCGCGACAATTGCCAGTAGATGGAGCGCAGACCGAGATAGACGCCCGACTCGATCTTGAAGACTTCCGGCGCAATCACCAGCGCATCGAGCGCGGTAAGCACGCGGCTCTTGGCATCGGCATCGAGCGCCAGAATGCGGCGCTGCTCGACCAGGGCGCGCGCCATCGGCTTGCTGAAGGGGCGTTCCGGCAGCCGCATCTCGTGCGGATCGGAGCGGCCTTCATTGCCGCCCTCGTCGCGCGCCACCAGCGTCATGACAACGTCGGCGCCGGCCCAAGGATGATCGGAAATGTCTTTTGTGGTCTGGCCATTGCCGGTGCGGGTGCGCGCCTGCGGCAGCACCAGCGCGAAATCGGGAGCGCCATACAGCGCGCGCGGCACGCGGCCCTGATTGTCCGGCGTCTCCTTGCGCGTAAACGACGCCTGCGCATCGACCACGCCGTAATCGTCGTCCATCTTGTAATTGAGCAACAACGATCCGCGCAGTTGCGGCTCCGGATCCTTGTTGAGCGCGATCGCGGGCGCGCGATCGGCGACCGCGGCGAACGGCCATGACACGTCGCGACCCAACCCGCGCAGCACGACTTCGCCCTCATGTTCGATCACGAAGCGGCGCTCGCTGGTTCCGGCGACGGCGGAAGCCTGCGCCTCGCTCTTGTCTTCGGTGAGCCCGCCTTTCAGCACGACCTCGAAATTCGACACGCCGGTGGCGCGGATCACCAGGATCGAACCGGTCGGCACGGTGATCGGCGCCGTGACGCGCGCGGGCTCGCCGGGACGCAGTCCTGGCAGGATGACCGGCGGCCGTGCGGTGTAAGGCGGCGGGGTCACCCAGGCATCGACACGGTAATTGGCCGGCGCGACCACGCCCTGCCAGTCAAAGGCCATGGCAATACGGCGATTGCGGTCGCCACCGGCCGCAAAGTAGCTCGCGGCCAGAAGCACCAGCACCAGCGCACGCAGCGCATAGGGATCGCGCACAACCAGACGCGGCGACGGCCAGCCGGCCTTGAGATTTCGGGCTGCGCCGAGGGCGCGCTCCAGATGCGCACGCCATAGCGCCTGGGACATCGGATCGCTCTGCGCGGGCGCCAGACGGTCGGCGACGGCAGTGGCCGGGCGATGGCGCAGACCGCTGACGCGATCGAGCCGGCGCAATCCCTCGATCACGCCGGGCGTCCGGACCCGGATGAACGGGAAGGCTACGACCAGGGCCAGAACGGCGAACAGCGCGACGCCGACGGCGCGTCCGACCGGCGGTAGCCAGAGCCAGATACCGATCCATGACAGCGCGAGGAAAAGACCGAACACGGTGGCCAGAGCGGCGAGCGGCGGCCACATCCGCTCCCAGAGAATCGATTTGCGCGCCCGGGCGACCGCCCGATCCAGCCCGGATGGCCCCGTTTTCCGATCGGAATGTTTCGCTATTTCAGAGCCTTGGGGCGGTGTCTCGCTCACCGGGATCTCCACGCTTCCTGCATATTATCAGCTTACCACGCCTGCAATGTCCGCACATCACGAAGCAAGGAGCAGGCCAGATATGCCGCGCCGCAGGGCTACAGCCAGTCCGGCAGGCGATCGAGCGCGATCAATGCGTCCACTTCGAGGCGGGGCCGCACCAGGGACCATTTGCCGCCATGAACCAGCACTTCCGGCACCAGCGGCCGGGTATTGTAGGTGCCGGCTTGCACGGCGCCGTAGGCGCCCGCCGACATCACCGCAAGCAGGTCGCCGGGCTTGGGTTCCGCCAGATCGCGGTCCAGCGCGAGGTAGTCGCCGGTCTCGCAGACCGGGCCGACCACGTCAGCACGCAGCCGCGGCGCCTGCGCGGATGTTTCTGCCACCGGCCAGATTTCATGATGCGCCTCGTACAGGGTCGGGCGCACGAGATCGTTCATCGCCGCATCCACGATGACGAAATGCTTGGCTTCACCGTGCTTCACATAGAGCACCCGCGTGACCAGAATGCCGGCATTGCCGACGAGCAGGCGCCCCGGCTCGAAAAACAGCCTGCAGCCGAGATCGCGCGTGGCGCGCTTGACGATGTCGGCATAGTCCGCCGGCAGCGGCGGCGCCTTCTCGGACTCGCGATAGGGAATCCCCAGGCCTCCGCCAAGATCGACATGCTCGATCTCGTGGCCGTCGCTGCGCAATTCACGCACAAAATCCGACAACAGGGCGAAGGCATTGGCAAAGGGCACAAGATCGGTGATCTGACTGCCGATATGCATGTCCACACCATGCACGCGGATACCCTTGAGCTTTGCGGCATGCGCGTAGACCGCGCGTGCACGGCTGATCGGGATGCCGAACTTGTTTTCGGATTTTCCGGTCGCAATCTTGGCATGGGTCCTGGCATCGACATCGGGGTTGACCCGCACCGACACGTCGACACGCTTGCCTTTCGACGCGGCGATCTCGGAGAGCAGTTCCAGTTCCGGCTCGGATTCGACATTCACGCACAGAATGTCTTCGTCGACCGCCAGCGCGAGTTCCTGCGCGGTCTTGCCGATGCCGGAGAACATGATCTTCTTGGCCGGAATTCCGGCGGCGCGGGCGCGTTTCAATTCTCCGGCCGAGACCACATCGGCGCCGGCGCCAAGCTTCGCAAAAGTCCTGATCACCGCCTGATTGGAATTCGCCTTAACCGCGTAACAGATCAGCGCGGGAACGTCGGCGAAGGCTTCCGCGAAAACGCGGTAATGACGCTCAAGCGTCGCGGTGGAATAGCAATAGAATGGCGTGCCGACCTTGCCGGCGAGCGTGACGAGATTGACCGCCTCGGCATGCAGAACGCCGTCGCGATAGGCGAAATGATGCATCGCTGTCTCAGTTGAGCAGGACGTCGAGCGGGATACGCTTGTCTTCGCCCCGCACCACCGGCAACCCGCTCGCGCCACCGCGGCTAATCAGATTGTTCCCGGAATTCTGCTGCTGGCCCTGCTGGCCCGATTCTGCGGGCTGGCTCGTCACGGCCGCCCCGGGCGGGGCATCGAGCGGACCCTTGCGGCCGCAGGCACCGAGCGCCAGCGCCGCACACAGCGCGGCCAGCACGGCAAGACGGGAAAACGGGCGGTTGGTACAGGTCACACAAGGCTCCTCAGCGCGGCGGGGACCATATCAGATCGGTCAATCAAGGCGAAATTTCTTCGGGAATTCAGGAGCGCCGCGTCAGCGGTGCTCTTTTTCCAGTTTCCTGAGCCATTTTTTGGCCTGCGTCCGGACGTTTCTCGGCGCGGTGCCGCCATAGCTGGTGCGGCTCTTAACCGAGCGGTCGACCGACAGCACCGAAAACACCTCATCGGTGATGCGTGGTTCCACTGCCTGCATCGCTGCGAGCGGCAGCCGGTGCAGCGGCGTGCCGGACCTTGCCGCCTCTGCGACGATCCGGCCGGTGACGTGATGGGCATCGCGGAACGGAATCTTCAGCGTGCGCACCAGCCAGTCGGCAAGGTCGGTGGCGGTGGCATAACCCTCGCCCGCCGCCTTCTTCATGCGGCCCGCGTCGGGGACGATGTCGCGCACCATGCCGGTCATCGCCGCAAGCGACAGCGAGAGCGCGGAGAAGGCGTCCATCGCTCCCTCCTTGTCCTCCTGCATGTCCTTCTGATAGGCGAGCGGCAGACCCTTCATCACGATGACCAGCGCATTCAGCGCCCCGGCGATGCGACCGGCCTTGGCGCGCACCAGTTCGGCGGCGTCGGGATTGCGCTTCTGCGGCATGATCGAGGAGCCGGTGGTGAACTTGTCGGACAGCCGCATCAGGCCGGTGAGCGGAGAGGTCCAGATCACGATCTCTTCCGCCAGCCGCGACAGATGCACGGCGCAGATCACCGCCGCCGCCAATGTCTCAAGCACGAAGTCGCGGTCGGAGACCGCGTCGAGCGAGTTCGCCGACGCCCGGTCGAAGCCGAGCGCCCTAGCGGTCATGTCGCGATCGAGCGGGAACGACGTGCCCGCGAGCGCGGCGGAGCCGAGCGGCGATTCGTTCAGCCGCCGACGCGCGTCGGCAAAACGGCCGCGGTCGCGCGCCGCCATCTCGACATAGGCCAGCAGATGATGCCCGAAGGTCACCGGCTGGGCGGTCTGCAGATGCGTCAGACCGGGCATCACGGTGCCGGCATGTTCGAGCGCCTTATCGACCAGCGCGCGTTGATAATCGGCCAGCGTGTGATCCAGCGCATCGACGGTGTCGCGCACCCAGAGCCTGAAATCGGTCGCCACCTGGTCGTTGCGCGAGCGCGCGGTATGCAGCCGCCCGGCGGCCGGGCCGATCAGCGCCGCAAGCCGGCTTTCGACATTCATGTGAATGTCTTCCAGCGCGCGCTCGAAGGTGAACTTGCCCTGCTCGATCTCTGACAGGATCGTGTCTAGACCGTGAGCAATCTTGGCGGCATCGTCCGCCGTAATAATGCCTTGCTGAGCCAGCATGGCCGCGTGGGCCTTGCTCGCCACGATGTCCTGGCGGTAGAGGTGCCGGTCGACGTCGATCGAGGCGTTGATTGCCTCCATGATCGCGTCGGGGCCCGACGCAAAGCGTCCGCCCCACATCTTGTTGCTCATCACTCCACCGAAGGTTTTCCGGCCATGACGTCCCAGACCCCTGACACAGCCCGCAGCCTGGCAAAAAAGCGGCTGGCGGTGATCCTGGCGGGCGGCGCGGCCGGCGTCGCGTTTGGGCTGGTGGCGGTATACGGGATAGCCACCCTGACACGCAATGCGGCGGGCGACCCGGTCTGCCGCCCGGCGGCGGAGATGGCTAACAGGCTGAAACCGCTGATCAGGGGGGAGATCGCGGCACTGGCCCCGGCGGCCAGCCCGGTGCGGGTCAACGGCCTCACCTTCAAGGATGCCACCGGCCAAGACCGTAAATTGTCGGACTGGAACGACCGGCTGGTGCTGCTCAACCTGTGGGCCACATGGTGCGTGCCCTGCCGCAAGGAAATGCCGGCGCTCGACGCCCTTCAGCAGAAGCTGGGCGGGCCGGGATTCGAGGTAGTGGCGGTGAACATCGACACCCGCGATCCCGACAAGCCCAAGGCCTGGCTGAAGGAGGTCGGCATCAACGGCCTCACATACTACGCCGACCCGACCGCCAAGATTTTCCAGGATCTGAAATCGCTCGGCAAAGCCTTCGGCATGCCGACCACGTTGCTGGTCGACGGCAAGGGCTGCGAGGTGGCGACACTGGCCGGCCCCGCCGAATGGGCGAGCGAGGACGCGGTGAAGTTCATTGAGGCGGCGTTGAAAAAATAGCCGGCACCGGATACGCGCTGCGCGCGGTCACACCGACATGTCGAGATTGCCGCCGATGCCGGGCGCCACGGCGGCCTGCATGCTGGCCTGCGCGGCTTCCAGAACCTGCACGATCGAACCGGCGGCTTCCGCGTTCATCTTCAGCATGGCCGCGCCCAGCGCAATTTGGGTCTGGCTGGCGCTGGAGGATGCAAAGGCGGACGCGAGCGCGGCGACGTTCATACTTCACTGAATTCCCGAATGGCGGTCACAACAGCGCGTCAAGCCGCGCCTTGGATTGCGCTTTCTCCGCGGCCGCCAACTTGGCCTTGGCCACATCCTGATTGCGCTTGATGGCGGCCTTCACGGCGAGCGAACCGGATTCGGAAATATTGTTCAGGGCTGCATTGCTGAAGCCGGAATTGGCGGCATTCAGCTTCTCCATACGCTCGGCGGAGCGCAGCTGCTTTTCCTTCCATTGCATGGTCTGTTCCCATGCCGTCGGCATACGGATCCAGCCCATCTTCCTGATCTGAATTCCGGCCATGGAAAAGTGCTCCGCGCCGACTATAGCCGGGGGCGCGTTAGCAAAAACTTACCGGGCGATTAATCGGTTAACGGAACGTTACCGGCTCAGCGCGTCGGCACCGGCTTTTCGCCGCGATAGTCGTAGAAGCCGCGCTGGGTCTTGCGGCCAAGCCAGCCGGCTTCGACATATTTCACCAGCAGCGGACACGGGCGATACTTGGTGTCGGCGAGACCGTCATGCAGCACCTGCATCACCGACAGGCAGGTATCGAGCCCGATGAAATCGGCGAGCTCAAGCGGACCCATGGGATGATGCGCGCCGAGCTTCATCGCGGTGTCGATGCCCTCCACATTGCCGACGCCTTCGTAGAGCGTGTAGATCGCCTCGTTGATCATCGGCAGCAGGATGCGATTGACGATGAAGGCCGGAAAATCTTCCGACACCGCGATCGTCTTGTGCAGCTTGGTGACGAATTCCTTGCTCGCCTCGAAGGTCTGGTCGCCGGTGGCGATGCCTCGGATAAGCTCGACCAGTTCCATGCGCGGAACCGGATTCATGAAGTGAATGCCGATGAAGCGCTCTGGCCGGTCGGTGGTCGCGGCCAACCGCGTGATCGAGATCGACGAGGTGTTGGTGGCGAGAATCGCGTCCGGTTTCAGCGACGGGCACAGGTCGCCGTAGATCCTGCGCTTGACGTCTTCCTTTTCGGTGGCGGATTCGATGACCAAATCGCAGTCGCCGAGATCGTCGAGCTTCTCCGCGCTCTGGATGCGCTTGAGCGCCGTCTGCCGCTGATCCTCCGTGATCACCTGTTTGGAGACCTGACGCGCCAGATTGCCATTGATCGTGGCCAGCGCCTGCTTGATGCGCTCGGGCGATACATCGTTGACCTTCACGTCGAAGTCCGCCAGCGCGCAGACCTGGGCGATGCCGCTGCCCATCTGTCCTGCGCCGATGACACCGATTTTTCGAATGCTTTGCGCCATGATGTTCCGTCCAGAGGACCCCAGTTCGCGTCGTCGGCCGCCGTTTTTACGCCGATCCGCAGCGAGTTGCTACCGCAAGCCTCTCATGCCTTTCTTAAGATCACCGCTTGACCTTGGCCAATTCGGCGTCGAGTTCGGGCAGGGCCTGATAGAGATCGGCCACCAGACCGTAATCGGCCACCTGAAAGATCGGCGCTTCCTCGTCCTTGTTGATCGCCACAATGACCTTGGAATCCTTCATGCCGGCCAGATGCTGGATGGCTCCCGATATGCCTACCGCGATATAGAGCTCCGGCGCCACGACCTTACCGGTTTGCCCCACCTGCCAGTCATTCGGGGCATAGCCGGCATCGACGGCGGCCCGCGACGCGCCCATCGCCGCGCCCAGCCTGTCGGCCACCGGCTCGATATATTTGGTGAAGTTTTCCCGGTTCTGCATCGCGCGGCCGCCGGAAATAATGATCTTGGCCGAGGTCAGTTCGGGACGGTCGGATTTCGACAATTCCTCGCCGGCGAAGCTGGATATGCCGGGATCGGCAGCAGCAACCACGTTCTCGACCGACGCGGAGCCGCCCTCGCCCGCCGCCTGGAAGGTCGAGGTGCGCACCGTGATGACCTTCTTCTTGTCGATCGACTTCACTGTCTGCAGCGCGTTGCCGGCATAGATCGGCCGCTCGAACGTGTCGGGCGCGATCACCTTGACGATGTCGGATATCTGCATCACGTCGAGCAGGGCGGCGACGCGCGGCATGAAATTCTTTCCGGTCGTGGTCGCCGGCGCAACGATGGCGTCATAAGAGCCCGCGAGCGAGACGACAAGTGCGGCCAGCGGCTCGGCGAGCGCATGCTCGTAGGCATCGCCGTCCGCCAGCAGCACCTTCTTCACGCCGTCGAGTTTGGCGGCTGCGTCGGCAACCGCCTTTGCATTCTTCCCAGCGACGAGAATGTCGACATCGCCGCCCATAGCCTTCGCGGCGGTGAGTGCCTTGCTGGTCGCGTCCTTGAGAGACTTGTTGTCGTGTTCGGCGACGAGAAGCGTTGCCATGTCAGAGAACCCCCGCTTCGTTCTTCAGCTTCTCGACCAGTTCGGCGACCGAACCGACTTTCACGCCGGCCTTGCGGCCGCCCGGTTCCGTCGTCTTCAGTACTTCCAGCCGCGGCTTAAGATCGACGCCATAACTGTCCGGCGTCTTCTCATCGATCGGCTTTTTCTTGGCCTTCATGATGTTGGGCAGGCTGGCATAGCGCGGCTCGTTCAGGCGCAAATCTGTGGTCACGATGGCCGGGCCTTTCAGCTTCACGGTCTGCAGGCCGCCATCGACCTCGCGCGTCACCGAGACATCATTGCCCTCGATCACGACCTTCGAGGCGAAGGTGCCCTGCGGCCAGCCGAGCAACGCCGCCAGCATCTGGCCGGTCTGGTTGCTGTCGTCGTCGATTGCCTGCTTGCCCATGATGACAAGGCCGGGCTTCTCTTCATCGACAATGGCCCTGAGGATTTTGGCGACCGCTAGCGGCTCGACCGCGGCGTCGGTCTTCACCAGGATGCCGCGGTCGGCGCCCATGGCGAGTCCGGTGCGGATGGTCTCGGCGGCCTGCGCCGGTCCGATCGACACGCAGACGATTTCGGTGGCCTTGCCCGCTTCCTTCAGCCGGATCGCCTCTTCGACGGCGATCTCGTCGAAAGGATTCATCGACATCTTGACGTTGGCGAGTTCCACGCCGGAGCCGTCGGATTTGACGCGGACTTTGACGTTGTAGTCGATCACCCGTTTCACGGGCACCAGGATCTTCATGTCCCATCCTTCGCAGGTGCGAAATCGGCGGCTACCTAAGGGCGGGAATGCGCGGGTGTCAACGTGCCCATTGACGATCAATGGGTCCTGCGTCGATCCAGCCGGCCTTCCCCTGTCGGCGTCGCCTGACGGCCTGTCACTGCAGGATCGGAATGCCCGGCTTCCGCAGGACAAGGATCAGGGCCGCTCCCGCCAGCAAGCCTCCGATATGGCTCCAATAGGAGATTTCGAAGGTCTGGAACAGCATGACGCTCGCGACCTGCCACGCGATCCAAGCGCCGAGCACCCAATAGGCCTGAAGGGTAAAGGTCATGAATCCGAGCACAAGCACGGTGATGCGCGCCCAGGGATGCAGCAGGAGATAGGCCCCGACCACGCCCGCAATCGCTCCCGACGCGCCGACAAGCGGGACGGCCGAGGCAGGCATGCCGGCCACATGCGCAAGTCCGCCTGCGACACCGCACAGCAGATAAAAGACGACGAACGAGACATGGCCGATGGCGGACTCGATATTGTCGCCGAGAACCCACAGAAAGATCATATTGGCCGCCAAGTGAACCCAGCTGCCATGCACGAACATGTAAGTCAGCAGCGTCAGATAGGGCCAAAGCGCGAGCCGGGCGTCTGCCATGGCGCCCGAGATAAAGGCGGGGACCAGACCGAGGGCATAGGTGAAGAGAACGGCTGCGTCGCTTTGCAGGAGCGTGACATAAGCCAGCACGAGGACATTCAAGCCGACGAGAAGCCAGACGGACCAGGGCCGCGATATATGATAGACGTGGTTCTCGTCATAGACCGGTATGACCACGATCTATCTCCGGCTCAGCGGTTCTGTCCTGGCGCCCACAGCACATCCTTCGCACCCTTGTCATTGGCATGACGACCGGCCACGAAAAAGAAGTCCGACAGCCGATTCACATATTGAAGGGCCTGCGGAGTCAGGCTCTCTCCCGGCTGGTCGCGCAACTGCACCATCAGACGCTCGGCACGACGGCAGACGGTGCGGGCCAGATGCAGATAGGCCGCCACCGGCGTGCCGCCCGGCAGGATGAAGGACCGCAACGGTGCGAGCCCTTCGTTGAGCAGATCGATCTGGCTTTCCAGCCACGTCACCTGCATATCGGTGATCGTCAGCTTGGCGCCGCCCGGCCCCTTGCCCTTGTCCACGATGCAAAGATCGGCCTCGACATCAAACAGGTCGTTCTGGATCCGCGAGAGCATGGCGTCGAGAGCCGGTTCGTCCGCCGTATGCAGCCGCACGAGACCGACCACCGCGTTGAGTTCGTCGAGCGTGCCGTAGGCTGTGACGCGCAGATCGTATTTCTTGCGGCGTTCGCCGGAACCGAGCGAGGTGGTGCCGTCGTCTCCGGTGCGCGTGTAGATGCGGTTGAGGACGACCATCTATTTCCCCATCAGCCAGATCGTGATCATAATGACGACGAGAGCGACGAATTGCAGCACGACCCGCAGCCGCATCAGCTTCTGCGAGGTATAGGGTGACCCGCCGCGCATCATGTTGACGAGACCGAACAGCAGCACGATCGCGACGGCGCCGATGGCGACGGGCACAAGATGATAGAAGACACTCGTCATGGTTTTTCCCTAGCAGCAATGCCGGCCGGACGCTATCGCGCCATCAATTCAGCACCACGATCGCGGCATTGAGCAAAGTCGCGAACGCCACCCATGCGAAATAGGGCACCAGCAGCAGCCCCGCAATGCGATCGATCCGCCAGAACGCGGCGGCGGTCAGCGCCAGCGCCGACAGCAGCGCCAAGATGATAAACAGCGCAAGACGCGGGCTCTCCAATCCGAAGAAGGCCGGAGACCAGATCGCATTCAGTCCGAGCTGGCCGAGGAAGGCCAGCATCGCGCGCTTGCGCATCTCGGCGTCGGCGCCGCTTGTCGAGACCCGCCAGACCGCCACCGCCATCATGATGTAGAGCAACGTCCAGACCGGCGCGAAAATCCAGTTGGGCGGATTAAAGGCCGGCTTCACCAATCCCGCATACCAAGTTGGAATTTGCGACGCGGTCACCAGCGAGCCGACCATGCCGACGGCGAGGCACAAGGCCAGCCAGAAGGCGAGCCAAAGCCAGCGGCGTACCGGCGCTCCGCCCGAGACCATGGTCGTCATCCAATTCTCCCTTCAGGAGTTCATGCGATCTTGGCATAACCAACAAAGGCCCGAAAAGATCGCGTTCCGGCCGCGCATATTCCCTGGAGACAATGCATGACAGATCCCGCCCCTCTCAAGGCCCGCACATTGGCCGTACAGGCGATGGGAACCGGCGATCCTGCCACCAAGGCCGTGGTGCCGCCTGTCCATGTCTCCACGACCTATATTCGCGATCCCGACAATCAATACCGGTCGGGTTACATCTATGGCCGGCCCGACAATGCCACCGTCCGGCAGGCCGAAGCGGTGATCGCCGCACTGGAAGGTGCGCCGCAAGCCCTGCTGTTCGGTTCCGGCGTGGCGGCCTCGACCGCGGTCGTTCTCGCACTCGACAGACCGACGCACATTGTGGCGTCGCAGATCATGTATTGGGCGTTCCGCAAATGGCTGGCGAGTGCCACGCGCTTCGGGCACCGCATTGATTTTGTCGACAGTTCCGATCTCGACGCCATGCGCGCCGCCGTGAAACCCGGCGAGACCGGACTGGTCTATATCGAGACGCCGGGCAATCCGCTCTGGACCATCACCGACATCGCAGCGGTGTCGGAAATCGCGCACAAGGCGGGGGCGGCCGTCTGCGTCGATTCGACGGTCGCGACACCGGTGTTCACCCGTCCGCTCTCGCTCGGCGCCGACATCGTGATGCATTCGGCGAGCAAGTATCTCAACGGGCATTCCGACGTGATCGCCGGTGCGCTCGCCACCGCGCGCGAGGACGATTACTGGTCACGCATTCAGGCCGTTCGCGCGCAGCATGGCGCCATCCTCGGCCCGTTCGAAGCCTGGCTGCTGCTGCGCGGATTGCGCACTCTCGATACGCGCGTGCGCGCGCAGACCGAATCCGCGATTCTGCTCTCGACCTGGCTCGGCAAGCATCCCGCGATCGCGCAGGTCTTCTATCCCGGCCGTCACGATCATCCCGGCCATGCCGTCGCGGCGAAACAGATGGCCGGCGGCTATGGCGCGATGCTGTCGATCCGCGTCAAGGGCGGCGAACAGGCCGCGATCGGCGCCGCCGCGCGCGTGCAATTGTGGAAACGCGCCACCTCCCTCGGCGGCGTCGAAAGCCTGATCGAGCATCGCGCCTCGGTCGAGGGACCGGACACGCCCTGCCCGGCCGATCTGTTGCGGCTGTCGGTCGGTCTTGAGGACGCCGAAGATCTCTACGCCGATCTCGACCGCGCCCTGCGCGCGGCCAACTGAAAATTATCCGCCGACCAGATGCTTCTCGATTTCATGCACCGGCATTTTCAGGAGATCCTTGTGCAGTTCCTCCCGCACGGCCTGTTTCACCTGCGCTGAATAGGCCTGCCGGATAATTCCCAGCGCCTTCGGTGGGGCCACCATAATGAAAGACGTCGTGTCGCCGGCGCCGAGCGCAGCATCGAGCCGGCCCGCCAGATCAATCAGAAATTCGCGCTCTGCCTGTTCGTGCCAGTCGGTCTGTTCCATGGAACTGCGCGCACTGCCGAATGACTGAAAGGACCGCCCCGGTGCATCGGTGCCCTGGCTGCGCGTGGGAGGATTCTTCTGTTCGAACACTTCCCTGGTTCGCAGATTGGGAAACTTCTCGTCACCCTTGTTCTCGAGAATGAGTGCCTTTGTTCCGTCGCACACCACAACCCAATCGCCTTGCGCAATCGACAACTTCTTCATTGAAAACTCTCCTCGCAGGCGGCCATTCCACAATTATAGCCTTGGCCGCGCTTTGCGAAAGGTCAACGCACGAGAGAGTGTTCAGTTGCTGCCGTCCAGCAGCCTGCGGGCGATGACCTGCGCCTGGATTTCGGCCGCGCCCTCGAAAATATTGAGGATGCGGGCATCGCACAGGATGCGCGAGGCCGGGAATTCCAGAGCGAAACCATTGCCGCCGTGGACCTGCACGGCATTGTCGGCGGCCGCCCAGGCCACACGTGCGGCCAGCAATTTAGCCATACCGGCTTCCAGATCGCAGCGCCGTCCGGAATCCTTCTCGCGCGCGGCAAAATAGGTGAGCTGGCGCGCAATGGTGACCTCGACCGCCATCATCGCCAGCTTGTCGGCGACGCGCGGGAATTCCACGATCGCGCGCGCGAATTGCGACCGCTGCTGGGCATAGGCCAGCGCCTGATCCAGTGCCGCCTGCGCCACCCCGACCGCACGCGCCGCGGTCTGGATGCGGGCGGACTCGAAGGTCTGCATCAGTTGCTTGAAGCCGGCGCCCTCGATGCCGCCGAGCAGGTTTTCCGCCTTAACCTCGAAGCCGTCGAAGGCGATCTCGTATTCCTTCATGCCGCGATAGCCGAGCACTTCGATCTCGGTGCCGGACATGCCGGGCGCCGGGAACGGATTGTCGTCGGTGCCGCGCGGCTTCTCCGCCAGCAACATCGACAGCCCGCGATAGCCGGCTTCCTTCGGATCGGTGCGCACCAGCAGCGTCATCAGGTCGGCGCGGACGGGATGGGTGATCCAGGTCTTGTTGCCGTAGACCTTGTAGACATCGCCTTCGCGCACAGCACGCGTCTTCAGCGAGGCAAGATCGGAGCCTGTGTTGGGCTCAGTAAAGACAGCGGTCGGCAGGATTTCGCCGGAGGCGAGCTTGGGCAGCCATTTGCGCTTCTGGTCTTCGGTGCCGCTGCCGAGAATAAGCTCGGCGGCGATTTCCGAGCGCGTGCCGAGCGAGCCGACACCGATATAGCCACGCGACAATTCCTCGGAAACCACGCACATCGATTCCTTGCCCAAAGCCAAGCCGCCGAAATCTTCCGGAATGGTCAGGCCAAACACGCCGAGTTCGGACATGTGCGAGATGATATCGAGCGGGATATATTCGTTCTCGAGATGCCAGCCCTGCGCATGCGGGATCACTTCGCTGAGCGCGAATTTGCGCATCTCCTCGCGGATGGTTTCCAGCGTGTCGTCCAGGCCGCTATTGCCGAAGGTCGCGCCGTGATGCTCGCGCAGCAGCGCCACAAGTCGGGCGCGGCGCGCGGCATTGTTGCCGTCGGCGATCAGGGCTTCGACCGCGGGCGTGAGGCGTGCGGCGACATCTGAAACGGACAATCCGAGATCGGACAGGCGCACAATCTCGCCCTGGCTCATCGGGATGCCGCCGACGATCTGCGCCAGATATTCGCCGAGACCGATGGCGACGATCAGTTCCTCAACCTCGCCGAAGGTGCCGGCCTCCTGCATGCGCTCGGCATAGGACGCCAACTGGCGCAAAGCTTCGACATAGGTCGCCAGCCAGGCCAGGCCGTGAGTGGCGCGCTGTTCGCGGTCGAACAGCTGGCCGGCCGGACCGCCCTCGGCCATCACGCGCTTGCGGACGCCAATGGTGGCATCGGCCAGCAAAGCCTCGGCCACGCCGACCGCCTGCCGCGCCTGCACGGCGATTTGATCACCATCGTCCTGGCGGGCGGTTGCGAGCGGCATGGGCGTCACCTCGTGCGGAGAAAAAGGCTGAATTTGCCCGACAGTAATGGTGCGTTGCACAAAAGCAACGACCTTCGCGCGCCCCGCCGTAGTTACTGAATTCTTTACTTTTTTCGGCTCTTTTGGCGTGAATGCCATTTCCCCAGGCAGCCTCATGAACGGCGCCCCGTCAGCGAGCAAACCCACCGGTCCGGCCGGGACACAGCACTGGTCGCTGTGGCGGATGATTTCATCGCTGTCGGTCCGGACCCGAATCATCGCCATCGCGCTGATCCCGGTCGTCGGCTTTCTGGCCAACGGCTATTCCTTCACCGCCGGCGAAAAGGGCGTCGAAAGCGCCTTCGATCGCTTCAAGATAGCGGCGGCCATCGCCGATGCCAGCCGGGATTTCAAGGAAGACATCGGCAGCATGCGCATCAGCGCACGCGATTTCGCGGCGCGGCCGAGCAACGAGATGATCGTTGAATTCGAGAACGCCAATGCGAGTGCGCTGCGAAACCTGCACGCGATCGAGATATCGATCGACGAGGAACAGCGCACGCGGCTGGCCTGGCTCAACGAAAGGCTGAACCAGGTCAAGACCAATTTCCAGAGAGTCGTCGAAGAACAGCACGTGCTCGGCTTCACCGACGACGAAGGCCTGCGCCGCAGCATCCGCGATGCGGGAAATGCCGTCGAGCGCGTCATCAACGAGAAGATGACATGGCTCGGCGAGGCGGACGCAAAGAAGCTCCTGATCTCGCTGTTGACCATGCGCCGTTACGAGGCGGAACAAAGGCTGCGCACCAGCGGCCTAGCGCACACGATGTTCTTTGAAGAATACAAGGCCTTCAATCAGATGTTCGACAACATCGACGGCACACCGGAGATGCGGTCCACTCTTGAGAGTCAGATCAAGCATTATGCCGACACCTTCGCCACATGGTCGGCGAGTTCGAACAGACTGTGGCCGCACCTGAACCTGATTGATCTCGACACCAAACAAATGATGCCCGCAGCGGACGAGATCATTGTCGCGGCCGTCGAGCGCGCCAGCCGTGCCTCCACCGAACTGGCCGAGTCGCAGAAGCGCACGAGGCTGACCATCATTTCGGTTGGCGCGGCCGCCGTTCTGGTCGGACTGGCCTTTTCCTGGCTGATCGGCCGCAGCATTACCGGACCACTCGTCGGCCTCGCCAATGCGATGAAGCGGCTCGCGGCCGGTGACACGTCCGCGAAAATTCCGGCGACCCGTTCGCGCGATGAAATCGGCGAGATGGCGCGCACCGTGATCGTGTTCCGCGACACCATGATCGAACGCGAACGCCTGACCGCCACCCAGGGTGAACAGAGCCGGGCCCGCGAGCAGCGCAGCGAAACGATCGCGGCGACGATTGCCAGCTTCGAGCGGTCGATCGACGAGGTGCTGGCCAAGGTTCGCGACGCGGCGGAGCGCCTTGAAGCGGCTTCCGGCAATCTCAACAGCGCGGCCGACGCGGTCTCGGGCGAGGCCCGTCAGGCCGAAAGCCGCGTCCGCGCGGCCTCCAGCAACGTCACCGCCGCCGCGAGTTCGGTGGAAGAACTGGCCGCCTCGATCGGCGAGATTTCCAGCCAGGCACACAAATCGACCGAAGTGGCGAGCCGGGCCGTGGCGGAAGCGCGCCGCACCACCACGACCATGTCGGAACTGGCGAAAGCCGCCACCCGCATCGGCGAAGTGGTCAGCCTGATCCAGGCGATCGCCGGGCAGACCAACCTTCTCGCACTCAATGCGACCATCGAAGCCGCCCGTGCCGGCGAGGCCGGCCGCGGCTTTGCCGTGGTCGCCTCCGAGGTCAAATCGCTCGCTGGACAAACTGCGCGCGCCACCGAGGATATCGCGGGCCAGATCGGCGCCATCCAGTCGGCCGCTGCCGACGCCGCGCAGGCGATCACACAGGTCAACGCCATCATCGAGGACATGTCCGCTATCGCCTCCAGCGTCGCGGTCACCGTCGAGGAGCAGAATTCGGCCGTCTCCACCATCGCCGAAGGCGTCAACAACGCCTCGGGCGAGGCGCGTACAGGCGCCGAGGCCATGAGCCGCGTGGCTAGCGCCATCACCGATGCGCGCGCAACATCGACCGACGTCAAGTCGCTGGCGGACGCGCTGGCCATCGAGGCCGAAGGATTGGAAAGCCAGGTGCGGCGCTTCCTCGCGCAGGTCCGGGCGGCTTGAACCGCCTCACGTTTTCGCAGGCTGTGGCTTTTTCGTCTCTCCCGGCATTTTCATCGTCGGCTATATGATGGGCCCGATCGGAGGATGCAGGCGTTGTTGATTCTGAAGAAAACGTGGACCGTCGTGCTTGACGCCTTCTGGCAGTTCAACGCCGACGACGGCTGGGCGATTGCGAGCCATATCGCGCTGTCCACGCTGATGGCGATGTTCCCGTTCTTCTTGGTGCTGACGGCGTTGGCCGGCATGATCGGCTCGCAGGGTCTGGCCGACGAGGCCGCCAATCTCCTGCTGGAAGCCTGGCCGGAAGAGGTGGCCGGTCCGGTCGCCCGCGAGATCCATAACGTTCTGAGCAACGCGCAAGGCCAGGTGCTGACCGTCGGCGTTGTGCTGGCGCTCTATTTTGCGTCCAGCGGCATCGAGAGCCTGCGTATCGGACTGAACCGCGCCTACACCGTCATCGAGACCCGCTCGATGTGGCTGTTGCGGCTGGAATCCATCGGCTACGTCATTCTGGCGGCCATCGGCCTGCTGGCGCTGTCCTTTCTGGTTCTGCTGGCGCCGCTGATCTGGACCACCCTGCTGCGGCGTTTTCCGCGCATCGAACCGTTCGGCGACGTCATCACCTTTGTGCGGTTCTCGGTCGCCACCGTGCTGCTGATCGTTCCGCTGATCGTGGTGCATAAATGGCTGCCGGCCGGACGCCGCAGCTTCGGCCAGATCGCGCCCGGCATTCTGGCGACGCTGGCGCTCTGGCTGGTGGCCGGCATCACATTCGGGCGCTATCTCGCCGACTTCGCCTTCACCTATTCCATTTATTACGCCGGCCTCGCCTCGCCGATGATCGCGCTGGTCTTTCTTTACTTGACCGCGTCGATTTTCATTTACGGCGGCGAACTGAACGCGGTGATCCTGAAGATGCGGGAGCGGAAGGAGCTGGAGCCAGCCGATTAGCCGCCCGCCGCCTCGATCACATCCTCGAAATTGCGCAGGCCCGGACGCGGCGCATTGACCAGCACCGCCATGTTGCCGGGCGCATGCTGGTTCTTCCACATCTTCTGATGAGCGAGCGGGATCTGCTCCCAGGCGAAAACCTCGCTCATGCAGGGATCGATGCGGCGGTCGAGCACGAACTGGTTGGCGGCGCTCGCTTGCTTGAGATGCGCAAAGTGCGAGCCCTGGATGCGCTTCTGCCGCATCCAGACATAGCGCGCGTCGAAGGTGATGTTGAATCCCGAAGTGCCGGCGCAGAACACCACCATGCCGCCGCGCTTCACCACGAGGCACGACACCGGAAAGGTCGCCTCGCCGGGATGCTCGAACACGATATCGACGTCCCGCTTGCCGGTGATGTCCCAGATCGCCTTGCCGAACTTGCGGGCTTCTTTCACCCAGTCATTGTATTCGGGCGTGTTCACCGTGGGCATCTGGCCCCAGCAATTGAAGTCCTTGCGATTGATGACGCCCTTGGCGCCGAGACCCATCACGTAATCGCGCTTGCTCTCGTCCGAAATGATACCGATGGCGTTTGCGCCGGAGGCAGCCGCAAGCTGCACGCCGAACACGCCAAGCCCGCCGGACGCGCCCCAGACCAGCACATAATCGCCCGGCTTCAGGGTATGCGGCGCGTGTCCGAACAGCATGCGATAGGCGGTGGCCAGCGTCAGCGTGTAGCAGGCCGCTTCTTCCCAGGTGAGGTGCCTGGGCTTCTGCATCAATTGCCGCGACTGCACGCGGCAGAATTGCGCGAACGAGCCGTCCGGCGTCTCGTAGCCCCAGATGCGCTGCGAGGGCGAGAACATCGGGTCGCCGCCATTGCATTCCTCATCGTCGCCGTCGTCCTGGTTGCAATGCACGATGACTTCGTCGCCGACCTTCCAGCGCTTCACCTTGGCGCCGACCGCCCAGACGATGCCGGACGCATCCGAACCCGCAATGTGATAGGGGTTCTTGTGCACATCGAGTGGCGAGATCGGCTGACCGAGCCCGGCCCAGATGCCGTTATAGTTGACGCCCGCCGCCATCACGAACACCAGCACCTCGTCCTCGCCGATCGGCCAGGTCGGTACCACCTCGATCTGCATCGAGGATTCGGGCGGTCCGTGGCGTTCCTTGCGGATCGCCCAGGCCTGCATCTGCTCGGGAATATGACCAAGCGGCGGGATTTCGCCCACCGTATAGAGTGATTTCAGTGCCTTGAGTTTGGGTACGGCGGACATGTCCGTTCTCCGGCTTGGGACGGCATTGCACCAAGTCTGCCGCAGAATATGTTGCATCGCAACGGGCAACATGAATACGCCATCTCATTACCTTGGCGAATACCGGGCGGCGCTGACTTGTGCGATCAAATAGGATATGGTTCCCGCGCTGCAATGCAACAAGCCGCGGGGGCGAGGCTTTAGCGTGCTCCCGCATCATGGGGAGGAGGACGTTATGGGGATCGAAAGTCTGATCGTTTGGCTGATCGTGGGTGGCGTGGCCGGCTGGCTCGCCGGTCTCATCGTCAAGGGCTACGGCTTCGGCATCATCGGCAACATCGTCGTCGGCATTGTCGGCGCCTTCATCGCCGGCTGGCTGCTGCCGCGTCTGGGCATCGCGATCGGCGGCGGCATCATCGCGGCCATCATCAACGCCGTGATCGGCGCTGTCATCCTTCTGGTGATTATCGGATTGATCAAACGCTGATTGCATCTGGTCTGGGTCGGAGTGAATGGTCGACAAGCCGAAACGCGACAAACCCTGGATTTTCCGCACCTATGCCGGTCACTCGACGGCTGAAAAGTCGAACGCGCTGTACCGTCAGAATCTGCTGAAAGGCCAGACCGGCCTGTCGATCGCCTTCGACCTGCCGACCCAGACCGGCTACGATTCCGATCATCCGCTCGCGGCCGGCGAGGTCGGCAAGGTCGGGGTGCCGGTCTCGCATATCGGCGACATGCGCGCGCTGCTCAAGGATATTCCGCTCGACGCTATGAACACGTCGATGACGATCAACGCGACGGCGGCGTGGCTGCTGTCGCTCTACATCGCCACCGCCGACGAGCAGAATGTTGCGCGCAACCTGCTCCAGGGCACCACCCAGAACGACATCATCAAGGAATATCTCTCGCGCGGAACCTATGTGTTTCCGCCCGCGCCCTCCATGCGGCTGATCAAGGACGTGATCCTGTTCACGACCACCGAGATGCCGAAATGGAATCCGATGAATGTCTGCTCCTATCATCTGCAGGAAGCCGGCGCGACGCCGGTGCAGGAGCTGAGTTATGCGCTCGCCACCGCCATCGCGGTGCTCGACACGGTGAAGGCGTCGGGCGAGGTGCAGGGCGAAGCGTTCGGCGACGTGGTCGGACGAATCTCGTTTTTCGTGAACGCGGGACTGCGCATCATCACCGAAATCTGCAAGATGCGCGCCTTCTGCGAATTGTGGGACGAGATCACCGCCACCCGCTACGGCATCAACGATCCCAAACAGCGCCTGTTCCGCTACGGCGTGCAGGTGAACTCGCTCGGCCTGACCGAGCAGCAGCCGGAAAACAACGTCTATCGCATCCTGCTGGAAATGCTGGCGGTCACGCTGTCGAAAAAGGCGCGCGCCCGCGCGGTGCAGTTACCGGCCTGGAACGAGGCGCTCGGCCTGCCGCGGCCGTTCGACCAGCAATGGTCTTTGCGCGCACAACAAATCCTCGCCTATGAGACCGACCTGCTCGAATACGGCGACATCTTCGACGGTTCGATCGAGATGCAGAAAAAGGTCGATCAGCTCAAGCGCGAGGCAAAAGACGAACTGGCGCGCATCGACAAGCTGGGCGGCGCAGTCGCCGCCGTCGAGATGGGCTACATGAAACAGCAGCTGGTGGAGAGCAACACCCGGCGGCTGGAATCGATCGAAAGCGGCGACAGC
>JALHOD010000026.1 GCA_022843165.1 Pseudorhodoplanes sp.
CGGTCCCGTAGCTCAGCCGGATAGAGCGGCGGTTTCCTAAACCGCAGGTCGGAAGTTCGAGTCTTCCCGGGATCGCCATTTTCCTGCGGCAGGGCCGCAGCCTGCCACTCCAATACCGTTCCCGCGGAACGGGCGGCCTTCACGCTTGCGCGCCCTGTGAAAACCGTATGTCATGCCGGCATGGCGCAGATCGCAGGCTTGCCCCGCGAGGGCCAGGACCCGACCATGCCGGCCCAGCCTGCAAAGCGCAGGTTCCGCATCATTCTGATCAAGCCATCGCATTACGATTCCGACGGCTATGTCATCCAGTGGTGGCGCTCGACCATTCCCTCCAACAGTCTTGCCAGTGTCTATGGGCTGCTGGACGAATGCGCGCAGGACAGGGTGCTCGGTCCCGATGTCAATATCGAGATCGAAGCCTTCGACGAATGCAATACCATCATCGATGTGAAGAAGACGATCCGCGAGATCCGCGCCGCGGGGTCCGGCTTCGTCGCGCTGGTCGGCGTGCAGTCCAACCAGTTTCCGCGCGCGCTCGATCTCGCCCGCCAGTTCCGCGCCGCGGACATTCCGGTCGTGATCGGTGGCTTTCATGTCAGCGGCTGCATCTCCATGCTGCCGGATCTGCCGCCCGACCTGAAGGCGGCGCGCGACCTCGGCGTCATTCTCTATGCCGGAGAGAGCGAAGGCCGCATGGCGGGCTTCCTGCGCGAGATGGATTCCGGCACCCCCCAGCCGGTCTATAATTACCTGAAAGACATGCCGGACATGGCGGCCGCCACCTTTCCGATCCTGCCGCGCAAGGTGGTGACCCGGGTCGCCGGTCACTACACCAGTTTTGACGCCGGCCGGGGATGCCCGTTCCAGTGCAGCTTCTGCACCATCATCAACGTGCAGGGCCGCAAGTCGCGCTACCGCACGGCCGATGACGTGGAAGCGATCGTGCGTGCCAACGCCAAGCAGAACATCACCCGCTTCTTCATCACCGACGACAACTACGCCCGCAACAAGAACTGGGAAGCGATCCTCGACCGGCTGATCGAACTGCGCGAGAAGGAAGGCTTCAGGATCCGCCTGCTGCTGCAGGTCGACACGCTCTGCCATCGTATTCCCGGCTTCATCGAGAAGGCGGCGCGCGCGGGCTGCACGGCGGTGTTCATCGGTCTTGAGAACATCAACCCGGAATCCCTGATGGGCGCCAAGAAGCGCCAGAACAAGATCTGGGAATATCAGGAAATGTTCCACGCCTGGCGCAAGGCCAAGGTGATGACGTTTGCCGGCTATATCCTCGGTTTTCCGACCGACACGCCGGAATCGATCGCGCGCGATATCGAGATCATCAAGGCGGAATTGCCGGTCGACATCCTCGAGTTCTTCTATCTCACCCCGCTGCCGGGCTCCGAGGACCACAAAATTCTCTACATGAAGGGCGTCCCGATGGACCCCGACATGAACAAGTACGATCTCGAACATGCCTGCACGGCGCATCCGCTCATGTCGAAGGAGACCTGGGAAAGCGTCTATCGCGGCGCCTGGGACCGCTATTACACCGACGCGCATGTCGAGACCATCATGCGCCGCGCGGCGGCGACCGGCCTCAACAAGACCAAGGTGATCGACGCCATCACGCTGTTCTCGGGGTCGTCGCGGATCGAGGGCGTGCATCCGCTGCAATTCGGTTTCGTGCGCCGCAAGGTCCGCACCCAGCGCCGCCACGGCCTGCCAGTGGTCAACCCGCTGATCTTCTATCCGTGGCGCGCCTACGATTTCACCCGCACGGCTGTGCGCTGGCTCAGGTTGGTGCGGCGCTATCGCGGCATCATGAAAAAGGTCTGGTCCGATCCGGCGGTACAGTCCTATACCGATCACGCACTGGAGCCGCCGGCCGGCCACAACGCGCCGATGTCGGATTTCGTGAAGACCTACGCCGACAAGATCCCGCACACCCACGGCGCGCCGGTGCAGGAAGCGGCAGTCGGCTGAGTTTTATGTCATCGACCAGCCGTGGCTGACATTCAGCGACTGCCCGGTCAGCGCGTTGGTCTCGAAGGCGGCAAAGAATAAAGCGACCTGCGCGACATCCTCGAAGGTCGAGAACTCGCCGTCCACCGTGCCGCCCAGCATCACTTTCCTGATGACCTCGTCTTCCGAAATGCCGAGCGTCTTTGCCTGTTCGGGAATCTGCTTCTCCACCAGCGGCGTGCGCACGAAGCCGGGGCAGATCACGTTGGCGCGCACGCGATGCCTGGCGCCTTCCTTGGCGATGACTTTCGCCAGTCCCATCAGGCCGTGCTTGGCGGTGACATAGGGCGCCTTCAGCACCGAGGCCTCCTTGGAATGCACCGAGCCCATCAGGATGACGTTGCCGCCGCGGCCCTGCCTGTACATTTGCCGGAGCGCGGCGCGGCTGGTGAGGAACGCGCCGTCGAGATGAATGGCGAGCAGCTTCTTCCAGTCGGCGAAATCGAATTCGTCGAGCGGCGCCACGATCTGGATGCCGGCATTGCTGACCAGGATGTCGATGCCGCCGAAGGCGTCGACCGTTTGGGCCATGCCGGCCTCGACCTGCGCCTCGTCGGTGACGTCCATGGCGATGCCGAGGGCGTGTCCGGAGCTGCCGCCCAATTCCTGCGCGACAGCATCGGCTGCCTGCTGGTTGATGTCGGCGATGGCGACCTTGGCACCCGCTGCGAGATAGACACGGGCGATTTCCTTGCCGATGCCGCTGGCGGCGCCAGTGACGACTGCGATTTTTCCGTTCAAATTCATCTGTCGGTCTCTCATACAAATGGCGCGGCGGGGCCGCTGTCGCGCATCCCCGCCGTCCGGCATGGAAAATCTATGCCATCCCGGCGCAGGCTTCACAAATGCGCCGGCGGGAGGCCCGTCTTGCGCCGATTCATCGCGGAAGCCCGCGATTTTGCCTCTTTTCTTGACAACACCTGATCCCGGCGAGAGACCGCTTCAGGGAGATTCATGCCGATTCGATTTTTTCCGCGCGAAGGAACCATCGCGCCGCTGCTGCTGGCGGCCCTGCTGATATGTGCGCCGGCCGCGATCGCCCAGTCGCCGGCGCCGCAATCCCCGCAGGCCCAGACCGCCCAGCCGGACACCGCCTCTCAGCTCGAAACCCAGAAGCTTCTGCTCGACCAGTTCGAGGCCACGCTGCAGCGTGAGAGCCTGACCGACGAGGCCCTCGTTCAGACGCGCGGCAGCCTCGAGCCGCTGCGCGGCGAATTGCGCGAAACCATCGAGACGCTGGACCGCCGGCTGGCCGACGTGGATGCGCGTCTCAAGCAGATCGGCGATCCGCCCGCGGCCGGCGCCCAGCCGGAGGACGCCGCGCTCGCCTCCGAACGCACGCGGCTGGCCCAGCGCCGCGGCGTGCTGGACGGCGGCGTCAAGCAGGCGCGGCTCCTGATGCTGCGCGCCGACGATCTCGCCGAACGCATCACCGAGCGCCGCCGGGCGCTGTTCACCCGCGAATTGTTCGGACGCGCCTCGAGCGCGCTCGATCCCTCGTTCTGGATGCAGGCGGCGCGCGGAGTGCCGGACGACCTGCGCGCGCTCTCGTTCCTTGGGCGGTCGTGGTGGAATTACGCCGCGTCCAATGGCGGTCTCGGCAGCATGGCGGCGGCCGCGCTCACGCTGCTGGCGCTCGGCGCCGTCGGGCTGATGGCCGGGCGCTGGCTGCGCCGCCACGATTTCAGGCCGGCACTCAACGGCCGCTTCGGCAAATCCTTCCAGGCGTTGATGACGCTGCTGCGCATCGCGCTGGTCACGCCGGCCGTTGTCGCCATCGCGATCCTGGTGCTAGACGGATTCGGGCTGGTGCCGCCGCGCATCATGGAAATGGCGCTCGGCCTGGTGATGGCGGTCGCGATGGCGTCGTTCGGACGCGGTGTGGCGGTCGGCCTGTTCGCGCCCGAAGAACCCGACCGGCGGCTGCTGGCGATCACCGACGAGACCGCCCGGCTGATCGCGCACACCCTGATCTGGGCGGCGCGCATTCTCGGCGTCGTGGTGTTCGTCACCGTGATCCAGCGCACCATCGTCGCGCAGGTGTCGCTCACGGTCGCGACCTCCGCCCTGTTCTCGGCGCTGATCGCGGCCCTGCTGGTCCGGTTCCTGTGCAAGGCCGGCCCGAGCAGCGCGCCCGACGACGATGTCAGTCAGGCGCAATGGCTGCGCGCGGCGGGCTGGCTGCTGGTGGCGGGCATCGTCATTTCGCTGGCGACCGGTTTCATCGCCTTCGCGGGTTTTCTGGCGGGGCGCTTCCTGGTCGCGCTCGGCGTCATCGGCGCGCTCTACGTGCTGCTGGTGTTCACCGACGCCCTGTTCACCGAGGTGCTGACCGCGAACACGCAGCGCGGCCGCGCGGTCGCCAGTTTCGTCGGGCTGAAGCCGCGCTCGGTCGAACTGTTCGGGACCTTGCTGTCGGCGGTGATCCGCCTGCTGCTGATCCTGGTGGTGCTGCTGCCGCTGCTTGGGCCGTGGGGCATGTTCGCCGCCGACTTCTTCGGCGTGGTGCGCGAGGCCGCGCTCGGATTCCGCATCGGCGACGTCACCATCTCGGTCACGGCGATCCTGACCGCATTCGTCATCCTGCTGGTCGGCGTTCTGGCGACGCGCGGCGCGCAGGGCTGGCTCAATACGCGCTTCCTGCCGCGCACCACGCTGGAGCCGGGGCTGCAGAATTCCGTCTCCACCATCTTCGGCTATGTCGGCGTCATCATCGCGCTGGTGCTGGCGCTGGCGCAGCTCGGACTCGACTTCCAGAAAATCGCGATCGTGGCCGGCGCATTGTCGATCGGCATCGGCTTCGGCCTGCAGGCAGTGGTGTCGAATTTCATCTCCGGTCTGATCCTGCTGGCGGAACGGCCGATCCGCGTCGGCGACATCATCAACGTCAAGGGTGAGGAAGGTCGCGTGCAGCGCATCCATGTGCGCGCGACCGAGATCGAGACCGGCGACAATGCCAGCGTCATCATCCCGAATTCCGAACTCATCACCGGCGTGGTGAAGAACTGGACCCATGCCAACACCTTCAGTCGCATCGTGGTGAAGGTCGGCGTCGGCTATGACAGTGACGTCGAGAAGGTGCGCGAGATCCTGCTGGAGATCGCGAAGGCCCATCCCAAGTTGATGCAGTCGCCGGCGCCGGTCGCCTTTCTCACCGGCTTCGGGGACAGCGCGATCAATTTCGAGCTGGGCGGCGTTGTGCGCAATATCGGCGACGGCGCGAGCGTGAAGAGCGATCTCTATTTCTCCATTCTGGAGCGCTTCCGCGCCGAAGGTATCGCGATCCCCTTTCCGCAGCGCGAGGTCAGCCTGCGCGGCGGTACCGATGCGCCGTCCGGCCCGGCGCCGGACAAGCCCAAGACCGGCAAGTCCCGCGCGGGAAAAGCCCGGTCCTGAGTGCCATCTTCACCGTTCGGTCATCTTTTTGCGGCCAAGTTCGGCCCGGGATCGGGAGTTGCGGAAGAATGTCTGTCCTGCCATCGGGCGCAGTCCTGCGCGCTGCAACGCTCGCAACGGCGCTGGCCTTGGGCGCCTGCGCCGGCGATCAACTGCCCTCGCAACCGTCCTTCTATCGCAGCCTGGCGCAGCCCGGCGGCCAGCTCGATGCCGCGGCTGCGGCCTCGATGATTTCCGGCTATCGCCAGAATAACGGGCTCGGCGCGGTCACGCTCGAGCCGGAACTGATGAAGATGGCCGAAGCCCAGGCGCGCGCCATGGCTGGCCGCGACAAGCTCGACCACAACGTCGCCGGCCCCTTCAAGGAGCGGCTGCGCAAGTCCGGCTACAACGCCAAGGTCGGCGCGGAGAATATCGGCGCCGGCTATCATACGCTGGCGGAAGCCTTCTCGGGCTGGCGGGATTCGCCGCCGCACAAGGCCAACATGCTGCTGCGCGGCGCCACCAGAATGGGGATCGCCGCGGTTTACGTTCCCAACACCAAATACAAGGTATTCTGGGCGCTGATCATGGCCGCGCCCGACGACGCCAACAGCTGAAGCCACTGGACCTCGCCGCCCCCTCTCACTAGCGTGCGGCCCGCATGCTTCCCCGCGCCGACACTTACGACGAACTGGTCCGGCAGTTCCGCTGGCAGGTGCCGGAGCGTTACAATATCGGCGTGGATGTCTGCGACCGCTGGGCGGCGCAGGATCCCGGCCGCCTCGCCATCCTGCATGTGCATGGCGACGGCCGCACCGACCAGATCACCTTCGGCTGGCTGCGGGAGACCTCCAACCGCTTTGCCAATGTTCTGCGCGCGCATGGCGTCGCGCGCGGCGATCGCGTCGCGATCCTGCTGCCGCAATCGCCGGAGGTGGCCGCGATTCACGCCGGCACCTACAAGCTGGGGGCGGTCGCCCTGCCGCTGGCGCTGCTGTTCGGAATCGAGGCGTTGTCCTACCGGTTGCAGAATTCCGGCGCGAAAATTCTGGTGACCAATGCGCAGGGCGTGACCAAGATCGCGGCGTTGCGCGACCAGCTTCCCGACCTGACGCTGGTGCTGTCGCTCGACGGCGCGCAGACCGGCGTCGAACATTTTGGTGGCTTGCTCCAGCGCGCGTCGTCCGGTTTCACCGCCGTGGACACCTCCGCCGACGATCCGGCTATGATGATCTACACTTCCGGTACGACCGGTCAGCCGAAAGGCGCGCTGCATGCGCATCGCGTGCTGCTCGGGCACCTGCCGGGCATCGAGTTGCCGCACGATTTCTTTCCGCAGCCGGGCGACCGTTTCTGGACCCCGGCGGACTGGGCCTGGGCCGGCGGGCTGCTCGACGCGCTCCTGCCGTCCCTGCATTTCGGCGTGCCGGTGGTGTCGCATCGTTTCGACAAGTTCGATCCGGAGGAAGCCTACTGGCTGATGGCGCGGGCCGGCGTGCGCAATGCCTTCATCCCGCCGACGGCGTTGCGGATGCTGCGCTCGGTGAAGAGTCCGCGCGGCCGCTACGATCTCGCCCTGCGCAGCATCGGCTCGGGCGGCGAAGCTTTGGGCGCGGAAACCTTTGACTGGGGCCGGGAGGCGTTCGGTCTGACGATCAACGAATTCTACGGACAGACCGAATGCAATCTCGTGCTGTCCTCCTGCGCGATGCTGGGCGTGTCGCGGCCCGGCGCAATCGGAAAGCCGGTGCCGGGACACATTGTTGCGGTGATCGACGACAGCGGCCACCCGGTCGAAACCGGCGAACTCGGCCAGATCGCTATCAAGCGGCCCAATCCCGTGATGTTCCTGGAATACTGGAAGCAGCCCGAGGCCACCGTCGCGAAATTCACCGGCGACTGGATGACGACCGGCGATCAGGGAATTGTCGACGAGGACGGCTATTTTCATTTCATCGGCCGCGATGACGACGTGATCTCGTCGTCCGGCTACCGCATCGGGCCGGTCGAGATCGAGGATTGCCTGCTCGGCCATCCCGCGGTCGCGCTGGCCGCGGCGGTCGGCAAGCCGGACCCGATGCGCACGGAAATCGTGAAAGCCTTTGTCGTGCTGAAGGGCGGCTATGCGCCGTCGGTGTCGCTGGCGACGGAGTTGCAAGGCTTCGTGCGCGAGCGGCTGTCGGCGCACGAATATCCGCGCGAGATCGAATTCATCGACCAGATGCCGATGACCACGACTGGCAAGATCATCCGCCGTCTGCTGCGGCAGCGCGTCTGACGATGGTGTTGCGGATGGATTTGGCCGCGCCGATGGCGGTGCGGCGCAGGGTCTCCAGATTGCAGGCGAGGCCGAAGCGGACAGTGTCGCCCGGCCGCAGGGCGATCAACCGGTCGGACAGCGCGAGCCGTTCCCGCCACAGGTGCTCGATCATCGGATGATCGGGCGTGGCGCAGGAATCGGTTGATGCGATGCCTGGCTCCCGCAGCAGCGCGCCGGTGAGGTCGCCGGCGAGCTGCACGCCCGGCGAATAACGGGCGAAATCTTCGTCATAACTGGTCTTCCAGAGCCAGGCGGACACGCCGCTGCGCAGCAGCAGTGTGACCGCGACCGGCTGTCCCGCGACCGACAGGCGGTCGGCGCGCACCTGTCCGCGGCGCGCAAGGCCGGTGACGGCGCTTTGCAGGAATGCCCGGACGGCGTGATCCTGCGCGGCGGCGGTGCCGGCGCGGCCTTTCCAGCCCTTGTCTTCGAGCGTCAGAAAATCCTGCAGGAATGCTCCAATGGAAAAGGCGTCGGACCCGGTATCGTGCGTGACCTCGCCGAGATCGGACAGCCGCCGCCGCTTGCGGCCGAGTTCCTTGCGCAGCTTGGCGCTGGTGGCCTGCGTCCTATAGCCGGCGCGATCATCTCCTGGCTCAAGACAGGCGCGGGCGTGACTGCCATAGGCTGCGCTTGGCAGGCCGCGATCGCGAAGGACATCCTGCAGGGCCGATGCAAAGGCGCCGCTCTCCGGCACATAGGGCATGATCAGGACACGCGATCCCTGTTCGCCCGACACATGATCGAGCCAGGCATTGAGCGTGTCCGCCGGATGGTCGCGATCAAGAAGCGGCAATCCCAGCGGCGCATAGGGGTGCGTCCAGCCTGTGATCACGCCGGACATCAGGCCATAGCGGTAAGGGTCCGGGCGGGCCGGGAAAAATCCGCGCAGCACGCCGTCGCCGCTGCGCACCAGCACCGCGCCGGCATCGGCGCCGAAGATTGCCGCTGCGGGAAGCGCAAAATCGGGTTCGTAGAAAATATTCGGCTGCAACGCACGCCTTGCCAGATCGCGCCACTCGTCCGCAACCGCGGCGAGCGATGACAGCGGACGCCAGTAGGCGCGCAGGATGCGGGCGGAGGGGGCGAGCACGGCGGTCACGGCGTCTTCGCTCCGCCGAAGACGAAGAGATGGTAGCCGAGCCGCGTCTTCGCCGCGACAAAGATCAGGAGCGATTCGACGATGAACGCCGCGCTGGTCGAGATCGCCGCGCCCATTCCGCCGAAGGCCGGGATCAGCAGCAGGCCGACGCCGAGATTGACGGCGAATGCCGCCGCCACGATCGCAGCGCAGATTTTCTGTTCGCCCAGCATGTTGAGAAAGCGCTCGCCGGGACCGATGGCGGCGCGCGCCAGAAACCCGATCGCGAGAACGAACATCAGGCTGTAGCCCTGCACATATTGTTCGCCGAACAGCCGCAGCAGCGGCCAGCCGCAGGCGAGAATGACGATGGTGGCGGCGAGCGAGGGCCAGAAGGTCCAGCGAATGGAATCGGCGAGGAACGCGGCGAGGCGCGGGCGGTCGCCGGCGGCGAAATATTCGGCGAATTTGTGGGACGAGGCCGCGACCACCGCGAAATAGACGAAGGCGACCAGCGCCAGCGTCTTGGCGGCGGCGTAATAGACCGCGATTTCCTCCGGCGAACGGAAATGCTTGAGCATCAGCACGTCGACATACATCAGCAGCAGATAGAGGCCGTCGACCATGAACATCGGCAGCGAGATCGCCACCCAGCGGCCGACTTCATAGACCTTGCTGCCTTTGCCGATGGCGGCGGCCAGCTTGCGGTTGAGAAAGACCATCTGGCCGAGCGCCGTGATCCAGATCGAGATCGCGGCGGCGGCGATGCCGGTCGTGGCGTCGGTCTGGTAGCCGAGCAGGTAGGCGCCGCCTAGCAGCGCCAGCAACAGCATCTGCCGGATCAGATAGGGCGGGACGAGCGCGAGATTGACCCAGTTATAGGAGCGCGCGATGCCGTCCTGCACATGCAGGATGCCGTACATCGGCAGGATGAGACAGGCGATGGTGAGCGGAACGATGGTGTAATCGTCGAGCCAGGGCGCCAGCAGGCGCACGGCCACGAGTCCGATCAGCGACAGCACGACGGCAATGCCGAAGGCGAGCCAGCGGCTGCCGGAGAGGAAGCCGCGCAATTGCGCGGTCGCGCCATTGCCGGCGTAATTCGGGATGAAGCGCTGCGCCGACGAGGCAAGGCCGAGATCGACCGCGCCGCCCAGCACCATCACCCAGGTCCAGACATAGACGTAGATGCCGAATTCGAAACTGCCCATCCAGCGCGCCAGCGCGATCTGCGTGAGATAGGCGAGCGCGGCGCTGACGATGCGGATCAGGAACGCCGTGCCGGCGGCGCGGCGGGCGAGCGAGCGGTCGTCCATGCCGGTGCGCCAGCTTTTGACGCGCGCCGACAGCCCGGCGAGCGACATACGCGCCGGCACGCCTTCCGGATGGTGTCCGGTCAGTGCCACTCAAAGCCTCCGCCTGCGCGCCCTCTGTTCTTTTGATGGGTGCGGTTCCCTGCAGGTTCAGACCTATCAAGGCGGACTTAAGATTCAGTTCTGAGAACCGGTTAACGATTCCTAAGCCATTGATTTTGCTGCGCGGATTGCGGGCTTAGTCTTCGGGCGCGCGCAGGGCTGTCAGGCCCTTCAGGATGAAGGGGGCGATCAGCGCCATCAGCGAGACTGCGAGCAGCGTCGCCGAGATCGGGCTTTGCAGCAGCACCATCGGGTCCCCGAGGCTGATCGACAGCGCGCGGCGCAACTGGGCTTCCGCCAGCGGCCCGAGGATCAGCCCGATCACCACGGGCGCGATGGGATAATCGTAACGCCGCATCAGAAAGCCCATGATGCCGAAGACCGTCAGCATGATCAGTTCGACGATCGACGGCTTGGCGGCCAGCGTTCCCATCACCGCGAAGGCGAGAATGCCGGCATAGAGCCAGGGCTGCGGGATCGAGAGCAGCCGCACCCATAATCCGACCAGCGGCAGGTTGAGCACCAGCAGCATCGCATTGGCGATGAACAGGCTGGCGATCAGGCCCCAGACCAGATCGGGCTTTTCGGCGAAGAGCAGCGGACCCGGATTCAATCCGTATTGCTGGAAGCCGGCCAGCATCATCGCCGCCGTCGCCGAGGTCGGCAGCCCGAGCGTCAGCAGCGGCACCAGCGTGCCGGCGGCGGAGGCATTGTTGGCGGCTTCCGGACCCGCAACACCTTCGATCGCGCCCTTGCCGAATTCTTCGGGATATTTTGTCAGGCGCTTTTCGGTCGAATAGGAGAGAAAGGTCGGGATCTCCGCGCCGCCCGCCGGGAGTGCGCCGATCGGAAATCCGAAGGCGGTGCCGCGCAGCCACGGCTTCCACGAGCGCTTCCAGTCCTCTTTCGTCATCCACAGCGAGCCGCGCACGGCCTCGATGGTTTCCGCAAACTGCTTGTGGCGCGAGGCGACGTAGAGCGCTTCGCCGACCGCGAACAACCCGACCGCGAGCGTGGTGACTTCGACGCCGTCGAGCAATTCGGGAATGCCGAAGGACAGCCGCGCCTGGCCGGTGAGCTTGTCGATGCCGACAAGCCCGAGCGTCAGCCCGATGAACAGGCTGGTGAGGCCGCGCATCGGCGAATTGCCGAAGGTCGCCGATACGGTCACGAAGGCGAGGCACATCAGCGCAAAATAGTCTTCCGGCCCGAAGCGGAGCGCGATCTCGACCAGCCACGGCGCGAGGAACGCAATGCCGAGCGTCGCGATGCCGCCGGCGACGAAGGAGCCGATCGCCGCCGTCGCCAGCGCCGGCCCGCCGCGGCCGGCCTTTGCCATCCTGTTGCCTTCGAGCGCGGTCGCCATCGAGGCGCTTTCGCCCGGCGTGTTGATCAGGATCGCGGTGGTGGAGCCGCCATACATGCCGCCGTAATAGATGCCGGCGAACATGATCAGCGATCCCGCGGGATCGAGCTTGTAGGTGACCGGCAGCAGCAGTGCGACGGTGAGCGCGGGTCCGATGCCGGGCAAAACGCCGACGGCGGTGCCGAGCAGCACACCGATCACCGCAAACAGCAGGTTCATCGGCTGCATCGCAACCGTCATGCCCTGGGCGAGCGCTGTGAAGGCCTCCATGGGTCAGCTCACAACAGCCGTTCGAGCGGGCCGGCGGGAAGGCCGAGGGTCAGCAGCTTGACGAAGACGAGATAGATGACGGCGCCCAGCGCGAATCCGATCGCGAGATCGGCGAGAAAGGCGCGGCGGCCGAAGGCGGCGGAGGTACAGGCGAACAGGATGGCGGTGGCGGCAATGAACCCGCCGCCGGCGGCGATCAGCGCCATCAGCGCCACGAGTCCGCCCAGGATCAGCAGCAGCGCGGTCGGGTCGGCGTGCTCGCGGGCCGGAAAATCGCGCCGCAGCGCTATCGCGACATTGCCGGCTGCGAGCAGCAGCAATCCCGTCGCGATCACATTCGGCACGGTCTTGGGGCCGAGGCCGTAGGTGGATGAAATGGTGAGCTGTGAGGTGTCCCAGAAAATGATCGCCGCCGCGACCAGCAGCAAGACCGCCACAACGAGCCCGACAGGGTCGGCACGCCGCAGCGTGGCCAGAATGCTCACGGCTTCACGAGGCCGACGGATTTCAGAACGCCGGTCACGCGTGTCTGCTCCTGTTTCAGAAATTCCGTGAAGGCGTCGCCGCCGAGAAAGGCGTTGTCCCAGCCCTTCTGTTTCAGGATCTCCTTCCAGGCGTCCGTCGCCACCATCTTGCCGACGAGATCGACCAGCGCCTGCTTCTGCTCGGCGGAAATTCCGGGTGGCGCCATCACCGAGCGCCAGTTGGCGATGACCAGATCGATGCCCTGTTCCCTGAAGGTCGGAGCGTCGATGCCCGGCACGCGCTGCGCCGCCGTCACGCCGATCAGCCGCATCTTGCCGGACTTGATCTGGCCTTCATATTCGCCGTAGCCGGAAATGCCGGCGGTGACCTTGCCGCCGAGAATGGCGGCGAGCGATTCACCGCCGCCGGAAAACGGAATGTAATTGATTTTGGTCGCATCGGCGCCGACCGCCTGCGCGAACAGCGCGGCGGTGATGTGGTCGACGCCGCCGGCGGAACCGCCGGCCCAGGTCACTTTCGCCGGATCGGCCTTCGCCGCCGCCGCGAGATCCTGCGCCGTCTTGATCGGCGACCCGGCCGGCACGACGATGACTTCCACTTCCTCGGTCAGCCGCGCGATCGGTGTCGCCTGGCTGAGGCTGACGGCGGACTTGTTGGTGAGCAGAGCGCCGACCATGACGAAGCCGTTGACCATCAGCTGATTGGGATCGCCCTTGGCGCTGTTGATGAGCTGGGCGAGACCGACGCTGCCGCCGGCGCCGGTCACGTTCGTCACCTGCACGCTGCGCGCGAGCTTGGAAGATGTGAGCGCCTGCTGCATGGCGCGCGCGGTCTGGTCCCAGCCGCCGCCGGGACCGGCCGGCGCCATGATCTTCAGGTCCGTCTGGGCGGAGGCCGGCGTCGCCGTCAGGGCGGCGGCAAGTGCCGCGGCAGCGGCGGTGAGCTTCAACATGGAGCCTCCCAAGCAATTGAAACAACTTGAATTCCCGGCAACCCTGCGGCGGTTGGTCGCAGAGACGCTAGGGCATTGGTCGCAATGCGTCCAGAGCGTCGGGTTAGCCGCTAAATCCGCCGCTGTCGAGAAAGGCCCGCTCCTCAGGCGTGGAGTCGCGGCCAAGCACGGCGTTGCGATGCGGGAAGCGGCCGAAGCGCCGGATGATGTCGGCGTGGATCTCGGCATATTTCAATCCGTCCGCATTGCCGAGTTCGCGATAGAGTGCGAGGCAACGCTCCTGATCGGCCAGCTCTTCCGAATGCATGAAGGGCAGATACAAGAACGAGCGCATCTCGGCGTCGACCGCGCGATCAAACCCGCGCTCCAGCGCGCGGGCGGCAATGGCGCGCGCCATCGGGTCAGCCGCGAAGGTCCGGGCGTCGCCGCGGAACATGTTGCGCGGGAACTGGTCGAGAACGAGGAGCAGCGCGAGCGTGCCGTGTGCATTGTCTTCCCACGCACCGAGCTGCCCCGCCGCCGCCGCTTCATAGGCCGGCAGAAAACGCGCCCTGATCTCCGCGTCGAGGCTGTCGCTCTTGCTAAACCATTGGTCCGGTCCGGCCTCGCGCCAGAACGTCACGATGGCGTCGGGTGTTGCGACATCGCTCACAGGGCTGCCCTTGGTCAGATGCGGATCTGTCCGGACTCGATACGCTCATGCAGCGCCGTGTCGAGCGGACGGAAACAGCCCGCCCTCAGATCGTTCAAATAAAGCGGATCCTGGGTCTGCGAGGGGTCGAAGCCCTGCTTCACCAGATCGACCTTCTTCTGCTTGAAGGTGGTGGTCATGTCGATGTTCTTGCGGATGCGCAGGAATAGCGGACGGGCATAATCCGGCAGCGCGGTCTGAAGATGATGATGCAGCTTGCCGAGATCGCACTCGCTCTCGCAGACGATCGCTGCCATGCCGGCGCGGCCCTCATGGCCGGGAACGTGGACGCCATAGATGTTGGTGTCGGTGATTCCAGCGAACGCGTTGACGGCCTCCGCGACTTCTGTGGTCGAGACATTTTCGCCCTTCCAGCGGAACGTATCGCCGATGCGGTCGACGAAATAGAAGTAACCATTCTTGTCCTTGCGCATCAAGTCGCCGGTGCGAAACCAGGCGTCGCCCTTTTTAAAGACGTCGCGCAGGATCTTCTTTTCGCTTTCCTCGCTGCGGGCATAGCCCTCGAACCGGCCGCTCGGCTTTTCCGGATCGTTGACGATCTTGCCGATCGCTTCGCCAATCTCGTCCGGCGCGCAGACCATGCAGAAACCCTTCTCGTTGCGGATCGGTTGCTCCTTTTCCACGTCGAAACGCACCAGGGCGGTGGGGAAACGGCTTTCAATGAACCAGGGCAGGCGGCCGATGGCGCCGGACTTGCCCTCGAAATTGAACATCATCACGTTGCCCTCGGTCGCCGCGTAGAATTCGAGGATCAGCGGAATGCGAAAGCGCCGCTTGAAGTCCTCCCAGATGTCCGGGCGCAGGCCGTTGCCACAGGCGATGCGAAGGCGGTGCTTGGTTTCATTGGGATTGGGCGGCGAATTGATCAGGTAGCGGCACAATTCGCCGATATATTGCATCATCGTGCAGTCGTTCCGCACGATGTCGTCCCAGAACTCGCGCGCCGAGAATTTCTCGCGGATCACTACCGAGCCGCCATTCACCAGCAATGAGCCGATCGCGCAGAGCCCGCCGACGGTGTGATACATCGGCAAGCAGTTATACATCCGATCGGACGAAGCCGTATTCATCACGCCGGCAAAGCCGTAGCTCGCCAGCATGACACGATAGTGATTGACATTGGCGGCCTTTGGCAGGCCGGTCGTGCCGGAGGTGTAAATATAAAGTGCGTGATCCTCGATCGTGACCGGCCGGCGCTCGGACGGCGTGAGCGCGTGACCCGGAAGCGTTTCGATGTCGCGGTCGATGCGCGGATGGTCTTCGCCCGTCTCGCCATGCAGCCAGACCTTTGGTGCGCTCTTCAGCAAGGGCTGCACCGCCTTGAAGATGTCGAACAGTTCGGCCGCCACGATAATGTGCTTGGCGCCGACCACGTCGATGCAATGGATGAGCGAGGGGCCGACCAGATTGGTATTGAGCAGCGCCGTCACCCCGCCGGTGCGCGTGACGCCGAGCCAAATCGCTGCATATTCCGGCCGGTTTGGCATCAGCAGGCAGATGGCGTCGTCCTTCCGAATGCCCTCGCGCAGCGCCCAGCGCGAATAGCGGTTGGAACGCTCGAACAGGCCGCGGTAGCTGAAATTCTCGCGGCTGGACAACAGGGCGGGCGCGTCGCCGTGGCGCGCGGCAAGCTCTTCCATCACATTCGGAAAGATGCGGGAAGGGTTTTTCGCGATATGGGTCGTCATCCGCAGGGAGCGCAGGGCGCCGCGGATGAAGACAAAGTCGCCCATCAACTGGCTGAAAAAGCCCATCACCGGCCCCGGAAAGACAGCCCTACCATTAAAGAGTCGCGCCCCGCTCGCAAGGGGCGAGACGTGCCTTAGCGGTCGATGCCGCCGAAGGGAACGAGCGGGTTGTCGGCAAGCGCCGCGCGGTCCGGCTGATCGACATTCAGCCGGCCGAGAAAGGCATCGAACAGTTCGCGGATCACGCGCGGCTCAATGTCGCGGACGATGAACACCATGCGTGTGCGGCGGTCGGCGTCCGGCCAGGCGGCAAGCTGGGCGGTCGGGTGAAAGACATGCTGCACGCCGTGAATGACGATGGGCTGGTCCGGAGTCTCGGCGATGTTGACCACACCCTTCACCCGCAACAGGCCGGGTCCATGGACCGATTTCAGCAGTTCCAGGAACAGGTCGAAGGTCGCCGCCGCGATCGGGTCCTCGCTCGCCAGCGTGAAGGCCCGCACCCGGTCGTCATGGCGGTTCACGTCGTGATGATGATGGCCGTGGTCATGTCCGTGGTGATGCCGCGCCTCGGCTTCGGCATAGGCCTCGTCCGCCAGCCAGCGGCCGACATCGGGAATCTTCCGGGCCGGATCGTAGAGCCCGCAATCGAGCAGGCGGGCGGGCACCGCCTCGCCGGTTGCGGCGTCGAGCACGGGCGCGGCCGGATTGAGCGCATGCAAGCGCGCGAGCAGGCGGTCGCGGTTCTGCTGCCGCGCGGGATTGTCGATAAGGTCGGTCTTGGTGAGCACGATGCGGTCGGCGACCGCGGCCTGCTTCACCGCCTCGGAATGCTCGTCCAGCGTGGACAGGCCGTTCACGGCGTCCACCAATGTGACGACGCCGTCGAGGCGAAACCGCAAAACCAGATAGGGATGCGACATCAGCGTCTGCAGCAGTGGTGCGGGATCGGCGAGGCCAGTGGTCTCCAGCACCACGCGATTAAAGGTGACGCGGCCGTTGTCGAGATCGCGCAGCAGTTTCTCGAGCGCGGTGACCAGATCACCGCGCAGGGTGCAGCATAGGCAGCCGCTCGACAGCACAACCATGTTGTCGTCGATCTTCTCGACCAGCAGATGGTCAAGCGGGATCTCGCCGAATTCATTGATGATGACGGCGGTGTCCTTGAGCCCGGGATCGCCGAGGAGCTTGTTGAGCAGGGTCGTCTTGCCGGCGCCGAGAAAGCCGGTCAGCAATGTCAGCGGGATCGGCGCGACCGGGCCGCGCGGACGCGGTTGTGGCGGCGCGGTCACTGCGGTTTCGGTTTTGCGGCCGGCTTGGCGGCGGCCTGTGCCGCAGGCTTCGCCGCGGCCGCCGCGGGCTTGGGTGTTGTCTGCGCCGCGGGCTTGGGCGCAACTGCCGCCGGCGTTTGGGCTGCGAGTCGGGGCCGCGGTTTCGGCATGGGCACACCGCCCGTTGCATAGCCCGGCGCACCGGGCGGCGGCGTGAAGGTCGATGTCGACGGGTAGGCCGGCGGCGCGGCGGCGAAAGCGGGCGCGTTGACCTGAGGATTGCCGGCCCGCGAGGGGCTGGCCGCAGGAACGGCTGCGACCGCAGCCGCCGCATCGGCGCCGGCGGCTGCCGTCGCGACACCTTTCCTCGATTTGGGGGCGGCGCCGGCCAACTGGCTGTCGGGCTGGTTCCTGTTCTTGTTCGGGCCGACATACACCACGACGGGCTCCATCGACGGCTGCAGCGGCCCGATCAGCGACGACGGCTTGGCGATGGTGGTGCGCAGGGTCGAGAGCGTGAAGGCGTGGGCGGAACTCGGATCGCCCGACGGGCTGGATGCATGGACTTGACCGGAATCGTCGTCCTCATCCTCGGACTCGGCGGCCGGACGCTTGCGTTTCTTGCCGCACATATCCTCGCGCATGTTGGGCGGCGCGGCATTCACCGGCATCAGCGAATCCACGGTGCCGAGCGACGGCGTCAGCCATGTCAGGGGGCCGGCGCCGAAGCCGCGCTCCAGCATGGAGGCGGCCTTGACGGCGCGCACCGGGCCCGACGGGGCGCCCAGCACGACTGCGATCAGGCGCTTGCCGTTGCGGGTCGCCGAGGCGACGAGGTTGAAGCCGGACGCGCAGATGAAGCCGGTCTTCATGCCGTCGGCGCCGGGATAGCGGTCGATCAGCGTATTGTAGTTGCGCATGACGCGCTTGCCGAACTTGATCGCCGACAGCCGCCAATAGAATTCGTATTCCGGAAATTCCTTCAGGATCGCGCGCGCGAGAATGGCCTGGTCGCGCGCCGAGGTGACCTGGGCGTCGGCGGGCAGGCCGTTCGGATTGACATAGGTGGTCTGCGTCATGCCGAGCCGCTGCGCAGCGCGGTTCATGTCCTCGGCGAAATTCGCGATCGATCCGGAGACACCTTCCGCGAGCACGACCGACACGTCGTTCGCCGACTTCACCATGATCATCTTGAGGGCATTGTCGACGGTGACCTGGGTTCCCGGCTTGAAGCCCATTTTGGATGGCGCCTGGGCGGCGGCGTTGGCCGACACCGTGAGAAGGGAGTCGAGCGTCAGCCGGCGCTCCTTGACTGCGCGCAGGGTGACATAGGCCGTCATCAGCTTGGTCACCGAGGCCGGATACCACGGCATGGTGGCATTCTCGGCGTGCAGCACCTTGCCGCTGTCGGCCTCGATCAGCAGCAGCGCTTCGGCGGCGGCGGGCCGGGCCAGTCCGGAACTGAGGGCGGCGAGCAGGGCCGCGGACAGAAGGGAGGGGCGGAACAGCTTGTTCGCAAACGTCACAATAGCGGTCCGGTTTCTGTTGCGGGCCTGGCGGAACCTAGCGTGGCGGTGGGTGAAAATACCTAATCCGAACCTGGGCCGGAAGCAAAGCGTAATCCCGACCGCGCTGTTTTTACCGCCGCGAAGATGATAATTCCCTCAAGAAAGCGACCAAAGTTCGGCAGGTCGGTCCAAACCATATAGAGTTCACGACAGGGAGCCGCTCATGACCGCCTGTATTGTGGGATTTGCCCATAGTCCGTTCGGAAAGCTCGATGCCGAGACGGTCGAAAGTCTCATTGTCCGCGTTGCAACCGATGCCCTGGCCGATGCCGGTGTCGAACCGCGGGACGTGGACGAGATCGTGCTGGGCCATTTCAACGGCGGCTTTTCGGCGCAGGATTTCACCGCCTCGCTGGTGCTGCAGGCCTCGCCCGACCTGCGCTTCAAGCGCGCGACCCGGGTCGAGAATGCCTGCGCGACCGGATCGGCGGCGGTGCATCAGGGGCTCAAGGCGATCGCGGCCGGAAGCGCACGCATCGTTCTCGTGGTCGGGGTTGAGCAGATGACGCGCACGCCGCCGGCCGAGATCGGCAAGAATCTGCTGAAAGCCTCCTATGTGAAGGACGAGGCCGATATCGAGGGCGGCTTTGCGGGAATTTTCGGAAAGATCGCCGGCCTTTATTTCCAGAAATACGGCGACCAGTCCGACGCGCTGGCGATGATCGCGGCCAAGAACCACAAGAACGGCGTCGGCAATCCTTATGCCCAGATGCGCAAGGATCTCGGCTACGATTTCTGCCGCACCGAAAGCGACAAGAATCCGTTCGTCGCCGGTCCGCTCAAGCGCACCGATTGCTCGCCAGTATCGGACGGCGCCGCCGCGCTGGTGCTGGCGGATGTCGAAACGGCTTTGCAGCTCGACAAGGCGATCGCGTTCCGCGCCGCGGCGCATGTGCAGGATTTCCTGCCGATGGCGAAGCGCGACATTCTGAAATTCGAAGGCTGCGCGCTGGCCTGGAAACAGGCTTTGGCGCAGGCCGGCATCGCGATCACAGATCTCTCATTCGTCGAGACGCATGACTGTTTCACTGTGGCCGAACTAATCGAATATGAGGCGATGGGACTGACGCCGGAAGGACAGGGCGCGCGCGCCATTGCGGAGGGCTGGACGCAGAAGGGCGGCAAGCTGCCGGTGAATCCCTCCGGCGGCCTGAAGGCGAAAGGCCATCCGATCGGTGCGACCGGCGTGTCGATGCATGTGCTGACCGCGATGCAGCTTGGCGGCCATGCGGGCGACATCCAGGTCAAGGATGCGCGGCTCGGTGGTATCTTCAATATGGGCGGCGCCGCGGTCGCCAATTACGTCAGCATTCTCGAGCGCATCAAATAGCGTGCGGCTCGGGCGTATCCGTCGGCTTCTTGTCGGATGTCAGGAATTGCGCCTTGGCCAAAGCCGCGAAGGCGCCGCCGCGCGCAATCAATTCATCGAAGCTGCCGCTTTCGACGATACGGCCGCCCTGGAACACGAGGATCAGCGTGGCATTGCGGATCGTGGACAGGCGATGCGCGATCACGAAGGTGGTACGGTCCTTCATCACTTCATCCAGCGCGGCCTGCACCTTGGTTTCGGTGGTAGCGTCGAGCGCGCTGGTAGCTTCGTCTAGAATGAGAATGGGCGGGTTTTTCAGCAGCGCGCGCGCGATTGACAGGCGCTGACGCTCGCCGCCCGACAGGAAGCGTCCGCGTTCGCCGACCAGCGCATTCAGGCCCTCCGGCTTGCTGTCCACAAAATCGAGCGCCTGTGCGCGCGCCAGCGCCTCGCGCATTTCGGCCTCAGTGGCGTCCGGCTTGCCGATGAACAGGTTTTCCGACACCGAGCGATTCAGCAGCAGCACTTCCTGGAACACCACGCCGATATTCCGGCGCAACGCGGCCAGTCTGATGTCGCGCAGGTCGTGACCGTCAATGATGACGGCGCCGGATTGCGGGTCGAAAACGCGATGCAGCAGCGCAAGCGCAGTGGTCTTGCCCGCACCGGTCGGCCCCACCAGTGCGATCACCTGGCCGGGTTGCGCCGTGAAGGAAATATCCTCCACCGCCGGGCGTTTGCCGTCATAGGAGAACGAGACGTCGTCAAATGTCACCTCGCCGCGCAGCCGGCCGGGATCGATGGCGCCGGGCCGGTCATGCACCGCAGGCTCGGTGTCGAGCACATCGAAGAATTCCTTCAGCCGCGGCGCCACCATGAACACGCCGTTCACAAAACTCACCGTCTGGTCGAGTTTTCCGACCAGCATGGTGGCGAAGCTCATGAACATGACGATCTCGCCGATGGTGGCGAGATTCTGGAAATGCAGCCAGGTGCCGACCAGGAAAATCGCCAGCATGGTGATGGTAGTGGAGGCGCGCGTCAGTACGGCGACCACGGCCCACCAGGAGAGCACCGGCATCTGCGCGCTGAGCAACTGGTCCACCACATTGCGCAACGCGGTCACTTCCGCTTCGACGCGCGCGTAGCTCTGCACCAGCGCGACATTGCCGAGCGTGTCCGATGCGCGTTCGGCCAGATCGGAATAATATTGCTCGACCGCGTTCTGCATGGCGCCGGTCTTGCGCAGGATCAGCGAGGTCAGGACCGCGAAGATCACGCACAGCACGATCAGCAGCAACGCCAGCCGCCAGTTCAGATAGAGCGACAGCGGGATCAGGATGATGAGCGACACGAATCCGGAGAAATGCTCGCGGAAGAATCCGAGCCATAGATTCCACAAGGCGTCGGTGCCGGACAGCAGCACCTTCATCAGCCGACCGGAATGCGCTCCACCGTGAAAGGACAGCGGCAATTGCAGGACGTGCTCGAAATAGCTGGTCAGCACAGCATGCCGCCGGCGATGCGCCAGACGGTCAGCATAGAGCGCCACCACCACGCCGCAGGCGATGCTGAACAGCCCGAAACCGACCCAGGCCGCCAGCAGGGGGGTGAGGGTGATGAAGGTGAGGTTGCTGTCGGCTTTCTGCGCGCCGGCCAGCGCGTCGATGATCTTGCCAAACAGAACCGGCTCGGCGAACTGGGCGGCCGCCAGCGCCACATTGGCCAGGGCCAGAAACCAGCCCAGTCTGGCTTCGGGCCCGAGCAGGGCAAGGACGCGGGCATAGAGGCGCAGGAGACTCATGATGAGGTGCCCTAATCACTTCCCCGATAAATTTTCGAGCTGGGGGATAAAAGTTTTCATTGTTCCAAAACCAAAAATGTCAAGCAATTGATATTGTTGATGATTTTATTTTTGTCGCTCCCGAAATAATAACTGAATTGTGAACGATTGCCTTGCGCTGGTGGGCCGCTCACATGCAAGACTGTGCATTCCATGCACCCTTTTGGTTCCGACGCCCCGCATGATCAACATCCCCACTGAATTGTTGCGTACTCTGATCGCCGTGGTCGATCTGAGAAGTTTCACAAAAGCCGCCCAACAACTTGGTGTTACCCAGCCCGCCGTCAGCGCACAACTCAAGCGGTTGCAGGTGCTTGTGGGAGGCGATGTCCTCGACAAGAGCGCGCCCGGCGTCAGCCTGACCCCGATGGGCGAATTGGTGGTCAATTATGCCCGCCGGATGCTGTCAATCAACGATCAGATCCTGGAGCTGTCGACCCCGCGCGAGCGCATGCAGACCATCAAGATCGCCGTTCCCGGCGACTTCGTGGCCCCGTACCTGCCGTCGGTCCTGGCGACATTCCGACGACAATGGCCGCAGGTCCGCTTTTCGGTCAAGAACGGCCCGTTCGACGCCATGCTGCGCGACCTGCGACAGGGCGATCTGGATATCCTGGTGAGCCTGACCACAACCGGCCCGTCCCACGACGCGCGGCATCACTGGATCGAGGAACTCGGCTGGGTTCGCGGGCGCAACACCAATATCGACCTCAATGACCCGATCCCGCTGATCTCCTACGGCGAGATCTGCGCCTTCCATCGTGTCGCGTTGATGGCCCTCAGCCAGGCCGGACTGGATCATGATCTGGTCTTTGTGGGCTCGAGCATCTCGGCGCTCTCGGCCGCGGTCCGCGCCGGACTCGGCGTCATGCCTTATGCGCGCAGCCGCATCACTGGCGACGACATGGTCGTGTGGGACGATGGTCCGCTCCCGCAACTGGGCGATCTGTCCTGCGCGATCCATCTGCGCGACGGCGGAGACCAGCAGGCGCTCGATCAGGTGGCCACGGCTCTCGCGGAGGTCCTGAAGCCGCGATTGTTGCGGGGCGGCCGCTACGAATTGTCCTCGCCATTGACGGCGGCGGCCTATCTCATCGGCTAGCAGCGGTCCGCAGCGATCAGTTCTGCGCGAAGCCGGAGCGCTGCGCCCATCCGGTCATGCGCGTTTCCAGGATCGCCATCAGCCAGTACATCACGATGCCTTCCACCGCGAGCGCCACGAGGCCGGCGAAGATCAGCGGCACCTGGAATTGCGCCTGCGCCTGCAGCATCAGATTGCCGATGCCGTAATTCGAGGCGATGCTTTCGGAAATAACCGTTCCGACGAAAGCGAGCGTGATCGCGATTTTCAGCGAGCCGAAAAAGTAGGGCAGCGAGCGCGGGATGCCGACCTTGCGCATGATGTCGAGCTTTGATGCGCCCAGCGCCTTCAGCACATCCTCAAGCTCTGGCTCGATGGTGGCAAGCCCGGTGGCGACATTCACGACAATGGGGAAGAACGAAATCAGGAAGGCGGTCAGCACGGCTGGCACGAAGCCGATGCCGAACCAGAGCACCAGGATCGGGACCACGGCGACTTTTGGGATAGCGTTGAAGCCGATCATCAGCGGATAAATGCCGGCGTAAATGGTGCGCGACCAGCCGATGACGAGACCCAGCGCCAGGCCGAATCCGACCGCGAGCGCGAAGCCGACCAGCGTGGCTTCCAGCGTGATCAGCGAATTGCGGTAGATCGCCGGCCAATATTCGTAGAACGCTTTTGCGACCGCGGTCGGCGGCGGCAGGAAAAATTCCGGAATCTGGAAAATCCGGACCGCGCCCTCCCAGATCACGAAAAGGCCGATGGTGAACAGCCACGGCGCCAGACGGATCAGCATGTTGGCGCGGGTCATTGCCGGGCCTGCACGATGTGGCCGCGCAGATCGTGCACGATGTCCTGGAATTCCTTGGTGAAGGTCACCTCCAGATCGCGCGGGCGCGGAATGTCGATCTTGCGTTCGACCAGGATGCGCCCCGGCCGCGATGACATCACAAAGACGCGGTCGGCGAGGAACACCGCTTCGCGCAGGTCATGCGTCACCAGCACGATCGTGATCTTGCGCGCGGCGTGCAGGTCGCGGATCACGCACCACAATTCCTCGCGGGTGAAGGCGTCGAGCGCGCCGAAGGGCTCGTCGAGCATGAGCAATTGCGGTTCGTGAATCAGCGCGCGGCAGAGCGAGGTGCGCTGCTGCATGCCGCCGGACAACTGCCACGGATATTTCGCGCCAAAACCGCCGAGCCCGACAGAGGCGAGAAGCTTTTCGGCGCGCGCGACATATTCCGACTTCTTGCGCCGCAACTCGCTGCGATGCGGCTGCACGATTTCGAGCGGCAGCAGAAGGTTTTCGAGTGTCGTGCGCCAAGGCAGCAGCGTCGGCGCCTGGAACGCCATGCCGGCGATCTTCACCGGCTGGCTCACCTTTTCTCCGCCGACGGTGACGCTGCCGGCATAGGGAAATTGCAGACCGGTCACCAGCTTCATCAGCGTGGACTTGCCGCAACCGGAGGGGCCGACGACCGCGGCGAATTCGCCGCGGCCGACGGAAATGGTCAAATCCTCGACGGCGAGGACGCCTTCAGGACCGGCCTGGATGCCGCCATAGCGATGGCTCACCCCGTGAAGGTCGATGAAACCGGACACGAATGGCTCCCGCCGCAGCCGCCTCTACATCTTGCGATCGGCGGCGGACGGCAGGAACGAGGCGTCGAACACGTCGGTCGCTTTCGGCTTCGGATTCTTGAACTCGTAGGTCAGGGCGATCTGGTCGATCGACTTGTCGAGACGCGCGGCGTCGACGCCGCCATAGCCGTTGGCTTTCACTTCCGGCGTGACGATGTTGTCCTTCAGCGCCATTTTCAGACGCTCGAGTTCGACCGGTTTCTTGGCAACGTCGTTGCGCTTGATGACCGAGTCGACCGCCGTGTCGGGACTTTTCACCGTCTCTTTCAGGCCCTTGAGGAAGGCGGCCAGGAACTTCTTGACCACCTCCGGCTTCTCGGCGGCGAATTTCGGATTCACGATGATCGCGTTGCCGTAGAGATTGACGCCGTAATCGGCCATCAGCAGCACGGTGATGTCGTCGGCGGGCACGCCGCGATCCTTCAGGTTGATATAAGACGAGAACGAGAAGCCGGTGATGGCGTCGACCTGTCCCGCGGCCAGCATCGGCTCGCGCACCGGGAAGCCGACATTCTCGATCGTGACCTTGGAGGCATCGATGCCGTTGGCCTGGGTGAAGATCTTCCATTGCGCATAGGCGCCGTCGGGTGCCGGCGCGCCGAGCTTCTTGCCTTCGAGATCCTTCGGCTTGGTCACGCCGCGGCTCTTGCGGCCGACGATCGAGAAAGGCGGCTTGTTGTAGACCATGAAGATGGCCTTGATCGGTGTGCCGGGATTGGCGTCGCGGAACTTGATCAGCGAATTGATGTCGCCGAAGCCGATGTCGTAAGTGCCGGAGGCGAGGCGGTTCAGCGGCTCGAGCGAGCCGCCCGCGGTGTCGATGGTCACGTCGAGGCCTTCGGCCTTGAAGTAACCCTTGTCGATGGCAACCGTGAAGGGTGCCGCGGGGCCTTCGAATTTCCAGTCGAGCGTGAATTTCACGGGCGTCTGGGCATGAGCGGCACCGCCCAGCACCAGGGTTCCGAGGGCGGCGGCCAACAGGCCTGTCCGGCGGATCACAGCAACAGCACTCATCTCTCTGTCCTTTCCGATGGGGCGCCCGGAGCCGGGCTGCGGCCGCCAGGGGTGAAATATCGTTCTCTCATTCTCTGCCTATCAGCAAAGAACATGCCGCCAGAAAGTGCAAGGTAGCGACGTAGTTTCGGGGCGTGTCTGCACACCCGCGCGGCAGTGTGCCGCGCGATCGAGCAGCGTATCTATCCGGCGGATATCAGACCGGCAGGGCGGAGGTGTTCTTCACTTCTTCCATCACCGCGAAGGTGTGGGTCTCGCGGACGCCCGGCAGGGACAATAGGACGTCCCCGAGAAACCGGCGGTAGGCGGACATGTCGGCCACACGCGTCTTGATCAGATAGTCGAAACCGCCGGCCACCATGTGGCATTCCAGAACTTCCGGCGCGTGAGCGACCGCCTGCGCGAACCGCTCAAAGACGTCCGGCGTGGTGCGGTCCAGCTTGACCTCGATGAACACCAGAAGACCGCGCTCCAAGAGGTCCGCGTTCAGCCGGGCGCTGTAACCCAGGATGTAGCCGTCGCGCGTCAGGCGCTTGACCCGTTCGGTGGCCGCGGTCGGCGACAGCCCGATCTTGTCCGCAAGATCGACCAGGGAAATGCGGCCGTCATCCTGCAGAACGGTCAGAACCTTGCGGTCGAGCTGATCCAGCTTGTCGCCCATGTAATTCACCAAATTTTCAAATCAGATTAGTGATTACGACTACATTTATTATGAAAATGCATTCGCATCGCAACATATTAGCGAATAACATAGTGCAAACAATATTCGAGGCCGGATCGAGATGCCACCCAAAACTCCAGCGTTCCGCGCGCCTTATGCGGAAGCCGATGAGGCCATCGCCGCGCGCTTGCTCACGCCCCTCTCGGGCGTGTCCGGCTCCGAAGCGCGCATCGACGCACTGACCTGGCGGCTGGTGGCGGCGATCCGCGAACGCCGCGGCGGGCTCGGCGGGATCGAGGATTTTCTCCATGCCTATTCGCTGTCCACTAAGGAAGGACTGGCGCTGATGGTGCTGGCGGAGGCGCTGCTGCGGGTGCCCGACGCCGCCACAACCGACCGTCTGATCGAGGACAAGCTGGCGGCCGGAGACTGGTCGCACCCCGACCTGAAATCCGACGCCCTGCTTGTGTCCGCCTCGGCCTGGACGCTCGGCGTCACCGCGCGGCTGATCCAGCCGGGCGAGACGCCGGAAAACATCCTCGAAAGTCTGGCGAAGCGTCTGGGGCTTCCGGCGGTGCGCACCGCCGCGCGCCAGGCCATGCGTCTGCTCGGCTCGCATTTCGTGCTGGGACAGACCATCGAGGAGGCGCTGTCGCGCGCGCAGAACAGTCCGGAATTCCGGTATTCCTTCGACATGCTCGGCGAAGGAGCGCGTACGTCCGCCGATGCAGAGCGCTATTTCGAATCCTATTTCAACGCGATCGAGGCGATCGGCCAGTCCGCGGAAGCACCCGATCTTCCGCAGCGGCCCGGCATCTCGGTGAAGCTGTCTGCGCTGCATCCGCGTTATGAGGCGATCTCGCAGGTGCGCGTGATGCGCGAACTGACGCCGCGGGTGCTGGATCTGGCACGCAAGGCGAAGGCGCACAATCTGAATTTCACCATCGACGCCGAGGAGGCCGACCGGCTCGAATTGTCGCTCGACATCGTCCGCGATGTCGCCGCCGACCCGTCGCTCGCGGGCTGGGACGGTTTCGGTCTCGCGGTGCAGGCCTATCAGAAGCGTGCACCTGCGGTGATCGACTGGACGATCGCGCTGGCGCAAGCCCTGTCGCGCCGCTTCATGATCCGTCTGGTGAAGGGCGCTTACTGGGACACGGAGATCAAGCGGGCGCAGGAGCGCGGACTGGCGGATTATCCCGTGTTCACGCGCAAGGCGATGACCGATCTCGTCTACATGGACTGTGCGCGCCGGCTGCTGGCGGCGCGGCCGCACATCTTCCCGCAAATCGCGACCCACAATGCGCTCACCGTCGCGAGTGTGGTCGAAGCCGCCGGCGGCGTGGAGGGACTCGAGTTCCAGCGGCTGCACGGCATGGGGGAGGCGCTCTACGATGCGTTGCGCGCGGATTATCCCGGCACTGCCTGCCGGGTCTATGCGCCGGTCGGCGGGCATCGCGATCTGCTCGCCTATCTGGTGCGGCGTCTTCTGGAAAACGGTGCCAACACCTCGTTCGTGTCGGTGGCCGCCGATCCGGATGTCCCCGTAGCCGATATCCTGAAACGGCCGCATGACTGGATTCCCGCGCACGATCAGGTGCGGCACCCGAAAATTCCGCTGCCGCGCGATCTCTATGTGCCGTCGCGCCGGAATTCAGCCGGCATCGAGTTCGGAGATCGCGCGAGTCTTGATGGCCTGATGGATGACGTCAGGCGGGCGAAGCCCGTGTCCCAGGCCGCGCCGCTCGTTGGCGGAAAGGCGGTTGGCGGCAAGCCGCAGCCGGTGCTGTCACCCATCGACGGAGAAAAAATCGGCACTGTCATCGATGCCGATGCCACGGTTGTCGATGCCGCAATGCGCGCGGCGGAGAAGGGATTTGCCCATTGGTCGTCCATCCCGGTCGAGCAGCGGGCCGCGATCCTCATCCGCGCCGCGGATTCGCTCGAAGAGGGCCGCGCATCGTTCATTGCGCTGATGCAGGCGGAAGGCGGCAAGACGCTTGAAGACGCGGTCGCGGAGTTGCGGGAAGCGGTGGATTTCTGCCGCTATTACGCCGCCGAGGCACGGCGCGCGCTGGTGCCCGAGACGATGCCCGGCCCGACCGGGGAGATCAACGAATTGCGCTATCGCGGGCGCGGCGTCTTTGTCTGCATCTCGCCCTGGAATTTTCCGCTGGCGATTTTCCTCGGGCAGGTCGCGGCGGCGCTGGTGGCGGGCAATACGGTGGTGGCCAAGCCGGCCGAGCAGACGCCGTTGATCGCGTTCGCGGCGGTGCGTCTGCTGCATGAAGCGGGCATTCCGGCGCATGCGCTTCAGCTCGTGACTGGTGACGGCAAGATTGGCGCCGCGCTGGTGGCCGATGCGCATGTCGCCGGCATCGCCTTCACCGGCTCGACCGCCGTGGCGCAGAGCATCAACCGCACGCTCGCGGGCAAGGACGGTCCGATCGTGCCGTTCATCGCCGAGACCGGCGGCATCAACGCCATGATCGCCGACGCCACCGCGCTGCCGGAACAGGTCTGTGACGACGTGATCACCTCCGCGTTCCGCTCCGCCGGGCAGCGCTGCTCGGCCTTGCGCCTGCTGTGCGTGCAGGAAGATGTCGCCGATCATCTGCTGGCGGTGGTGGAAGGCGCGGCGGCCGAATTGTCGCTCGGAGATCCGCGCGACGTCGCGACCCATGTCGGTCCGGTCATCGACGAGGACGCAAAACAGCGGCTCGATGGCTGGATCGCGGACATGGAGAGCAGGAACAGGGTCCGCTTCCGATGGAATCGCGGGCGCGCCCTGCCCGGGCAAGGACTCTACGTTCCTCCGACCGTGATTGAACTGGAACGGGCTGCGGACCTGAAGGAAGAAGTGTTCGGACCGGTGCTGCATGTCGTGCGCTGGCGCGCGCATGACCTGGAGAATCTACTGGACCAGATCGCTGCCAACGGCACCGGCCTCACGCTCGGCATTCATTCACGCATCGATGCGCGCATCGCGCATATCGCCACGCGGCTGCGCAACGGCAATGTCTATGCGAACCGCAACATGATCGGCGCCGTTGTCGGCACGCAGCCCTTTGGCGGCTCGCGCTCGTCCGGCACCGGACCGAAAGCGGGTGGTCCGAATTATCTGCGCCGCTTCGCCACCGAACAGGTCGTGACGGTCAACACCGCGGCGGCCGGCGGAAATGCGAGTCTGCTGGTAGTGGATGGATGAACGAGGAATGAATGGGGCGTTGCGGCAGAACAGCGATTCATTACAAAAACATAATGTCGCACGCCATTCATTCGCTGCAACCGGTCCCGATATTGAGCGTTGAAGCCACAGTGGCTTGAACGGTTGGAGGGACGGACATGAACACCCAGAGGAGTCGCGCGATTGCAGCCGTCACGGCTGCCACGCTCGCACTGACGTCGCTTGCGGCGCCGGCTGTCGCCGCGCCGAAGTCCGCGAAACAAGCGCAGGTGGCAGACGCCGCCGCGAGCACCGAATTCAGTTCGCGCAAGCGGCATTACCGCTACCGCAACAACGCGGCGGGCGCCGCCGCCTTTGCCGCGATCGTCGGCGGCATCGCGACCTACGCCGCCGCGCGCGAATACCGCAAGGCGCGTGAGCGAGAATATCAGTACCGCTATGGCTACTATGGCGCCCCCTATGGCTATTATGGCCACGGGCCACGCTACTATCGTGGCTGGTAACGGGTTTGACCCGTCCCGGCATCGAGCCTGACGCCCCTGGCGTCAGGCTTTTTTGCATTTCGCCCCATTCGTTAACGTCCGCTTGGCCATTTGGAGGTAATGTGCGCGAATGAGTGATTCGCTTGATCGCCTCTACAAATCCGTCATCGACCTCAAAAAGGGCGATCCGGCGAACTCGCGCACGGCGCGGCTGATGCGGGCGGGGCGCTCGAAAATCTCCAAGAAGCTGGCGGAAGAGGCGGTCGAGGTCGTGATCGACGCCATGCAGGGTGATCGCTCGGCCGTCATTCGCGAGAGCGCGGACCTGCTCTACAACCTCGTGGTGCTGTGGGCTTCGACCGGTATCCGGCCGCAGGATGTCTGGGCGGAGATGGAGCGCCGGGAGCGGCTGTTCGGGCTGGCGGAAAAGTTGCCAAAGGATTTGCCCGCGCCGGTGTCCCGTCGCAAAGTGGTGTCGCTTGAACCGCGCCAGGTCCGCAAACGGCGCTGATCCCCCATCCCGAGGCGCCTGCTGGCGTCCTTTCACCACTTCTGAAAAGCAGACCGCATGCTACGTCGCATCTACGACTGGTTTATTGCCGCCGCCTACAAGCCGTTCGCCGCCTGGATCATGGGCACGGTGTCGTTCGTGGAAAGCTCGTTCTTTCCAATTCCACCCGACGTGATGCTGATCCCGATGTCGCTGGCGCGGCCGGAAAAAGCCTATTCCTACGCATTCCTGTGTACCTGGACGTCGGTGGCGGGCGGCGTCCTGGGCTATGCCATCGGCGCGGTGCTTTATGACTCCGTCGGGCAGTGGGTGATTTCGCTTTACGGCTATGGCGACAAGGTCGATGCCTTCCGCCAGGCCTATAGTCAGTACGGCGCCTGGATCATCCTGCTGAAGGGCCTGACCCCGATCCCCTACAAGATCGTGACGATCACGTCGGGCTTCGCCGGCTACGACCTGCTCATGTTCATCCTGCTGTCATTTATCGCCCGCGGCGGCCGGTTCTATTTGCTGGCCTTTCTGCTCAGCCGCTACGGCCTGCGCGCCCGCGCCATCATCGAGGAGCGGCTGGGCTTCTGGGTGACGATCGGGGTGGTTTTGATGGTGGTTGGCATCATTGCGGCGGTGTATCTGTTCTGATGAGATGAGGCTGGAGTCCTCACTTTTGCCATCCCGCACGCTCATTATGACCATGACCGGCGAGAGTGAGGAGCGTCGTCCGGCTGCTGGGTTGATGTGGAAGATATGACCGCGCGCGGGAGAATCGTTGCTCCCCGATCCGCCCATCGCGGATCGACGGCCGTATTGTGCGCCGTCTTCGCCCTTGTCCTGTGCGCGTCCATGGTTGCCGCGCAGCAAGCGCCGCAACAGGCGCCCGCCAATCCGCCGGCGGTCACGTCCCCGGCGCCATCCGCGCCTGCGCCCGAAGCGCCCAAGAAGGAGGGCTTCCTGGATGCCATCGAAAAATGGTGGGACAAGTCGGCTGCGGATTTCAAGGCGAGCGTCGATGAGTCGAAGGAAAGCTGGCGCAAGCTGAACGAGCGCAGCGAAAAGGCGGCCAAGGACGCCGCCGCCGCCGCCAAGGACGCGGCGGACGCGCTCGCAAAATTTTCCAACATGAAAATTGTCGAGGGCAAGGAGCGTTGCGAGGTCGCGCCCAACGGCTCGCCCGATTGCAACGCGGCGGCAGAGAAAATCTGCAAGGCCAAGGGCTTTGCGGTCGGCAAGAGCGCGGATATCCAGTCGTCGCGCAAATGCTCGGCGCGCGCCTGGCTGTCCGGCAATCCCTCCGAAAGCGCATGCACCATCGAGACCGTCGTGACCAAAGCGGCCTGTCAGTGATTGTTGCGTCGTGAACCTGTCCAGCAAATTGCTTGAGCGCGAAGCCGCAGGCCGCCCGATCAGGATCGGACTGATCGGTGCGGGCAAGTTCGGCACCATGTTCCTGTCGCAGGTGCGTCTCACGCGCGGAATGCACCTGGTGGGTCTTGCCGATCTCGATGTCGAGCGTGCAGGGAATCAGTTGCGCAGCGCAGGCTGGAGCGAGGAGGCTTTCGCGGCGATGTCTCTTGGCGATGCTTTGAAGGGTCACAGGACGCACGTCACGGCCGACGCCGACTCCGTGATCGCTTTCCCCGAGATCGACGTGGTCGTGGAGGCAACCGGCGACCCCAAAGTTGGGATTCGTTTCGCGCTCGCCGCCATCGCGCATGGCAAGCATATCGTCATGGTGAATGTGGAGGCCGATGCATTGGCCGGACCGCTGCTGGCGCACAGGGCGCAGCAGGCGGGCCTGATCTACAGCCTGGCCTGGGGCGATCAGCCGGCGCTCATTTGCGAGCATGTCGACTGGGCGCGGGCTTGCGGTTTCAAGGTGATCTCGGCCGGCAAGGGCACGCGCTATCATCCAAGCTATCATCTCTCCAATCCCGACACGGTGTGGGAGATTCTCGACAAGTATCTGCGGATCGACGACCGCCACTCCATCAATCCGAAGATGTTCAATTCCTTCATCGACGGCACCAAGTCCGGGATCGAGATGACGGCGGTCTGTAACGCCACCGGCCTCGTGCCGCAGAGCGAGGGTCTGGGTTTTCCGCCCGCCAGCCGTTTCGAGCTGGCCGATATCTGCAAGCCGAAGAGCGATGGCGGGATGCTCGAGAAGGCGGGCGTGACCGAGGTGATTTCGTCGGTGGATCGCGAGGAACGCGATGTGCCGCATCATCTGGCGATGGGCACGTTCGTCGTGTTCGAGGGCGAGACCGAATATGCGCGCCGTTGTTTCCGCGAATATCACCTGATGCCGGACAAGAGCGGACGCTTTGCCGCGCTGTACCGGCCGGTGCACATGATCGGACTGGAGCTTGGCATTTCGGTTGCCTCTGTCGCCCTGCGCGGTGAGCCGACCGGTACGCCGACGGGCTTCCGCTCCGACGTGGTGGCGACCGCCAAGCGTGCTCTGAGAAAGGGCGAAATGCTGGACGGCGAGGGCGGCTTCTGTGTCTGGGGTAAGCAGACGCCGGCCGATATCTCGCTCGCGCAGGGGTTTCTGCCGCTCGGACTCGCGCATCAGGTCAGGCTCATGCGCGACGTGGCGGAAGGCGAGCGGCTGAAATGGACTCATGTGGCGTTCGATCCGGACGATTTTGCCGTAAAAATCCGGCGCGAGATGGAAGCCATGTTCGGCCGAAGGAATGTCGGCACCGACGCGGTGTTGTGATATGAACTGCTTGAAGAAAAAAACAAAAGTTTTCATAGGAGGAAAACTCACATGCGCTTCGCAACGATCGCCTTTGCCGTCATCATGACAGCGTCATTCTCAGCCGCGCCCGTGTCCGCCCAGGACGCCATCAAGGTCATGGTTTTTCCGGGCCTGCAGAATCTTCCGATCTTTGCGGCCCAGGCGAAAGGCCTGTTCGAGAAGCGCAAGCTCGCCGTCGAAGTGCTGCCCGCGCCGTCGTCCGATATCCTGCGTGGCGGCCTGATCAAGAACGATCATCAGATCGTGCACGGCGCGGTCGACAATGCGCTGGCCATGGCCGAAGTGGCGAAGGCCGACATTGCCGTGCTGATGGGCGGCGACAGCGGCTGGAACCATATCTTCACGCAGGGCGACACGCCCTCGATCAAGGATCTGCGCGGCAAGATCGTGATCGTGGATGCGCCTGCAACCGCTTATGCATTCCAGGTCTATGAAGTGCTGAAGCGCAATGGCCTCAACAAGGGCGACTACGAGATCAAGCCGGTCGGTTCGACCTTCCGCCGCTTCGACGCTATGAAGACCGACAAGAGCTCCGGCGCCTCGACGCTCAACCCGCCGTTTTCGATCATGGCGCGCCGCGCCGGCCTGAAGGATACCGGCGAAGTCGTGCAGACCATCGGACCCTACCAGGCCACGGCGGCTTGGGTGATGAAGCCCTGGGCGCAGGCCAATTCGGATGTCGTGGTGCGTTACATCCAGGCCTATATCGAGGGCCTGCGCTGGTCGCTCGATCCCAGGAATAAGGACGAGGCGATCGATCTTCTGGTGAAGAATCTGAAGCTCGCGCCCGATGTCGCGGCGGAATCCTACGCCATCGCCGTCGATCCCAAAGGCGGCATGGCCAAGGACGCACAATTCGACATGGACGGCTTCAGGAATGTCCTGAAGCTGCGCGCCGACTGGACCGGTATGACGCCGGGCGCGCCGGAGAAATATATCGACCTGTCTTATTACAAGAAGGCATTGTCAGGTCTGTAGAACGGCAAGGGCGCGACGATCTCAGGCGAGTTCGATCGCGCCCTTGATTTCATGCGTCACATCGATGGTGCCGATCTTCAGCGTCATCGTGGCGTTGAGGGTCTCGGTGCCCTTAAGCTTGCCGCTGGCCACCGCCTCGCGCACCGCCTTCTCGATCTCGCGCTGCGAGGTCACCCCGACATGCTTGAGAAACTTGCGGATGCTGGTGTTGAAAACGTCCTCGTTCATCGGATGAGTCTCCCGTGTCCTGGCGCGGCGGCCGAACGGTGTGAAGCGGTCATATTCAGGATTGGTGCCCCTGGCCGGAATCGAACCAGCACTCCTTGCGGAACCTGATTTTGAGTCAGGCGCGTCTACCAATTCCGCCACAGGGGCTTTGGCCGCGGATCATAGCGGCGGCGGGTCATGGGTCAATCTTGGGTGTCAATCTTTGGCCATGCCCGGCGCTGACATAAGGGTGTTTGGCGCTCCACTCAAGAGTCTTTGAATCGACAGGGAGGCGCGCCGGCGCTAAGCGGAACGCCGCACAAGGACCTGAGAACGATGGCGATTGAAATCCTGCAAAAGGCGTCCAAAGACCCGGTTTCGTTTGCCGCCCTCGCCATTGCCGGGCTTGGCGCGGCGACCATTCTGGGCGCCTGGTATTTCCAGTACGGGATGGGCCTGCAGCCATGCCCGCTCTGCCTGGAGCAGCGCTACGCCTATTATTTCTCGATCCCGCTGGCGGTGCTGGCCCTGATCGGAGTCTCGGTGGGGGCCTCCCGCAAGGTGATGGTCGCGGCCTTTGTCGTCATCGCGGCCGGCATGCTCTGGAATGCCGGGCTCGGCGCCTACCACGCCGGGGTGGAGTGGAAATTCTGGCCCGGCCCGCAGGATTGCGGCGGCGCGCTCGGCGACCTCGGCACCGCCGGCGGCCTGCTGAAGAAGCTGGAATCGATCCGGGTCATCCGTTGCGACGAAATCGCATGGAGCTTTCTCGGTATTTCGCTGGCGGGCTACAACGTGCTGATCTCGCTCGCGCTTGCCGCCATTGCCGGGTGGGGCGCGATGGCGGCTTACAGAACGCTGCCGCCATCGGAGAAGCTGGCCTGAGCGTGCTCACTCCCAGTTCAGCGCGCCGCCGTTCTGGTATTCGATCACACGGGTCTCGAAGAAGTTTTTCTCCTTCTTCAGGTCCATCACCTCCGACATCCACGGAAACGGATTTTCCGCGTCCTTGAACACCGGCACGAGACCGAGCTGCGCGCAGCGCCGGTTGGCGATGAAGTGCATGTATTGCTCGCACAGGGCCGCGTTCAGGCCGAGGAAGCCCCGCGGCATTGTATCGCGGCCATAGGCGGCCTCGAGCTCCGCGGCCTCCACGATCATCTGCCGGATTTCGTCCTGGAACGTCCGGCTCCAAAGATGCGGATTCTCAATCTTGATCTGGTTGATGACATCGATGCCGAAGTTCAGATGGATCGATTCATCACGCAGGATGTACTGATACTGCTCGGCGATGCCGACCATCTTGTTGCGGCGGCCGAGCGAGAGGATTTGCGCGAAGCCGGTATAGAACCACATCCCCTCGAAGATCACGTAAAAGGCGACGAGATCGCGCAGGAAGGCGCGGTCGGCCTCCGGCGTGCCGGTCCTGAAATCCGGGTCGTCGAGATTTTGCGTATACTTCAGCGCCCAGGCCGCCTTGTCGGTGATCGAGGGCACTTCGCGATACATGTTGAACAATTCGCCCTCGTCGAGGCCGAGGCTCTCCACGATGTACTGGAAGGTGTGAGTGTGCACGGCCTCCTCGAAGGCCTGCCGCAGCAAATACTGCCGGCATTCCGGGTTGGTCAGGTGGCGGTAGATTGCCAGCACGATGTTGTTGGCGACCAAAGACTCCGAGGCGGCAAAAAATCCCAGATTTCGCTTGATCGAACGCCGCTCGTCCTCGCTCAGGCCGTCGCGCGACTTCCACAACGCGATATCGGCCTGCATCGATACCTCGGTTGGCATCCAGTGGTTGTTGCAGCCGGCAAGATATTTTTCCCAGGCCCAGCGGTACTTCAGCGGCAGCAACTGGTTGACGTCGGCGCGCGAATTGATCATCGCCTTCTCATCGACGCTCACGCGTCCGCCGCCGCGTTCGATCATGCCGAGGCCGGTGGCATCGGTCTTGCGCGCGGGCTGTTCGCTGAAGACGGGATGAATCGCGGCCATGGCTTTTTGCGTCGCGGAAAGTTCTGACCAGTCGAGCATTGTGTGAATCCTGTTTTGTTTTCTTCTGAGGGCCTACTGGCACGCCTCGCAGGCCGGATCGTCGATCGCGCAAGCATTCGGGATCGCGATCGGCTCCACAATGACCGCGTTGAGCTTGCCGTCGATGCCTTTCAGCGTGGATTTCTCGACATGGGTCGCGCTCTGCGATCGCAGGTAATAGGTCGTCTTCAGGCCGCGCTTCCAGGCGAGTTGATAGAGTGCGTCAAGCTTCCGCCCGTTCGGTTGCGCGATATAGAGATTGAGCGACTGTGCCTGATCGATCCATTTCTGCCGGCGTGAGGCCGCCTCGATCAACCATGTCGAATCGATCTCGAATGCGGTGGCATACAACGCCTTCAGATGCTCTGGCACGCGGTCGATCAAGCCCAGGCTGCCGTCAAAATATTTCAGGTCGGCGACCATCACCTCGTCCCACAGGCCGAGCGCCTTCAGGTCGCGGACCAGATGCGGATTCACCACGGTGAAGTCACCCGACATGTTCGCCTTCACGTAGAGATTACGGTAGGCGGGCTCGATCGACTGCGCGACGCCGCAGATATTGGAGATGGTCGCGGTCGGCGCAATCGCCATCACGTTGGAATTACGCATGCCGTTCGCGACCACACGCTGGCGCAAGGACGTCCAGTCAAATTGCGAAGACGTGTCCATGTCGAGGTCGCCGCCGCGCGCATCGGCCAGAAGCCGGATGGAATCGAGCGGCAGAATGCCATGGCTCCAGAGCGAGCCTTCGAACGAGGGATAGCGGCCGCGCTCGAGTGCGAGTTCGGACGAGGCGGAAATCGCGTGAAAGCTGATCGCCTCCATGCTTTCGTCGGCGAAGGTGACGGCCTTTTCGGACGCGAGCGGAATTCGCAGCATGTGCAGCGCATCCTGGAACCCCATCAGGCCGAGCCCGACCGGCCGATGCCGCAGGTTTGAGCGCCGCGCTTCCGGAATGGTGTAGAAATTCACGTCGATCACGTTGTCCAGCATGCGCATGGCAACGCGCACGGTGAAGGCGAGCCGCTCGCCGTCGAGGCCTTTTTCGGTGACGTGATTGGCGAGGTTGATGGACCCCAGATTGCAGACCGCGACCTCGTCGTTCGAGGTATTGAGCGTGATTTCGGTGCATAGGTTGGAGGAATGCACCACGCCGCAATGGCTCTGCGGCGAGCGCAGGTTGCAGGGGTCCTTGAAGGTGATCCAGGGATGCCCGGTCTCGAACAGCATGGTGAGCATGCGCCGCCAGAGATCGACCGCCCGCAGTTGCTTGAACACGCGGATTTCGCCGCGTTTGGTCTGTTCTTCATAGGCCTGATAGCGCTCTGCAAAGGCGTGGCCATAGAGATCGTGCAGGTCCGGCGTCTCGTCGGGCGAGAACAATGTCCATGGGCCGTTGGCCGCGACCCGCTGCATGAAAAGGTCTGGCACCCAGTTAGCGGTGTTCATGTCGTGGGTGCGGCGACGGTCGTCGCCGGTATTCTTGCGCAGATCGAGGAATTCCTCGATATCGATATGCCATGTCTCCAGATAGCCGCAGACCGCGCCCTTGCGCTTGCCGCCCTGATTGACCGCGATGGCGGTATCGTTGGCGACTTTCAAAAACGGCACCACGCCTTGCGATTCGCCGTTGGTGCCCTTGATATGCGCGCCGAGCCCGCGCACCCGCGTCCAGTCGTTGCCGAGCCCGCCGGCATATTTCGACAGCAGCGCATTGTCCTTGATCGACTTGAAGATGCCGTCGAGATCGTCCGGCACGGTGGTCAGGAAGCAGGACGAGAGCTGCGGACGTTGCGTGCCGGCATTGAACAGGGTCGGCGTCGAGCACATGAAGTCGAGGGAGGAGAGCAGATTGTAGAATTCGATGGCCCGGGTTTCGCGATCGATCTCGCGGATCGCGAGGCCCATCGCAACGCGCATGAAGAAAGCCTGCGGCAGTTCGAACCGCGTACCCTCGCTGTGCAGAAGATAGCGGTCGTAGAGCGTCTGCAATCCGAGGAACTGGAAGAGATTGTCGCGCTCCGGCTTCAACGCGGCGGCAAGACGGGCGAGATCGAAGCGGGCGAACTCGGGATCGAGCAGATCGAGCACAATGCCTCGCTTGATGTAATTCGGAAAATAATTGGCATAGGCGCCCGCGAGATCGGTATTCTCTATCGATCCCTGCACAAAGCTGAGCGCCTCATCGGCGAGCATGGCAAGCAGCAAGCGCGCACTGACATAGGCGTAATTCGGGTCGGCCTCGATCAACACCCGCGCTGCCATGATCCTGGCGAGCGAGAGCTCCTGCGCGCTGATGCCGTCGAAAATGTTACGGTTCAGTTCGGCAAGAATCGGCTCGGGCGAAGTGCCATCCAGTCCCTCGCAGGCCGCGGCGATCGAGCGCGTCAGCGCGGCCTGGTCGATCGGCTGCCGCGCGCCGTTCGGTGCTAGAACATGCAGCGCCGGCGTCGCCGCCATTTCCGCCTTGGCGTCGCGGCGCGCCCGCGCCCGCTCCTCGCGATAGAGCACATAAGCGCGCGCCACCTTGTGATGCTCACCGCGCATCAGCGCGACTTCGACGCGATCCTGCACATCTTCGATATGCAGGGTGCGGCCGGTCTCGGCGCGGCGCGTGAGCGAGGCCACTACTTCTTCGGTCAGTTGCTCCACTGCCTCATGCACCCGGCGCGACGCCACCGCGGAATTGCCTTCCACCGCCAGGAACGCCTTGGTCATTGCGACCGCGATCTTGCTTCTGTCGAACGGCGACACCGACCCGTTGCGGCGGATCACCTGAAAGCCCGGCGCAGCCGGCGTCGCGATTGGCGCAGGTACCGTTGCAAGACCCGGATGCAATGCAACAAGGCTGGAGAGTGTGGTGTCGGCGGAGAGCGGCATGTGGCAGACCCTTATATGTCGCGTGCGGGTCTGGCAGAGGCGCGCGGCCGATCACGTGCAGGCGTGCATCGGCATGCGGCCTCCGGTGCACCCCGCCCGAGGACGTGTCATCAATGTCACGGCAGTTCTTCTGGCTCGCGGGTCGTCATAGCACCGTCAGCCTTCCCGACCTCGTACGCGCGAGGGCAGTGACTCGATCGACGATGCAATTCGCCGCTTACAGTTGCGGGGGCAGCCCCGGCCTTGTTTTCAGGCATATAGCCTTACTCACGCACCGGATTCTCTCTTAGCCCCGGATCTTGCGATTCCGGAGACCGTAACATCTACATTTGGGAGTGAGTCGGAGACGGCGGTCAATGACGTGCGAACGCGCTAACCGCGCAAAACAGCTAATGACCAAAAAAATTTGCACTGTCGCCGTAATTCACGGCTCCAGTTCGGTATCCCAATAGAGATAGTCCATCCAGCTTTCGTGCAGATAGTTCGGCGGAAACAGCCGGCCGTTGCGGTGCAGATGCTGGACGGTGGGCTGGAACGGAAGCTGCGAGGGATGCATCCCGGCTTCCGCCGGCGTGAGGCTGCCCTTGCGCAGGTTGCACGGCGAGCAGGCGGCAATCACGTTGTCCCAGGTGGTGTGCCCGCCGCGCGAGCGCGGGATCAGGTGATCGAAGGTGAGATCGTCCTCTGCGCCGCAATACTGGCACAAAAACTTGTCGCGAAGGAACACGTTGAACCGCGTGAAGGCGGGGTGTGTCGCGGGCTTCACATAGGTCTTGAGCGACACCACGCTCGGCAGCTTCATCTCGAAGCTCGGCGAATGCACCGCGCGCTCGTAATTGGCGACGATATTCACGCGCTCGAGAAACACCGCCTTGATGGCGTCCTGCCAGGACCAGAGCGACAAGGGGTAATAGCTCAAGGGACGAAAATCCGCGTTGAGCACAAGAGCCGGAAAGCCGGTCGGCGACACGTGAACGTTCAAGCAAGGCGCTCCTTGAAGAGCCATCAACCTGAAACAACTGCACCCAATCTATAAAATAGCGTGACGGAAATGTGAAGCAGGACGGCGGGTTACCCCGTTTTGTGCCGATTCTGCGGGCTCACAGGCCGAATCGCCGGGCCAGAAACGCGCCGCCATGGCGCAATCCCTCGCCATCGATGCCGTGACCGATTCCCTGCGAGAGATGCCATTCGACCGGGACATTCAGTTCGGACAGGGCGCCGGAGGCGTGAAACAGGGCCTGTGCCGGGATCAATTCGTCCTGGTCGCCATGCACCAGCAGCACCGGCGGCCGCGACGCGATCTCGCCTTCCACGGTGTCCGGCGGGCCGTCTTCCGGCAGCACCAGCATGCCGGAATAGCCGACAATCGCGGCGACCGGGGCGGCGCGGCGCAGACCGACATGCAGCGACATCATGGTGCCCTGACTGAAGCCGACGAGTGCCAGCGCCGACGGCGACAACTGGTGGCGCGCCAGTTCATCGTCCAGAAATTCATTCAGCAGCGGCGCAGCCTTGTTCACGCCGATCCAGCGTTCGTCGGGATTGCGGAACGTCAGTTCGAACCATTGCCGGCCGACCGGCGCCTGCCCGCAGGGCTCCGGCGCATGCGGCGACACGAAAGCGGTGTCGGGCAGCATTTGCTGCCAGGCGCGGCCGATATCGATCAGGTCGTTGCCATCGGCGCCGTAGCCGTGCAGGAACACCACCAGCCGCTTGGCCTTGCCGCCGGGCGCGTCAAGCCGCGGGCCGTCGAGTTTTGCCATTCGCTTTCCTTTTCGCCGCCCCTCGCGCCAGCGGAGTTCCGTCGCGCTTCTTTGCGACGCTGTAATATTTCCATAGCAGATGGGCTGCGACCCCGCGCCAGGGCCGCCAGCTTTCGGCGATGATGGTGAGTTCCTTCGCGGTCGGGCGTTTTTTCAGATTGAACGCGATGCGCGCGGCTTCCTGCAGGGCGAGATCGCCGGCCGGCCAGGCATCGGCATGGCCAAGACAGAACAGGAGATAAACGTCGGCGGTCCACGGGCCGATGCCGTGCACGGCGATCAGCGCCCGATGCGCGCTGTCGGCGTCGCTTTGCGCGATGGTTTCAAGGTCGAGCCGGCCCTTGGCGATCTCGGTCGCGATCACCTTGATCGATTTGATCTTGGGTGCCGACAATCCGAGTTTGGCCAGTCTGGGTGCGCGGGCGCGGCGCAGTGTGTCGTGATGAAAGGGATCGAACGCGGCCTGCAGCCGTCCCCAGATCGCGGCCGCGCTGGCGGTGGACAATTGCTGTCCGCAGACGATCGCCGCGAGGCCGGGAAAGCCGGCATCGCGCCGGCGTAAGGCCGGTACGCCGGCCAGCGCCAGCACATCCGCGAGGCGCGGATCGGCCTTCACCAGCTTGCGCAAGGCTTTCATCAGATCGGCGTCGGTGTGGAGATGGTCGGGCATTCTTTACCTTTGTCATTGCCGGGCTTGACCCGGCAATCCATCAGGCTTTCAAGACTCATGCACTAAAGATGGCTCCCCGGGTCAAGGCCCGGGGTGACGGAATCTCACATATGCCGCCACCCGTTTTCCGTTTCGCGCCGAGCCCCAACGGCTATCTGCATCTCGGACACGCCTTGTCCGCGCTGATGAACTTCGACATGGCGCGCGCGGCAGGCGGGCGGTTCCTGCTGCGGATCGAGGATATCGACGCTGCGCGCTGTCGCCCCGAATTCGAGGCGGCGATTTATGACGATCTTGCCTGGCTCGGACTGGAATGGGAGAGGCCGGTGCGGCGGCAGTCCGGTCATTTCGATGCGTATCGCGCGGCCCTGGACCGCCTGACGGAGATGGGGCTGATCTATCCCAGCTTCGAAAGCCGCGGCGAGATCGCCCGCATGACTGCCGAGCGCGGCGGCAACGCGGCGCGCGATCCCGATGGCGCGCCGCTTTATCCCGGGCATGCCAACGTGCTCACCGCGGAGGAGCGCCGGCGCCGCGTGGCGACCGGCGAATCCCACGCGCTGCGGATCGACATGGCGGCGGCGATCGCGCGGACCGTCCCGCTGCACTGGCAGGAGACGGGATCCGGACCGGACGGTGAAACGGGTTCGGTGGCCGCGCAGCCTGCGGCCTGGGGCGACGCGGTGCTGGCGCGCAAGGAAATTCCGACCAGCTATCATTTGTCGGTGGTGGTCGACGACGCGCTGCAGGGCGTCACCCATGTGGTGCGCGGGCAGGATCTGTTCTGGTCCACCAGCCTCCACCGGCTGCTGCAGGACCTGCTGGAACTTCCGGCGCCGGGCTATCACCACCATCGGCTGGTTCTGGATGCGGAGGGCCGCAAGCTGTCGAAATCCACGCAGGCCACCGGCCTGCGCGAATTGCGCGCCCAGGGGCTGAAACCCGCCGATATCCGGCGCATGCTCGGCCTGACGTAAGCCGCGTTGGTGCCGGCGCGGCCCCGTGCCATTCTGGGCGGGGCATGAGGACTCATGGCGCGACCGGGGCGGAAAAAGACTGTCGCAAAGCGGCGCAGAGCCGCGCCGCGAAAGGCTGCGCCGGCCAGGCCGCGCGCCGGCAAGACCGGCGCCTCGCCCGGCGTCGAGATGGCGCTGGCGGCGCTCGCCCACGATATCCGCACGCCCCTGACCGGCATTCTGGCGCTGGCCGAATTGCTGGCGGCAAGCGACATCGGCGAGCGCGAGCGCGGCTGGGCCTCCGGCATCAAGAATGCCGCCGAGCATCTGACGCAACTCACGACGGTGGTCACCGATGCGGTGAAGGCCGATGCAGCGCAGCTTGTGCTGCGGCACGAGATTTTCTCGCCGCGCCGTCTGGCCGAGGCGGTCGGCGTTGCCCTGACGGCACGGGCCGAGGCCATCGGACTGGCAGCGCATGTCTCGATCGATCCCGATCTGCCGGCCAATTTGGTAGGCGATCCAGTCCGTCTGCGCGCGGCGCTGGAAAATCTGGTCGACAATGCGGTCAAGTTCACCGCGCGCGGCTCGGTCACGCTCGCGGTCTCCGCGCGGCCGGCCTCGCGTAACCGCGTGCGGCTGGACTTCGCCGTCACCGACAGCGGCATCGGATTGAGCTCGGCCGACATCAGAAAGCTGTTCCGTCCCTTCTCGCAGGCGAGCGCTGAGGTGTCGCGCCGCTATGGCGGCACCGGCCTTGGCCTCACGCTGGTGAAGCGGCTGGCAAAGGCGATGGGCGGCGATCTCACGGTCGCGAGCAAGCCGGGCGAGGGCAGCACGTTCCGTCTGAGCGTGGTCGTCGAGCGGATGCAGGGCGCGGCGCCGGACACGAGCAAGGCGCAGGCCATGGCGCACGATTCCGGCCCGGCGACCGCGCGGACCATTCTCTGCGTCGAGGACAATCCTTACGGCCGCGTCGTGCTGTCGACCATTCTTGCCGAACTCGGCCACCGCGCGGAATTCGCCGCCTCCGGCGAGGCGGCGCTGGCGGCGCTCGCGCGCGGAAAATTCGATCTCGTGCTGATGGACGTGACCCTGTCCGGCATGGACGGCCTTGAGGCGACGCGCCGCATCCGCGCGCTGGCGGACGGCAAGTCGCGGATCCCGGTCATCGGAATTTCGGCGCGCAGCACGGCGGCCGACGCAAAGGCCGCCCACGAGGCCGGCATGAATGCCTATCTGGTCAAGCCGGTGTCGCCGAAGA
>JALHOD010000027.1 GCA_022843165.1 Pseudorhodoplanes sp.
CGTCCCCCCTCACTTTTTACGTGGCGCGAAATCGGGAACACCCGACGCGCGCGTGAAAAGAGGGACCGAGACTGAAGGCGATCCCGGCGCCTCAAACAATACGGGCGATGACGCGCGCCCGGATTTCTCCCCGTCAGGATGGAGACACCCATGTCCGACGACACCCGCAAGCCCGACACCGAACCAAACTCTCCGAGTCCGGACGCTGGCTCAGCGACCTGCATTGCCTCTGGCGCTATTGCGACCAGCGCTCATGCCAGCGCGCCCGCGCCTGTCAGGGCGACCCCCGGCATTGCCTGCATTTCCTGCCGCTGGTGCCTTACGAGGCGCGCGAATTCATTCTGGGATGGGATAACGCGCAAGCGCAGGGCCTGAGCTGGGAGGAGATGCTGGAGGAACATGCCGAGGAATGGCAGACGCTGCTGAACTGGCAGGAGCTGGTGCGCGACACCCTGCCGGAAAACCGCTGGAAGGAGCGGCGGCGTTTTGAGGCCGAGCAGCGCGCGCGACTTAAATGAAACGGTGAAACTTCGCGCAGGCAACGGACGAAAAGCGGTTTACAATTCAGTCCTTACCGAGTCGCGTGCGTTCCCTCCCATCAAGGATTCCGCATGCCGCTCTCCCTCGTCGCCGCCTCCTGGCAAAAAGCCCTCCCCCTCCTCGCCGTCCTCACCGCCGGAATCTGGTTCGCGCTGTTCCGCGACAATCCGGCCAGCGAGCAGGCGATGTTCGCCGCCCTGCTCGTCATCTACATGCTGCACCAGACCGAAGAGCATCTGTGGCCGGGCGGCTTTCGCCAGTTCACCAACGCGCATGTGTTCAGAAGCGGCAACGACGACTGGCCCGTCGACATGGGCGGCGTGGCTTTGGTCAATATCGGCTATGTCTGGCTGCCGGTCGGCGCCGCCGCGCTCTATCCCGGCGCGCTGCGCTGGCTCGGACTCGGCTGGGTCGGCCTGACGCTGATCAACGCGCTGATCCATGTCGTCACCTCGATCCGCTTCCGCGTCTACAATCCCGGCCTCGTCACCTCGGTCGTGCTGTTCCTGCCCTTCACCGTCTGGGTGCTGATGCAGGAGCATGCGCGCGGGATGCTGTCGGGCGGCGAGATCGCTTTCGTCCTGCTGCTCGGAATCGTGCTGCACATCCCGGTCGCGGCCCTGTTCGCGGTGCCGTTCCTGCGCAAGCGCGCGGCGGCCGCGAAACGGTCCTAGGGATTGCGGTTGCGGCAATTCGCGCATGGCGAAGCCGGCGGCCGGCCCTATCTCCACGTCCGCACAACATGGAGACCCGCATGGCATCGTCCCGCGACATCGAGACAACCTATTCGACCGCCGAGTTCGTCGAAAAGCTCCGCCGCCTGGCCGACGCGCTGGAAAAGGGCGAGCGCTTCGACATCCAGATCGCGGGCGAGCGCATCTATGTGCCGGTCCGCGCCCGCTACACTATCGAGCATGAGCGGGACGCGGACGGCGAGGAAATCGAGTTCCAGATCACCTGGGACAAGGCCTGACCGCTCCGCAGATGTCCCAGGTCCGCCAGAACACCGCCCTCTCCCGGTTCGAGCTTGAGGTCGACGGCCATGTCGCCTTCGTCACCTACCACATGGTGGGCGACGTCATGCTCCTGCCGCATACCGAAACGCCGGTCGCGTTGCGCGAACGCGGCATCGGCGAGCGCGTGGTGCTGGGCGCGCTGGAGCACGCACGGGCGCGGGGCCTGAAGGTGCGGCCGATGTGCTCCTTCGTGCGCCACGTGCTGACGCAGCACCCGGAGCATCAGGATCTGGTGGCCTAAAGAAAAAGAAAATGGCCGGGACCAGCCCGGCCATTTTCGCTCTCAACGGTGTGCGGTATTCAGCACGCGCCGTAATCGGTCTTGCCGCCGTAATTGCCGCGCGTGGCGCAGCCGGTACCCGCGTTGTAATTGCGGTAGTAGCCATAGCTCGGCACCACGACGGTGGACTCGTAGCCCGGCTGATACGCATACGACTCGTAGGCCGGACCGTAGCTGTAGCCCGGCGAATAGGCGTAGCCCGCATAGCCCGGCTCATAATAGCCGTAGCGCGGCGCCGCGATCGCCGATCCGACGGCCGCTCCGGCGACAAAGCCTGCGCCCGCCGCCGCCCAGGGTTTCCAGCTGCGCGCCGACGCCGTCGACATCGCGCCGGCGGTCATCGCGCCGGCCAGCGCGAGTGCAATTGCGGTTTTCGCTGTAGCAGTCATAAAAAATCTCCATCCGTGTCTCGCCCGTGTGACAGGCAACCGCAGGATGAACGCGGCAGGCGGTGCATCGTTCCGCTTTTGATCGCGAACGGCGTTTCAAGCAGACGTGAGAGCGACGTCGGGAACAGATTGGACCAAAACACTGCGCCTCCAAAAAGCCGCGAACCTGCTGCAGACTATTTTCCTATCCGGATTGTGCTGGCTGTAACAGGCCCATGGGGCGGAGGGAGGAGCCGGATGCGCCCGTTTCTGCCAAACCCCGTTTCCGCCCACATCACGCAACAATGTTGCGCACCATTAATGTCCGCTGATCCTCTTTTCGTGCTATCCGGCGCCCGGACTCGGAAGACTCCCATCACGAGCGCGGCAAGCGCCCTGCCGATGCAAGCGCATCGGCCAACACGGATATCCTGATTGACCCACACAGACGCACTGCCGACGGCCGACGCGCCACGCGCGCCCGCCGTCTCCGCCGCCGACGACGCCCGCAACTGGACCCGCATCCTCAACCGCTATCGCGAACCGAGCGGCGCGCGCAGCCTGATCGAACTCGCGATCACGTTGCTGCCGCTCGCCGCCCTCTGGCTCGCAACATGGGCCGCCTTGCACTTTGTCGGCTATTGGCTCGCGCTTCTGATCGCGGTGCCGGCCGCCGGCTTTCTGGTGCGGCTGTTCATGATCCAGCACGATTGCGGGCACGGCGCCTTCTTCCCGCACAAGCCGACCAATGACTGGATCGGCCGCGGCATCGGCGTTCTGACAATGACGCCCTACGATTTCTGGCGCCGCACACACTCCATGCATCATGCCACCTCCGGCAATCTCGACCGCCGCGGCATGGGCGACATCGACACCCTCACCGTGCGCGAATATCTGTCGCGCTCCATCTGGGGCCGCCTGCAATACCGGCTCTACCGGCATCCTCTCGTCATGTTCGGCTTCGGTCCGGCCTATCTGTTCCTGCTGCAGCACCGTCTGCCGGTCGGGCTGATGCGCGGCGCCGGCTGGCTGCCCTGGATCAGCACCATGGCGACCAATGCCGCGATGGCGCTGATCGCCGCCGTGCTGATCTGGTTCATCGGCCTGCAGGCCTTCCTGCTGGTGCATCTGCCGATCATCCTGATCGCGGCCTCGCTCGGCGTCTGGCTGTTCTATGTGCAGCATCAGTTCGAGGAGACCTCGTGGCACGACGATACAAACTGGGACCTGCATGACGCGGCGCTGCACGGCTCGTCGCATTACGACCTGCCGGTCGTGCTGCGCTGGTTCACCGCCAATATCGGCATTCATCATGTGCATCATCTGTGCAGTCGCATTCCCTATTACCGGCTCCCGCGGGTACTGCGCGATCATCCCGAACTCGCCGGCATCGGCCGGCTGACCCTGATGCAAAGTCTCGCCTGCGTGCGGCTGACGCTGTGGGACGAAGATCGCAAGCGGCTGGTGTCGTTCCGCGAGCTGGAGCGGGCGCGCGTCTGACGCTCTGCCGCTTATGGTTTTCTAGTTGTCAGTCCGTCGATACGCCGCAGCAACCAGACCGCACCGGCCGCGATGATCACCCCGCCCAGAATGGTGCAGAGGATGCTGGCAATGATGATCTGGTCCTTGCCATCGGCGCCGTCGGAAAAGATGGCGGCGGGGAGATAGCGCGACACGTCACCGAAGACAAACTTCGCCAGCAGCCACATCACGGGAAACGAGAGAACCGCCACCGAGAGCGCGCCGAAAAGGCCGCGCACGGCGATCCGGCAGGCGGTCATTGCCAGCCCGAGCAGCATAAGGCCGATCGCCGCCACGGCGGGCCAGCCGGCGAAAGTATCCATTATTGTCCCCTTGGGATCAGTTCAGGCTTTAGTCGCCCCGGAGTCGGAAACGGTTCAACAGATCGTGTCGTCTGGCGATTGTGAAAAAGCGACTATAGTGGCGGCACTCTTCGCACACTCAGAGGCTTCTTATGATTCGACCCTTCGCCCTCGTCATCCTGACACTGCTCGCATCCTCAGACGCCACCTTCGCCCAGCACGCGCCGCCCTATGCCGGGTTGCAGAGCCGCGCCGTCAAGGCGCTGTCCGACCAGCAGATCGCCGATCTCAGAAACGGCCGCGGCATGGGACTGGCGCTGGCCGCCGAACTCAACGGCTATCCCGGTCCGCTGCATGTTATCGAACTCCGCCAGGAACTCGGATTGAGCGCGACGCAAGTCGCACGCGCGGAGGAACTGTTCCGTGACATGAAAGCCGAGACCATTCCGCTCGGCGAACAACTGATCGCACAGGAAAGCGCGCTCGACCGGCAATTCGCCGAACGCACCATCACTCCTGCAAGCCTGACCGAGACAACCAGCCGCATCGGCGACGCGCAAGCCAGACTGCGCGCCGCACATCTGCGCTACCATCTCGCGATGCTGGAGGTGCTGACGCCAGAACAGGCACAAGGTTACAGCGCATTGCGTGGCTATGCGGTGGAGCATAACGCTCCGGCGCAGCATCACCGGCGTCACTAGTTTTCCGGACTCTGATGCACCACGCTCTGATGAATAGGCAAAGACTCATGTCGGATCATGTCAAAGACAATCCCGCCGAAAATCGTTTTGAGCTCCCGCTCAGCGGCCATCTCGCCGCCGCCCATTATCGCAAGATACATGGTGTCATTACCTTCACGCACACCGATGTGCCGCAGGCGCTCGGCGGTCAGGGGGTCGGCTCGAAGCTCATTCGCGGCGCGCTCGAGTCCGTGCGCAAGCAGGGCCTGCGCGTGGTGGCGCAATGCCCGTTCGTCGCGGCTTATATGAAGAAACATCCCGAATTCAACGATCTGATGGACGGCGCCGCCGCCCAGGCGAAGAAGCATCAGGACGACTTGCTGGACGAAGCGCTGGAGGAAAGCTTTCCGGCCAGCGACCCGTCCGCCATCGATCCGAAGCCCGAATGATGCGGATCACACTGCGCAAGCAAAGCGCCGGAAACGACTTTTGCAAAAACTTTTTCATCCAGAAATGACCTTGCGTCATCCCAGACAATATCCGTTCATGAACCCAAGCCGGTCTGCCCGGATTCGGCTGTCGCATCACCGCCCGTATTGCGCGAGATCGCGATCGCTCAAGTTGCGGTCCTGCCAGAGTTCCACAATCGCCAGCAGGATGATGGCCGCCCCGAGCGCGTAGTGCCAATAAGCCAGCGCGCCTTCATAAGCGAAGATGAACGGCGACGCGATCAGCCATAAGCCCAAGGCGATGCCGGCGCTCTCTTCCCAGCGATGCAGATCCACCAGTTCGAGCGCGTTGATCGCCACCACCAGAATGCCCACCAATACAGCGTTCCATATCACAGCGGCGTTGTCCTGTTGTCCCGTGAGCCAAGGCGACAGCCCGATCGCAATACCCAAACAAATGCCGAACCAGTCTTCCCAGGTGCGGTGCGCGTTGAATAGCCGGATGCCTGTCATGGCTTCCTCCAAGGAGGCGCCACCAAATGGCCGGAACGGGGTCTTGATCAGCACGTCGCGAAGACCCATCCGGTCCGTCGGAGCGCATTAATTAACATGGTAGGCGGCCTTCCCTGACGCAAGGGCTGGAACCAGTTGCATCCAGCATCTTGTGCAGCGCACCAATGGCTGCGCAATGCACCCCACGGCGTCGCATGTGCAGGCTGACGGCGATAGGCGCGTTTGAACCCGAATGCCTGCCCGCGCAACACATGTCCGAAGTCCTGATGCAATTCCTCCAGCGGAGAACGGACATGACGAAGTTGGCTCTGATGATCGGATTGCTGGCCATGATCGCGGCTTTCTCGGCCGCTGGCGCCAGAGCGCAAACACTTGCCAAAGGCCCCACGGCGACGACCGGTACCGCCGTCCAAGGACCGGCCATCGGCCCGGTTTCGCGGCCCGGCGGCAAACCGGGCGTTCAGGTCGGGCAGGCCGGCCCTCGATCGGCAAACCTCACCACCCAGGAATGCCGCATGCTCGGCGGCAAGACCGAGATCGACGACAGCGGCAGCTGCAAGCTGCGTATGCGTTGCACAGTCACGCACGCGAACGGAAACGTGTTCTCAAGCTGCATCGACGAAGCGAAATGACGCGAATAGCCACGCATACCTGGATGGAGACTGAACAATGACTCGCAATGTAATGATCATGCTGAGCGCGGCGGTCCTCGCAATTGCACCGCTCGCGCCCGCCTTCCCGCAAAGCGCGGTTCAGCAGAATATGCAGATGAACTCCGCTGGGACCGCCCTGAGCGCAATCGCGAAGAAACCCGGACAGCCAGCCGCCGATGCCGGCCCGTCACAGCCGGCCGGGTTCTCACAACTGACCGAACAGGAATGCCGCAATCTCGGTGGCGCCGTCCACACAGCGCCGCAATGCAAAAAGACACAGCAGCGCTGCGTGATCCGTCTGGCGGGCGGCCAGATCAACGCGCCCTGCATCGACGAGGTTGCAAAGTAAACAAAGCAACGCCTGCTCACTTCCTACTCCGCCGTGTTAAGCTTAGTAATGAAGCAACGACGGAGAGGATGATGATGTCTTGGAAAACGGAACTGGCTGCGGCGCGAATCCGCTGGGAACCGCTGACATTCTACCAGAAATTCGAGCACGCCTGCATTCTGATCCTGACCGGGCTGATTGTTATCGTCGTCATCGCCGCGCTGTGGAATCTGACGCTGAAGATCATTGGCAGCATGATTCTGTCGAGCAGCTTCGATCCCACGGACTACGAAGTCTTCCAGGCCGTGTTCGGCATGATCTTCACCGTCATCATCGCGCTCGAATTCAAGCGCTCGCTTCTGGTGGTTGCGGAACGTCACGAGAGCATCGTGCAGGTGCGCACAGTCATCCTGCTGGCGTTGCTCGCCATCGTCCGCAAGATGATCATCATCGATCTGAAAACCACGGATTCCCTGCAGCTTCTGGCGCTCGCGGCCGCAATTCTCGCGCTTGGCGCCGTTTATTGGCTGGTCCGCGATCAGGACCGCCGGCATACCGCGCACAAATCCGTATCCCGGCCTAAATCCAGGCGCGCTTGATCGCCCCACGGCTTGGTCAGCAGCCGAGCATGTCGGCCAGTTCCGATAAATTGCGGGTCGCCATGTCGACCGGCACGCTGGGCGCGGCCTCGCCCTTTCCCGGCCCATGCTCGTCTGGCCGCGCAATATGCGCGGTCCGCAAACCGTTTGCCGCTGCAGCAGCCAGGTCGCTGGAATGCGCGGCCACCATCATGCATTGGCCGGGTGCAAGATCGAGCGCATCACAGGCCGCGAAATAGACGCCCGCCTTCGGCTTGAAGTCCTGTGCGATATCCGCGCCCAGAATGACGTCCCATGGAAAGCCATTGTGGCGCGCCAGATCGATCATCAGAGAGATATTTCCATTCGATACCGGCGCGATTCTATATTGGGTCTTCAATCGCACGAGCGCTTGCGTCGAACCCGGCCATGCGTCGAGCCGGTGCCACGCAAAATTAAGACCCGCCAGCTTGTCGGCGGCGAGCCCGCGCACCCCGAAGCGAGGAAGAATGCGTTCGAGATTCTGCCGGTGCAGGACATCCAGCTTGCAGTATGGCTGGCGACCCGCACGGATCTCTTCCATCGCAGGCTGATATTCCAGGCGCCAGGCGTCGGCAAAGGCCTCCCAGTCCAGATCATATCCATCCTGCTGCAGGGTCGCCTTCGCCTCACGCGCGACGCTGGAACGGAAATCCACCAACGTGCCGAATACATCGAAGAACAATGCCTTTACGCCCAACAATGCGATCACCGGCCTTGCAATGTCATGATCTGACGCGTTTCTTGGCGCGGCGCGCTGGCGACAGATGGCACATGTGTATGCCGACCAACTCGGAACACGCTGACGCTTCCAATAAAACTAACCATCGGTTTCCGCGCGATCCATAATTGTAAGTAATTTTCACGAGACATACCACAACCGCCGGGGGATCGACAGTACAAAGCCCGGCCCATTCGAACGCCGGGGCATGACCCAAAATACTGACAATTCGAGACAAAAGCCCGACCGCATGTAGACACCCCCTGAACGCGGCCCACATAGTTTGCCGGTTTGGAAATGCCCTGCCAGGAATGAAATGCCCCTGAAAGCCAAAGCGAGCCGTAGAGTGACCGCGCGGCCGGAAATCCGTCCGCGCCTGAGCAACGATTCACGCCACGCGGCGCGTCAGAGGGACCGGCGCCGCGAGCGCCGCATTGGCTTCGTTCTGACCCTGCTATTTGGCGGCGTTTTTGTGGGTGGCTTTTCATGGAATGCCGCGATCCGCAACAATACAGGTGGTGACGAAACCGTCATGGCCGTTGACGGCGATGCCGAAAGGCGACGGGCCGCGGTCCTGTTCGTTCCGCTGGCAGGCAATGTCTGCCGCCGGCGTGTAATCGACAACTCGACCTGGCGCATCCGCGACGCCGGTTCCGTTGTCTGCGACGAGGCAGTGACCTGGAATTCGCACTATCCAGACACCAAATTCCACTTCGCGCAGCGGGTGGACCAACTCCGCTCCGGCTTTCGTGCGACCGCAGGTACAAACGCAAAGTAACGCCTTCCCGGCTTTGTGATTCTCATCTCTCACCTTTGAGAGCTATAGTTCCAAGAGGCAGGTCGCGGCGCGAGCGTGGCCCCGCCGCCAGAGCGGATTCGCTCAAGCGGCGCCGATCATGGTCGTCCCGACCGCAACCACAGCGGATCCGGAGGCTTCATTCATGGCCTATCAGCAGACAATCACCGGCGCGGCTTTTGATGTCAGACCAGAGATACGCAAGATTGGAATCGACGATCTCAAGGATGCCTTGCGGCGCGGCTACGCTGACTTTCAGGCGATGCCGAGCCACGCGATCTTTCTATGCCTGATCTATCCGGTGCTCGGCATTGTTCTCGGGGGGCTGACGCTGGGCTATTCCTTGCTCTGGATGCTGTTTCCAATCATTGCGGGGTTTGCACTGGTCGGTCCGCTTGCGGCCGTCGGACTGTATGAATTGAGCCGCCGGCGTGAACGGGGGCTGGATGCAAACTCCGAGCACGCGTTGGGCGTCCTGCGCTCGCGGTCGTTTGGCGCGATTGTCACGCTTGGCATCATGCAACTTGTCATCTATGGCGCATGGCTTGCGACAGCCCAGGCCATTTATTACTGGAGCTTTGGAGATTTCACAGCACCATCGCTCGGCGAGTTCCTTCGTCAGGTTTTCACTACGCCGCAGGGCTGGACTCTCATCGTGGTCGGCAATCTGGTGGGCTTTGTTTTCGCCGTTCTCGTGCTGACGATCAGCGTCGTATCATTTCCGATGCTGGTCGACCGCCCCGTCAGCGCGGCCATGGCGGCTGAAACATCCGTTCGGGCAGTCCGCGCCAATCCGGTGCCGATGGCGATCTGGGGATTGATTGTCGCGGCGTTTTTGGTGATCGGATCTCTCCCCTTCCTCGCCGGTCTCGCCGTCACCATGCCAATTCTGGGACACGCGACCTGGCATCTCTACCGCAAAGTCGTGGCGCACTAGCGGTTCCAGCAAGCATGCGTCCGACAAAGCGGCTGCATCGTTGCGGCCGCTTCTGTCTGTAGCGGAACAAAACCCACGATCTGGAATTGCTCCAATATGCGGCTCCGTCCATTGCCGCACGACATGTCGCGCGCTATCTCACGCACTAAACCACAGGGACCTACATCATGCTCTCGTCCGAAGCGCGTATCGCGACACCCTCCGGCAGCAAATATCTGCAGCAGCTTTGCAAGCACTGGGGGCACAAATTCGAAGTCGAATTCACGCCCGAGAGGGGACGCGTTCCCTTTGCGACAGACCGCGCCTGCGATTTCCTGGCCACGTCGGACGCCCTGACCTTGCGAGTCCAGGCCGCTGACGAGGACTCTCTTTCGCGCACAGAGCGTGTGGTGATCGATCACCTGAAGCGTTTCGCATTCCGCGAGGACCTGGGCGACGTCCAATGGAGCAGATTGTAGCCGCAAGCGAAAAGGCGAACCCGATTTACGTCAGGTCCGCCTTGCTGCGCTCTTGCAATGGCAACGCTTGATTGTCGTGATTGTCAGCCGCCGACCGCGTCGCTCACACATTTTTTCATGTGACTGGCCTTTGCGGCGCCGGCAAGTTTTTTCGTCGCCGAATCCGCTTCGCATTTCGCCGTTGCGTCAGTTTCACATTTTTTCATGAAACTTGTCTGGGCAGCGCCGGCAAGCTTCTTGTCCGAAGCCTCGACCTTGCACGATGCGGCGTGGGCGCTAACGGCCATGAGCGAAAAGGCGGCAGCCAAAACAATACTCTTCATGGGACTCCTCCAAAACGGCCGGTCCGTATCGCAATTGATCCCGCCAGCCTTTGCCTTGGAACACTAGGCGCGGAGTATGACCGGGTGAAGGCTATGATTACCATTTTACCATCAACGGCCACCCCTATCCACAGCGTCCATCCGTTTATTTAGCAATTATTGAGTATTGAGGCGCATTCTCCGCAACAGCCCTGCAGATGGTCGTGATGCCCTGATCGCGGAGACCGGATGCACCAAATTCTCCACACGCGCCGGTCCGCCCCACGAAGGGTGCCATACCGCGATTTTCATCGCGCGATTCTGGCCGGACTTCTGCTGATCTTCGTATCGGCGTTGAGCATCTATGACGGCCGGCTGTTTCCGGCTTTCAAGCCGCGGACGACCACCTACCAGCCGGGCGATCTGACAGACCATGCGCTGCGAACGGGATCGATTTTGATCGTTCCACGCAGCGGCAATCAATGCCGGCAGCGCCTGATCGATAATCTGACCTGGATCATCCGCGACAACGGTTTCGTCCATTGCGACGAGGCGGTGACCCGCAGCATCGCGCAATCGGGTCTTGAGACTTCGTCCCAGCGGCTGGACGCCATCCGCGACGGATTCACGCGCAAGCGATAGGCCCGCTCAGCCAGCAAAAGCGTTCGCCTCAAGACATCCGTTCGACAATAAAGGCCACTTGCGCCAGCGATGTCAGATTGACAAGAGCATGAAGGATCAGTGTCAGCGTCGTCGATCCGGAGCGCCATCGCAACCAGCCAAAGACCAAACCAATGACGATAATATGCCCGATAAAAAACCAATCGTATTGAATATGCATCAGCGCCCATAGCACGGAAGATATCAGGATCGCGCCCAGGACACCGACGCGCGACACCGCGAGCCCCCGGAACATAAACCCGCGAAACAGCAACTCTTCCGCCAGCGGCGCGGCAATCACCAGCGCGATCGCCAGCAGCCAGATCGAATTCGCGGCACGCGCAGTCGTGTACAGCGTCCGCACAAATTCCGGAACGATGGGTTGACCCGCCAGATAGGACGACAGATCTGCCAGCGGCAACATGAGCGCCACGCAACCTAGCCCGAGAAATAAGTCGCGCCTGCGCGGCCAGACCAGCGCCAGATACTCCGCGAAACTGCAATGGGCGAGCCGCACCGCCAGCCAGATCACGGCAAGTTCCGCAGGCACCGCGGCAATGGCTATGACGGACACCGTCAGCGCGTGTGCGGAGAAGGTCTCGACGTCGGCATTCGACAGTCCCTCGCCAACATCTGACCACATGAACAGGCCCATGACGACAAGCAGTTGCACGGCAACCCAGACCAGGATCGCCGCTCCGGTCCAGAAGCAACTCCCCCAGAATTTCCAGGGATCGCATGAGGCCGGGCGCGGCGCAGGCCCAGCCTCAATGGCCTTGGGCAGACTCACATCGGTCATCAGGTGCTTTCATCAGCTGGCGGTGTATAGCCCGTCTTGGTCGCGGACATATCCAGCAGGGTTCGAAAACCTGGATCGGACCATGTTGTTAGCGCCATAGGCAAGACCGTCGCGCGATCAATGCCATGCTTGGCGTCCTGCATCAACGATGTTAGGCCTGCAACATGCCCGCTCTTGTCGCTCCCCTCCCCGAAGCTGCCATGCACTGGCCCGCGCGCGGCACATTGCTTGGGCTCGATCTCGGCACCAAGACGATCGGTATCGCATCCTGCGATCCCGACCGGAAAATAGCCGCCGGCGTCGAAACCATTGCGCGCAAGACCTTCACGAGCGACGCGGCGCGGATTCTCGCGCTCGCATCGGAAAGGAATGCCGTCGGATTCGTACTCGGCCTGCCTTTGAACATGGACGGTTCGGAGGGGCCCCGCGCGCAATCCACCCGCTCCTTCGCCCGCAATTTCTCGCGGCTTACCGATCTTCCGATCGCGCTATGGGACGAGCGCCTGTCCACCGCGGCGGTGGAGCGCGACCTGATCTCCGCCGATGCCAGCCGTGCCAAGCGCGCGGCGGTAATCGATCAGCATGCTGCCGCCTTCATCCTTCAGGGCGCGCTCGATCGCCTGACGCGCATTGACATCCGCTAATCACCGCAACAGCAGGTATTCGGTCGGATTGTCGGGGCAAAGCCCGCTCCCGCATTCCAGCAAGGTCGACACGCCGTTGCCCAAGGTCAGAGCGGCAAACAGCGTGAACACCGCCAGCGCGACGCCGCCCGGAGGGGCCGGCCGTTCGCCATCCTTGAACTGGCGGTCAAACAGCAGCATCACCGCGGTGCCGGCAATGATCAAAACGAAGAGGATGAAAGCCCAAGTGTAGAAATGCAGGCCGAAAAACGCATTTCCATAAGAGCCAGAGCCCGGAACAATATGCAGCGCAACCTGACGCAGAGACACGGCAGCGCCGGCGATCGCCGCGAGTATCGTCATGGCGTAGTGACTGGGCCGCGGACCGAAACGCAGATTCAGCGCCAAGCCAAATCCCGCGGCGGCGAAACCCGCGCGCTGGAGAATACACAGCGGACAAGGCAAATCACCGTAAATAAACTGATCGGCGAAGGCAAAAGTCAGGACCGCACAGATCGCCAGCAATCCCAGCGCATTCAGCCGCAATGCCATATGGGCCGTCATGCTACAGACCGAGTCCCAGCGGCGACGTCACATGAATGCGGAACAGAACCAGGATCGTCACAAGACCCGCGATCCACGCTCCCAACGCGACATTGCGCTTGCCGGTCCAGATCGCCACCAGGCCCGCCGCAAAAGCGAAGAAAGGTATGGTCATCATGGAATTTCGTCTCGCCGAATCTCATGGCTAGGGTTGCCCATTCGCGCACAGAAGTCATCTCCTCACAGGCAACAAAAAAGGCGGCCCTTGCGGGCCGCCTTTCCTGCACGCGAGGTGTGGTCAGCACGCGCCAAAATCGGTCCGCCCGGCATAATTGCCATCGGTGGCACAGCCGCTGTACCCGTCGGAACCGTCCGATCGATAGTTCGTGTATCCGGACGCGCGTGGGCTTGCTCCGGGCACGTAAGCATAGGCGTCATAACCGGATCCATAGGCGGCCGCACTCGCACCGGCCAGCGCAGCGCCCGCCACAAGGCCTGCGCCTGCCGCCGCGCCGTATCTCCAGGTTCGCGCGGAGGCCGGCGACGCCGCAGCCAGAGTAACCACACCGGCAACAGCCAAGACGAGCGAGTTCTTCAGGAACGGTTTCATCGTGATGATCTCCACATTGTTGGCACACGAACACCCCTTTCGTCGCTCTCGGCGGCTCCCGCCCTGACGTGTGCAACGCAGAAGATTCCGGCGCGTTCCGCGATCAATCGCGTGGAAGCGCGCGATCAAGCAAGCGTGATGACATCCCCGCAATGTCGCAAGTTCCGTATGTCCGATTTTGGTTCGGTGCGACGCAACTTTTCATAAACTTGCCAGAAGTATCGGCCGCGCTTCCGGCCAGCGCGGCAGCCGCTGCGAGATGGAAAATCTTTTCGACAACGGTTCGTGCCCGGGCTTCGGCATCGGACGACATCAGGATCGCCATGATCGACTGAACAGCCCCGGCGGCGACGGAAACGTCAGCAATCTCACTTGCCAGAGAATCCAGAACGCCACGAAACTCCTCGTGCTGTCTTGCGGCGCGCAGCACATCCAGCGCCATTACATTTCCCGATCCTTCCCAGATCGCGTTCACAGGCGCTTCCCGATAAAGACGCGGCAGAATTGAATCTTCCACATATCCGTTACCGCCAAGGCATTCCATCGCTTCATAGACAAGGGCCGGCGCTGTCTTGCAGATCCAGTATTTGATCGCAGGGGTCAGCACACGGGCACGTGCCGCCTCCATCGCATCGTAAGGAGCGAAATCAAACGACCGGCACAGACGCATGACCGTCGCCACCGCGGCTTCCGTGTCGAGCGCCATGTCTGCCAGCACGCTGCGCATCATGGACTGGTCGACAAGCTTCTTCTGGAACACGACGCGATGGCGTACGTGGTGCACAGCCTGCACCAGAGCCATCCGCATCATCCCGGCCGACGAAATCGCGCAATCCAACCTGGTCAATTGCACCATTTGCAAAATCGTGCGGATGCCTCTGCCCTCTTCACCGACGATCTCACCATAGGCGTCGTGGAATTCGACTTCGGACGATGCATTGGACCGGTTGCCGAGTTTGTCCTTCAGGCGCTGGAAACGCAGTCCGTTGGCGTGGCCGTCCGGCCGGAAGCGCGGCATGAAGAAACAGCTCAGACCGCCGGGCGCCTGTGCCAGCACGATAAAGCCGTCGCACATCGGCGCCGACATGAACCATTTGTGCCCATTGATCGTATAGGCGCCACTGTTCGGAACGGCTCGGGTGGTATTGGCGCGCACATCGGTACCGCCCTGCTTTTCCGTCATTCCCATGCCGAGCGTAACTGCGCTCTTGTCCGCCCACGGACGGAACGACGGATCGTAGTCACGGGAGATGATTTTCGGCAGAATACGCGCCAGCAGTTCGGGCGATGCTGTCAGCGCGGCCACCGACGCGCGCGTCATGGTTATCGGACACATATGTCCGTTCTCGACCTGCGCGACCATGTAGAAGCGCGCGGCGCGCGCGACTTCGGCAGGCGGGGAGGCCGGGCGCCCCTGCGGGGTCCATGGGCTGCAATGCAGGCCGGCCCGCATGCTCTCCGCCATGAACTCGTGATAGGATGGGTCAAATTCCACAATGTCCGCTGACAGATACGGAGGATGCCAGTTCGCCTGCCGCGCCCGTTCGAGCATGCCAGCGGAACCCCAGTGGCGTCCGAAAGCGGACAAGGACGGAGCCTCCGCCCCGGCCCCATTGGCAGCCACGGCCTCACGCAGTGGCAAATCGGTCGCGAACAGATCGACATCCTGATAAGGCGGCGGCTGGTTGGTCGTGTCTGTACTGGTCATGGTGGACCCGTGGAAGTTCGATAAAATTTACCACGAGACCGGCTTCAAGCTCAGTGCCTTGGGGATCACGCCTTTGTGGCCTTGCGGGCCGGACCCGATGGGCCTATAGACCCAGCTTTAATGAACATCGCCGCGCAATCCTCATTCGTCCTCAACCGTCGGCATTTGTTGGGGATCGAAGGGCTTTCGCACGCCGAAATTACCGGCCTGCTCGACCTGTCCGAGGAATTCGTTGATCTCAACCGGCAGGTCGAGAAGAAACGCGCCTCGCTGCGCGGCCGCACCCAGATCAACCTCTTCTTCGAATCCTCGACCCGCACCCAGTCCTCCTTCGAACTGGCCGGCAAGCGGCTGGGCGCCGACGTCATGAATATGGCTGTCGGCTTGTCCGCGATGAAGAAGGGCGAAACCCTCATCGACACGGCGATGACCCTCAACGCCATGCATCCCGACATTCTGGTGATGCGCCATCATGCATCCGGCGCCGTCGAGTTGCTGTCGCAGAAGGTGGACGGATCGGTCATCAATGCCGGCGACGGCGCCCACGAGCACCCCACCCAGGCGCTGCTGGACGCGCTGACCATCCGGCGCAACAAGGGCCGCATTGAGGGTCTGACCGTCGCCATCTGCGGCGATATCCTGCATTCGCGCGTGGCCCGCTCAAACATCATCCTGCTCAATAAGCTGGGCGCGCGCGTTCGCGTGGTCGCCCCCTCAACCCTTTTGCCGACCGGAATCGAACGGCTGGGCGTCGATGTCATGCGCGACATGCGAGAAGGGTTGGCCGGCGCGGATATCGTCATGATGCTACGCCTGCAGCGCGAGCGCATGAACGGTTCGTTCGTGCCGTCCACACAGGAGTATTTCGCCTATTTTGGCCTCGATCAGCGCAAGCTAGCCTATGCCAAGCCGGACGCGCTGGTCATGCACCCGGGTCCGATGAATCGCGGTGTCGAGATCGATTCCAGCGTTGCGGACGGCGCACAATCATTGATCCGTGAACAGGTCGAGATGGGAGTTGCCGTCCGCATGGCCGTGCTCGAAGCTTTGTCGCGCAATTTGCCGAACGCATGAGAATGTTGTCAGACCGCCGCCCTATCCTGCTCGCCAATGCCCGGATCATTGATCCGTCGCGCAGTCTCGATTTTCCAGGCGACCTGCTGATCGCCGATGGCGTGATCCGGGAGGCCAAACGCGGAATCGGGGCGGCTGGCGTGCCGGAAGGCACCGAAGTGATCGATTGCAAGGCGCGCGTGATCGCGCCCGGCCTGATCGACATGCGTGCGTTTGTCGGCGAACCGGGCGCCGAACATCGCGAAACACTGGCGTCCGCAAGCCAGGCGGCGGCAGCCGGCGGCGTCACCACCATCGTCTGCCAGCCCGACACTCATCCCGTGATCGACGATCACGCCATTGTCGACTTCATCCTCCGCCGCGCCCGGGACACCGCAATCGTCAATGTGGCGCCCATGGCCGCGTTGACCAAAGGCCTGCATGGCCAGGAAATGACGGAGATCGGATTGCTGAAAGCCGCCGGCGCCGTGGCATTCACCGACGGCGCGAAAAGCGTCACTAACGCACTGGTGATGCGGCGCACATTGACCTATGCGCGCGATTTCGACGTGCTGATTGTTCACCACACCGAGGATCCCGACCTGATCGGCGAAGGCGTGATGAACGAAGGCGAACTCGCCGCGCGGCTCGGGCTGCACGGCATTCCGAAAGCCTCGGAATCGATCATGCTGGAACGCGACATGCGCCTCGTGGCGTTGACGCAAAGTCGTTATCACGCTGCTTCGATCACCTGCGGTGAATCCCTGGACATCCTGCGGCGCGCCAAGGAGGCCGGCTTGCCCGTCACGGCCTCCGCCTCGATCAATCATCTGACTCTCAACGAAAACGACATCGGCCCCTACCGGACCTTCTTCAAGATGGCGCCGCCATTGCGCGCGGATGACGATCGCAATCGGCTGGTGGAGGCCATCGCGGCGGGGCTGATCGATGTAATCATGTCCGATCACAATCCGCAGGATGTCGAAACAAAGCGCCTGCCTTTTGCAGAAGCCGCGCCGGGCGCGATCGGGCTGGAGACAATGCTGTCGGCCGGTTTGCGGCTCGTGCATGCAGACCAAGTGCCGTTGATGAAATTGCTCGGTGCCATGTCCAGCCGTCCGGCGGAATTGCTCGGCCTGCCGGGTGGTACATTACGGCCTGGCGCGCCCGCCGATGTGATAGTTATCGACCTCGACAGCGCCTGGGTTTTGGATCCCGACGACCTGAAATCCAAATGCAAGAATACGCCGTTCGATGAGGCGCGCCTCGATGGCCGCGTCATACGCACCATCGTTGCCGGGCGCACCGCCTACGAGTACGCTTCCATCTAGACGACACGATATGGCGTCTGGGGGGCACCGATGCTTGCTGCGACCAGCGGGTCATTTTCACTGCTGCATTTTGCCGGAATATTCTTATTCGGCTATCTGCTGGGATCGATTCCATTCGGACTGATCCTGACACGGATCGCCGGCACCAAAGACATCCGCGAAATCGGCTCCGGCAATATCGGCGCAACCAATGTGCTACGGACCGGCCGCAAGGGCCTCGCTGCGCTGACCCTTCTTTGCGACATGCTGAAGGGCGCCGCGGCGGTCCTCATTACACAGCATGTTTTTGGCGAAGGCGTCGCGGTTGTTGCCGGTCTGGGCGCCTTTCTCGGGCATCTTTTCCCCGTCTGGCTCAAGTTCAAGGGCGGCAAAGGCGTCGCGACGTATATCGGCGTTCTGATCGCCTTCGCATGGCCCGTGGCGCTGGCCTATGGCGGGCTCTGGCTCGCGGTGGCCGCCGCTACGCGCTATTCTTCGCTCGCCGCCCTTGCCGCCACCGCCGCCACGCCGCTGCTGTTGTGGTGGCTCGATTACCGGCTGGAGGCACAATTGTTCCTGTTGCTGTCGATCATCGTGTTCGTCATGCACCGCGCCAATATTGGGCGACTCTTTTGCGGCACGGAAAGCAAGATCGGTCAGTCTGCGGTGACCCAATGACCGATGCTGGCGGCACCTCCGGTGTGCGCCTGACCGACGACCAGCGGCTCGACTGGCTTCGCCTCATTCGCAGCGAAAATATCGGACCGCGCACATTCCGTGCCCTGATCAACCACTATGGCGGCGCTCGCGCAGCTTTGGTCGCCCTGCCCGATCTGGCACGTCGCGGCGGCGCCGCGCGTCCTGGCCGCGTCTTCCCGGTCGCAGAGGCCGAGCGCGAGATCGAAACCGCACGCAGGCATGGCGTTGCCTATATCGCCTTGGGCGAACCGGACTATCCTGCGCGCCTGCAGATGATCGACGACGCACCGCCCTTGATCGGCGTGCGCGGCCAGCCTGCAACCCTGGCAAATCCCATGGTCGCGATTGTCGGATCTCGCAATGCTTCCGGCGCCGGTTCAAAATTCGCCGGGATCATTGCACGTGATCTGGCGCAGGCGGGCTTCACCATTGTCTCGGGGCTGGCACGGGGGATCGACGCCGCGGCGCATCGCGCCAGCCTCGACAGCGGCACGATCGCGGTTCTTGCCGGCGGTCACAGCAAAGTCTATCCGCCTGAACACGCGGGCCTGCTGGATGACCTTCTCGCCCAGGGTGCCGCCTTGACAGAGATGCCGTTCGACTGGGAGCCGCGAGCGCGCGACTTCCCCCGTCGCAACAGATTGATTTCAGGATTGTCTCTCGGTGTCGTGATCATAGAAGCTGCGCGCCGGTCTGGCTCTCTCATTACCGCACGCATGGCATTGGAGCAGGGCCGCGAAGTCTTCGCCGTTCCCGGCTCACCGCTCGACCCGCGCGCTGAAGGCACCAACGGGCTGCTGAAGCAGGGGGCGACCCTCCTGACGGAAGCCTCCGACGTGCTCGCCGTGCTGCAGCCAATCCTGGGGCGACCGATTGATATTCCGGCCAGAGCACCCGGCTTCGACAACGCGAAATCCATGGACGATCCTGACCCCGCCGAGCGCAAACGCATTGTCGCCTTGCTCGGGCCGACGCCGGTCGAGATCGACGATCTGATCAGGTTGTCCGGGGCGCGGGCGGCGGCGGTGCGAACCGTGCTGCTGGAACTGGAGATCGCCGGAAACCTTGAGCGTCACAGCGGTCGCGTTTCGCTTCTATGAGCGGGACGCTCAGTATCCAGTTCAAGATGGGTGTTCTCGACCTCGTCCTTTTTGCTAAATCCACTGATTGCATTTTCTAGTGAAACACTTTTAAGTTGTATATTTAAGCCGTTGAGGTTTTTAACGTTTTGACTTTATTACAATGACTGTCAGTGAGCCGATTTGACACCGGGGGTCGATTTACCCATGTTCCGCCCCCATCTGACTGGCGGATTCGCCACTAGCGCCAATCCAATCGCTCCTAAGTCATTGGAATTTCATGAATCTCGTCATCGTTGAATCTCCGGCCAAGGCCAAGACGATCAACAAGTATCTTGGGCCCGGGCACGAGGTGCTGGCCTCGTTCGGCCATGTCCGCGATCTGCCACCCAAGGACGGGTCGGTCGATCCCGACGCCGACTTCAAGATGATCTGGGAAGTCGACGCGCGAGCGCAGAAGCGGCTGAACGATATCGCACGCGCCCTGAAGGGTGCGAGCAAACTGATCCTCGCCACCGACCCTGATCGCGAAGGCGAAGCCATTTCCTGGCACGTTCTCGAGGTGATGAAGGAAAAAGGCGTCCTCAAGGACCAGCAGGTCGAGCGCGTCGTCTTCAACGCGATCACCAAACAGGCCGTCAGTGAGGCGATGAAGAATCCGCGCGTGATCGATCGCGCACTGGTCGACGCCTATCTTGCACGCCGTGCGCTCGATTACCTTGTCGGCTTCACCCTTTCTCCGGTGCTGTGGCGCAAACTGCCCGGCGCGCGTTCCGCGGGCCGTGTGCAGTCGGTCGCCTTGCGCCTGGTGTGCGATCGCGAACTGGAAATCGAGAAATTCGTCGCCCGGGAATATTGGTCGCTTGTCGCCAATCTAGTGACCCCGCGCGGCGATGCTTTCGAGGCGCGTCTTGTCGGTGCCGACGGTCGGAAGATCCAGCGGCTCGACATCGGCTCCGGCAAAGATGCCGAGGATTTCAGATCAGCGCTGGACAGCGCAGCCTTCACGGTTGCCTCGGTCGAGGCAAAGCCCGCCAAACGCAATCCGCCGCCGCCATTCACAACCTCGACCATGCAGCAGGAAGCCAGCCGCAAGCTCGGTTTCGCGCCGGCGCACACAATGCGGCTCGCCCAGCGGCTCTATGAGGGTATCGAGATCGATGGCGAAACCACCGGTCTCATCACCTATATGCGGACCGACGGCATCGACATGGCAGAAGAGGCCGTCGCGGCTATCCGCGGCATGATCGGCAAATCCTACGGCGCGCAATATGTGCCGGAGGCGCCGCGCCGCTATCAGAACAAGTCGAAGAACGCGCAGGAAGCGCACGAAGCTGTCCGGCCGACCGACGCCAACCGCACGCCGAAGGAAGTGGCCCGTTCAGTCGACTCCGATCAGGCCAAGCTTTACGAGCTGATCTGGAATCGCGCGGTCGCCTGCCAGATGCAGTCTGCCGAACTTGAGCGCACCACGGTGGACATCGCCGCCAAGGTCAGCGGCCGAAACCTCGAATTGCGCGCCACCGGACAGGTCGTGAAGTTCGACGGCTTCCTCACCCTTTATCAGGAAGGTCATGACGACGGCGAGGATGACGAGGAATCCAAGCGCCTGCCCCAGATGTCGCAGGGTGAGGCGCTCAAGAAGGACTCCATTGCCGCCACCCAGCATTTCACCGAGCCGCCGCCGCGTTTTTCCGAAGCCGCGCTGGTCAAGCGCATGGAAGAACTCGGCATCGGACGGCCTTCAACCTATGCGTCGATCCTGGCCGTGCTCAAGGACCGCGGCTACACGCGCATCGACAAGAAGCGCCTGATCCCGGAAGACAAGGGTCGCATCGTGGTGGCGTTTCTGGAGAGCTTCTTCCAGAAATATGTCGAATACGATTTCACCGCCTCGCTGGAAGAAAAGCTCGACAAGGTCTCGAACAACGAATTGTTCTGGCAGGATCTGCTGCGCGATTTCTGGGTCGGATTCACGGCCGCGGTGGCCGAGATCAAGGATCTCCGCATCACCCAGGTGCTCGACGCACTCAACGAATTGCTCGGACCGCACATCTTCCCGCCGCGCGCCGACGGCGCCCCGCCCCGGCAATGCCCGAACTGCATCGAGGGCCAGCTCTCGCTCAAGGTCGGCAAGTTCGGCGCCTTCATCGGCTGTTCGCGCTATCCGGAATGCCGCTTCACGCGCCAGCTGGCGGCCGGCGAAAATGGCGGCGGTCCGTCGTCGCGTGTTCTCGGCGCCGATCCCGAGACCGGTCTTGAGGTCACTGTCCGCACCGGCCGGTTCGGGCCTTACATCCAGCTCGGCGAAGGCAGCAAGGAAGAAAAACCGAAACGCGCCGGCCTGCCCAAAGGCGTCACGCCCGAAGACGTCGATCTCCCGACGGCGCTCGGACTGCTGTCCCTGCCGCGCGAGATCGGAAAACATCCGGAAGACGGCGAACCGATCCTCGCCGGCATCGGACGCTTCGGCTCCTATGTGAAGCACGGTAAGACCTACGCCAATCTCGAGGCCGGCGATGAAGTGCTGAATATCGGCCTCAACCGCGCCGTCACCCTGATCGCCGAGAAGAAGCTCAAGCCGTCCAGCGGGCGCCGCTTCGGCGCTGATCCCGGCCGGAATCTGGGCGATCATCCCGACAAGGGCGGTCCCATCGTTGCAAAGAGCGGGCGTTATGGCGCCTATGTCAGCCACGACGGCATTAACGCGACGATTACCGGCGACAAGACCCACGAGACTGTAACGCTCGAAGAAGCCGTCGCTCTCATCGATGCACGCATCGCCGCCGGCGCGGTTCCCAAGAAGAAAAGGACCAAGACCGAGAAAGCCGCCAAGCCGACAAAAGCGGCCAAGCCCGCAGCGGAGAAAGACCCCGCCAAGGTCAAGGCGAAACCGAAGGCAAAGCCCAAAGCAAAGCCCAAGAAAGATGCGGCCGCCGTTGACAGCAATGTCACCGCACTCTCGGCAAGCGACGAACCAAAAGCCAAGCCAGCCGCCCGAAAGCGAAAAGCGGCCGGCTGAGTTGCGACAATGCCGGACTGACCGGCTGAGGTTGACGTGGCCAAAACACCCAAAAAACACAAACCAGCCTTCCCCAGCAAGGAAGAGCTGCTGGCCTTCATTCGTTCGGCGCAGGGCCAGGTCGGCACCCGCGAGATTGCCCGTGCCTTTCACCTGAAGAACACCGCACGCGCCGAACTGAAGCGCGTCCTGCGCGATCTCTCCGAATCCGGCGAGATCGAAAACCGGCGCAAGAAACTGCACAGACCGGGCACGCTCGCACCGGTCGAAGTGTGCGACATCATCGAACGCGACCGCGACGGCGAACTGATCGCAGTCCCGAATGAATGGGACGAGGAAGCGCACGGCCCTGCCCCGAAGGTCCGCGTGATGTCCTCGCGGCGAGCCAAGCCCGCCGAGATTGCCGGCATCGGCGACCGCGTCCTGCTGCGGGTCGACCCGGCGGACGACGAAGAAGACCCAATCCGCCACAAGGGCCGGGTCATCAAGATTCTCGATCGCGCCAAGCAGCGCATCCTTGGCATCTTCCGGAAAAATCCCGCCGGCGGCGGACGTCTTGTCCCGGTCGACAAGAAAGCGCTGGGACGCGAGCTCGCCATTGCGCCCAACGCCACGGGCGACGCCGAGGACGGCGAACTTGTCGCCGCCGACGTCGTCAAGCAGGGCCGCTATGGGTTGCCGTCAGCGCGCGTGAAGGAGCGGCTGGGTTCGCTCAAGAACGAGCGCACGGTCAGCCTGATCGCCATCCACGCCCACTCCATTCCGAATGTTTTTGCGCCCGAAACGCTCGCCGAAGCGGAGGCGGCCAAGCCGGCGCATTTGTCGGGGCGCGAGGACTGGCGAAAGATTCCCCTGGTGACGATCGACCCGATCGACGCCAAGGACCACGACGACGCGGTCTATGCATCGCCCGACAGTGACCCGAACAATCGCGGCGGACATGTTGTGTGCGTCGCCATCGCCGATGTGGCGCATTACGTCAAACCCGGATCCTCGCTCGACCGCGAGGCGCTCGACCGCGGCAATTCTGTCTATTTCCCCGACCGCGTCGTGCCGATGCTGCCGGAGCGGATATCGAACAATCTGTGTTCGCTGAAACCGAATGTCGATCGGGCCGCCCTCGCCGTCCGCATGATCATCGGCGTCGACGGTCGCAAGCGCTCGCACAGTTTCCACCGCGTGTTGATCAAGTCCGCGGCAAAATTGCATTATGTGCAGGCGCAGGATGCCGCAGACGGACGACTGGACGACGTCACGCAGCCGATCAAGACCGCGATCATCGAGCCGCTCTATGCGGCCTATCGCACCATCTTGAAAGCGCGCAACGAGCGCGGGCCGCTGGATCTCGACCTGCCGGAACGCAAGATCCTGCTCAAGCCCGACGGCACGCTCGATCGCGTGATCGTGCCGGAGCGCCTCGACGCCCACAAGCTGATCGAGGAATGCATGATTATGGCCAACGTCGCCGCGGCCGAAACGCTCGAGAAAGCGGGCATCCCGCTGATCTATCGCGTTCACGATGAGCCTGGCGTCGAAAAGGTGGAAGCGTTGAGAGAGCTTCTCAAAACGCTCGATATCCCGTTCCCCAAAGGCAGCGTGTTGAGTCCCGCACTGTTCAACAGCGTGCTCGCGCGGGTGAAAGGTCAGGATGTCGAGAATCTCGTCAACGAAGTGGTGCTGCGCTCACAATCGCAGGCCGAATATGCGTCCGAGAATTACGGGCATTTCGGACTGGCTCTGCGCCGCTATGCGCATTTCACCTCGCCGATCCGGCGCTATGCCGACCTGATCGTGCATCGCGCGCTGATCCGCGCCCTGAAGCTCGGCGACGGCGCATTGCCCGAGAGCGCCGATGTCGCCTCGCTGGGCGAAATCGCGGCGCGCATTTCGGCATCCGAGCGGCGCGCCATGAAGGCCGAGCGCGAGACCGTGGACCGCCTGATCGCGCATTTCCTGGCCGACCGCATCGGCGCCACCTTCGAAGGCCGGATCGGGGGTGTCACCCGCGCCGGCCTGTTCATCAAACTCGACGATACCGGGGCCGACGGCTTTGTCCCGGCCCGCACCCTCGGAGACGACTATTTCCACTACGACGAAAAGCGCCACGCCATGATCGGCCGCCGGACCGGCGAAACTTATCGGCTGGGCGATCGGGTCAGGGTCAAGCTGGTCGAGGCCATCCCGGTCGCGGGGGCCTTGCGGTTCGAACTGCTCTCGTCCGGGCAGCATGACAGGTCTGCGCGGAAGAGCTTGGGAAAGCCGCCGCAAGCCTCTAAATACAAAACTAAAACGGCACGCGGAAAATCGCGCAAGCGGCGCGGAAAGGGCTGAGAATTATGGTCATTGCGGAAACAAAACGGCGCGACGGGCTGACCGCCCTGCTGCGGGGTCTGCAGTGCCGCTGCCCGGCCTGCGGCGAGGGCCGGATGTTCCGGGCCTTTCTGAAGGTATCCGATCACTGCCCGGCCTGTCATGAGGAATTGCATCATCATCAGGCCGACGATGCCCCGGCCTATTTCGACATGCTGATTGTTGGCCATATCGTGGTTCCGATCGTACTCTCGGTCGAAATCGCGTTCGCACCGCCCTACTGGGTGCATGCGGCCCTGTGGCTGCCACTGACGTTCAGCCTGGCCGTCGGATTGCTGCAACCCATCAAGGGCGCGATTGTCGCCTGGCAATGGGCCAACCGCATGCATGGCTTCGACGCGGTCCCGGTCAAGGTCGCCAGCAACCCGCGATCGTGAACACCTGACATGAACGATCTGGCGCAACTTCTCACGTCTGCGGAACGAGAACGTCAATCGCCGAACGTCCGGCCGAAGGATGCTGCCACTTTGATGCTTGTCGACCGAACCGGCCCGACGCCCAAAGTCTTGCTCGGCAAGCGTCATCACAAGCACACGTTCATGCCCGGAAAATTCGTGTTTCCCGGCGGCCGCGTCGATCCGTCCGACCGCTTGATGCCGGTGGCGCAACCGCTCAACGCCCACACCGAGGCGTTCCTGATGCGGAACGTGGTGCGCCCGAGCACCGTCAAGGCACGCGCCATCGCACTGGCCGCCATTCGCGAGACCTTCGAGGAAACGGGTTTGCTGCTCGGCACTCGAAAGGCACCTGCGGGTCCGGCACCGGCCGGGGTCTGGTCGGATTTCGCCAAACTCGGCTTCACTCCCGACCCGTCGGCGCTGCATTTCATCGTGCGCGCCATCACCCCGTCCAAACGCCCGAAACGCTTCGACACCCGGTTTTTCGCCGTCGATGCCAGCGCCATCGCCCATAAGATCGACGGCGTGGTGCATCCCGAGGCGGAGCTGGTGGAACTGGTCTGGCTGCCGATCTCCGAGGCCCGCAGCCTGGACATGCCGACCATTACTGGGGTGGCACTCAAGGAACTCGAGGCCCGCGTCGCGGCCGGCTTCGGCCAGGATCTCCCGGTACCGCTCTACCGCATGCCGCGCAATCGCTTCATGCGACACCTGCTGTGACCGGGAACGGCCGGACCGGCTTTTCTTGACTTTCCCGGCCCGGAGGCTAGTTTCCGCGCCAACCAATCCCCCTTTTGAGGTTTCCCGACCATGGCCAAGGCCGTCACCATCAAGGTCAAGCTCGTTTCCAGCGCGGATACCGGCTTCTATTACGTCGCCAAGAAGAATTCGCGCACCATGACCGACAAGCTTGTGAAGAAGAAATACGACCCGGTCGCCAAGAAGCACGTCGAATTCCGCGAATCCAAGATCAAGTAACGCGCGACGCCCTGTTGCGCTGATGGGCGCCGTTCCGGCGCCCTTTCCATTTTAGCCGAAAGCTCCGATTTCGTGGGGCCGGACGCGTCCGGCTGCGCGAAGAGGTGGCCGGCCGGAAGCGGTGACATGAGGAGGCCACTCACACCGCTCCCGGGCCGGCCGAACCCCACGGACCCAGGAGATGCGGCGGACCTGAGCATTCCGTAGGGTTATCAAGAAGTTGGCTAAATACTGGCCGGACGCCGCTCTGGACCAATATCCGTGCAGCCATAGCTGCATCAGCCCAGATCAAGGCTACCCCCACGGGCGGCGGAAATCAAAGGACAAGCCTTTGATTAATGAGGCAACTTTTCGTCAACCTCAACAATTAGGGTTTCCGGTTAGGGTTTCCGGAGCCAGCGGGACGGCTACCGGACGGCAGTCAGGCTGCGTCCGCAACCACACGGTTCCGGCCATCCCGCTTGGCGCGGTAGAGCGCCTGGTCCGCCCGTTTGAGGATATTGGCGGCGTTATCGTCTGCATTTTCCAGAGCGGCAATGCCGATCGAGATCGTGACTTCGATCGAGCGTTTGCCCTGCTCGACCGGGAACGCGTCCAGCGCGATCCGCCGGCGCAACCGCTCCGCAACCGTCGTCGCCACCGCCATATCGGTCTCTGGCATGACGATCACGAATTCCTCACCGCCATAACGGCAGGCCAGATCGATCCCGCGGATCGACTTGCGGACCCGGATGGCGAATTCCCGCAACACATCGTCGCCGGCATCGTGGCCATAAGTGTCGTTGATCGACTTGAAATAGTCGATATCGAGCACCAGCACGGCGAGCGGCTTTGCGCGCGCGGCCGCCTGTTCGACCAGCGTGGACAGATGGCTCTCCATATAACGACGGTTGTGGAGCCCGGTCAGTCCATCGGTGATCGCCGCCTCGATCGAGAGCTGGACGTTGTCGCGCAGCCGCTCGGTGTAACGCTTCTTCTTGATCTGGGTGCGAACGCGCGCCAGCATTTCGTTCTTGTCAATCGGCCGCATCAAATAGTCGTTGATGCCGATTTCCAGGCCGCGCATCAGCTTCGCGCCCTCGTCGGTCTCGCACACGGCCAGGATCGGCAGACTGCGCGTGCGATCAAGCGAACGCAGTTGGCTGCACAGCCGCAGGCCGTCGAAATTTTCCAGACCGAGCGAGACGATCATCAATTCATAATCGCCTTCCGCCGAACGGAACAGCGCGCCGTTGGGATCGGGCTCGATATCGACGGTATGCTCCGCGCTCAGCATGTTGGCCAGCCGGTCATAAGACGCGCGGCGGTCGTCCACGATCAGTATCCGGCCATGACGCCCGGTTTCCGCAACGGCTTCCCGCTCCGGGCTTTCAATCCCTATTTCACGCGACGTGACGGCGCGCATGCGCAACTCGTCCGTCATCATCTTCAGCCGCGTCAGCGAACGCACGCGCGCGATCAGCGCGATATCGGAGACCGGCTTGGTCAGAAAATCGTCGGCGCCCGCTTCAAGCCCGGCAACGCGGTCGGACGGCTGATCCAGCGCGGTGACCATGACAACCGGGATATGATGCGTGGCCGGGTTGTTCTTGAGCCGCCGGCAGACTTCGAAGCCGTCCATATCCGGCATCATGACGTCGAGCAGGACGATGTCACATTCGGCGCGTTCACACGCGGCCAGCGCCTCGGCGCCATTGCTGGCGGTAGCCACGTCAAAATATTCAGCCGAAAGGCGGGCTTCCAGCAATTTCACGTTGGCGGGAACATCATCGACGACAAGAACGCGCGCGGTCATCAGGCATTACCCAAAAAATGGCGGACAGTTTCAATGAATTTGCCGACCGAAATCGGTTTGGACAGATAGGCCTCGCAGCCGCCTTCGCGGATGCGCTCTTCGTCGCCCTTCATGGCAAAGGCCGTCACGGCGATCACGGGAATCGATTTGAGTTCGGAATCGTCCTTGAGCCATTTGGTGACTTCCAGTCCCGACACCTCGGGCAACTGGATATCCATCAGGATCAAGTCAGGCCGATGACGGCGTGCGAGATCCATGGCCTCGATGCCATTGCGGGTGCCGACGGTCTGGTATCCATGCGCTTCGAGCAGGTCGTGGAAGAGCTTCATGTTGAGCTCGTTGTCCTCCACGATCAGGACAGTTTTAGGCATTCCCGCCCCTCCTGGGCATTCCCGACCCGATGCCGGATTGTCCGGCGGCGCCGAGGCGCATCGCCACCGGGCGCGCGATCATGCATGATGATGTGATTCACGGTAGTTCCGATTTGTTACGGAAACGCAAACGGAAAGCTATGGTTAAGAAAAGCTCAAAGTCGCCACGCGGAAATGCCGAGGCTGTCGCGGTGGCCGCCCTCGCCTTCATTGCCGCGGATCCGGAGCGCCTGGGGCGTTTTCTGGCCGCGACCGGCATCGGCCCGGCCGATATCCGCATCGCCGCGCGCGAACCGCTGTTCCTGGCCGGTGTGATCGGCCATATCGCCAGCGACGAAAAGCTCCTGGTATCGTTCGCGGACGAAATCGGCGTGCCTCCCTCCGACATCGACCGTGCCCGGAAAGCGCTGGCGGGACCGGACTGGGAGCGCGACGCGCCGTGACGACCGGATTTTGCCGCGACTGCCTGAGCGACGCGCCCGATGCAAAGACGCGTTGCCCGGTCTGCGGGTCGCCCCGTCTGGTGCGGCACGGCGAGATCGAACAGCTGGCGATTGCACATGTGGATTGCGACGCCTTTTACGCCACCATCGAGAAACGCGACAATCCGACGCTGGCGGACCAGCCTCTGATTATCGGCGGCGGACGCCGCGGCGTGGTGAGCACCGCCTGTTATCTGGCGCGCACCTTTGGCGTGCGCTCGGCGATGCCGATGTTCGAGGCCCGTCGGCTGTGTCCGCAGGCGGCCATCGTGGCTCCCAACATGTCGAAATATGTCGCCGTGGCGCGCGAAGTGCGCCGCTTGATGTTCGATCTCACTCCGCAGGTCGAGCCGGTGTCGATCGACGAGGCGTTCATGGATCTGTCCGGCACCACCCGCCTGCACGGCATGGCGCCGGCCAGATCGCTCGCGCGGTTTGCCCGCGAGGTCGAGGCGCAATTGGGGATCACCGTATCGATCGGCCTGTCCTGCAACAAGTTCCTCGCCAAGATCGCATCCGATCTGGACAAGCCGCGCGGCTTTGCGGTGCTCGGACAGAATGACGCACTGGCTTTCCTGGCGTCCAAGCCGGTGTCGCTGATCTTCGGCGTCGGGCGCGTCGCCCAGACGCGTCTCGCCAATGACGGCTTTCACAAGATCGCCGACCTGCAGAAAGCGGACGAAACAGATCTGATGCGCCGCTACGGCACGGAAGGGCAGCGCCTGTGGCGACTGGCGCGCGGCATCGATCACCGCGAGATCGTGCCCGACCGCGACGCCAAGAGCATCTCGTCCGAAACCACCTTTAACGACGATATCGCGGACTTGCGCCCGCTGGAAAAAACCTTATGGAGCCTGTCCGAAAAAGTGTCGGCGCGGCTGAAGGCCAAGGCGCTCGCCGGATCGACCATCACACTCAAACTCAAGAGCAACGATTTCCGTCTCAGGACGCGGTCGCGTTCGCTGGACAATCCGACCCAGCTCGCCGGCCGCATCTACGCCGCCGGACACGATCTGCTGGCCCGCGAAATCGACGGCACCCGCTATCGCCTGGTCGGCATTGGCGTCGCCGCGCTGGCCTCCGAAGAGAACGCCGATCCGGCTGACTTGATCGATGTCCATGCCAGCCGTGACGCCGCCGCGGAACGCGCGCTCGACAAGCTGCGCGAGCGGTTTGGAAAAACCGCCGTGATCAAGGGGCTGGGACTGGACAGCGAGGATACCTAGAGCCTAGCGGCAAGGCTTGGCGTCGGTGATGTCGATCGAGGTCATTTCGCCGGCAATCACGAAATCGTTGTAGTCCAGCGACAGCCCGCGCGAGATGCCGTTCTCGTAGATTTCGAACCGGATCGCATAGACCGGTGTCTGCTCCCCGGTCTTCTTGGATTTGTCGAAATAGCTGATGCTTACCGGCCAGCGCGTCAGCCTGGACAGCGCGTCGTTGCGGCCCGCGGCGTCGTCGGGTTTTTTCTCGGGGGCCACCGGCTGCCCGATCACCGTGAGCGTGTCATAGATTTTTTCGCCGGTTTCCGAACCGTCATAAACCGGCAGTTCCAGAATGGTTTTGCCAGCGAGCGCCGCTTCGATGATGCGGCGCATGTGGTCGGTGGGAAAGACCACCGCGGCTTCAAGATCAAATTTCTTCGCGCCCGGCTTGGTCAGGTTCACCGCGACGGCGCTGGTCTTGCGTTCGGCATTGCCATCGACGGAATCGGCCAGATTCTGATTGATAAAATTCTGCGAGTTGAAGCGGAAGGTCTTTGCTGCGCCCTCTTCCCAGGTCGTGGCGCGCAGATCCGTCATCAGCGTCTTGCCTTCGCCCAGACCGATCTGCGAGACCTGCCGGAATTGCAGGGCATAGCCATCACAGCGGCTGCCGGAAAAATCATAGAGGATACGGCCGCGTACGGATTCGACCGGCCGGTTGCCGCGCGACTGCGCCAGCTTCAAATCATAGACCGCCCGGTGCGGAACCAGTTCGATGACGCGGGTTTGCGGCGCGGCAAAAGCTGCGGTTCCGAGACCGGAACACAGTGCAAGTGCCGCCAAAATTCCGGGCATGCCGCGACGGATGTCAGCCATTGAAAGAAGCTCCTGGACGTCCTCGAACGAAAATAGGGAGGCCCTCGTTTCGCTGCAATATCGCATTCTCCGCGGTCTGCTTGCATGAACGGGCATGATCGGCGAAGACAGTCCCTGATTTGCGGCCATTGCAAGGCCGAAATGACATGGCAGGAGGTCGAAATGGCGGGGGCGGTGGAGAAAAAGCTCGCGGAACTGGGTGTGACCCTACACACACCCGCAACCCCTGTTGCCAACTATGTCGGTTTCGTCCGCACCGGCAATCTGCTGGTCGTCTCCGGCCAGGTATGTTTCGACCCCGACGGCAATCTGGTCGCCAAGGGCAAACTGGGAGCCGACGTCTCGGTCGAAGACGGGCAGAAGGCCGCGCGCGCCTGTGCCATCAACCTGCTCGCGCAAATCAAGGCCGCGCTCGGAGATCTCGACAAGGTTCAACGCGTGGTGCGGCTCGGGGGCTTCGTCAACGCGGTGCCGAGCTTCCTCGACGGTCCGAAAGTCCTGAACGGCGCCTCGGATCTTATGGTCATGGCCTTCGGCGACAAGGGCCGCCACGCGCGCACCACGGTCGGCGTTTCCGTGCTGCCCATGGACGCTGCTGTCGAGGTCGAAGGCATATTCGAGGTCGCGTGAGCTGACGGAAGCGGACGCGACCATGGCAGGGCTCGACTGGCTGACCGCGCGCCCGGTGGCACATCGCGGCCTGCATGATTCCGAACATGGCGTAATCGAGAATACCGCCTCGGCGTTTTCGGCCGCGATCGCGGCGAACTACGCGATCGAATGCGACCTGCGGATTTCCTCCGACGGTGAGGCGATGGTTTTTCACGATCGCGATCTGGTCCGGCTGACCGAAGGCGGCGGTCCGGTCGCCGCCATGACTGCGAGTGACCTCCGGCGCGTGTCGTACAAAGGCACGGCGGACCGCATGCTGTCGCTCGCGGAGTTGTGCGAACTGGTCGCCGGTCGGGTCCCGATCATTCTGGAAATGAAAAGCGAGTTCGACGGCGATCTTCGGCTGCCGGCGCGGATTGCGGATGTGCTGCGCAGCTATGCCGGGCCGGTGGCCGCCATGTCATTCGATCCGGATCAGGTTTCGGCGCTGCTTGCGGCAGCGCCGGGACTGCCGCGCGGTATCGTGGCCGAACGCCGCTACAAGCATCCCGAATGGGGTCGCCTGCGGCCGGGCGACAGGCTCAGGCTGGCCTACCTTCTGCATGCGTTGGGGACCAGGCCCCATTTCGTGGCCTATTCGGTCAATGATCTGCCCGCCATTGCGCCGCTAGCGGCGCGCTGGCTGTTCGGGCTGCCGCTGCTGACCTGGACGGTGCGGACGCCCCCGCAACGGGCTTGCGCGGCCCGCTGGGCCGACCAGATGATCTTCGAGGGATTTCGGCCATAAAGGACGCCTACACTCACGTGATGCCGCCTTCTGCCTCAGCTCCGGACCTCAAGGCCGATTTTCGGATCCGCGCAGTTCCCGACATCGGCGCAATTCCGGCCACGGCCTGGGACGCCTGCGCCCATTGCGACACGAGCCTGCCGTCTTCCTCTCATGCCGCACCTCAACAAGCTCACACTACGCATGAGGACAAGTCTAAATTGCGAGGATACCCGTCCAACCCATTTGTTTCTCATGCTTTTCTTCAGGCTCTGGAAGCCTCGCAGTCGGTGGGGGCGCGGGCGGGATGGCTGCCGCAGCACCTGGTGCTGGAGGGCAGCGACGGGCGGATCCTGGGGGCCGCGCCCTGTTATCTGAAATCCCATTCCCAGGGCGAATATGTCTTCGACCATGCCTGGGCCGACGCCTATGAGCGCGCGGGCGGCGACTATTACCCCAAGCTGCAGGTCTCGGTGCCCTTCACCCCGGCGGCTGGCCCGCGCCTTCTGGTCGGCCCCGACGCGGATGCACAGGCCGTCCGCTCGTGGCTGGCGGGCGGGCTGATCGCGCTGTGCGAGCAGCGCGAGGCTTCCGGGGTCCACGCCACCTTCCTGCAGCCTGCCGACTGGGAGGCCCTGGCCGAGCGCGGTTTCCTGCAGCGCACCGACCAGCAATTCCATTGGGAGAATCCCGGCTATTCCTCGTTCGAGGATTTCCTCGCCGCCCTGTCCTCGCGCAAGCGCAAGTTCATCCGCCGCGAGCGCCGCGAGGCGCTGGCGTCCGGCGTCACCATCGACTGGCTGACCGGCTCCGACCTGACCGAAGCGGTCTGGGACGTCTTCTTCGCCTTCTACATGGACACCGGCTCGCGCAAATGGGGCCGGCCCTATCTCACCCGCGCTTTCTTCTCGCTTGTGGGCGAGAGCATGCGCGACCGCATCCTGCTGGTGATGGCCAAACGCGAGGGTCGCTACGTCGCCGGCGCCATCAACTTCATCGGCGCCGACACGCTGTACGGCCGCCATTGGGGGGCGCTCGAACATCACCCCTTCCTGCATTTCGAGCTCTGCTATTACCAGGCCATGGACTACGCCATCGCCCACAAGCTGCCGCGCGTGGAAGCGGGCGCCCAGGGCGAACACAAGCTGGCGCGCGGCTATGCCCCGGCGACCACCTATTCGGCGCATTACATCGCCAATCCCGGGTTGCGGCGGGCGATCGCGGACTACCTCACGCGCGAGCGGGCGCATGTGGACGCCGTCGGACAGGAACTTGCCGCCTACACGCCTTTCCGCAAGACTCAGATAGACGAGGACTGAATCATGCCGGATTACGATCCCAACAATATTTTCGCGAAGATTTTGCGCGGCGAGCTGCCCTGCCACAAGGTCCACGAGGACGAGCGCGCCGTGGTGTTCCTCGACATCATGCCGCGCGCGCCCGGACATGCGCTGGTGGTGCCAAAAGCGCCGGCGCGCAATCTGCTGGACGTCGCGCCCGAAGATCTCGCGCATGTCATGACGCTGGCGCAAAAGGTGGCGCGGGCCTCGATCAAGGCCTTCGACGCCGACGGCGTCACCCTCCAGCAATTCAACGAAAGCGCGGGCGGCCAGGTGGTGTTCCATCTGCATGTGCATGTCATCCCGCGCCGGGACGGCGTCGCCATGAAGCCGCCGGCGAGCGAGAAGGAAAAGCCGGACGTGCTGGCCGACCATGCCAAGAAACTGGCGGCGGCGCTGAAGGCGCTCTGACGCTATCGCAGCATCCACCAGTCGGCCACGAGCGTTCCCAGGATCAGGACCGTCACGCCGGTCGCGACGCCGGCAAAGACCGATCGGCGGATCAGGGCGAAGGCGGCGAACCCCGTCGCCACCGCGATCAGCCGCACCGACAGCGGAATTGAGGCCAGCGCGCCGGGCGCGAAAATCGTCAGCTTGGCGATGACCGCCGCCAGCACCGCGGTCGCCACCGCGCGCACCCAGACCAGGAATTCCGAGCTCTCGTCCAGCCCGCGCGACGCCACCAGCCCGAACACGCGCCAGACCTCGTTCGGCAGAAAGCCGACCAGGATCAGCACCAGATAGGGCCAGAGATGTTCCGACAATGCGCTCATGTGCGGCGCTTCCAGATCCGGTGCGCGCCATACGCCAGCGTACCGCCGACAATGCCGGACCACATGATGTCGAGATTGACCGCGTAATAGGCCAGCACCGGTCCGATGATCAGGCCCGCCACCAGCGCCAGCCGGTCCACCAGCTCGCGGCTGTTGCGCGCGATCGAGACCAGAAAGGACATCGGGGTCAGGAACAGCAGCGCCGCCGTCAGCAGCACCGGCAATTGCGCGGCGAGATAGAAGCCGCCGAAGGTCGCGATCAGCGCCGAGGAGAAATAGCCGCAGCCCAGTCCGTTCACGAACGGGATGCGGCGGTGCGGAACGATCAGCGGCGCCAGCCGCATGGATTCCACCCACATGCTCACGGCCGTCATGTGCGCGGGCAGAACCAGATCGCGGAACCGGGTCTGCGGACCTTTCAGGATCGGCAGCAGCGCCACCACCATGGGAAGCAGGCGGACGCCGCTCAGCCCCACCGCGATCGCGACTTCGATCAGCGG
>JALHOD010000028.1 GCA_022843165.1 Pseudorhodoplanes sp.
GGTGAATTCCCGCATGTCCGGCATGATCAGCCGGCGATATGACCGCCGCAGCTGATGGCCCGCACCAATGCCGCCCTGCATGCGCTGAACCGCGGCGAGGTCTCCCGCTTTGCGCTCGCCCGGGTCGATGTCGAGCGGCTGCGCCTCTCGGCCGAGGAGCAGGTGAACTTCCTGCCCACCGTGCTCGGGCCGATGACGCTGCGGCCAGGGCTGGCCTATATCGGCGGGACAAAATCGGACGCGGTGGCAAAGCTTATGCCCTTCGTCTTTGCCTTCGACGACACCGCGCAGATCGAATTGACCGACAGCGTCCTGCGCGTGCGGGTCAACGACAGCCTGGTCACGCGGACTGCCGTCTCGACCAGCGTCACCAATGGCGATTTCTCGTCCGGCACCGGCTGGACGACGGCGGCGACCGGCGGCTGCACGGCCTCGATCGCAGGCGGCAAGCTGACGCTGACGGCATCCGCGCGCGGAGGCCTGACCTCCTGCACGCGCTCGGTGACGGTCGCGGGCGGCGACCAGAATGTCGAGCATGGCCTGCGCATCGTGGTCGAGCGCGGACCGGTGACGTTCTTTGCCGGCTCGACATCGGGTGGCACCGACTATATCGACCGCACCACGCTCGACACCGGCCCGCATTCGCTGACGCTGACGCCGACCGGCGGCACCTTCCATGTGCAGTTCGAATCGGTGCTGCAGCGCTCGGTGATCGTCGACTCGATCCAGGTCGACAGCTCCGGCATCCTGGAATTGCCGACGCCCTGGACGGCATCTGACCTGCCCAACCTGCGTTTCACGCAATCGGGCGACGTGATCTTTGTCGCCTGCTACGGCAAGCAGCAGCGCAAGATCGAGCGGCGATCGACGCGCGGCTGGGGCGTGGCGCTGTACCAGTCCAACGACGGCCCGTTCAAGCCGCGCCCGCGCCAGGACGTGCAGCTCACACCCAGCGTCTATGAGGGCAACGGCACGCTGACGGCGTCGAAGGCCTTCTTCACCGCCGACATGGTCGGCATGCTGTTTCGCATTTTCACCCGCGGGCAGACCAATTCCTATCTGCTGGGCGGCCTTGGAGCGACCGGCGAGGCGATCCGCGTCAAGGGGGCGGGAACCAATCGCACCCTGACTGTCAATGTGACCATCAACAGTGCGTTCACCGGGACGATCGTGGCCGAGCGGTCGTATGAGGACCCGGACGAGGCCGATGTCGGCTTTACAACGGTTGGGGCCTGGACAAACCAATCAGCCAGTACGCAGGTCACCGATACGCCCGGCGCCGACAACCAGACGGCGTGGTATCGCTTCCGCATTTCCGCCTATACCAGCGGCAGCATCACCGGTCACTTCTCGACCAATCCGGGCAGCAACGACGTCACGCTTGCCGGCGGCCGTGCCGGCATCTGCCGCGTCACCGGCTACACCTCTCCGACGTCGGTCTCGATCGAGGTGCTCTCGCCATTCTCCCAGCTCACGATTTCCGACAACTGGCAGATCGGCGAATGGTCCGATTACGAGGGCTGGCCCGATGCGGTGGAGCTGCATGACGGGCGGCTGTGGTGGTTCGGCCGCGACAAGAACTGGGGCTCGGCGTCCGACGACTACAGCGCCTTCCCCTATGACGCGGAGGGCGAGTCGGCGCCGATCAACCGTTCCTTCGGCACCGGTCCGGTGGAACGCGCGAGCTGGGCCATCTCGCTGCGGCGGCTCCTGGTTGGCCGCGCCGGCTCGATCGGATCGATCTGGTCGTCGGCGCTGGACGAGCCGATCACGGCGCTGAACTACTCGGGCAAGATCTCGACCTCGATGCGCGCCGGCAATGTCCCGGCGGTCGCCATCGACCAGACCGGCATTTTCATCGAGGGCGCCGGCCGGAAGCTGATCGAGCTGTCCTATTCGGCCGAGAAAGGCGATTACAAGCCGCGCGACCTGACGCGGCTGCATCCCGACATCGCAGGGTCCGCGCAGGGCTCGAGTTTCACGGCGATCGCCGTGCAACGCCAGCCCGACACCCGAATCCATAGCGTGCGCTCGGACGGGCAGGGCGCCGTCCTGGTCTATGATACCGACGACGACGTGCTCGCCTGGTATCGCGTCGACACCGATTGCGGTGTCGACGGCGAGATCGAGGACTGGTGCGTCATGCCGGCCGCAGGCGAGGACGCGGTCTATTGCGTCGTCAAGCGCACGATCAACGGCGCGACCAAGCGCTTCATCGAGAAATTTGCGCGGCTCGACCAGTGCCGCGGCCTGCCCGAGGCGCGACTCGCCGACAGCCACATCTATTACGAAGGCTCTGCCGTCACGACCATCACCGGCCTGTCGCATCTTGAGGGCTGCGAGGTGGTGGTGTGGGGCTGGAACACGGCGACGCCGTTCACGGTGACGCTCGAGGACGCCACGACGCAGACGGTCGGCAAGACTCTCGGCAGCTTCACGGTGTCGGGCGGGCAGATCACCGGGCTTGCTTCGGCGGTGACCAATGCCATCGTCGGACTGGCCTACGAGGCGACGTTCAGATCCGCGAAGCTCGCCTATGCCGCTGCCGGCGGCACGGCGCTGACGAAGAACAAGAAGATCAATTCGGTCGGCCTCATCCTCAACGATACCCATCACCAGGGCATCGAGATCGGGCAGGACTTCGTCACGATGGATAACGTCCCGCAGGCCAGGGACGGCTTCACGGTGGCCGATCACACGATTTTCGAGGATTACGACCTGGCCGACGTGCCGTGCCCTGGTGGCTGGGACACGGATTCGCGGCTGTGCCTGCGCGCGACGGCGCCAAAACCATGCACCGTGTCGGCGGCGATCATTGACATCACCACAAACGGCTGATCTTGCGGCTGATCTTGCGGCCGAGCGCGCAATCGTTCCGGTCGCGCTGCGCCCGGCGACTCGCCGCGACTTCGACGCTCTCGGCGCAAGCCTTCCCTACCGCGTGCGGGCCTTCGCGGCCGAGCGCGCGGGACAATTGCTCGGCATCGGCGGCCTGATCTTTCTTCCCGAGGGAACGGTCGGCGCATTCGTTCTTCTGCAGGACGGCGCGCGGAAATACGCGATCGCGCTGCACAAGGCGGGCTTGCGCACGCTGGAAGAAGCGCGGCGGCTCGGGATCCGCCGCGTGGTTGCGATCGCCGAAGACGGCGTCAGGCCCGCGCGTGCCTGGCTGCTTCGGCTCGGTTTTGAAACTTTGGACATCGACGGCAACGAGGTTTTCGTGTGGCAGGACCAACCCTAGGCGCAATGCTGCTGACCACCGCGTCGACCGCGGTTACGGCGGGCGCGACCATCGCCGGCGGCCGCATCGCCGAGACCGGCGGCATCTACACGCGGCAAGCGTCGGAATTCACCGCGAAGCAGCACGAGCAGCAGGCGGGGGAAAGCCGCGCGGCCGGGCAGCGGACGGCCGCCGACAAGCGGCGCGAGAGCAAGCTCGTGCAATCGGCGCTGGTGGCGCGCGCCGCCGGCTCCGGCGGCGCCGTCGACGATCCGAGCGTCGTCACCACCGCCGGCCAGATCGCGCAGCGCGGCGAGTTCGAGGCGTTGACCGAAATGTACAAGGGCGAGAACCGCGCGCGCGGGCTGGAGGATGCCGCCTATGCCGCGCGTCGCCAGGGCGAGGCCGCCGAATATGAGGGCAAGGCGAAGAAGAAGGCCTCTTACCTCTCCGCGCTCGGCACCATCATCGGCGGGGCCAGCACGATGTACCGCACCTATAACAAGCTGCCGGAACCGAAATACGGTTGATGGCAAAGCTCCCCGATTCCACAGCCTTCGGCGCGCTGGGCTCGCCTCATTCCGGGCGGCAGGCCTCGAGCATCGACCAGTCCGGTTTTGCGCGCGGCGGCGCCGCGATCGCCGCCGGCGCCAAGGACATCGGCACCGGGCTGGGTCAGGCCGGCCGCGCCGTGGCCGACGTCGCCATTGCGCAAGCCAACGAGGACGACACCCTCGATTACGCCAAGGCCAAGTCAGACTTCCTGACCCGCAAGATCGCGCTCGATTCGGAATTTGCGGCAGACCAGGACTATGTGAGCGCCGAGAAGCGCTACACCGACAAGCTGACGGAGATCAGGACCGGCGCGCAGAAGCTCATCCGCAACACCGCGCTGCACGAGAAATGGGACGCCGAGGTCGATCCGCTGGCGCAGCAGGCGGTGTCCAATGCGCAGGCGCGGGTGCGCACGCTGGAGGGCTCGGCCAACCGCGCCTATGTCGAGCAGCAGGGGAACCGCTTCATCGACCAGGCGGTTGCGACCGACGACGTCGCCGAGCGGCAGCGCATCATCGACGCGCAGCACGACCTGATCGACGGCGCGGCGCGCAAAGGCTATTACAACCCGGAACAGGCGCTGAACGCCAAACAGGCCTGGGCCAAGCAATATTCCGTCGCCGGCCTGATGGCGCGCATCGATCGCGACCCCGAAGGCGTCATCAACGAACTGCGCGCAGCGCCCGATTCCGGCGAAGGGATCACCAACCGCATCGTGCAGGTGGAGAAGGGCGCGCAACCCGACGCGCGCAACCCGAATTCAAGCGCGATGGGCGACGGCCAGTTCGTCAAGGGGACATGGCTCGACCTGATCCGCCGCAAGCGGCCGGACCTCGCCGACGGCCGCAGCGACGACGACCTTCTCAAGCTGCGCGCCGACCCGCAGCTGTCGCGGCAGATGGTCGAAGCCTATCGCGCCGAGAACGAAACCTATCTCAAGGGGCAGGGCCTTCAGGCGACGCCGGGCCAGCAATATCTCGCGCATTTCCTCGGGCCCAGGACAGCCGCGGCCGTGCTGAAGGCCGATCCGAACGCCCCGATCGCCGACGTGCTGGCGAAAGCCGTGGGCGAACAGAAGGCCGCCGAGATCGTAAAGGCGAATGCGTCGGTGCTCGACGGACGCCTCGCGGGATCCGTCGCCACCTGGGCGGACGGCAAGATGGGGGGAGCTGCGCCGAACGGCCGCCAGATCTACGACATCCTGCCGCCGGCCGATCGTGCGCAGCTGCTCAACCAGGCGCAGACGAAGCTGGCGCAAAAGCGCGCGACGGATCTGTCCGGCTTCCAGCAGCGGGTCGAGGACACGGTCACCGAAGCCCGCCGGAATGGCACGGTCGCCTCGCCGCTTTCCGAGCACGAATTCATCGGCAAGCTCGGCGCCGAGAAAGGCGCCAGGGCCTTCGCCGAATACGAGGCCGAGCTGCAGAACGGCGCCGATGTGCGCGACGTCGCCAATATGGATCCGGCAACGCAGGCCGCCCTGCTTACGCGCAACATTCCGGCGCCCGGAAGCGAAGGCTTCGCGCGCCAGGCCAAGCGCCAGGATTCGATCCAGGCGGCGATCGCCAGGGTCAACAAGGAAAAGGCCGAGGATCCGGCAGCGTTCGCGATCACGCGCCTGCCGGTGGTCAACGAGGCCTATGCAACCTTCACCGCGACCGTCGGCGATCCGACCGCGTCGCCGGCGATGAAGGCCGCGGCCGCGCGCGACTATGCGATGAAGATGGAGATGGAGCAGGCGCGCGTCGGGATCGCGCCGACCGATCGCACGCTGGTTCCGAAGGCCTATATTCAATCGCTCAACGACAAGCTGTCGCAACCGCAGAAGGCCGGCGGCACGCTCAACGTCGCGGCCGTGCTGAAACAGGAAGCGGATCTGTGGGGCGAGAACTGGCCCAAGGTCTATCGCGAGCTCTCCAAGGACGCCGAGCCGGTGGTGCGGGTGATTGGATCCGGCGTCACGCCGATCGCGGCTCAGCTGCTGGTCGAGCTCAAGGGCATGAACGCCGGCGAGATCCTGAAGGACCAAAGCGACGAGCGCATGTCGAGCCTGCGCAGCGCGGTGCGCGAGGCGTTCCAGCCGTTTGCGCGATCGCTCTCCGGCAATGAAGGCGCCAACAAGGTGCTGAACGATTTCGAGGGCCAGGCGCTGAAGCTGACGGCCTACTGGACCGCCACCGGCGCCAGTCCCGAGGCGGCCGCGGCCAAGGCCTACGACCAGCTGCTCGGGCACAAATACGAATTCGGGAGCAGCTGGCGGGTGCCCAGGGATTCGGGTGTGACCGCCGACCAGGTCAAGAACGGTCTGGCGATCGCGCAGCAGGATCTCGGCAAGCTCAACATCGCGCCGGCGCGCGACACGGTCGGCGGATTGTCGGCCGACTATCTGCAGCGCGAGACGCTGCGTGCCGTCCGCCGCGACGGCGTGTGGGTGACCTCGCCCGACGAATCCGGCCTGGCGCTGATCTACAACGACCAGGCCGTCCGCCGGCGCGACGGCTCGCCTGTGATCCTGACCTGGCCGGAGCTGCAAAGCATGGGCAAGACCTTCAAGACGCCAGGCGTGATGATGACCGGCAGGATCCTCGGATGACGATTTTCACCGATGGCCTGCGCATGGGCGCCGAGCGCGGCATCACGGATTACGAAACCTCGCTCGGCGACACGCTGAAGACGTCGGCCGCGCTGGCGGTTGAGGATTTTCCGAGCTACTCGCTGTGGAAGATGGGCGAGCTGCTCGAGGCCGGCGGTGCGCGGCCGCCGGCGGCATCGAGCATGGCCGGCCTGATCGACGAGCCGCAAACAGAGGCCTCGCCGCGGACCGACATTCCCGATCTGCCGATCGGCGACGCACGCCAGCGCGTGAAGGATGCCGGCCTCGAGAAAGGCCTGCAGCTGCCGGACGCCGAGACGATCAAGGAGCCGGTGCTGCAGATCATGCTCGATCGCGCGCGGGCCAGGCGCGAGCGCGAGACGACGATCGCGCGCGGGCCCGACGGATTTGCGGCTGGCGCGCTGCAGGTCGGCACCTCGTTCCTGACCGGCGTCGCGGATCCGCTCAATATCGCCGCGGCCTTCATCCCGATCGTCGGCGAGGCGCGCTACGCCAAGATGCTGGCGAATGCCGGCGAGGGCTTTCTGGCGCGCACATCGGTGCGCGCGCGCGCCGGCGCAATCGAGGGCGCGGCCGGCACCGCCTTGCTCGAGCCGCTGGTCGCCGGCGCCCGGCTGCAGGAAGGCCAGGATTACACTTTCACCGAGGCGCTGAAATCGGTGCTGTTCGGCGCCGGCGCCGGCGCCGGCCTGCATTCGGTCTTTGGCGGCGTGCGCGACATCTATCGCCGGCGCAAGGGCCTCGCGCTCAATCCGCCGGCCGACGACGCGATCGCGGCCGATGCGACGGACCGGCCGGAGCCGCCCGTCGATCGCTACGATCCGCAGACCGGCGAGATCTTCACCGAGGTGCCGCCGCCGTCGCCCGTGGTGTCGGCGATGACGGATCTGCCGCCGCGTGCGCAGGAAGATCTGATGCGCGGCGCGATCGCGAGCCTGGTCGAAGGCGCGCCGGTGCGCAGCGGAGAAATGGTGGAAGCCGCGGCGCGTGTCGATCCGCGCATTGCGGAAAGCTTCGAGCGCGCCCCGATCCGCTCGATCGAGATCGACGTGCAGACGCAATTGCGCGCCGCAGGCCTGAACGAGCAGGAAGCCGCGGTCAATGCCGCGATCGTGGCGGCGCGTTACGCCGCGCGCGCCGACCGGCTTGAGGGCCGCGGCGGGGACGCGCTCGAGCTCTATCGCGGCGAGGGCCTGCAGGTCCGCCGCGGCGATGCCCGGGCCGAGCAGCCGATCGAGGAGATTGGCCGCGCCTTCAACCAGGCGGCGCGGAAATCGCCGCAGGTGCGGCGCCTCGAGCGGAGCCTGAAAGAGATCGGGCCGCAGATCGAAAGGCTTGAAAAGACCGCGGCCGAAACGCTCGAGCATCGAACAAGCGTGATGCGCCGGAACCGGCCCGAGTTGTTCGATCCTGAGGATCCGGCGGCGATCGCCGCCGCGCTGCAGGAGGACGCACGGAAAACCGGCTGGGGTCCGAAGCTTGAACAGCTGCGCGCGCTGCGCGACGTGCTGGAGCGCAAGATCGCGGATGCGCAAAGCGGCGGGCAGCGCACCTTCTTTCAGTCGGGCCCGGATCTGTTTGCCCAGCGCGAGGCCGACGGCCAGATGACGCTGCCCGGCGCCGAGCGGATCGGCGAGGGCGAGCTCGCGCAGCGCCGTGCCGACGCGCCGCTCAAGCCGCGCGTTGCGCAGAAGGCGGCAGACGAGGGGCTGTTCGGCGACGACGCCGCGCAGAAATCCTTCTTCCAGTCCGACCAGGCGCCGCGATTCTATTCCGCCGTCGATCGCGCGGTGACCTCAGCCAAAATCGAGAAGGGCTCGGCCGAGCAATGGCTCGGCACCATCCGCAACACCGCCGGCGTCAAGGCCGAGGAGATGGAATGGCTGGGGCTCGAGGCCTGGCTCAAGGAGCAGGACGGCAGCGTCACGCGCGAGCAGATCCAGGACTATGTCCGCGCCAACGCGATCGAGGTGCGGGAGGTTACAAGACACGACCTCGATGTCGATCGCATCCTGGAATACCACGACATAAGTCGCGAGACTTGGGATGACATGGCGCCGTATGAGCGTGATGATTATTTGCGCGAGTTTGCAGACGGCACCGGCGAAACCGTTCAAGGCAAACCGGTTCGCTATGGCAAGTATCAACTGCCCGGCGGCGAGAACTACCGCGAGCTGCTGCTGACGCTGCCGCACGGCGCAAACGAGCGGGAGGGGCTGGAAGCTTTTCAAGCGCGTATGATCCAGCGTTTCGGCGGCCTCAGCGAATTCTGGAGCACCCAAGCCGGCACTCCGGAAATGGCGGAGTGGAACAGGCTCACCGAGTTGGCGCAAAAGCCAGTCCAATCCTTCCAGTCTTCTCACTGGAACGAGCCCAACGTCGTCGCGCATGTGCGCTTCAACGACCGCGTGATCGACGGCAAAAAAACGCTGTTCGTCGAGGAGGTGCAGAGCGACTGGCACCAGGCCGGCAAGCGGTCGGGATATGCCGGCGATCCGGTTGTCAAATCCGTTGAGCATCGCGCGCAAGAAGATGCCGAGTTTCCGTGGGCTGTCGTGATCGACGGTCAAGTGCGCCAGCGCGCCCGGACCGAAGAAGCTGCCCACATGGAAGCGGCTGAACTGGGATCTCGCGGTCGCGTTCCCGACGCGCCCTTCAAGACCACCTGGCCCGAGCTGATCATGAAGCGGATGATCCGCCACGCGGCTGAGAACGGCTACGACAAGATCGCCTGGACGCCGGGGCGCGTGCAGGCGGAGCGCTATGATCTCAGCAAGCAGATCAAAGCGATCAGTGCGTCGAAGACGCGGGGCGGGACATTTCATATTTCAGGGGACGGGCTCGATGGACGGCATCACACCATCGGCACCAACATTGCCTCGGACAAGCTGGCTGACTACGTCGGCAAGGACCTTGCCGAAAAGATCGCGCGGCAAGACGGGACCAAAATCTATTCCGGCATCGACCTGAAGGTCGGCGGCGAAGGCATGTCGGGCTTCTACGACGAGATCCTGCCCAAGACCGTCAACAAGCTGGTGAAGAAGTTCGGCGCCAGGGTTGGCGCCGGCGAGATCGACCAGGGCAAGCTTCGTTTCGATGTGGTCGACGTCACTGATGACGGTGACGGCCGTGTCATCGACACATTCGCCAATCGCGATGACGCGCAGGGGCTGGTCGATCTGGAGGATGGCGGCGTCGAGATCCGGGAGATCGCCGGCGGCGCGCTGAAGGTTCACACGCTCGACATCACGCCGGAGCTGAAAGCCGCGGCGATCGAGCAGGGTTTTCCGCTGTTCCAGGCGGACGCCGCCGGCGGCGGCCCGCGCGGCCGCATCAACATCGCGGAGAACCGCGCGATCGTCTCGCTGTTCGAGAAGGCCGACCCCTCGACCTTCATGCACGAAAGCGCGCATCTGTGGCTGGAAGAGCTGATGCGCGACGCAGGCCGCGCCGACGCGCCGGCCGCGCTGAAAAAGGATTTCGACACGGTCCTGTATTGGCTCGGCGTCGAGAAGGCCGACGACATCGGCGTCGCGCAGCACGAGACATTCGCACGCGGCTTCGAGCGCTACCTGGCGGAAGGCCGGGCGCCGACCACGGCGCTGGCAGCTGCCTTCGAGCAGTTCAAGCGCTGGCTGCAGGCGATCTATCGCAGCCTGTCCGAGCTCGACGTGCGCATCAACGACGACATTCGCGGCGTGTTCGACCGGATGCTCGCGACCGACGCGGATCTTGCGAAAATGCGGGATCTGCCGCCCTTGCCGGACGGCGTCCGCGAGGTCGGCTTCGGGCCGCTCGGGCCGGAGCTCGACGGCTTTCAGAACCGCTGGCCGCAGGCCGTGGACTGGCTAAGCCGCGCTCAAACCGGCGACGCCCGGGGCGTTCTGTCCCACCCGGACGTGAAGGAGCCCATCGACGTTATATGGGGTGATCGTAACCACGGGTTGGATCACATTATACACCTGCATCCCGAGGTAGTGGCGGACCTGCCAGAGCGCCTTGGACGCATGCGGCTCGACCACGTCACCCAGCCCGGGGAAGCGGGCGAACGGCTCATTCTCCGTTCGGATGACGGTCAGGAAACCGCGGTTCTTCGGACGTCCCACGATTCCGGGAAAAAGACCTGGCTGCTGACGGCCTACACGCCGGAGAGCGATCGGCGCCGGCGCGGAGGAGATACGACTGGGAGCCCCCCCGACAACGACCCGACTCGATCCTCGGGCCCACCGGCGGACCCCAATCTAGGACCGGACCTGGGACCGGACAAGGCCGGACCCGACGATTATGCCCAGCCTGGCGCGCCGCGGCCGGAAGGCGAGAACGTCATCATGGGCCCGCGGGCGGCCTTCGGGCCGCGCGCGCGGGATCCCGAGACCTGGTCGCTGTTCGAGTTTCTGGCCGCAAAGGGCGGCCTGCGGCCGGGTCCCGAGGTCAACGCGATTCTGGACGGCAATCGCCGGGTGTTCGGCTTCGGCAACCTGGTGCGGCGCACCGGCATGGAGCTGGACCGCGCCCGCGAGGCGGCGGTCGAGGCCGGCTATCTCAGCGACACGCCGTTCGAGGGCGGCGTGACCCGCTCGACCGTCAACGACCTGCTGCGCGCGCTCGACGACGAATCCCGCGGCAAGAAACGCTACATCGAAGGCCGCGAGAAAGCCGGCGAGGCCTTCGATCCGGATGAGAATCGCGCCGTGATCGAGCGCGCCTTCGACATCGAGATCGAGGACGCCGGCATCGGCCAGGTCGACGACAAGCTGCGCGATCGTGCCCTCCAGATCATGGAAAAGGAGGGAGAACAGGATCCGCTCGTTGCTTTCGAGCGCGCGGTGATGGAAGATGCGGACAGCTACGAGAGGTTGCACCGTGCCCGACAAGACGCAGACATCGACATCCCGGGCTGGGACGTTCCTGATGACGCCGGCGCAGCACCGCAAGCTCGCGGCGCACTACCGGACACCGTCATCCGACTGGACACCGCAAGAGCGGCAGGCGGCGCAGCGCGCGGCGAAGCATCACGACCAGCTGGCGGCGGCGATCGAGCGCAGGCAGACGCCGACTGGCGATCTTTCGCCGGAACCGGCCGCGCAGTAGATGATCCGCAGGCCGTTGCGCGATCGCGCGCGGCCGACCAGCTCGCCGAACCCGAATCGCTGTCCGCCGAGGCCTCGACGCGCGTCGCCGCGATCGCGCGCGCGGCCCAGGAGGCCGAGGACGTCTGGAAGGCGAACGAGGCCTATATTCCCGACGACATCAAGAAGACCGTCGAGCGCGAGCTCGCTGCGCTCGATCTCGCCGGCAACGATCGCGCCGAGGTGATCAGGCGCGGCGCAGCATGCCTGTCGGCGGCGGTGGGGTGACGCATGACCAGCCGCAACGACTGCATCGCCGACATTCTCAAGTCGATCAGGGACCGCAAGGATCGCAAATACGTCGAAGACCACCTCGAGGATCTCGACAGCCGCGCGGAGGCCTATGACGACATGGGCTCGCCGCGCGAGCGCTATCAGCGCGCCGCGCGCGAAATGCTCGAGGAGCATGCCGAAGAGACCGCCCAGGCCAAGCGCGTGATCCGCATGCAGGCGCTGGCGTACCGGGATCTGCGCAGCTTTGTCGAGGCCGGCGCGACGATGCAGGGCGGCAGCTATCAGCTCTCGATCGAGGCCTCGCTCAACGGCGTCAACACGCCGTTCTACGATCCGCGATCGGGCCGCGGGCATCGCTACTCGGCCGAAGCCGTGTCGCTCGGTGCGCAGCGCCACTGGATCGGCGGCGCGCTCGAGGACATGGAGCGGCTCGGCCTCGACGATCCGAAATTCGCCGGGCTCGACCGCATGTTCTATTCGCGCGCGATCGAGGACCAGATCTTCATCGAGAAGGTCGAGCTCGAGCGCCAGGCCAGGGGCTTCGCCGCCAGTCCCGGCCGCACGAAAAATGAACACGCGCTCGCGATCGCCAGGATCCTGCAGAAATGGGATCGCGTGAAGGTCAGGGATCTCAACGGCGAGGGCGCCTGGATCACCGAGCATTCGAGCTGGGGCGCGCGCGTCATCCACGATCCCGACCGGCTGCTGGGAGCCGCCGGCAACACCTTCCGCCGTCTCACGACGCGCGAGGCCAACGCCGCCGGCATCAAGCAGCTGTGGGACGAGGCGCGCATGGCCTGGGCGGCCAAGACGCTGCAATGGATCGACGCTCGCAAGATGTTCGGCACGGCCGAGGGCGCCGACAAGAAGCTCGCCGAAATGTGGGGCGGCCTTGTCGTCGGCGATCACATGAAATCGACCGCGGCCGCGGACGATCCGATCTTCATGAATGTCGCGCGCAAGGTCTCGGCCGAGCGCGAGTTTGTCTGGAAATCGCCGGAAGCGCAGCTCGCCTACATGAAGGAGTTCGGCCGCTTCAATCCGACGGAAGCCTGGCTCGCCGGCATGCGCGACTCGGCGAACAAATACGGCCTGATGAAAATGTTCGGGCCGCTGCCGGAGAAGAATTTCGAGGAGATACTCGCCTACGCCAAGACCCGCATGACCGGGGATCCGCAGAAGCGGCTGTTCGAGAAGCGCGAAGCCGGGCTGCGCAACCGCTACCGGCTGGTGTCCGGCGACGCCGACCGGCCGATCCCGAACATGATGTCGGGCCTGGTCAACGAGACCATGCGGGTGCAGCGCATGGCCAAGCTCGGCCTGACGCCGTTCGCCATGCTGGCCGACAACATCACGGTCTCGCGCGAGCTCGCCTATCAGGGCATGGGCTTCTGGCAGCGCAATGCGTCGACCTTCTCGGATTATTTCCGCGGCGGGATGGATTCGGGCAAGCGCGAGGCGGCGCGTCTGCTGCATTCGGGCATCCTGGACGAGATCCGCGGCGCCACCGCGCGCTTCGATGCGCCGGGCGACAGCCGCGCCGGCACCATGTCCTGGCTGGAGAACCGTTTCTTCAAGATCTCCGGCATCCAGCCGATGACGCGCAACAAGCGCCAGGGCGCCGAGCGCATGATGGCGCTGCACATGGGCGGCCAGAAGGGCAAGCGCTTCGACGAGCTCGGCACGGCCGAAAGCCGGATCATGAAGGCTTTCGGCATCGGCGAGCGCGAATGGTCGCTGCTCAACAACGTCGACTGGCACACGATCGACGGCCAGACCTATCTGACGCCCGACATCGCGACCCGGATCTCGGACGCCGACATCAAGGCCTATCTCGGCGATCGCCTCTCGATCTCCGAACGCGCCGCGGTGCTGGGGCCGGAGGCCGGCATCTCAAACGCGCCGACGCAGGTCGAGCGCGCGCGCGCGGATCTGGCGATGAAGCTCTGGTCCTATTACGGCGATCGCGCCAACTTCGCGGTGATCGAGGTCGGCGCGCGCGAGAAGGCGATCCTGTATGGCTGGGGCCAGGAGGGCATCCAGGCCGGATCGCCGCTCAACAACGCGCTGCGCATGATGCTGCAGTTCAAGCAGTTTCCGACGGCGATGATCACCAAGGTGTGGGGCCGCGAGATCTATGGCGGCACAGGCGCCATGGACAAGGTCGCCGGCATGACCGAGCTGATGGTCATGGGCACGCTGTGGGGCATGCTGGCGAATTACCTCAACCAGCTCGCCAAGGGCCAGGATCCCAACGAGCAGATCCGCAACAAGCCGGTGCAATGGATCCTGTCGGGTTTCATCCGCGGCGGCGGCGGCACGATCTACGGCGATTTTCTGCTGGGCGAGTGGAACCGCTTTGGCCTGCCGGCATCAAGCTCCCTGCTCGGTCCGACCTTCGGGCAGATCGATCGCATCGCGGAATTGTGGGCCGACATCACGCACCCGAAGGCGCTCGGCGGATCCCGCTCGGGGACGCAGACCGGCGCGCTGGCCACCCGCATGGTCCGCGAGAACACGCCGTTCGCCAACATGATCTGGACGAAATGGGCGGTCGACTACCTGGTCTTTTACCGGCTGCAGGAAGCGATCAATCCCGGCTATCTGCGCCGCTCCGAGCAGTTCATGAAGGACAAGCAGGGCATTGAATTCTGGCTGCGGCCGAAAGCCGTGCAAAGCCAGGGCTTCCTGCCGGCGCTGGGCGAGGCGCTCGGCGGCCGGCCATAGCCGCAGCCTCCGCTTCTGAACACCCGATGCCGGACAAGCCAGGCATCGGGCGGCGCCCGCTGATCTGACCACACCACATCGTCCGACCTGAACCCGCCGGCGCGTCGCACCGGCGTTTTTTTTTCACGCGAGCACATCCATGACCAATGTGACCGACCGCCGCGACGGCGTGAGCGAAGGGCTTGCCATGAAGCGGCCCTGCCGGGTCGCGACCACGGCCGCCATCACGCTGTCCGGCGAGCAGACGATCGACGGCGTGGCGGTGGTCGAGAACGATCGCGTCCTGGTCAAGGACCAGAGCGACGCGACGGCGAACGGCATCTATCGCGTGTCCACCGGCGCCTGGTCGCGCGCCAGGGATTTCGACGGCAACCGCGATTTCGTCACCGGCACCAGGTGCTTCGTCACGCACGGCACGACCAATGCCGGCAACGAATATTCGGTGAGCGTCTCGACCGACCCGGTGGTGATCGGCACCACGACCATCGTCTTCACCGCCCTGCAGCTGGTCACCGTCGACCGCCTGACCGGCACCTCGACCAGCTCGCACACGATCGGCACCGGCTCCAAGGCCTTCACCACGCAGAGCGGCAAGGCCTGGCAGGTGGGGCAATACGTCATCGCCTCGGAAGTGGGCACGCCGTCGAACTACATGATCGGGCAGGTGAGCGCCTATTCCGGCTCGACGCTGACGATCTCGGTGGCCTCGGGCGACACGTCGGGCGCCGGCACCATCGCCAACTGGACCATCACCGTCAGCGGCCCGCGCGGCGCGTCCGGCGCAGGTTACGCCGCGACCTCGACGACATCGCTTGCCATCGGCACCGGCTCGAAAGCCTTCACCACCCAGGCCGGGCTTGCCTATACCGCCGGCGCGCGGGTGCGCGCGGCCTCGGCCGCCAATGCCGCCAACTGGATGGAAGGCGTCGTCGCCTCCTATAGCGGCACCACGCTGACGGTGACCGTCGACAGCTTCGGCGGCACCGGCACGCTTGCCGACTGGAACATCAATCTCGCCGGCGAGCGCGGAGTGGCGCCTGCCTTCCAGTTCCTGTTTGAGACCGCGACGACCGATTCCGACAAGGACGCCGGCGAATTCTGGCTGAATCACGCCACGCCGGCGAACGCGACGGTCGCCTATTTCGACAATGTCGAAAAGGGCGGCAATTCCGTCACGGCCTGGCTCGACGCCATGGACGATGTCGGCGCGAGCGCCCTGCGCGGGCATCTGTTCATCTACGACCCGGCTTTGCCAGCGGTCAATTACATGTTCAGCGTGTCCGGTTCAGTCGTCGACGGGACCGGCTACCGGAAAGTCACGATCGCCTATGTGGCCGGGGCGGGATCGTTCACCGCCGGCAACGCGGTCGCGGCGCTGTTCATTCCGGCCGGCGCGACCGGCGCCACAGGCGCGACCGGCGCCAGCGTCGCCATCCCGTTCACTTTCGAGGATGACACCGACGATTCCGACAAGGACGCCGGCGAATTCTGGCTGAATCACGCCACGCCGGCGAACGCAACCGTCGCCTATTTCGACAATGCCGACCGCAACGGCGCCACGCAGACCGGCTGGCTGGACGCCATGGACGACGGCGGCGATGCCTCGCTGCGCGGCTATCTCGTGGTCTCGGAAGTGGCGACGCCCGCCACCCGCTATGTGTTAGCGGTCACCGGCTCTGTCGTCGACGGGACCGGCTACCGCAAGGTGACGATCGCCTATGTCTCGGGTGCAGGATCGTTCACCAACGGCAACGAGATCGCGGCGTTCTTCGTGCCGCGCGGCCCGGCCGGCACGGGCGACGTCTCGGCGACGTCGGATTTCGGCACCGACAACCGCCTCATCCGCAGCGACGGCGTCAACAAGAATTTGCAGGCGAGCGGAATAAGCGTCGACGACAGCGACAATGTCAGCGGGGTCGGCACGCTGGCCACAACCGGCAACATCACCGAGAACGGCAACCGCGTCGCCGCCATCGCCGACCCTAATGCCGACCGGGTGCTGATCTGGGACGACAGCGCCAATGGCTATGTCGGCGCGACGCTGGAAGGCAACATCGCCATCGTCGGCACCGCGCTGCGCGCGATCGAAACCTTCAGCATCGCATTGTCGGACGAAACGACGGCGATCACGACAGGCACCAACAAGGCGACATACAGCCTGCCGTATGCGTTCACGCTCTACAATCCCGCCGGCGGCCTGCCGGTCTACGCGACGCTGAACACGGCTTCGTCGTCGGGTACGCCGACGGTGGACATCAACGAAGCCGGCGTGAGCATTCTTTCGACCAAGCTGACGATCGACGCCAACGAAAAGACGTCGGCCACAGCGGCGACGCCGGCGGTGGTGTCCGACACCGCGATCGCGGCGAATGCCGAGATCGGCTTTGACATCGACGTCGCCGGCACCGGCGCGAAGGGCCTCAAGGTGACGTTCATGGGCTATCGCACCTGATGGACGGTCTTTATCTGCCGCCAAAGCCCGCGATCATCCTGCCGCGGCCGAAGGAGTTCGTCCGCCCCGACGACGTGCGCTTCAAGACGCCGCTGATCCTCGGCGGATTGCTGATCGACCCCTATCGCTTCGCGAAGGTGTCGACGCTCATCGACAAGAACCCCGCAGGATCATCGAATATCGGGGACATGACAAATGCCGGCGGAATTGGCGCCGCATTTGACAGCAACACCTCCCAGGCGCGTGCATCAGCGTGCACAAAAAACACCAGCACGAGCGGCTTCGGGAACACTGTCGGCAAGGATTGGGGGGTTGCGAATTCCAAGATCATTGATCGCTGGATTACCTACGGGTCCAGCGACGAAGGGTTCCTGGTCAGCACCGCGACCGGCGTCAAGCTGCAGGGGTCCAACGACAATTCAAATTGGGACGACCTCGACAGCTTTACGTCAGGTACCGGCGCTGGCGGCACTTACGACAGAACGATTGTCGGGGCTTCAACGGCGTATCGCTACCATCGCGTGAATATCCAGGGCAACGGGGCCAATTCGGTGACCATTGCCGAAATCACATGGTACGAATTGATTTAGTTGCAATGACCCGGTGATTGCCTTCGCCGATCACCAAAGTGCGATCGGCGCGCTGGGCGGCGTCGAGGAACACGGAAGCGACATTTGCGCCGAGCGCGAACAGCGGTCCATCACCGCTGTCGAAAATGCGGCGCAGCTTTTCCATGTCTTCGATCTGCGCCGGGATGCTGCTTTCGTGGTCGAAGGTCTTTTCCTTCGACCAGTAGGTTGCGTCAGAGAAGCCCGCGGCGACCATCCAGGCGTCAAGCTCGGTCTTGCGCACCAGCGTCAGGATAGGGACGAAGAGATCGTCGAGGAAATGCTTGCGGTTGTTGGCGGGCAAGCCAGCGCGAGCAATGGCCGCGTCGATCGCGTCATAGCCGAGTTCGTCGGCCAGCGGCCGCAGCGCCTGGATCAATCGCCAGCGCAGGCCGCCAAAGCCATACAACAGCAAAAAGACCCGTCCGCCCGGCTTGAGCACCCGCGCGATCTCCGCAAGTCCAGTCTCGATGCTGGGCGTATGATGAAGGACGCCGGCGCAACACACGAAGTCGAAGCTGCGATCGGCAAAAGGCAGCGCCAGCACCGACCCCTTCCTGAATGTGAGCCCCGGGACGGCAGCGGCCCGCGCGCGCGCCGTTTCAAGCCCCGCGTCCGAAATGTCGCATCCGACGACTGTGGCGCCGTGCATCGCCATCGCCACGGCATAGCGGCCCGAGCCGGTGCCGGCATCCAGACAGGACTTGCCGGCAAACCATCCGAGGTCGAAGCCGTTGGCCTCGAAACGCCGCCGGAAGAGTTGCACGCTTTCGCGGTACTGCTCGTCCGTGAGGCGATGCCACAAAGAGCCAAAGAGCTCACCGGTTTTCAGTTCGACATTCATCGCCGGAAATTCAATCGGGGCGGGTAACAACTGTCAATACGCCTCTGCAGTGAATTCACCGGCACGTTGCAAACCCACATCAAAACAAGGTGGTTTCGATGCGTCTTGTCCCCAACTGGCGGGCGGTCCTCCTCTATTCCTGGAGCGTGCGGCTGATCGGCCTGGCGGCCGTTTTGTCCGGAATCGAGGGCGTGCTGCAGCTGGCCGGCAATTTCCTGGGCTGGCCGGCCGGGTTCTTCGCGCTGGCCTCCTTCGCCACGACCGCGGCCGCATTCGTCGCGCGCCTGGTCGCGCAGCGCAGCCTGACGCGGGACGCCGGCCAATGAGCCGCTTCGTCAACGCCCGCGGCGCCATGACCGGCGCCGGCATGCTGATCGTGGCGAGCGTCGGCGCCTTCGAGGGCCTGCAGCTGCAAAGCTACAAGGACATTGCGGGGATCTGGACCGCCTGCGCCGGCATCACGCGCGACATCGGGCCGAACATGACGTTCACGAAGCCGCAATGCGACGCGATGCTGATCGAGGAGATCCTGCGCCACGAGCGCGGCATGCGGCGCTGCCTGCGGGATCCTGACGCCATTCCGATCAAGGCCTACATCGCCTTCGGATCGCTGACCTACAACATCGGCGTTGCGGCCTTCTGCAAGTCAACGCTGGCCGCCAGGGCCAACGACAACGACATCGCAGGCGCCTGCGCCGAGATCCTGAAATGGGACAAGGCGCGCGTCGCCGGCGTCAGCGTGACGGTGCGCGGACTGACCAGGCGCCGGGTCGAGGAACACAGGCTCTGCAGGGAGGCCGCATGATCAGGACCATTCTCGGTTTCATTCCGCTGCCCTGGAAGCTCGGCGCGATCGCGATTCTCGCCGCGGCCGCGATCGGCGCAGGCATCTACATCTACAACAGCATCTACCAATCGGGGCATGACGATGCGATCGACGGCGTCAACGCGACCAATTCCGCCAAGGCTAAGGACGTTCACCGCGCGGTTGGCAATTCTCGCGCGTGCCGCGACGGTGGCGGCGTGTGGGATCAGCATCGCGGCGTGTGCGCCGAACCCTAAGACATTCGCGACCGTCGCTGCATTCTGCGAGGCGCTGCCGGAGCAGAAGACGGCGATCGCGGGCAAGACCGTGTTCGACCAGCCCTGGATCGACGACACCTCGGAAGCCGTGATCGCCGGCTGCAACCGCGAGCGCCCGGCGCCGCGGCCCGCTCATTGGGACGGCCCAGCCCACATTGTCGCCGGCAAGGCGGTGCCGCTGCCGGCGCCGCAAGCCGGAACGATCGCGCGCGCCAGGGCCGAGCTCGCCAGACGACTGAAGAAGAGAGCCAGATGACCAGGATCCGGAAAGTCCCCGGCCGCTGGCAGATCGACCGCAAGATCCCGGTGACGCTGATCGTCACGCTGGTGCTGGCGGTGGCGGCGCAGAGCGCGGCCGCGATCTGGTGGGCGGGGCGCATGGACTATCGCGTCGAGCTCGCGGAGAAGACGCTGAAGGCGGCGGTGGAAACCGTCGGCGCCTATAACGAGCGGTTGATCCGGCTGGAAACGCGCGGGAACCAGATCTAGGCCACGTTGCGTTTTCGGCCAAAAGTTAAAGCCGCCGCCGGGCTCAGCCCCGGCGGCGGCTTTTTCCTTTTTACGGTTTGGTCGCGAAGCGGGTATATGCAGATCGCAGCGAAGGAGAGCAGCATGGCAACGCAGGTTATCAGGGGCACCCACGGCCGGCAGATCGTCATGGATCACACCGGCGACACAAGGCACCAGTTCAACCCGGCCGACGCGGCGCAGGTGAAGGCCGCCGAGGAGCGTTTCAGGGAACTGACCGGGCTCGGCTTCACGGCCGCCACGCGCAGCGGCGATCGCGAGCCGGTGGTGACCAGGACGTTCGATCCGACCGCCGAAGAGACGATCTTCATCCCCCGCCTGCAGGGCGGCTGATTGCTGGAGCGCCTGCTTCACGAAATCGAGGCGCATCTTGTCGGCGATCTTCGCCGTGCCGGGCGGCGTCCGCCGCAGGCGCTGCTGCGCGTTCTGCCGATCAGCCAGGACTGGCGCCGGCGCTGGTTCCTGCAGTTCGACTATTCCGGCACCGTCCACAGCCGGCTTGTGATCGACAGCTGGGCGGCGCGGCATCTGCACTGTCCGCAAAATCTGGCGTCGTTGCAGAGCCATGCGCAGACGCTTTATTCGCGGCTCTATGAGGACGAGCTGCAGCGCCGCGCGCTCGATGCCGTGACCCTGAATTTCAGGTGGTCGATTCAAGACAATCCCGACCTCCTCACGCGCGAAGCGTATGAACGCTTTTGCGCCCAGCGCGATCACATCCGCCGCAATCATTCCCGCCGGCGCGCGGCCGAGCTGCATGAGGCCGAGCTCCGTGTCTGTCCGCCTGTTGCCATTGACGCGGCGTTCCAGCAGCTGGTTGTGCAAGGCGTGAACATGACCGCGACGGAGGCCGCCGAGCGGCAGGCGATGAGCGCGGAAGATATTCGCTTCGGCTTGGCGGGGTTTGGGGCGATGGTGGAGCAGGACGGCCTCAGCCGGGCCTGGCTTTACGGAGACTGGAATCCCGGGAGCGGCGATGTCGGCAGCGAAGAGGCCCGCGCCAGGGGTCTCAGGCTGCTCGAGGAGTGGCTCTCGGCCGCGCAGCGCGAGCAATACCGCACGCACCGGTATTTCGACGTGGTCGGCTCAAAGAGCGGCAAGCGCTACCGGATCCACCACGGCCGCCAACAGAACATCTACGAGCTCGACGGGAAGGGCGAGCAGGTGTGCGGCTGGTGCTTCCTGCCGTCGGGCGGGCTGGTCGAGGGCGACTGCATGCTGGCGCAGAAGATCGCGCTTGAAACGGACGAGGAGGCCGCGCTCAGGGTGGCGAACAAGTTCCCGGCCTTCGTCGGCGCGTCCCCTGGCCAGGTGGCGCTGGGTGGGATGAGAACCCTTCGCGATGGCGACCTCGTCCTCGTCTCTTTCGACGACGCGATCGGCGAGCCGTCCGAAATCTCCATCGGACGCTGCACCATCTATCAAGGGATCAGGGTCGCCGCGGACCGAGACGAAGGCACAACTGGCGTGGTTCGGATAACTGTGGCCTGAGATCCACGATCGCCAGGATCTCCGCGCCGCCGCCGTCGAACAGCACGACCGCTTTTGTGATCCAGGGCCTGCGCCCCTCAAGCGTGCCGGCGATCGTGCCGGTCCTGCCGCGGCCGCGGCCGCGGATCACCCGGACGCAGGTACGCACCGCGCGGCGGCGAGCCGGTCCTTCAGCGCGAAGCCCATCAGCGGCCAGATCTGGCGGACCGCGTCCTCGTAGGCGAGCTTCTTGCCGAGCTCGGCGTTGAAGTTCTCCGGCGAGGCCGGCGCCGACTTGCCGACGACGATAAAGCCGTTCTGCATGACGACGAAGCACAGCGTCATGATCGAGAGCCTGTCCATCACGTCGGGCGGCCAGGCGCGGTCGCTGTCGCGCAGTGGCTCTTGCGCGCAGGCCAGCACGGCTTCGCCGCCAGTGACGAAGATGCGCTGCGCGATCGCGGCATCGATGTCGGCGAGGGAGACGCGCGGCGCGACGGCGTGCGCGGCCGCCTCAGCGTCAGATTGCTGCAGGCTCATGTTCCACCTTCTCGTAGGTTGCGGCGAAAATGTCCGGCTTGCACGGATAGTTCTCGCCCTTCACGCCAGTGATGACGAAATCGCCTGGGCAAACGATGTGACCGCCTTCCAGTGTGTCGATCCACCCGTGATCGTGCATCTTCCGTTCGCAGTGCCGGCACCCGCCGGTGCCCGGCACCACCGGGCTTCTGAAGTAGCGGACCACCAAGCCTTCAACGCGCTGGTAAACGCCGCCACGACCGTCCGGCGCTTCCATGCCGACGCCATCGAGCGGATGATCGCCGTTCTTGAACCACTGGGTCGCCTCGATGACGACGGGCTTCTTGCGATAGCGGCTCAACGCGACACTCCTGCGAACTGGTTGTCGCGCATGGCTTCTGACAGGCCCTTTTCGGAGAGGGCCGTTTCAGCGGCTTCCGTCTTTGCCGCCTGGCCCTTCTGGTAGGGCATCCATTCGGCATAGCCGTTGTGCGGATCGCAGGGGTCGCCATCCTGGACCAGCGTCACGCTGGTGCGCTGGTGGGCGTTGCCGTTGCTGTCGAGGATCGCGAGGTTGACGCAGCGATCGCCCCAGACATGCACGATCGTTGCGGCCAGCTTCTGCGCCGGATCGTGCTGCGCGATCTTGCGGCGGTCGGATTCGCCCGGCGTGAACCAGACGATGCGGCCGTTGGTCGGCTTGATCATGGCGGGCTCCTCAGTAATTGACCCAATGCTTGGGCCGGCGCGGCGTGCCGTTGTGATCGCGCCACGTCGCCTCATGGCGGATCAGGGCGGAATCCAGCGCGCCGCCCTGAATCATCCGCACCGGAAAGCAGCGGTGTTTCCGTTTCGGGACAAGCTGCTGCTCGCCGTCCGGATCGCCGACCTTCACCAGCTCCTCGCGGGCGTGATCGTCCTCCTGGGCGCGGTCGATGTAGCCGCGCATGGTGGCGTTCTCGAGCTCGGCATTGTGCAGGCGCGCCTTCAGATCGTCGAATTGTGCGCGGGTTTCCTTTTCGCGGCTGAGCGCATCGCGCGCCTCGGTCTGGGCGCCGCGGCGCTGGTCGCGCTCGCGCTCGAGCTCGGCTCGCAAATCCGCGATGATCTCGGACTGCTTCATCAGAGAACCTTGACGGTGACCTTGCCGGTGGTGGCCCGGCCGTATTGCTTCACCACCTTGATGATGCCGGTCTTTTCCAGTTGCTTGCGCTCGGCCGGTTTCAGCGCGAGCCAGGCCTCGGTCTGCACCTCGGGCACTTCGCCCTTGAACTCGGCCGCAACGGCGCCGGAGGCGCTGACATAGCCGAGCCCGCCGAAATCCTCCTTGAAGCTTTCACCCTGTTCGGTGGCGATCTGCTTCAATCTCGCTTCGATCTGCGACATGCGCGCAAATTGCGGCGCGAGCTTGCGATTGATGTCCAGCAATTCACTGGCGAGAGCCTTGCGCTCTTTGAGCGCGGCTGCTGCTGGAGCCGCGCGGCGGCTGGTGGCGGTGGCCATGGATACTCCGGAAACGCAATACAACTTCGGATTGGCCGGGAGACTTTCACCGCTCAGTTAAGAGTTTAATAAAAAGCAGGATGTGGCTGCGGCTGCGGCACTTGTCGCGCGGCAGGAATTGCCGGGACCTTGGGCTGTCACCCAACCAACATGATAAAATTGTCGCCGAGCTGGTGCTTGCCTGCGCCCGGAAATTCTATCCGGTGAAGCTTCTCGGCGAGCCCGAGCTCGCCGATGCTGTGGGCCTGGCGGCGCGCGTCGTGGGTATCGGTGGCAATGAGCCAGCCTTTGATCTCGCCGTTTACGATCCGAAGTATGCAAAGCGGCCTGTCCATGCTGACTCCACAATGGTGCTGCGACGCGCTGCGTCACTCTACTGCGCGCGGTTTCAGGGCGGCAAGCCTCGTGATGGGCAGGCGCACGCGCGCCCCGGTGCTGATCTCGGTGACATAGGCCCACACCCGACCGGTCTGGATATGGACGCGACGCACGCCAGATCCGATCCGGGGCGCTTCGTCCTCGAAATGGATCACTGCTTTGACTTTCTTCAAGACACTCTCCCATGCGGCCGTTGATCGACCGAGAGCGCATTTTATCAAATCGACTTTCCGCATTTTCCGATTCGCCCGCGATCGCGATCGACAAGTGCCTGCGGCATCGGCATCGGCGAGGCAAAATCCGAAAACTTGACACGATGAAATCTGCGCGCGCGGCGCGTCGATCGTGCGGCGCGATCGCGGAAGTGCCTGCGGCTGTGGTGTAACAATTCGTGAGAGTCGCGGTCTCAATGATGCTGCGGCACGCGCAGCGGGTTGGGATAGCCCGCCGGCAGGAACGGCTGCAGATCCTTCTTGATGTAGTGCCTGGCGCCGACGCCCTGCAGGACGTCGAGGATGCGCAAGGTGTAGTCGCGCCAGTCGGTGGTGCGCGTGATCTCTTTGAGATAGTTGGCGCGGCCGATCTTGTAGAGATCGACATAGCCGCTGGTCGCCTTGACGATCGCGATCGAGGCCTCGACATCGAGCGTGGGCTCGAGCGACACCCAGGTGAAGATCCCGGCGTTGTGGAATTGGCGCAGCGCCAGGAGGCGATCGCCGGGCAGGGCAGCGTGGCGTTCCCACTTTTGCGAGAAACGATCGTCGAGCGTGGTGAGGGTTGAGGCGAAGGCGTCGCGCCCGGGCCGGAACAGGTCGAGATCCCGCAAGGCCCGGGTGCCGCCCTTGGTCAGGGTGCAGACGGCGAGGCCGTGTCCGATCAGCTGCTCGAGCGTCCACCGGGTCAGTGCCGTGTCGCCGGGATGATACGGATCGCTGGTGAAGGTCAGCAACACCTGCGCGGTGATTCCGGCCGCCTTGTACTTCGCCGCATCGCGCAGGAAGCCATGCTCGAACCGCCGCCGCTCGACCGCGCCGGCGTTGAACTCCTTTCGATCCTGCTTGGTGACCAGCGGCACGTAGCAATAGGCGCAGGCATGGCCGCAGCCGCGATAGGGATTGGCCGTGAGCTCGGCGTACTCGCCGGCCTGGCCTTTCGAGGCGTAGATATAGCTGCAGCCCTTGATGGAGACGCCGTCGGGGTTGACGACGGGCCTGGGCGTCGGGCGGTCTGTCCTGATCATGGGCAGGACGACGACGTTGTTCTGCGTGCGCGCCGGCCCTGACTTATAGGGTTGCTGTTTCTCGCTCATGCGGCCACCGCCTTCTGCAGCTTGTCGATGTTCTGCTTGTGGACGGTGAAGGTGAGGGCGACGACTTCGGGGTTATCATCCCAGTTGGCTTCTCCGTGCAGAAGGCACCACAGCAATCCAAATGCATCGCGGGCCGTGTCGCAGAGATGCGTTGCCGGCGCACCGTTCTGATAAGACCAGCCGAACGATTTGCCGCCATGCTCAGGCATGTCCGGCAATCTGAACATCCCCTCCTCAGCAGCATCCGCTTCGCTGATGTTCTGTAACCGCTCGATCTTCGTTGCGGTGACGATCAAGGTGAGGCGTGAAGCCCAGCGCGGCATGTGGATCGAAGGAGTCCACTTAGGTTCGGACGCGACCTCCTTGGCCCGGTCTGCCCAGTCGGCTCGGTAGGCTGGCTCCTGAAGCCCGTGGTAATGATGGCAAACGCTTTCCCTCACCCAAAGCCTATCGCTGGGCTTTACGCGCGCCCACGGCGTCTCAATGGTGCGACCGTTGCCCTTCCCGCCGATTTTTGTATCTCGCCAGCGTAGCCGTCGCGTCATGGTCTTGCGGCCATCGAGCAGCGCGCGGACCATCGGGCCGGAAAAGATGATAGGGATGTCCTTCATTCTTCCTCCTTCGCGCGTTCACGCACGCGCTTCATGAGGGCGCGGGTGATCACTGCAATGGCCAGTTTTGCGTGCGTTGTCTTGGTCAACCGGACGATCCGCCGGCCGGTGTCGAGGATGTCGCCTGCGGTGCCGACGCATGCTGAGCAGAGCATCGGCTCGCCGCGTGGCACCGGCACCCACCAGCAGCCACCGTCACAGGCGTTGCTGTAAGTGCAGTTGCAAACGCGACAAGCTGGCCCGTCGTTGCGCAGCTTGGCTTGCTTCCGTCCTGGTAGCGTAATTTGCATGTTGCCCTCAGTTCTTCAACATGCCGAGCGCGTGCATGTAGGTTTCGATGATCGCGTCCTGCTCCTCGCGCTCGGACGGCTCCATCTTGCGCAGACGCACGATCGTGCGCAGCGCCTTGACGTCGAAGCCGTTGGCCTTGGCCTCGCCATAGACGTCCTTGATGTCGGTCGCGATCGCGGCCTTCTCCTCCTCCAGCTTCTCGATGCGCTCGACGATGGCCTTGAGCTGGTCCTTCGCGAAGCGGTGTGCGGCTTCTTCCTTGTCGCGCGACGCCGGCGCCGGCGTCTCCTTGCGTGCGGCTTGCGCCATGTCAGGCTCCTTTGGGTTTGGATCGTTCGGCCAGCTGACGCAGCACGTCCTTGCATCGCCGGCGCTGGTCGGCGATGCCGGGTTTCTTGCGGACGCGGCCGCGCAGCACGCCGAGCTCGTTGAACGGAATGCCGGCCGGCGGGATGCGGCGGGTGCGGCCTTTGTTGATCATGACCGCTTGGTGTTCGGCGCGCCGACCGGGCAGGAAACCGTGGCTACGACCTCAACGATCTTGATGGCTTCGCCGGGGCCGGTCTTCGCAAATGCGCGCGCCCGCTGCTCAGCTGCCTTGAATGACGCGAATCTCTGCGGTTTGTCGTTTTTCTCGCGGCCGTGCCAGACCGTGTTGTCTTCGCCGTCGAGCACAAAATATTCCTTCGGCATGGTCAGTCTCCTCTTGTTGAAGGTGGATCGATCGTCATGGTGTGGCCGTTGCACGGGCATTTCGGCCAGCCGGATCTCAGACACTCGGCGGCGTCGACCTTGCGGGAATTTCCGCACTTGCGGCACCACACCATGTCGCGCTGCAAGGACGGGTGGCTTTTGGCGATCTCGTCGCAGAGCGCGCGGCCGCGCAATACGTTTTGCTGGAACTTGTCGAGCGAGCTCATGCGCCACCCATCAGGTTGGGCGAGAGGCGCAGCTCCTGGCCCTGTTCTTCGATCAGGCCCGGCGTGCGCAGGCGCGACAGATAGGTGCCGAAGGTGCCACCGCCGGCGGCGAGGTTGATGTCGGCGGCCAGCGTCGCGCGATCGACAAACGCGGGATAGGTCTCCTGCAGGCGCTGCAGCATCGGCCGCACGCCGTTGATCTTGCCGGCCCAAAATTCAACGAGAGCCGGTCCCGGTGGCGGAAGCTGCTGCACCTGGCCGCCGAGATCCTGCAGCGCCTGGTCTGTCGCGAAATAGATCTCGCCTTCCCTGGCGATGCGGCCGGCCATGCGAAGCCGTGACACATAGGTCGACCAGGTGCCGCCCGTGCGTTTGAGCCCGGCGGCCACCGCCCATTGCGCCTCGGTCATGCCGGCGGGATGCACGGCCGCGAGCGCCGCCAGCGGCTTGCGCTCAGCGCCGAGCGGGCGATCGGGCGCGAAGCTGTCGGCGCGCGGAGTATGCAGCCTGGCACGGGACGGCGATCGGGGCGGGACGCTTGGAGCAGAGCGGGGCACGGCCGGCGCCGGCAAGGAGGGTGCGAATTCGATCGCCAGAAACCTGTCCTCGTCGTCGAAATTTTTGATGGCCTGGCCGATAACGCTGGCGAATTTCGCCAACTCATTCGCGACGGTTGTCAGCGCCTCGCGTTTGGCCTTGATCAGCGCCCGCCGCGATGCATTTTCCAGCTTCTTCTTCGCCTGGTCGAAGCCGCGTTTCTCTGCCGCCTCGACAGCCCTCAGGTCGATACCGCCGGCCTGGCGCTGCAGCCTTGAGATCTCGCCCTGCAGCTTGACGACGTCGGCTTTCAGCTTGACGGGATCGTTGGCCTTCGTCTGCTCCTCGACGGCCGCCAGCCGCTCTTTCAGCTTGCCGAGATTGAGCGCCTTGAGCTTCGCGCCGGCCTTCACCTTCTGGCCGCGCCTCGGGGTCGCCGAGCTGTCGAACGTGGCCTTCTTCGGAAACTGCGCAGTCTTGAGGATGCCGCGCGCTGGCAACCAGATGACACCTTGGCCGCGATCGAGCGTCGGCAATTCCTTCCAGATCTGCGCCCATTGGCCCTTGTCGGCCTGGCCCTCGACCCAATTGCCGATCGCGTCGCGGTCCTGCGAGCTTGTCAGCTTGAACGCGACCAGGCCGTCGATCTGGCTCAGGACGTCCTTCGACAGAACCGCCGGCCGCTGCGTGATCAGCCAGGGGATGAAGCCCTTCACGCGGCCGCGGCGGACCAGCGTCTCCATCATGCCGAGCAGGCGGGCCGCGTCGCCATCGCGATCGAGCAGCTTTTGCGGCGCCCACATGTCGGCTTCGTCGAAGACGACATGCACCGGCTCGCCGGTCGCATGCTTGTAGAGCGCAGTGAGGAAGGCGAGCATGAAGCGCCGCTCGGCCGCCTTGGTGCCGAGCTGCGACAGATCGAGGATGCAGCTTTCGGCCATGCCGGCAGCGGTCTCGCCGATCAGCGCGCCGGCATTCTCGGTCAGCGGCAAGTCGCCATGCGGCCCGCCGAAGATCACGACATCGAACCCGCGGTCCTTGCCGTTGGGCGCCAGGCGCAGGCCGTACCAGACGCCGAGCGGATCCGGGATGATGACGCGCGACTTGCGATGCAGCAGCCGCTCGACGCCGCTGCCGGCGTTGTAGGTCTTGCCGCTGCCGGCGGTGCCGACGTAGCCGAGGCGATCGTCGAGCGCCTTTTCGGGGATGGGGTGGTGCGTCATGACGGCAGCTCCGGACTGTCAGAATCGCACCCCCGTTTTGCCCGGGAACCGCCCCGGCCTTGACGGGGTCCGTCAGAATCGCAATGAGTAGATTCAATGGGTTGTCGCAGGTTCAAATCCTGCTGCCCCGACCATCCGCCTTCGCTCTTCGGGCTTCGGCTCGGCGAGCCGGAGGCGCGTGACAGACGACAGACGGTTGAACAGGGATGCGCTGAAGCCATG
>JALHOD010000029.1 GCA_022843165.1 Pseudorhodoplanes sp.
TCCTCGGCAGCGGCGCCGACACGCCACCGGCTCCGCCGGCCGCACCGCCCGCTCCGGAGGCCCGGCCGGCCGCGGCGGCCCCCGAGGCCGACAAGCCGCGCCGCTTCGGCTGGTGGTCGAAACGCGGATAAGGTTCGCCTTGCCGCAACACGATTGAGACCGCGCGTCCGCCCGGGCGCGGAAGGAGACGTGCATGAAAAGCGCATTCATCGCGCGCGACGCGCAGGCGACGGTCGCCCATTACGGCCAGCTCGGCGTCAACGAAGACCTCGCCCTGCGCGTCTACACCACGCGCCTGCTCGGCCGCGATCCGAAACTGGTGCTGCATGGCGGCGGCAACACCTCGGTGAAGACGCGCATGCGCGACCTGCAGGGCGAAGAAGCCGACGTGCTCTGCGTCAAGGGCTCGGGCTGGGACATGGGCAGTATCGAGCCGGCCGGCCTGCCCGCCGTGCGGCTCGAAAATCTCAAGAAGCTGCGCAGGCTCGACGCCCTCTCCGATGAGGACATGGTGAAGCTGCAGCGCGCCAACCTGCTCGACCCGATGGCACCCAACCCGTCGGTGGAGACGCTGCTGCACGCCTTCGTGCCGCACAAATTCGTCGATCACACCCATTCCACCGCCGTGCTCGGCATCGTCGACCAGCCCGACAGCCGCGCCTTGTGCGAGGATATCTATGACGACCGCATGGGCTTCGTGCGCTACATCATGCCGGGCTTTGGCCTCGCCAAGGAAGCGGCCGATGTGTTCGACAGGAACCCGAACGTCGAGGGCCTGATCCTCGACAAGCACGGCATCTTCACTTTCGGCGCCACCGCGCAGGAAGCCTATGAGCGTATGATCGAGAAGGTCACGCGCGCGGAAGAGCGGCTGAGAAAAAACCGCAAGGCGGTGTTCGTCACCGCGCAATTGCCGCAACGCGCGGCCGCGCTCGCCGAGGTCGCGCCGATCCTGCGCGGCGCCGCTTCGCTGAAGGACGAGAAGAACGAAGGCGCATGGCGCCGCCTGATCCTCGATTTCCGCACCAATGAGGCGATCCTGAATTTCGTCAACGGCGCGGAGGTCGACCGCTACAGCCAGGCTGGCGTCATCACGCCCGACCACACCATCCGCACCAAGGACTGGCCGATGATCGCCCCCGCCCCGGCGGACGGCCGGCTCGACGATTTCCGCCGCGCCGCCAACGAGGCCGCGACCAAGTTCATCGAGAACTACAAGTCCTACTTTCACCGCAACAACGCGCGCGTCGGCCACACCAAAAAGATGCTCGACCCGCTGCCGCGCGTGATCCTCGTGCCCGGCCTCGGCCTGTTCGGGCTCGGCCGCTCCAGGAAGGATGCGCGCGTCGCCGCCGATCTCGCCGAAGCCGCGGTCGAGGGCATCACCGACGCCGAAGCCATTGGCACCTTCTCGCCGATCTCCGAAGCGGACATGTTCGATTGCGAATACTGGTCGCTGGAACAGGCCAAGCTCGGCACGGCGAAAGAGCCGCCGCTGGCCGGACAGGTCGCCGTCATTACCGGTGCGGCCGGCGCCATCGGTTTTGCCACCGCCAAGGCCTTTGCGGCGGCGGGCGCGGAAATCGCCCTGCTCGATCTCGACGCCAGCGCGGCGCAGGAAAAAGCCAAAAGCCTCGGCGGCGCGGCGCTCGGGCTCGCCTGTGACGTGACCGATCCGAAGTCCGTTGAAAAAGCTTTCCGCAAGGTGGCCGAGCATTTCGGCGGCGTCGACATCCTGGTGTCGAATGCCGGCGCGGCCTGGCAGGGCAGGATCGGCGAAGTCGACGAGACGATCCTGCGCAAGAGTTTCGAGCTGAATTTCTACGGCCACCAGCGCGTGGCGCAGGCGGCGACCAGAATCATGCTGGCGCAAGGCACCGGCGGCTGCCTGCTCTTCAACACGTCAAAACAGGCGATCAATCCGGGGCCGAATTTCGGACCCTATGGCCTGCCGAAGGCAGCCACCCTCTTCCTCGTGCGTCAATACGCGCTGGATTACGGCGCCGACGGCATCCGCGCCAATGCGGTCAATGCCGACCGCGTGCGCTCGGGACTGCTGACCGACGAAATGATCGCCTCGCGCTCGCAGGCGCGCGGGCTGAGCGAGAAGGATTACATGTCCGGCAACCTGCTGGCGCGCGAAGTGACGCCTGAGGATGTTGCGCAGGCCTTCCTGCATCAGGCGATGGCGCTCAAGACCACCGCCGATGTCACCACCGTCGACGGCGGCAATATCGCGGCGGCGTTGCGGTAGGTCTTGCCGCTCCACGCATCACTGCGTTCATCCCCACGTCAGCAGGCCTACACCTTCGCCGCCGCAATGCGGGCGCTCGCCTTGTCGCCGAATTTCATGGCGTCAAGATTGACGATGGGCGGGCGGCCCTTGGCCAGCGCCTTGTAGAAGTCGCCTTTCGACACCGCGCCGACTTCCGCGATCATCTGCCAGGTGTCGCCGCCGTCGCGGCTTTCGAAAATCTGGCCGTCGGTGTCGCCGGCATAGAGTGCAAAACCGCCGTCCCAGGCCTCCAGCGTCAGGCCGCTGAAGATCGCGCGCTGGCCATCCGGCAACCCGCCGAGCAGGCGCTGCCAGGTCTTTCCGCCGTCGCGGCTGCGCGCGATCTTGCTGCGCGCGCGGCCGATCTTGTACCAATGCGGCGGCCAGCCCACCGCACCCGCCATGAACAGCAGATCCGGATCGTCGGGATGCATCACCAGCGGATCAGGATAATCGATGCCGGGCGGATTCAGGCCGCGCTGCCAGGTCTTGCCGCGGTCCTCGCTCACCATCGTTCCTGCAAGTCCGTTGGAGATCAGGATGCGGTCGGGCTTTTTCGGATGCAGCAGGATGCGGTGCAGATCGACCTCGCGCGGATCTGGATCGATCGGCAGCGGCGTGAAGCTTTTGCCCTCGTCGTCGGAGACTAGCAGCGCGCCGACTTCGATGCCGACGAACAGGCGCTGGCCGTCCACCACGATGTCCTTCACATGGCCGAGATGCGGCGCCGGCGGAAAGAACCAGTGCTCACGGCCCGGCGCCTCGTGCAAGGCCGGCAAGTCCCGCCAGCTCTCGCCGCCATCCTCGCTGACGAACAGATGCGCCGGCATCGACCCGGCATAGAGTCGCTCACACCCGTTCAACCGTCCGGCGCGCACCGACCAGATGTCGTACTGGGTGATGCCGTTATTCTTCCACTGCCAGGTCATGCCGCCATCGTCGCTGCGCGCGACGCCGACCCCGTGAATGCCGGCGATCAGCGCGCCGTTCTCGAGCCGCGTCAGCGCCGACAACGCGCAACCCTGCAGCGCGCGATGCGCCAGTTCCCATTCGCCCGCCGCGCTGCGCTCGAGAATAAAGACGCCGTCGGCGGTCGCCACGATCAGGGTGTCGGACGGCCCCTTGGCGCGCTGGATATGATCGCCGCTCGACGACAGCAGCACCGGCGCGCTCGTTAAACTCATCTGGTCCTCCCACGGTCACGCAATGAGACGCCCTGTTTAGGCACCCCGCCGGCAAAGGCAAGCGCCCGGACCATGTGACAGGGCGTGGGACTAGCGCGCGGCGTGGTGAAACAGATGGCCGAAAAAGTACGGCCCCAGCACATAGACCGTGGTCCAGGCAAACGCCCCCACCGCGTTGGCGGCCAGAAAGAGATGCCAGGGCATTGCCATCGAACCCGCGATCACGCCGTTGAGCTGGCGGCAGAGCGGCAGGAAGCGCGCCACCGCGATGAACCAGAGCCCGCCCTTGCGGAATTTCGCCTCCAGCATGTCGAGCCGGTCCGGCGTCAGCTTGATGTAAGGCCCGAATTTTTCCAGCAGGCGATGACCGCCAAAATGGCCGACCAGAAAGCCGGTGGAATCGCCGAGGATGGCCGCGCAGAACACGGCTGCATAGACCGCGACGATCGACAATTCGCCTTGCGACGCCAGCAGCGCCGCCGCGATCACCCCGGTCTCGCCCGGCAGCGGCGCGCCGAAGGATTCAAAATAGATGATGACGAAGATCGCGATCGCGCCGTAGGCGGCGATATGCGGGATGAGCCAAGCGTAGCCGTCATGGAGATAATGCATGCGGCAGGATCATCCGCGACTCCGCGCGCCGCCGCAATCGCGTCGGGCGCTCAATCGCTCGCCAGGATGACGTTTTTCACAATCGGATAGATCTGATTGTCCCATTTCTTGCCGCTGAACACGCCGTAATGGCCGACGCCCGGCTGCAGGTGATGCTTCTTGCGGAAGGGCTTGAGCTTCGAACACAGGTCGTGGGCGGCGAGCGTCTGGCCGACCGCGCAGATGTCGTCGCGCTCGCCCTCCACCGTCAGCAGCATGGTCTTGCGTATGGCGCTGGGATCGACCCGCTCGCCGCGGAAGGTCAGTTCGCCGAGCGGCAATTTGTGCTCCTGGAACACGATCCGCACCGTCTCCAGATAGAACTCGGCGGTGAGATCGAGCACCGCGAAATATTCGTCGTAGAACGACTTGGTGGCATGCGCCTTCTCGACATCGCCGGCGACGAGATGCGCATAGAGATCGCGATGCGCCTTGGTGTGACGCTCGATATTCATGCTCATGAAGGCCGAGAGCTGCACGAAGCCGGGATAGACCTTGCGGAAGGCGCCCTTGAAGCGGAACGGCACGCGCGCGATCAGGTTCTTCTCGAACCACGACATCGGCTTGCTCTTGGCGAGCTCGTTCACCTTGGTGGGATTGACGCGGGTGTCGATCGGCCCCGCCATCAGCGTCATGCTGCGGGGCTGCGCCGGACTGTTGTCCTGCGCCATCACGGCGGCGGCGACCAAGGTGGCGACGCAAGGCTGGCACACCGCGATCACATGCGCACCCGGCCCCATCACCTCGAGGAACTTGATGAGATGCGCGGTGTAGTCGTCGAATCCGAAGCGGCCATCCTTCAGCGGCACGTCGCGCGCATTGTGCCAGTCGGTGATGAACACGTCGTGCTCCGGCAGCATGGTCCTCACCGTGCCGCGCAACAGTGTCGCGAAATGTCCCGACAGCGGCGCCACCAGCAGGACGCGCGGCTGCGCGGTCTCGATGTCCTTCTTCCTGAAATGCAGCAGCGTGCCGAAGGGCGTGACATGCGCCGCCTCCTCGCTCACCTCGACCTCGCGATTGCCGACCATCACGCTGTGGATGCCGTAATCGGGGCGGGTATGGGTCAGCCCGGCGCGCGCGATCAGCTCATAGGCGGCGGTGAGATTGCGGATGGCGCCATGATTGAGGCCCGGCACCGCATGGGCCGCCGCCGACAAGGCGGTGGCCGCCAAGGCCCGCACCGGCATCATGACGTCGGCCTGGGCCTGATACGCCTGATAAAGCATTCCGCAGAGAGCCCCACCCGTCTTTTGCGCTGCAAAAGCCTAGTGCAATTTCTTTTGCGCTGCGAGATAATTCTTGGGGCGCGCGCCGGGCAATCAACAGGGCGGACGCAGGGGGAAATGCCATGGCCGAAGCCACGCTCAGCATCAGCAGCAAGAATTACGGCTCCTGGTCCCTGCGCGGCTGGCTGCTGTGCAAGATGGCCCGGCTCGATTTCGAGGAGGTTCCCGCCTCCAGCGAAGACCCCTATATCCGCGCCGAACTGCTCCTGCTGTCGCCCTCCTTTCTGGTGCCCTGCCTCACCCATGACGGGGTCAAGGTGTGGGACACGCTCGCCATCGCCGAATATCTCAACGAACTCAAACCGCAGGCCGGCCTGCTGCCGAAGGACCGCGCCGCGCGCGCGCGCTGCCGCTCGGTCTCGGGCGAAATGCATTCCGGATTTTCCAATCTGCGCGCGGCGCTGCCGATGAACATCAAGGCGCGCTATCCCGGCTTCAAGATCTGGGCCGGCGCGCAGGCCGACATCGACCGCATCGTCATCATCTGGCGCGAATGCCTGGACGCCTATGGCGGCCCCTATCTCTTCGGCGAGACGCCGACCGTCGCCGACGCCATGTTCGCGCCGGTCTGCTCGCGCTTCGTCACCTATGACGTATCGCTCGACGCCGATTGTGAAGGCTATTGCAGGACCATCATGGCGATGCCGCTGATGCAGGACTGGATCGCGGCGGCGATGACCGAGCCGGACGAAGTGGAAGAGCTCGACGTCGAGTTCTGATGCCGGGCCGCCGATCCGTCCTCCTTGACCGCGTCAAAAGCAGGATGGTCGACCGTGCCATTTTGACAGATGTCAACGCCGTGCATTCGTGGATAGCGTTGTTGTTGATGTAATCTTCGCATTCCAGGATCGCCTGTTCATGGCCGATATCAGCGAAAACCGCGCGCATTGGGCGTCCGCCAGCGGATTCATTCTGGCCTCGCTCGGCGCCGCGATCGGGCTCGGCAATATCTGGCGCTTCTCCTATGTCGTCGGCGAGAATGGCGGCGGCGCCTTCCTTCTCGTCTATGTTGCAACCATGGCGCTGGTCGGCGTTCCGCTGCTGCTGGCGGAACTGGCGGTCGGACGCGCGGCGCAACGCGAGTCCGCCTCCGCCTTTTCCGCGCTGGCGACACGTCGCATCTGGCGAGTGACGGGACTGCCCGGAGTCATTATCTCCTTCGTCATCATGACCTATTACGGCGTGATCGCAGGCTGGGCCTTGAAATACTTTGTAGCCTTCGCGGCCGCACTCTTTCCGCATCAGCCCGGATCGGCCGCCGAGTATTTCCAGACTTTTACCACCCATGGCTTCGAGCCGGTCATCTGGCAGGCTCTGATCGTGGCCGCGACCGTCGGCATCGTGATCGGCGGCATCGAATACGGGATCGAGCGCGCCAACAAGATCCTGATGCCGGTGCTCGCAGTCATCATCATTGCGCTGGCGGTTCACAGCCTCACGCTGCCGAATGCCGCACGCGGACTGGTCTACCTGTTCGCACCGGACTGGACCATGCTGGCAGAACCCCGGCTCTATCTCGCCGCCTTGGGGCAGGCGTTTTTCTCGCTCGGCCTGGCGATGGGCGTGCTTGTCACTTATGGAAGCTATTTGTCCGCCTCGCAGCGGCTGCCCGCAGCTGGCGTCGCAATTGCGCTCGGCGACACGGCCTTCGCGCTGATCGCGGCGGTCGTCATCTTTCCGGCTGTGTTCAGCTTCGGCATGGAGCCCGGACAGGGTCCGGGTCTCGCGTTCATCACATTGCCGGAAATCTTTGTCCGCATGACCGCAGGAACGGCGGTGGGAATTGCGTTCTTCGGTCTGCTGGTGATTGCTGCGATGACATCGATGATCGCCCTGCTGGAGGTGCCGGCCGCGTATGCCATGGCCCGCTGGGGCTGGACACGGCGGCAGGCTGCCCTGCGTTGCGGCGGCGCGGCGTTTCTGCTGGGCATTCCCAGCGCGCTCAGCTTCGGCCTGCTCGGCGAAGTCCGGATCGCCGGACAGCCCATCCTGGACGCCATCGACTTCCTGGCATCGAATGTTGCGCTGCCGCTCAGCGGGCTCGCCATCGCGTTGTTTGTCGGCTGGCATTGGAGAAAGGCAAAGACAGAAAATGTGGTCGGCTTCGAGCGGCCGGCCGCCATGGGCTACTGGAGGTTTGCGATCCGGTATGTGGCGCCGCTGGCCATTGTTCTCATTTTTCTGCGCGCGATGTCTCTGATCTAGAGGCCGCCGCCTCTTTATACATCGCGGCGGCGGAAACCGGCACACCACTGAGCAAGGCGAACGATCGCACCGCCGCCCTCGCCGATCCGGACCTGCGCGAGAACGCGCTGAAATATCTCGAGACGCCGCTGACAGCGCTTCGCACGCAATGGGCGATCTCCGCGCAGGGCTTCGACCATCACGACCTCATGCTGCAATGAACTGGCTAGCGGGTGGCGGACGCCGCCGCGCGCCAGATCGCGTCCTTCCACAGCACCAGGGACGGCGATGCGAGACGCTCGGGCGCCGCCGAGGATTTGCGGCCGTCCTGCACCAGACGGGCGATCGCGATCTCGCCGTCGGTGAAATAGCGATCGCCCTCCCCGTTGCGGCTGTTCAGGGTCGGGCCGACACCCGTCACCTCATAGATCGCCGTGACCATTTCCGCATGGACCAGATCGGCGATCAGGCCGTCGCGTTCGGCGTCGATGTCGGGCGCGATGTGATGTGTCACCTGTCCGGTGTAACGGCTCAGGCCAACGCCGCGGTCGAGGGTCACTGCGCCGAGCCAGACCGGGCGGCCCTCGTCGCCCTTGTCCAGCACCAGCCAGAACCGCACGTGATGCCGCCGGTCGGCACTTTTGCCGTCGGGCTTCTCGAACGCGAAGTCTTCCGGCCGCCCGTCATAGTAGAGCGGACTCACCGGCGCGGTCTTGTAGGGACGATCGAGCAGCACGCTGCCCACGATCTCGATGCTGGTCTTCAGGGTGATGGGATCGGCGGGATACCAGCCGGCCGCGTGCATGGCGCGGATCATGTCCTCGCGCGCGCCCACCAGCCCGACATTGAGCGCATCGCCCGGAATGCCCTGCCTGGTATGCGTCAGCATCGGGCGCCCCGCGAGACCTTTCTGGTGTTCGTAATGCGTCCAGGCCGCAGGCAACACGACATAGGCGAGCAGTCCGTAGACCGCGAGGATCGCAAGCGTGGTGAAGATGATGAGGCGGAACGACAGGGTCACGGATGCAGCCACCGCCCGATCCGCGTCACGGCTTCCCGCATGTCGGCCTGCGAGCCGGCATAGCAGAAGCGGATGAAGTGGCGTCCGTTCAACGGATCGAAATCGACACCCGGCGTCGCCGCCACATGCGCCTGTTCCAGCATGCGGCGCGCGAAATCGAACGAGTCGTCGCAGAAGTGCGACACGTCGGCATAGAGATAGAAGGCGCCGTCCACGGGCAGAAATTTGTCGAGCCCGATCTCCGGGAATCCTTCGACCAGGATGCGGCGATTTTCCTCATAGCCATGTTTCACCGCATCCATCTCGTCGCGACCCTCGAACGCGGCCTCCGCCGCGAACTGCGAAAGGGTCGGCACCGAGATCGCGAGATTGCCCTGCAGGCGCTCGATCGGCCGCACCAGCGGTTCCGGCGCCACCATCCAGCCGATGCGCCAGCCGGTCATGCAGAAATATTTCGAAAACGAATTGATCACGAGCGTCGAGTCCGAGACCGACAGCGACGTCGTCGCCGGAAATGCGTAATCGAGTCCGTGATAGATCTCGTCCGAGATGAAGCGGATGCCCGCCGACTCCGACGCCCGGATCAGCGCGGCAAGCGCCTGCGGCGTCATCATGGTGCCGGTGGGATTGGCCGGGCTCGCCACGATGACGCCGGCGAGCGGCGTCCTGCGATGCGCCGTCAGCAGCGTCTCGGGCATGATGGCCCAGCGCGTCTCTTCGCTCGTCTCGATCAGCACCGGCTCGCAGCCGAGCGCGGTGAGAATGTGCCGGTACGGCGGATAGCCGGGATTGGCGATGCCGACGCGGTCGCCGGGCTGGAACAGGGCAAGAAAGGCGAGAATGAAGCCCGCCGACGAGCCGGTAGTCACGATCACCTGCGCCGGCGACACCTCGATGCCGTACACTTCTTTATAATGTCGCGCGATGCGGGCCCGCAGCGAGCCGATGCCGAGCGCCTCGGTGTAGCGCAGCGGGCCGTCGAGTGCCCGGCGCGCCGCCGCGATCGCCGTGGTGGGCGCCGCGGCCGCCGGCTGGCCCACCTCCATGTGAATCACATGATGGCCCTGCGCTTCCAAGCGGGTGGCGGCCGCGATCACGTCCATCACCATGAAGGGCGGCACGTCGCTGCGCGCGGACGGGGTCAGCAGAGTTTTGGCTCGATCCAGCATGTGATTTGGTCCGCTCCGGCACGCCCGGAACCGGTCTTTCGCCCCGCTGTTGCCGCATTCGCACGGCTTGTGTCGCCGGTCCCGGACATGACCCTGGCGTGATTTGACGCCACTCGGCCGCCTCTCTAGGTTGCCCCGAAAGGCATTATTCAGCGACATGAAAGTTGTCGAATCCCCTATCAGGACGCGCCGATTTAGACCAGCGTCCCGCGCCTTGTCCGCTTTCACCGCGGCCGCGATTGCCGCTGCCAGCCTGCCGCAGCCGGCGCAGGCCCAGCGCGGCGGCCTGCCGGTCATCCGCGACACCGAGATCGAGCAGCTCCTGCGCGACTATACCCGGCCGATCCTGAAGGCCGCCGGTCTCGCCAACCAGAATGTGAAGGTCGTCATCATCAACGACCGCAACTTCAACGCCTTCGTCATGGACGGCAAGCGCATCTTCGTGAATACCGGCGCGCTGATGGAATCGCAGACCCCGAACCAGATCATCGGCGTGCTCGCGCACGAGACCGGGCACATCGCGGGCGGGCATCTGTCGCGGCTGCGCGACGAACTCGCCAATGCACAGACGCTGGCGATCATCGCGATGCTGCTCGGCGTCGGCGCCATGGCGGCAGGCGGCGGTTCGAGCGGTGCCGGCCAGGTGGGCGCCGCAACCATCGCCGGATCGCAGCATGTCGCGTTGCGCTCGATCCTCTCCTATCAGCGCAGCCAGGAAGAACAGGCCGATCGCGCGGCGGTGAAATTCCTCAACGCCACCGGCCAGTCCGCCAAGGGCATGTACGAAACCTTCAAGCGCTTCGCCGACCAGCTCATGTTTACCGCGCGGCAGGCCGATCCCTACGCGCAGTCGCATCCGATGCCGGCCGAACGCGTTGCCGGCCTGACCGAAATCCAGCGCACCAGTCAATACTGGGACAAGAAGGACCCGCCCGAGCTGCAATTGCGCCACGACATGATGCGCGCCAAGCTGTCCGGCTTCATGGAGCCGCCCTCGACCGTGATGCGGCGCTATCCGCAGAGCGACACGTCCATGCCGGCGCGCTATGCGCGCGCGATCTCGACCTACCGGCACGGCAATCTGCAATCGGCGGTGGCGCAGATCGACTCGCTGATCGCCGCGCAACCCAACAATCCGTATTTCTACGAACTCAAGGGCCAGGCGCTGCTGGAAGGCGGCCGCGGCGCCGAGGCGATCGCTCCCTTGCGCCGCGCGGTGCAGATGTCCCCGCAGGCGCCGCTGGTGCAGGTCATGCTCGGACAGGCCCTGGTCAGCAGCAGCGACCCAAAAAATTCCGACGAGGCGATCGCCATGCTGCGCAACGCATTGTCGCGCGAGCCGGAAGCCGGCGGCTATCAGCAACTCGCCATGGCCTATGGCCGCAAGGGCGATCTCGCGCAGGCCGATCTCGCCTCCGCGCAGGCCGCCTTCAACCGCGGCGACATCAAGACCGCGCGCGAACTCGCCGCGCGCGCCAAGACCCGTTTTCCCGTCGGCTCACCCGGTTGGGTGCAGGCTGACGACATTGTGGTGACGAAACTCCCGGCGGCGCCGATCGGCCGCCGCTGACCTTTCAGAGGATTTATCAAATGATTTTTCTGTCGCGCTTCGTGATGGCCACCGCGCTCCTGATTGCGGCGGCGTTTTCAATCCCCGATGCCAGTGCGCAAGGCTTCACGCCCGCGCAGCGCGCCGAGATCGAGGCCATCGTCAAGGACTACCTGATCAAGAATCCCGACGTCCTGCAGGAGGTGATGCAGGAAGTCGAGAAGCGTCAGGCGATCGCCGAAACCGAAAAGGCCAAGGGCGCGATCGCGTCCAACCGGGAGATCATCTTCAACTCCCCGCGCCAGGTCACCCTCGGCAATCCGAAGGGCGACGTCACCATGGTCGAGTTCTTCGATTACAATTGCGGCTATTGCAAACGCGCCATGGTCGACATGATGGAGTTGCTGAAAGGCGATTCCAAATTGCGGGTGGTGCTGAAGGAATTCCCGGTTCTCGGCGAGGGCTCGGTGCAGGCGGCTCAGGTCGGCGCCGCGCTCAACATGCAGGACAAGACCGGCAAGAAATATCTCGACTTCCACCAGAAGCTGCTGAGCGGACGCGGCCAGGTCGACCGCAGCCGCGCGCTTGCGGCCGCCAGGGAAGCCGGCGCCGACATGGCGCGGCTGGAAAAGGACATGGTCAGCCCGGAGGCGAAGGCGACGCTGGAAGAGAGCTTCAAGCTCGCCGAGGCGCTCGGGCTGAACGGCACGCCGAGCTATGTCATCAATGACGACGTGGTGATCGGCGCGGTCGGGCTCGACGCCCTGAAGGAAAAGATCAACACCGCCCGCTGCGGCAAGATCACCTGCTAGCGCAGGTCCTCAGGGGCCGCTTTTTAACTATAAACCCGGCCCGAATTCGGCTTTCGCGGCGGGGCGGCGTTCAGGCTTCCCCTCCCGCGGGGACCCCCCTATAACGGGGCCCGCGGGCCGGCGGCGCCCCGCGCCAATCCCGGTTTCCGCCTGACACGCCCTGCATCAAGCCCCAATGGCCAAGACGATCTACGTCCTCAACGGGCCCAACCTGAACCTGCTCGGAACCCGCGAACCCGGCATCTATGGCCGCGAGACGCTGGCGGATGTCGAGGCGTTGTGCCGCAAGACGGCCAAGGCGCACGGCCTGGACGTCGAGTTCCGCCAATCCAATCTGGAAGGCGAGATCGTGGATGCGATCCAGGAGGCGATGGCCCGCAAGGCCGCCGGGATCGTGATCAACCCGGCCGGCTACACCACGACCTCGGTCGCCATTCTGGATGCGCTGCTGGCCTCCAGTCTGCCGGCGATCGAAATTCACATCAGCAACATTTACGCGCGCGAGGATTTTCGCCAGCATTCGCTGGTCTCGAAAGCCGCCAAGGCGGTGATGTCCGGTTTCGGCATCAACGGCTATGCGCTGGCGATCAACGGCCTCGCCGCAATGATCAATCAGTCGAAGACATAGAGACGTGGGGTTGAAGGACGTGGCACGCGGTCCGCAGAAAGACGACAAATCAAAAGGCAAGCTCGCGGTCGATCAGGATCTGATCCGCGATCTCGCCAGGCTGCTGGAAGAAACCGGCCTGTCCGACATCGAGGTCGAGCAGGACGGCATGCGCATTCGCGTCGGACGCGGCGGCGGACGCGGGGTGAACGCACCGTCCGCCATGCCCGCGCCGCCGGCCAGCGCCCCCGCCCCGATCGCGGCGGCGCCCGCTGATCCCGCCAAGCATCCCGGCGCGGTCGCCTCGCCAATGGTCGGCACCGCCTATATGGCGCCCTCGCCCGGCGCCAAGCCCTTCGTCGATGTCGGCTCCACGGTGAAAGCGGGCGAGACGCTGCTGATCATCGAAGCCATGAAGACCATGAATCAAATTCCTGCGCCGCGCTCCGGCACTGTCACCCAGATCCTGGTCGAGGACGGACAGCCGGTCGAATTCGGCGAAGCCCTGCTGATCATCGAGTGATGTTCGACAAAATCCTCATCGCCAATCGCGGAGAGATCGCCCTGCGGGTGCTGCGCGCCTGCAAGGAGCTCGGCATCCCGACCGTCGCGGTGCATTCCACCGCCGACGCCGATGCCATGCACGTGCGGCTCGCCGACGAGAGCGTCTGCATCGGCCCGCCCGCCGCGCGCGACAGCTATCTCAACATTCCGTCCCTGCTCGCGGCCTGCGAGATCACCGGCGCCGACGCGGTGCATCCCGGCTATGGATTCCTTTCCGAGAATGCGCGCTTCGCGGAAATCCTCGCCGAGCACAATATCGGTTTCATCGGGCCGAAGGCCGAGCATATCCGCCTGATGGGCGACAAGATCGAGGCCAAACGCACCGCCAAGAAACTCGGCATCCCGGTGGTGCCCGGCTCGGAGGGCGGCATCACCGACGACGGCGAAGCGCTCAGGATCGGCAAGGAGATCGGCTATCCGGTGCTGGTGAAGGCGGCGGCCGGCGGCGGCGGACGCGGCATGAAGGTCGCCTATTCCGAATCCGAACTCAGCATGGCGTTGTCCACCGCGCGGTCGGAAGCGAAGGCCGCTTTCGGCGACGACGCCGTCTATCTCGAAAAATATCTGCAGAAGCCGCGCCACATCGAGATCCAGGTGCTGGGCGACGGCCGCGGCGGCGCCATCCATCTCGGCGAACGCGACTGCTCGTTGCAGCGCCGCCATCAGAAGGTGCTGGAGGAAAGCCCCTCGCCCGCGCTCAACACCGCACAGCGCGACAAGATCGGCGAAGTGGTCGCGAAGGCGATGCGCGACATGCAATATCTCGGCGTCGGCACCGTGGAATTCCTCTACGAGGACGGCGAGTTCTATTTCATCGAGATGAACACCCGCATCCAGGTCGAGCATCCGGTGACCGAAATGATCACCGACATCGACCTGATCCTGGAGCAGATCCGGGTGGCGGCCGGCAACAACCTGCCCTGCGACCAGGCCGGCGTGACATTCCATGGCCACGCCATCGAATGCCGGATCAACGCAGAAAATCCGTTCAATTTCCGGCCATCGCCCGGCACCATCCTGCATTATCACCCGCCCGGCGGCATGGGCGTGCGGGTCGATTCCGCCGCCTATCAGGGCTACAAAATCCCGCCCTATTACGATTCCATGGTCGGCAAGCTGATCGTGCACGGCAAGACCCGGCAGGAATGCCTGATGCGGCTGAAACGGGCGCTGGACGAGTTCGTGGTCGACGGAGTCGAGACCACCCTGCCGCTGTTCAAGACGCTGGTCCGTAACCAGGACATCATCGACGGCAATTACAGCATCCACTGGCTGGAACATTTCCTCGCCCAGGGCGGCCTCAAGACATAATTTTTTCGGTTCCCCGGGAACTCCCCGCCCTGCCGGGTTATCGAGGGCTTAAGATGGCATCGGGCACGATCTCACGGTCGGTCCGAAATCCACCGGGCTCGGCCGCACCATCGTGGCCGCCATGGCGGGCAAGCTCGGCGCCAATCTCGCCTATGACCCGCAGCACAGCGGCACCCGCGTGGTGATCTCGTTCGAGGTTGCGCGCAACGCCTAGGCGTTGACGCGCGTGTCCGGCACCAGCAGATCTTCCACCGCCGCGCAGGCATGCGTCAGGCTATAGGGCTTGGGCAGGATCGCCGAGCGCGGAATCGAGCGCAGTTTTTCCAGCAGCCCCCACCGCCCCGACGCATAGATCACCGGCAGATCGGGATTCATCGCGCGCGCGGCGACGGCAAGCGCCGCGCCGTCCATCTCGCCGGGCAGATTGATGTCGGTGAACAGGATGTCGACGGTTGCGCCGGACGACAGATGCCGCAACGCTTCTCCGGCGGTGGCGACTGCGTGCACCTCATAGCCCCGGTCTTCCAGAGCGATGCTGATCATCTCCGCGATCAGCGCCTCATCTTCAACCAAAAGCACGCAGACAGACTTGCCAGACTCGTCCATTCTAGACTCGCCGAATGCGTCCCACATGTGGAACTTCCCCCGGTTACGCATACATTACCGGGACAAGCGCTGACCGGGCGATTTGTTCTCAAAGTGTCCGGACTTTAACCGGAGCAAGGATAACGGGATGTTAAGCTAGTCCATGGCCAGCCGTGAAAACGCCCGCGAAACCGGCCTCGTCGAGATCACCCCCGAGGTGCTCCTGAAGGCCTATGCCTGCGGCATCTTCCCGATGGCGGAGAATGCCGACGATCCCTCGATCTACTGGATCGAACCGGAGGAGCGCGGGATCATTCCGCTCGAAGGGTTCCATGTACCCAAACGGCTCGCCCGCACTATCCGCAGCGACCGCTTCAGCGTCCATGTCGATCGCGATTTCGAGGCGGTGATCGACGGCTGCGCGCAGCCGGCTGCCGGCCGCGGCCGCACCTGGATCAACGGCCGCATCCGCACGCTCTATCTGAAACTGTTCGAGATCGGTCATGGCCATTCGGTCGAGGCCTATGACGGCAACACGCTGGTCGGCGGGCTGTACGGCGTGCGGCTCGGCCGCGCCTTTTTCGGCGAGAGCATGTTCCATGTCGCGCGCGACGCCTCGAAGGTGGCGCTGGTGCATCTGGTGGCGCGGCTGCGCGCCGGCGGCTTCACGCTGCTCGACACGCAATTCGTCACCGATCATCTGACGACGTTCGGCGCGCTCGAAATCTCCAAGCCGCGCTATCACAAGATGCTGGACAGCGCGCTCGGCGACGAGGCGAATTTTTTCGCACTCGGATCCGGTCCCGTGCCCGGCGCGCGTGTGCTCGACCTTATCGCGCAGAAGCCGTCATAGCGCAGGCGAAGGCGCGCTAGCGGATCGGCGTCGGGAAGGCCTGCTGCGGTGTGTTTGACGGCAAGGTCGGACGCGGCTGCGGACGCGGCGGCGGCAGACGCTGTTGCGTCTGTTGCCGTTGCGGTGTGGCCTGCGGCGCCGGTGTCGGCGGATCTTCCGCCACCTTGGTCAGCGGCTGCTTACAATCGGTCAGCCAGATGTCGTAGATCGGATGCTCCACGGCATGCAGGCCGGGGCTCGAGGCGAACATCCAGCCGGCGAAGATGCGGCGCACTTCGCCCTGCAAGGTGACTTCGCTCACTTCCAGAAACGCGTCGGTATTCGGCGTCTCGGTCGGCGGGCGCGTATAGCAGACGCGCGGCACCACCTGCAGCGCGCCGAATTGCACGGTCTCCCCGATCGCGACATCGAACGAGATGATGCGGCCGGTGATCTTGTCGAGACCGGAAAACACCGCCTGCTGGTTCGGGATCTTCTGCGTCGGCGGCTCGGAAATGATTTCGTCGCCCGGCTGCGGCGCGGTGTCGGCGGGCTGCGGCGTGCCGCGCGGCTGGCGTACGCCGGCGGGCAATCCGGGAGTCGGCGACGGGCTGGCCTGCTGCGCCGGAGCGCTTCCCGGCGGCGGCGCCAGCGGCTCGGTCTGGATCGATTGCGACGGTGGCCGTCCCGGCGGAATCCGTTCCGGAAATTGCTGGCGCGGCTGCTGGCGCTGCGGGAATTGCTGATCCGGAAGCGGCTCGTTGAGCGGCGGGCGGCTCGGCACATTGCCGGGCGGCCGGGGCGGCGGATCGCCGAAAATCGTGCCGAATTGCGCCGATGCCGGCACGGCCGCGCAGACGGCCAGAATCGCGGCCGAAGCACAGGCAGCGCGACCCGCCCCGGTCAGTCGTTTCAGCGCAGAAAACATCGAAAAATCCTGGTCAGCCCCGCTGGCCCCGCGGAGGCTGTGTCGGTTAACACGCGGAATGCGGCGGCGAAAGGGCGGTGCGGCCGGCCCCCCTGCGCCCGGCTCGGCGCCGAACTGTCCCGCCAGGCGGGCCGGTTTTCGCATCCCGCACCCGGCCGGGTCAAAAAACCGCCTTGTCGGCACGGAACGGAGCGCGCATTCTGCCGCCACAAACAAGCCGTCCTGGACCTTTCGTCCACGAAGACGGCGGCGTCACCGCACGGTGGCGATCTTGAAAGAGGGAGGACTTCCAGATGTCGTGGACTTTTGTCCGGCGCGCGCTTCTTGGCGCCGCGATCACAACAATTGCCGCCGTCGCCCCCGTGCAAGCGCAGGACTATCCGACGCGGCCGGTCACCATCATCGTGCCGCTGGCCGCCGGCTCCGGCATGGATTCGCTGGTGCGCCTGTATGCCGACAAGCTGCAGGGCGCGCTCGGCAAGCCGGTCGTGGTGGAAAACCGTCCCGGCGCGGCGCTGATGCTGGCCGCTTCCGCGGTCGCCACCGCACCGGCCGATGGCTACACCCTGCTGGTGTCAACCTCGTCGGCGATGGCGATCAATCCGATCCTCTACAAGAAGGTCAACTACGATCACGTTAAGGATTTTGTGCCGATCTCCTTCTACGTAAAGTCGCCCTTCATCCTGGTCGTCAATCCCGAGCTGCCGGCCAAGACGGTGCCCGATCTCATCAAGCATCTGAAGGAGAGCAAGTCTCCGCTCAGCTATTCCTCGCCCGGCGCCGGCGTCGCCCAGCATCTGTCGATCGAATACATGAAGAAGCGTTTCGGGCTCGACATCACGCACGTGCCCTACAAGAACACGCCGCAATCGATCCAGGACATCGCCGCCGGCCATGTGCAGCTCGGCTTCGCGGAAGCCGGCGCATCGCTGCCGCTGATCCGCGACGGCAAGCTGCGCGCGCTCGCAGTGTCGGCGACGACCCGCCTTCCCTCGCTGCCCGACGTGCCGCCTTTCGCGGAAGCCGCCAAGGCGCCGGACTTCGAAGCGGTGTCCTGGCACATGCTGTTCGCGCCGGCCGCGACGCCAAAACCGATCGTCGAGCGGCTGCACAAGGAAATGAAGAAGATCATGGCCGACCCGGAGATGATCAAGCTCACCGAGAAGATCGGCCTGATCCCGGTCGATTCACCGGACGTCGCCGGCATCCAGAAATATCTCGCCTCCGAGCGCGAGAAATGGGGCTCGCTGGTGAAACAGCTCGGCCTCGCCGGAACGATGTGAGGCGTTAACGCCCCCTCACCCGTTCAACCGACCGAATTAAAAATGCGGCGCGAACCTATCGCGCCGCATTTGCTTTCTGAAAGCCGATCGACACCACGGCAATGCCGGCAAGCGCGATGGCGGTAAAGGCAGCGCCCGCAAGAAAAGTCGCCGCCGGGCCGATGGCATCCCACAACATGCCCGCGATGACGCTGGCAGCCAGCAGCATCAGCCCGCTGATGAAACTGAAAATGCCGAACGCGGTTCCGCGCAGATCGGCAGGCGTGACATCCGCAATCAGCGCGGCCAGCAATCCCTGCGTCAGTCCCATATGCAGCCCCCAGAGCGCGGTCCCCGCCATGACGAGCGTAATGCCGTCAGCAAGCGCGAGAATCACATCCGCGACAATGAGCACTGCAACTCCGAGAACAAGCATGCTGCGGCGGCCGAACCGGTCGGACATCACGCCGGCCGGATAAGCCGACAGCGCATAGACCACATTCATGACCACCAGGATCGCCGGCACCAGTGCGATCGGCATGCCGGCATGCTGCGCACGCAGCACCAGAAAGGCCTCGCTGAAACGGGCAAGCGTCAGGATGCCGCCGATTCCGACCACGATCCAGAACGGCGCGGAGAACCGCGTGATGTCCGCAAGTTTCAGTTTTACGCGCTCGTTCTTGCCGTTTTGGTGGCGCGTCGGCTCCTTCACCATGAACAGGATCAGCGCGAAAGCCACGAAGGCCGGGATCACCGCGATCCAGAACACGGCAACGAAATTGTTGAGCGTCAGCACCATGAGGCCGATCGCCAGCGTCGGGCCGATGAAAGCGCCTGCCGTGTCGAGGGACTGCCGCAAGCCGAACGCCGCGCCGCGTATGGTCGGAGGTGTGAGATCGGCGATCAGCGCATCGCGCGGTGCGCCGCGAATGCCCTTGCCGATCCGGTCGATGAAGCGTGCGGTGACGATCCAGCCCAGTCCCGTTGCCAGGGGAAAAATCGGCTTGGTGAAGGCCGCCAGACCATAGCCGATGGCCGCCAGCAGCTTGCGTTTGCCGAGCCAGTCGCTGATCGCGCCGGAAAAAATCCGCACAATCATCGCGGTCGATTCAGCAATACCTTCGATGAAACCGACCGCGACCATCGACGCACCGAGACCGGTCACCAGATAGAGCGGCAACAGCGCGTGGATCATCTCCGAGGAGATGTCCATGAACAGGCTGACGAAACCAAGCGCCCAGACGCCGCGGGGAATATCCTTAAGGCGAGAGAAATTCGCCCCGCCGGACGCGTTCACCGCTCCGGCGTCCAGGCCTTGTAATCGCCGGTGGCTTTCGGGCGGCGGCCGGGCGCCAGCGTCGAACCCGACGGACGATAGGCGCCGGGCGTGCCGGTCATGTTCGGCTTGTGCGGCTTCTGCCAGGCGCGCGGCTTGTATTTTTCTTCGGTCGGCGGAACATCGACGGTGTGATGCATCCAGCCGTGCCAGGACGGCGGAATCAGAGACGGCTCGGCATAGCCGGCATAGATCACCCAGCGCCGCTCGAAGCCGAGCGTGGGGTCGATCTTGCCACCCTTGGTGCGGAAATAGCGGTTGCCGAATTCATCGGTGCCGACCAGTTCGCCGTAGAGCCAGGTCCAGACCTGCGTATTGAGGGTCTGGCCGTTCCACCAGGTGAAGACTTTCAGAAAGAAGCTTTTCATGCCGTCCGTCCGGTTGTGGCGGCTTGCATGCCACCGGGACCGGGCGATGTCCAGCATGGGCGGTCCCGCGTCTGTCGGCCTGATGTCGAAGACCGGACGCGCCGCGGGAACCTTCCGCGCCTGGCCAACTTGCCCTTCGTCAGCGAGCCAGTGGCTCGCCCGTCCATCCCGCTCTCATTTTTTCAGGAGGATTTCATGTCAGTCGCGCGCGTGACCGAACTCATTGCCGCCTCCCCCAAGAGTTTTGAAGATGCGATCCAGGTTGGCGTCTCGCGCGCCGTCCAGACCCTGAAGAATGTGGAAGGCGTCTGGGTCGCCAACCAGAAATGCGTCATCAAGAACGGCAAGATCTCCGAATACCGGGTCAATCTGAAGGTGACCTTCATATTGCAGGATTGACAGGATCCCGGCCCGCCGGCCCAACCGGCATAAATCTGTCATAAGCGCCGCAGCGGGCCGGCGCATATCCGGCAACCCTCTGACGGCATAACGAGAATCGGTGCTCGCCGGGCCGGGGCGCACGCCGTCACGCGCCCGTGATTACCTCTCGCGCGCCAGCCGGCGCCGGGCCGGTTCCGCCGTTTTGCCAGCATTTCCGCCGGTCGGCGGAGTTATGAACGCAAGCCACAGGAGGACGGTTTTTGCGCTTGGCGAATCCCCGAAACCGCGCCGATACTTGGTTCACTAGACGACGAGTCGTCCCCACAATTAACAGGCACACCACCAGATTTAGTGTTTGATTCAGACTTGGGCTCTATAGCTTGACGTATGAGGCAAGTCTGTCTAGTTTTTGAGTCTGGCCCGGCGCGGGTGGGTAACAGGTACCGCCAACGGCTCATCCATCAGGTTCTGAAGGCTTTCGCCCGCCCGGACTTGGACCCGATTGGCCCAGGACCGGCTTTTGGCGGGCATGCGGATCGCTGTGTCTGCGGTGGCTGAACACCGCCGCGGACCAATCGGGTGCCGATCAACGGCTCCGGCATTAGGTAGAGTACGGGACGTCACAACAGAGAAACGGGCCGGACGGCGCAGGCGGAGGACAAGCCAGCGCCACGGAACAGAGCCGGTGCCAACGTGCAGCGGTCAACGAACGGGGCAGAAGAACAATGAAGATCGAGCGGCGCTACACCAAGGACGGTCAGTCTCCCTACGCGGAGATCGCATTCCGCCTGACCACCAGCGAGATCAAGAATCCCGACGGCTCCGTCGTGTTCCGGCTCGACAATGTCGAGGTGCCGGACTTCTGGTCGCAGGTCGCCTCCGACGTGCTGGCGCAGAAGTATTTCCGCAAGGCCGGGGTGCCCGCACGGCTGAAAAAATTCGAGGAGAATTCCGTCCCCTCCTTCATCTGGCGCTCGGTCGCCGACACTGTCATGCTCGAAGAACTCCCCGAGAGCGAGCGCAATATCGGCGAGCATTCCGCCAAGCAGGTATTCGATCGCCTGGCCGGCACCTGGACCTATTGGGGCTGGAAGGGCGGCTATTTCGACACCGAGAACGACGCGCAGGCCTTCTTCGACGAACTGCGCTACATGCTGGCGATGCAGATGTGCGCGCCGAACTCGCCGCAATGGTTCAACACCGGCCTGCACTGGGCCTATGGCATCGACGGTCCCTCGCAGGGCCATTTCTATGTCGACTTCAAGACCGGCGAACTGACCAAGTCGGAAACCGCCTACGAACACCCGCAGCCGCATGCCTGCTTCATCCAGGGCATCAACGACGACCTGGTGAATGAAGGCGGCATCATGGATCTGTGGGTGCGCGAGGCGCGCCTGTTCAAATACGGCTCCGGTACCGGCTCGAACTTCTCGCGCCTGCGCGGCGAAGGCGAAAAGCTGTCGGGCGGAGGCAAATCGTCCGGCCTGATGTCGTTTTTGAAGATCGGCGACCGCGCCGCGGGCGCGATCAAGTCCGGCGGCACCACGCGCCGCGCCGCCAAGATGGTGGTGGTCGATGCCGACCATCCCGATATCGAGCAATATATCGACTGGAAGGTGAAGGAGGAGCAGAAGGTTGCTTCGCTGGTCACCGGCTCCAGGATCAACCAGAAGCATCTCAAGGCGATCCTGAAGGCCTGCGTGAATTGCGAAGGCTCCGACGACGACTGCTTCGATCCGGACAAGAACCCGGCGCTGCGCCGCGAGATCAAGGCGGCGCGGCGCATGCACGTCGCCGACAATTACATCCAGCGCGTGATCCAGTTCGCCAAGCAGGGCTATACCGATATCGATTTCCCGATCTACGACACCGACTGGGATTCGGAGGCCTATCTCACCGTCTCCGGCCAGAACTCCAACAATTCGGTGCGCGTCACCGACGAATTCCTGCGCGCGGTCGAAACCGACGGCGACTGGGACCTGACCTGGCGCAAGACCGGCAAGGTCGCCAAGCCCCTGAAGGCGCGCGCCTTGTGGGAGAAGATCGGCTACGCCGCCTGGGCCTGCGCCGATCCCGGCCTGCAATACCACACCACGGTCAACGACTGGCACACCTGCCCGGCCTCGGGCGAGATCCGCGCCAGCAATCCGTGCTCGGAATACATGTTCCTCGACGACACCGCCTGCAACCTCGCCTCGCTCAACCTGCTCACCTTCCGCGACAAGGTGTCCAAGCAGTTCGACGTCGAGGGTTATGAGCACGCGGTGCGGCTGTGGACCGTGGTGCTGGAAATCTCGGTGCTGATGGCGCAGTTCCCGTCGAAGGAAATCGCCCGGCTCTCCTACGAATTCCGCACGCTGGGTCTCGGCTACGCCAATATCGGCGGTCTCTTGATGTCGTCGGGCATTTCGTATGATTCCGATTCCGGCCGCGCGATCTGCGCCGCGCTGACCGCGATCATGACCGGCATTTCCTACGCCACCTCGGCGGAAATGGCGGCCCAGCTCGGCACCTTCCCCGGCTTCGAGAAGAACCGCGACCACATGCTGCGCGTGATGCGGAACCATCGCCGCGCGGCTTACGGCGCCGCGGTCGGCTACGAAAAGGTGGCGGTGGCGCCGGTGCCGATCGAGGCCTCGCACTGCCCCGATCCCAAACTGGTGGCGCATGCCAAATACGCCTGGGACAAGGCTTTGAGCCTCGGCGAGGAGCACGGCTATCGCAACGCGCAGGCCACCGTGATCGCGCCGACCGGCACGATCGGCCTCGTGATGGATTGCGACACCACCGGCATCGAGCCCGATTTCGCGCTGGTGAAGTTCAAGAAGCTGGCCGGCGGCGGCTATTTCAAGATCATCAACCGCGCCGTGCCGGAAGCCCTGCGCGCGCTCGGATATTCGGAGGCCGAGATCGCCGAGATCGAGGCCTATGCGGTCGGCCACGGCAACCTGTCGAATGCGCCGGGCATCAACCATTCCACGCTGAAGGCCAAGGGGTTCACCAACGACGCCATCGCGATCGTGGAAAAGGCCCTGCCCACCGCCTTCGACATCAAGTTCGCCTTCAACAAGTGGACGCTCGGCGAGCAGTTCCTGCGCGACGCGCTGTCGGTATCGACGGCCGACCTCGCCAACCCGACCTTCGACCTGCTCGCGCATATGGGCTTCACCAAACGCGAGATCGAGGCCGCCAACATCCATGTCTGCGGCGCGATGACGGTGGAAGGCGCGCCGCATCTGAAGCCCGCGCATTATTCGGTGTTCGACTGCGCCAACCCCTGCGGCCGCACCGGCAAGCGCTATCTGTCGGTGGAAAGCCACATCCGCATGATGGCGGCGGCGCAGCCCTTCATCTCGGGCGCGATCTCCAAAACCATCAACATGCCGAACGAGGCCGGCGTCGAGGATTGCAAGGCGGCCTACATGCTGTCCTGGAAACTCGCGCTCAAGGCCAACGCGCTCTACCGCGACGGCTCAAAACTCAGCCAGCCGCTGCAAAGCCAGCTCATCGCCGACGAGGAGGACGAGTCCGAGGATATCGACAGCTTCCTCGACAAGCCGATGGCGGCGCGCACCACCGCGCTCGCCGAGCGGGTGATCGAGAAGGTGGTCGAGCGCATCACGGTGATCCGCGAGCGCGAGCGCATGCCCGACCGCCGCAAGGGCTATACCCAGAAGGCGGTGGTCGGCGGCCACAAGGTCTATCTGCGCACCGGCGAGTACGATGACGGCCGCCTCGGCGAGATCTTCATCGACATGCACAAGGAAGGCGCGGCGCTCCGCTCCTTCATCAACAACTTCGCGATCGCGGTCTCGCTCGGCCTGCAATACGGCGTGCCGCTCGACGAATATGTCGACGCCTTCACCTTCACGCGCTTCGAGCCGTCCGGCCCGGTGCAGGGCAACGACTCGATCAAGTTCGCGACCTCGATCCTCGATTACGTGTTCCGCGAACTCGCGGTCAGCTATCTCGAGCGTTTCGATCTCGCGCATGTCGATCCGACCGAAGGCGGCTTCGACGCGCTCGGCAAGGGCGTGGACGAAGGCAAGGC
>JALHOD010000030.1 GCA_022843165.1 Pseudorhodoplanes sp.
CGAGCGCCCATTGTCGCGATTGATGACCCTGACCATCGATCCGAACGGCAGCGAGCGGTGCGCGGCGGTAAAATTTTTGGCCTGGGTATCCTCTCCGCTCGCCGTCTCTTCGCTCGCGGTCGCATAGACCGAGGCAAGACCGCATTCGTCCGGCTTGCTCACGGCCGCGCGCGCCGGCGCCAGCAAAGCGGCCTGCAGGACCGCCACGACAAGCACATGTGCCTTCATGTTCATTTGATCGCTTCGCGAAGTTGCCGCAGCTCGCATTGCGCCTGCGCCCACCGAAGCTCGCGCGGCCTCGCGGCCTCGCTGATGTAGCATAGGCCGCCGCTCGCAAAACGACCGCCTGGGGGGCGGTCGTTCATGTGAAGCCAGCCGATGGGCGGCAGGGCCGACGCTTGCGCGCGCCCTGTTACGGGCATGGATGACGCAGACCGTCGTAGCCCAGATAGGTCCCCGACGCCGGATCGTAGGACCTGAAGCGCTGCCGACAATAGGCGACAGCATTGCCGCCGGCATAAGGCGCAACGGTCACGTAACCCTGGTCATAATAGCCGGGGCCATAATAGCCGGGGCCATAATAGCCGGGCGCATAGCCGCCATAGCCGTAATATCCGTAGGGTCGCGTGGCGCCGATGATGGCCCCGCCGATGATCGCGCCGGCGGCGATGCCTGCGGCCGCGCGACCATATCCGCGATATCCGCCGTACCGGTGGCCGCGCCATCGCACGGTCTCGGTCGACGGCGCCACTGCGTTCTGAAGTCCAAGCGTTTGCGCCATCGGTCCCGCCGCAGCGGGTGCAACGAGCCATGGCGCAGCGGCAGCTATCAGCGCGGCAGCAAGAACTTTAGGTGATATAATCATGACCTGTTCTCCGATGCGTTTTCGGCAATACCGTCATATCCGGCACCGCCAGGAAAGTTTGACAACGACTTCTCGGCATTCACGGGCGTCGGTCGTGATGTGCATGACGTCCGATCACTTGCTGTCAAGACAAGCAGGGGCGGCCGGTTGGGCCGCCCCTGGACTTGCTGATCAGGCGTCCAGAACCGCGACAATTTCACGCGTTCGCGGATGGATGACAAGAATCTGGTCGCCGACCAGAACATAGTCGTAACCGCGCCATCCCGGATAAACCTCGATCACTCCGACCGGCAGGCGGTAGAAGTGCGTCGAACGAGGCACCCGCGTTCCAACGGCGATCGAGAAGTTCACATTCCTGAGCGGTCGAACATCGCTCCGCTTGATGACAGTCGTGATCTTCGTGCGCTGGTCCGGCGTCAGGTTGACGGCACTGCGCGCGCCGGCCGCGCCCTGGCCGGTGGTGGAGGACTTGCTCTCCGACCTGGCGCCCGGTGCTTTGACGTCCTCTTTCGTGCCGGACCTGGCGTCCGACGAAGCCCGGCTCTTCACGTCGTTGCCGCGGCTGTTCTGATCGACGGCCTTGCGCGAGCGATTGCGGTCCTTCATCTCGTTTGCGGGGGTCTGGACCTGCAACTTGTTGCCCTTGGGAGCCGCCTTCTGTTCGACGGCGGCGCCGGCCTTGCTCTTGATGTCGGCCTTGCCCTTGACGTCAGCGCCGGTCTTGCTGTCGGCCGCGCCTTTGATTTCAACAGCGCCACCCTTGCTGTCGCCGCTTTTGGATTCGCTCGTGCCCTGGGCAGAAGCGATGCCGGAGCCGGCAATCAGCACGATGGCTGCAACCGAGCTCAGAAGTCCGTTCCTCATGATACTCTCCATAAATGTGCTCAACGGCGTCCGCCTGTGTGGCGCACCGGCGAGGAGTCGAACCTGTTTTCCGGGTTTCAATGTCCGGGGTCCGCGACCGGTCATTCAGGACGAGGTGCGCAAGGCAGATCGTCGAAGGTCATGACGGGCGGCTTGTCAGCGCCACGGCTATGACAATCTTCCCGTCACAATGTCCAAGTGAGTGCAGGCGATAACGCGCAGCAGGCCATTAAGTTCCTGCGAATTCACGTGTGGATGGCCGCCACAGTGATTTCTCCGGTCCGCCGCAGCACCTGCAAGGCGACCTCGTCGCCGCGCCGTCCGATCGCCAGATCGACGCTTGACTGCCCCAGCCGGAGATTGCGCAGAATCACCTCGTCCAGGAACGAGGGCAGACGCGGGTTGATCAGCCTGATCTGGTTCTCGGGTGGATTGAACCATAGCCCGAGCGAAGCCTGCAGCAGCGCGAAGGGCGTCGTCGCCGCCCAGGCCTGCGGCGAACAGGCCACGGGATACAGCGTGGGTCCCCGCCCGCGGCCGCGCTGGAAGCCGCAGAACAATTCCGGCATGCGATAGCCGTCCATGTAGGTTGCCGATTCGAACAGGCCCCTGAACACCCGCTCGATCGGCGCGCGCAGTCCGAAGCGCGCGAAGCCGAGCGCAATCATGGCATTGTCGTGCGGCCAGACCGATCCGTTGTGATAGGACATGGGATTGTAGCGGCGCTCCTCTCTCGACACCGTGCGAATGCCCCAGCCCGAGAAGAACGACGGGCGCATCAGGCTCGCTGCAACCGCCAGCGCGCGCTCGCGCGGCGCGATGCCGGTGAACAGCACCTGACCGGCATTCGAGGTGCGCACCTTGCATTGCTGCTTCTGCCCGTCGAGCGCCAGCGCGTAAGTGGCGATCTCGGGACACCAGAATGCGGTGTCGAAACGCGCCGCCAGTTCCTTCGCCTGAGCATCGAGCTCATCGGCGCGCCCCGCCAGGCCGAGCCGCCGTGCCATGCGGCCGGCCAGCTGCTTGGCCATGTACACATAGCCCTGAACCTCGACCAGAGCGATCGGGCCGCGCGCCAGCTCACCGTCGGCATGGAAGATCGCATCGTGCGAATCCTTCCATCCCTGATTGGACAGTCCCTGCTCGGTCTGGCGGTGATATTCGACGAAACCGTCCCGGTCGGGGTCCCCGGGGCCGTCGATCCAGGCCAGCGCCGCCTCGATGTGCGGCCACAGCTCGGCCATGGTCTCCTCGTCGCCGGTGCGCTCGAAATAGAGGCCGGCCAGCATGACAAAGAGCGGAGTGGAATCGACGCTGCCGTAATAGAGACCGAACGGCACCTCGCGCAACGCCGCCATCTCGCCCGCCCGCATCTCGTGCAGGATCTTTCCCGGTTCGGCGTCCGACAGCGGGTCGAAATCCTTTGCCTGGTGCGCGGCCAGCCGCCGGAGCACGCCGCGCGCGATGCCGGGATCGCACCACAGCATTTCGATCGCGGTGAGAATGCCGTCGCGGCCGAATGTCGTCGAATACCAGGGGATGCCGGCATAGGGATAACGCCCGTCAGGCGTCTCCGTGGTCAGCATGTTCAGGTCGGCCGCCGAACGGCACAGCACCTGATTGAACAGCGCGTTCGCGGTCTCGACGGTCGTGCATTTCCGGCTCGCCGCCTTCCGTTCGCGGGATGCCGCGATCATGCCTTTGAAGAACGGGATCGAGGTGATCTCGGGGGCGTTGTCGCAATTCACCGCGACGAAGATGGATTGCCGTTCCCGGGGTTTGAGGTCGAGGACATAGGATGCAACCCCGCTGGCAAGGTCGGCCGGTGCCGGATCGAATCTCAACGCAGTGCGGCGTCCGCGACCGTCGAGGCCGGTATAGTTCAGCACAACGGCCTGATCGGCGACCTGGGTCTTGAGCGTCCCGCGACGCTCGCGGCGGATGCCGCGCACCTCGAAGATATCGGCGAAGTCATTGGCGAAGACCAGTGAGAGCCGCATCGACACCGGCTGGTCCCCATGATTGGAAATTCCCAGACGCTGGTAAGCGGTCGCGCGCCAGAGAAACAATGTGCGCACGATATGCAGGGTGTCCTTCGGCAGGACCAGCTGCTGCTCGAAATAGATGTCGGGATTGGTGAGATCGACGGTGAAAACGGAATTGTCATCCCGGACATTCGAATCCAGCAACAGCGGATGCATGCCGTTAAGCAGAAGCTCGAAACGCGACAGGAAACGGGTGTCCTTGTAGAACAGGCCGTCCACGCCTCCGCCGCTTGCGCCGATGTCGCCATGGCTGTCCATCACGACAAACGTGTCGTCATGCTTGAGCGTGCGGCGCGGCTTGGCCGGCCCGGTCGCGGGAATGTAGAAATCGATATCCGAAACCGGATCGGCGGACAGGTCTGTTGAGGACAAAGCCGCCTTATTCAATTTCAAGCCTCGGGCTGCGTCGCGTCGTGATGGCTCGGCATGAAGGCGCGCGCGGTGTCGTAGGGGTAGATCATGCGAGCCGGCGTCAGCATCGCATGGTAGAGCTTGATATAGTCCCGCGCCATGCGAGCGGCGGTAAAGCGCTCCTCGAAGCGCGCCCGCACCTTGCGCCGGTCAAGCGCCATCACCTGGGGGAGGGCGGCGGCGGCAGACTCCATTCCGTCGATCACAATGCCGGTCACACCCTGATCGATGATTTCGGGAACGGAGCCGTGGCGAAAGGCGAGGACCGGCGTCCCGCACGCCATGGCCTCGATCATGGTCAGTCCGAACGGCTCGGGCCAGTCGATTGGAAACAGCAGCGCCAGGGCTTCCCCGAGAAAGGCGGTTTTCTGCTGTTCGTTGATTTCCCCGATGAATTCCACGCCCGGCCCGAGCAGCGGCACAATGACGTCACGATAGTATTTTTCGTCGACGGCATCGACCTTGGCCGCGATCTTCAGCGGAATGCCCAGGCTGCGGGCGATGTGAATGGCGCGGTCGGGACCTTTCTCCGGAGAAATGCGGCCGAGAAAGGCGACATAGCCGCCGCGCGGATCGTAGGTCGGCGTGTGCATCTGCGCGGGAATGCCGTGGTAGATGGTGGCCGCGAAATTGGCGTCGGCAATCGGGCGCCGCTGCGCATCGGAGATCGATACCAGCGGCATGTCGCCGAAGCCGAGATAGAACGGCAGCAGATCAGGCAGATCCTGGCGGCCATGCAGCGTCGTGACCGTGCGGTCCGCCATCGGGCGGAAGATCGGAAACGGAAAGAAATCGATGTGGAAATGCAGGATGTCGAAATCCGCGGCCTGCTGCCGGACGCGGTCGAGCATGAGCATGTAGTAGGGCAGCGGATCGCGCACCTTGGGATCAAGCCGCAAGGCCGTCCTGGCGCAAGCCACGAGTTTTGCCGATGTCATCGAATCGCCGCTGGCGAACAGCGTCACCTCGTGACCCTGCCGAACAAGTTCCTCGGTCAGATAGGACACGATCCGCTCTGTGCCGCCGTAAAGTCGGGGGGGCACGCTTTCGATCAGGGGCGCGATCTGGGCAATTTTCATTGGGCTTTTCTGTTCGGCGCAGGCTCCGGGCCTGCACTCAATGGAAGCGAACGGCTTTGCGTCCGGATAGTTCCACCCCCGGTGCGGTGTCAGCCTTCGTCCGCAGGCAATTCGACCGGGGTGCGCGTCTGGTTCGACGCATCGAACACCACGACCTGAACCATCGGAAATTTCTGCTTGAGTGCCAGGCCCGCTTTCAGGGCGGCTTCCGATGTGTCGTATTGCGACTTCACCTTGCCGTCGACCTGCAGACCATATCCTTCGGTGGGAAGGGTATCGAGGCGCCGCGGCGGGATTTTCTGCTGGCGTTCGCTCATCTATGACTCCTGCCTTCGCTGCCGGGTGCCCGTTGACCCTCGCTCACTGCATTACATGGCGTGTCACCGGGTGTTTCGCTACAAACGAGTGTTGCCTTTTGTGCCCTGCAAGCAAGGCGGCGGCACGCCCGCCGCCTGAATCGGTTCAATACCGCTGCAAGCGGCCGCTTTTGTCTCAATTTTCATCGCTTCGTCGGTATATTCGTCAGCCATGATCCGAAGCGTTCTTGCGGTGCCGAGGTCCATGCAGCCGCGCGACAGCTTCTGACATCGATCGGCCTGCACACGCAGATAGGCGGGCAATGACTCCATTATATGTTCCGCACTCATGCAACGGGCAACGGACCCCTACCCTGCTCGTATCGATACGGCCGAAGTCGAACGCGTTCGCTCAGGCCGTATCGTTACGTCATTTCAAGGAACTGACTGACTCAGCGCCACGCGCAGCGACGATAGCCGTTGCGGTCGCGCCAGCAGGTCCGTTGACCGCGATTATAGTGACGCGGACGCACAATATCCGGACCGCCGACCACGGCGCCGACCACTCCGCCGACGACCGCGCCGGGGGGACCGGCAATAAGGGCGCCTGAGCCTGCGCCGATCGCGGCGCCTTCCAGTGTTCCGGCCTGGGCCGCGACCGGAACGGCCGCCAGCACAATAACCAGCATTGCAGCCTTGAGGGCAGCGCGCATGACAAAGTCCTTTGGTTGTAGGGTTGCTGATAAAACCAACTCACCGCACCGCAAAGCGTTCCTGCGGCAGCCTCATGCACGGCCAATATTAGTGGTCAATTCTATACAGACTCGGCATCGCGATGATGCCTACGCTTTACCGAGTATCCTCAGTCGGGCAAAGGCCGAGAGCTGGCGGTTTCTCCATCAGTTCGTGACCAGTTGAAGTCGGACGGACCTTTGTACGCTTTTCACCACCAGAGGGGATCCTTGCGTCATGAATCGCAACGTTCTTTATCTTGCGATCGGTCTGCTGGTCGCCATCACCGGAACCATCGGGTATAAACTCTACCAGGAACGGCAAAAGACGACCGGCATCGAGATCAACATCGGCGAGCGCGGCGTATCCATCGAAAAGAAATAGTTTTGGCGTTCAAATCCCGGAGACTTGGACTGCGACGTCTTTTTTTATCCAGATCTGACTGAGGAGATTAGTCCATGTCACTCGGAACCATCCTCGTTATTGTTCTCATCATCTTCCTGCTCGGCGGCTTCAGCGGCCGCTTCGGTGGCTATGGCTACGGATTCGGGCACGGTGGCGTCGGTGTCATCGGCACTGTCCTGATCATCATCGTCATCCTGATGCTGCTTGGACGCATCTGATCCGGCTCGAAAATCCTGCTTGCCGCCTCGCGGTTGCAGAATCCGCGGCGCGAAGAATTCTGAAATCAGTCAATGGAGGGCATCCCCACGTTCGGGCCTTGGCGGCGATCCTTCCGTGAATCGATAAAACGGCCTGTAGTCTTGAAATGAACTCCTGCGATGGAAAGGCCTGACCCATGCACGCCACCGACCCGGTCGTGACGTTTCTTCTCGTTCTCATCATTGGTATCGTCGCCGGAATTCTCTTCGACCGGCTGGCCGGGCCGTCCTGGCTCGCCCGACAGTTCTCCGGATCGACTCGCGGCATCATCACGAGTGCACTCGTGGGTATTGCCGGCGCCTTCGTCGGCTATCACATATCTGTCCTGCCTGCATTCGGGGCTGGGCTGGTGACGTCGGTCGTTGCGGCGGCGGCCGGCGCTGCTGCGGTGTTGTTCGCCTGGCGGATGGCCAAGTAACAAAGCTCCGACCCCGGCGCGCTCTTTGCTCGCTGCACTGCAAAGCGTTCCTGCGCCGGCCGTCAGACGGCCTATATTAGTGGTCAATTCTATACAGACTCGGCGTCGCGGCCGTGCCTATGTTTAAAAAAGCGGGCATCCTTCGGATTGATTGGATCTGGTCCAGCAGGCCTCCGGCACGGGCCTTTCGCCCCCTTCCCAGCGCGAATACCGCGAATACATAGTCGCAGAGCATATGCAGCCAGTTGGTTTAAGAGAACAGTTCACGGTCATCGCGGATGCGTGGGCCCTCGCGCAGGGTATCGTCGACACCGTCCGGGAGCCTGTTCTTGTGCTCGACACGGACCTGCGGGTTATTGCCGCCAGCCGCTCCTTCTATTCAACGTTCAAGGTGAGCGCCGAGGAGACCCAGGGCAGGGCTCTCTACACCCTGGGCGATGGACAATGGGACATTCCGAAGCTCCGGGTATTGCTGGACAAGATCATTCCCGAGCGCGGCGTGATGGAAGATTACGAAGTTGCGCATGAGTTTCCCAATATCGGTCATCGCACCATGCACCTGAACGCCCGTCAGGTGTTCTATGAGGGCGGTGCGGGCACCACCATTCTGCTGGGCATGGAAGATGTCACCGAGCGCCTGGTGCTTGAGCGCGAGAAGGACGAACTCCTGCAGCAGAAGGACGTTCTGCTTGAGGAATTGCAGCACCGCATTGCAAACAGCCTGCAGATCATCGCCAGCATCATTCTGCTGAAGGCACGGGCGGTGCAGTCGGAAGAAACGCGCGTTCATCTGCAGGACGCGCACAAGCGGGTGATGTCGATTGCAGCGGTCCAGAAGCAGCTGCACGCCTCAGGGGCCGGCGGCATCATCGAAATTGCGCCCTATCTCTCCCGGCTGTGCGAAACGCTGGCCGGCTCGATGATCGGCGATACGCGACCCATTCTGCTGAAAGTCATCGGCAATGGCGGCAATGCGCCCTCGCGGCAGGCCGAGAGTCTGGGCCTGATCGTGACCGAGCTTGTCATGAATGCGCTGAAACACGCCTTTCCAGACGAGACAACGAAGGGCGAGATCGTCGTTGCCTACGACATGGCCGGGACGGACTGGAAGCTGTCGGTTTCCGATAACGGAATCGGCAAGCCGGAACGCGGCTTTGCCCCGGGGAAATCCGGGCTCGGCACCGGCATCATCAAGGCCTTGTCGCAGCAACTCGATGCCAAGGTCGAGACCGTAGCCGGCCCCGCCGGCACGAGCGTATCGATCACACACGCCACGTTCCCGGCGCAGGCCGTCACTGCCGCCTGAAGGTCATTTCGGCTGTCGGTTCAGCTTCTGATTTCCGGCTTCTCGTGCAGAACCACGTTCAGCAGAGAACGACGGACCTCGATGTGGCCGTTGTAATTGATGAGGCCCAGGCGCCGGAACTTGTTCATGAAAAAACTGACGCGAGATCGCGTGGTGCCGATGATCTCGGCAAGGGTCGCCTGGCTGATTTTTGCCAGGACCGGCTCGGGCTCGCCCTCCTTGCCGAAATTGGCCAGCAGCAAAAGCGTTCGTGCCAAGCGTTTCTCGCTCGAATTGAACAACTGATCGACCAGATCTTCCTCGACACGGCTGTTGCGCGCCAGCAGATGCGCGATGAAAAGCTCGGCAAAGGCCGGCTCGGTGTGAATCACGCTGACAATTTCGGACTGGGCAATCCGCGTTATCTTGCAGGCCGTCATGGCGGACACGCTCGCCAGACGCAGCGGTTGCCCCGTCAGGCATCCTTCTCCGAAGAAATCACCGGGTCCAAGAACCGCGATGACCGCTTCCTTTCCCTGCTCGGAGACCACGGTGACCTTGGCCTTGCCGGTCTGCAGGTAAAATACCGAATCAGCGGGATCTCCCTGGCTGTAGACGATGTTGTCTTTCTGATACTCGGAAACGGTCCGATTCCCGTTCACTTTGGATAGAAATGCCTTGGGATCGAACGGCGTCTTCTTTGCTTTACGTGCCATGCCGGAGCCTGCTCCCTTGCCGCATCGGTCGGATGTTGATGCTATTTTACAACTATCCGACCGGCCGCGAAAGTGCGTGTCCTGCCGCGCAGCATCTGTGAAGGTCGTCGCGACAGGGCGATGCGGCGCATGCGGCATGCGCAAATATGAAATGATTCCTCCCAAGGCGCTGCTACGGCGCATGCTTGCGAAAACGGGCGACATCCATCCAAATGGGTGTCCGCATGTGCCTCGCAACCATGTCTGCGTTTGCGTCACGGAGTTTCGTTTACAAATTTCTATGTTGCATAAAAAAATCCGAAATGTTGCTGCGACAACTGTGCACTTCATCTGCAAATCGGGACGCGCGCAGCGCGCGAAAATAGTTGCTTGCGCTGCGGTCAATTTTGAACAGACGCAAGCGACTGCTTTCGCTAACCTGGGTTGCATGAAGTCACCCGGACGACAACGTCGTGGAGACTGAATCCCAAAGCGGCCCGCGGCAGATCGCGCCACCGGCCATCCGTTCGGAGACGCTGCATGAAGAAAACCAGCGTCTCAAGGAACTCGTCGTTACGCTGAGCGCCATCGTGCTGAAGAACGCCACCGGCCGCTTTGACGAGCGCCGGTTGAGACTCAGTTTTTCAGCCGATGGTCCGGACATCGTCCAGTTTGCCGAGCAGTGCTTCTCTTTCGCGAGGATTCCAAGTGTTTGTCCAGAGGTGGCCATCGGTCTCGACAGGATCGGCCATTCGCTGATGGCCAAGGCCGTCGAGATTGAAAGCGTTCTTCAGCGGGAGAAATGGATCGAGGAGAGGACATGTCCCGCCGAGAATGAGCGCCCGTTGCCGTGAGTTTCACCGTATAGCTGCGGACGTCTCCATGCACCGACGGCACAACACGACAAATATCCCGATCGAATTGCTGCGATCCTTCATTGCCATTCAGGAACACGGCAGCTTCACCAGGGCCGCGTCCGACCTGAATCTGACGCAGTCGGCGATCAGCACGCAGATGAAGCGGCTACGACAGATTGTCGGCGGCGAGATTTTCGCCAAGGACGGACATGGAAACCCGCTGACCGAGCGGGGTGAAAATGTCGACAAATATGCCAGGCGCATTCTGGCGATGAATGATCAGATCATGTCGCTGGCCGGTGCCAGGCAAGGTCCCAACCGTTTACGTGTCGGAATTGCGGGTGTTCTTTCCTCGCACTTCCTGTCCAACGTCTGCAAGGTCCGCGGGGACATTGACATTCAGGTCTGTTGCGGACCGTCATCCGATCTGGCGAAGAATCTCGCAAGCGGACATCTCGATCTGGCGGTGATCCTGTCGACCGCGCCGTTGAAGGCACGGTCCGTGTTCACGCGCGACGAAAAACTGATTTGGCTGTGCGCCCGGACTTTCGCACTGAACCCAGGGGCACCGGTTCCGTTATTGAGCTGGCCGGGTTCAGCATCCGATCAGGCGGCTGTCGAGTCGCTCGAGCGATTCGGGCAGCATTACAGGATCGCCTTTGTCGCCTCCGATCTGGGCACGCATATCGCTGCCATGCGGCTGGGTCTGGGGGTTTTCGCACTTCCGAAATCGGTAGTGCCGCCGGATTGCAGGGTGTTTAAGACGCCGTGCCTTCCGCAATTGCCTACGCTGATCGCGGGGCTGTATCTGCGGGAAGGGTTGGACGAAAAAACGGCGTTGCCGGTAACGACTTGCTTCAACAAGGCGCTGGCGACGGAGCGGATATTACAGAGCGCCCCGGCCTAAGCGCGATCGCGACTCTGCAACATATTCGCCGCATGCCCGTACGTCCCCGACCTGGATTGTCGCGGATGCAAGAGCTGTGACGCTGACGCGCCGGAGACGGTCAACGAGCGTCTTTTGAAATACCGGCGATGCGTTCCGCCATGGATTGGATGTCAGCATCGCTCGCGTCCGATCCCACCGTTCGGACTCTGCGATGGCCGCATGCCGCGCATTCGAATGTCTGAAACTCGTAGGGACGCTCGTGGCTGTCGCGGGTACGGCGAACGCAGGGCATATTGTTTCCGCATTCATCGCAAAAAATCGGTGCGACGTTTTTGGAATTCAGAAAGCTGAAGGCTTCTTTCGAAGTCATCGATGTCTCCACGGCCGTATAGGCGGGAGCACGATCGGTCTCTCAGTCACCGGCGCCTGGGCATAGCTTGGCCAATGATCAAAAAACCATGCGCCTTAGAAGATAACGAGTCCAGAGCTGGAACAGGCGCATTTGCGACGAATAAGCCGGGTTCCAGCCTCGCAAAGCCGTATCATCGTCCCCATATTAAAAAACTATCGATCCAGTATCGGGTATTAATCTGATTGATTGACGCTCGGGCATGGCCCGGTGATCCGCAGCGTGCAGTCGGTCTGCTGCAGACAGGAGGCGTCCTCATGTTCACATCCACGCAATATCGCGCCAAGGAAGAGGAATACCGCAGACTCGGTACGAATACGCATGTTCTCGCCGATATTCGCGAGTTCAAGGCGCTGGAGCGCACCTTCGCCGAACTGGCCCGAAACGAAGACTGGCTGGCTCAAAACTTTGAGAAAACGGTGCGGTCGCCGGAGACCCTGTCCGACTATGCCGGTGCTGCCGAGAGCGAAGAGCATATCCTGCGCTGCCTCGGTGCCGCGGTCATCATGCAGTGGAATACGATTCCAACCAAGCTGCGCCGTGAATTGTTTGACGGCGCCAGTTCGATGGGCGAATTGTTGCGCACCGGCGATCTGCGCGGGCAGATTGCCCGTTTCCTGCATACTCACCGCGAGCATGCGCCAAAGCGACCGGCTGCCACCAGCGGCTGAAAGCGGCCGAGATAGCCCGGGGCCAACGACAGACGCGGAGCCATGATTTATAAAATCGAATGCAGTCCAACGGCCAGCGCTGATTTGACTCAGCAGAGCAGGCGTTACATGCGCGCCAAATGGACAGGAGATCGTCTCATGCGCAGATTTCTGGTGGCCTTCGCGATCCTGACGGCGCCGTTGTTCGCATCGCCGCCGGCGGCGGCCGACACGATTTATCCCTGGTGCCGGCACGACAGCCGGGGCGGGGTCAATTGCGGCTTTACCGGCGAGCGGCAATGCCTGCGGTCAAAGACCGGCAATTCCGATATGTGCATGCTCAACGGTCTCTATTTTCGAGGCCCTGTGCGCGTCTGGGACATTCCCGCTTATCTGCCGCCGAAACACTATCGCCACGATCGTCGGTGACCGGCGCGCATCGGCGCGCCGGATGTTGTCTGCCCCGCTGCGGCCCCGGAATGGTCGCCTCATGTCACACTCCATTGTGACGCGGGCCGCGAAAAAATCGTGCATTCTTTTAGCGAGCGCGCACTGCGACAGCAGTGCGGATTGCAATTCGCCTGCATACGGTGTTGCTGCGCGAGGGCGCGAACGCGCTCGACAGCCCGGCAAGGGTTGACTCGCCGGCAACGAATAACAATGGGGGATCGCCTATGACTGGCAACAACATCTGCCGCCGCACATTCCAGACATTCATTGGCGCGCTGCTTGTGCTCGCCTCTGTCTGCGCCGCAGCGCCCGCTCTGGCGCAGGCGCAGCCCTGGCCGCAACGGCCGGTGAAGTTCATTCTGCCCTTCGGCGCCGGCAGCGCGACCGACGTCGCCGCCCGCCTGATGACCGACAAGCTGCAGGCGCGCTGGGGCCAGCCGGTGGTGATCGAGAACAAGCCGGGCGCCGACGGCCTTCTGGCGATCACGTCATTCACGCAGGCCAATGACGATCATGTGCTGCTCTACGCGTCGAGCGCCTCGTTCATGGCGCATCCCTATACGCTCGAGAAACTGCCCTACAACATGGAGCGGGATCTTGCGCCGATCGCGCGCGTCACCGACACTGTATTGTCGGCGAATGTGGCGGCGAGCTCGAAATACAAATCGCTCGCCGATTTCGTCGCGCAGGCGAAGGCCGAGCCCGGCAAGATGAACGTCACCGGCGCGCCCGGCGTGCCGGACTTCACGCTCGACTATTTCATCAAGACGCAGGGACTGAACGTCGTCAAGGTGCCGTTCAAGAACATCGTCGACGGCGCAACCGCGCTGGCGGGCAGCCAGATCGATTTCCTGATCACCTCGGTCGCCATCGTGCGGCCGCTGGTGGAAGCGGAGAAGATCAGAATCCTGGCGGTGACCAGCGGCAAGCGCGCGTCGTTCTCGCCCAATATTCCGACTGTCACCGAACTCGGCTTCCCGGCCTTGACGGTGGAGACGACGGCGGGCCTCTACGGTCCGAAGGACATGCCGCTGGCGCTGCGCGAGCGTATTGCGAAAGACGTGATCGAGGTGGTGTCGGACAAGACGATCGTCGATCGCCTCGCCACGACCGGCCAGGCGGTGAATGCCGGCGGTCCGGCCGATCTCGCCAGGGCCCTGAAGGAGCAGGCCGACAACACCGCAAAGATCGCGAAGGAACTGGGACTGAAGCCGAAGAACTAGAGCGACAGAAGTCTACTCCACCACGATCTTCAGGAGATCGCCCGGCTTGACCTTGTCTTTGGCGTCGAGCCCGTTGAGCACGCGGAAGCGCTCGACCTGGCGGTCGGGAAACGCCATGCGCGCGGCCAGCCGCTCCACCGTGTCGTGCGGGCCCGCGGTCATGATCTTCAGCCGCAGCGGACGCGCCGACCGGATTTCGGCCAGCGTCATGCGGCGGAACGAATTCACGGTCTCGCGGAACGCGCGGTCGCGCTCCGGCGAGGCTTCCTTGGCGGCGAAGATGAAGCGATAGACCTCGCTGCCGAAGCGGATGGCGTAAAGCCGGAACGACCACGGCTCGCCCTTGGCGGTGGCGCTCGCGGCCCTGAAGCCGTTGATGGTCAGTTCCTCAATGCTGCCGGCCTCGATATTGTCCATCCAGCCGGATTGCAGATAGTCGGTCAGCTTCTGGTCGGCGGGAATGCGCACCACGTCGAGCCGCACCGCCTGCTCGCCGGAATCCTTCACGCCGAACACCGCCTGCGGCGTATTGTCGAGCACGAAGCCCTCCGGCGCGGTGAAGGTGAAGCCGAGTTTCGGGTGCAGGAACTTGCGCCCGCGCACAAAGCCTTCGCTCGGGTCCTCGCCATAGGTGAGGCCGTCGATCTGCTTGAGATAGACGTCCTTCTCGCGCACGCCGGGGCCGGGCGCGACGAATTGCCGGGCGTTGAGCGTGGCGTTGGTCACCCGCTCGGGGGTCGCCGGATGCGAGGAGAGGAATTCGATCGAGCGCGGATCGATCTTCGACATCGCCGCGCGCAATTCGGCGTTGCGGCCCATCGAGGTGAGGAAGCGGGTGGCGCCGTAGGGATCGTAGCCGGCGCGCGAGGAAATGCCGACGCCGATGCCGTCGGCCTCGAATTCCTGCGCGCGCGAGAAGGTGGCGAGCGCGATCTTGGACTTTGCCAGCGCCAGCGCGCCCTTCTGCGGATCGGACAGGACGTCGGTGGCGACCTGGTTGACCAAAGCCGCCTGCCGCACCTGGTCATCGCGGATCGCGGCATGGCGCGCGATCACATGCGCCATCTCGTGCGAGAGCACGGAGGCGAGTTCGGAATTGTCGTTGGCGAGCGCGAGCAGGCCGCGCGTGACGTAAAGCTGGCCCGTGGGCAGCGCGAAGGCGTTGATGGTCGGCGAGTTCAGGAGCGTGATGCGGTAATGCAGGTCCGGCCGCTCGGAGGCGGCGACCAGCTTCTCCACCGTCTGATGGATGGCGGCCTCGAGCTGCGGCGCTTCATAGGCGCCGCCATAGGCGGCGAGAATGCGGACATGCTCGCGCTGCGCCGCCGGCGCCATCTCCGCCTGCTGGCGGGGTGGATCGGGCAGATTGACCTGGCGGCCGAGATTGCCGCCCGAGCAATTCGCCAGCCCAAGCGCCAGCGCCGCGCCGATCAGGGCGCGCCGTGCGGCCGGCGGGGCGGGGAGGCTGCGGGTCAATGCGGGCTCTTCTCGGCTGTGGTCCATTCGATCTGGCCGGGATGCGTCAGTTCGATCCAGGGGCCGCCGCGCTCTTCCACGAATCCGCGCAGGCGGACATGGCGTCCCGCCAGGGACTTTGGCGGCAGGCCTGCGGCGGTGAAGCGTTGTTCCAGCCGCTTCGGGATGGTGGCGGTGAAATCCTCCGACCATCGGCGTCCGAAATTCACGTAGATCGTGCCCCCGCTCTCGCGCACCGACAAAACCCGACCCTCGACCAGACCGAACCTGCCGCGCGCGCCCAGAATCGCATCCGGGCTTGCGGCCTGATGAACGTCATAAACCTTATCGCCCCACAGGCCAAATCCGGCCGCGCGGGCATGCCGTTCCTGCGCCAGCAGCGCCGCGCGGCAGCCGGAATCGTCGACCCGGCCGTCGACGCGCGCCAGGCCCTCGCGCAGCAAGGCATATTGGACCGGCGTTACCGCTCCGTTCACAAAGACATATCCCGCAAGGCGGCCATAGCGGTCCGCCTGCGCGCCGGCGACGCCGACGGTCACGGATTGCCCGGCGAGCCGGTCCTGCAGGGCTTTTTGCGTGTCCGCGCCGCCGGGCGCCAGACCGGCCAGCAGGATGTCGCGGCCGTCGTCGAGCCGCAGGGTGCGGCCATCCGCGACGCCGCTGACGCGGCCCTGAACGCGCTCCGCTCCTGACGCCGGCAGGCGGCATTCCGCCCGCGCGCCCGCAAGCGACAGCAGCACGACTGACAATGCGAGAACCGGGCGACGCGGCATGACACGGATCATCGGGCGTCCATCCAATGGCGAGATTGCGGCGGCACGGTGGACAAGCGGCCGATATCCCGGGGTGAAAATGAGCACAGCCGCGGCGCCCTTCGCCGCCGGGAACCTGCCGAACAAAATCGCCGCGCGCGGCTTGACAGGATGGACGGCCTGTCTGATACTTAACCTCATGGTTAAGTATCAAGACGCCACCCTGGACCGCACCTTTTCCGCGCTTGCCGATCCGACGCGGCGCGCCTTGCTGGCGCAGCTCGGCACGCAGGACAGCCTGTCGGTCAGCGAACTGGCCAGACCGTTTCCGGTCTCGCTGCCGGCGATCATGAAGCATCTCGACGTGCTGTCGGATGCCGGGCTGATCACCCGCACCAAGACCGGCCGCATTGTGGCCTGCCAGTTGACGGCGGGGCCGATGGAGGAAGCGATGCACTGGCTCGCGCATTACCAGCGCTTCTGGTCCGACCAGCTCGATCGCCTTGCCGCATTCGTGGAGAACGACTCATGCTCGCCAAGCCCAGCGTCACCCTCGCCCGCCGCCTCAACGCGTCGCCGGCGAAAGTCTTCGCCGCCTGGACGGACGCGCAAAAGCTGATCCAGTGGTTCGGTCCGCATCAGACGATCGAGGGCTCGGTCGACGCCACGCTCGATGTGCGCGAAGGCGGCCGCTACCAGATCAGCTTCCGGACTGACGACGGCGAATATCACCAGGTCGGCGGCGTCTATCGCGAGGTGGTGCCGGACCAGCGCCTGCAGTTCACCTGGGCCTGGCATTCGACGCCGGAACGCGAGTCGCTGGTCACCGTGACGGTGAAGCCGGACGGCGACGGCACGCTGCTGACGCTGCTGCACGAAAAATTCTTCGATCAGGCCGCCGCCGACGGACACACGCGCGGCTGGACCGGAACGCTCGACAAGCTCGAACAGTTCTTTGCGTAAGGAGACGACCATGCAGACCCAGAAGATCGTATCCCGGTACGAATGGCTCGCCGCCCGCACGGCCCTGCTGGCGAAGGAAAAGGAGATGACGCGGCTGCGCGACGCGCTCGCGGAGGAGCGCCGCGCGCTGCCATGGGTGAAGGTCGAGAAGAACTATGTGTTCGACTCCCCGCGCGGCAAGCGCACGCTGGCGGACCTGTTCGAGGGCCGCAGCCAGTTGATCGTCAAGCATTTCATGCTGGCGCCCGGGCAGAAGGACGGCTGCGTCGGCTGCTCGTTCGAGATGGATCATGTTGTGGCGGCGTTACAGCATCTGGAACAGCACGACGTGAAATTCGTGTCGGTGGCGCGCGCGCCGCTGAACGAGATCGAGGCCTTCAAAACGCGGATGGACTGGCATTTCGACTGGGTGTCGTCGTGCGGCAGCGACTTCAATTACGATTTCGACGTCTCGTTCACGCCCGCGCAGCTGGAGACGGGCGAAGCCTTCTACAATTACAAGAAGGGCCCGCTGCCGCTGGAAGACCTATCGGGCTTCAGCGTGTTCGCCAAAAACGACAAGGGCGAGATCCTTCACACCTACTCCGCCTTCGGGCGCGGCGCCGAGGAAGTGCTCGGCACCTACATGCTGCTCGACCTGACGCCGAAAGGCCGCAACGAGACCGGTCCGCGCCACAATCTCACCGACTGGGTTCGCCACCACGACCGCTACGGCGCCGAGGGGCATGTGAGCGAAATCGGTCGCTGGGTGGCGGCCCCGTCCGCCGCCTGCTGCGCATAAGCGCGGACCACTGCAAGCAACGACAGAAGGAGGACGACATGCCGCTCGGCACGCACAAGATCACGCCCTGCCTGTGGTTCGACAACCAGGCCGAGGAGGCCGCGAATTTCTACGTCTCGGTCTTCAAGACCGGCGAGATCGGCCGCATCAACCGCTACAGCAAGGCCTGTAACGACGTGCACGGGAAGCCGGCCGGATCGGTCATGGCCGTCGAGTTCGAAATCGACGGACAGCCCTTCGTCGGGCTGAATGGCGGCCCGATCTTCAAGTTCGACGAAGCGGTCTCGTTCCAGATCCATTGCGAGACACAGGACGAGATCGACTATTTCTGGAGCAGATTGTCCGAGGGCGGACAGGAAGGCCCCTGCGGCTGGCTCAAGGACAAGTTCGGCCTGTCATGGCAGGTCGTGCCGTCGATGCTCATCGACATGCTGAAGGATCACGATTCGGAGACAGCCGAACGCGTGACCACGGCTTTCATGCAGATGAAGAAGTTCGACATCGCAAAGCTCAGGCGCGCCTATGAGGGCCAGCCCGAGCCCGTGCACTGATCGCACGCAACGCCCACGCGGAAGGAGCACCCCCATGCCCGTTCAGCCCTATCTGTTCTTCGATGGCCGCTGCGAGGAAGCGCTGGATTTCTACAAGCGTGCGCTCGGCGCCGAAGTCACCATGCTGATGCGTTTCAAGGACAGTCCGGAACCGCCGCAGGCCGACTGCGTGCAGCCCGGCAACGAGAACAAGGTCATGCACGCCAGCTTCAAGATCGGCGGTTCCGACGTGATGGCCTCCGACGGATATTGTCAGGGCAAGCCGTCCTTCCAGGGGTTTGCGCTATCGGTGCCGGCCAAGGACGAACCGCAGGCGGGCACATTCTTCGCGGCTCTGGCCGACGGCGGCCAGGTGCAGCAACCGCTGACCAAGACGTTCTTTTCGCCAAGCTTCGGCATGGTCGCCGACCGCTTCGGCGTCACCTGGATGGTGATCGTCCCGCAAGAGATGCCCTGATCGAACCAAGGAGAAAGCAGATGCCCTATATCGACGGATTTGTCGTTCCCGTTCCGAAGAAGAATCTCGGCGCCTATCGCAGCATGGCGCGGAAGGCCGGCAAGGTCTGGCGCGAGCACGGCGCGCTCGAATTTCGCGAATGCGTCGCCGACGACGTCAAGAAAGGCAAGTGGACCTCGTTTCCGCGCAGCGTGAAGCTGAAAGCCGGCGAGACCGTGGTGTTTTCCTACATCGTCTACAAGTCGCGCAAATCGCGCGACAGCGTGCTGGCGAAAGTGATGAAAGATCCCCGCCTCGCCAAGATGATGGCGAATCCGAAGGACATGCCGTTCGACGGCAAGCGCATGATCTATGGCGGGTTCAGGAGCATCGTCGCGTTCTGAGGCGCGCGACGCCGCGGGATCGCAGGGTGTCGACGCGAGCGGCGGCGCCGTCCGCAACAAGATGAGACGTGAAGGAGCATCGTCATGGATGTCGCTATGAAAGCCGAGGAACTCGTCATCACCCGCGCCTTCAATGCGCCGCGCGACAAGGTCTGGAAAGCCTGGAGCGAAGCCGAACGGCTGGAAAAATGGTGGGGACCGAAAGGCTGCACGCTGAGTGTGCTCACGCTCGAATTCAGACCGGGCGGCATGTTCCATTACGCGATGGAATTCCAGCCCGGGCATCCGATCTACGGCCGCTTCATCTATCGCGAGATCGCGGCGCCTGAACGTCTTGTCTTCGTCAGTTCCTTCGCCGACGAAAATGGCCGCGTCGCCCGTGCGCCCTTTCCGCAGATCCGGGACACGTTTCCGCTGGAAATTCTGAACACCGTGACGTTCACGGAAGCGGACGGCAAGACCACGCTCACCCTGCGCGGCGGCCCGATCGATCCGACCGAGGCCGAAGCCAAAACCTATCTCGGCATGTTCGAGTCCATGCGCCAGGGCTTCGGCGGCACGTTCGATCAGCTCGACGCACACCTGGCGAAGAACTGAATTTTTTCTCTGAGACACGGAGATGCTCATGCTCAGGATATTGCTCATTGCAATGGCGGTCGCTGTGATCGCTGTCGCAGGTATTCTCGGCTATGCCGCCATGCAGCCAGACGATTTCAGGATCGCGCGTTCGACCGCCATCAAGGCGCCGCCGGAAAAAATATATCCGCTGATGAGCGATTTCCGCCGCAGCGCGGAATGGTCGCCATACGAAAAGAAAGACCCGAACATGAAGCGCAGCTTCAGCGGGGCTGCGAGTGGCAAGGGCGCGATCTACAGCTTCGACGGCAACTCCGATGTCGGCACCGGCCGGCTTGAGATCACCGACGCGACGCCGCCGTCCAAGGTCGTGCTGCGGCTCGATATGGTGAAGCCGTTCGAAGGCAGCAACATCATCGAATACTCTATCCTGCCGAAAGGCGACGGCTCGGAAGTCATCTGGTCCATGCACGGCCAGCAACCGCTGCTCGCGAAGGCGATCTGCCTGTTCTTCAACATGGACAAGATGGTCGGCGCGGATTTCGAACAGGGTCTCGCCAGCCTGAAATCCGTTGCCGAAAAATAGCCGGACATTCGACACAGCTCATCGCCAGCACGTTTTCACGGGAGCCAGACATGCTGACCACAATCCTCCTTGTCGTCGCGGCCGCGATCGCCGCCGTCCTGATTTTCGCGGCAACCAAGCCGAAGACGTTCCGGATCAGCCGCTCGGCGGCGATCGACGCCCGGCCGGACGCGATCTTTCCGCTGGTGAACGACTTGCGGTCGCACCGGCGATGGTCGCCCTTCGACCAGGATGCCGCGATGAAGCGCAGCTATAGCGGGCCGGAAGCCGGCAAGGGCGCGCAGATGGAATTCGACGGCGGATATAAGACCGGAGCGGGTCACCTGGCCATCACCGATACAACAGCACCGTCCAAAATCCTCATGAACCTCGTCATGACCAAACCGCTGAGCTGCGACAACACCGTCGAATTCACCTTCGAACCGCAGGGAAATGCGACGCTGGTGACCTGGGCGATGCATGGCCCGCAGAGCTTTGCCGGCAAACTGATGAGCGTGTTCATCAAATGCAACAAGATGTGCGAGCAGCAATTCGACACCGGGCTGTCCAGCCTGAAGGAGATCGCCGAAGGCAACCGCCTGAAGCCGGCGGCGTGACCCGGAATCATCAAAGCGAGGACTCGTCATGGACGCAAAAGCCCGGAAAGAACACGAGTGGCTGCAGAAGCTGGTCGGCGATTGGACCGCCGAGATGCAATGCGTGACGGGGCCCGATCAGCCGCCGATGACATCGACCGGTTCCGAGAGCGTGCGCTCGATCGGCGGGTTGTGGACCCTGGGCGAAGGACAGGGCGAGATGCCGGACGGCGGCGCCATGACCAGCATCATGACGCTCGGCTACGATCCGCAGCAGAAGAAATTCGTCGGCACCTTCATCGCGTCGATGATGACGCATATGTGGGTCTATGAGGGCATACTGGACGCCGCCGGCAAGGTGCTGACGCTGGACACTCGGGGGCCGGCCTTCGGCGACGACGGCAAGCTGGCGAGATACAACGACATCATCACCTTCAAGAGCGACGACCATCGCATCCTCACTTCGCGCATGCAGGGCGAGGACGGGACATGGACCGAGTTCATGACCGCACAATACCGGCGCAGGGTGTAGCGCGGGCCGCCGCTAGCCGTTGCGACGTTCGCCGCGCAGGGTCGGCAGGCCGATGCCGGTGGCCTCGAAGCCGCCGTCGACCGCGATCACCTGGCCGGTGACGTAGCTCGCGCGCTCGCTGCACAGGAAGAAGATCACTTCGGCGAGTTCCTGCTCCAGGCCGTAGCGGTTGAGCGGAACCGTGTCGTGATAATCGGCGCGGATCGCCGGCGTGTGCACGGCCTTGGCCATTGCGGTGTCGACCGGGCCGGGCGCCACCGCATTGACGCGGATGCCAAGCGCGGCGAGTTCGACCGCCTGCTGCTTGGTCAGATGCGCGAGACCGGCCTTGCTGGTGCCGTAGGCGACGCGCAGGGTCGAGGCGCGCAGCCCGGAGATCGACGTGATGTTGACGATGCTGCCGCCACCCTGTTCGCGTATCAGCGGCGCGGCCGCCTGCGTGCACAGGAACGGGCCGGTGAGATTGACGGCGAGCACACGCGCCCAGTCGGCGGGCGTGGTGTCGAGCAGCGGCCTGAAGATGGCGATGCCGGCATTGTTGACCAGCGCGTCGAGCCGGCCGAAATGCCTCCCGGTGCGCGCCACGGCGTCGGCGACGCCGTCCGCATCGGCGACGTCGCAATGCAGGGCGAGGGTGGCGTCCGGCTGCGCGAGAGCCGCAAGAGTGCGGGTGAGCGTCTGGTTGTCGATGTCGAGCAGGGCGACGCGCCAGCCCTCGGCGAGAAATTTTTTCGCGGCCGCCAGCCCGATGCCGCGCGCGGCGCCGGTGACGAGTGCGACTTTGCGTGTGTCGGTGGTCATTGTTCCCCGCGCCGTTTGGTCCGGACCGGCATTATATCACTCCGCTATTTGCGGTGTGCGGCGACCGCCGTCTCCTACGCCGACAAGGTGATGCCCCTCGCCGAGACCTATCCCGTGGCGGCGCGGAACCGTATCTCGGACTGTTTCCAGAAGAATAGCGTCTCGGCTTTCCCGCATGGCCGACATGCGCTCCGGCGGCCGGACGGGGCGCTTCGCTTCGTGCGGCGGATGCCGTATACTGGTTCCGAACGCAACCAATGCAGCAGGCCATGCCGTGAAATACAGCCGCAACGACGCCAAGGATTATGCCCGCCAGAATTTCAAGGGAATCTGGGCCGCGGCCCTGACCCCGTTCAGGCCCGACCTGTCGATTGACGAGGCCGGTTTCCGCAAGAACCTTGCGCACTGGAATGCCGATCTGGGCGTGGATGGTGTGTTCGTGGCCGGCAAGCAGGGCGAGTTCTTCGCGATGTCGGTGCCTGAGCGCAAGCGCTGCTTCGAGATCGCGGTCGACGCGGCGAAGGGAAAATTCGGCACCATCATGTCCTGCTCCGACCAGAACATGGACACGGTGATCGATCTGGCGAAGCACGCGCAAGGCGTGGGCGCCGACTACATCGTGGTGCATGCGCCGGTGCTGCATTTCCTCAAAAGCCAGGACGAGACGCTGTACGACTATTACAAGTATATCAGCGAGCAGGTGGATATCGGCATCGCGCTGTGGAGCCATCCCGACAGCGGCTATCTGATGAGCCCTGAACTCTGTGCGCGAATCGCCGACATTCCGAATGTGGTGGCGATCAAGTACAGCGTGCCGCGCGAGATGTATGCCAAGCTGACGAAACTCGCCAGCGACAGGATCATCGTCTCGACCGCCTCGGAAGAGGAATGGTTCGACAACATCGTCGAACTCGGCTGGCGGCTCTATCTGTGCTCCAACCCGCCCTACCTGCTGCAGACCAAGACCGACCGCCGCATGCGCGACTATACCGATCTCGCCTTCAAGGGTGATGTGAAGCAGGCGCGCGCGATCCGCGACAGCCTCGAGCCGGTGCGGCAGGCGTTCAAGCGCTCGCGTCCGGCCGAGAAGCCGCAGGCGCATTCCAAATACTGGCAGGAACTGCTCGGCCAGGTCGGCGGGCCGGTGCGCCGTCCGCTGTTGCAGATGACGGACGCCGAGAAGAAGGCGACGCGCGAGGCGTTCGAAGCCTGCGGGCTCGGCCGCACGGCGCAGTCGTCGGCGGCGTAATTCAGGTTGGGGAATTCGGGAGACGTGACATGGTGACGGGGCGGCTGCAGGCATTCAATTTCAAGAAATGGATCGACGAGCATCAGCATCTGCTGAAGCCGCCGGTCGGCAACAAGAAGGTGTTCGACGACGGCCAGATGACCGTGATGGTGGTGGGCGGGCCGAACGAGCGCGCCGATTATCACGACGACCCGGTGGAGGAATTCTTCTACCAGCTCAAGGGCGACATGGTGCTGAAGGTGGTCGACAACGGCAATTTCTACGACGTGCCGGTGCGCGAGGGCGAGGTGTTCCTGCTGCCCCCGCATGTTCGGCATTCCCCGCAGCGTCCGCAGGAAGGCTCGGTCGGGCTCGTGGTGGAGCCGGCGCGCCAGCCCGACCAGAAAGACGGCTTCGAGTGGTACTGCTTCAACTGCAACGCGCTGGTGCATCGCATCGAGCTGAGGGTGAAGGACCTGGTGAAGGACCTGCCGCCGCTCTACGAGGCGTTCTTCGCCGACGAGAAGGCGCGCACCTGCAAGAAATGCGGCACGATCCATCCCGGCAAGAAGCCGCCGGCCGGCTGGGTGAAACTCTGAAAAAGCCCCGTCGCGCCAGCGCGTTGTGAAGATGCTTCACAGGAACCGCAGCCGTGCTAGTTACGGCGGCGCCGGTCCCGTAGCTCAGCCGGATAGAGCGGCGGTTTCCTAAACCGCAGGTCGGAA
>JALHOD010000031.1 GCA_022843165.1 Pseudorhodoplanes sp.
GTCGCAGGTTCAAATCCTGCTGCCCCGACCATCTAAGGTGTTGATTTTGTTGCATGCGATTCTGACCTTTTGCCGGTGATTCTGACACGCGGTTCTTACGCTGTTCCATCGCCCCGGTCCGCCGCCCGCTTGGCGTTGCGAGCCTCCTGCAGCGAAGCGATCTTCGTCGATCGGTTCCGGATATAGCGGACGGTGGTCCGCTGCTGGGTGTGCGTCAGCGCGTCTGAGATCGCCGCGATTTCGACGCCGGCTTCTTCGGCCTCGGTGGCACCGCCGGCGCGGGTGTCCATGTTCCAGACCTGGTCCGGGATTCCCGCGGCCTGGGCGATCTGCCGGAACCATTTCCGATAGCTGCGCTCCTGGACCGCATAGCCATGCTCGCCCTTCACGATGGCGCCGGTGCGCTCCTCATGTGGCACCGCCTCGAGCAGCGGGAAAAGCAGGCTGTAGATCTTCAGGTCAAAATCGGCCGCGGCGCGGTATTTCGATTTTGACGTCCGCATGCGCCAGCGCCAGCCGGGAATATTCTCCCAGGTGAAATAGCCGGTCCACATCTGGCCGCCGTAACTGATCGCCGTCGCGCCGCGCTTGGTCGCCTTCTCAATGTCAGCGGCAGTCTTGCAGCGTTCGCCGATGACGTCCTTCTGGCGCAGCAACAGCTCGAACTGTGCCGCGACGCCGATCGCCATGTAGAGGGCGCGATCGGCCGGAAACACGCCGGCCTGGCCGAGCTCGAGCGCCTTGCGGATGAAGGCGCAGGCCTGCGCGTAGGTCATTTCCTCCTCGCGCGCGCCGCCCTTCTCGAACGTTACCATGCTGGTCGCGTTTTTCAGATCCTCGAGCAGCTGCTTGCAATCGTTACGGCGTAACGCCGCATTGAAGCGCAGCACGGTTTTGAGCATCGAGATCGCATCATGCGCGCGATCGATGCGCTCGGGTCCGCCTGGACGTTCGGGCAGGCGCCATTGATCATACCAATGCTGACAATCCAGAATCGTGACATTGCGGATCAGCCGCGATCCGACCGTCTGCTCGATCAGGTTGAGGCTGACCGTATAGGTCCGGCGCGTGTTGCCCTTGACCGTGTGGAAGCGGGACAGCGGATGTTCCTGATAGATGCGGCAGGCTGATCGGACTGTCCCGTCATAGCGCGTGATCTGCTTCTCGCTGCCGGCGTCGTCGGGCCGCTTGCGTTCGTCAATCCACGCCATGAGGCGGGCGGTGTGCTGGCGGCAGAGCTCGCCGATCGTGGTGTCATCCGCGTCGGGTGGCAGTGGAATGCAGGGGTCGGGGAACTGCATGTGATCCCGCACGACCTGGCTGGCGATCCAGTAGGGCAGCCTGTGGCGCCCGCGCTTGAAGCCGGGCCTGTCTCCCCTGGGCGGCATCGAAGTTTTCTGCCCCGTCCTCGGTTTTGTCTCCGAGCGCATCTGTCCCGACTCCGTCGTAGTTATCCAGCCATCGGCAGACGGCCGGCCAGGAACGCCCACGCCACAACGACTTAACCTTGGGAAAACCTTTCAGCTCGAGCTCGAGGATGGCCGCGCGGAAGCGGTCGACGCCCAGGTAGGGCGCGAGTCGGCGGTGCAGCTCGCGATCGTCGCAATAGCGCGAGCTGTGCCTCGGATCCTCGATGTCGCGGTCCGTTCCTGCGGAGGCGGAATCGGTCATGTCTCAGCCTTTCCGCCTGCGCTTCGGCACGCCGAGCCGCTCGAGGCGCTCCTGCCGGCCCTTCAACCAGCGAAGCTTGACGTTGAGGAACGAGATCGCGGCGCCGACGACGATGCCGAGCAGCATCGGATGGATCGCCCAGGCGATCAGCACCGCGGCGGACAGCCCGCCGGTCCCGATCAGGATCTCCGGCCAGTTTCGCGCAAGGCTGCGCACGGTCGGGAAAGGCTGGCCCATGTCGCGGCTGCCACTCATGAGGATCTCGCCGGCGCGATCGCGTCCGCCGCATCTGCCAGCGCCGCATTGATCGCCGCCGGCCGGTTCTCGCGCAGCTGCGCGGCAACGAGCTCGAGCTCGGCCAGCTGCAGCATTGTGAGCAGCGAGCGCGCATGCAGCTGCGCGGTCTTGAGGTTGTCGATCGCCGCCGCCGGATGATCGTGGCCCGCGCGCACGACGGCGGTCATCAAGCGCGGTGCAAGCGTCGCGGTGGTGAAGATGGCCCTGGCCAGGATGGCGCGCGAGGTATTCATCAGACGACAAACCTCAGACCAATCGCGCGGAGCGTTTCGGCGTCCGGCGCCTTGTGTTCCGTCAGCTCGGCCTCAAACACGCTGGTGTTGGCATTCCGGCGAACCTGGACTTGGGTGATGTAGGCGGTAAAGGGAACGCCGGCCTCGGTGACGCCTTCCCATGCCCGGGCGAGCGCCTTGTTGCCTTTGATGTCGATAATTTCGACCACTTCGGTGGTGCTGGTGATGGTGGCCTTCATGCGGCCACCAGCGGCATGCGACAGCGCGCGCAATAGCATTGCGTCTCGCTGACAAAGAGCGGCGCGTGCGGCGCAGGCACCGGCGAGGCGGGACACAGAATCCCGTCCTCGCCGGCTTCGCCCGCCGCGTCGCCAGCCGTTGCGTCAGGTCGGCGATAGTCAAGCAGTCCCGCGCGCTCAGCCGCGGGAAGACGCGCGCGACGGCAAGTCCATAGGGCGCGCACAGCATCTCCTGTGCGACGTCCGGGCCGGGATCCAGCGTCGTCTGCTCGTCCGGAAAGAACCACTCGACCGGATATTGCAGGATGGCTGCGATCTGGAAGATGCGGCCGCAGCTGACGCGATTGGTGCCGCGTTCGTATTTCTGGATCTGCTGGAAGGTCAGGCCAAGGCGGTCGCCAAGCTTCTCCTGGCTCATGTTGCGGCTGATCCTCGCGAACTTGACACGCCGGCCGACAAACACGTCGACCTCGTGGGCTTCCTGTTCGCTTCCCGGCTTGGCGGCGGGTTCCATCGTTACGCTCATGCTCTACTCCTCACGGCTTCACGCCTCTCGGCGAGTCTCCTGTCGACCAGTCCGGCAAGATCGCCGACGGTCCGGAATTCCTGCATGTCGTCGTCCGACAGCTGGACGCGGAAATTATCCTCGACGGTCATGACGACTTCGATGCGATCGAGATCGTCGCCGCAGATTGCGTCCCATGTGGTGTCCGCCTGAACCTTCGAGGCGTGCACGCGGAAATGCGCGGCCACGATCGAGCGCACGCCCTCGAGCGCGTTCATCATGACCCCCGCGGCCTGTAGGCGCTGGCCAGAACGGCAACGCCGAGAACCAGTGCAATGACGATCGCCGCCAGCGGAATGACCGCGTCGACGGCGCCGCCGAAATACAGGCGCAGCAAGGCGAAGGCGAGGAGCGCTGCCGCGATCACCGTGATGTCGCGCGGCAGCGACGGCTTGCTGAATTTCGACCGCTTCCAAACGAGCGACATTCACGCCTCCGGCTTTTCGGGAAGGATGGCGCGTTTGGCGCGCATGGCGGCGATCTTCTCGCCGAGCGTCATGCGCGGCTGTACGCCGCGGTTGAAGGTTTTGGTTTCGCGCATGCGGCGGCCGGCGCGCATCGGGAAGCGGCCGAGCCCTGGCCCTTTCAGGCCAAGATGCATCGCGCGCACGCGGTTTGATTTCGCCACCGCCGGCACGACGACGGTGCGGCCATGCTCGAGATTGCAGGCGGCATGCGCGACGCCGACGTCCTTGCCGCCGAACGCCTTCGCCCTGGACGGATCGTGACTCTCATGCCAGCCGTCGCGCATGGCTTCTTCGAGTGTGACCGGCTTGCCGCAGAGATTGCAGATCGGATGATCGCCGAGACCCGAGAGCTGCGCGTTGTGTTTCTCGCGCAGCCACAGCCCCTCGCGGCGGTAGGATCCGAACATCGGCTTGTAGGCCATGATGCGCCTCACGCCGCGCGTCGGCGCGCGCGATGGGTGCTGCGCGGCGTGAAGCTGTCCTCGAGCTTGCCGGTGGTGCGGTTCAAATGCCGGCGGATGCCGATGATGTCGTGGGCGAAGCTGAAATCGTCGAAGGCGAGGAGGCGCTGCAGATCCAGCGGGCAGCCATTGGCATGGACGCAGGTGACGTCCATCGAGATCTCGAGCCGGTCAATGCCGGCGGTCTGAAATGCCTGGATGGTGGCGATCGCGCGCTTGGCGATCCGGTGGATGATCAGCGAGTCTTGAGTGCTGCAGTCGAAGCTGACGCGCATGGCTTCCTCCCGACCCAGGAATCAGGGTGCGGAGGAACATTAAGGACAATTTGTCCTAATGGTCAAGGACAGATTGTCCTAAAACGGGCGCCCAACCTTTACGCGACTTTGGCCTTCTTTGCCGCAGTGCGGGGGCCGCCGCGGCTGCGCGGCCGATCGCCCCGGCTTACCAGTCCGGTGGCATCCGTGAACAACCAGTTCGCGTCGAGGCCGCATAACAGGGAAAAGCGCGGAATCAGGTCATGGGGCAAAAGGCTTCGTGATTCGTACTGCTTATAGGTGCCCTGCGGCATGTCGAGCAGCGCGGCCATCTGCTCCTGGGAATAGCCCCGGGCAATGCGGGCCTGCTTGGTGCGGGCGATGAACGCCGCCTTGAAGGCCGATTTTGTTGAACCTTTAACCATTGGGGCTTTTTCGACCCGGACCGCTTCACAGTCACGGGACAAGTTGGCCTTGTGATTTAGGACATTTTGTCCTAATGATTCCGGCATGCCGGCGCCCCGATCGTTCCGCTCCATCATCGACTTGTGGCCGACCCCGGACGCGATGGCGTCCGAGATTGCGAGGCCCGCCGACTTGACCGGCGCGGCCGTCGAGAAATGGCGGCAGCGGGACTCGATCCCCGCGGTCTGGTGGTCAGCCATCTTGGTGCGTCCACGCGTGAAGCGGGCCGGCGTGACGGCGGCGTTGATGGCGTCGCTTGCCGGTCGTGCCCGGCAGGCATCGGCCGCCAAGGACGCGCGAGTGGCAAGGTGAACGGGGAACTGCACAACTTTCGACATGGCCCCTCCCGAATTTGCTCGGAAGGCAAATGCTATTTCGCCGTGTGGAAACCTGCCACCACAATTTTGCCATCACTGGTCTGCGTCCGGTCCTCGCACTCATCCCGCTACCACTCCGCGCAACTTCTTCGGTCCGGCGATGCTGCTGGCAACCGCGCGCGCGAGTCGAGTCGCAAGGGGGCCTGTGGATAACTTCACAGGTGACCGGACCCCTGTGGATAAGTTGGTTGGCGTGCGTGCTGCTTTTATTCCCAACGCACGAGGACCGCGATGGCGATTTTCTCCCCGTCTCAGGAGCTGCTCGAAGCCCAAGCCCTGCTGGATGCCAAGCTCGCCGAACTGCAGACGCTCTATGGGATCAGGCGAGACATTGCGCTGCGCATTGTGCGGCACTGCATGGAGCATGGCGACGATCCGGCGGACCTGATCGCCGACGCGCTGACCTTCTTTTTCGACGGCCTTGATCCGTGCTTCTCGACGGATCCCTGGAAGGCGCCGCCGCCCGATCAGCCCTGTCCGCCCCAGCCCGCGCCGAGGGCATCATGAGCGGCGCGCGGGACGGGGGGCCCGCGTTTTCTTTACTCGATCTGATCCTGATCGCCGCCGGCGCGGTGGTGGTGGTGACCGTTGCGGCGTTTGCCGGGTGGCTGTGATGGACGCGCGGACACCTTGGCCCTTCGGTCCGCTGCAGCCGTACAGCTACGACCTCACCATGTTTGATCCGCCATGGCCGACGGAAATGCGCTCGGCCAAGGGCGAGGAAAAAAGCTCGGTCGGCAAATACGGCAAGATGGAATTTTCCGAGATCGGCGCGATGCCGGTCGGCATGCTCGGCAAGCCCGACAGCGTCCTCTTCACGTGGTGCACCTGGCCGCTGATCCTGCATGGCGGCGATCCGAAGGAGCGCTATCGCGATTTCAACGCCGGGCGCTCCAAGGTCGGGGAAGTGCTGCACAGGCTCGGCGCGCGCTATGTCACCGGCGGCGCATGGTTCAAGCGCACGGTCACCGGCAAGGCGGCGTTCGGCACGGGCTACCGGGTGCGGACAACCTGCGAGCCGTTCCTGCTCAGCATCTTCGGCAATCCGGACAGCCGCGGCGCGCGGCGATCGCGCAACGTCATCGAGAGCATCGAGGAGAATGCCTTCGACGGATTGCGTCGCGGCCATTCGCAAAAGCCCGAGGAGGCTTATGCGTGGTGTGAGTGCTACATGCCGGCGGGCTCGCGCTTCTGCGAGATCTTCTCGCGGACGTCGCGGCCGCGCTGGGACACATGGGGCCTGCAGGCCGGCATGTTCGACCCGGTGGTCTATCTCGACGGCCGGCCGGCCGATCTCGGACTGACGGTGCGCGCAGCGTTCGGGGGCGCCGCATGACCTACCGCGATTCCCATTTCACGCAGATCAAGAATGCGGCAGAGAAATCCCTGAAGCATCGCATCTGGAAGTGGTCGCGGCGCGACAACGGCTTCAGCGATATGCCGTTGTGGCGGGTGGTGGCACGCAAGGTGGCGCTGCCGTTGACGACGGTGCTGGCCTTCGTCAACCGGCTGGAGGAGCTCGCCAACAAGGCCGACCAGCGCGGCAGCGTGGCCGATTTCAACGCCGCGGAATTCGGCATGGCGCTGGACATTGCCGACGAGGACGCCGCACGCATATATGCTGCGCTCGAGGACGCCAACATCGGCTGGATCGCCTACGATCACATTGCCAATTTCCACGACCGCAACCGCGACGGCGACGGTCAGGATGACACCGCAGCCGAGCGCAACCGCCGCCTGCGCGCCCGCAAGAAGAACATGCAGATGATCGTCCGCATGGCGGCCAGCGGCCAGATCTCGGCGCTGGCCCGGCCGCTGATCGAGGCGCAGGTGCTTCTGGACGTTCCGCTCTCCACAGCGCTGGAGCGTTACGCCGTAACGTTACGTCACGATGTGACGGTTACGGCAGAGCAGAGTAGAGATTTTCAATCTGCTGCGGTGGACAACAACGGGGCCAGTGATCGCGGCGCCACCAGCGGCAACCAAGGGGTCGAAGCGGCCGGATCCGGCGACTCTCAACAGGCCGAAGCGCTGCAATGGTTGACGTCCACAGGCAAGCGCATGCTGGTCGACCATCTGCAGATCAACCCGACGCTGGCCGAGACCTATCTCGAGCGCTGGCGCCGCGACCTGCAGGACGATGCCGCGCTGAGGCAGATCATTCTCGGCGCCGACAAGGCAGGTTACATCGGCGCGCGTTTCCACAACCTGATCACCGAGGGCGTCAAGCGGCGAATCCATGCGGTGAAAACCGGCGAGCAGACGCTGCTGCCGCTGCCGCCCGCGGTGGTCAGCAGCGCAAAGAAAGGGGCTGCGTGATGATCGAGCTGACGCGGCGCGATGTCGGCAAGCAGGTCGAGTGCCGGCTGGAGAACGGCCAGATCGTTGTCGGCAAGATCGTGAATTTTGACGCGGAAGCCGTGTTTGTGCGGGCCAGCGGCGAGATCTTTCACGTCGCGCGCCGGCGCGTGTCCTGGCCGGTGGAGGAGGGCAATCCAAATGCCGCATCCGCACGCGCGCTCCTGCAGAAGGCCGGCTGCTACATAGAGCCCGCCGACGAGCATCACTGGCGCGTTTCGCTGGATCCCGCCCAGGTTTTCCTGTTCTGGCCGGCGACCGGTTTCTGGCGCTGGCCGGACGGGCGGACCGGCGGCGGCGGGCCTCTTCGGCTGATCGAAGCGGCCGGTGGCAGAATAAATTAGCGATCAGGATTAACGAAATAATCCAATCCGCTAGCTCCCGGCTGCAATCTATTGTAATACTTCACTTTTCCCGCAACCGGGTTTACCTTTCGCCCGGTTGCAGCGGGAAGGGTCCGGCCTTGAACATTCCGTTCGCCGACATCGAGCAGGGGCTGCGCAATATCGCAACCTGGGAGCGCCATCGCATCGAGCTGACGCAATGGCACATCCTGCGCGGCTACGCGCCGGCTTTGCCTGACGACGCCTTTGCCGGCTGGCAGGAGCGCCTGGTGCGGATCGAGGCCGGCCAGCGCCTGCTGACGATTCTGGTTCCGCATGAGGTCGCGGTGCGCGCGATGCACGACAGTCTGGCGGTTCCGGTGATGAAGCGGCCGGAGCTCACGTCCTGGGCCAACTGAGCCGTTAACGTTTCCATTCACCCGCGCGGCTAGCTTTCGCGCCGGGGGAAAGTGAATGCGTAGCGACCCCGAAGTCTATCGCCTCAAATTCCAGCTGCCGGCCGGCGCCGCGGAGGATCCGCCAGGATCAGTCGCCGCGGATCCGGAATGCGCGCTGATCGTCAGCCATGCCGGCCACATCACGATCGTGGCACCCCGGCGCGAGAGCGTTTTTGCGCTCGCGGGGCGATTCCTGCGCATTGTCTGCCGCTCCTCGCAGCTGCCGCTGTCGATCGCGGCTACGCTGGAATCGCCAGGGCGTGATCGCTTCGGCCGGCCGACATCGCCGCGCGATTCCTGGTCGATCATCGTCGGCGCCGACGTTGCGTTCTCGCCGACGTCGATGCCGCCGGAATTTGCTCCCGCCCGCGGCGCCGATCGGCGCCAGTTCCTCAATCCAGTCCAGTGGTGATGCATGGGTCAACAGCGCCGGCCGGTCGACATCGAAAAGCTCCTGCAGTGGGCATTCCGCGACGAATTGCCCAAACAGTCGATCGAGGGCACATGGGGCTATGAGGTCTCGCCGATGTTTCGCCTGGCCGCGCTCGGCACCACGATCGACAGCTTCTCGCAAGAGCCGGGATTTCCATACGCGCTCGGATCCTGCCATCCCGATGCCGAGATCATCGGCGCGGCCGTGCTGCAGCTCGACGACGCCGAGATCGACTGGCCGGCAACGCGGCGGCGCCTGCTCGGGCCGCTTCGCGGCCTGGTGTCGCTCAACGATCCCACCCTCAGCCGGTTGACGATCGGCCGCGCCGGGCTTGTCGCCATGCATGCGAAGATGGGAACGCGGCCGCGCTGGGATCTCGAGCCGCTGCCGGAGCCGACGATCGGGCGCAACGGCAAGCCGGTGGTGCAATTCGTCGACGACGATGACCGGCTGGTCGAAGGCCGGCGCGGCCGACATTACGGCCGCGGCGCGCGCTGTCCGTTGACCTGGTGTCCGGCGCCGCGCGAAGCGGCATTCGCGCGCGTCGAATATTCCGTCTGGCACATGACGCTGGTCGAATTGTCGGACCGGCTGCAGCTCGGCGAGCGCACAGCGCTTGCGCCGGCGGCGCCGCCGGCGCCATGGACAACGCAAACGCTTAACCATCGCGCCGATGTTCTCGCCGCGGCGAGTTGACTTGCGCCTGGAGCTTGACGATGCTCCTAATCGTATACGAGCGTCCGCGGCACCCGCCGCCGGGCGCTTTTTGATTCCGGACGCGAGGCCTGTCGATGCGCGTGATCTCTAAAGCAGAGGCGCTCGAACGACTGGCGGACCGCATCGGCCGACTGCCGCCGCCGTCGTCGCGAAACCCGCACGCCTTTCATGAAGAGCGATCCGAGATCGAGGCAATTGCGCACGGCATCGCGGAATGGGACCGCACCGGCCGCGCGCCGATCGACGTGATCGAGAAGCTGGAGGGGCGGTGACAGTTTCGCGCCGCCAGTTTTTGGTCGGCGCTGCAGCAACCGCAGCAGCCGTCTCCCTGCCTGCAGCTGCGATGATCGCCGAACCATCCGCGCCTGCGACCACATCTTGGTTTATCGGCTTGGGCATCAGACCGTTTGTCGTCCTGCATCCCAACCAGATGCATCTCGCGCGACATTTCGCCGGCATGCAGGTGATTCAGTCGCAGGCGCTCGTTTCTGACGTCCGATAAGCGTCATTCCCGGACGTGACACCAATCCGGCGACCAGGCCCCTGCAGAGCAGGACCGAGGTCTGGCACGTCGAAGCTGACGGGCTGGGGCAGTGGATGCGAGTCCCACCCGGCCTAGCCGTGAGGCCGCCGCCTGGCGGACGATCGAGAGGCCCCTCCCGTCAAACCTAACGCACCCGCAAAAGTGCCGGCCGCCGCATCGATGCGCCAGCGCCGAGCCAGACCGCGGGGCCGCCAGCTGATGGCCTAGAGCCGAACCGGACGCGGAAAGGCTGGCGTCAATCAAAGGAGCTGCTGATGTATAATCGAGGTTTCTTCGGCGGCACGCTCGCGGCTGCAGCGGCGCTGGCGACTCCCATGACGACGAACGGCGGCCGGCGCAGCGGCGCACCAAAAGGCTACCGGATCATCCATCGGCTCAACCGTTCGCAGCGCTGGCCGCGGGCTCACAGCTACAAGCACGCCCGCGAGATCTCGCCGTTCCCCGATCGGCATGTCCGATAGGTGGACGAGTTTCGGGCAATTGTTCGGAAACTCTTCCACTTGACGATCAGACCGCTGCAGCACAGCGGTTTCTAGGCGGACGAAAATGAAGAAGTCAGGCCTGCCAGCCGACCCGATGGGCTCGGTCCGGGCCTATCTCGCGGCCGAGAAATCCCCTAACACCCGCCGCGCCTATGCCAGCGACTGGCGCGACTTTACCGCCTGGTGCGAAAGCATCGGCGAGTCACCGTTGCCGGCGCCGCCGGCGATCGTCGCCCGTTACCTGGCGCAGCTCGCCGATCGGGATCTTGCGACGTCGACCATTGTCCGCCGCTCGGCCGCCATTCGCTACGCGCACAAGGCCGCAAGCCACGAGCCGCCGACAGCCGCGGAAGGCGTCAAGGCCACGATGCGCGGGATCCGGCGCAGCAAGGGCAAGGCGCCCAGGCGCCAGGCGGCGCCAGCGGTCGCCGCGGCGATCGCGGCCATGCTCGAGCAGATGCCGAGGACGCTCGCCGGGATCCGCGATCGCGCGATTCTGCTGATCGGGTTTGCCGCAGGCCTGCGCCGGTCCGAGCTCGCGGCTTTGCAGGTTCCGGATCTCGAGGCGCATAAACAGGGCCTCTTGCTGCATATCGGGCGGTCTAAGACCGACCAGGAGGGCGCCGGCGAGATCATCCCGGTGCCGATCGGGCGCCGGCTGCTGCCGGTTGCGGCCGTGAAGGCCTGGCTCGAGGCCTCCGGGATCCAGGACGGCCCGCTCTTTCGTCCGATCGACCGTCACGGTCGCATCGGCACAGGCGCGATCACCGATCGGTCGATCGCGCGCATCGTCAAACACGCGGCCGCGCTCGGCGGTCTGGATCCAGAACTGTTTTCCGGACACTCGCTGCGCGCCGGCTTCATCACCCAGGCGCTCGAGGACGGCGTCGATTTTTTCCGGATCATGAACATCACGCGCCACACCGAGGTGCGCACGCTGCGGATCTACGATCGCAGATCCCGCGGCTTCGAGCAGCATGCAGGGGACAAATTCCTATGATCCCGACCAGGACGCCGGCGCCGGCGGAACCGTCGACCACGCCGAAGCGCAATCACGTCGTGCATGGCTGGCTCTCGGCCGAGGACTATATCGCGATCGAGAAGCAGGCGATCGCGCGCCGCATGCATCCTGACGCGCTGGTCGCGATGATCCTCAGCAAGCTCGCAAGGAAACGCTCTTTCGGCGCCATCATCGAAAATCTGGCCGATCAACGCTGATGCCCGTCCTCAGGAACGCCAAGCACGAAGCGGTTGCGCAGAGCTATTTTGCGGATCCCGAGCGCATCGGCTGGAAGGCCTACCAGGCGCATTATCCGAAGGCCGATCAGCATTCGGCCGAGACCGCTTTTTCCCGTCTTTTGCTGAAAAATGCTGAGTTCGGCGCGCGAATTGCTGAGCTCGACCAGCTCGCCGCCGCCGGCAAAGTGATGGATTTGCACGAAGTCCTGCTCGAGCTGTCGCATCTGGGCCGCTCGAACCTGCAGGACACGCTCGTCAACGGCGACACGACGGCCGACGTCGTGGCGTCGCTGCGCGACATGGATCGCCAGCAGGCCGCGGCGATCAAGACGCTGACGGTCGATTACTACAACGAAGGCTCAGGCGACGACGCGCGCGAAGTCAAGCGCGTGCGCATCGAGCTGCATGACAAGCGCGGCGCGCTCGCCGAGCTGCGCCGGCACTTTGTGCCGCAGAAGTTTGCGGATCCGGACGGCAAGCCGCTGGGCACGGGCGCCGCGGAAGCCGCCGTCGACGCGGTCGCCGAGAAGCTCACCGATCTCGAGCTCGCAAGGCGCATCGCGTTCGCGCTCGAAAAGGCGGCGCGCGCGCCCAAAGAGCCGGCGGCGCCGTCAGCAAAGAAGACAAGGGCCGCGGCCAAACCGAAAGGCAAGCTGAAGAAGCGGCCATCAGCTGCCGCTGAGTGAGCGCGCTCGAGGAGCTTCTGTCGCGCGTCAATGCGATGCCGGCGATCCAGCGCGGCGCGGTGGCGCGCGACGCGGTCCAGCTCACAAAAGAACAGCTCTGGGTGCCGAATATCGGCCCGCAGACGGATGCCTATTTCACGCTTGCCGACGAGACCTTCTATGGCGGCCAGGCCGGCGGCGGAAAGACCGATCTCGGCATTGGCCTCTCGCTCACGGCGCATCGCCGGTCGCTGATCCTTCGCCGCATCAACAAGGATGCGGTCAAGCTCGTCGAACGCGCCGAAGAGATCGTCGGCCATCGCAAGGGCTATAACGGCCAGCTGCAGCGCTGGAAGCTCGCCGACAAGCTGATCGAGTTCGGCGGGTGCGAGCAGGAAAGCGACAAGCAGCGCTACAAGGGCGATCCGCACGATCTGATCGTGTTCGACGAGGGCTCGGACTTCCTCGAGTCGCAGTTCCGGTTCATCATCGGCTGGAACCGGTCGACCGACAGCGGCCAGCGCTGCCGCGTGCTGGTGACGTCGAACCCGCCGACCACGGCCGCAGGCCTCTGGGTCATCAAGTATTGGGCCGCCTGGCTCGACAGCAATCATCCGAACCCGGCCATGCCAGGCGAGCTGCGCTGGTACACGACGATCAATGGCGAGGACACCGAGGTCGACGGCCCCGGTCCTCACCTGATCGAGGGCGAGCGAGAACCCGTGATCGCGAGGTCGCGCACATACATCCCGGCGGCGCTCAGCGACAACCCGGATCTCGCTCGCACGAATTACGGCTCGGTGCTTTCGTCGTTGCCCGAGGAATTGCGGCGCGCCTATCGCGACGGCGACTTCGGCGTCGGCCTGAAGGACGACGATTTCCAGATCATTCCGACGGCCTGGATCGAAGCCGCGCAGCAGCGCTGGGAGCCCAAGCCGCCGCCGCGCATGGCGATGACGGCGATGGCCGTCGACGTCGCACCAGGCGGCGGCGACCAGCGCGTGATCGCGCATCGCTATGGCGGCTGGTACGGGCCGCTCGATGCCAAGAAAGAGGTCGACAAGACAGGCCGATCGACCGCGGCCGACGTCGTGCGAATCCGCCGCGATCGCTGCCCGGTGATTGTGGATCTGGGCGGCGGGTGGGGCGGCGACGCCGTCATCGCCATGAAGGACAACGGCATCGACGTGGCCGCCTTCAACGGAGTGTCGGATTCGCAGGGGCGAACGCGCGACGGGCGGCTGCGCTTCTACAACAAGCGCGCCGAGACCATCTGGAAATTCCGCGAGGAGCTGGATCCCTCGCAGGAAGGCGGCTCGGCGATCGCGCTGCCGCCGGATGCCGAGCTGAAGGCGGATCTCGCATCCTACAAATGGACGCTGACGTCCCGGGGCATCAAGGTCAACGACAAGTCCGAGATCAAGGACAAGCTCGGACGATCGCCGGACAAGGGCGACGCGGTGACCATGTGCCTGTCGGAAGGCGAGCGCGCGGTCGAACGCGCGGCACGCCGGTCGATGGCCGGCGGCCGCATCACCACCGCCAATGTGGGTTACTCGAAGATCAAGCGCGTCGGGCGCTAGAGGAGAAGTCGATGAAGCCTGTTTCGCTTGTCACGGTGGCGATCCTGACCAACGGGTCGGGCGCCTTCTCCACCACGATTTCGGCGCCAGGCCCCAGGCTGCTGCAATACCGCTATGTGCCGGACGGAACGGCGCCGCTGGACACCGGCGCCGACCTCGACGTCGTCGGCGCCACCACCGGATTCGTTTACGTCAACCAGGACAATCTCGGCACCACGGCCTTCCAGAAGCTGCCGCGGCACGCGACCCATGATGAGACGGGCGCCGCTTCGCTGTATGCGGCGGGTGGCGAGCCGGTCGAGGACGTGATGCATGCGGGGCCGGAGACGCTCAATGTGGCGATCGCCAATGGCGGCGCCGCCAAGGCCGGCACGCTGTATTTCTGGTTTGGCTGATGCGCGTCGTTAAGGCCTATCCGCCGAACATCGAGGAGATCGACGCGGCGTTCCAGGTCCGCGGCAAGCCGATCCTCTTCGCCTTCGGCGAGATCATTTACAATCCGATGGGCGTCGACATTGCGCCCGAGCTCATGGCGCACGAAGCGGTGCACGGACGCCGGCAGATTGCCGGCGAAGGCATTCTCGCCGCCTTTGGCCAGTACGATTTCCTGCGGCAGGCCCTGAAGACCAATCCGACTGAAGCGCTGAAGCGCCGCGCGATCGAGGACTGGTGGCATCGCTACATCAACGAGCCGGCGTTCCGGCTCGAGGAAGAGATCTTCGCCCACATCGCCGAATACGCCGAGCTGTGCCGTCTTCATGGGCAGCGCTGGACCAGCCGGCGGGCCATGCGCCGCACCTATGCCGCCCATGTTGCGCGCCGCCTGGCGGCGCCGCTCTACGGCAACCTGATCAGCCAGGCGCGCGCCAAAGAGATTCTGCTCGACGCTTCCGCCTGCACAGAAGAGGCCCGCCTCTATCGAGGCGGGCCTCCGTGCCCTCCAGTCAGAGTTGGCGCCGGTTAACGTCTGCGTGCCGCCGGCTTGCGGCGCGCGGTGGATTTCGACTTCGCCTTCTTCATCGCGGGGCGCCGCGACTTCTTGCTGGCAGCAGCCATGGGCTGACTCCTTCGTTGAGCGCCGATCGCGTCGGCGCCCAACCCCTATGAATCAAAACCGACTTGCTTCGCAAGGGTGAAGAGCTCCTGCGATCGCGACCGGCGCCGGGCGGCACCCGGCAACTCCACCAGCAACAAGCAACAGCACGCCTAGGAGACAGCCATGTACCATTCGATCGCCGGGAAAATTCTCGGCTACAACGCAAGCCATCTTTTGTTCAACGGCCGCCCGGTCGGCGCGCAGCCGCAGGCGCTCGGCCGCGGCAAGACCTTCTTTGTCGACTCGGCGATCGATGCGGCCGATGGGTCCTCGCCCGACACCGCCGTTGGCACGCTCGACGAAGCCTTCGCGCTCTGCACGGCCAACCAGGGTGACACGATCATCGTGATGCCGAACCACGCCGAGACCATCACCGGCGCCGGCGGGATCACGCATGACGTCGCCGGCGTGTCGGTCATCGGTCTCGGCTTTGGCAACCAGCGCCCGCGCTTCCTGATGGATGCCGGCACCACGGTCACCTATCTGATCTCGGCGGCCGACGCCTATCTCGAGAACCTGGTGTTCGCCGCCGGTCACGCCGATATTGTGCGCTGCATCGACGTCACCGGCGTCTATGCGCATATCCACAATTGCGAATTCGTCGACAACGTCGCCGACGAGAACTTCCTGTCGGCAATCGGGGCCTCAGGCGCCGACAACACGGCGGATGGCCTCAAGGTCACCCATTGCCGGTTCCTTTCGGCAGATGCCGCGACGCTCGCCTTCATTCTCGCCGCCGGCGACATCCAGTTCCCGGTCGTGCAGCACAACCTGGTCGTGAACGAAGGCACCGGGCTGGCGACCCTGATCACTTGCGCCACCGGCAAGGATCTCAAGCGCTGCGACGTCCGCTGGAATTTCCTGTCCTCGAAGGCGACGGCCGGCAACCTGTTCATCTCGAACGATACCGCCTCGCCGAACAATTCCGGCATCATCGCGCATAACCGCTGCGGCCATGCCGACGTCACCACGACGCACACCATGGGCGCCGTCGGCGGCTGTCGCTTCTTCGACAACCTCTCGGCCTCGACCGATGCGGTGTCGGGCTTCGTGCTGCCGGCGATCGACGCCGACAGCTGAGCAGTCTGGAGCCGGCGGCGGACAAACCCGCCGCCGGTTTTCTTCCCGCCGCTGCGAGGAGACCGATGCGCGACGACGACGAGCCGAAGGTCCAGCCTTACGCCGACGTCATCGCGCGGCACGAGCATGAAAAGCGTCTTCGCCGGCAGCAGACCTACGAGAGCCTGTCGCACTACCTCGACGTGCAGTTCGAGGCGCGCATGTCGGAACAGCGCTCCGGCAGCGCCAATGTCGGATTTTCCAATTTGAAACGGAGGCCCTGATGGCCGGCGGACTAATCGGCGGACCGAAACCGCAAATTCAGCCCATCGCCGCGCCGCAGCCGGCGGCGGTGATGCCAGACGCGGATTCGCCTGAGGCGATCGCGGCGCGCCGCAAGGCGCAGGAAAAACTGATGAACCGCGGCGGCCGCCGCTCCACCATCCTGACGGCGCCAGGCGAGCGCGCGCAGCAGCAGCAGCCGGGCGACAGTTACGACGGCGCGAAGCTCGGCTGATGCAGACGTCGCAGCGCGTCAAGGATCTGCTCGCACAGGGCGACAAGCTGTTTTCCCGCAAGGGGCCGCTGGATTCGCTCTGGCAGACCATGGCCGAGCAATTCTACCCCATGCGGGCGGATTTCACGGCGAGCCGCACGCTCGGCGAGGAATTCGCCTCGCACCTGATGACCGGGCGGCCGGTGCTGGCGCATCGCGATCTCGGCAACGCGATTTCCTCGATGCTGCGCCCGCGCGGCAAGCCGTGGTTCCAGGCGCGGACCCACGACGACGCGATCAACGAGCGCGCCACAGCGCGCACCTGGCTCGACCGCAAGTCCGATGTGATGCGTCGCATCATGTACGACCAGCGCAGCCAGTTTGTGCGCGCCACCAAGCAGGGCGACAACGACTTCACGGCGTTCGGCCAGGCCGTGATCTCGGTCGACGTCAACCACGACGCCAACGGGCTGCTTTACCGCACCTGGCATCTGCGCGACACCGCCTGGTGCGAGAACGCCGAGCTCGTGATCGATACCTTGCACCGCAACTGGAAGATCGAGGCGCGCGAATATTGCCGGCTGTTCCCGGAGACGGCCTCGCCCAAGGTGAGGAAAATCGCCGAAACGGATCCCTATGCCGAGATCAAATGCCGGCACATCGTGCTGCCGGCGTCGTCCTACGACCTGCCGGCGCATGGGCGCATCCGCAAGCAGCACCCCTTTGTGTCGATCTATATCGACTGCGAAAACGACACCATTCTCGAGGAGAAGCCGCGCAAGAGGCTCGGCTATGTCATTCCGCGATGGGTGACGGTGTCGGGCTCGCAATACGCGCATTCGCCCGCGACCGTCGTCGCGCTGCCCGACGGGCGCATGCTGCAGCAGATGACGCTGACGCTGCTCGAGGCCGGGCAGAAGGCGGTCGATCCGCCGATGAAGATCACCGCCGAAGTGGTGCAGGGCGGCGCCAACATCTTCGCCGGCGGCCTGACCACCGTCGATTGGGAGTATGACGAACGCTTCGGCAAGGCGATCGAGCCGCTGATCGACACCAGGTCGTTCAATCTCGGGTGGGCCGACAAGCGCGAGGAAAAGATCGAGGCGCTGATCCGCGAGGCCTTCTTCCTCGATGTGATCGCGCTTCCGCCGGCCGATACCGGCGGCGACATGACGAAATACGAAGTGCAGGTGCGCTTCGAGGAATATATCCGGCGCGCGCTTCCGCTCTTTGAGCCGATGGAGGTCGAATATAACGGCGGGCTGTGCGAGGAGACATTCAACCTCGGCATGGATCTCGGCGCGTTCGGTCCGATGGATGACATGCCGCGCGAATTGCGCGGCCAGGAAATCCGCTGGCAGTTTGAGAGCCCGCTGCAGGCCGCCAACGAGCGCGGAAAGGCCGAGGCCTTCGTCCAGGCCTCCAACCTGCTGAAGATCGCCTCCGAGATCGATCCCGGCACCCGCCACGACTTCGACACCTCGATCGCATTCCGCGACGCGCTGCCGGGCACCGGTTCGCCGGCAAAGTGGATCGTGCCGGAAGACAAGGCGCGCGAGCGGCGCGACCAGGAGCAGCAGCAGATGGCTGCGCAAGCCGCCGCCGCGGCCGTTGCGCAAGGCGCGGCAGTGGCGGAGCAGGTCGGCGTCGCAGGCCAGGAGCTCAATGCCGCCGGCATCACCGGAGCGATGTAAGTGGCAAAACGCTTCAAGGCCCCCGAGCCCTGGCAGCCCGTCCCCTACGACGCGCACATCATCGCGTCGATGCAGGCTCTGTTCGCCGGCGCAGCGACCCCGCACCAGCAGCAATCGGCGGCGCGCTGGATCGTCGAGGTCGCCGCCGGCACCTATGAGCAGCCATTCAAGCCGGGCCCTGACGGCGACCGGCTCACGGCCTTCATGTGCGGCCGCATCTTCGTCGGCCAGCAGGTCGTGAAGATGACCAAACTGAAAATTAAGCAAGAGTGAGAGGTCTTCCATGACTAACGCGACACCGAGCCCGACGCCCGCGCCCGATCCCGCAGGCACGCCCGCGCCCGATTCCAAGCTGGCGCCGGCGCCGGACCCGAAACCTGCCGCAGATCCGAAGGCCGGCGGCGATCCGAAGACGATCGTCGGTGCTGGTGGTGATCAAGCGCGCGGTGCTGATCCGGCAGCCGATCCAGCGGCCGGTCCCAAGGGCGATTGGGCGGAAAACTGGCGCGAGCTGCTCGCCGGAGAGGACAAGGACGATCTGAAGACGCTGGTGCGGCTGTCGTCGCCGGTCGACCTGTGGAAGCAGAACAAGGAACTGCGCCGCAAGATGTCGTCAGGCGAACTGACGAAAGTGCTCGGCGCCGACGCCACGCCGGAGGAAAAAGCGGCCTGGCGCAAGGAGAACGGTTTCCCGGACAAGCCCGAAGGCTATCTCGAGGCGCTGTCCCTGCCCAACGGCGTGGTGCTGGGCGACGAGGACAAGCCGATCGTCAGCGAGCTCGCCGCCGCGGCGCTCGAAGGGGACGTCAAGCCGGCGGCGTTCAGCGGCCTTGTTGCCAAATACTACGCGCTGCAGGACGCGGAGAGGGCCAAGGAAGCCGAAGCCGACGCCACCTATCACGACGAGAATGTCGCGGCGTTGTCGAAGGAGTACGGCGCCGGCTACAAGCGCGAGATCGCGCTGGTGAATTCATTCCTCGGGCAGTTTTTTCCGCCCGATGTCGCATCGGAACTCCTGTCCTCGCGCGCACCCAAGTCGGTTGACGAGAAGGGCAACCAGCTCGGCGGGCGCATGTGGGGCGACAACCCGGCGTTCATCAAGGCGATCGCCACGCTCGCACGAGAATTCAATCCGCTGGCGACGCTCGTCCCCGGCGGCGGCGCGGATCCCGCGAAGACGGTGAACGACCGTCTCGCCGAGATCCGCAAGTTTCGCGTCGACAATCCCGACAAGTACGACGCCGACAAGAAGATGCAGGCCGAGGAGCTCGAGCTCCTGGACGCCAAGCAGAAAATCGAGAACCGCGGCAAAGCAGCCTGAGCTGCCGCGTAAAACCTGTTTCGACCTAAAACGCCTCGCGTCGGGCGCCGGACACCTCGCTCCGCGACCCCGGACTTCAGACGCAACTCACCGCCACCGCGAACGCCCCTGACGCGACAGAGAACGGCCCCGTGCGCGCGCCGCGCCGCGGACAACCCGGATGCTGCCCGAAGGACACCCGGCCGCCGGCACCCGAAAGGAGATTCCATTTCTGAAAGGACAGCATCATGTCTGTCGAAGCAGCAAAAATTCAATACCGGGAAGCGTTCATCGACCAGTTCGAGGGCCGCTCTTCCGTCATGCGTGCCGGTTGCACCAAAGAAACCATGAAGAGCGGCAACACCGTCACCTTCCTGGTCGCGGGCTCCGGTTCCGATGCGGCGGTCACCCGCGGCGTCAACGGCCTGATCCCCTATGGCAACCCGACCAACACGCAGGTCACTGCGACGCTGGTCGAGCGCCATGCGCCCTATGAGCTCACCGGCTTCAACATCTTCTCGAGCCAGGGCGACCAGAAGGCGATCATGCGCCAGGCCTCGATGTCGGTCATCAACCGCAACATCGACCTGACCGTTCTCGCCGAGCTCGCCAACGCCACGATCGACACCGGGGCTTACGCCACGGCGTCGCTGTCGCTGGTCGAAAAGGCCAAGACCTACCTGAGCAATCAGGACGTTCCGGTCGAGGAAGAGGACAACATGTTCGCGGTCATCTCGGGCGCGTTCCGCGCGCACCTGATGCAGACCACTGAATTCGCCTCCGGCGACTATGTGGACGTGAAGATGTTCGCCGGACCCACCCGCAAGATGTGGCGCTGGGACGGTGTGAACTGGATGGTGTCCAGCCGCATCACCGGCGTCGGCACCGCGCAGGAGCTCTGCTACATGTGGCATCGCTCGGCGCTGGGCTACGCCTGCAATATCGGCGAGGAATCCATCGCGATCGGCTACGACGAGAAGCAGGACACGTCCTGGTCTCGCGCCACGATCTATCACGCCGCGAAGATCCTCCAGAACACCGGCATCGTGCAGATCAAGCACGACGGCTCGATCGGCAACCTGAGCTGATCGTCATCGCGCGCCGGGGCCGATAGCCCCGGCGCGTGCTGTCTTTCGTTTCACCTTCACTCTGTCTCACGTCTCACAATCAAGGAGGCCAGCAATGGCTTATGTCCCCAACGACCTCGCCATGGCGATCAACCCGGTCGGTGGCCGGCTGCCGCGCGTTTTCATCTATCTGAACACGGCACCGGACAACGATGCGGCGATCGTCGGCGCGGGCTTCTTCTCCGACGGCGTGCCGAAGGGCATGCGCGTCGGCGACCTGGTCGACGCAATCGACACCGGCACCGCGAAATACAAGCGCTACCAGGTGGCGAGCGTCTCCGGCAACGCGGCAACTGTCGCGGCGCCGACCGCGATCACCTGATCGCTGACGCATCATGCGCGGGCGGCTTTCGCTGCCCGCGCCTTTCTATCCGCATGCACGCACAAAGGACGCAGCGATGACCGCGACGCAGACCGCCAATCTCACCGACCGACTTCTCGACCGCGACTTCGCGGTCAGCACCTTCCGTTACAATCGCTGGTCGGCCGATCTTTCCGAAAGCCAGACCCTCGAGCAGGCGCTCGAGCCGTCCTTCTGGTCGGGCCAGGCCGAAAAGATCATGGGCCACGACAAAGCCAACCCGCGCGGCCGCGGCGACATCATCGAAGTGCGCAAGGCCGATACCGGCGAATATGCCGAGCTGCTGGTGACCGAAGCCGGCGCCGGCTTCGTCAAGGTCGAGATGATCGCCCGCTGCCAGCCGCAGGCCGCCGAGCTTCCCGAAAAGGCACCCTTCACCACGCGCTGGAATGTCGGCAGCAAGAAGCACGACGTCATCCGGAAGAAGGACAAGCAGGTGATGGCGCAAGGCTTCCAGACCAAGGACGCCGCGCATCGCTGGATCGCCGAGCATCTGAAGGCGATGGCGGCCTGATCGCGACCTGACGGGGAGCGCGCGTCATGGCAATCACCAAGCTGCGGCTCTACAACGACGCCGGGTTGCTTCTGACCGAGGAGCCGCTGGCGTCGCTGACCGAGAGCAACAAGCTTCGCCGCGCGCTCGATGCCGTCTATGACGCGGTGCTGCAGCAATGCCTCGAAGAGGGCTTCTGGAATTTTGCGATGCGCGTCGCCTCGATCGACGCCTCGGCCGGCATCGACCCGGCGATCGGCTTCCAGAACGCTTTCGAGAAGCCGGAGGATTGGGTGCGCACCTATCGCGCATCCGACAACGAGCGGTTGGATCCGCCACTGGTAAACTTCAATGACGAGGGCGGGATCTGGTACGCCGATTGCGACCCGCTCTTCGTGAAATTCGTCTCCAATTCGGTCAATTACGGCCTCGACCTGACGCTGTGGCCGGAGAACTATGCCAACTTCGTGGCCTATCGGCTCGCGCACCGTGTGCACAAGCGGGTGACGGGTTCCGAGCCCTCCGACAAATTCGACCGGGAACACAAGCGCGCCAGGGGCATGGCGCTGTCGCGCGACGCGGCCGACGAGACCGTGCTGCTGCCGCCGCGCGGCTCCTGGGTGAATTCCCGCATGTCCGGCATGATCAGCCGGCGATATGACCGCCGCAGCTGATGGCCCGCACCAATGCCGCCCTGCATGCGCTGAACCGCGGCGAGGTCTCCCGCTTTGCGCTCGC
>JALHOD010000032.1 GCA_022843165.1 Pseudorhodoplanes sp.
CATGACCGGCATTTTCTCGCCGCCTTGTCGAACCGCGTGCTGGAACTGACGCCCGAGGGCGTCCACACCTATGGCGGCGGCTATACCGAGTATGTCGCGCGCACCGGCCAGGAAGCGCCGGGGTTGCGGAGCTGAGCCGGGCGCCTCGACAGATTCTAGGTTTGGCAGGATTCCTATTTGGGCCTTTTTGTGCGAATCTGAGTCGGGAGACCATCAGATGGCCGACACTTCTATCGAGTGGACTGATGCGACGTGGAATCCGGTGGCGGGCTGTTCAATCATGTCCGCCGGCTGCACCAACTGTTATGCAATGCGAATGGCCGCTCGGCTTGAAGCCATGGGCACCGAAAAGTATAGGGGTTTGACCCGTCGCAGCGGGAAACGGACGGTTTGGACCGGCAAGATACGCCTCGACGAGAAGGCGCTCGACATTCCTAAGTCTTGGTCGAAACCACGCTTGGTTTTCGTCAATTCGATGTCTGACCTGTTCCACGAAAAAGTGCCAACATCTTTCGTCCAGCGGGTCTGGGATGTAATGGAGCAGACCCCGCGTCACACATATCAAATTCTGACTAAACGGCCGGACAGGATGGCAGAGGCGGCAAGATCGCTAAAGCTGCTCCCTAATGTTTGGCTTGGGACCAGTGTCGAAGGGCCGGATGTCTTACATCGTATTGATGAGCTTCGTGCTGTTCCGGCAGTCATACGATTTATTTCATTCGAGCCTTTAATTGGGTCGGTCGCTGGTGCTGATCTGTCAGAAATACATTGGGCTATTGTTGGTGGGGAATCGGGTCCGCGATCACGTCCGATGATGGAAGAATGGGTCGATGAAATTAAGAGAATGTGCCGGCGCTCTAAAGTTGCGTTCTTTTTCAAGCAATGGGGCGGGAAAAATAAGAAGCGTGCGGGGCGCTCTTATAAAGGACGAACTTGGAATGAGCTGCCAGAATTGAGGATATGATTTGCGATCCGCGTTGCCGGGCCCGCTGCTCGCGGGTCGGGATTCGAAATTGCGAAGAACAGTGAAAACAATTGAGGGCGTCGGACAACGGGGAGGCCCAAGGGTTTAAGGACCGTTGGGAAAATTTCTTGCAAACGGCTTCTTACGTAACTCTCCAGTCCTTTTAGGTCGGCAGTTCTTCGTTCAGAAGCCGATTCGCCAAAAAGCGTGTGCTCGCTGGATTTAGAATATAGTTCATTCTGCCAGCGATCTGTCCCGAGCATTCGATTAAGGGCGGCTCGCTTGGAGGCGTCAATATCAGATGCATTTCGGGTAGCCTGTCTATACAGCCCAGACAATGAAAACAGATACCAAACATCAATTGCCTTGGTGTTTGCTATCTTCTGAAGAGTCCTCCAGTCCATGTCCATCCCGTACGGATCAAGAAACATGACTGCCCGGATTCGATGCCAATCGGTTTCTTCAATTAGGCGGGAGATTTCTTCGTTGGCGTCGCCTTCAATGATGTCGATCATCCGTTCGCTGTACTGGGAGCGTAAGGCCTGAAGCGCGGCACAATATCGTGGATTTTTCTCCACAAAAACCAGCCTGTTGAATGGTGGCGTAACGTCGATCGCTATTTGCGCTGAACCTCGTCGATGCTCGATCCGCTCCGGCGTTGGTGCGTCGAAAAGATCGCCATCCCGCGCCTCAACGCGCACCGTTCGCTTTCCTGTTCCAGCGAAGGCGTCGATGTACCAAAGTTCTGGAAACTTTCCGGTCAGAGCAATGGCAAATGCCTTCAGATAGCTTTCAACAATTGAAAGCTTGAGGTCAGTGTCCTGACTGCCGAATTCATGATCGCCAAGACTGGTCATAAAATCTCATTGAGAGGGCTTAGTTTTTTGGGACTATAGTGGGTTGAGAGTTCTAACTTTTCAAACTGTAGTTGAGGCTCCAAGGGTTATTGACTTATTAGCTGTTGTGGACTATATTCCTATCACCTCGTCCGCCGAGGGGCGCTTCATGAGGCGTCATGGAGTGGGACGAAGAGGAGGGCGCCGCCGGAGATTCAGCGGCGCGGCTCCTCTGGACGGCGCCCGGTAATTCCGGGCCTCGGCCGGTGCGGCGCCCGCGTCCGTGCTTCGCAGGCACGGCCCCGGGCGACGGCGGGGCTCCGCCCGGGACCACTGACGGGTCTCTGCCAGGAGCTGGCTGATGACAGGCGGCCCCGGTCGGTCGCCGTCAAAAGCGCGGCCCGCCGTCGCAGTGAAAACGCCGCCGACGGTGCGCCGAGAGGCGGCTGCGTTGTTCGCGCAACGCGGCGATATCAGGAACGGCCCTGCGTCTTTCGGCGCGCCGTCCCCCCTCGCTTTTTCGAAGCGAGGGAACCGAGACTGAAGGCGATCCCGGCGCCTCAAACAATACGGGCGATGGCGCGCGCCCTGGTGGTGCGCCGCACAACAGATGCCCGCCCTTCCGCCAAAGCATGACCGCGCGCCGCGCGGGTCGGATAGGGTGCCCCGCCGGAACCAGACATGACCTCCTCCACGATTGCCGCTGCCCCCTCGCGCGCCGCCGATGCCAAAACCATCGGGCTGGTGAGCCTCGCGCATTTCGTCAGCCACATCTACATCCTGATCCTGCCGCCGCTGTTCCCGTTCCTGCGGGCCGAATTCAACGTCAGCTATACCGAGCTGGGCGCCGCGCTCGCGCTGTTCAACGTGCTGTCGGCGGTGCTGCAGACCCCGGCGGGCTTTCTGGTCGACCGCACCTCGGCCCGCACCGTGCTGGTGGGCGGGCTGGTGCTGGGGGCGGTGTCGCTGCTCGGCGCCTCGCTCACCTCCGGCTTCTATGCCTTCACGCTGATGTTCGCGGTGCTGGGCATCGCCAACACCGCCTATCACCCGGCCGATTACGCGCTGCTCTCCACCCGGGTCTCCGGGCCGCGCACCAGCCAGGCCTTTTCCATCCATATCTTCGCAGGTTTTCTCGGCACCGCGATCACCCCGGCGGTGATGCTGGTGCTGGCAAGCTATTTTGGCTGGCGCGGGGCGTTTGTTGCAGGCGCCGCGCTGGGATTCGCCGTGGCGGTGGCGATCGCGGTGTTTGGCGACGTGCTGGGCGGGCGCGAGGCCGCGCAGGTCAAGGCGGGAACGGCGGGGGCCGCGCCCGCGCCCTCGGCGCAGGACTGGCGCGTGCTGATGACGCTGCCGGTCCTGCTCAACCTGATCTTTTTCATCCTGATCGCCGGGATCTCGTCCGGCACGCAGAACTACACCATCGTCGCGCTGGAGGCGGCCTGGGGCACGCCGTTGTCGGAAGCCGCGACCGCGCTCACGGTGTTCCTGATGATGAGCGCGGTGGCGGTGCTGGCCGGCGGCTGGCTGTCCTCCCGCACCGAGCGGCACGACGTGGTGGCGATCGCGGGCCTTGCCCTGAGCGGTTTTGCGCTGCTGCCGGTGGCTCTGGTCGATCTCGGCCCGGTCCTGCTGTTTGGCTGCATGGCGGTGTCGGGCTTCTTCTACGGGCTGATCCAGCCCTCGCGCGACATGATCGTGCGCGCGGTCACCCCGCCCGGCGCGTTTGGCCGGGTCTTTGGCTTCGTCACCACCGGCTTCAATATCGGCGGCATCATCGCCCCGCCGGCTTTTGGCTACATGATGGACCACGGCGCCCCCCGCGCCGTGATCGTGATCACCGCGATCTGCGCGCTGGTCGCGATCCCGACCGTGATGATCACCGTGGCGCGCGGCAAGGCCGCGGCCGACCAGGCCTAAGAGCCTGTCACCTCAACGCAATCAGGCCGGGGGCACCGGCCGCCCATGCACGGATTCTTAAAGTTGATGGCGTCTCATCCGCACAGGGACATTCAGGGACGGAGAGAGATCATGCGCAAGCTCCTGATGATGGGCGTTGTTTTCCTCGCCTGCGCGGCGGCGCCTGCGCATGCGGCCAGCGATCGGATGCTGACCGGCGTTGCCATCGGCGCGGGAACCGGCGCGCTGATCGCCGGCCCCGTCGGGGCGGTGGCCGGCGGGGTGATCGGCGGCGTCATCGGCGGCCCGCGCATTTCCCGCGGCGGCAAACGCTGCTGGTACGACCGGGCCGGCTATCGTCATTGCAAATATTATTGAGCGATCAGCATCTTCACTGAAAAAGCCCGGCGGTCCGGCCGGGCTTTTTGTTTTGCGGTCGCGCCTCGCAATCGAATTGCGCAAAGTTCCGCTTGCGAATCCAAACATCATGCAGCGTCAAAGGCTTGATCGCGAGTTCCCGCGATGACGCGCGCGTCTGTCGCAATGCACGCACGGCTTCTGTGGACAACCGGTGGATAAGAAACATGAGCGCGGGGAATCGGCTGCGCGTGTCACTAGAGTGTCAAGCAAGCATGAGTGCGTAAGGAGGTTGCGTCAGTCATGTTGAAGTATCGGTGTCCCAACAACAGGCAGGAAGTCACAACAAGTATCAAGACGGACGAAGTTGTGTTGCTTGAGATGCGGTCTCTCAAGCTCTCGCTCTGGTGCCCACATTGCGGCAGTTCGCACCAGGTCAAGGCGAGCGAAGCCTACGTTGAGTAAACAGAGACAGGTGCATGTGTCCGTTGCGGCGTGTCAGGCCGCCACGGTCAGCAGTGCGCCGAGATTTTCGATGACATGACGCGGCGCATGGTCCGGATATTCGTCCGGCATGGCCGCGCGGTTGATCCACACGCCGCGAAAGCCGAAGGCTGCGGCGCCCATCACATCCCATCGGTTGGATGACACGAACACCACGTCGCCGGCTGCGATGCCAAAGGCCTTTGTCGCCAGCGCATAGACTTCCGGCCGCGGCTTGTAGATCCGGATCGGATCGACCGACAGCACCTGATCCAGCAGGCGGTTCAGGCCGGCGCCATTGACGGCGGCCGTCAGCATGTTCGGCGAGCCGTTCGACAGAATTCCGGTCCGGCTGCCGCGCTCTTTCAGCGCCTGCAAGGTTGGAGCCGCGTCCGGGAAGGCGTCGAGCGCGAAATAGGCCTCCAGCAGCTTCGGCTTGATGGCCTTGTCGACCGAAGGGTAGCGGGCGAGCGCATAATCGAGCGCGCGCCCGGTCAGGGTCCAGAAATCCTGGTACTGTCCTGCCAGCGTCAGGGTCCAGGTGTATTCGAGCTGCTTGGTCCGCCACAGATCGGAAAGCAGGTCGGCCTGCGGTCCGCAGGCCTCGCGGTGCTTCCCGATCGCGGCATGCACGTTGAAGAGCGTGCCATAGGCATCGAAGACATAGACCGGCTCAGCCATCGCTTGCTCCTGTCAGCGGGTGACGGGCGGGATCGTGAACATGTCGGTAATGTTGCGGCCACGGATATCGTAGACCCGCGCGAAGACCACGCCATCGCGCACGATTTCGACTAGAACGGGGGCCTTCAGTTCCGCGCAGTAGAATTCCCCGAGCATCATGGCGAAGTCCGCGCCCTTGGTGTCCCAGGTCGCCAGAAAATCCGGACCCAGTTCTACCGTCGCCGACGAATGAGGACCGCAGACGGCAATGCGCCAACGCCGACGTTGCGTCGGAGCTTCCAGCCGCTCGACCAGTTTTGCGTGCAGTTCCTGCGACGCCTGTTTGAACGCGAGGCCCCAGTAATCCAGCATGTAGCGGTTGTTGGCCTGCTTGATCCCGCCGGAGAGCCAGTTGAAGTGCGTGTACTGATAAGGATGCAGCCGCACCATCGCGGCCACCGGCAGCAGGAGTCCGATCAGGATCAGCGCTGCAACGGCGACGGCCGTCGGCCGCGCACGGCGAGACAGGGCGGTCAAAAGCCAGGCGCCGCCGAGACCGCCGAGAATCGCCAGCGGCGGCATGACAAAGGCAAAGTGGCGGATGCCGTTATACATCGCCGGCCGCGCGATGACGGCAATCAGAAGCGGCAGGAAAGCGGCCATCACGATCAGCACCAATGCCGCCTTGCGGCGGATCGGCCGGCCGGAGGCTACCGCCGAAATGCCGATCCATCCCGCGCCAATGACCGAGAGTCCCAGAAACATCTCGGGCAACTTGAGCGAGAACAGCACCGGAATATAGCTGCGCGGCATGTCGGGCACGGAGATCGGCGTACCCTCGAACATTTCCTTCCACGGCTTTTCGAAGAACTGTGCAAAATAGCCGACGGCGCGGACCGGATTGAGCGGTTCAAGGACGGACCAGGGCCAAAGCAGGGCCATGACGGCGTAGGCGAGCACGAAGCCGGGCAGCAGGCGCAGGAGGAGCCGGGCAAAATTGGCGGACGCCGCTGCAACACCGGCCTTTCGCCAGTCGCAGGCGATCAGCATCAGGAGCGGTACGAGCACATAGAGAGCGGCGATGCCGCCCATGATGCGCGTGCCGAGGGTCAGCCCCAACCCGATTCCGAAAAAGCCAATGGCCGCGAGGTCGGGCCGCGGATAGGTCTCTAGCGCGCGAACAAATCCATAAAGAAGAATGACCATCGCCACCGCGAACGGCACGTCTTTCGGATTGATGAACATGTGCCCGTAATAGAAGGGGCATGCGGCGAGCAGGGCCACCGCGATCAGTCCGGCCCAGGCGCCGCCGAGACGGCGCGCCAGTCGCCAGGTCACGACCAGTCCCAGCAGGCCGACAACGGCGCCGGCCAGCCGGCGCGTCTCGAACAGATTGAACGGCAGGATTTTCGCCAGCAGCGCGGCGAACATATCGAATCCGCCGCCATACATGTAGAGGTTGACGAAGGAGAGGGCGCGCTTGTCCTGAAAGCCCGAGCCGTAAAAATCGAGCAGCATCTGCCCGTATTGGGCGTGGGTCAGGTCGTCCCAGCCAAGCCCATAGTCGCGGAATGTGAACACCGCGATCGCCGCGACGGCCGTCAGAACGGCAATCGCGGCTGTATCGGGGAGACGCTCCGATCCCGGCATCGGGCGCGCCTGTGCGCGCGGATAGGTTACTTGCTGGCCTTTTCGAACATCTCGGCGACGTAGTCCCAGTTCACCAGATGATCGACGAAGGCCTTCAGATAATCCGGCCGGCGGTTGCGGTAATCGATGTAATAGGAATGCTCCCAGACGTCGCAGCCAAGAATGGGTTGCGCTCCATGCACCAGCGGGTTTTCGCCGTTCGCCGTTTTCATCACGACGACCTTGCCGTCCTTGACCGCAAGCCAGTTCCAGCCCGAGCCGAATTGGGTGACGCCGGCCTGGATGAAATCTTCCTTCATCTTGGCGACCGAACCGAGATCCGACACGATTTTCTTTTCCAAAGCGCCTGGGATCTTGTCACCGCCGCCGCCGGGCTTCATCCATTTCCAGAAATGGATGTGATTGTAATGTTGGCCGGCATTATTGAAGAGGCCGGCATTCTTGCCAAACGAGCCTTTCACGACCTCTTCCAGGGATTTGCCTTCCCACTCGCTGCCCTTGAGCAGGTTATTGCCGTTGTTCACGTAAGCGAGGTGGTGCTTGTCGTGGTGATACTCAAGCGTCTCGCGCGACATGTAAGGGGCGAGCGCGTCATAGGCATAGGGAAGGTCGGGCAGCGAAAATGACATGGGACAATTCTCCCTCAAAACTCTGACTCTGTCCGGAACTGGACTTTGCTTAAGCCCCATTCATTATGCGCTGACGAGCCTCTCGGCAATGTCTCTGGCGGCATTCTTCCGCCGCGATTCAGGCGGGAACGAAGCGGCTCTGCTGCCGTTATCGTCTCTTGAGCAGGCGGAAATCTGCACACAGGCTATTTTCACAAACCCTTGCTTGGGGGCGTGAAGATCGTCACTATTCTGGCGGTTTTGCGGGGCGTGAGGCGGCGTTATGTCTTTTGTTTTGCTGGTAATCGGGCTCTTGGCGGCCGCGATCGGCGCGATCATGGTCGGATTTGGCATTCCGATCAACGAGTTCAGTCTGGGCAACACCCTGATCATCGCCGGTACGACCGCCCTGATGGGCGGTTTGATCGTCATTGGGCTGGCGCTTGCATTGCGCCAGCTCGGGAACATGGCGGCGGCCCTGGCTGCACGGCCTGGTCCGGTGGTTGCGCGTCCCGGACAGGACGCTGTAGAGGCGGGTGCGCCCGGCAATGCCCGCCCCCGTATGCCGATCCCCGTTCCGGCGCGGGGCGAAGCCTCGGCGCGCGCGCCGCGCGCGCCTGAACCCCGCATGATCGCCGAACCTCCGATGCTGGAGGAGCATGAAGCCCCCTTGTCGCCGCGGCCCGCCGCCCGGCCGGCACCGGCCTCGAGCGACGAGAGTGTCGAGCTTCCGAGCTGGCGCCCTCCGCGCCCGGCAGCCGGACCGCAGCTGCGCAAGGCCGGACCGGAAGCGCCCCGTGTGCTTCCACCCGAACACCGCGGGACCGAAGCCTCCTATGACGCGATCTGGCCGGCGGACGGACGCATCCCGCCTCCCGAGCGAGCGGAAAGCCACGAGCCGCGTCCGAGCGAAGTTGCGCCATCGGAGCTGCCAGCGCCTGGCTCCAGAACCGAACCGGTCTCTGTGCTGAAATCTGGCGTGGTCGATGGCATGGCCTACACGCTCTATACCGACGGCTCGATCGAAGCCGAACTGGCGCAGGGCGTAGTGCGGTTCGGCTCGATCGAAGAATTGCGCAACCATCTGGAAAAGAGCGCATAAAGAAAAGGCAAGCTAGGCTCGCCCGTCATCGGCGCCCGGTCAGCGGGCCGTTATTTTTTGCCCGCCGGATCGAAACGCAGCGCGGCCCCATTCATGCAGTAGCGTTGTCCGGTCGGCTTTGGCCCGTCCGGAAAAACGTGACCGAGATGGGAATCGCAATTGGCGCAGCGGATTTCGGTGCGACGCATGAAGAAAGAACCGTCTTCATGCGCGCTGACGGCGTCGTCGGTCACGGGTGCGAAGAAGCTCGGCCAGCCGGTGCCGGAATCGAATTTGGTGCGAGACGAGAACAGCGGCATGCCGCACGCCACGCAGTGGTACATCCCTTCGCGCTTTTCGTCCCAGTACGGACCGGTGAATGCGCGTTCGGTTCCGTGCTCGCGCGTGATGTGAAATTGTTCCGGCGTCAATTGCTGACGCCATTCGGCATCCGTTTTCACGACTTTCGGTTTCGTCGTGTTTTTGTCGGCCATAATCGGTTTCCGTGAAGGGAGGTTCGTCTCGTATCGGAGCTAAGAATAGAGAGGCGCTTCTGCAAATCACGATTGGTCAATGACCTGTGATCGAAAAGAGGGTGCCCCAGGAACGGGGTGAAAAATCTTGAAGTCTGGCAATAATCCCAAGCGTTAACATTGTCTTATTGGCAATCTTGTCTTGGATTTCAAGCAATGCAACAATATTCGTCAAGCGAATACAGGACAGGCGATTCGTCCTGCAGCACGCCGATGGATTTGATTTATTGCCGGGCGGACCCAGAGCATGGACGACAAGGACAAGTTTATCGACCAGACGGCCGATATCGTCTCGGCCTATGTCAGCAATAATACGGTCGCGGCGGATCAGATTTCCACGCTGATCAACCAGGTCCATGCTGCGCTGGTCCGCGTGTCGGCCGGTCAGGGCGAGGTCGGCGGGGAGCCCCTGCGGCCGGCAGTGCCGGTGAAGAAGTCGATAACCGCCGACTATCTGGTCTGTCTGGAAGACGGCAAGAAGTTCAAATCGCTCAAGCGCCATCTGCGCTCTCAGTACGATATGACCCCTGAACAATATCGCGAGAAATGGGGGCTGCCGCTGGATTACCCTATGGTTGCGCCCAATTATGCCGCCGCCCGTTCGGAACTCGCCAAGCAGATGGGGCTCGGCCAGCAGCGCCGGCGACGCCGCTAGCGTTCTTGTCGCAGCGCGATCTTGATTCAGAAGTATTTTGACTATATTCCTAATTTTGGCTTGACAGCGCCGCATCGCTTCAATAGGGATAAAATCCTACAGAGATGCAGCATGGCCAATCCCGTCCGACCGAAACCAAACCGATCCTCTCTTGGCAAATCCGCGATCCGGTTGCTGATCGATCTGGCCGCCGGACCGGCGGGCTCCGAAGCCGCAGCATCCGACGAGGGCCGCCGGCTTCTGGCCGATGATCTTGCTGTCTGTCTCCCGGATGGACGACTACAGATTACGAGAGCCGGCAGAGCCTGGCTGGTGCGTGCAATGCCGGCGCTTTCGCCGGGGATCGATCCTTTTCTCGGCCAGCATCTTGCACTGTCTATCCGGGCGGCCGAGGTGCCCGGTGGCTATGCCAGCGTGCTGGTCGACGACGGTGAAAGTCCGCTGGTCTGGCTAGCGCGGCGGAAGGGCAAGGATGGGCGTGCGTTGATCGCACCGCATCAATTGCTGGCCGGCGAGCGTCTGCGGTCGGACTTCACCTGTGGGCACGTGATGCCGCGCACGACCTCGAACTGGGATCTGTCGGTTTCGCGCGAACGCCGGTCAGGAGGTCGCGGTCCTGCTTTCAGTGAGGCGTCAATTGCCGCCCAGCAGCGGCTGCGCCACGCTCTGGATGCGGTCGGACCGGAATTTTCCGGCTTGTTGCTCGATATCTGCTGCTTTCTCAAAGGGCTTGAGGATGTCGAGCGCGAGCGCCGCTGGCCGCGCAGCTCAGCGAAGATCGTGCTGCAACTCGGTCTCGACCGACTGGCCCGCCATTACGGGTATGGAGCGGAGGCGATCGGGAGAGCGCGAGCCGGCTTGCGGAATTGGGTTGCAGAGAATGCGGAATGTGCCGGGGCCACATGACGCTTCTGCGTACAGGACGCGCTACGCGGCGGGCGCCAGCGCCGCGCGGGCATCGGACTTGATCCGCTCCACCATGGAGCGGAAACCGTTCGAACGCTGCGGCGTCAGATGTTCACCGAGCCCCAGGCGGTGAAACAAGGCGACGGCGTCGAGCGACAGAATCTCTTTTGCTGTTTTGCCGGAATAGAGCGCCAAAAGGATGGCGATCAAACCTTTGACAATATGAGCGTCGCTGTCGCCGACAAAAATCAGCACCGGGCCGCTTGCGTCGTCGGGCCGGACCAAAGTTTGCATCCAGACCTGGCTGGCACAGCCTTGAACCTTGTTGGCGTCGGTCCGCGCTTCCTCCGGCAAGTCCGGCAGGTTCCGGCCAAGCTCGATGATGTAGCGGTAACGGTCGTCCCACTCGTCCAGAAGTTCGAAATTCCCGATGATCTCGTCGATCGACATAAGTCCGCCGTGATTGTGCAAGCCGCATCCAGCGGCGCGGTCGTCACGAAGACATATATTGATGCCGGATGCGAAGTAAAAGCGCCAAAGCCGCAGGGAGGCTGCGGTGACAGGATCGAATTCTCAGGCCGGGCGGCGCGGATCCCTTGGCGGCAGCGGGCCGCGCCAGGCCGGCTTGATATCTTCAGCGGTCAAGGTGTCCTGCACGCCTGACGATGCCTTGATGGAGCCGGTCGATGCCGGGGCACGTTTTTCGCTCAGATAGTCGTAGAGGAATTTCGCGCCCGCCTGAGCCCGTTGCCCGAATGCGAGCGCAGCCTGTGCGCCCACATCGCAGGCGTCCGGCTGCCGTTCACAAAAGCCGCTGACATCCGAGACGGCAGCGAACGCGGCTGACACCGCCTCGCTCGGGCCGACGACCGGCGCCTGTGACTTCGAGCCGCCGCTCGGCAGCAAAGCCAGAACGATGCTCAGCCAGAAGGCTGTTCGCAACAGGAAGAACATGACGCACCCTTAAATCCCCGGCGGCTTTTTTGGACCGCTTCATCGCACAAGCTAGCAGGGCCGCTTGAAAAGCCCGTTCGGCTTTTCGAGCTCATTCGAAGCGAATTCTCAGGGTGTTTTCAGAAAATTTGAATAGTCGCAATTTTCGGACAATTTGAATCAATGCTCTATCGGGCAGCAGAATCGGCGTTTTTTCTGCGTGTTTCCCCGGGTGCCGGGGCGGATTACGGCCCCCGGTCGGCGGTCAGAGCCTGCTTTGGAAACCGGTCGTTCACCATGACGCAACGATTGTGAACCGCGCTTGCCTGCACGGGCCGGAAACGCGGCTTTTGCGGCGTTCTGCCTCGTCCCCTTAGCGTTCGTTTAAGTGGCCTCTGACACGATCCGGCCCGTAAATGGGGAGTGCCGCGGCGTTCGCGCCGCGTGCAACGGGTCAGTTGAGCGTGTTCAAGCCAGTTCGAGAGTATATTGACAGCCTGGTTCACCCCTCGGTGCAGCAGGATCCGTTGGCGGCGGCGCGTCATCGTGCCTTCATCGCGCCGAGGCTGCTCGGATCCCTGATCGCGCTCGCTACTTTTCCAGCCTATATCGCCGTACGTGGTGTTCCGAGTGTGCTGGAAGTCGTCGTCTTCGGCTGGCTCCTGGTTCCGATTTTCGTGGCCTATTTTCTCTCGCGCACCGGCCATTATGAGGGGGCGCATGTTCTCTCGTCGCTCTCCCTCACCGGACTTGTCACGGCGGTTGCCTGGAACACCGGCGGCATCGCGTCCTTTGCCGCGATCTGGCTGGTGGTGGTTCCGCTCGAAGCTGCACTGTCCGCCTCCCGGCGCGTGGTGGCCCTGGCGTCCACTTTTGCCCTGTTGGCTGCGGGCTTTCTTGTCACTCTTCAATTTGTCGGCATGCTGCCCGACGCTGCGGCCACGGCGAACGAGCAGGGTGCGCTTGCCGCGCTCGGGATCGTTTCGGCGTCGCTTTATGCGACCGGCCTCGCCCTCGGCGCGGAGTCGCTGGCGCGTACCAGTTTCTGGCTTCTGTATGCGGAAGTGGATCGCTATCGCCTGCTGGCGCGCAACATGACGGATGTGATCTCCCGTCACGGTCCTCATGGCGCAGTCCTTTTTGTGTCGCCAGCGGCTGAACCGCTGCTCGGCGCGCGGATCGGAGATTTGCTGGGCCACGGTTTCTTCGACCGCGTGCATGTCGCGGACCGGCCGGCCTATCTCACGGCCCTGGCGGACGCGGCCTCGCGGGGAGAAACCAGGTCGGTCGAATTCCGGATGCGGCGCGACGCCAAGGACGGTAAGAGCGCCACGCAATTCATCTGGGTCGAGATGCGGTGCCGTCCGCTCGACCAGACAGCGGGCCAGGCCACAGGCGAATCCGAAGTGGTGGCGGTGATCCGCGACGTGACCGCGCGCAAGGAGCAGGAGCAGGCACTGGACGATGCCCGCTCGGAATCCGATCGCGCCAACGCCGCCAAGTCGCATTTTCTCGCCACCATGAGCCACGAATTGCGCACGCCCCTGAACGCCATTATCGGCTTCTCGGAAATGCTGACCAATGACGAACAAATGCGCCTCGATGCGCAACGGCGGCGCGATTATGCAAAGCTGATCAACGATTCCGGCCACCATCTTTTGTCGGTGGTCAACGGTATCCTCGATATGTCGAAAATGGAGACCGGCGATTTCGAAATCATGCCTGAGCCCTTCGCGCCGGCGCAAGTGATCGGCAATTGCTGCGATCTGCTGGCGCTGCGGGCGCGCGAGGCCGGACTGGATCTGGAGCTGCGTGTTCCGGTCGATATGCCGAACATTACGGCCGACAAGCGCGCACTCAAGCAGGTGTTGCTGAATCTGCTGTCGAACGCGATCAAGTTCACCGACCGCGGCGGACGGGTAATTGTGAGCGCTACGATCGAGATGGGGCGGATGGTGCTGGTTGTCGAAGACAACGGTATCGGCATCAGCGACAGCGATCTGCCGCAGATCGGCAATCCGTTCTTTCAGGCGCGCTCCGCCTATGATCGCCGCCACGACGGCACCGGGCTCGGACTGTCGATCGTGAAGGGCTTGGTGGCGCTGCATGGCGGCGACGTCGAGATCAAGAGCGTGCTCGGAAAAGGCACCCGCATCACGATCTCGCTGCCGGCCGATTGCGAGCAAGGCCGGCCAGCCCGTATCGCTCCTGACATTCAGCCTGCGCCCCGCCCTGTGGCGCACCAGCAGACCGCAACCCCGGTGAGGAAAAGTGCTTAAGGCAAGCCGCAGAGCGGAACCGGCGGTCATCGATTATTACGATGACGAGCGCGGCTATGACGAAGAACCGGCGCGCGGCCGCCGCAAGGACATGATTGCGCTCGCATTGGCGGTGGCTGCCGCTTGCGGAATTCTGGTCAATGCCCTGTTCCTGCAGACGGGTCCCCATCCGGCGCCAATTTTCAGCACCCGGCCAGCGGCGTCGGCTGTGCCGGTACCCACAACACCCGCGGCAAAGCCGGTCAGGATCGTCGGCACCGAACTGACTGGCACGATGACGATGCCGCGGTCTAAGCCGGTCGAACCCGAGGCGGCAAAAACTGAAGCCGTTACAGCGAAAAGCGAGACTGGACCGACACGGTCGCGCCTCGAAGTGATCGCCGATATCCAGAAGGAACTGGCCCGGCGCGGCTTCTATGAGGGCGCAGCCGACGGCGTGCATGGTCCGAAAACCGATGCGGCGATCCGCGATTTCGAGCAGACCGTCGGCCTGAAACATGCCGGCGAGCCGAACGAACAATTGCTGCGGACGATCGTCCAGTCCACCGCCAAGGTGAAAGCCACGACAACCGCGTCAGCCCCGCCACGGAATGATCCGATCGCCGAACTGATCGCGCCATCGCCATCCAAGCGCATTCTGTCGGTGCAGCGCGCACTCGCCGATTACGGCTACGGCCAGATCAAGCCGACCGGCGTTCTGGACACCGGAACACGGGACGCCATCAGCCAGTTCGAACGTGCGAAGAAGATGCCGGTGACCGGTCAGATTTCGCCGCGTCTGGTGCGCGAATTGGCGGCCATGACCGGCCGGCCGCTGGAATAGCTCTTTTCTTGCGCGTACCTGTGTGACACAGGGGCGGGACCATGCGTCTGAAATCGAGCATCTGGGTCCAGGCCTATATCCGCCGCTGTGCGATCGAAGGCGCTTATGCGGTGGTTCGGCGGCGTGGCGCTGAGGAAGCGGGCGCCGTTTTTGTGAAAGTCGACCGGTTGGACGGCACCGCGGATCTCTTCGGGCCGGCGCCACAATCGACTTTCGACGATACGCAGCCCGTTGACCGAGCCTTCATTGCTTGTCTGAAAGCTCAGCCCGCGGAGAATGCAGCGGCGGAGAGTTATCTCGCCAGCCAGATGCGCTTCGATCCGGACATCTGGATCATCGAGGTGGAGGATAAGGCAGGGCGCAATTTCCTGGACCGGATTGTGCGCTGATCAAGTCTCAGTCTTGCCGTTTAAACGCCGGGCCTGATCGCCATCCGGCCGTGGTTGCCTATCGGAGCGCCGGATCTCATGGCTCGCAAAATCGCGGGCGCGTGGCATCCAGTCATCCCGGAGCTGCGGCTGATGGGTGGCTTGGCGCGAGGCGCGTGCGTGGATCATGCGCCAGATCGTGACCATGCGCCTGGCGGCGTCTTCGCTGATCTCGTCATAAAGCCGTGTCAGGGCGAAGTATTTTTCGACCGCGTGGCCGATGGCCGGGTTGAGGAACAGCAGGATCCGCTGCAGCACATGATCCGGTAGGGCCAGCGCCTTGGCGGCGGCGACAATGGCTTCGCCCGAGGCATCCTCTGCGATGCGCCGCGCGTCTGCCCCGGAGATGTGAAGCGCCTGTTCCAGGAGCTCCGCAAATTCGTCCGGCCGGCGGGCGAGCGCGGACTGTTCGAGCCGGTGGGCAAGGTCTCCAACGGACGAAACCGGCGCTCGTGCGATCGGTGAAACGTCGAGATGAAGCAGAATAAGGCGGCGCGCCTCGGAGGTTGCGTTAAAAAACGCCTCGCTGAGGTCTTCGTCCAGAGATGGCTCCATGACGATGCGCGGCAATGCCTGTTCCGGCTGGTCACTTGGCGAAGCATGCGGCGGCGGAGCAAATGGCATGGGGTCCAGCGCGGCCAGCCGGCGCATCACCGCCACGGGCGCTTTGGGATAAGTGGCCAGTCGCAGGCCGATGCGCGCCCGTTCGGCGGCGTCCACATGGTCGATCAGCCGCAGCGCCAGTTCGATGAAAATCCGCTCCTCGTCGGGCGTATGCGACGGTTTCTGGACATAAAGGTCGGTCAGTTCGCGCAGCAAGGTCGGGCGGATATCGCTCGTGGCGGCATCGGGGAAGCTTTCAAGACCGGGAAAAAGACGACGCGGCACGCATTCCACCTGACGCAACGGACACGGCCGGACAATATTCGGAGGCTCGTTAGCAGAGCGTTAACCTTGCCCCTTTCTAAATTCGATCAGGATGGTTCGTATGCCGGAACATGATCGCAGCGACGGTCCGGCGGGGGGAATACAAATGGGAATAGTCATCAGTTTTCCGGCGAACCAGCGTATGTCGGCCGGACCGGAATCCACGCCGCGGGAAGCGGGGCAGGTTATCATTTTACCGGTGATACGGGTCGAACGGTTGGAGGAACAGCCGACGGTCAAACTGGAGACTCCGCCTCGCACACCGGCTCGCAAACGCCGCCGTCGCGTCCTGCAATCCTGATTTCAGCGGCTTCAGAGGACGGCGCGATCGCCGGATCCACTCGTGACCAACAAACGACCGATCCGGTTCAGCCGCATGCTGCTATGCGTGCCGTTGATCGGTTGTCTCAACACTGATTTTGGCCGGGTGCGGCCTTCCATTATCAACGACGATATCCATGCATGGATGGGGCCGGCGGCCACCAACCGTTTCGGCGAGCCGGCATCGGTCTTTCGCTTGACCGAAGACGAGCGATTGTTGCGCGATCTTGCCTATCCTCTGATCGAGCCGCCATATGAACGCCGGCGCTGGTACAGCGTGCTGAATGAGTATGGCTTGACCAGCATATTTCAGCCGGATTGGTGGCTCTATGACGAGACGGCCTATATGAAAGAACTGCTCGGTTCTGCAACCCGCACAACCGATGCATTATATGGGCGGCTGATCGATGACATTCGTAATGACGTGACGCGGATTGGTCCGTTTCTTGTCGTGGCGCGCCGCGTTTATGACATGGACGGCAAGCGGAGACTCAGTCTCGATCATGTTACGGAATTGACACCGCCGGAGCATGCCAATGCGATGGCGCGAATTAATGAGAATGCGCTGATCGTGCGCTGGGTCCACCAGTCGCTGAATGAGCGCACGATTTCCTATCGTCTTGCACTGGAGCGGCTGGTGATTTCCGCACCGTCCCGCCAGGCAGCCGAAGCTGAGCGGCATCTGGCGCAAATGCGTCTGCGCATTCCGGATACCCGCATCGTGCCCGGTCCACGGCTCGGGCGCCTCGTCACCAAATAGCCGCTCACGATTGTTCACAACGCGCGGCGGATAGCGCCGTTTTGGCCGCGGGCATCATGCCCGGTTCCGGCGCAAGCGCACGCAGGACAATAAGGCCTTGTTCGGATGGAGATTCGACGATCAGCCGGTCGGCGGCGGCGATTTCCTCATCTTCTGGCAATTCCGCGCGCTGGGCTTTTGTCATCAATTCAAGTTCGATGACGCGCCGGCCTGCCGCGCGATCGTTGATCGCGTAATAGGCGACGCCTTTGCCGGTGTAGAACGAGACCGATGTGTAGGCGGGACTGATGGGCGCGCGAAGTTTGATTGGGCCGCTTGCCAGATCATAACGACAGACCGCCGATGCGAAGGCCGGATCCATGAACGGCACGATCGTGCTGGCAGAGGTCGGCGCCGGCAGGGCGACAACCGAATTGACCGGCGAAACCGCTGAAATGCGGGCATAGGCGTCCTGGGTCGCCGTATTCGGCAAATACAGAACGATCCCAAGATGGACGATCCCGCCCATCAATGCGCCGCCCAGAATCCATAAGATCCAGCGGATCATGGGCATGCCTTCAGGTCGAGCGACGGCATGATCGTTTCACGCCCGGTGCGGCTGGCGACGCTGACGGGGCTGTCATACAAACGCAGCACCAGCACATAGCGTTCTGTTCCCGCCGTAGGCAACCAATTGCCGGCGCGGGCGCGTGGCGCGATCGCGATGTCGAAGGTGCCGTCGGCCTTGCGGACGATTTCCTGGCTTGTGAATCCTTGTCTGTTCAGCGAGTTGCCGACCAGCCGGCCTTCGGTGTCGTACAAGGTTATTGTCCAGAAGCGGGCTTGGGGCGTCGTGCCGCTGAGTGTCACATCGCAGCGACCGTCGAGCGGCCGTCCGGCGTCGTCGGTCTTGGCGAGAAAAGCAATTCCGTCACCGGAGCCGATCGGCAATTCGCCGCTCCGCGCGATCACGGCGCGTGCGTAAGGATCGATATCGACGGTTCCGGTGCGCGGCCATGCTGTCCAGGCGCCGATGGTATGGGCACCAAAGGCGGTGCCGTGCGACAGCGCGAACAGCGTCATTCCAAGGCCGATCGCAGCGGCGACAGCGAATGCCAGCAATAATCCGAGAAGCAATCGCACGTTCGTTTCCGGCTAAAAGGCCATAATCAGTTCGAGTCCGGTCGGCATGCCGGCGTCACATGCGATCGTTAGTTCCCGCGGACTGCATTGGTTCGCTCGCGTTCCGCCAGCAGCGGTGCGCCGGAAACCTCGCGTCCGTCTGCGGTTTTTCCGCGCACCGGAGTTTTGGCCAGCGCGCGGCTCGCTTCCTCGAACGAGCGCTCGATGCGAACCAGAATGTCGGTGCCGCGCTTCGTCAGCAAGGTCGGTTTCGGAATTTCATCGCCCGGGCGTGTCTCGGCGACGGGAAGCTGCGGCCCGAACGGATTGGGAAGCGGTGCGACGCCCGGTATCGGCTTGATTTCGACGCCCTGATGCGCGTAGCCCATGATCTTCTTCCAGGTCATGGCGGGCAGCGAGCCGCCTGTCATGCGGTTGGTCGGCGCGTAATCGTCGTTGCCGAACCAGAGGCCGCATACCATGTTGCCCGTATAGCCAACAAACCAAGCGTCGCGATAAGCGTTGGTGGTGCCGGTCTTGCCGGCGGATTTGACGCCGTCGATGATCGAACGGCGGCCGGTGCCGGCTTCGACCGCTTGATTCAGCATCATGTTGATGTCGGCTGCGACCTGGGGAGGAATCACCTGCCGTGGTTTCGGTCCGTCGCGGTCGAAGCGCCAGATCAGGTCGCCGGTGGCATTGCGCACCTCGAGTATGGCATGCGCGGTGACGGCCTTGCCGCCGTTCGGGAAAGTGGCGTGGGCGGCGGTGTGATCGAAGACGGTGACTTCGCCGGCGCCGATCGGCAGCGAGGGGGTGTCGGTAAGTGGGCTTCGTATGCCCATGCGGCGCGCCATGTCGACGATCATGGCGCGGCCGGTTTTGGCATTCCCCTTGCCGAGCGCGATCGACAATTTTACCGGCACGATATTGATCGACTTCATCAACGCGTGAGTGAGTGTGACGGCGCCGGAATAGCCGCCAGAATAGTTGTGCGGGCACCAATTGCCGATGCAGACCGGACCGTCGACCACGACGCTGGTCGGCTTGAAGCCGTTGGCCAAGGCTGTTGCATAGACGTAGGATTTGAACGTCGAGCCGGGCTGGCGCAGCGCATCGGTCGCGCGGTTGAATTGACTCGTGCCGTAGTCGCGACCTCCGACGATGGCGCGCACCGCGCCGTCATTCTCCATCACAACGGCCGCCGCTTGTTTCGCGCCATACTGCTTGCCATAGAGCCGCAGATTTTCCTCGACCGCATTCTCGGCTTGCCGCTGCAAATTGACGTCAAGGCCGGTGCGCACCACGAAGACCCGTTCGGTGACCGATTTCGGCAGCTTGTCGGCGAGCTTCTTCATCTCCTCGAAGGCGTAGTCCAGATAGTAGTTCGGCGAGCGCTCGTCGCGGCGGTCGATCGCGCTGGCGGGATTGCGCCGCGCGCCGAACACCTGGCCTTCGGTCATGAACCCGGCCTCGATCAGATTATCCAGCACGGTGTTGGCGCGGGCGCGGGCGGCCGGCAAATTGATGTGCGGGGCGAAGCGCGTCGGCGCCTTGAACAGGCCGGCGAGCATGGCGGCTTCCGAAAGATTTACGTCGCGCGCGGATTTGGCAAAGTAGTACTGGGCGGCGGCGTCGACGCCGAAGGCGCCGCCGCCGAGATAGGCGCGGTCGAGATAAAGTTTCAGAATCTCGTTCTTTTTCAATCGGGTTTCGAGCCAGATCGCGAGGAAAGCTTCCTTCACCTTGCGCTCGATCGTTCGCTCGTTACTTAAAAAAAGGTTCTTAGCCAGCTGTTGCGTAATGGAACTTCCGCCCTGGACGACGCCGCCGGCGCGGGTATTGGCGAGCAGCGCGCGGAAGGTGCCCGGAATATCGATGCCGAAATGCTCGTAGAAGCGGCGATCCTCGGTCGCGAGCGTGGCCTTGATCAGGTGATCGGGAAATTCCTCCAGCGGGACGGAATCGTTGTGCTTGATGCCGCGCGCGCCGACCTCGTTGCCGTAGCGGTCGAGGAACACCACCGCCAGTTCCGACTTCTTCAGCCAGTCCTCGTCGGAGGTTTCATAGAAGGCCGGCAGCGCCAGCGCGAGCGCCAGGATCAGCCCGCCCAGGCCCCAGGTCATGCCCTCGGAGGCCGGCTCGACCAGGCCCCAGCGCTTCCAGCCCGAGACATGGAAGCGGTCCATGAAGGTGGTGAAGCGCTCCCACAATTCGCGCAGCCAGCGCCCGGCAAAATACAGCCCGGAATCGATGCGGGCGTCGAGGTCGAGCGCGAAGCGCTTCAGCCGCGTGGTCCAGTCGCTGGATTGGTGGTCGCGCAAGGTCGGGGCTCTCAATCAACCGGCCGGGGCAGGCCCGCGCGAGGCGCGGCCGAGTCCCGCTTCTTCTATCCGATCCGCCCTGAACGGGCCAATCGTGGAACCCCCACACTTTGGCGAAATTTGCGGCGAAAACGCGGGCGCGGCCGGGGATTGGGAAGAAAAAGCGCCCGGCCGGCTGTCAGGCCATGTCCGCTCCCGGGATGAGGCCGGCTGGGCGCAGGGATAAGGACTGCCGTTTGCCCCCGAGTCGCTATAAGTAACTCGCACATGCCCAAAGCCGCCCGCAAAATCCCGCCCGAGGCCCGCGCGCCCGCCGATCCCCTGCGGCCGGCGGA
>JALHOD010000033.1 GCA_022843165.1 Pseudorhodoplanes sp.
CGACGAAGCGATGCGGAACGCACCAGACGTCCTGGCCTTTGCCGCCGAGGACTGGACCGAGCAGACCGGCCGCCCCTTCCCGCAGCCGCGCAGCATCGACGACTTGCGCAAGGATGCCGAGTTTCAGAAAGATGCGGCGGATGCCGTGATTGCTGCCGTGCCGTTCAATGAAAAGGCGGAAGCGGCGGAGTGAAGAAGAAATCTAACAAGAAGCTCGCTGCCGACATTCGCGCCAGTCTGCGCGAGGCGCTGGAGCATGCACGAGGCCGAGCAACAGAGGCCGTCGCGCACGAGCGCGAAGCTACGCAACAACAACCTGACCAGCCTTTTCGACAAGGCGGGCGAAAAGCGCGTGGATAGCTTTATGGGGTGTGAGTTAGTTTTGACGAATATTACTCTACATCGTCCTGTTGACTTAGACGTCGCATAATGAATTGGTTTTGGGACAACATCTCGCTGATACTCGGGGCAGCAGGAGCCCTAGCCGTTGCTTTCCTTACACCCCTAGGGAAACAAGTTATTGATAGGCTGTTTTCAAGAAAGCCCGCCTTTTCGGTCAAGTCTTCCGTTTTGGATACCGACTTGCTGCTAGTGGTCGAACCAGCAAACAATTCCGCCAAGAAGAAACGCCCTCTAGGCGTAAGAGTACGCGGCATTAACGCCCCAAACGCCGCTGATCCCGCAAAGGGAGCCAGCGGCATTCGCTGGCTTGTCGACCTATCCAGGATCGACGGAATCACCGAAATTCTCAAAATCGGAGAAGATTACGATCTCCAATTTTTCTTCAAAGCCGACAACCCATCAGACAAAACAACCGTTAGGTTCATTGGAAAACACAAAAATAATTCGTCTGCAACAAGAACTCGCTTTAACGTCAAGACAGCGACCGAGCTAGTCTCAAGAATTCTCCCAAATTCAAATATTACTTGCGAATTTGCGAAGGATAACATTTCCCGAACGTTTCCTACATCGACGTCCCACATTCAATGGTCGAGTGTTCATGATGGCAAAGAGATCACGTTTTCAGACGTATCGGACCTTGAGATTAGCGGAAACACGACGTTACTAGCGGATCCAAGATATGCGTGGGTTATGGCTTTCCGAAATTGTCACAACATCGCCATCAGAGGCCTGACCCTTGGCCATACCGAGGCAGGATATTGCCAAGGTGGTGTGATTAAATTTGATTCCTGCACGAACGTAATTCTGGATGAATGCAATTTATTCGGGTCCGGAACGATCGGACTTCAACTCAACAACTGCACCGATGTTGAGATCATAGGAACAAAGATTCGGGAGTGCACGTATGGCGCAGTCAAATTGAACGGGACCACGAATACTGTGTTTCGAGATTGCGATTTCTCTGAAAATGAGGGATTTGAGCTTTTTGAAATTTCTGAACCTGCAGAAAGCATAATGATCAAGCACTGCACCTTCTTCAAAAACAAGATGGGAGGGGCAATCTTCTATTTTGACGATTTAAGTTACGGAGCCGATCTATTTGTCAACGATTCAACGTTCTCATCAAACACATTTGGCGAGTTCACAAACAATTCGGCCATGATAGCGGGGAACGACAACAAGCTTGTTGGCAACATAGAAACTAAAGGCCTCTGGGTTGAGAGTCGTCAAAGAAGAGCTATGCGTGCCACAACTAAGCTTAACGGCGCGCCACGCTGACACACAAAAAAGGCCGCCATGGCTGGCGGCCTCTTTCATTCAAATCAGCTTCTGAAGATCAGTAGCCGCGATACGGCTTGCAGCGGCCGCTCTGCCAGCTCCAGCCGGGGCGGCATTGCGGCTGCCGATAGCCGCGCCGGTTGTCATAGCCGCGTCCGCGATAGGCCCGCCCGCGATAGCCCGGCTCGCGATAACCCGGCTCGCGATAGCCGCGCTCGGGATACACGCCGACGCCGCCGGGGCCGATGTAGATCTGCGCATCGACCAGATCGCCGGCGCCGCGCACCGCATTCTGCAGGCCCGCGTCGGCACGCGGGGCGGCCTGCGAGGTTGCAGGGATCGCCAGAAAAGCCGCAGCGGCCACGGCCAGAATGCTCAAGGTGGTTCTCACGTCAAATTCCTCCAAAGGGCGATGTCGCCTGCAGGGGCAAGAGCGGCCGGGGGCATAAGGTTCCGTCTCCGTGGGGTCGCAGGCAGACGCCGCAGCGGCCCCACCCGGCCGCGCGCAGCGCACGGCCACCCTCCGCGCAAATCGGATGTTTCCGATTTGCGCCCATGTCGATGGGACGAGGCCGGGAACAGCCGATTTCGGTGAACGGGGGCGGGATTGGCCGCCGCAACAATTTTGCCGCGTCCGCGTTATAATCCCCGCCGCAACCCCGGGAGGACGACATGGAAGGACTGAAACTGCTCGTGACATTCCTCGGCCTGGCGGCCGTCTCCGTCGCGATCGCGATCGTCGCCGGACTGATCGTGGACCGGCTGCCGGCCGTGCACGACCTGTTCAGCGTGCTGGTGTTTTTCGGCGCCGTCGCCGTGCTGCTGGTCGCATCCTGGCCGCTGGCGGTGCGGCTCTCCGCGCCGCGCCCGCCGACGCAGGCGTGACGCGCCCGCGTCGCGCGCGGCGGTAAAAAAGCCCGGCCGCGCGGGCGCACGGCCGGGCTTTCAGTTCGCATCGCGCGCCGGGGGGGACGAACGCGCGAGGCGGGAGAACGCTCGTGTGGTCGGACGGCAACGCGCGGGCTTTGGCGGCGTTCCGGGGTTCCCGATTTAAGGGTTAATGCTTTTCCGCACGCAGCCGTGAAGCGGCGGCGTCTTCCTAAAAACGCGCGGTTATGCTCACATGCGGACAGGGGGCGGCCGTAACAGAGTGTGACACCATGCGTGCGCGTCCTCGCCTTTTTGCCGCAGCGATCGCCGCCGGCGGCCTCATCGCCGGAGCCTCGCTCCTCTCCTCGCCCGCGCGCGCCGAACTGCTGATCGAGATCGACAAGACCACGCAGCGCATGAGCGTGACGCGCGACGGCGCGCCGCTCTATGTCTGGCCGGTCTCCACCGGCCGCGCCGGCCACGACACGCCCTCGGGCGCGTTCAGGCCGTTCCGCATGGAGGCCGATCATTATTCCAAGGAATGGGACGACGCGCCGATGCCGCATTCGGTGTTCTTCACCAAGCGCGGCCACGCCATTCACGGCAGCTTCGACGTCAAGAAGCTCGGCAGCGCGGCCTCGGCCGGCTGCGTGCGGCTGGAGCCGAAACATGCCGCCACGCTCTTTCAGATGGTGAAGGCGGAAGGGCTGCCCAATGTGCGGGTGGAGATTTCCGGCCAGGTGCAGCGCCGCGCGCCGATGGACGAGATCGCCCGCCGCAGCCCGCAAACCGGCCTGCCGCAGAATCTCGATCCGCAGGAGCCGGGCCAGCAATATCAATATCGCGACCGCGACGGCCGCTATCCCGATCCCTATTACAGTTCGCGCCAGCGCGACCCGCGTTACGCGCAGCCGGGCTATGGCCAGGGCTATGTCTATGGCCGGCCGGAGCCGCGCTACGACGCCTATGGCTATCCCGCGCAGCGCTACCGCCAGCCGCGCTATGCCGATCCCTATTATGACGAGCGCCGCTATTACCAGCGCCGCGGCTATGGTTACGGCTGGGATTGAGCGGACCGGGGCTGGCGCGCGCGCCGGCCTGTAAAAACAGGCGCGCGCTGACTTGACCTGTATCAACGCCGGACGGTCACCCGCGTTGTTGCATTCACCGGATATCGACGTGAATGGCCGCAACCACGGGGAGGGTCAGTCGATGAATATCCTCAGTCGGGCGCAGCTTGCGGCGCACCGCAAGGGCACGACGCCCGGGGGGACCGGCCTTCATAAACCCGCGAATTGCGGACTTGCGACATGTTCGGCGATCACGATGCACGAACGGGAACTGAAAAAACACAGGGCGACCGAAGCCAAGCTGAGAAAGTCCCTGGCCAGCGAACATGCCTTGCTGCGTCAGCAGGATGAGCTGATCCAGCGGCAGGATGTGCTGAGCAAGGAATCCGAACACAGGCTGCTGAACGGCCTGCAACTGATCGCAAGCCTGCTCGCGCTTCAAAGCCGGGCGACCGCAAATCCCGAGGCGGCCGCGCAATTGACGATCGCCGCCAATCGCGTCGCAACACTCGGGCGAATCCATCGGCACCTGCATGCGCTGGATCACGCCGACAGCGTCGACTTCAAGTCCTATCTCGAGAAGCTTTGTCACGATCTCTCCGAGATGGCCTTGAATGGGAGTCCGGAGCGCGTGCTCGCCGTCGAGGGCAGCGAACGCAGGATAGCGACCGTCACCGCGATCCCGCTTGCCTTTATCGCCAGCGAACTGATCACCAACGCGATCAAGTATGCCAAGGGCCGGATCACGGTCCGGCTGGAATCGCGCCCCGGACAAGGCTGGGCCCTTTCGGTTGTCGACGACGGCCCCGGGCTGCCAGAGGGTTTCGATCCGGCCGCAACCCACGGCCTTGGCATGAAGATCGTTTCATCTCTCGTCCGGCAAATCGGCGGCCGGTTGCAGATCGCCCGCGGCGACGACGGCAAAGGCGCGCGGTTCACCGTGCTGCTCGCCTGACGGACGCTCTTCCATGCCCCGTCGAGATGGGCGATCATTCGACAACAACCGGAACAGCCGGCGCCGGGCATCTCCCCCGTCAAAGCTTATGCGAGCCGGAATGTCCTGAGCAGAACCAATGTCTGGCGAAACCGACACCACTCCCGACCAGAAGCGCCTCCTCGCCCGCTTCTGGCAAAGCGCCGCCGGATTCTGGCGAGGCCCGCAAGCCTGGTTGGCCTGGCTCCTGATTGCATTGCTGATCGCCACGGTGCTGCTGCAGCTCCTTGTCCAGTACTGGCTGAATTTCTGGAATCGCGATTTCTTCAACGCGATCGAGCGCAAGGACGCGGCCGAGCTCTGGATTCAGGCGCTGCGGTTTGCGCCGCTGGCCGCCGCCAGCCTGGTCCTCGCGGTGGTCTCGGTCTGGGGCCGCATGACCATGCAGCGCCGGTGGCGCGAATGGCTGAGCGACCACCTCTACGACTACTGGCTGGGCAACGGTCATTCCCGCCGGCTCAGATTCATGGCCGGGGACCATCAGACGCCGGAATACCGGATCGCCGAGGATGCAAGGGTCGCGACCGACCTGCCCATCGACCTCGCACTTGGATTGCTCTCATCGTTCCTGGTCGCACTCACCTTCATTTCCGTGCTCTGGAGTGTCGGAGGCAATCTCGCCATCGACGTCTCCGGCCGGACGCTGGTGATTCCCGGATATCTCGTTATCGCGGTTGTCGCCTACTCGATGCTGCATACGGCGGCGATGATGCTCATCGGGCACCGCCTGACGCATGTAATCGAGGGCAGCAAGCGCGCCGAGGCCGAATTGAGAGCCATAGGGGCTCATCTGCGCGAGCGCGGCGAAGGCACCGCATTGCCGGATGGCAGGAAAGACGGACGCCATGTCATTGGCGCGGCGCTGCAGGAGGTCATTGCCCGCTGGCTGGAGATCTGCTGGCAGTTGATGCGGATGACGCTGGTGTCCCACACGAATGTTCTGCTGACGCCGGTTGTCGGGTTGCTCCTTTGTACGCCGAAATACATCGCCGGGACGATGACGCTGGGCGAAGTCGTGCAGGCCGCCGCCGCCTTCGCCCTGGTGCAGGGCGCGTTCAACTGGATCGCGGACAGTTATGTCCGTCTTGCGGAATGGGCCTCCTCGGCCAACCGCGTGGCGTCGCTGCTGCTGGCGCTGGATCAGATCGACGGTCCGGAACACCTCACAAATGACGGCTTGAAAGCTGGAATTGAGGGCAACGGGTCAACCGCTCGGACGAATGCGGCCGTGCGCAGCTGAAACAACCTGAGCGACACGAATTGCGGATGTCTCAGAGGTTGAGGCAGATCAATGTGAAGTTCCATTGATACGAATATTTTTAAAAATAAATTATGGCCTCCTCCGTGGAGGCCGGCCGACAGGGAGAACCCAGCCATGTCTCGCATCCCGTACTGTCTGACAGCCGTTCTTTTCGCGGCGGTTATGACTTCCGGCCCCACTGTCGCACAAACCCCCGCGCCACCGCCCGCGACCAAGGCGGCGCCCGCACCGACTGTGTCGAAGCCCACTACAGCCGCGCAGATCGAAGCCTGGACAACAAAGCAGTGGGAGGCGGCCAAGAAAGAATGGGCTAGGGACAAGGCAAAATGGGCCGATTGTCGTAAGCAATCGGACAAACGGAAACTTGAAGGCCGGAAGAGCTGGTGGTTTCTCTATCAGTGCATGACCAGCTAGGATCAGACCAACCTTGGACCGCGCCATGAATCGCAACGTTCTCTATCTCGCCATCGGCCTGCTGGGCGCCGTCACCGCGATCGTCAGCTATAGACTTTACCAGGAACGGCAAAAGACGACCGGCATCGAGATCAACATCGGAGAGCGCGGCATTTCCATCGAGAAAAAATAGTCGAGGCTACACCTGCGAGACCGAACTGCGACTGCGTGCAATTTCCATCATTATAGATTGAGGGGATCAGCCCATGTCACTCGGAACCATCCTCGTTATCATTCTCATCATTTTCCTGCTCGGGGGCTTCAGCGGCCGTTTCGGTGGCTACGGTTACGGCTTTGGGCACGGCGGCGTCGGTGTCATCGGCACCATCCTGATCATCATCGTCATCCTGATGCTGCTCGGGCGCATCTGATCCACTTTAACTACCTCGCTTGCTGCTGCCTGCGGCTGCAAAGTCCGCGGTGGGGATAATTTTGAAATCAACCAGTGGAGATATCTCATGGCCATGCTCAAGGTGATCGAAGTCCTGGCGGAATCGACGAAGAGCTGGGAGGATGCGACGCAAGGTGCCGTTACCACGGCGTCGAAGTCCGTTCGCAACATCAAATCGATTTATATCGAGAACATGGAAGCGACCGTGTCGAACGGGAAGATTGAACGCTATCGTGTCAATGCCAAGATATCATTCGTCCTGGAAGATTGATCGCCTGCATTCCGGAGTCTGATCGACACCGGATGGACGAGAGGCGCAGCACTCGGCCGCGACGGCATCGTCCCGGCCGAAAGACTGGCCGCCGGAGATTTGCCGCCGGAGCTTTCCAATCGGCGGATTCGACAGGACAACAACAATGAAAGGGCACATCACCCAGGCTGTTTTGCAATATTCCTACGACGATCTCACGGAGCGCGCAAAATTCGACCTCGATTTCCTTCTTCTGACCGTTGCGGCGTCCGTTATTTGCGCTCTGGGTTTCAAGATGAACAGCGCGCCCGTCATTGTCGGGGCCATGGTGATTTCTCCTCTGCTTTATCCGGTCATCTGCGCTGGGGCAGCGACTTACCGAAAAGACTGGAACGCCTTCATCAGGGCAGGCCGGACATTTGCGTTGGGTTTTCTTGCAGCCATTTCCGCCGCGGTCGCCATCGGTCTTACTTACGCGACGACTTTCCGGTCGGAAATCCTCGATCGGCTCAGCGAAGCAACAACAGACTACGTACTTGTCGCGTTCTTTTCCGGACTGGCCGGAACCTACGCCTTCTTTTCGCCAAGAATTCACGCGGCCGTCGCCGGTATCGCGATTTCCGTCGCGCTGATTCCACCAGTCGTCATGCTCGGCATCGGACTGGGCATCGGGATCGCAAAACAAGATACCAATCTCGTTCTGACCAGTGGCACGATCGTGCTCAGCAATGTTTTCGGAATCTATCTCGGCTCTATCGTGATGGTGGCAGTTCTGTATCTGATTTCAAAGGATTGAGCCGGGAGCAGGAACGCATTTCGCAGCGACCCCGTGAATAGCCGTTCCGGGCATGCGAATGGCGCCACAAGGATGCCGGTAACCGCCGGAGCGCCCTAGTCCTCGGCCGGCGGACAGCCGCAGCCCGGACTTTTCTTGCGCCTGGAGCGCGGCTTCGGCATTCCGCCGGTCTCCGCTTCCGGGTCGCGCTGGATGAAGAGCCACAGATCGCCGGCGCCACCGGACTGCACGCGGATGCGCAGCGCGCGGCCGGGATCGGCGAAATCGCCGAACCAGCCGATTTCCAGATCGACCTTGCCGTGCTGGCGGGCCTGTTCGATGCGGCCGAGAAAACCCGACCCGCCCAGATTGCTGATCTCGAAGAAATTCTGCCCGAGCGGCGGCGCGCCGCGATAGCCGGACTGCACGCGCTCGGTGCGGTTATAAAGCTGCACCGTTCCGAACCGGTCCAGCGCGACGACGCCGAAGGGCAGCCGGTCGATCTCGGCCGGCGTCAGCCCGGCCATGGCGGCGGCGAGATCGGCGATGTCGAAATCGATCCCGTCAGCGGACATCGCGGCCCTTGCCGGCGGGATCGGGCGCGGGATCCGCCGCGCGGAGCATGTGGGTCGGTGTTGCCGGGTCGGGCCGCAGCGGCGGCCTGGTCGTGCGGGTCGTCACGTGGTCGTCGTCTCGCTTGGCCGCCTGAAGCATCGCTGATTCTGCGTAAATCCCGATTCCCGATGTAGCGAATTGGAACCGCAATGTCTTGCGGACTTTTCACGCAGATGTGCGTTGCCTCCCGTCGGCCCTCACGGGAAGAAGGCGCCATTCCCCATCGGATCGACGGTCAATGCACAGCGATTTTTCCGGCCCCGCGCGCGGGCGCGCGCTTTCTTCCGCCCATGACCTGCTGCTGCAGGATCTGGACCGGCACATCCGCTCCCCGGCGCTGCAGCGCATCTACCGGCGCTGGCGCCACGCCCTGATGAAGGGCTCCGACCTGCCCGCGATCGACGGCTTTGCATCCGGCGAGGACGATCTGGCCGATCACCGCTTCGTGGCGGCGGTGGACGACGGATGCTTCCGCTTCCTGTCGGTCGGCAATGCCCTGACCGAACGCCTGGGCCAGCCGCTGGCCGGGACCGTCGTCGCCGACGACGCGATCGAGATGTTCGGCTCGCTCACGGCCAGCTATCATGCCTGCGTCGAGAAGGAAGTTCCGGTCTACGAATATGTCCGCTACGCGCTGGGCGAGGAGCGGCCGTTGCTGTTCGAACGGCTGATCATGCCGTTCTTCGACGCCGGCAGCCGCGTGACCCATCTCGGCGGCGTCGTGCTGTTCACCGAACTCGGTTCAACACACTGAACACGGCCATGACACTGGATTTCGACCGGCCCGATCTGGCGCATGCCATGGAAAAGCTGTCGCTCGAGCAGATCGACGAATTGCCCTTCGGCGTCATCCGGGTGGACCCAGAGGGCTGCGTCGTCCTGCTGAGCCGGACGGAAGCGGAATTGTCGGGTTTCGGCAAACGTCCGGCGATCGGCAAGATCTTCTTCAGCGACGTCGCCCCCTGCATGGGCGTGGACGGTTTCCAGGGCCGCATCCAGCGTGCGCGCGAGCACGGCCATCTCGATCTCGAATTCGGCTGGGTGGGCGATTTCTCCGACCGCAACCGTCAGCTGCGCGTGCGGGTGCAGTCGGCGTCGGACGGCGGCATCTGGGTGTTCATGGACCGCAGCGGATTGTAACCGCGCCGCAGCCGGCATGAAATGTGTCACCCTGCCGCCTTGATTGTGGCTTCTGCTGAGGAGCGTCGGTTGTTTCAGATGTGAGGAGAGTGCCGTGGGTGTGCTGGATGTCATTCTGGGCCGCGATCAAAACGGCAATGTCTCGAAGGTCAATCTGGCGCTGATCGCGCTCATGCTCTGGAAAATGTATCAGGGCAGCAAGGGCAGCGGCGCACCCGCGCCTGTTCCGGCGCCCGGCGGACGCCGCACCGAACTTCCACCGCAGGAAACGCGACCGCAACAGGCGCCGACGCCGATCCCCTCGCCGGCGCCGTCCGACGGACGCGACGGCGGGTTTGGCGAACTGACCGACGCCATGAACCGCATGCCCGACTACCGCCGCGATCCCGGTTCGAGCGGATCCGGCGGCGGCCTCGGCGATATTCTGGGTGACATTCTTGGTGGCGGCGGACGTCCGAGCGGACGCGGCGGCCAGCCGGATTCGGGCGGCATGCCGCGCGGACCCGGCGGCGGCGGCCTTGGCGACATTCTGGGTGACATTCTCGGCGGCGGCGGACGCCCGAGCGGTCGTGGCGGCCAGCCCGGCGGTGGCGGACTCGGCGATATCCTCGGCGAGATTCTGGGCAGCGGGCGTCCCGGCGGCGCGCGGGCGATGTCCGGCGCGCAAGGCGATCCCTTTGCCGAGATGCTGCGCGGCGCCGGCGGCGCGGGTCTTGGTGGCGCAGGTCTTGGTGGCGCAGGTCTTGGCGGCTTGCTCGGCGCGGGTCTCGGCGGCCTGTTGCAGCAATTCGATCAGTCGGGACATGGCACCGAAGCGCAGTCCTGGGTCGCGCGCGGCAGCAACACGCCGATCTCGCCCTCCGATATCGAAGACACTTTCGGCGCCGACACCATCGACACGCTGGTGCAGCAGCTCGGCGTGCCGCGCGGTGAATTGCTGTCGGGACTGGCGCAGGTGCTGCCGCAGGTGGTGGATGGGATGACGCCTGAGGGTCGCATGCCGACGGCGGAGGAAATGTCGCGCTGGGTGTGATCCGACAGACGGCCCCCGGATCAGCCTTCCATCTTCTTCGGCGGCCACTTGCGTTCCAGCCAGTGCAGCATGCGCGCCAGCGGCGGACGCAACGGCGGCAGGTCGACCGCGATCAGCAACAGGCCGAGCGGCAGCATCCACAGGCCGAGCACCGGCAGGAAACTGAACACGCCGCCCAGCATCAGAAACATGGCCGCGGGATAACGCACCATCCAGGAACTCGGCTTGCGCAGCCAGCGCGAACAGCGGCCACAGACCCCGGGCAGCCGCTCCTCGAAGCGATGCAGCAATTCGTGGAAATCAGGCGTCGCCGCGCTCACGTCTTCTTCTCCAGCAGCAATTGTCCGCGCGCCTTGATCGCCGCCTGCGCGACCTGCGCGAATTTCTGCAGCAGCCACGGCAAGGTCACTTCCAGACGGATCTGGTCTTCGCCGACATCGACGGTGCCGGACGCGGCCTGACCGAGCGCACGCACCCTGAAATTCATGCGCTCGCCGGTCCAGCTTTCCTCGTCCACCGTCAGCACCGGAAACGAGGCGGCCGCCCTCGACAGGCCCGGCCGGAGGCGGCGCAGCGCCTCCTCTTTTCCCAGCTTGTGCGGAATGGAGACAACGATCGGCGTCGGCATGATCCTGCTTTCCCGTTTTCCTGCCGGGGAGGAAAATCCCGGACAGCGGCAAGGTTGCATGTAGGAAGCCCGGGACGGCGCCGGAAGACGCCGCGAATGACGGCTTCCGCCATGTGGAAAACCCATGCTGGCAGACAATGTTGATAATTGCGGGCATGAATGCGGCCGCCAGCCTGCAAAGATGCGGCGGCAGCAAGGCCGCGCCTGTGCACAGGCTGTTGAAAAGCGGCCGGAGACTTTGGCGACGCGATATGTGAAGCTGGCGCTTGTGCTGTGAGTTCCCGCCTGTGATCTGTGTGGATCGATTCCGCCCCGGCGCCGCCACAAACCCGCAATGACCCCTCTCCCTCCGCATCCCGCCACGGTCGCCGCCCGCCTGCTGACGGACGAACGCACCGCGCGGCGGCTCTCCGACCTGATGGCGGAGGTGCTGCCGCCCGAGGACGTCGCCATTTCCGCCTTCGAGGTGGATGACCGGACGCAGCAATGGGCGGTCGAATTCGTGTTCGCACATGCGCCGGACGAGACCGCGCTCCGCGACCTGATCGAAAGCCAGGCCGGCACTGATGCCGCGCGTGCGCTCACCTTCGAGACCCTGCAACCGAAAGACTGGGTGGCAGCAAGTCTGGCCGGACTCGCGCCGGTCTCCGCCGGCCGTTTCCTGATCCATGGCGCGCATGACCGCGCGCGCGTGAGGCCGAATGCCATCGGCATCGAGATCGAGGCGGCGCTCGCCTTCGGCACCGGCCATCACGGCACGACGCGGGGATGCCTGCTGGCCTTTGCCGACTGGCTGAAACGGCGCAAAGTAAAAGTCATCCCTCCCCTGAAAGGGCAGGGTCGCCGTGCGGAGCACGGCGGGGTGGGGTCAGCTTATGAATATCCCCACCCGTCTCGCCGCCGTTTCGCCGGGAGGGATAAGATTCTCGACATCGGCACCGGCACCGGCGTACTGGCGATCGCGGCGGCGCGGGCGCTGCACCGCCGGGTGCTGGCCAGCGACATCGATCCGGTCGCGGTGCGGGTGGCGCGCGAGAATGCACGGCGCAATCGCGCCGGCGCGCTGGTGACGCCGTTCACCGCCGCGGGCGCCGGCGCCGGACGTTTCCGCCGCGGCGGACGCAACGACGTGATCTTCGCCAATATCCTGGCGCCGCCGCTCAAGCGCATGGCCGCGCCGGCGGCCAGATTGCTGGCACCGCAGGGTCGCATCATCCTGTCCGGGCTGCTGCCGGAACATGCCAATGCGATCATCGCCGCCTATCGGATGCAGGGGCTGGCGCTGGAGCGGCGCTACCGGCTCGAGGGCTGGGTCACGCTGATCATGCGCCGCGGCGGACGCAAACCCTGAACAGCAAAACGCCCCGGATCGCTCCGGGGCGTTTTTGTCAGTTCAGTTCAGCCAAACGGCCGAGGCCGGCCCCTTACGGGTTGATCTTGGCAGAGCCGCGGCTTGCGGCCCGCTCCAGTTCGGCCGGCAGCAGATGGCGGTGCAGCGCAACTTCGCGCATCGCCTGCTGCATGCGCGCCTCGACAAAGGCATCCCACAAGCGCAGCCAGACGCTCTTGGTGGCGACAGCGGGCTTTGCGGTGGCCGAAACGGCCGGGGTGGCAGTTCCGTAGGTAATGGCAGCCATGGTGTGTCTCCTTTTTCAAATCGGGGCGGACACTCCGGGTGGTCCTCCAGACTTTCGCAATGCAATATATATGCTTCGCACCGCACAAGAAGCGGCAAGAGCGCATAGCCGGCCTGCTAAGTCCGCATAAACCCTTCACATTTTAGAAATGAATGGAGCAATTCACTTACGCTGATGGCCGCATGGCGATTCGCCTCTTTTGCGACGCACAAAAGACGGGCAAACAGCCGTTTCGCCCGCCCCGCTGGCGCCGGTTTGCCGCCCGCAGGCCCCCCACCTACAGTCATCCGATGTCGCAAGCCCGATTCCAGACCTTCGATGACCGCTCCGACGCGGGCGCGGCCGCGCCCCGGGTCGCCACCCTGCGCGCCGCGCTCAGGGCGCAGGGGCTCGACGGCTTCATCCTGCCGCGCGCCGACCGCCACCAGAACGAATATGTCCCCCCGGCCGAGGAGCGGCTGGCCTGGCTGACCGGCTTCACCGGCTCGGCCGGCACCGCCCTGGTCCTGCCCGACCGCGCCCTTTTGTTCGTGGACGGCCGCTATACCCTGCAGGCGCGCGAGGAGGCCGACACCGCGATCTTCACCCTCGAACATCTGGTCGAGACGCCGCCGCATGTGTGGATCGAGCGCAACCTGCCGGCCGGTACAAAGCTGGGCTACGATCCCTGGCTTTACACCGCCGACAATGCCGAGCGGCTGGCCAAGTCCTGCACGGCTGCCGGCGCCACGCTGGTGCCGATCGCGCCCGATCCGATCGATGCGATCTGGGCCGAGCGGCCGGAGCCGCCGCTCGGGCCGGTGATCCTGCACAATCCGCGCTATTGCGGCGAGGAGGCCGGCGCCAAGATCGCGCGCGTGCAGACGGAGGCCGGCACCTTGCGCGCCGACGCGCTGGTGATGTCGGACCCGCACAATGTCGCCTGGCTGTTCAATATCCGCGGCTCCGACGTCGCGCATACGCCGCTGCCGCTGTCGTTCGCGGTGATCGGTCAGGACGGGCGGCCCGCGCTCTATGTCGACGGCCGCAAGCTGACCAACACGGTGCGCGACGCGCTGGAACAGGTCGCCGATCTGCGCGAGCCCGACGCGCTCGCGCAGGATCTCACCACGCTCGGCGCGCAGGGCAAGAGCGTCCGCTTCGATCAGGCGACCGCCGCCGATGCGCTGGTGCGGATCGTGACCGAGGCCGGCGGAAAGCCCGCGCGCGGCGCCGACCCGGTCACGCTGATGAAGGCGGTGAAGAACCCGGCCGAGATCGAGGGCGCGCATACCGCGCAGCGCCGCGACGGCGCGGCGGTGACGTCGTTCCTCGCCTGGTTCGATCGCGAGGCACCGGGCGGAAAGCTGACCGAAATCGACGCGGTCGAGGCGCTGGAAAGTTTCCGCCGCGACACCGGGTTGCTGAAGGACGTATCGTTTCCGACCATCGCCGGATCGGGACCGAACGGCGCGATCGTGCATTACCGCGTCACCCGCAAGAGCAACCGCCGCATCCAGCCGGGCGAATTGATGCTGATCGATTCCGGCGCGCAATACGAGGACGGCACCACCGACATCACCCGCACCGTGCCGGTCGGCGACAGCACCGAGGAGATGCGCGCGCATTTCACGCTGGTGCTGAAGGGCCATATCGCCATCGCGCGCGCGATCTTTCCCGACGGCACCAGCGGCGCGCAGCTCGACTCGTTTGCGCGGCAATATCTCTGGCAGGCCGGACTCGATTTCGATCACGGCACCGGCCATGGCGTCGGCAGCTATCTGTCGGTGCATGAAGGCCCGGCGCGCATTTCCAAGCTCGGCACCACGGCGCTGAAGCGCGGCATGATCCTGTCCAACGAGCCCGGCTATTACAAAACCGGCGCCTATGGCATCCGCATCGAGAACCTGGTGCTGGTGGTGGAGGCCGACGCCATCGAGGCCGCCGAAAAGCCGCTCAACACCTTCGAAACCCTGACGCTCGCGCCCATCGACCGCCGGCTGATCGATCCGACCCTGATGACCATCGGCGAAATCGCATGGCTCGATGCGTACCATGCGCGGGTTGCAGAGACGGTCGCGCCGCTGGTTGATAAGCAGACGGAAACTTGGCTGCGCGACATGACGCGGCCGCTGCTCTGACACAGACTATTACTGGACACGCCGTGGACGCTCCCATTCCGAAGCCGTCGGTCAAGCCCGTGCGTCCCGCCGTCGGACCGCTGCTGGTCCTGCTGATGGCGATGACCGCGATCGGTCCGCTGTCGCTCAACATCCTGGTGCCGGCGACGCCCGGCCTCGTCGCCACGCTCAACACCGAGCCGCACATGGTGCAGCTCACGGTGTCGCTCTATCTGCTGGGGCTCGCGGTGTCGCAGCTGGCGCTCGGGCCATTGTCGGACCGGTTCGGGCGCCGGCCGGTGGTGCTCGGCGGCCTGACGCTCACGGTCGTCTCCAGCTTCGCCGCGCTCGCGGCGCATGACATCGGCGGGCTCATTCTCGCCCGCGCCTTCCAGGCGTTCGGCGCCTCCACCGGCCTCGTGATCGGCCGCGCCATCATCCGCGATCTCTACGACCGCGAACGCGCCGCCTCGATGATCGGCTGGGTGGCGACGGTGATGGTGGTGGCGCCGATGATCTCGCCGCTGATCGGCGGGCTGCTCGACACCACCTTCGGCTGGGAGACGACCTTCGTCTTCGTCGGGCTGTATGCGCTCGCGGTGCTGGTCTGGGCCTGGCAGGCCTTGCCGGAAACGCGGCCCGACCACGTCACCGGCGGCGGCCTCCGCTATCTCGCCGGCGAAGCGCGCGCGCTGCTGACCAGCGCCGCGTTCAACAGCTACGTGCTGGCCGCCACGCTCGGCTCGGCCACCTTCTTCGCCTTTCTCGGCGGCTCGCCGCATGTGGTGATCGGGCTGATGGGCGAATCATCCGCGGTCTACGGCGCGTGGTTCATCCTCACCGCCTTCGGCTACATGATGGGCAATCTCGCCGCGGCCAAGCTGTCCACCCGGTTCGGCATCGACCGCATGATCCGCGCGGGAATCGTGTTCGAGCTTTTCGGCGGCGCGGTGACCATCCTGACCGTGGGGCTGTTTCCGCTCGGCGGCCCGGTCACGATCTTTCCGCCGCAATTCCTGATCTCGTTCGGCAACGGCGTGCTGCTGCCGAATGCGATTGCCGGCGCGGTGAGCGTGCGTCCGCAGGCGGCGGGCACCGCCTCCGGCCTGATCGGCTGCACGCAGATGGCGGTCGGAGCGCTGGCGGTGCAGGGCATGAGCTGGCTGGTGGCATTCTCGCTGACCGCGATGCCGATGTCGCTTGCGATCCTGCTGATCGCCTGCGCCACCGCCATCGGCTATGTGGCGCTGGCGAAGCGCGCCTGATCAGCCGGCCAGCGCGATCCACTCGTCTTCGCTCAGCACCTTCACGCCGAATTTTTGCGCGTCGGCGAGTTTGGAGCCCGCGCCCGGACCGGCCACCACCAGATCGGTCTTCTTCGAGACCGAGCCCGACACCTTCGCGCCCAGCCGCTCGGCCTGCGCCTTCGCCTCGTTGCGCGTCATCTTCTCCAGCGCGCCGGTGAACACCACGGTCTTGCCCGCGACCGGGGAATCGCTGCGCGCCTGCTCCATCGGCTCGACCTCGATTTCGTCCAGCAGGCGATCGAGCGCTTCGCGGTTCTTCTTCTCCTTGAAGAATTCGGCGACGGCGTCGGCCACCACCTCGCCGATGCCGCCGATGTCGTTGAGCTCCTGCCAGGCTTCCGAGGCATGGCCCTTGCCCGCCGCCATCATGCCGTCGAGAAAGGCGTCGAGATCGCCGTAATGCCGCGCCAGCAATTTCGCGTTGCCCTCGCCGACATGGCGGATGCCGAGCGCGTAGATCAGCTTGTTGAGCGGGATCCGGCGGCGCTGCTCGATGGCGGCGAACAGGTTGCGCACCGAGGTCTCGCCATAGCCTTCGCGCTCCTCCAGCTTCCGGCGGGCGCGCCGGTTGCGCTGTTCCAGCGTGAAGATATCGGCGGGCTCCATGATCAGGCCCTCGGCGTAGAACGCCTGCACCTGCTTCTCGCCCAGCCCTTCGATGTCGAAGGCATCGCGCGACACGAAATGCCGCAGCCGCTCCACCTGCTGTGCCGGGCAGATCAGCCCGCCGGTGCAGCGGCGTACCGCCTCGCCCTCCTCGCGCACCGCATGGCTGCCGCAGACCGGGCAGGTGTCGGGGAATTTGTAGGGTTTTGCGCTTTTCGGCCGCTTCTCCAGCACCACGCCCAGCACCTGCGGAATGACGTCGCCGGCGCGCTGGATGGTGACGGTGTCGCCGATCCGCACATCCTTGCGCGCGATCTCGTCCTCGTTGTGCAAGGTCGCGTTCGACACCACCACGCCGCCGACCGTGACCGGCTCGAGCTTGGCGACCGGCGTCAGCGCGCCGGTGCGGCCGACCTGGATGTCGATGCCGTTGACCACCGTCGTCGCCTTTTCGGCCGGGAACTTGTGCGCAATCGCCCAGCGCGGCGAACGCGAGATGAATCCGAGCCGGGTCTGCCAGTCGAGGCGGTCGAGCTTGTAGACCACGCCGTCGATGTCGTAGCCGAGCTTGGCGCGCCTCTCCTCGATGTCGCGATAGACCTTCAGCATCGCCTCGACCGACTTGCAGGTTTTCAACAGCGGATTGATGCGGAAGCCACGCGCATCGATCCATTCCATCATGCCGGACTGCGTTTCCGCAGGCATATCGCTCATCTCGCCCCAGCCATAGGCGAAGAATTTGAGGTTGCGCGACGCTGTGATGGACGGGTCCTTCTGGCGCAGCGAGCCGGCCGCCGAATTGCGCGGATTGGCATAGACCGGCTCGTCCGCCTCGGCCTGACGCTTGTTCAGCTTCAGGAAATTGTCATGCGTCATGTAGACTTCGCCGCGCACCTCGACGATCTCCGGCAGCCCGCGGCCCTTGAGCTTGTGGGGAATGTCGTCGAGCGTCTTCACATTGGCAGTGACGTCCTCGCCCTCCTCGCCGTCCCCGCGTGTCGCGCCGGTGACCAGTTCGCCGTTCTCGTAACGCAGCGACATCGACAGGCCATCGATCTTGGGTTCGGCAGTGAAGGCCGGCATGTCGGCCAGTTTCAGGAAGCGCATGACCCGCTCGGCGAATTCGGCAACGTCCTCGTCGCTGAAGGCATTGTCGAGCGAGAGCATCGGCACCGCGTGCCTCACCTTTTTGAAGCCTCGCGCCGGAGCGGCCCCCACCCGCTGCGAGGGGGAATCCTTGCGGATCAGTTCCGGAAAGCGCGCCTCGATCTCGTTGTTGCGCTGACGCAGCGCGTCGTATTCGGCGTCGGTCACCGTCGGCGCGTCTTCCTGGTAATAGCGCCGGTCGTGCTCGCCGATCAGCCTGGCGAGCCGCTTCAATTCGGCGGCCGCCTGCTCCTCGGTGAGCCTGTCGACGGGGGTGAGCGGCGAAGGGCGTGTGGCCATGGTGTCTGCTGGGTCATTCCGGGGCGCGGAGGCTCCCTATTTGTCATTGCCGGCGCAGGCGGGCAATCCGTTATCGGCGACGCTCACAATCGGGTGCCCGTCGTCGCCTGCCTGTACGCATCCGGACCGACCCCGCATAATGGGACGCAAGCGCCCCTGAGCGCGGGAAACAGCCAAGGCCAGATCCATGTTCCTTTATCCGCGCTCCAAGGATCGTCCCTATCATCTCGGCCCGTTTCCGCTGGAATCGCTTCCTTGGGATGACGCCGCCGCCGCGCGCGAAGCCGCGCGGCCGGCCCGGG
>JALHOD010000034.1 GCA_022843165.1 Pseudorhodoplanes sp.
AAAAAGTTGCGGCCGGCTCTCGGGGGAAGAGCCGGCCGCGCACGAATCCGGTCGGGGGACGGGGAGGGGTGGGGACGTGACCAGACTCGTGTAGCTCTGTGTTCCTTGTTCAGCGCGACGATGTCGCGGTCGAAACCGTCGGGCGCGGATCGCCGAGCGCCACCCAGAAATTGGGGTTCTGCTGCGACTGGCGTTTGACAAATCGATAATTCGTGGCCGACCAGAGCAGGATGTCCTCGTTCTGATTGTCGAGGATGAATTCGCCCTTGTCGGTCTTCACCGTCAGCACGGCGTGTCCATCGCCGTTGCGCTCGCGCACGACGGTGATCAGCAGCGCTTCGCGCGGCCAGCCGGCCTGGATCAGCATCCGGCGTTTGAGCAAGACATAGTCTTCGCAATCGCCGCGTCCAGTATCCGGGTAGGACCATTTTTCGACGACGCCCCATTGTTCGAGGTCGGTCACCGGCTTGATGGTCTCGTTCACCCATTTATTCACCCGCACCAGGTCTTTCCAGGCTTTGGGCGTGAGCACCACGTCGCGGGCATTGCTCGGCCCGCTCGCGCATTCGCGCGGCTGGTCGGCGCAGAATTCGACCCATCCGATCGGAGGACGCGAGGTGTCGCCGAGCGACACAAAGAGCGGGCGTTCGCTCGCGGCCTGCGCCGCCAGTCCAAACACCGCCATCCAGCCCAAGACCGCGATCGCGCCGCGGACGGACTTGCCGGCTCCTGTTCCAAGTATTCTTTCTGAATACCGCATTGTGGGTTGGCCCCTGTTCCCTGTCGTTAGGCCACATTTCCCACAAAGCTTTTGGTTTGCCGCTAATCCGGCAAAGTAGTTTTGAAGCTAAACCAAATAAAGAGCGCAACGAATACGCTGAAATTTCGATTCAACGTTGTATAAAAAGCCGGATATTCGAACTTGATTCAATTTTTACGGGTTAACCGGTGAAGCGCGGTAAAATAGGAGGTGCGGCCGCGCGAAGGCGGCGGCATTAACGACAAAGTTGGGGGTGGGAACAGGCTGAAAAGCTAGGCTTCAAGGCGTCTTCGACGCAACTTGAGGGGGTTAGGCCCCCACCGGCGTTTACCCGCCGGTGACGCTTTCTTCCAGAAAGTCTGGATGCTGCAGCCGGACGAACTCGACGGCGAAGCCTTCGTCGAGATGGCGCACCACGCGGCCCTGCACCTTGCCCAGCGTCACCAGGGCCCCGATCGGGGGCCGCTGCTGGGTGGCCACGCCCGCGCCGGACAGCGACAGGTCGATCAGCCGGCAGCCGATATTCACGCCGTTCGGCATGATCAGCATGGTCATGGGATTCTTCGGCACGTAGCGGCCGTGGCGCCGGTCTTCCGGCTGGGCCAGCAGATGCCGGTTGGCCAGCCAGATCAGCTGCGCCGCCAGCTTGTCGCGCTTGCGCAGGGTCGCCGCGATGGTCATGGCAAAACCGTTCTCGAACAGGCGGGTGGCGACGCCCTCCAGCCGTCCGACATGATCGATATAGGCGATCACGCGTTCGCCGATCTGCGCCGAGACCGGTCCGATCAGCGCCATGCCGCCGGGCGACATGTCGACCACCTGGCAGGGATATTCCTGCCGGTTGGCCAGCATGTAGCGGCCGAGCAGATTGACCTTGACGCGCTGGAACCGCCGCCGCTCTTCGCTATGCGGCAGGATGCGCGCAGCGCCTTGAGCCAGATCGGTATAGAGAAATGCCATGGCGCGGTCGGTTTCAAACGTCGTCAGCCGCGCGAGAAAGCACGCGCCGGGCAAACGCTATGCAAGCAGTGTTAATGTCTCGTTAGCCGTTGGCGGTCCTGGAGTTTAGCGGCCGCGGCCGCCGTCATAGACCACGAGGGCGGGGCGGCCGGACGGCTGGGCGGGCGGCGCCGCAAAGCGCGGCGGTTCGACCGCATCGGTGGTCGGGCCGACAAAGCGCAGGGCCTCGAGCCGCAGCCCGGTGATTGGCTTTGCCCCCAGCCACCAGGGCATCTCGCGGGCGGCGAGCGATCCCAGGATCCGCGCCGGCATGCGTCCGCGATGACCGAGCGGCAACAGCAGCATTTCAAACGCCAGAAGTCCGCCCTCGGCATTCTTGCCGGTGACGCTGGCCACCGCGCCGGCGGTCTCGTCCGTGAGCGTGGCGATGAGGTCGCGGATCGGGCCGACATCCGTCCAAAGCGGGAAAAACGGCGTGCCCTTGAGTTCCCGTCCGAAGGCGGAGCAAAGCCGGGTGCCGGCCAGCCGGAACGGATGGCCGCAGCCGGGTTCAAGATCGAGCATGAACACGTCGCCCAGCAGCCGCCGGATGGCGCCGGGTTCGATGTCCTCGCGATCGGGCGCCGGGCGGTCGCCGCGGCATCTGTCCCAGTACGCGAACAATTCTCTGGTCGAAGCGAGCTTCATGCGCATCCTCGCAGCGGCGGCATGATCCCTGTGCGCGGACTGTTCTGAAGCGGGACAGTCCGGCCAGTGTCATGCCTTGTCGCTGCAGAAGGAGCAGGGCGCGTGCCGTTTTTGCTGGCGCAGAGCGGGACACGGCGTCGTCGTTTAGGTTAACGGAAGGTTGACGTTGGCGGTTGGCGCGCACTGCCGTAGCTTGCCGGCGATCCAAGTTTACGCCGCCCGGTTGGCTCCGGCGGCGGCACGACTAAGAGCCGAGGGAGAGTGGGGACGTGATCGCCCGCAAGGGCAAACGTCCTGAAGATGGGCTCAAGGGGAGGACGCAAGTCCTCCCCTGTTTTTTTGCCGCGATCCCTTGCAAGCCGGTCCCGGGCGCGCGACCTATGGCGCTGCACCATGTCCGAGCCCATGTCGGCCCATCCTCACCGCCAACCGATTCTGAATGTCCCACCGGTCGTGACCGTCGTGCTGGCGGCTTTGGCGCTGGTGCACGGATTGCGCGCGCTGTTCTCGCGCGGCGCCGATCTCGAATTCCTGCTGTTGTTCGCTTTCATTCCCGCGCGTTACGAGTCCGGTCTGTTTCCGCTGCCCGGCGGACTGGCTGCCGACATCTGGACGTTCGTCACCTACGCGCTCATTCACGCCGATCTGACGCATCTGGGTTTCAACGCCATCTGGTTTCTCGCGTTCGGCACGCCGCTGGCGCGCCGGTTCGGTGTGTTGCGCTTTCTGGCATTCTGCGCCGTCACGGCGGCGGCGGGCGCAGTGGCGCATCTGCTCACGCATGCCGACGAGGTGCAGCCGATGATCGGCGCATCGGCGGTGATTTCGGGCGCCATGGCGGCGTCGATGCGGTTTGCCTTTCAACCCGGCGGCGGCATGCAATGGCGCGGCAACATGCACTTGCCCGCGGTGCCGCTGCTGGTGGCGCTGCGCGATGTGCGCGTGTTGGTGTTTCTTGCGGTTTGGTTCGGACTCAACCTGTTGTTTGGACTGGGATCGGTTCCCATCCTCGGCAACGACCAGCCGGTGGCCTGGCAGGCGCATGTCGGCGGGTTTCTTGCCGGGCTGCTGTTGTTCGGGTTCTTCGATCCGGTCCGGCGTTCTGTTGCGGTGCAAAACGATCCGCTGCCGCCGCTCTAGGCGGCCTTTGCCCGTTGCCGCCTCTCTGATGACAAATTGAAGTCTTAGACTTATGTCTAAGCTACACGCGCTGGTCTGCCGGCGTCGCCGGCCCGGCGTTTCAGGGAGGCGACCGCTATGATCGTCAAGACTATCCTGGCCGCCAAGGGCGGCACCGTTGTCACCATCGAACCGACAGCGACGCTGGCCGAAGCGACCCAGCTTCTGTCACGGCATCGGATCGGTGCGGTGGTCGTCACCGGCGCAGGTCAACGCATTGTCGGAATCGTGTCGGAACGCGACATCGTCCGCGCGCTGGCCGAGCACGGCGCGGGTGCGCTGCAACGTCCCCTGACCGATGTGATGACGCGCAAGGTCGTGACCTGCGGACATGCGGAAACGATTTCGGGAATCATGGAGCGCATGACCGGCGGAAAATTCCGCCATCTGCCGGTGGTCGAAGACGACCGTCTGGTCGGCATCATCTCCATCGGCGACGTGGTCAAGGTGCGTCTGGAGGAGATGGAGCAGGAGCAGAACGCGCTGCGCGACTACATCCAGACGGCGTAGCGTCGTATTTCCCGTAACAGTCAACGCTAGGTCAGCGCCGCGATTGCGTCCTTGATCTCCTCGATCGCGCGCTCGGTCGCATGGGTGCCGATGGCGATCGCGTCTTTTGCGCGATGGAAATCAAACAGTCCGATTTTTCCGAGCCGCGGACTGATCAGCACGTCGGCCGGATCGCCCGCCAGCCGCGAGCGGGTGACGCGATCCTGCATGATGTTGAAGGCATCGATCATGATGCTGGAGATGTTGGGGCCGCGCGCGGCGTTGATGAAATGTCGCTTCAGAAAGCGTTCGGGATTGAAGATGGACAGGCCGCTGGCGTCGGCCTGCGCCCGCAATTGCCGGAGCGCCTCGGCATCGGCTTCGTCCGGGCCGTGACTGGAAATCGTCGCGCCGCGGCCCAGCATGTCGGAATTCAGATTGACCGCGATCACCATGCGCGCGCCCAGCGCACGCGCCGCCGAGACCGGCACCGGATTGACCAGGGCGCCGTCCACCAGCCAGCGTCCGCCCAGCCGCACCGGCGTGAAAATGCCCGGCAGCGCGTAGGACGCACGCAGCGCATCGACGATGCGCCCGCGTGTCAGCCAGATTTCGTGGCCGGTGCCGAGTTCGGTCGCGATCGCCGCGAAACGCGCCGGCAATTCTTCGATCAGGGCATCGCCGAGCGCCTCTTCAAGCCGGGCGGAGAGGCGCCCGCCGCTGATCAGGCCGGAGCCGCCCATGCTGATATCGAGATAGCTCAGCACGCCGCGTTTGGTGAGACTGTGCGACCAGTCCTGAAAATTATCGAGTTGTCCGGTGATATAGCAGCCGCCGACCACGGCGCCGATCGATGTGCCGACCACGACATCGGGCTCGATTCCATACGCCTTCAGGATGCGCAAAACGCCGATATGGGCAAAACCCCGCGCGGCGCCTCCGCCCAGCGCAAGACCGATGCTCGCTTTCGCGGGCGGCTTTTTCGTCTCCGTCGCTTCGGCGGCGCGATCCCCATTGGCGACGCGCCGGATCAGGGCTTGCAGCACATAGGTCTCCTGATGGCAATCATCGATCCGGTTGCCAGAGCGTACAAGGTCATTGCGAGTTTATGGTGAAATTTTCCCAGCGGATCAATTGTCCGGACGGCGCATGGAGAACAGGTTCTCGACCACGGCATAATTGTGATAGCCGCAGCGCGCGATCGGCTTCATCGCCGCGGTGTCGAGCAGGCCGTTGACGATGTAGCGGTCGTCGATATGGATGCCGACGACCTGGCCGAACACCACATGATTGTCGAGCGCGCGGCCGTCGATATCGGCGAGGTGCACGATCTGCAGCAGCTTGCATTCGAGCGCGCAGGGCGAGGCGGCGACGCGCGGCGGCTTGACCAGACGTGACGGCGCCGGCGCGAGACCGGCATGCGTCATCTCGTTGACGCCGCGCGGCAGCGGCGCCGAGGTCCTGTTCATGGCGTCGCGCAGATCCCAGGTGGCGAGATTGCAGACGAACTCGCCGGTCTCCTCGATGAAGCTCAGCGAGTCCTTGCGGCCTTCGCTGGAAAACATCACCAGAGGCGGCCGGCTGCCGACGCCGTTGAAGAAGGAATAGGGGGCGAGATTGATCTCACCCTTCGCGCTGACCGACGAAATCCAGCCGATCGGGCGCGGGGCCACGATCGCCTTGAAGGGATCGTGCGGCAATCCGTGATCGTTCTTGCGGGCGTCATAGAACATGCCGGGTGTCACATGCCGTAACGGGTGACGATGTCCGACAGCGCCGGGCGGGGGCGGTCTTCTGGCGGCCGCACCGGCGTTCCGATATGCACGAAACCGGCAATGCGTTCGTTCGGTGCCAAGCCGAGCGCATCGAGGACGCGGCGGTCATAGGCGTACCATTCGGTCAGCCAGTTGGCGGCAAAGCCAAGCGCATGCGCGGCGGTGACCAGATTCATGGTGGCGGCGCCGGCCGACATGAGCTGTTCCCATTCCGGGATTTTCTGATGCGGGGCGGCGCGGCTGACGACCGCGATCACCAGCGGCGCGCGCGCCAGCCGGTTGCGCTCGAATTCGATCTGGTCGGCGGTGGCGTCGGGATGGTCGGCCTGGAAGGCCTTGGCGATAGCCTCTCCGACGGCGCGGCGTGGCTCGCCCTCGAACACGATGAAGCGCCAAGGGGTGAGCTTGCCGTGATCGGGCACCCGGGCGGCGACGGTCAGCAGGGTCTCCAGCTGGGCGGGCGAGGGGCCGGGGCCGGTCAGTTCGATCGGCTTCACGGACCGGCGGGTTTTGAGGAGTTCGAGGGCGTCTGTCATGGTGGGCTGGCGCTACCACAGGCAGGAATGCCCGACAAATCTCCGCAGGCTTGAATTCGCCGCGATTTCGGTCGAGAACCGCCCCATGCGGGCGAGGGTCCCAACGGCTCACCATATCGGATTGGTTGTGGCGGCGTTTCTGGCGCTGTCCGCCGGCGCGGCTATGGCGCAACGCGGTCCCGGCCTGCCGCCGACCCTTGGACCGGGCGGGCCCGCGCCGCAAGGACCGGTGGGCACCGGCGGCATCAATCCCGGGTCGGGACCGGGCGGGGTGCTGTCCACATCGCCCGGCATGAGTCTGATCTCGCCGGGCGGCGGCTTCGCAACACCGGCGCCGGCCATGATCCCGCCGCCGCCGGCCGCGCAGCCGGTGCCGCTGCCGAGCGCCGCGCCGATGGTGCCGGCCGGGCAGGTGGCTCTCTATCTGAACGCGCGCTTCGGCCGCGACCAGCCGCCCATCACCGGCGGCATGGTGTGGCGCATCTTTCCGGAAAAGCCGGACAATACCGGCGCCTTCCGCATGATCCGGGAAGAGAAAACGGCGGCCCCGACCTTCCTGCTCTCGCCCGGCAATTACGTGGTGCATGCTTCCTTCGGCCACGCGCAAACCACCAAGATGGTGCAATTGCGCGCCGAGACCGTGCGCGAAACCTTCGAAATTCCTGCCGGCGGCATTCGTATCGAAGGCAAGGTCGGCGACGCCAAGATTCCGGCCGGGCAGATTCACTTCGACGTCTACAAGGGCAGCCAGTTCGAGCCCGGCGACAAGCGTCCGATGGCGCAGAACATCGTGACCGGTGATGTCATGCTGGTGCCGGAAGGCACCTATCACATCGTGTCGCATTACGGCGACGGCAACGCGCTGGTGCGCTCCGACATCCGCGTGCAGACCGGAAAGGTCACCGACGTGACGGTGACGCATCGCGCCGCCGTCATCACGCTCAAGCTGGTAGGCGAACGCGGCGGCGAGGCGATCGCCAACACGCAATGGTCGGTGCTGACGCCGGGCGGCGACGTGATCAAGGAATCGATCGGCGCGTTCCCCCGCGTCATTCTCTCGGAAGGCGATTACCGCGTGATCGCGCGCAACGAGGGCAAGTCCTACCAGCACGAGTTCAAGGTGATCACCGGCGTGGATTCCGAGATCGCCGTCGTCGCGCGCTGACCCGCATCGCGGGCCGGATTCGTCGCGCTTCCAATAGACGATGCAGAGCCGTTGACCTACGCTGTGAGCATGACCGGCCGCGGCGCTGCCTTCGCAGGCGCCGCGCAGAACAGGTCGCCGCGCCACATCAGGCTTCCGGGAGGTTCCATGTTCACGGCTCTTCGCGCAGTGCTGTTTCCGGTTTTGCTCGTTGCCGCGACCGCGCAAGCCGGCGCCCAGACCTGGCCCGACCGGCCGGTGAAATTCATCGTCACGCAGGCGGCCGGCGGCACGCCCGACATCATCGCGCGGCTGCTCGCCGACAAGCTCGGCCAGGCGATCGGCCAGCAGGTGATCGTGGAGAACCGCCCCGGCGGGGCCAACGCCATCGGCGCGCAGGCCGCCGCGCGCTCGGCGCCGGACGGCTACACCTTCCTGTTCGCGACCGCCGCGGCTCTGGTGACCAATCCGCACACCTTCAAGTCGCTGCCCTATGACGCCGCCAAGGATTTTGTGCCGGTGGCCACCATTGCGCGCGTGCCGTTCTTCGTGATGGTCAATCCCGAGGTCGAGGCCAAGACGCTGCCGGAGCTCGTGGCGCTGGAGAAGAAAAAGCCGGGCACGCTGTCGGTCGCGACCGACGGCCAGCGCAATTTCTCCGGCATGCTCACCGCCTGGCTCTCCAAGCTCGGCGGGGTGACCTACACGCAGGTGCCGTATACGGCGATGCCGTCGGGCATCCAGGATGCGCTGGCCGGCCGCGTGCAGGTGGTGATCCTGGCGGTGCCATCGGCGGCGCCGCACATGCAGCAGGGCAAGTTGCGCGCGCTGGCGACGAGTTCGGCGCAGAAGGTGCCGGGCTTCGAGCAGGTCGCGCCGATCGCCGAGACCTATCCCGGCTTCGACTTCATCGGCTGGTTCGCTTTGGTGGCGCCGGCTGGCACGCCCAAGCCGATCGTGGAGCGCGTCAACCGCGAGATGGACAAGGTGCTGAAAGATCCCGAAGTGCGCGCCCGCATGCAGAAGGCCGGCTTCTACAGCGACGGCGCCGGTACGCCCGACTCCACCGCCGCCTACGTGAAGGCGCAATATGACGCCTGGGGCAAGGTGGTGAAGGAGATCGGGCTGCAGCCGGAGTAAAGCTGCGGCGTCAGTTTTTTCGGACGCGGCGCTTGCGACTCGGTATCCTTGGAACAGTTCCGAACAGGATACCGATATGCGCCGCCACATGACTGCTCCGTTTCTTGCGTTCTCACTTATCGTAATGTGCGCCGGCCTCGCGTTCGCGCAACCCAAGCCGGAGAGCGACCCGAAGCCGGGTATCGATCCCAAGGCCGATCCCAGGAATGGCCAGCGTCTGGCGCAGCAATGGTGCGCAACCTGTCACATTGTGGGTCCGGAGCAGCGGCGGGCGACAGAGGGCGCGCTCGACTTCGTGACGATTGCGAAGAAGTCGGACTTCGATGCCGCCCGGCTCGCGCTGTTTCTGCTCAACCCGCATCCGGTCATGCCGAACATGGCGCTGACCCGGAAGGAGGCGGCGGACCTCGCCGCCTATATCGCCACGCAGCGGAAGTAGCGGGGCGTCACGCCGTCTCCGCCCGCGCCCGCTTGACGTCCGGCGGGGTCGCTTCCTCCACCAGCATTTTCAGCGCGTCGTCGAGCGGCATCACGGTCTGGCCCTCGCTGCCGAGACGGCGGATCGAGACCGTGCGCTCGGCGGCCTCCTTCTTGCCGACGACGAGGAGAGCGGGGACCTTGGCCAGCGAGTGCTCGCGCACCTTGTAGTTGATCTTCTCGTTGCGCAGGTCGGCATTCACCCGCAATCCGGCCTTGCGCGCCGCCGCCAGCACCCGGGCGGCATACTCGTCGCCCTCCGAGGTGATGGTGGCGACCACCGCCTGCACCGGCGAGAGCCAGAGCGGCATGTGGCCGGCATAATGCTCGAGCAGAATGCCGGTGAAGCGCTCGAGCGAGCCGCAGATCGCGCGGTGCACCATCACCGGGGTTTTCTTCGAGCCATCGGCGTCGATATAGAACGCGCCAAAACGCTCCGGCAGATTGAAGTCCACCTGCGTGGTGCCGCATTGCCAGTCGCGGCCGATGGCGTCGCGCAGCACATATTCGAACTTTGGTCCGTAGAACGCGCCTTCGCCGGGATTGATCGCGGTCCTGATGCGGTTGCCGGATTGCGCGGCGATCTGCTCCAGCACCTTCGCCATCACCGCTTCGGCGTGATCCCAGGCCGCGTCGGTGCCGACGCGCTTTTCCGGGCGGGTGGAGAGTTTCACCACCAGTTCGCCCTCGAAGCCGAAATCGTCGTAGGTGCTCAGGATCAGGTCGTTGATCTTGAGACACTCGTCGGCGAGCTGGTCCTCGGTGCAGAACACATGCGCGTCGTCCTGCGTGAAGCCGCGCACGCGCATCAGCCCGTGCATCGCGCCCGAGGGCTCGTAGCGATGCACGACGCCGAATTCGGCGATGCGGATCGGCAATTCGCGATAGCTTTTCAGGCCGTGCTTGAAGATCTGCACATGGCCGGGGCAGTTCATCGGCTTGATCGCGAACCAGCGCTTGTCCTCGGCCTCTTCGCCGGCCGACTGCGCCGCGAACATGTTCTCGCGATACCATTGCCAGTGGCCGGAGGTTTCCCACAGCGACTTGTCGAGCATCTGCGGCGCGTTCACCTCGTCATAGTCGCCTTTGAGGCGGCGGCGCATATAGGCGATGATTTCCTGGAACAGCGTCCAGCCCTTGGCGTGCCAGAACACGACACCGGGGCCTTCCTCCTGGAAATGGAAAAGATCGAGCTCGCGCCCGAGCCGGCGATGGTCGCGCTTCTCGGCTTCTTCCATCTGGTGCAGGTAGGCGTCGAGTTCCTCCTGCTTGGCGAAGGCGGTGCCGTAGATGCGGGTGAGCATCGGATTTTTTGAATCGCCGCGCCAGTAGGCGCCGGCCACCTTCATCAGCTTGAAGGCGCTGCCGACCTTTCCCGTGGAGGTCATGTGCGGGCCACGGCAGAGGTCGAACCACTCGCCCTGTTTATAAATCTTGATCGACTCGTTGCCGGCAATGGCGTCGACCAGCTCGACCTTGAACATCTCGCCCTTGTCGCGGAACACCTGTTTGGTCTTTTCGCGCGACCATTCCTCCTTGGTGAAGGCGGCGTCGCGGGCGATGATCTCCTTCATCTTCTTCTCGATGACGGGCAGGTCTTCCGGGGTGAACGGCTCGTTGCGGAAGAAATCGTAATAGAAGCCGTTCTCGATCACCGGGCCGATGGTGACCTGGGTGCCGGGCCAGAGCGACTGCACGGCTTCGGCGAGCACATGCGCGGCGTCATGCCGGATCAGTTCCAGCGCGCGCGGGTCCTCGCGATTGAGGAATTCGATTTTTGCGTCGCGCGAAATCGGATCGGACAGGTCCATGACCACGCCGTCCAGCGCCATCGCGACCGTGCGCTTGGCGAGCGAGGGCGAGATGCCTTTCGCGATGTCGAGGCCTGAGATGTTGTCGGGGAATTCGCGGCGTGCGCCGTCGGGGAAGGTGAGGGCAACCATGTCTGTCTCCTGTGGCTCACTCCTGCGAACGGGCGCAGGTAAGCGGAATGGCAGGGATATAGCAGGGGATTCGCGGTTCGCAACTCTGCCGCGACGACACACTAAGAGGCAGGCGCGCGTCATCGCCCCTGTTGTTTGAGGCG
>JALHOD010000035.1 GCA_022843165.1 Pseudorhodoplanes sp.
CACCCCGACACCTTTAACCTCCCATTAATCTCAAATTTTACGAAAACTTTACCAAGAGAGCCGAAGACTGACTCTCTCGGTGTGTCCCGTCTTACCGTGTGAGACGTGGCGCGCGGATGTCCGCCATGACGGCGGGGATGAGGGGACGCAGCGACCTGCCGGGAGATGAATCCGGCATGATCTCCCCCGTTTCCGCTCTGGCTTGTCGCGTGAAGAACGGTCGAAGAGTTCAGTAGAATGAATGATCGAGGACGCCTCGCTCAGTCGCAGAAACGGCCGCAGTCTTTCGCCCGCGCCGGGCGCGCCCTTCATCGTCTGGCTTTCATTCTCGACCTCCATGTTCCGCGCGGCGCGGGCAGCGCAGCCGCGATCGCGCTGATCGCCGGCAGCGTCGCCTATGGCGCCGTGAAGGGCGGCCATGTCGACGCCGTCGTCGCGCAGTTCAAGGACGCACGCGACGCGCTCGCCAACACCGCCGGCTTCAGCATTGCCGCGGTCGCTTTGGCCGGACAGAACCAGCTCACGCGCGAGCAGATCCTCGCCACCGCCGGCGTCACCGGCCGCGCGTCGCTGCTGTTCCTGAATGCCGACGATGCGCGCATCCGGCTCAAGGCCAATCCCTGGATCGCCGACGCCACCGTGCTGAAGCTCTATCCCGACCGGCTGCACATCTCGATCACCGAGCGGCAGGCCTATGCGCTCTGGCAGAAAGACGGCCGCGTGGCGGTGATCGCCAATGACGGCACCGTCGTCGAGCCTTATGTCGCGCCGCAATTCGCGCGGCTGCCGCTGGTGGTGGGCCGCGGCGCCGAACAGCGCGCGGCGCAATTCATCGGCCTGATGGATCGCTATCCGGCGATCCGCGACGAGGTGCGCGCCTATGTGCTGGTCGCCGAGCGGCGCTGGAACCTGAAGCTGAAAAACGGAATCGATGTGCGGCTGCCGGAAGCCGAACCCGAACGCGCCATCGAAACCCTGATCGCGCTCGACCGCGACAAGAAGCTGCTGTCGCGCGACATCACCGCCATCGATCTGCGGCTGGCCGACCGCGTCACGGTGCGCCTGTCCGACGCCGCCGCGCAGGACCGCACGCTCGCGCGCGACGAGGCGCTCAAGGACAAGAAGACCAGGCGGAAAGCAGGCGACGCATGAACGGGTTGCATTACGGCCTCGCGCCCAAGATGAAGCCGGTGTCGCCGAAACGGCGCGCGCTGGTGGCGGCGCTCGATCTCGGCACCAGCAAGACCGTCTGCATGATCGCGCGCCTGCAGCCGCAATCGCCGCGCGAGGCGCTGCGCCGCCGGTCGCACAGCGTGGAAATCATCGGCCTCGGCCATGTCGAATCGGCCGGCATGAAGGCCGGCAATGTCGCCAATCTGAATCAGGCCGAGGACGCCATCCGCCATGCGGTGGAACTGGCCGAGCAGTCGGCCTCCGTCCAGCTCGAATCGGTGGCGCTCTCGGTGTCGGCGGGACGGCCGGGCAGCGAAAGCTACACCGCCTCGGTCAACGTCGCGGGCCCGACCATCGGCGACGGCGACATCGCCCGCCTGCTGTCGGCCGGCAACCGGCATTCGGTGCGCGACGGCCGCGTGGTGCTGCACTCGCTGCCGCTGGGCTATGCTCTTGACGACGTTCACGGTATCCGGGAACCGCGCGGCATGCTGGCCCGCCATTTCGGCCTCGACATGCATGTGGTCACCACCGACGCGGCGACCCCGCGCAACCTGATGCTGGCGGTCGAGCAATGCCATCTCGACGTCGAGGCCATGGCGGCCTCCTCGTATGTCGCCGGCCTGTCGGTCCTGGCCGACGACGAGGCCGATCTGGGCGCCGCCGTCGTGGACATGGGCGCCGGCACCACCACCATCGCGGTCTTCTCCGGCGGGCGCTTCGTTCATGCCGACGGCTTCGCGCTGGGTGGGCAGCACGTCACCATGGATCTGGCCCGCGGACTCAATGCGCGCATCGCGGATGCCGAGCGAATCAAAGCGTTCTATGGCACTGTGTTGTCAGGTGGAGCTGATGAGCGCGACATGATCACGGTGCCTGCGGTGAGCGGCGATTTGCGTGAACCGCCTCAGGTGATTTCCCGCGCGACGCTGGTGAAAATCATCCAGCCGCGCGTCGAGGAAATCCTGGAAATGGTGCGCGACCGTCTGGCGGCGTCTCCGTTCGCCGCCCAGCCGGGCGCGACCGTCGTGCTGACCGGCGGCGCCAGCCAGCTCACCGGCCTCACCGAACTTGCCACCCGCATCCTGCGGCGCCAGGTGCGGATCGGACGTCCGCTCGGCATTGCCGGGCTGCCGGACGTGGCCAAGGGACCGGCTTACGCCGTCGCCACGGGACTACTGGTTTATCCCCAGGCGGCGCATCTCGAACATTTCGAACCGCGGCGAACGCGGCATCTGATGACAGGAACGGGCGGCTATTTCTCAAGGGTCGGACGATGGCTGAAGGAGAGCTTCTGATGACCCGATCGCAGGATCCCTGGACGGGCTGGCGGCGGACCGGTCGGGCCGGGGACGTTCTCAACGCCCGCGTAGCAATGAGGCTGACATGACCATCAATCTGAAAGTCCCCGACATCCGTGAGCTGAAGCCGCGGATCACCGTGCTGGGGGTCGGCGGAGCCGGGGGCAACGCCGTCAACAACATGATTGCAGCCGGTCTGCAGGGCGTCGATTTCGTCGTCGCCAATACCGACGCGCAGGCGCTGACCATGTCGAAGGCCGAACGCATCATCCAGATGGGCGTTCAGGTGACCGAAGGTCTGGGCGCCGGCTCGCAGCCGGAGGTCGGCCGCGCCGCCGCCGAGGAGGTGATCGACGAGATCCGCGATCATCTCAACGGCGCGCATATGGTGTTCGTCACCGCCGGCATGGGCGGCGGCACCGGCACCGGGGCCGCCCCCGTCATCGCCAAAGTGGCGCGCGAACTTGGCATCCTCACCGTTGGTGTGGTGACCAAGCCGTTCCAGTTCGAGGGCGACCGCCGCATGCGCTACGCCGAGACCGGCATCGTCGAATTGCAGAAATTCGTCGACACCCTTCTGATCATCCCGAACCAGAATCTGTTCCGGGTCGCCAACGAGAAGACCACCTTCGCCGACGCCTTCGCGATGGCCGACCAGGTGCTCTATTCGGGTGTGGCCTGCATCACCGACCTGATGACCAAGGAAGGCCTGATCAATCTCGACTTCGCCGACGTCCGCGCGGTAATGAGCGAGATGGGCAAGGCGATGATGGGCACCGGCGAAGCCTCCGGCGAGAAGCGCGCGCTGACCGCCGCGGAAGCGGCGATCGCCAATCCGCTGATCGACGATTCGTCGATGAAGGGCGCCAAGGGCCTCCTGGTGTCGATCACCGGCGGTAAGGACCTGACGCTGTACGAAGTCGACGAAGCCGCCACCCGTGTGCGCGAGGAAGTCGACAAGGACGCCAACATCATCGTCGGGGCCACCTTCGACGAAAGCCTGGACGGCATCATCCGCGTGTCGGTCGTCGCCACCGGCGTCGACCGCGTGCCGGCGGTGCAGAAGGCGCCGGAATCGGTGCAGCGCGCCCGCGCCGAAGCGGCGCGGATTGCCGAACGCACACCGGAGCGCGTGGAACGTGTCGCCGCGCCGCAGGCGCCGCGTCCGGCGGTTCCGACCCATGCGGCGGTCGAACAGGCCGCGACTGCGGCGGTCGCCGCCGCGTTGTCGCAGCCGATGTCGATCGACGACGTCACGCTCCGCGCGATGCCGCCCAAGCCGTCGCTGTTCATCGAGCAGCCGCAGGCCGAGCCGGTTCAGCGCGAGATGCCGCCGGTCTTCATGCCGCCGCAGCCGGAACGGATCGCGCAGCGTCCGCGCATGCCGCGCATCGAGGAATTGCCGGCCCCCGCGCAGCGCCAGTTGCGCGCCAAGCAGGGCGACATGGCCGAGCCCGACCATCCGGAAAAGCAGCGCATGACGCTGCTGCAACGGCTGGCGGCGGCCGGCCTCGGCCGCAAGGTCGAGGATGCGCCCCAGGCGGTCGAGCCGCCGATGCACGCGGCACCGCCGGCCTTCGACCGGATGCCGCCGCGTCCGGCGCCGAGGCCCGAATCACGGCAGGACCCCCGTCCGGTCGAGAATCGCGGTCCGGTCTCCGACTACGCCCCGCGCGCGCCGCAGGGACTGGATGTCCACGGCCGCCAGGCACCTGTGAATAACTCGGCGGAGGACGATCACCTCGATATTCCGGCCTTCTTGCGCCGCCAGGCCACCTGAAGGTTCCGTTGCCACAATTCAAAACCCCGGCCCCTGGGCCGGGGTTTTTGTTTGGCTGGGGTCTTGTAAGGTGTTGAAATATTTTGTGCTTTAGCCAGGAAGGGCGGTTCGTGACATACCCTGCGGCACGCGTCGCAGGGGCTGCGATGCCGCATTTTTCCGGGGTCCGTTTGGAAATAAGGCAGGCCGGCGACCCGAATGCGGCCACTTGAAGGTAACAAATGGTAAAAAAGCGTGACTTTGAGGGACCCGCCGGCATGGCTAAGGTTCTCTCACCAAAAGGGGTTTTCGCCTAGGGGACGGTAAACAGAGTATCCGTGAGGTCTTCCGGATTTCTGGGCGAAAAAAAGACGACGTCGCATTTGGGGTTCATCTCGGGGGAATGCGCTGCGGTTTCTCAGCAGCGTCCAGCCGACAAGTTGCGGAACAAGCGTATGAAAGCCGTCAGGCAAACCACGCTTCGCGAGCAGGCTGTGATTTCGGGCATTGGCGTGCATTCGGGTCTTCCGGTCACGTTGACGCTCAATCCGGCCGACGCAAATACCGGCATTGTTTTCACACGCACCGACGCCGATGGCCGCGACCGTGAGGTCCGCGCCGATTACCGCTCGGTGACGGCGACTGAACTGGCCACCGTTCTCGGCGACGCCTCGGGCGTGCTGTGCTCCACCGCCGAACACATTCTCGCCGCCCTGCGCGGCCTCGGCGTGGACAACGTCGTGATCGAGCTCGACGGTCCGGAAGTGCCGATCGGTGACGGCAGTTCGGCGCCGTTCGTCGACGCCATCGACCAAGCCGGAATCGTAAATCTGTCGGCGCCGCGCCGCTATATCGAAGTGCTCAAGCCGGTCCGCGTCGCGCGCGGGGAGGCCTTCGGCGAGCTTCGTCCCTATGAACACGGCCTGCGCGTCGAGATCGAAATCGACTTCGACACGCCGCTGATCGGCCACCAGATTTTCGACACCGACGTCACGCCCGAAACCTTCCGCCGCGACCTGTCGCGCGCCCGCACCTTCGGCTTCATGAAGGACGTGTCGGCGCTGTGGAGCGCGGGCAAGGCGCTGGGCGCGTCGTTCGAAAACACGCTGGTTCTGAGCGAGAATCGCGTGCTGAATTCGGAAGGTCTGCGTTATGCCGACGAATTCGTGCGCCACAAGGCGCTCGATGCGGTCGGCGATCTGGCCTTGGCCGGAGCCCCGCTGCTTGGCGCCTATCGCTCGGTGCGCGGCGGCCACCAGCTCAACCATTCGGTGCTGGTGGCCCTGATGTCCGATCCGACCGCCTGGCGTCTGGTGGAAGCGCCGATGGCGGCGCCGCGCCGGGTGCGTGGTCATGCCGACGTGGCGACGGGCCATCTGGCCCCGGCCTATGGTCCGGACGTCTCATAAGGGCCTGTTGGCGTTAAGCCCTTAACCTTCCGCCTTATTCCCGGCTGATTGTGCCCCCAAACCGGTCCTCGCCGCTTGGGGTCGCAGGCTTTTTTGGGTAAACAGGCGCGGTGGGAGAGGCTGCGGCTTCTGTCTGGGGAATTTGTATTCGAATGACGGTGCGTTCGGCGAAGACTGATCCGGCGACGTTCTGGGCGCGGCTTGCCTCGGGCATCCGCCGTCACGCGCTGTTGCTGCTCCTCGTGCTGGTGGTTCCGCTCGCCGGCTGCGCCGCCAAGGACGACCTGCAGATCCCTGATGATCCCGCCGACAAGCTCTACAATGAAGGTCTCTACCTTCTGCAGCAGAAGCGCGACTACAAGGACGCCGCCAAGAAATTCGAGGAAGTCGACCGCCAGCATCCCTATTCGGACTGGGCGCGCAAGGCGCTCATCATGCAGGCCTACGCCTATTACGAGGCGAAGGAATACGACGACTCGATCAACGCCGCGACGCGCTATGTCACGCTGCATCCCGGCAGTTCGGACGCGGCCTATGCGCAGTTCCTGATCGCGTCGTCCTATTTCGACGTGATCCCCGACGTGACCCGCGACCAGGCCCGCACCGACAAGGCGATGTCCGCGCTCGACGAGGTCGTCCGCAAATATCCGAATTCCGAATACGCCACCAACGCCAAGAAGAAGCTGGATATCGCGCGCGACCAGCTCGCCGGCCGCGAGATGATGGTCGGCCGCTACTATCTTGAGCGCAAGGACTACACGGGCGCGATCAACCGCTTCAAGATTGTGGTCACGCAATACCAGACCACCCGCCATGTCGAGGAAGCCCTGATGCGGCTGACCGAGTCCTACATGGCGCTCGGCATCGTGCCGGAGGCGCAGACCGCCGCCGCCGTGCTCGGGCATAACTTCCCCGACAGCCGCTGGTACCAGGACGCCTACCGCCTGGTTCGCACCGGCGGCGCCGAGCCGAACGAGAACAAGGATTCCTGGATCAGCAAGCTGTTCAAGAAGCGCAGCGCCTGAGCGTCCCGGTCCGAATCGGCTAGTCTGCCTGTCCTCCGGCCCGCTCCGGTCGGCCGGCGCGGTCCCCCTCAGGCCGCTGAGCTTGGGCAAACCGGCCCTGGCCGCGTTCCGCAAAAACCAGTTGCCAAAACTCCAATGTTCTGCTTTTGTTCTTGTCGCGGCGCCGGCAGGTTTTTGGGGATTCGCGGGTGCGATATCCCGGCACGGGCCCGTTGCGACGAGGGCCTCACACCATGCTAACCCGCCTGTCCATTCGCGACATCGTCCTGATCGACAAGCTCGATCTGGAATTCGAGAAGGGCCTGGCCGTGGTCACCGGCGAGACCGGCGCCGGCAAATCGATTCTGCTCGATGCCTTTGCCATGGCGCTGGGGTCGCGGGGCGATGCGACGCTGGTGCGGCAGGGCGCCGAGCAGGGGCAGGTGACGGCGGTGTTCGACGTGCCCGCCCGCCATCCGGTCTGGAAGCTGCTGCGGGCGCAGGGCATCGAGACCGACGAGGATCTGCTGATCCTGCGGCGCGTGCAACTCGCCGACGGCAAGACCCGCGCCTTCGTCAACGACCAGCCGGTCAGCGTGCAGGCGCTGAAAAGTCTTGGCGCGGCGCTGGTGGAAATTCACGGCCAGCATGACGACCGCGCTCTGGTCGATGCCGCGACCCATCGCCGGCTGCTCGACGCCTATGCCGGCCTCGACGGTGATGCGGCGAATATCGAGCGGCGCTGGGACGCGCGGCGGGCGGCAGCCGAGGCGGTCGAAGCGCATCGCCGCGACATCGAGCGTGCGCAGCGCGAGGCCGACTATCTGCGCCACGCGGTGGCCGAACTCACCAAGCTGGCGCCCGAGGCGGGCGAGGAGACCCTGCTGGCCGCCCGCCGCACCGCGATGATGCAGGCGGAAAAGATCGCAGGCGACCTGCAGGACGCGCACGAGGCGGTGGCGGGGTCGTCCTCGCCGGTGCCGGCCTTCTCGGCCGCGGTGCGCCGGCTGGAACGGCGCAGCGTGCAGGCGCCGCAACTGGTGGAACCGGCCGTGCGGGCGCTTGACATCGCGCTGCACGCGATCGAGGACGCGCGCAGCCATCTCGAAGCCGCCTTGCGCACCGCCGATTTCGATCCGCATGAACTGGAGCGCATCGAGGAGCGTCTGTTCGCCTTGCGCGCCGCCGGCCGCAAATACAACACGCCGGTCGACGCGCTCGCCAAGCTGGCGGAAAAATACGCGGGCGATCTCGCGCTCATCGACGCCGGCGCGGAAAAGCTCGAGGCGCTTGAAAAGGCGGCGCAGGACGCCGACCAGATCTACCGCAAGGCGGCGGACAAGCTGTCGGCGGCGCGCCGGAAGGCGGCCGCGGCGCTCGACAAGGCGGTGAGTGCCGAAATCAAGCCGCTCAGGCTCGAACGCGCGGCGTTCACGACGCAGGTCGACAGCGACGCAGCGCTGGCCGGGCCGCACGGCATCGACCGCGTGGAATTCTGGGTGCAGACCAATCCCGGCACGCGGCCCGGCCCGCTGATGAAGGTGGCCTCCGGCGGCGAACTCGCGCGCTTCCTGCTGGCATTGAAAGTCGTGCTGGCCGATCGCGGCTCGGCGCCGACCCTGATCTTCGACGAGATCGATACCGGCGTCGGCGGCGCGGTGGCCGACGCCATCGGCGCACGGCTGGCGGCGCTGGCCGCGCGGGTGCAGGTGCTCGCCGTCACGCATGCGCCGCAGGTCGCCGCCCGCGCCGACCGCCATTACGTCATTGCCAAGGATGCGCTTGATCGCGGCAAGCGGGTGGCCACGCGCGTCACCTCGGTCGCCGCCGAACGCCGCCGCGAGGAGATTGCCCGCATGCTGGCTGGCGCCGAGATCACCAACGAGGCCCGCGCCGCCGCCGACCGCCTGATCCAGGCCGCGGGATAAGATGAGAACATCTGGTTCTCCTCACGCCTGGCGTCAGCGGGATTGCGGGCCGCCATATTTGCCGAGGCTGATCCCGAAGGTCTCGCAGTGAACACCCCCGGCATAGCGGCAGTGGCGCTGGCGCTCGATGCCGACAACGAGCAGCACCACGACGGCAATGGCGCCGGCGGCGGCCGCGATCTGCCATGGTTTCATTCGCGTGTGCCTCAGCGATACGGGCCGCGCAGGTCCGGCGCGCCGGCGCCGGCCAGGTCCTTTGGCGGCGCGGCCTTGTAATGCGCCGGCGCGGCGCCGCCTGTCGCCTTGCGTGCCCGCGCCTGCTCCGGCGTTTCCAGCAGATCCTTTGCCGCCATCGCCGTCTTGCGGTCGACCGCATGCGCGGCCGGATCGTTGGGCGGCGGCATCATGCTCGCGTGGTAATAGGCCATCTTCTGGTGCGCCGGATCGACCTTCCGGGCCGGATCGATATCGCGGGCGTTGGTCGCCTTGGCGCCGACCGCAATGCCGTCCACGATCTCGTGGTCGAACCACCATTTCTTGGCCGGATTGCGCCGGCCGTTGCCCAGCCGGTCATCCATGCGGGTCGCGATCGGCACCATCAGCGGCTTCAGCCACATGGCGTTCACCCCGAGCCAGCTTGCGATGCGCGTCAGCACGGCGCCGTCGGCATCCACCACCTTGTTGATGGGGCAGGTCTTCATGCAGCGTCCGCAGGCCGAACCGCGGGCATTGGTGAGCCGGTAGCGCGTGCAGCGCTCGACGTCCGGCTTCCAGATTTCATAGCCATTGAACATCACCTTGTCGCCGAAGGGGATCGCGTCGCAGGGGCATTCGCGCGCGCATTTCAGGCAATTGCCGCAGAAGGTCTGCAGTCCGAAATCGATCGGCTTGTCCGTCTGCATCGGGAAATCGGTGGTCAGCACCACCGACTTGAAACGCGGACCGACAAAGGGATTCAGCACCAGTTCGCCGATGCGACTGAGTTCGCCGAGGCCCGCCCACAGGATCAGCGGGATATGCAGCACATCGGAATCGGCATTGGTCTGTGCGCGAGCGGAATAGCCGAGCGCGCGCAGGAATTCCGCCATGATTCCGGCGATCACGGCGCCACGCAGATAGCCGCGCATGGATTGCGAGCCGGAAATCCAGTCGTCGCCGCTCGAGCCCTCCATGGTGTCGAAGCCCTGATCGATCAGCATCGTCACTGCATGACGGTGGTAAGGCGCAAGCACGCTGCCGTCGTCCTTGTGCGAGAACCACGCATAGCGGGGGACTTCGCAGATGCCGGTGAGATCGGCGCCGAGCACGTAGGACAGCGACTTGATCGCGCGTGCATTCGCCTCCATGTCGGGATGCGCAGGGCGGTCCGCCGTCTCGTCGACCGCGCCGTTCTGGAACGGCACCAGCGCGCGGATGATCTGCACCATGCTGAAGGACAGCGGCGTCTTGAATGCGAATCGGCTGCGTTCGGTCTTGGCCTTGTCGCCGAGATCGCCATGCAGCGCGCGCTGAAAGAAGGCGGCGCGCTTGGGAACCTGCGGGACTTCGTCGTCGAGGATCAGCGTGGTCGGACGCTCCACGCGTTTGACCTGCTCCATCGGATAATGGCTGAGATGGGTGGCGCGCCGGGCGCGGCGGTTGCGCTCGCGGCCCGAACGCGCGCCGTTGATCCCCCACCATTCGGCGATCCGCCGGGCCAGCGATCGATCGAGCGCGCCGGCGCCCAGCGGGCGGTCGGGTTGCAATGCGTAGTCGGTGGTCACGACCGCGAGCGAGAAATTCTCGCCGAGCCAGGGATTGCGGATGCGCGCGTCGGCGCCGCGCACGGCGAGTCCGGCCAGCACCGCCAGCCGCTCGGAATCGAGCAGCGTATGGCCGGCGATATGCGCGCGGGCGGCAAATCCCATGCTGCGGATGTGGCCGGCGATGCAGACCGCGATCTCGGCCGCGCGCATGTCCGCGATGGTCGCAAGCGCAGGCGCGACCCAGCCGCGCGCCAAGTTGTCGGGCTCGGGCAGGCGCGGGCGCTCGACCATGATGACGACCGCGAAGGGATGGGCGGGTGGCTGCGCGCCGGACAGCCAGGCCCGGTCCGGGATCTGGCAGATGCCCGCCTGCGACGCATCGAGGAAATAGGCCGCTCCCTTGATGTCGACCGCTCGCCGCTGCAGGTCATTGGGAACCGGCGCGGGCGAGGGGGCGGGCGTGCCGTCGACAAAGCGGGAAAAGATTTCGCGATAGTGATCGGCGGCCCGCGCCAGCGGCCCGTTCGGCGCGCCGTTCGCCGCCGCCGCCGCCCGGGCCGGCCGCGCG
>JALHOD010000036.1 GCA_022843165.1 Pseudorhodoplanes sp.
AGGATGCGCTTGCTGGAGAACGAACTGACCTGATTGCGAGCCACGCTTGGTTATGTGATTGTTTATTAGATATATCGGTGAAAAGCTGCACATCGGGCGGATGGGGTGTTTATGATGGTTTCAAATGGTCGGATTTTAATCACCAAGAATGGCCACGAGCACGGCAACACGGGGCAATCGGGCGGATTGAAATTCATGACGGGGGTCGGACCGCAACATACGCCGGCGACCAAAATCTGGTTTGGCAAGGCCAGCAACCCGCCTAGCTTCCGGTCCTTGCCGCACCATCATGGCGAAGCCGAGACCGGCGCCTATGTGCTTTCAGGCCATGCCCGCGTCTATTTCGGTAAAGACTTCCAAGAGTTCGTCGATTTATCGGAGGGCGATTTCATGTTTGTGCCGCCCTTCATCCCCCATCTCGAAGTCAACATGAGCACGACGGAAGAGCTCTGGTGGCTGGCCTGCCGCTCGCCGGAAAATATCATTGTGAACTTGCCCGATGTCGAGGACTTCACGCTCGTCGGCTACCGCCGGGTCTGAAGCTCGCGACGTTGACGCTTTCAGGGTGCATTTTTGGATAGGCTCTCTCTCGCCTTAATCCAGGAGCGGATAGGCCACGACGAATTTGTCTAAGGGAACGAATGCAGCAGATCGCTCAGTGGCTCGAAAAGCTTGGTATGTCTGAATATGTCCAGGCTTTCGCCGAAAACCGCATCGATTTTTCGGTCCTCCGCGACCTGACCGATCAGGACCTGAAGGACGTCGGTGTCGTCCTCGGCGATCGACGTAAACTGCTGCGTGCGATTGGCGAACTCGACGGGGCTCCGGCCGCGCCGCCGGCAACGTCGACAACTGCGGCGCCGCAGGACAGCGCTGAGCGCCGTCAGCTCACCGTGATGTTTTGCGACCTGGTCGGCTCGACCGCGCTGTCGGCCAGGCTCGATCCCGAGGACTTGCGGGCGATCATCGGCACCTATCACCGCTGCTGCGCGGAGCTGGTCCAGCGCAATGGCGGTTTCGTCGCTAAATATATGGGCGATGGTGTGCTGGCCTATTTCGGCTATCCTCAGGCCCACGAACACGACGCTGAGCGCGCCGTGCAAGCCGGGTTGGCGCTTGTCGAGGCAGTACCCAAGCTTGATACGGCGGCTGGCTCGCCGCTGCAGGTGCGAGTTGGGATCGCGACGGGGCTGGTTGTGGTCGGCGACCTGACCGGATCGGGGGAAGCACAGGAGCGCGGCATCGTCGGCGATACACCGAACCTTGCAGCGCGCCTGCAAGGAATTGCGGAGCCCGCCATGGTCGTCATCGCCGACAGCACGCGCAGGCTTGTCGGAAATCTGTTTGAGCTGCGAGATCTCGGCGCCAAAGACCTCAAGGGCATCGCGCGGCCGGCCCGAGCCTGGGCGGCGCTACGGACGAACTCCATAGAAAGCCGCTTCGAGGCGCTGCACTCGGCCGGACCGGCCACCCTTGTCGGACGGGAAGAGGAGTTCGATTTGCTGATGCGGCGCTGGTCGAGAGCCCAGGCCGGTGCCGGACAGATCGTTTTGCTTTCCGGCGAAGCTGGCATTGGCAAGTCGGGCCTTACTGCCGCGATGCTGGAGCGCGTCGCCACAGAGCGGCACATGCGTTTGCGCTACTTCTGTTCACCGCAACACACCGATAGCGCGTTTCATCCGGTCATCGGCCAGTTCGAGCGTTCCGCGGGATTTACGCATGACGACAATCCGCAAACGAAGCTCGACAAGCTCGATGCGATGCTGGCGCATACCTCAACCTCTATCGAGGACCGCTCGCTCTTTGCTGAGATGTTGTCACTACAAAACGATGGCCGCTATCCCACGCTTAACCTGACGCCGGCACAGCGGCGGCAAAAGACGTTGGAATCGCTCATAGCGCAAATCGAGTCCCACGCGCGCCTAAACCCGGTACTGATGATCTTCGAAGACGTGCATTGGATCGATCCGACCAGCCTGGAGGCGCTGGGCCGGATGATTGACGGGATCACGTCGCATCGCGTGCTGTTGATCGTGACCTTCAGGCCCGAGTTCGCACCAATCTGGATCGGCCGGCCGAACGTGACGGCCCTCACCCTCAACCGGCTCGCGCCGCGCGACGTTGAGGCCATGATCGCGCGGGTCGCCGGCAAAAAGCTGCTGCCGCCGGGAATCCTTCAGGACATTCTCGAACGCGCCGACGGCATTCCGCTGTTCGTTCAAGAAATGACCAAGGCCGTGCTCGAAGCCGAGAGCGAGAGCGAGGGCGAAGCGCGGCAGACCGCAGCCGGGGTCCCCTCCCCGGCGCTGGCGGTCCCTGCAAGCTTGCACGCGTCGCTGATGGCACGGCTCGACCGCCTCGGCCCCGCCAAGGAGATGGCGCAGGTCGGGGCGGCGATCGGCCGCGAGTTCTCCCATGCCCTATTGGCGTCGGCGGTGCGCAAGCCGGAGGGCGAGTTGGCACCGGCATTGGACCGGCTGATTGCGGCCGGTTTGTTGTTCCGCCAGGGCGAGCCGCCGAATGCGACATATCTGTTCAATCACGCCCTGGTACAGGACGCGGCTTATGGCACGCTGCTGCGCGAGCCGCGGCGCGCGATTCACGCCCGTATTGCCGAAGCCGTCGAGAAGGATTTTACCGAGATCGCCGAGAGCCAGCCGGAACTGCTGGCGCGACACTACACCGAAGCCGGCCTGATCGAGAGAGCCGTGGGCTTCTGGGGCAAAGCGGGACAGCGGTCGCTGGCGCGCTCGGCACTCATCGAAGCCGCGGAGCAGTTCGCGCGCGCCCTCGGACAGATCGCGGATTTGCCGGGCACGGCAGCATTGCGCCGCGAACAGATCAAGCTGCAGGTTCAGCTCGCGAATGCGCTGATCCACACCAAGGGACACGCATCGCCCGAAACAAAAGCGGCGTTCGATCAGGCCCGTTCGTTGATCGAAAAAGCGGAGGTGCTGGGAGAGCCATCCGAAGATCCACTGGTGCTGTTCTCGGTCCTTTACGGCTTTTGGGTCGTGAACCGTATGGCATTCAAAGGCGACGTCGTATGTGAGCTCGCCGCGCAATTTCAGGCCGTCGCTCAGAACCAGATCACCACAGTCCCGCTCATGATCGGGCACCTTCTCATGGGCATCTCGCTGGTGCTTGTGGGCGACATCGCGGCCGGACGTATGCATCTCGACCGCGCATTTGCGATCTACGAGCCGGGTGAGCATCGTCTTCTAGCCACGCGATTTGGCCACGACGTCCGGGTGACAATTTTGTCGTGGCGGGCGTTGGCCCTGTGGGCGCTCGGCTATCCCGAAGCAGCACTCGCCGACGTGGAATACGCTCTCGGAGATGCCCGCGAGATCAGTCACGCCGGTACGTTGATGTTTGCACTATCCCATACATCGATAACGCTGATCCGCTGTGGAAACTACACGGTGGCAAACTCGCTTGCCGACGAGCTTGTCGCATTCGCCGACGAAAAAGGGTCCACATATTGGAAAGCATACGGAACGCTACTGCAAGGTTGGATACTGATGCTTACTGGCGAAGCCTCGAATGCGCTGCCCGTGATCAAGTCCGGGATAGCCGCGATGCGGTCGACAGGAGCGACCGCCTATGCGCCGTGGTATTTATCATGTTTGGCACAGGCTTATGCCGCGGCTGGACAAGTCGGTGACGCGACGCGCTGCATCGGCGAAGCGCTGACGGCGGCGGAAACAACCAAGGAAAAGTGGTGCGAAGCCGAAATACACCGGATTGCCGGAGAAATTGCGTTGATGTGCGCTGAACCCGACGCGGCCAAGACGCATTTCGAGCGAGCTCTATCGGTGGCGCGCGAGCAGCAGGCAAAATCCTTCGAACTGCGAGCGGGCATCAACCTGGCGCGTCTTTGGCGCGATCAGCGCAAGCCGCAGAAGGCTCAAGACGTCTTGGCTTCAGTCTACGGCTGGTTCGCCGAGGGCTTCGGCACCGCCGATTTGACGCAGGCAAAAGCCTTGCTCGAACGCGAACACTCTGCCGCTCCGCCGGCGTGAATCGACTTCGCTTGGGAACACCCGCCATGGCCTCGTCCGGTGTCGCATTCGCAGCGCTCTATGGGACCTTCGTCATCAAGCATTTTCTTGGCGATTTTCTGCTGCAGACCCAATGGATGGCTGTGGGCAAGGACCGCGCTACCGGCTGGCTTGCCCCGCTGGCCGCCCTTCAGCATGCGAAAGAGCCGTCTGGGACGCTTGCAATCCCCGGCGCCAGCCAAATAACTGCTGCGGCGACAGTCCATGCCGTCGGGCTACGGCAGAGACAGACTCGCCGCTCACTACGATCTCAGCGACGATCCGTGCCTTTTCCTCGTCGCTCCACGTTCGCCGACGACCCGCACCGGTGAACACCTCAAGCCGATGAACCGGCTTAGTGATAGCATTATCCACTGTGTCCATTCTAAGCCTAACGGTTATGAGAACCACCAGACTCGCAGATCAGGACATCATCAGGAAGGTGACCGCGGAACACCGCTTACCACCAAGGTCGAGTCCGGTTCGCATCAATGAACGGACATGCGTGGGCAACGTCGGCTAGTCCGAAAAGTGCCAA
>JALHOD010000037.1 GCA_022843165.1 Pseudorhodoplanes sp.
AAGAGCATCACCCTGACCCGCACCGTCAACGGCCAGATGCTGCGCCAGAAAGTGCCGCTCAATTACCCGATCCGTCCCGGCGACACCGTCACCATCAGTGAACGATGGCTGTGAACATGTCGGCGCCCGACAACCCGCTGAAAATTCTCCACGTCTTTCGCTCGCCGGTCGGCGGATTGTTCCGGCATGTGGTGGATCTTGCCGAGGGACAATCCGCGCGCGGACATCAGGTCGGACTCGTGACCGACAGCACCACCGGCGGCGCGCAGGCCGAAGACACCCTGCGGCGCATTTCAGACCGCTGCGTCCTCGGCATCACGCGCATGCCGATGGGCCGTCATATCGGCCTTGGCGATGTCATGGCCGTGCGGCATGTGGCCTCCCGAGTCGCCGCCATTAATCCCGATGTGGTGCATGGACATGGCGCGAAGGGTGCCGCCTATTCACGGCTGGCAACACCGCGTGGCCGCGCCATCCGGGTCTACACCCCGCATGGCGGAACGCTGCATTACCGGCCGGGCAGTCCGGCCGGACTGCTGTACATCACGCTTGAGAAGATTCTCAGGGCGCGCACCGAGCTGTTCCTGTTCGAAAGCGACTTCGCCCAGCAAAGCTTCAGCGATCTCATCGGAACGCCCGCCGCGATCGTGCGCGTGGTCCGCAACGGCGTCAGCGAGCAGGAATTCCAGGACGTGCCGCTCGATCCCGATGCGAGCGACCTGCTCTATATCGGCGAGTTGCGGGATATCAAAGGTGTCGATGTGCTGCTTCAGGCGCTCGCGAGCCTGCGCCAATCCGGGCTGCGCCTGACCGCTACCATTGTCGGCGACGGACCCGACCGCGGCACGCTGCACGACCGGGCCGGGAGACTGGGGCTGAACGACGCGGTGCGGTTCCACAAGCCGATGCCGGCCCGCAAGGCCTTTGCACTGGGCCGGCTGGTGGTGGTTCCGTCCCGCAAGGAATCGCTGCCTTACATCGTTCTGGAAATTGCCGCGGCGGGAAAGCCGCTGGTGGCCACCCGCGCCGGCGGCATTCCGGAAATATTCGGACCGCAATCCGGACTGCTGATTGCGCCGGGCGACAGTGCCGCACTTGCCGACACCCTGCGCCAGGCCATTAACCATCCGGAAAGCATGGGCGTTAACGCCCGCTTGCTGCAACAGCGCATCCGCACCACTTTCTCCGTTAATGACATGGTCGAAAACGGAATCGCCGCCTATCGCACCGCGATTGCGGCCAACAAAAGCTAAAATGCAATAAGCTTTTGTTGAATTTTTTCCGATAAGACCGTTCCCGACAAAGAGGCAGCGTGCGGACAAACCGCACGACAAAAGCCTCCGTCAGGGTGGCGTAAATGGTTGAAATGAACGCTCGCGACATGCTGAGCGCGGCATCGGCTGCATCTGCAACATTGTCCGGCAACGCGGCTGCGCCGCGCGGGCCGAGAATACTGTCGCCGGCGGCGATCGCCGCCGCCTCCGAGCAGACGGTGTCGGCCTATTCACCGATCGTGGTGGCAGGTTTCGTTCGCGCCATCGAATGCGCGCTCATCACGCTGGTCGGCGCCATCGCCTATCTGGTCTATGTCGTGCCTCAGCACGGCTTCGAATGGACCTACGGAATGGCCATCGCCATCATCGCGGCGCTGAGCATCGTCGTCTTCCAGGCCGCCGACATCTATCAGGTCCACGCCTTCCGGCGTCCGGTCGGACAGATGGCGCGGCTGGTATCGGCCTGGTCGATCGTCTTCCTGATCGCAACCGCGGTGTCCTTCCTCGGCAAGTTCGACATCTGGTTCTCGCGCGTCTGGTTCGTCACATTCTTTATTGTCGGGATTCTGGTACTTCTGATCGAGCGCACGATCCTCTACACGCTGGTGCGGCACTGGATGCGCGAAGGACGGCTGACGCGCCGCACAGCAATCGTCGGCGGCGGCGAACCCGGCGCCAACCTGATCGCCTCGTTGCAGAGCCAGCAGGACAGCGATGTCCGCATCGTCGGCGTGTTCGACGACCGCAGCGACGAACGCTCGCCGAATACCTGCGGCGGCCTGGAAAAGCTCGGCACGGTCGACGATTTCGTGGAATTCGCGCGGCGCACGCGCATCGATCTGGTGATCTTCTCGCTGCCGATCACCGCCGAAAGCCGCATTCTGCAGATGCTGAAGAAGCTCTGGGTGCTTCCGGTCGACATCCGGCTCGCCGCGCATATCAACAAGCTGCGGTTCCGCCCCCGCTCCTATTCCTATATCGGCAGCGTGCCGGTGCTTGACGTGTTCGACCGGCCGATGGCCGACTGGGACGTCGTGATGAAATGGCTGTTCGACAAGATCGTCGGCGGTCTCGCGCTGCTGGCCGCGCTGCCGGTGATGATCGTGATCGCCATCGCCATCAAGCTCGACAGCCGCGGGCCGGTCCTGTTCAAGCAGAAGCGCTACGGCTTCAACAACGACCTGATCGAGGTCTACAAGTTCCGCTCGATGTATGTGGAGGCGACCGATGCGACCGCCTCCAAACTCGTGACCAAGGACGACCCGCGCGTCACCCGCGTCGGCCGCTTCATCCGCAAGGCCAGCCTCGACGAATTGCCGCAGCTGTTCAACGTAGTGTTCAAGGGCAACCTCTCGCTGGTCGGCCCCCGCCCGCATGCGGTCAACGCCAAGGCCGAACAGCGGCTGTATGACGAGGCCGTGGACGGCTATTTCGCCCGCCACCGGGTCAAGCCCGGCGTCACCGGCTGGGCGCAGGTCAATGGCTGGCGCGGCGAGACCGACACCCAGGAAAAGATCCAGAAGCGCGTCGAATACGATCTTTACTATATCGAAAACTGGTCGGTGCTATTCGATCTCTACATCGTGGCGATCACGCCCTTTGCGCTGCTGAAGACCGAGAACGCCTATTGATCACGCTGGATGAGGCCCGACCGCGCGCAGACAGCTACTTCATAACGGGCCGCGCGATCCAGGCGCGCCCCGCGTCGCGGCTGGCCGACAATTTCCTGCATGCCGTCCTCTATCTCTGCGTCCTGTCCAGCTTCTTCGTCTTCGTCCAGCCGGCGCCCTATGAGTTCCTGATCGGCGTTCTGGTCTTCGCCTGCCTCCTGGCGCGCGTGCGCATCGACGTGAAGGTGCTGCCGCTTCTCTTCCTGATGATCATCCGCGACGTCTCCGGCATCTATCCGTTCTTCTACGTCATGGACCGGCCGCGTTCGGTGCAGTTCATGATGATCCACTTCTATCTGGGACTGAACGTCGTGGTGTTTGCCTGCCTGTTCGCGCAGGACACCATGCGGCGACTGTCGACCTTGCGCGCGGCCTATGTGCTGGCGGGCGTCGTCGGCACGGTCCTCGGCCTGATCGGCTATTTCAAGCTGATCCCGGGCTTCGAGATCTTCACCCTGAACGACCGCGTGGTGGCGGGATTCAAGGACCCCAATGTGTTCGGGCCGTTCCTGATCCCGCCCCTGTTGTGGCTGATCCAGGGGTTTGTCACCGACCGCTTCCGGCTGATCAGCGTGGTGTGCAGCATGATCCTCGCCACCGGCCTGATCCTGGCCTATTCGCGCGCGGCCTGGATTCACTTCGTCATTTCGGCCGCGCTCATGGTCTGGCTGCTGTTCATGACCAGCCCGAACCGCGAGTCGCGCAAGCGGGTGGTCATTCTTGTCATCGCCGGGCTCATCGCCTTTGCGTTTCTGTTTGCGATCCTGATGTCGATCGAGACCGTGCGCGAGATGCTGATCCAGCGCACCGGCCTGCAGAGCTACGACACCGGCACCGAGGGTTCGCGCATCAACACCCAGGCCAAGGCCCTGAGCGACATCTTCGACTATCCGCTGGGCATGGGACCGTGGGAATTCCTGCGCATCAACCAGCTTGCCGCGCACAATTCGATCATGGGCACCCTGCTCAATCTCGGCTGGATTGCGGGCTTTGCCTACACCTCGCTCATCCTGCTCACGCTGGCGATCGGCCTGCGCTGCCTCATCGTGCGCACGCCCTGGCAGCCGTTCCTGATCGCGACCTATGCCAGCTTTGTGGGCGTGATCCCGGTCGGGTTCGTGATCGATACCGATCATTGGCGGCACTATTACCTGGTGGTCGGCATCATCTGGGCCTTGTCCATCGCCACATTCAACTTCGTGCGCGACCAGCGCCCACAACACGCCGATCCCGATCCTGCCGCCGGCGCATTGCCGCAAGCCTCTTGACCGCCCAGCCCCGTCCCGAATCTGCTAACTGGATTCGAACTCCCGTGAGCCAATGATGTCCGCGACCGCGCGCAAGATCACGATCAACGGCCGCTTCCTCAGCCAGGTCATGGTGGGCGTGCAGCGCGTCGCCATCGAGGTCACGCGGGCGATGGATCGCTGGCT